>UCKS01000057.1:0-41568 GCA_900473045.1 Hyphomicrobiales bacterium
TTGCTTCGGTACAATGCCGGATAATCAAATATGCAGGGACAATTGATCAGAAAACCTGGTCGTGCGTCCCTCACATGAGACAAATTGCCTCTAGCAATTTGCTCAGGCAGAAAGCATCACCGCTAAGCGGTGACGCAACCGCGACAAATCCTTCGGATTTGCGCTGAAATGAACAAGGGAAGGCAAATACGGCCCAACCTGTAAGCGACAAACCTTCGGTTTGCGCTATTGACGAAAACCGCCATAAGGCGGTTTCCTTGTCGAGATATTCGGCTTCGCCGAATACGCTGGTAACGCGACAAATCCCGAATGGGATTTGCACGGATAACGCGGGGTGGAGCAGCCCGGTAGCTCGTCAGGCTCATAACCTGAAGGCCGCAGGTTCAAATCCTGCCCCCGCAACCAAAAACACAATCAAAAGCCCGCCAGACAGAAATGTCCGCGGGCTTTTCGGCGTTCTGGGGAAGTGCAAAAGGGACGGCGGGAGGGTTCTTGCAAATGCAAGGAGCTATTGTGCAAGTGGCCAGCCGTCGCCCTCGCCGCTTTTCCCTCAAATGCGGCATCTGGCTTTAGAACGAAGCCTTTACCTGCCCGCCGATATTCCAATCGGGCTTGTCTTGCTCCCGGAATGTTGCAGATAATGATGTTTCGACTTTCCAGACGTCATCGATCTTCCAGCCGACCCGGCCGCCAAGCGTGGCGAAGTTCTGATCGTCGGCCGTGCCGGTGACATCCCCTACCCAATCAACGGAGGCCTTGGCGCCGTCCTTGCCTGCAAACGTCCGGCCAATGGCGCCTGCCACCGTATAGTCCAGTTGTCCGCCGGTATCATGGCTCCAGGCAACTTCGGCGCTCACGGTATCGGCCGTGGAGCGGCCGCCCTTCACTGTGGCTGCAAAGAGGTTCTTGTCGGCGGCGGATTCGCGGTAGCCATCGAGGTCCAGCCAGGATCGGGTAAACCGGGCAGAAAAGGCAATTTCATTGGCATCATCGGGCGCATAGATTGCCCCGATACGTCCATAGGAACTGAACAGTGACCCGGATACTGCGCTACCGGCGAAGACCATATCATTGATGTTCAGGTAACTGCGCGACAGGTTGGCCGATACTTTGGGGGAGCCCCAGGCGCCGATCTCGCCAAACGCGCGCCATTGCGCCTCTGGCGTGGTATACCGTGCCGCCCCGGCCAGGAGAACCAGTGTATCGATGGAAACATCTGTCCGGTTGGGGTTCACGACGGCGGCGCCGCCGAGAAAGCTCACGCCATTGCCAGCGTTCCAGCGTCCATTGAACCCGGCGGCAGCGTCGGAACTCCCAAACGCGCTGAGGTAATTGCCGCTGTCAAATCGCTGCGATTGACCGAGCAGATTTTGTGCGGTGTCCATCAGATCCAGCACGATCGATTGCCTCTGGCGCGCCAACTGGTCAACCGAATTGGTCACCGACTTTGCTGTGGTGAACCCGAGCCGGGCGAAATCGATGGAATCGAGAAAAAGACCAGCCTCAAGGTCGGCCTCATTCAACGGCCCTGTCGCTCCGACGATAACCGCCAGTTCAAGTGTATCCGAACCGGATACGCCGATCCGATTGCCAACGGAGACATCATCTTCCAGAGGGCCGGTGATCTGGTGGTTCAGAACCGTCTTGCCGTCCTGCCGCGTGACAATGGAGGCCCCCTGCCCGTCTTGAGTGGTGACAAAGCCGCGATAGTCAACCTGATAAACGGAGAAACCGGCCGGATTGGTTACCGGAACGCTCAAATTGCAGGTGCTTGTTGCGCGTGCGGTTCCGGAGGCTCCGCCCGCCGTGGCCGAGAAATCGTCGAACAGGACACTTGTGGCATTGCCGTCCGGCGAGTGTACTCTCGAAAAGGTGCCTTCAGCGCAGCCATTCGCTGCATATGCAGGGCCGGTAGCGGCGTTGAACACGGCAAAGGCAAACAAGTTCACAGTCAGAAAAACGGGGGAACGCATGACAACTTACCCTGTTGGAAAATAAGGGGCAGCGTGTCGATGCTGCCCCGATCTGTATGAAGTTAGCGGCAGGTGCGCCACTGAAGCTTGTAGACGATGGCAGCCTTCACATCCTGCGTATCGACCGTTGCCATGGCTTCCTTGTTTTTCGTGGTGTTGACGCGGATGCTGGAGTTTGTCCGCAGGTTCACGTCCTCGCCGCAGGCCGACCAGATCAGAGCATCTGCCACGAGCTTGTTGGAAATCAGATAGTCCTTCTCGCGGGGGCCGGTAAACGTCTGTGTGAAGGATGGACCCCGGGCGCCGGCAAAGAAGTATTCGACGTTGAACTGCGAGCGTGCGCCCCGTGGCAACTGATTGAAACCGCGATAGTCGATGGCCAGGACCGAAACGCTGCGGCCTTGCGGGACATGGACCGGAATAGCGACATTGCAGGTCTTGCGATCAAAGGATTTGCCTGTCTCGCCGCCAGCTTCCACGACATAGTTGTCAAACAGCAGGCTGAGGGCTTTTCCGTCGGGGCTGATCGTCGCCGATACGCTATCGGAGGGGCAGCCGCTGCCCCCATAGCCGGGTACGCCAAGTGAAATGTCATCCGCATAAGCCGTAGAGGCCACGAACAGGGATGCGAATAGGATGCCGATAGCCTTCATGTGATTTCCTCGGTGTTGTATAACGAAGCGGCTGCTTCGCCTCAGAATTAGAGCCGCTGATCTGAACCTTGGATGAGCGCGTTGTTCATCTAGAGGTCATTGAGCAAAGGTCTATGTGTAGGAAGACGGGATTAATAAACTTTTAATCAAAAACGACGGAAAGCGTGCAGTTGAAAGGCAAGATTGTGTCAAGGAAGACGTCTGGGGGCGGATCGGTTGACGGTTCAGCCGGGGTTCATCCATTTCGGGATAGCCTTCACAGTTTAGAAAAGCAGGCGGAGAGACGCGGATGCAGACAGCAATGACAATCTTCAGAGCCTTTGCCGTTGCCGCCACGATTGGCCTTGCGACGACAAGCTGCGCGACATCGGCACCTGCCGGTAGCGAAAGGTCGCATGCGTCTTCCGCGCAATTGATGGAACATAAACGCAAGCAGAAGATCAGGTTCCAGGAGGGGCACTACAAGCGGCTGTATCGTCCAAAGATTTGCCGGGGGCGCCCAAATTGCGGCCTTTGAGCAGGCGGCATAGGGAACACGCCACCAATCGGCACAGATAGTGCGCTTGAAGCAGCTGTGCGCGCCTAGTGTTGGCACGTCCGTGGCGTATTGCGTACAGGCAATATTCGATCCGCTGGTTCAGCGAACCTTGCTCGTGCGATGGTCCCTCCCCGTGTGAACGGCTTGGGACCGTCGTGCCGGCCAAGTCAGAACCGGCTCCTGTGCGATGTAGCGATCACTGCCCACTGCTCCGCGCAATCGCCGGTCTGCCTGGGTCAGGAATTGCCCTTGCGGCTTGTCTCGAAGAGAAACCAGACGCGCTCTTCGGCTTCGTCGATCCAGTTCTCCAGGACGCTTGTGCTCGCGACATCGCCGAACTCGTCGCAAAGGGAGCGCGTTTCGCGCATGCGGGACAAAAGATCAGCATTGTCATCGCGCAGCTCTGCCAGCATATCCTGCGGATCGACATAATCGGCATCATTGTCTGAAATGCGCTGGATCTTGCCGATATGGCCGATTGAGCGCAGCGTCGTGCCGCCGATCTTGCGGACCCGTTCTGCCAGGGGATCGGTCATCGCCAGGATCTGTGCGGCCTGATCGTCGAAGAGCAGGTGATAGTCGCGGAAATGCGGGCCTGACATGTGCCAGTGGAAATTCTTCGTCTTCAGATAGAGAGCGAACACGTCGGCGAGCAAAGCCGTCAAAGCACCGGAGATATCCCGGGTCGCGTCTTCTGAAAGGCCGGACGGTGTTCTCAAAGGTGCCATACGGCGCGCACGCGGTGTCTTGTCGGTCATAACTGGGTTCCTTTGTTTCTGATGTGACGAGGCTTGTTCAGCGAATGGGTTGCAGAGAAAAGGGCGCGTTTGCAGGGAATGTTTCCTTCGAGGCTTCTTTGAGAAAATCCTCCTTTTGGCGGCAAGGTCTGTCTGGCAGGGCGAGGTCTTGCAGCTTGAGGTTTTCCGGCTGCGAGGCGAGCGCGTCGTGGAGGTGTTCCGGTTTTCTGGCGGCGTTTTTCATGGCCTCTTTATCCCGGTGCTTTCATGCCCGTATCCGCTCTTTCACATAAGGCACTGCTGCGGTTCTTGCAGTGGAGGCTTGCCGAATTTTCGGCTTTCTCTTTCCGCGTAAGGCCAATCCGCTCCTGCGGCAGGACCATCGGCTGATCTCACAAAAGCATGGGATTGCTGAGTACGTCTGTAAATTAGGTATATTTTACTGTGCCCTACGCCGATCTGCCTCTAGTTTCGGCCGAACGAGCGATGCGCTCACACGAACCTATGCACAGGAGACGAATGATGAATGGACGATCTCGCCGGGCCAAACTTCTCGGCGCCGTTTTCAGCTTTGCGCTTGCCGTGACGGCAGGCGTAGCTCATGGCGAGACGCCAGCAAATGCGCTGATCGTCGCCCAGTCGATCGACGATGCAGTCAGCTTCGATCCGGCTGAAGGCTTCGAATTGACGACGGTACAGTCGTTCAACAACCTGTACCAGCGGCTGATCGAATCCGACCGCGCTGAGGGCACCAAGATCGGTCCGGCCCTTGCAGCCTCCTGGGAAGCTGGCGCCGACGGCAAAAGCCTGACGTTTGCGCTGACCGGCAAATCGGTTTTCGCCTCCGGCAACCCGGTTCGCCCGGAAGACGTGATCTTCTCGCTGACCCGCGCCGTCAAGCTCAACAAATCTCCGGCATTCATCCTGAACGAACTCGGCTGGACGGCTGAGAATGTCGACAAGGCTGTCGAAAAGATTGATGACACGCATGTCAAGCTGACATGGACCGCCGATGTCGGCCCAGCCTTTGCATTGTCGTTGCTGACCGCACCGATCGCCTCGATCGTCGACGAGAAGACCGTTTCGGGCGAAGCCAAGGACAATGATTTCGGCAATGGTTGGCTGAAGACCAACTCGGCAGGCAGCGGCGCCTTCAAGATCGCATCCTATACACCGCATGAGGCGCTGGTGCTGGAAGCCAACGGCCAGTCGGCCGACAAGCCCAAGCTTGAAAACGTCATTCTGCGCAACGTGCCTGACGTCGCCGCCCGTCGCCTGCTGGTCGAGCAGGGCGATGCCGATATCGCCCGCGGCCTTGGCGCCGACCAGATCGATGCGCTGAAGGACAAGCCCGGCATCAAGGTGCTCTCGGTTCCGTCTGCCCGCACGGATTACATCCTGATCAATTCCAAGGCCAACGCAACGCTCGGCAATCCCGCCTTCTGGGAAGCCGCCCGTTATCTGGTCGATTATAACGGTATCGCCAAGGATCTCCTGCGCGGCCAGAGCCAGGTGCATCAGGCCTTTCTGCCAGTCGGTTTCCCCGGCGCGCTCACCGACACGCCTTTCTCGCTCGACGTCGAAAAGGCCAAGAAGGTCCTTAACGATGCAGGCATCAAGACGCCGGTCAAGGTCGAGTTCATCGTGTTCAACGACCAGCCGTTCCTGTCGATCGCGCAGTCGTTGCAGGCCTCGTTCGCCAAGGCCGGCATCGAGCTGGATATCCAGCCGGGTGTTGCCAGCGATATCTATGCCAAGGGCCGATCGGGTCAGTATCAGATGACGCTGCGCTACTGGATTCCGGATTATTTTGATCCGCATTCCAACGCCAGCGCCTTTTCCAACAACCGCGACAACTCGACCAATACGGCGGCGAAATATGCCGGCTGGGTGATCCCGGAACTGACCGACGAGACGCTGGCTGCTGTCAAGGAGCAGGATGCTGCCAAGCGCACCGCGCTTTATCAAGACCTGCAGAAGAAGGTGCAGAAAAGCTCACCTTTCGTTTTCCTGCTTCAGGGTAACGATCAGGTCGTGATAAGCGACAAAGTGAAAAACTATGTCCAGGGCCTGAACGCCGATCAGGTGTATTACGATCACGTGGAGAAATAAGTCATTGCAGAAAGCGGTCCTCCGCAGCCTGCCTGAGCCACACAACTCCCGCCAGCCTCGCTGGCGGGAGTTGTCTTTGCTCGGGCCTCTTTCAAAATGGCTGATGTCCTTTGCGATGACGCTGCTGGGTCTCGCGCTGGTGACATTTGCCATGACGCGGCTCTCGCCGATCGATCCGGCCTTGCAGATGGTCGGTGACCACGCCAGCCAGTCCACCTACCAGGCCGCTCGGCTTGAACTCGGCCTCGATCAGCCGCTTCCGGTTCAATTCCTGCGCTATCTACAACAGGCGGTCTCCGGCAATTTCGGCCAGTCGATCTCGACAGGCCAGCCGGTCGCCTCCGACATTGCCCGAACCTTTCCCGCCACGCTGGAGCTGGCCACGGCCGCGATCATCATCGGCAGCCTCATCGGCCTGACGCTCGGTATCGCCGCTGCCATGCGCCAAGGCGGGCTGATCGATGCAATTGCCCGCTTCGTCTCGCTGTTCGGTTATTCCGTGCCGATCTTCTGGCTCGGCCTGCTGATGCTGCTGCTGTTTTACGCGCGCCTCCATTGGGCGCCCGGACCGGGGCGGCTCGATGTGATGTTCCAGTATACGGTCAAGCCTGTCACCGGCTTTGCGCTGATCGACACCTGGATGTCAGGCAAGGCCGGAGCATTCCGCGATGCGCTGGCGCATCTGGCCCTGCCCGCCATCGTTCTGGCCTTTCACGCCCTGGCCGGGATTTCCCGCCTGACGCGCGCCTCGATCCTCTCCGAACTCGGGCAGGAATATGTGCTGACCGCGCGGGCGAAGGGCGCGAGCCTATCGCGTGTCGTCTTTGTCCATATCCTGCCGAATATTGCCGGCACACTTCTCACCGTCATCGCCCTTGCCTATGCCAGTCTGCTGGAGGGAGCGGTACTGACCGAGACGGTGTTTGCTTGGCCGGGTATTGGCCGCTACCTGACGACGGCGATGTTTTCCGGAGACATGCCCGCCATTCTCGGCGCCACGCTGGTCGTCGGCAGTTGCTTCGTGCTCTTGAACGCGCTGACCGATGTGGCTGTGGCGCGAATTCACAAAGGGCAGGCTCGATGAGTGCGCTGACAACACTGCAAATTTCGCCGGCACGCTGGCTGTACCTCCGCTTGTCCCGTTCGCCGTCGTTGACGACGGGGGCCGCCATCATCCTGATCGTGCTGTTTATGGCGATCTTTGCACCGTGGCTTGCGCCATACGATCCGACGCTTCAGGAAACCGCCAACCGGCTGATGGCGCCGAGCCAGCAGCACTGGCTGGGGACCGATGCGTTCGGCCGTGATATTCTCTCGCGGCTGATCTATGGCGCTCGTCCAACGCTGCTGCTGGTGCTGTTCGTCGTGCTGTTGATGGCGCCCGTGGGCATCACCATCGGTATTCTTGCAGGTTATCTCGGCGGTTTCGTCGAGCGCAGCCTGATGCGCATCACCGATATCGTCATGTCATTTCCACGCCTGTTGCTTGCCTTCGCCTTCGTCGCCATCATGGGACCGGGTCTGCTCAATGGCGCGCTGGCGCTGGCGCTGACCAGCTGGCCCGCCTATGCGCGGCAGGCGCGTGCCGAAACGGCAAAGCTGGCCAAAAGCGATTATCTTGCTGCTGCAGAAATGGTCGGCATCAAGGGCCCTCGCCTGTTGTTCGGCCATGTCCTGCCACTTGTACTACCGTCGGCTGTCATCCGCCTGGCGCTCGATCTCTCGGGCATCATTCTGGCAGCAGCCGGTCTGGGGTTTCTTGGCCTCGGCGTTCGCCCGCCAACGGCGGAATGGGGCTCGATGGTTGCCGACGGCACGCAGGTGATCTTCGATCAATGGTGGATCGCTGCAACGCCGGGCTTTGCCATCCTCATCACCTCCTTCGGTTTCAACCTGCTGGCCGACGGTCTGCGCGACCTGATGGATCCCCGCAATGACTGATGCCCTACTGACAGTGGAAGACCTCACCATCTCGTTTCCATCGGATAACGGGCCTGTACCGGTCGTCAAATCCATCTCGCTCACGGTCGCCCGCGAGATCGTCGCCGTCGTCGGTGAATCCGGATCGGGCAAATCGCTGACCGGGCGGGCGATCATGGGTCTCCTGCCGTGCCGCGCGCATGTTCGTGCATCCCGCATGCTGTTCGAGGGCATCGATTTGCAGACGCTCGGTCCAGCCGGCTGGAACGGTTTGCGCGGCAGCGGCATGGGGCTGATCCTGCAGGATCCGAAATTCTCGCTCAACCCTGCCCACCGCGTCGGTCGTCAGGTCGAGGAGGCGCTGCTGCTGCACACCAAACTTTCTGCAAGGGAGCGCAAGCAGCGCGCCCTCGATATGCTCGCCAGGGTCGGCCTGCCGGATCCGGAGCGGGTTTATGCAAGCTATCCAGCAGCACTCTCCGGTGGCATGGGACAGCGCGTGATGATCGCCGCCATGCTGATCAACAGGCCGATGCTGATCATTGCGGACGAACCGACTTCCGCGCTTGATCGCGGTTTGCAGGATCAGGTGCTCACCCTCCTGCGTTCACTGACAGAGGAATTCGGCATGGGGCTGCTGCTGATCAGCCATGATCTGCAGCAGGTCTCGCGTTATGCCGACCGGGTGATCGTCATGCGGCAGGGAGAGATCGTCGAGCGCCTGCCGGCGTCTGAGCTTGCGCAGGCGCAGACGGCCTACACGCGCGGCCTCTGGGCCGCCCGACCATCGTTCGCTACCTACGGGACCCGATTGCCAGTGTTTGAAGACAGTGGAAGGCCATCATGACGTCAGCCGTTTCCGTCGAGCAATTATCAATTTCCTTCCCGTCAGCCAAGACGCGCTTCACGGCCGTCAGCGACGTCACGTTTTCTGTTGAAGAAGGCCAAACCTTCGGCCTGATCGGCCCTTCGGGATGTGGCAAAACCACTGTGCTGCGCGCCATAGCCGGGCTGAATACCGGCTGGACGGGCTTGATCGACATTTTCGGAGCAAAGCTCGAGCCGGGACGGAAGATCACCGGCGATACCCGCCGCAATATCCAGATGGTATTCCAGGACCCCTATTCGTCGCTGCATCCCCGGCACCGGATCGCGCATATCCTTGGCGAGCCACTGAAGGTTCACGGCGCTGAAGGTATCGACGCTGCGGTGGGTATCGCCCTTGACCGGGTCGGGCTTTCACCCGCTCTTGCCGGGCGTTATCCCCACCAGTTATCGGGCGGCCAGCGGCAGCGTGTCGCGATTGCCCGTGCGTTGCTGTTAAAGCCGAAACTGTTGCTGCTTGATGAACCGACATCCGCCCTCGATGTGACCGTGCAGGCGGAGATCCTCAACCTGCTTAACGACCTGAAGGCCTCGCATCGTATGACGTTCATCCTTGTCAGCCATGATGCGGGGGTGATTGGTCACATGTGCGATCGCGGCGTCCTGATGAGCCACGGACGCATCGCCCGCGCACTCGACCGAGCGGCGCTATCGGAATTGACGGAAGACGCCGTCGAGGCCGCCGCCTGGGACGAAACGCCCGGATATCGAGGCAATTAGCCGGACCATTCTCTCAGTGGGACATGCCGGATTTGATCACGCCTCCGGCACGCGCCTCCCCATTCTGCGCCGGGGGCAGGTCGTAACTTCTGCGCGCCTTCGCTTTCATTTTCAGCAGGGACAGCAGCTCGTAGCCGCCCGTCCATCGGCCGAAGCCGCTTTCGATGTTGATGTGGCCGGCCGGCCCGAGGTTTCTGACCTGCGTCTTCCAGAGGCGGCTGTAGAGCGACAGGCTTTCCAGCGGCATGTAGATATCGTTCAGGCTTCCGACCGTGATGGTTGGAAACGGCAGAGTGCGGGTCGGCATCCGGCCAAAATGGATGGCGCCCGGATGAAGCGTCTCCGTGGTCGATAGATCACAGGGGGCAACCAGCAGCGCCCCCTTGATCAATCTCGCCGATGGCCT
Organism: Hyphomicrobiales bacterium; assembly: GCA_900473045.1. GTDB lineage: Bacteria > Pseudomonadota > Alphaproteobacteria > Rhizobiales > Rhizobiaceae > Pararhizobium. The sequence goes on from UCKS01000057.1 coordinate 9,945, forward strand.
GTCCGCGCATTTCGCGGCCAGCAGACAACCAAGGCTGTGCGCAACGATATAGGCTGGCCCTTCCTGAACAAGCACCTCTTCAAGACGGTCTGTCCAGGCTTCAACCTTTGGGGATTTCCAGTCGTCCTGCTCGACCAAACGGCTTTCCGCATCGTCCTTGAGCCAGAACCGTTGCCAATGCCCGTCATCGGACCCGTTCAGCCCAGGCAGGATCAGGGTGGATGTCATTTGGTTGTTCCTCACCGTCTAACGCCGTCAGCTTTGGAAAGAGCGAGACCGTTCCAGGGCCGAGATTTCCTGCGAAATCTCGGAAATGCGCTCGCGCAGATCGCGCCGTGCCCGGTAACCCATTCCGGAAAATCCCGCATCATCCAGATCCAGCTTTGCTTCCAACTGGTCCCTCATGGTTTGAAGGCGGTCAAAATGTCTGAGCAAGCTCATCATGTCCTCACATCTGCACCGCGAAATCCCATGACCTGTCGATCAGGGCAGAGTGGTATTATTATCCATAAATTTAGTAGACAAAAGAAACTGCGGACTATCCGTGACCGCGATTGGGAAAATTCGAGCCTGTCGGTCGTTGAGGGCGTGGAAAAACGTCACGGGAAGTGTGTTTTTCAATTTTCAGGATGACATCGGCGCCATGCGTTCCAGAGAAGTGGCGACCGGCAAACGGTTACCCCAGTTGTCATGCGCAGAAAAGGAAGGACGCGGGTTTCATGGCGGGTAAAAAAGTGCAGGTTGGGATCCGACTTTGGGCAAAACGTTTAATTTCAAGGGCGCAGCAGGATGACATTCGTTGTTTGCAGCCGCTGCATTGAGCATACTGATGGCGGTTGAAGTTCTCGGTGCCCTCTCCTCCCGGGCCATCGTTTTCAACCGTTCCCTCTGGAGGTTGATCCTTCAAAACTCGGGGCCTCCGTTTACTGGAGGCCTTTTTTTTGACCTGTTTTGAAGCGTCACACACCCGCACTATCCGGTTTTGGTTCGCCGCCGCAGGATCTCGATCTCGTGCCGGTCAAGCGCGCGGGCCGTACCCTTTGCCAAGTCACCCAATTTTATATCGTCGATCGCGACGCGAACCAGTCGAAGGCATTCGATGTCCAGGCCCTTGAGCATTCTCCTGATCTGCCGGTAACGGCCCTCGCGCAACTCCACTTCCAGCCAGGTGCTTCTTCCTCCCGAACGCAGGATGTTGACGGAGGAAGCCTTGAGCATCTCGCCGCCCTCGCAGACGCCGCCGCGCAGATGGGCGATCATGTCGTCCGTCGGGGTGCCCCTCACCTGCACGTGATAGATCTTCCCGACATTGGTGACCGGGTCGAGCAGGCGTTGGGCGAGCACGGTATCATTGGTGAACAGCAGCAATCCTTCGCTTGCCTTATCCAACCGGCCGACGGGGGAAAGGAAAGGATTGTCCATCTGCGCCAGGCAATCGAAGACCGTTGGGCGCCCTTCCGGATCGACCCTGGTGGTGACCATGCCGCGTGGCTTGTTGAGCATGAGATAGACGCTGGATTGCGCAACAAGCCTTATGCCGTCGACCGCAATGATGTCCTTCTGAACGTCAGCCCATGTCAGGATATCGGTGACCACCCGCCCGCCCAGCGTCACGCGCCGTTCGGCGACCAGCGTTTCGGCTTGCGTACGCGAACAATAGCCAAGTTTGGATAGCGCACGGCAGATGGTTGCGCGCGCGCCGTTGTCAAATGCCTGTTTAGCCAAGTCGAAGTATTCCGGAAGCTTTGCTGCCTGGACTGCGCTGTGATACGCCACATCGTTTGCAGTTGCGCAACCAATCAACAGGGCAGCGCGCGATCAAACGTGGGTGGGTATCGGAATCCCGTCGAACTGCAACGGGTGCGCAATGGCGGTCGAGTGATCAAGTCAGAAACCTGGCCGTCCCGAACGTCAAGCCAGGGCTTCTTCAACGTTCGGGCTAAGTGCCGGTTTTCGAGAGTTTAGACTCTCGCCGAAGGTGGATCACGATACGCGACATCATGCCGTTGCGTTTAGACAAACCCGGTTCGAAGTCAAGTCGGGCAGCCTGCGGCGCTTTATCCATCGGCGGTTCGTGTGAACCTGCGCGCGGCCTGTTGCCCGATGAAGCAGGAGGCACTATCCAATCAGATCGGCACGAAGGATTCCGCGATGAGTGAAGACATGCAACCGGTTGCAGTTGAACGGAAGCGCGGCGAAGGCGCAAAATTCGTCTACGAAATCCTGCGCGACGACATATTGGACCTTGTCCTCGAGCCGGGAAGCCCGATTGACGAGATTCAGCTTTCGCAACGGCTGTCGATGTCGCGCACGCCCATTCGCGAAGCGCTGGTCAGGCTGGCAAGCGAAGGGTTGGTGACCACCCTTCCCAACCGCTCGACGGTGGTATCCCCGATCGACTTTCTCAACCTTCACACATTCTTCGATGCCATCACGCTGATGTATCGGGTCACGACTCGCCTTGCTGCGCAACATTACAAATCCGGCGACCTCGACATCATCCGCCAGAAGCAGGCCGAATTCGCCAAGGCCGTCGCTGCCCAGGATGCGCTGGCGATGATATCAACCAATCGCGACTTTCACGCTGCCATCGCGGATGCGGGGCGTAACGCCTACTTCATAGGGCTCTTCTGCCGCCTGCTTGATGAAGGGCGCCGTATCATGCGGATTTACTACTCGTCATTCGAAGACCGCCTGCCCCATCGTTACGTCGTCGAGCATGAGGATATGATCGCGGCAATCGAGGCGCGGGATATCGATCTGGCCGATCGGCTGGCCGCTGCCCATGCGGACCAGATCGTCAAACAGATACAGCAGATGATCGCAAGCGACCGGCGGGTCAGCGTTCCACTTTGACGGGCGGCCGCGCCGCGCTCTGTAAGGTTGATGCCTTCGATAGCGGAATATCAAGTGTCACATCAGCGATGATTTGTTCGACGTGTGGTACGCCGAATGGTCAAAGCTTGCGGGCGCTGTTCAGAAATACGCTGCCTGAATAAGATGAGGAGAGGCCCTTGCCCTCGCCTTCCCCTGCGATCCGCAATGGCGGACGCCGGCGGGCATCCACCTCGTCGGTCCCCGGTATTTTGGTTAGGATGCCGATTATAAGCAGTATCCCTTTGCTGCGGCTGCGACGTAATGCTATTTAGGTAGAATATTGCAAAACAGGAACCTAGGAGCCGACGGTGGCGCTCAGTATTAAAGATCCCAGGACCGAGCAGTTGGCCCGCGCTCTTGCCGAGCGTACCGGCGAGAGCATTACGACGGCCACACGCCGCGCCTTGGAAGAACGCCTTCGTCGCGTCGGCTCTGATGCCCGTAAAGCTGCGTTGCTCGATGACATGGCCGCCAGCCGCCGGCGCTGGATAGCATTGCCCGTACTGGATAGTCGCTCTGATGACGAGATCATCGGCTATGACGAGAACGGCTTGCCGCGCTGATGGTTATTGACACCTCCGCCATCGTGGCAATTGCTCAGAACGAGCCGGAAGCTGTAATGTTCGAGCAAAGCATTGCGGATGATCCAATCCGTTTGATTTCGGCCGCCACCCTGTTGGAGGCTGCCATGGTTATCGAGGCCCGTCTTGGCGAGGCTGGCGGCAGCGAATTGGACCTGTGGATACACAAGGTCGGCGTCGAAATCGTCGCTGTCGAACCCGATCATGCCGACCATGCGCGCCGCGCCTGGCGCCGCTATGGAAAGGGCCGGCATCCGGCCGGGTTGAACTTTGGCGACTGCTTTTCCTATGCACTGGCAGCTCTTACCGGTGAGCCACTCCTCTACAAAGGCAACGATTTTTCGCAAACCGATATAAGAGCGGCGTGAAACGTACGATGGAGTATCTTTCATCGCCCCAAATAGCTCCTCGACGCTGGCAAGGCGTGCGCCTACGATACTAGCCATCGAAATTGCATACCCCCTGCGATGCCAAAGCCCCAACGGAGTACATCATGACTAGCGAAACGAAGGGTCTGTTGGCTGGACAAGACGCAGGGCGTGGCGCCTATATTCTGGCAGCGACCTGCGATCTCAATGGCTGCTTTCGCGGAAAACGCGTGGAAGCAGTATCGCTCGACAAGATTCTAAAGAACGGCATCCGGATGCCGATGTCCTCCATCGGCGTCGATATCTGGGGCACCGATGTCTTCGCAAATTCCCTGACGCTGGATCAGGGCGATCTGGACGGTATTTGTGAACCGACGGAGCGTGGTCCAATCCCTTTGGCATGGTCCTCAACGCAGGCGCATTTCGTGCCGATGTGGATGCGCGCCGAAACGGGGGAGCCATTTTTCGGCGATCCGCGCCGGACGCTGGCCGATATCCTCGACAGATTCCGTGCCGTTCAATTGACCCCTGTCGTTGCGACGGAAGTCGAATTCTATCTGATCGATCCCAAATCGCCGCGGGCCAAGCCGTTGACCCAGATGCCGGTCGGCCATGCGGATGCCAAGGATACGATCTACTCGCTGGAGGAACTGGCCGAGGTCGGGCCTTTCCTCGACGATGTCTACGCGATGGCTGCCGCATGCGGCGTAGCCGTCGATGCCGCAACGTCGGAGAGCGGGCCGAGCCAGTTCGAGTTCAATCTCGTGCATGGTCCCGATGCGCTGAAGGTGGGCGACGATACTGTGTTCTTCAAGCAAATCGTTCGCAACATGGCGCGTAAGCACGGCTTTGCCGCAACCTTCATGGCCAAGCCCTATCCTGCATACTCCGGTAGCGGGCTGCATGTGCATTTCAGCATCGTCGATGCGCAAGGCCGCAATGTCTTCGACAATGGCGGTCCGGAAGGCACTGTCTTGATGCGGCAGGCCGTTGCCGGTCTGATCGGCGCCATGCCGGATTGCACCGCTCTGTTTGCGCCGCATCTGAACTCGTTTCGTAGGCTCTGCCCGGATAGCCTGGCGCCCACCACGGCGGCCTGGGGTTATGAAAACCGGACGGCAGCGATCCGCATTCCCGGCGGTCCTGCCGTTGCCCGGCGGATAGAACACCGGGTCGCGGGCGTCGACGCCAATCCTTATCTTGTGATCGCAGCCATTCTGGGCGCGGCGATTGACGGGATCACCCGGCGCGCGGAACCGCCGATGCCAACGGCGGGTAACACCTATGCCAGCGACGCCAAGTCTCTTCCGGCAACATGGCCGGCCGCCCTCGATCTCTTCGAGCAGAGCGAGATCGTTAAACGCATTTTCCACCCGAAACTGATCGAGATGTTCTCGACCTGCAAACGCCAGGAACTCGCGGTCTTCAACCGCGATATTTCCGACCTGGAATATGCCAGCTACCTTCACAGCGTTTGAACGGCCATACCGCAATCCAATGACGCGGCCGGTGTAATCCATTTTCGCTGCTTCCCCACTTTGGCATCGATGCCGACCGTGGGTCATTGTATGCGTGCGGGCTTTGCATCGTTTTTCGCGTCAAGGACTCAGCGCGCGTTCTCATACGGATTGATCCGCCGGTAATCTTCCGGAGTTTAAGCCGGATGCATGATGCAATTTTTCCTTTTGAGCCAATCATTCGTTCCTTGCGAGAGGAGAACCACAACCGTCGGGGATGCTGGGGCGGGTACGCACGTCAGTGCCCTCTTTTTCGGCAAATGCGGCATTTTGGCACATGGCTACCTTGACCAACCGGCCGATGCAGAATATTCGTTGGAGGAAAATAATTTGCCTTTAAGGCAATATCGGACTTGAAAGCGTATTCTGGGAGGAACGCATGATAATCCACGAGGCAGGTGCCGACGCGCACCTTGCGACGCGCATCGACAAGATGCATTCCCGCGATAGGGCAGGCCTGATTGTCTTCATAACGGTGTTGTGGTGCACGATGGTGTTCGCACTGGTGACGATCTGGCCCTACATCGCCGTACCCGCCATCCGGATCATCCTGACAACCGCGTGTGGTCTGGTTCTGGTGTTCAACACGGCGGCGATCATCGCGATGCTGAAGCACTACAGCGAAGACAAGCATTTCATTTACGGGCTCGACCTCAAGCATCTCGACGAGATGCGCCGGCGCCGGCGCTAGGAGGGGATCATGGCTTACAAACCGCCAAAACAAAGCTTTGCCGGGCAGATCTTCGACGTCATCACCCTTCTGGTCCTGACTGTCGGTGCGCTCTATCTTCCGCTCTATCTTGGCCTTGCAGGGGCGGCCAAGACCCCAGCACCCATCGCCAACCCGACATGGGAGGCACTCGGCCAGAATGCCACAGAACAGCAGCAGTGGGCAGCGCTTGGCATCACCGATCCGGCGGCGGCCAACGACATCATCACTGCGCGTTTCGACTATTCGTTCAGCTGGATAGCCCTCGTGGTCATGGCAATCCTGGTCATCGGCTATTTCGTGCTGGTGGTGCGATTGTCGGACAGGGAATATCGCGACGTCATCGCGGAGCGCTTCGGCGCCAAGAAGAAATAGTGGGGGCAACAATGGATATCTGGACTGTTCTGGAATACGCGGCCTGGGCCCTTTCTGCGCTCTTCGCCTTTTTGATGCTCTCCGACATGGTGCGCATCGACACGACCTATGACAACGACCTGCTGACATCATCCCGCGAAGGCGAGATCGAAGCGGCAGCCGAACGTCACACGCTGTAAGGGGCCGGATATGGTAGACACGAAAACCACCTCCGGCCAGCCTGAGCGGCTGCAGCTTTTGCGCGTTCTCGGCCCCGCCCATATCTGGGCGCTCGGTGTCGGCATCGTTCTTGTCGGCGAATATATGGGATGGAACTTCGCCGTCGGCAAAGGCGGCATGATCGCCGGCCTGATCGCCTGCTGGGTGGCCGGCTTACTCTATACATGTGTGGCGATGATCGATTCCGAGGTAACCTCGACGGTTGCCGCAGCCGGCGGTCAGTACGCGCAGGCCAAGCATATCGTCGGTCCGCTGATGGCCTTCAATGTCGGGCTGTTCCTGGTCATGGCCTATACGATGCTCGAGGCCGCCAACGCCATCACCATCGGCTTCCTGCTCGATACGGTGGCCGGAATGCAAGGCCATACAGGCTTGCACCAGCAGCCGTTTATCGTTCTTTGCGTGATGTTCCTGGCATGGCTGAACTATCGCGGCGTGCTGGCGACGCTGACGTTCAATCTGGTGATCACCGCGGTCGCGTTCATGGCCATCATCGCCCTGTTCCTGTCGGTGCAGTTCGGCGTGTCGAGCGTGCCGCTCGATTTCTCGGCGGTGACCACGGATCCGATGCCCTATGGCTGGATCGGCATTCTCGCCTCCCTGCATTTCGGTCTCTGGTATTATCTCGGCATCGAAGGTACATGCCAGGCGGCCGAGGAAGTCCGTTCGCCCGCTCGCTCGCTGCCCTATGGCACGATGGCGGGCATCATGACGCTGCTGATTGCCGCAACCATGACCTGGTATGTCTGCTCCGGGCTTATCCCGTGGGAATATCTCGGCCAGGCCGGAACGCCGCTGTTTGATGCGGCCCGCGTCACGGGCAACCGTGGCCTGATGGTTCTCTTGTTTATCGGCACGATGTTTTCGACGCTTGCCTCGGCAAACGGCTGCATCAACGATGCTTCGCGCGCCTGGTTCTCAATGGGCCGTGACCGCTATCTGCCGATCTGGTTCGGCGCCGTGCACCCGGTCTATCGCACACCGTACCGCTCGATCATCTTCCTCGTGCCGATCGCCTTGATCTTCGCGCTTGGCGCGCCGCTCGACCAGGTGGTGACGTTCTCGATCCTGTCCGGGCTTCTGGGTTACACGTTCATGACGTTCAACATGGTGATGTTCCGCAGGAAATGGCCGCTCGACACCATCAAGCGCGGCTATGTCCATCCGATGCACCCGCTGCCGACGATCGTGCTTCTGATCCTCTGCGCCACCGCCTATGTCGCCGTGTTCCTGGGGTATGGCACACAGCTGATCGCGATGGTCAGTTTCTATATCATCGCATCGCTGTGGTTCCACTTCCGCCGTTACCGGTTCGTGCGCCGTGGCGATCAGTTCACGATGCCCTGGCCGCGGCCGGAGGGGTATTGATATGAACACAACCCGCAGCCGGATGAGTGGCTGCGGGTCCACCGTCTGGAGGAATAAGCGTTGACGATCACCTATCTGCTCTTCGCCTTTGCCCTTTTGGCTGTCGCGTGGTTCATGCGTTCGGCCATGCGCGGACATCGGGAGGCCATGCAGCAGCGCGGTTGCTTGCTCGATGAAGCTTATGGGCTGCTCAGCGAATCCGGCATCAGCATGGCAGCGGATGAGTTTCCCATCGTCACGGGGCGGATCGGCGACGGCCGCCGTGTCAGGCTCGAGTTGATCGCCGATACGATGGTGACGCGCCGCCTGCCGCAACTCTGGTTGAAAGTGACGTTGTTCGAAGGCGTGCTGCGTGACTGCCCGTCGCTCGGCGCTCTCGCCCGTCCGACCGGTTCGGAATATTATTCGCTCGTTCACAGCTTTGCGGAATGGATGCGGCCGCCCGAAATGGACATGTCGTTGCTGATGCGCGGCGACGGGCGTGCGACCGCTGAACAGGCGGCGATCGCCGGCCGGCATTTCCAGCGTCTGTTTGCTGATCAAAGGGTCAAGGAAGCGGTGATCACCGCCAAGGCAACCCGGCTTGTCTATCAGGCATCGCAAGGTGAGCGGGCAGCGCATATATTTCTGCGGCAGGCGCGGTTTTCTCTCGAGACGGTTCCTGCCGCAACGATCACCCAGGCCATTGTGCTGGCGGCAGGCTTGAGTACGATTTACTCCGAAGCAGACAGGTCACCTGTCTTGCAAGTCGCGTGAGGACTGATGTGTCGAAGCCGGTAAACCCTTACCTCGTTCTCCTTCTGTCGATCATCCTGCCCGGCGCCGGCCATGTCGCAATCGGCGAGGCCCGCCGTGGGCTGGCATTCGCGCTGTTCGTGCTTCTGTTTTCGTTCCTGACTTACATGACCACCACGCCGGAACAGTCCTTTCTGGGGCGGCATGCGGGTGGATTGTTCATCTGGGCGCTCTCTATCCCGGACGCCTACCGCCGTGCACGGATCCGGTTTTCGCTCAGGTCGCAAGTGTAGAGGAACAGAGGCGAAGTTGGCGGCCGTCTCCAAAGCCCCCGCAAATAGCCGAAAGCCTGCACTTCCTGTTGAAACTATAGGGTTGGAAGAGGTCTGCAGATGGCTGTCGATGCCCGCTCCACCAGATGGCAGGCGAGTTCGACGCGGCGCGGCGGCATCGGCAGGCCAGACAGGCTATCGCGCAAAAGGTCGAGTGCGACCGAGCCGATCTCGCGCATCGGGATATGCATTGTCGTCAGCGGCGGATTGAGGAAGGACGCCTGCGGTAGGTCGTCCATACCCATGACAGATACATCGCCCGGCACGGAATAGCCCCGCTGCTGGACGCCCATCATCGCGCCAACGGCGAGACTGTCGCCAGCAGCCAAGACCGCAGTAAAATCGAGCCCGCGCGCTTCGATCCGTGACGCGATGGCTTGCGCTGCCAGTTCCGGCAGCCAGTCCTCGACAGGGACAACCAGATCCGCATCTGCAGCAAGCCCTTGATGCAGCAACGCATCCTTCCAGCCCTCATAGCGCCGCTCGATGGTGCGCCGCCCCGGTCGCATCAGGAACAGGATGCGTTGATGGCCAAGCCCGATCAGGTGATCGGCTGCTAGCCGCGCACTCGAGCGGTTGCAGGGGGTGACGCTGGAAAGCCGCATGAAGGGATCGTCGCTGTTGAGCAACACGACCGGTTTGTCGAAGCCGCGGGTCGCAGCCAGCATGCCCTCGTCATCGACGGTCAGGAACAGGAGCCCTGCAACCTGTGGATCGTCCTGCGCCTCCTTCAAAACCGCCAGTTCCTCGTTGCGGTCGGCAATCGGCCGCGTGACGATCTCAAGTCCCAGCGCCTGGGCGCGTTCCTTCAGGCCCTCGAGCACGTAGAGCGTGAACTGGTTGCGCACGTAATCGATCATCGCAGCACTTGATGCGGCCAGAATGACCTTCTGGCCTGCAATCGCCGTTGGAACCACGTAATTGGCGAGCTTCGCCGCTTCGAGCACCAGTTGGCGGATTTCCGGCCGGACGCCTTTTTCGCCCGCAATCGCCCGCGATGCCGTGCTCAGCGATACGCCGCAGGCCTCGGCAATATCCTCCAGGCGCACGCGCTTGCTCTTCTTTCCGCGTTTGCCCGCGATGGGTTTGACAGTCATATCGATCTCCGTTGCATCAACATGAGAAAAATTTTCAGATTGCGCAACAAAATTCGACGTGCATTTATTTCCCCAACGAGCCGCCCAGAAGAGCGGCGCATGTGGAGGAGCATTCATGGGTCCAGATGGCCGCGATATCAGCAACGGTCTCGATCGCCTTGTCGCCGGAACGACCGGCCTCAAGCACGACGGCCGTTTCCATGAGCCTAATCTCGATGGCACCGCTGGCGACTACATCAGCTTCGACAGCTGGGAATGGCCGCAGGGCGTTGGTCTCTACGGCCTGATCAAGCTCTGGCTGTTTACCGGCCGCGACGATCTGCGCCAGTTGGTGGAAGACTGGTATCAGCAGCGTATCGAGGCCGGGCTGCCGCAGCTCAACGTCAACACCACCGCGCCGATGCTCGGCCTGTCGGTGCTCTGGGCAAAAACCCGTGATCCACGCTGGCAGCCGGTTCTCGATGAATGGGCAAACCGGGTGATGGCGGAGCTTGGCCGCACGCCGGAAGGTGGCTTTGAACATCACGTCTCCGACAAGGTCAATCACGACGAACTGTGGGACGACACGCTCTATATGGTCGCCCTGTTCCTCGCATCCTACGGTCAGGCCAGCGGCCGCCGCGAACTGGTCGATGAAGCCTCCCGCCAGTTCCTCGTCCACACCCGCTATCTCGCCGACACCCATACCGGCCTCTGGTTCCATGGCTGGACGTTTGACGGACGGCACAATTTCGCCCGGGCGCGCTGGGCGCGCGGCAATGCATGGATCACAGCGGGCCTGCTCGATCTGTTCGATCTCGCCGACCTTGCCAAGCCCGTAAAGGACTTCCTTCAGGGCGTACTGGTCGCCCAGGTCGATGCACTCTTGTCGCTTCAGGCTCCCTCCGGCGCATGGCGCACATTGCTCGACGATGCGACATCCTATGAGGAAATCTCCGCCACGGCCGGGATCGGCTACGGCCTGCTCAAAGGTTATCGCCTCGGCCTCGGCACTCCGGTGTGGCGCGAAGCCGGCCTCAAGGCCCTGCAGGTGGTGATGGACAATATCGACGAGACCGGCACCGTCGGAAACGTTTCCTATGGCACCCGCATGGGCCATGACCTCCAGTTCTACAAGGACATCCCCATTCAACCGACCGGCTACGGCCAGGCACTGGCCATTCTGTGCCTTTCCGAAGGTCTGCAGCACGTCGGACAAGAAGGACAAGCAGCATGACGATGAAGACTTTGTACGGCGCGGCCCCCGAAGACGTCAAAGGCTATGACACGGAGAAACTCCGCAGCGCCTTCCTCATGACCGACCTGTTCGTGCCGGACGCGGTCAGTTTCACCTATACCCACGTTGACCGCCTGCTTCTCGGCGGCGCAATGCCAGTGTCCAAAAGCGTGACATTCGGTTCCGGCGACGAGATCGGCACGCCCTATCTCCTGTCCGCACGTGAAATGGGCATCGCCAATCTGGGCGGCACCGGAACAGTGACCGTCGACGGGCAGTCCTTCACTCTGGAAAACCGCGACGTACTCTATCTCGGCCGCGGCGCTCGCGAAATTTCGATGGAAAGCCTGTCGGGAAAGACCCCGGCCCGCTTCTACATGAACTCCGTTCCAGCCGGCGCCGACATTCCGCACAAGCTGATCAAGAAGGCGGAATCGAAGGCAGTCGATCTGGGCGACGGCCGCCGCTCGAATAAGCGCCGCCTTGCCATGTACATCCATCCGGAAGTCACGCCCTCCTGCCTGCTGTTGATGGGCATAACCGATCTCGCCGAAGGCAGCGTCTGGAATACCATGCCGCCGCATCTGCATGAGCGCCGCATGGAGGCCTATTGTTACTTCGACATGGCGGCGGAAGATCGCATCATTCATCTGATGGGCCGCCCCGAAGAAACGCGCCATCTGATCGTCGCCAATGGCGACGCTGTCTTGTCGCCCGCCTGGTCCATCCACATGGGCGCTGGCACCGGCCCCTATGCCTTCGTCTGGGGCATGACCGGAGAAAACCAGGAATATAATGACGTGGCCCCGGTGGCCCTGGCAGAGCTGAAATGACCCCGATGAGATCCCTGATGAACCGCAAATTGAACGCCGGCGATGCCATCCGCTATTGGCAACTCGGAACGATTGCCGAGGATCGCTTCGATGTGCCCGACGCCCCGATGAAGGGCGAGATGGATCCGTTCTTCTTCCTCACCAAGCACAAGAACTTCATTCCGCACGAATATCCTTGCCGGACGATCTTCGCCGAAACCTATCGCGGAAAACGGCCCGACGTGCGTGGCTCTTTCGAGGCCGCCCGCTGGTGGTTGCCGTTCGGTTCGCCCAGGCTCGATCTCTCCGGTTTCTGGTTCCGCCCGACCCGGCTTGCCACCCTTGCCCGCACGTACATTGCGGCTGAGAAAGCCGGAACCGCCAAGGTCCGGCTCGGCACCTGCGGTGGCGCGATCCTCTGGCTGAACGGTGAGGAATCTGGCTGGATGGCGCCGTATAGCCGCAATCTGGAGGCAAAGGCGGAATTCGACCTGACCCTCCAGGAAGGCCTGAACGAGGTCACCATCTTCTTCGATGATCTGGCCGAACGCGACGCCCGCTATTTCTTCCAGCTCGATTACCTCAATGGCCCGGCCGTAAGCGTTGCCGTTCCCGTGCCGATCGACGGCAAGGTGGCAGAAACGATCGAGGCCGCCCTCGACAGCATGCATTTCGAGCGCACGGCTTATTTTGAAGGGGATATCACGCTGCGGCTTGCCGAGCCGCTGCCAGTGGATGTCGCTGTTAATGTCACGGTCGAAGGCGACTTCATGTCGACCGAACATTTCGACTATGACTTCATCCTCAAGGCTGGCGACGCGCGTCTGGTGATCGGCCCTTCGGAAGCGGCACCCGCCGATTTCCGCCATTTCCGCATCACATTGAAAGCTGGCGGCTTCGTCGCATCGCGCTCGCTCGGTATCGAGATCTGCCATACCGGCCGCCAGGGCACAGCACCGGCAACTCTGGCTGAGCGCATCACCGAGACGCTCACCGAAGTCTCGGAATTCTCCGAACGCGATACCGTCCGCGCTTTCGCCCGGCTGGCCAGCGGCCGGTCCGGCGCCGATACCGATGCGATGATCGAGGAAATCCTGCCGTCGATCGAGGATTGCCATGACTGCGCCGACTTTTCCCTCGTGCCGCTGATCTGGTCGCGCACCGTCTGGGGCAAGGACATCGGCGAAAAGACCCTGGCCCGCATCGACCGCGCCATTCTCGATTTCCGCTACTGGATGGACGAGCCGGGCAATGACGTGCAGTGGTATTTCTCCGAAAACCACGCCCTGCTTTTCCACACCTCCGCCTATCTCGCCGGACACCTGCTGGCCGGTGAAACCTTCGCCCGCTCCGGCCGCAAGGGTGCCGAGCAAAGCGCCATCGGGGCTGCCCGTGTGCGCGCCTGGCTCGATCATTTCGAGGCCTGGGAAATGGCGGAGTTCAACTCGGCACCCTACTTCCCGATCGATCTCAAGGGCCTGACGGCGCTCGCCGCCCTGTCGCCGGATGCGGATATCGCTGAGCGTGCAAGGAAAGGTATCGTGCGCCTGTGCGAAGTCATTGCCCGTTCGGCCCACCACGGCATGGTCACGGCAGCGCAGGGGCGCTCCTATGAGCACACGCTCTGCGCCGGCCGCTCGCTGGAGCTTTCGGGCGTCGCCCGCCTGCTCTGGGGTGCCGGCTGGTATGGCCGCCGCGTCCATGCCCTGCCGCAGCTTGCCGTCTGCCTGCGCGATCATGGCTTGATCATTCCCGAAACACTCGCAGCCGTTGCCAGTCATCAGGCGGACGAGCATCAGGAATGGCGGTTTGCGCAAGGTCAGGACCGGTTTGCAGCGCTCTATCACTACAAGGGCCGCGATTTTGCCATGGGATCTGCCGCGCATTATCGCTGGAACGAATGGGGTTATCAGGAAACCATCCTGCACCTGCGCCTCGGCAAGCGGCCCGAAGCCGCCGTCTTGATCAACCATCCCGGCGAGACCATTCAGTTCGGGTACGGCCGGCCGTCCTTCTGGGGTGGGTGCGGCACCCTCCCTCGCGCCCATCAGTACCGGGGGCTGGCCGTACTCGACTTCTTGACCTTTGAAGAACAGCCGGACTTCACCCATGCCTGGTTCCCGATTGCCGAATTCGATGAAAGCATCGTTCGTGGACGCCTTGCCATGGCCCGCAGTGGCGGGGGTGCTGTGATCCTGCTCGGCAGCACCGATCTGCAGCCGGTGACGACAGGCCCTTCCGCCAATGCGGAACTGCGCCAGTACGGCCAGAACACCCGCTGGATCGTGCGCGTCAGCGAAGCATCGGACCTTGAAACGGTGGAAAGCCGGTTCGCGGTGCTGTCTGTTACCGAGGCGGCAGATGGAGCGCTGGTGGTTGAAGACCCCGACTACGGTACAGTCACCTTCCGCAAGGATGGGTCCGTTGAGGCGGAAGGCCGGACAATCGTTTCCAAGGATTTCACGATCGCAGGCGAAGTCGCCATGCTGACCGCACAATAACGACGAAGTGCCGGTGAGGAGAAACCGGCGACGATTGCAAAGCGGGCAAGGAGAAGCCCGTCCACAAAGGAGGAGGAAGGCATGACCAAGACCAGAACGATGCTCGCGGCATTCGCCGTCGGGCTTTTGACGTCTACGGCAGCATTGGCCGGGGATGTACGCATCATGTGGTATTCCGACGGCGTCGAGGGCGAGGTCCTGAAAGACCTCATCGACCGCTTCATGAAGGACAATCCGGATATCAAGGTCATCATCGATAACGTGTCCTTCAGTGTCGTGCGCGAACAACTGCCGGTGCAGCTCGAGGCCGGCGACGGTCCGGATATCGCCCGTCTCGCCAACATCAAGGCACTGAGCAAGCATTGGCTCGATCTGCGGCCGCTGGTGGCCGATTCCGCCTATTGGGACAAGAATTTCGGCGATCAGGCCGACTGGATGCGCCCCGACGGCTCCAACCAGATTTCCGGCTTCATGACGCAGATCACCCTGACCGGCGGTTTTGCCAACAAGACGCTGTTCGACCAGGCGGGCGTTGCCCTGCCCGGCAAGGACGCCACATGGGACGATTGGGCGAAGGCTTCCAAACAGGTGGCCGAGAGCCAGCAGATACCCTTCCCGATGGCACTCGACCGGTCCGGACATCGCCTGACGGCGCCTGACCTTTCCTTTGGCGCCAACTATATCGGTGCCGACGGCAAGCCGGCAGCACTCGATGACGGCGCGAAGTCCTTCATATCCAAGTTCATCGGCTGGATCGAAGATGGCACGATGAGCAAGGACATCTGGGTCTCCGCCGCCGGCTCGACCTACCGCGCCGGCGCCGACGACTTCATCAACGGTCAGGTCGCCTTCTACTATTCCGGTTCCTGGCAGGTACCGAACTTCTCGACCAAGATCGGCTCGAACTTCGACTGGGTGGCGACCGGCAGCCCATGCGGACCGGCAAACTGCACCGGCATGCCGGGTGGTGCCGGCCTGGTGGCGATCAAGTACACCAAGAACCCGAAGGACGTCGCCAAGGTCATGGATTACCTCGCAAGCGAGCCGATCGTGAAGGAGTTTTCGGAGCGCACCCTGTTCCTGCCAGCGCACAAGGGCGTGATCGAAAACGGGCTGAACTTCAAGACCGACGATGCACAGGCCAAGGCAGCGCTCGGCATCTTCGTGACCGCCTCGACGGGATTGTCCGACCTTGCACGCAAGCTGCCCGGCTGGGCCTGGTCCGATACGGTCTACGGCGCCCTCGTCACCCGCGTCAGCCAGGCGGCTGCTGGCGAAATGACGCTTGACGAGGCCTATACCCGCATCGACGCGGATATCGCCGCCAAGGTCAAGGACTCGGCTCTCTAACGTAAGAATACGCGGGCGGCGACGGGCAATCCCGCTCAGCCGCCCGCTTCATATCTTCGATGGAAGATGGGCCGTAGCGCCATTCACCGCGCATCAGGAAAGCGATCAACAATGGCAGAGATATCCCGCCAGACCAGGCAGAGCCATACGGGCCAGAGCCTGGGCGAGACCGCCATGATGCCGGTGCGCTTTGCCATGGGCATCATCGATGCACCTTTGCGCTGGGTCCAAAAGAAGTTTGGCCTCGGCGGCATGGCCGCATTCTTCCTGCTGCCAAACATGCTGATCTTCGGCATTTTCGTGCTCCTGCCGTTCTTCATCAACTTCGCCTATTCGATGACCGGCGGCACCGCGCTGTTCCTGTCCGATCGCACCTTTGTCGGCGCCGATCAATATTCCAGGCTGTTCGACTGCTCGAACTATACCAACCCCAACACCTGCGCCGAAGACACATTCTGGACCGCCGTCGGCAATACCGGCTGGTTCGTCATCCTGCAGGTCACGCTGATGATCGGCTTTTCGCTGGTCACCGCCCTGATCCTCAATCGCGACCTGATGGCGCGCAGCTTCTGGCGCGCGGTGTTCTTCTTTCCGGTGCTTTTGTCGCCCGTCGTCGTCGGCCTGATCTGGAAATGGATTTTGCAGCGGCAGGGACTGTTGAACTTCGGTCTCTACGGCTTTGGCTTTGACCCGCATGTCTGGCTGAATGATCGCAACTGGGCCTTTGCCGCAACCGTCGGCGTGTCGATCTGGGCACATATGGGCTTCTACACGCTGATTATCCTTGCCGGCCTGCAGGCCATTCCGAAGGATCTCTATGAGGCTGCCGAGATGGACGGCACGCGAGCGATGCGCGTGTTCACCCGCATCACCCTGCCGCTGTTGATGCCGAACCTGCTGGTCGTCATCGTGCTGGTGCTGATCCGCGCCGTGCAGATCTTCGATGAGGTCTATGTGCTGACCGGCGGCGGGCCCGGCACCAGCACGCTGTTTGTCACGCAATACATCTACGAGACCGGCTTTGCAGCGCAACTGCGCAACCCTGGCCTTGCTGCCGCTGCCTCGATCCTGATGGGCCTTGTGCTCGTTGTCCTCACACTCGTGCAACTCGGCCTCAGCCGTTCACGTGACAAGAAGGGAGCCCGCAAATGAGCCGGGCCATCGAATTCGTGTTTCGCCGCAGGAGCGGCAAGGGCTGGCACTGGACGGATATCGTCACCTGGGTCTGGCTGATCGTTGGCCTGTTCGTGATGTTCGGCCCGGCGGTCTGGTTGACGGCATCGTCGTTCAAGTCGCCAGCAGCACTAGCCGAGTTCCCGCCGACCATCCTGCCCTATGTCACCCAGAAGGTGACGGTCGATGGCTATGACAAGCCGCTCGATCTCTACACGGCAACGCTTGAGGACGGCAGCACCGCGACGCTCGCCGAGGTCCGACGCATCGGCACCGTCAGCCAGATGGTCGATCCGGCAAAACCGGCTGAGATCGTCAAGGTGAACATCGCCAAGCGCACACCGGTCCGGCAGATGTCGTTCGCCACCGATAACTATACTGAGCCGTTTACCCATTTCGATTTCGTCCGCTATCTCTGGAACTCGGTCTTCGTCACAGTGACGGCGACACTGATCACGCTGGTGGTCAATTCCATGGCCGCGTTTGCACTGAGCAAATACGAGTTTCGCGGCCGAACGTTTGCGATGCTCCTGATCCTCGCGACGCTGATGGTGCCGCTGTCGGTCATCATGGTGCCGCTCTATTCGATCGTCTCGGCGCTCGGCCTGTTCAACAATCTCTGGGGCGTGATCCTGCCGACGGTGGCGACGCCGACCGGCGTGTTCATCCTGCGCCAGTACATGTTGACGATCCCCGACGAGTTGCTGGACGCTGCCCGCATGGACAAGGCATCGGAATGGCAAATCTACTGGCGCATCATCCTGCCCTTGACCGCACCGGCACTGGCCGTTCTCGCCATCTTCTCCGTTGTCTGGCGCTGGAACGACTTTCTCTGGCCGCTGATCGTGCTGTCGCGCAAGGAACTTTATACTCTGCAGGTCGGCCTCAGCATCTATTCCGGCGAGCTCAACGTGCAGTGGCATTTCATCCTGGCGATGACGGTCGTGACCATGATCCCCGTGGTTCTGGTCTTCCTCTTCCTGCAGCGCTTCATCACCACCGGCATCGCCGGAACCGGCCTGAAATAAGGGTTCATCATGGGACATATCAAACTCACCAATGTCGCAAAGTCTTTCGGGGCAGTCGACGTGCTCCATGATATCAATCTGGAGATTGCCGACGGCGAATTCGTCGTCTTCGTCGGCCCGTCCGGCTGCGGCAAGTCCACGCTGCTGCGGATGATCGCCGGGCTTGAAAAGCCGACTGGTGGTGAACTCGCCATCGACGGCAAGGTGGTCAACGCCATCCCTGCCGCCGATCGTGGGTTGGCCATGGTGTTCCAGTCCTACGCCCTCTATCCGCATATGAGCGTGCGCCAAAACCTCGCCTTCGGGCTCGAAAACACCAAGATGCCGAAGGCTGAGATTGCCACGCGCATCACTGAAGCCGCCCGCATGCTGGAAATCGAGCATTATCTCGACCGTCGACCCGGTCAGCTCTCCGGCGGCCAGCGCCAGCGCGTCGCCATCGGCCGGGCGATCGTGCGCCGCCCCGTGGCCTTCCTGCTCGACGAGCCACTGTCCAACCTCGACGCCGAACTGCGCGGCTCGACCCGCGCCGAGTTGGCGGCCCTGCATGCCCGGTTGTCGGCGACGATGATCTACGTCACCCACGATCAGGTCGAGGCGATGACGCTTGCCGACCGCATCGTCGTGCTGCGCGCCGGCCGCATAGAGCAGATCGGCACGCCGATGGAACTCTACAATTCCCCGGCAAACCGCTTCGTCGCCGGCTTCATCGGCTCGCCGCACATGAACTTCCTTGAAGGCTCGGTGGAACCCTCCTCCACCGGCAAAGCCGTTGCCACCTTCGCCGGCGGCAATCGGCTCGAACTACCGGTAGCCGCAAGCAGCCTCACAAAGGGCGCGCCCATCACGCTAGGCGTTCGGCCCCAGCATGTCTCGATCGGCACCAGCGGTAAAGGCATATCCGCCAAGATCAAGCTGGTCGAAGCGCTCGGCTCCGAAACCATCCTCCACACTGATGTCGCCGGCCAGAAAATCCTGGTCGTCGCCCAGGGGCAGCATAATCTGACGCCGGGAGCGGATATCCGCCTGTCGCTGTCATCAGCGCCGCTGCATCTATTCAACGAGAAGGGGTTGCGCCTTGAACACGCTGTTTGATCTCTCCGGCAAGGTTGCGCTGGTCACCGGCGCACGAACGGGCCTTGGCCAAGGCATGGCGCTGGCGCTCGCCCGCGCTGGCGCCGATATCGCAGCGCTTGGCTCTAGCCCCATGCCCGAAACAGCCGAAGCCATCCGCCAGTCCGGCCGCCGTTTTCACGCGCTCGAAGTTGACCTCTCCAAGAAATTCGACGCCAAGGCGATCGTCCGCTCCGTCGTCTCAGCGCTCGGCGGCATCGATATCCTCGTCAACAATGCCGGCATCATCCGCCGGGCCGATCTGCTCGATCATTCGGAAGAGGACTGGGACGCTGTCATCGACGTCAACCTGAAGTCGGCGTTCCTGCTGTCGCAAGCCGCTGCCCGGCACATGGTCGAAACGAAGCGTGCCGGACGGATCATCAATGTCGCCTCGATGCTGTCCTTTCAGGGCGGCATTCGCGTGCCCGCCTATACGGCTTCCAAACACGGTATCGCCGGCCTGAACAAAGCCATGGCCAACGAACTTGCGCCGCACGGCATCACTGTCAACGCCATCGCCCCCGGCTATATGGAAACCGACAATACCGAGGCCTTGCGCAACGATCAGAACCGCAACGCCCAGATCTCCGCCCGCATCCCGATCGGCCGTTGGGGCACGCCGGACGATCTTGCCACATCGGTGCTGTTCCTTGCATCTCAAGCCTCCAGTTACGTGACCGGTATTACCGTCCCGGTCGACGGCGGCTGGCTGGTCCGGTAGGGATCGCAATGCCCATCTCCGTCGAACGTTTGAGAGCGCTGCTGCGTGTGCCTGATACGTCACTGGAACTGGTGACATCAGCGGTCGAGAACCGTAGCGATCACATCATCGAACACCTGCGGTTCCGCCTGCCCGGTGGAACGGAAATCCGTGGCTTCCTGACAAGGCCGGCCGGAGACCGCCGACCGGGCCCGGCTATCCTCTACGCCCACGCACACGGCGTCCGCTACGATATTGGTGCAAGTGAACTGGTCGACGGGCGGCCCGCCCTGCTCAGCGCGCCCGGCCCGATCCTAGCGCGGGAAGGTTATGTGACACTCTGCATCGATATGCCGACTTTCGGCGAACGCGCGGATGTAACCGAAAGTGCCGCAACCAAAGCGGCCCTCTGGCACGGTCAAACGCTCTTCGGCCAGATGCTCGGTGAACAAGCCGCCGCCCTCACCTGGCTTGCCGCGCGCGCCGCCGTCGATCCTGCCCGTATCGGCATGACCGGCATCTCGATGGGCGCCACGCTAACCTATTTCCTGGCGGCGATCGATCCGCGCATCAAGGCCGTCGCGCATCTCTGCTGCTATGCGGACTTCGCCACGCTGATCGAGACCGGCGCGCACGACCTGCATGGCCATTATCTCACCATACCCGGCCTTCTCACCGAGACCTCGATCGGAGAGATCGCCGGCCTCGTCGCGCCTCGTCCCCAACTCATCTGCGTCGGTCTCGACGATCCGCTGACACCACCGCCGGCGATTGAGCGGGCTTTCACCCAGACGCTGACTGCCTACGAAATGGCCGACGCTGGGACCGCCATTACACTATTGGAAGAGGTCGGTATCGGACACCAGGAAACGTCATCAATGCGGGGCTCGGCGCTCGATTTCTTCAGGCGCCACCTCTCGCGGACGCTCTCTTGAACACTGCTGACTCGAGGCAGAGGGGCTGTGACGACCAAACCGTGAGGCACTGTGGTTTTCGCCGCCGCAAGTGCGATATTCTCGATTAATTAATCACCGGGGCCGGATCCATCCTCGAAAACGTTCACAGCCACTGGCCTGTAAGGTGCCACGGGACCGATCAGAAGTTCGGCGAAAGAATCGATGGCGAATAGTTTTCTGTTGTGGTGAATGAAAAATCTGATTTACTGGTATCTCGCTGATTGGCTTTTGGGGGATATTGCCGATGGTGTCGACCCGTAGGGATGTGTTGCTTAGTGGTTTGGCGTTACTTGGCGCCGGGGCGGTCCATGATCCGGTGTTCGCGGCGGGGGCGTCTTATTTCGCCGGGACCGCCGTCGACAATGGCGTAACGTTCCGGACAACCAATTTTGCCAAGATCGACAAGCGGTGGCGCCGTCAGGTCGTCAAATATTTCAGCAGCGAGCCGATCGGCACCGTCGTTGTCGATACGAGAAACCATTTTCTCTATGTGATCATGGAGAACAAGACGGCCATCCGCTACGGCGTCGGTGTCGGCCGCGATGGCTTCAAGTGGTTTGGCCGCGCCACCATCGATCAGAAATCGCTGTGGCCGCGCTGGACGCCGCCGGCCGATATGCGCAAGCGCCATCCCGAGCTGCCGGAATTTGTCGAAGGCGGCTCACCGAAGAACCCGCTCGGCCCCCGCGCCATGTACCTGCATCGCGACGGCGTCGATACCGGTTATCGGTTCCATGGCACGCTGGAGCCGGGCAGTATCGGCAAAGATGCCTCCAGCGGCTGCATCCGCATGTTCAACGAAGACGCCATCGACCTTTACCAGCGTTGTCCCATCGGCACCGCAGTGCAGGTTCTGCCGCATATTGCCGACCAGGCCCCCCAGGTCAGTGACGCAACCCCGGTCGAATGAGGATTATCCCCTGATGCCTGTCAAGATCGGATACACGCGGCACCTGTTGGCCGCAGCCATGCTTCTGGCGCTCGCCGCCTGCAACACCACCGATATCGCCTCCGTCGAAGAACCTGCGGCGGTGCCGATGACCGGTCGGACCAATGATCCCGCGCCCGGCTTCGAAACCGTCTCGGCGGGCAGCGAAGAGGATTTCATCCTCAATGTCGGCCGCCGGGTCTATTTCACGCAGGATTCCGCCACGCTCGATTCTGTCGCCAAGGCGACGTTGGACAATCAGGCGGTCTGGCTCAACAGCAACCCGCGCTGGCTGGTCAAGCTGCAGGGCTTTGCCGACGATTCCGGATCCGAATCCAAGATGCAGGCTCTGTCGCAGAAGCGTGCCGATGCGACGATGGCCTATCTGACTTCAAGGGGTGTGGATGCCCGACGCCTGTGGGCCAAGGGATACGGCAAGGACCGCGAAGTCCGCGACTGCACGGATCGCTCCTGCAAGGTGCAAAACCGCCGCGTCGTCTCTAACCTGCGCACCCAGCGCGACGCGCTCTGAGCGCAAGCTGCCTCTTTGCTGGGAAATTAGACAGCGAAGCGGGCATGCGCTTGCGTCTCCCGGCTTCGCGCGAAACGTTGCAGGGTTGTCGTCGATGCGACAAGCGCGCGCAGAGGCGCCGCACGCGGATAGGCTGCGTGGTGCTGGAAGCGGTCGTTGCCGCAAGCAGTGCTGCGTGAAAGGCGTTAGCGCGCTTCCCGGTTGTTGAGAGAGAAATTCCGTTGGTAGGTAGCGCGGATCAAAAGTTCCGCAGCTTCGGATGCGCATGTTTCATCGCGAGCCTCGATGGCGTCGATAATTGCCTCGTGCATTTTCAGCGAGTGCTGCAGCCCGCCGAACGTCTTCAGCGTCTTTGGAATGCTGATCGTCAAGGCCGCGCGGATGACGGAGGAGACGGGCAGCAGAAACCGATTGTGGGCTGCCTGAAAGATCTGCAGGTGGAAGCTGATGTCGGCTTCGATTGCCGCCTGCGCCGTCGCATGCTCTTCCGCCATATGGGAAAAGGCAGCCCTGATCTGCGCATGTTCGGCGGCCGAGCCGCGCCGTGCTGCAAGGCTTGCGGCCAGCGGCTCGACGGCCGAGCGGATTTCGAACAGCTCTTCCGCCAGCGCATCCTGATCATCGGCATCGCCCTGCCAGGCGAGAACGACCGGATCGAGCGTGTTCCAGAATTCCGGCGATCTGACCCGGGTACCGAGGCGCGGTTTCGCTTCGATGAAGCCTTTGGTCGACAGGATTTTCAGCGCTTCCCGCAGCGTTGTCCGGCTGACCCGCAGGTTGGTGAGGAGGTCGGATTCCGTTGGCAGAATCTCGCCGACCTTCAGCTCGCCAAGCGTAATCCGCCGGCCGATTTCGCCGGCAATTTGCGCTGGCAGCCCGCGGTCTCCGATTGCAAAGGTCTTCATCCGCCATCCATTTCGAGTGTTTTACACCGCATGTCATAAGGCAAGTGCGAACGACTTGCACCTGTCGAGCGGACGCGAACAGATACCAGTGCTACTGCTCAAATGCACCGAGATCCTCCGCATAGCGCTTGGTCATCGCAAGACCTGCTCCGCTGGGACGAAGCGCCGGCGCACGGTCATGGATCGGGATCCCAGCGCGTTCCCCGAACAGGCGCTTGCCGTAGCACAGGAGGTTTTCGATGCCCTGCATGGTAAAAACGACTGCCGGCAGCATCCGGCGATAGTCGGCCTCAGCGTGCTCTTCCCACCCATCACAGAAAAATTCATAAACCCGGACGGCATAGTCGATGCAGTCCGGCGCGAGGATCAGCCCGCGACAGCCGGCGCGCAGATTGTCCGGCAATTCCAGCCCCGCCCTGCCGTTGAAGACCGGAAGCCTGCCATCGGTCACTTCGATCAGCGCAGCGATATCGACGACCGGCCCCTCGCCTTTCACCAGCTGGATATTCGGATGCTGCTGAACCAGGTCGCGAATATCGGTGGCCGACAATCCGCGGCCCATCAAGGCAGGTGCATTTTGGATGGCGACCGGCAGATCGGTCTGGTCCGCGACCCGGCCGAAGAACTGCATATATTCCCGCGCCGCAAACTGCCCGACCATCGGCGGCTGCAGGATCAGCCAGTCGGCGCCGACGCTGGCCGCATGGCGGGCCTGGCGCACCTGTTCCTCGACGGAAGAGCCGAAGATCGTCAGCGCTACCGGCACGCGGCCGGCCGTATCCTCGACGGTCCATTCCATCACCGTCAGCCGCTCGTGTTCGCTCAGCTTGGAGACTTCGGTGGCAAGACCAAGTGCTGCCATGCCGTGCACGCCGCTGGCGAGACAAATCTCCACCTGCCGGCGCATGGCATTGCGATCGAGCTTTTCGTCGCTGTCGAACAGCGCGTAGAGGATGGCATGAATGCCGTGCAGATCCTGCACCCGGAAATCGGTCACAGCCGCCTCCTCAATGGCTGTCGCGCGGGACCGCATGACCGCGGCCGCCGACGAGAAAGTCGAGATCGGCGCCCGTGTCCGCCTGCATGACCCGCTCGATGTAGAGGCCTTGATAGCCTCCGGTCATTTCAGGCCGAGGCGGCGTCCATTTCGCCCGCCGCCTTTCCAGTTCAGCGTCGTCAACGTCGAGATGAAGCCTGCGGTTTTCGACATCGAGTTCGATAAAGTCACCGCTTTCGACAAGCGCCAGCACTCCGCCCACCGCCGCTTCCGGTGCGACATGCAGCACCACGGTGCCGAAAGCGGTGCCGGACATCCGGGCGTCGGAGATGCGGACCATGTCACGCACGCCTTTTTTGAGAAGCTTCTGCGGCAGTGCCATATTGCCGACCTCGGCCATGCCCGGATAACCCTTGGGGCCGCAATTCTTCAAAACCATGATGCAGGTTTCATCGATATCGAGATCAGGGTCGTCAACCAGGCTCTTGTAGTGATCGATGGTTTCGAAGACCACCGCCCGGCCCCGATGCTGCATCAGGCTCGGCGTCGCGGCTGATGGCTTGATAATGGCACCTTGCGGCGCAAGATTGCCCTTCAGCACCGCAATGCCACCTTGCTGGGTCAAAGCCTTTTCACGCGGCAGGATGACATCCGGGTTGTAGTTTTCGGCCGTTTCGATGTTGGTGCCGACGCTGTTTCCCGTCACCGTCAGACAGGTCAGATCGAGCATGTCGGCAATCTGCTTCATCACCACGGGCAGACCCCCGGCGTAACAGAAGTCCTCCATCAGATGCGTACCCGACGGCATCAGGTTGAGGATGGTCGGTACGTCACGGCCGAAACGATCCCAGTCGTCGAGCGTCAACTCCGTGCCGATCCGGCCGGAGATCGCCAGCAGATGCACGACCGCATTGGTCGAGCCGCCGATCGCGCCATTCACCTTGATGGCATTGGCAAAGGCTTGCCGTGTCAGGATCTGAGACGGCCGCAAGTCTTCGGCAACCATCTCGACGATGCGGCGGCCGGTCAGCCGCGCCAGCCTTGCGCGATGCGCATCGACCGCCGGGTAAGCAGCGTTTCCGGGAAGCGCCAGCCCAAGCGCCTCGGCCATCGATGCCATGGTGGAGGCTGTGCCCATCGTCATGCAATGTCCGGGGGAGCGCGACATGGCGCTTTCGGCAGCCATGAAATCCGCTGGCGACATAATGCCGGCGCGCACATCCTCGGAGAATTTCCAGACGTCGGTGCCCGAGCCGATGGTGCGGCCCTTCAGCCGGCCGTTCAGCATCGGCCCACCGGAAATGACGATGGCGGGCAGATCGCAGGACGCCGCCCCCATGACCAGCGACGGCGTGGTCTTGTCGCAGCCCGCCATCAGCACGACACCATCCATCGGATTGCCGCGAATGGCTTCCTCGACATCCATCGATGCCAGATTGCGAAACAGCATGGCCGTCGGGCGCAAGTTCGATTCGCCGCAGGAGAACACCGGGAATTCCAGCGGCAGGCCGCCGGCTTCCAGCACGCCGGCCTTGATCTGTTCGACCAGTCCGCGGAAGTGGGCGTTGCACGGCGTCAGCTCGGAGAAGGTATTGCAGATGCCGATGACGGGGCGACCGTCGAAGACATCGTCCGGCAAGCCGTTGTTCTTCATCCAGCTGCGATGGATGAAGGCGTCCTTGTCCAGTCCGCCAAACCAGTTTTGCGATCTCAGTTTCCGGGACATAGTCATTCCCCCGATTTCTTGAATATTCTCATATAATCGGAGTTATTATTCGTCAAGCGTGATGCCGACCCGAAATCCGGGATCTGGCGGGCAGTTTATGGAAATCGGCGCAGACCAAGCCGCCGCAACGTTGCTCCCCCAATGCCAAGGTGTGCGAAAGTGATGGTGAGGCTCACAAGAAAACGGCAGGTCGCAAGCGTCTGCAACCGGACCGTCGTCGGGTTCCGTGAAGTGTGTGGCGCGACCCGTTCAAACAGGGTGGTGCAGGACGCTCAGGCCCCCATCAATCGTCAGGCAGGTGGCGTTCATAAAGGGGCATTCGTCGGAGATCATGAAGAGTGCAGCCAGCGCGATCTCGTCGGCCGTGGCAATGCGCCCGCCCGGATGCAGCTTCATCGTCGCCGCCTCGGCAGCCACCGGGTCAGGAAAACTGTTCCAGTATTCGGTGGCCTTCTGCGTCAGCACATAGCCTGGCGCCAATGCGTTCACCCGTACGCCCTGCGGTGCATATTCGATGCCGAGCGACTTGGTCATGCCCAGTAGCGCGTGCTTGGCGACCGGATAGGGAAACGTGTGCGGAATGATGGTGAAGGCATGGGTCGAAGCAATGTTGAGGATCACGCCGCCGCCCTGCCCGATCATGCCGGGGAGCACGGCCTTCGAGCAGTTCCACGCGCCCTTCAAATTGATGTCGAAGCAGCGTTGCCATTCTGCGTCGCTGGTCTCCAGCGGTTCATGGAAGACATTGACGCCGGCATTGTTGATCAACGCATTGATCGGGCCGATCTCGGTTGCGGCCCGTTCGACGGCTACGGAAATTGCAGCGGTATCGGTGATGCTGGCGATAGCATAGCCGATTGTGGCACCGCCGGCCTGCAACGCTTTTGCTTCCGTCTCCAGCAAGCCGGCATCGAGGTCGATGAGAAACAGGCTTGCGCCTTCCTTGACGCAGGCTCGGGCGATTGCAAGACCGATGCCTTGTGCCGCTCCGGTGATCATGATCCGCTTGCCCTTGAGCCGGTCCGTCATCGCGTTACTCCCCCATTACCACTCGGCAAAGCTGCCATCTTCATGGCGCCAGATCGGGTTGCGCCAGCGATGGCCTTCCTTGGCACGCTCGATGACATAGGCCTCGTCAACCTCGATGCCGAGACCCGGCCCTTGCGGGATGCTGACGAAGCCGTCGGCATACTGGAAGACCTCCTTGTTGGAGATGTAATCGAGGATATCGTTGCTCTTGTTGTAGTGGATGCCGAGGCTCTGTTCCTGGATAAAGGCATTGTAGCTGACGGCATCGATCTGCAGGCAAGCGGCAAGGGCAATCGGGCCAAGCGGGCAATGCGGCGCCAGCGCCACGTCATACGCCTCCGCCATCGCCGCGATCTTGCGGCATTCGGTGATGCCGCCAGCATGGGAAAGATCCGGCTGGATGATATCGACGAAGCCGTCGGAGAGAACTTGCTTGAAGTCCCAGCGCGAATAAAGCCGTTCCCCCAGCGCAATCGGCGTCGAGGTGTGATTGACGATATCGCGCAGCGCTTCCTTGTTTTCCGACAGAACCGGTTCTTCGATGAACATCAGCTTGTAGGGATCGAGTTCCTTGGCCAGCACCTTGGCCATCGGCTTGTGGACGCGGCCATGAAAATCGACGCCGATGCCGATGTAAGGGCCGACCGCTTCGCGAATGGTCGCGATGGTCTGGACGGCTTTCTCGACCTTGTCCCAGCTGTCGACGATCTGCATTTCCTCGCAGCCGTTCAGCTTGATCGCCTTGAAGCCACGGGCAACCACGTCGCGGGCATTGTTGGCAACGTCAGCCGGGCGGTCGCCGCCGATCCAGGAATAGACCTTGATCTTGTCGCGCACCTGGCCGCCGAGCAGCGAATGGATCGGCTGGCCGAGCGCCTTGCCCTTGATATCCCACAGCGCCTGGTCGATGCCGGAAATAGCACTCATATGCACAGCACCGCCGCGATAGAAGCCGCCGCGATACATGACGTTCCAGTGGTCCTCGATCAGGAACGGATCCTTGCCGATCAGATAGTCTTCCAGTTCGTGAACGGCAGCCTGCACCGTCAGCGCCCGCCCCTCGACCACCGGCTCGCCCCAGCCGACAATGCCCTCATCGGTTTCAACCTTCAGGAACAGCCAGCGCGGTGGAACGATATAGGTGGTCAGTTTGGTGATCTTCATCAGCGAAGGTCCTGTGTCGAAGGGAAGTGTCGGTCCGGAATTTTCGCGCCAAAGCGCTTGTGCGCCGGACTGTTAGGAAGAGGACTGAGGAATGTGTCTTTTGACGGCGACAGCAAGATCGCGTGCGGCAAGAGACAGCAGTTGCAAGGAGCAGTTCCTGGCGGCGGCCGTGTCACGCATGCGCAGCGCTTCCACCAGCTGCCGGTGGATATCGATTGCCTCGTCGCGCGTGTCGACCGCTTCGTTGGACGCATGCAGCGAAAACTCCAGAGCCACCTGAATGATGCTTGCCAACTGCAGAAACACCTGATTGTGGCTGGCTTTCAGGAGATTGGTATGGAAGGCGACGTCAGCCTTGGTGAAGCGCTCGAGATCGCCATCGGCGTCACGCATTTCATGCCAGGCGCGTTCGACATCGGCAATTTCCTGCACCGTCGCACGTTCGGCGGCCAGTTCGGCGGCGGCAGGCTCGATTGCGCGGCGCGCTTCCAGGATGCAGTTCAGGAGGTCGAATTCAAAGATCCGGGGCCCGATCCATTCCAGCACCTGCTGGTCGAGGATGTTCCACTCGTCCTTGCGGCAAACGACAGTACCGACCCGCGAGCGTCCGCGCACCAAGCCCTTGGATTCGAGAATCTTTAGCGATTCACGGATGACCGTGCGACTGACGCCGTAACGCTCACAAAGCTC
Source organism: Hyphomicrobiales bacterium (assembly GCA_900473045.1). Lineage (GTDB taxonomy): Bacteria > Pseudomonadota > Alphaproteobacteria > Rhizobiales > Rhizobiaceae > Pararhizobium. Next base: position 38,946 of record UCKS01000057.1, read on the forward strand.
GTTCTCCGTCGGAAGGAAGTCGCCCGCCGAGAAGATGTCGGCGCAGATATCGGCGGCGATGGCCCTCGTCACATTCTTCTGGACGCGCGGCCGCCGGACGGCCTTTTCGCCGGCTTCATCCGTTGATCGTTCCTGTTGTCCTTCCACCGGCATCTCCATCCCCGTCGCCGCACGCTCAACGAGCCTTCGGCGATGCATATCGCAGTTTGAATTGCATGGCGACCGTTGCGAACGGACCATCACGCTCATTCTCAGTATCATACATAGATATTTTAATCATCATACAAAGGCAATTGACCAGTATGATGTTTCGTCATACACAAATGAACACTGCAGGGAGCAGTTTGATCTAGGGAGAGAGACCATGCGCTTTTTAAAAGCAGCCATCCTGGCTGGCACCGTCGCCGTTTTCGCTGCCACGTCGGCGTATGCCGCCGATGTGAAAATCGGTTTCATCGTCAAGCAGCCTGAAGAGCCGTGGTTCCAGGACGAATGGAAATTCGCCGAAGTCGCCGCCAAGGAAAAAGGCTTCACGCTGGTCAAGATCGGCGCCGAAGACGGCGAAAAAGTTCAGTCGGCAATCGACAACCTCGGCGCACAGGGCGCGCAGGGTTTCATCATCTGCACCCCCGACGTCAAGCTCGGCCCCGGCATCATCGCCAAGGCTGCCGCCAACGACCTCAAGCTGATGACGGTTGATGACCGCCTGGTCAACGCCGACGGCAGCCCGATCGAAGATGTGCCGCACATGGGCATTTCCGCCACCAAGATCGGCGAAGCCGTTGGTCAGTCCATCGTCGACGAGATCAAGAAGCGCGGCTGGAACATGAGCGAAGTCGGCGCGATCCGTGTCTCCTACGATCAGCTTCCCACAGCCGTCGATCGTGTCGAAGGCGCTCTTTCGGTGCTGAAGGCCAACGGCTTCCCGGAGGCCAATATCTTTGACGCCCCACAGGCAAAGACCGATACGGAAGCCGCACTCAACGCTTCGACGGTCGTTCTCAACAAGAACGCCAATATCAAGAAATGGGTCGCGGTTGGCCTCAACGACGAAGCCGTGCTCGGCGCCGTGCGCGCCACCGAAACCGTCGGCATTCCGGCTGACAGCATGATCGGCGTCGGCATTGGCGGTGCGGATTCGGCGATTAACGAATTCAAGAAGCCAACGGCAACCGGCTTTTTCGGCACGATCATCATCTCGCCGAAGCGTCATGGCTATGAGACGGCTCTCAACATGTACGACTGGATCGCTGACGGCAAGGAGCCGGAAAAGCTGATCCTGACGGCGGGTCAGGTCGCGTTGCGCGACAACTATGAAGCTGTGCGCAAGGAGCTTGGTATCGAATAATCGTCGCATCGACGAAAACGCCCGGCGGCTTTAGGCCGCCGGGCGCCCCGATACGNNGCATTAGGCGGCGCCCCGATACGGAGCGCCGCCTAATGCAAGACTTTCTCGACTTCAAATCCATATCAAAGGGATATCCCGGCGTTCAGGCTCTGTCTGACGTCTCATTCTCTGTCCGGAAAGGTGCTGTGCACGGCCTGATGGGGGAAAACGGCGCGGGGAAATCCACCCTGATCCGCGTTCTGTCCGGCGATCAGTCTGCCGATACCGGTGAAATCCGCATCGGCGGCGAACAGCAGGTGTACAAATCCGTCCGCGATGCCTTTCAGGCCGGCGTCATCGTCATCCACCAGGAGCTTCAACTTGTCGCTGAACTGACAGTTGCCGAAAATCTCTGGCTTGGCCGGTTCCCCGCCAGGGCCGGCGTGCTCGACAGACGCAAGCTGATCGGCGTGGTGGCTGAAAAGCTCACCGACATGGGCATCGACGTCGATCCGGCGGCGAAAGTTGCATCCCTGTCGATCGGCGAGCGGCAGATGGTCGAGATCGCCAAGGCCGTGATGGTCGATGCGCGCGTTATCGCATTGGATGAGCCAACCTCCTCATTGTCTTCCAGAGAAAGCGAAATCCTGTTCTCGCTGATCGACCGCTTACGGGCGAATGGCACTGTCATTCTCTATGTCTCGCACCGTCTCGATGAAATCTTTCGTCTCTGCGACAGCCTGACGGTGCTACGCGACGGCAAGCTTGCCGCCCATCATTCGGACATGTCGCAGGTGACGCGCGATCAGGTTATCGCAGAGATGGTCGGGCGCGAAATCGCCAATATCTGGGGGTGGCGGGGCCGCCCACGCGGCGCTACCGGGTTAGAGGTCAAAAGCCTGGCTGGGCTAAAACTCCCCCATCCTATCAATTTCGACGTGCGGAAAGGTGAGATCCTCGGCTTTTTCGGCCTGATCGGCGCCGGGCGCAGCGAAATGGCGCGGCTCCTCTATGGTGCCGATGCGCGTTCTCAGGGCACGGTAACGGTCGACGGAACAACGGTCACCCCCGATAGCCCCGCGCATTCGATCCGTGCCGGCATTGTTCTATGCCCGGAGGACCGCAAGCTCGACGGCATCATTCAGGGCCGATCCATCGAAGAAAACATGGCCATTTCTTCGCGCCGGCACTTTTCGCCTTTCGGCTTGCTCAATCCGAAGAAGGAAGGCGAGCTTGCGGAAGACTTTATCGCCAAGCTGCGCGTGCGTACGCCGTCCCGCAAGCAGGACATCATCA
>UCKS01000057.1:41597-50936 GCA_900473045.1 Hyphomicrobiales bacterium
GCTTGCGGCACAAGGCATGGCAATCATCGTCATCTCCAGCGAGTTGCCGGAGATCATGGGCATCACCGACCGGATCCTGGTGATGTGCGAAGGCCGCATCGCTGCCGAGATCGAGCGACCGGATTTCGACGAGCGGCGGATCCTTGCCGCCGCCCTGCCAGACATTTCGAATGCCAACGACCTCCCCATTCAACAGGTACACAGCCGATGACATCCTTGAAAAAACTCCTCCTCGGCGAACAGGGACTGGTCGTCATTTTCGCCCTTGCCTTCGCGATCGTCTCGCTGACGGTTCCCAACTTCCTGACCGAGCGCAACATGCTCGGCCTGCTGCAGTCGGTGGTCACCATCGGCATCGTTGCCTGCACCATGATGTTCTGCCTGGCGTCGCGCGACTTCGATCTTTCTGTCGGCTCGACAGTGGCGTTTTCCGGCATGATCGCGGTCATGGCATCGAATGCCACCGGGTCGATCGTGCTTGGCCTGCTCGCGGCGCTGGTTTGCGGCGGTTTCGTCGGCTTGGTCAACGGCGTGGTGATTGCCCGTTTCCGCATCAACGCGCTCATCACCACATTGGCGACCATGCAGATCGTTCGCGGCCTGGCATTGATCTCGTCCGATGGCCGGGCCGTCGGCATCAACGATCCGGGTTTCTATCAGCTGGCGCTGTCGAAATTCCTCGGCGTGCCGACACCGATCTGGGTCATGGGTGTGCTGTTCCTTGCCTTCGGCTTCCTGCTGAACCGCACCGTCTTCGGCAAGAACACGCTGGCAATCGGTGGGAATCCGGAGGCTTCGCGACTGGCCGGCGTCAATGTATCGCGCATGCGCATCTGGATCTTCATGCTGCAGGGACTGGTCTGTGGCATCGCCGGCGTGCTGCTCGCTTCGCGGATTACCTCCGGTCAGCCGAATGCTGCGACTGGTCTTGAACTCTCGGTCATTTCAGCCTGCGTTCTCGGTGGTGTTTCGCTGGCAGGCGGCCGCGCCGCTATGGCCGGTGTCATCGTCGGCGTGCTGATCATGGGCATTGCCGAAAACGTCATGAACCTCCTCAATATCCAGGCTTTCTACCAGTACGTGGTGCGGGGCCTGATCCTGTTGCTGGCGGTTCTGCTCGACAATCTGCGCTCGGTGGCCGCCGGTCGGCGTGGGTGAACCGCAAATGGACCAGGACATTCTGCATCTGCGGAATGGCGATATCTGCGTCGATGTGAGCCGCTTCGGCGGCTCGCTTCTGGCTGGAAATTATCGCGGAATACCCTTTCTGAAGCCAACGCCGACTGCCGGGCTTGCGTCGCGACGTTTCGGGGCAGAGGTATGCTTTCCACTGGTGCCCTACGGCAACCGGATCGAGGCAAACGCATTCGATTTCGCGGGCAAGCATTTCTCGATGGCGCCCAACACAGCCGATCCTTATTGCCTGCATGGCGACGGCTGGCTTGCCGAATGGGAAATCCTGTCGCAATCCGACAGTGAAGCGGTGCTGCGCTATATCCATCGTCAAAATCCGTCAGGTCCGTATGCCTACGATGTCATCCAGACGGTGCGGCTTGATAGCGAAGCGCTGACACTGGCGCTGACGATCACAAGCACCTCCCGCCCCCCATTGCCGTTCGGGCTCGGATTTCACCCCTTCTTTCCGCGCACGCCGCAAACCCGCCTGAAGGCAAAGGCAAGCCGATTTTGGAGCGAACGTAGCGGGCACTTGCCGGATGTTCCCACCTCAATCCCCAAGCACCTGGATTTTACGGAAGCGGGTCCCCTTCCCCCGCAGTGGCTCAACAATGCTTATGACGGCTGGAATGCACAGGCACGGATAGACTGGCCCGAACATGGCCTTGGTCTCGCGCTCACAGCCGAGGGACCATTCGGCTGCTTCATGATCTATTCGCCGGATGCCGGCGCCGATTTTTTCTGCTTTGAGCCGATGACCCATCTGCCCAATGCTCACAACATGCCGTCAAGCGCAGGGCTGGTGACGCTGGAGCATGGCCAAAGTCTGACCGGCAGCATCGTCCTATGTCCGGCGGTGTTGCCGGCTTGAAGACTTCCGTTTTGATCCCTGAATTTCAGGCGGTTGGGGCCTTACTGAAGGCTCATCTGTAAAAACACCTGTTCTCCCGCTCCAGTGGCCTTTGCTGTCTCGCCGCGAATGGGGTATGGCGCTCGGGCGCTGGCATGCCTCTTTTTTGGCGGTAAAAATTTACTGAAACCATTTCGGAAATTTTTCGAATATGGCAGAGTGCGGTGCTTGAAAAGAACGGAATGACGGGCATGGTAACGATCAAGGAAATCGCCAAGGCGGTTGGCGTGTCTTCTGCCACCGTGTCGCGGGTGCTGAATTACGATCCGGTGCTGTCGATTTCCCCGACCAAGCGACAGGCGATCATCGAGACCGCCGAGGCGCTGAACTACGAGACGCCGCGCAACCGCAACAAGGCCAATGGGGCAACGGCGCCCAGCCCATTGACCAAGCTCGTCATCGTCCATTTCCTGGAGCCATCCGACGAGATTGCCGATCCCTACTATGTCGGCGTACGGCTCGGCATCGAAACCCGCTGCCGGGATCTCAAGACGGAGATTGTCAAAGTCTTCCACTCCGACGCGCTGCCCGAGGCTGGGCTGCTGGAAAGCGCCTCCGGCGTCATTGTGATCGGCAAGCATTCCGATAATGAGATCACGTGGCTGACCGGGCATGCGCGGCATGTCGTCTTTGCCGATTTCGATCCCGGCCGAGATTGGATCGACAGCGTTTTTTCCGACATGGGCCTTGCGACGCTGAAGATCCTCGATTCTCTGAAATCCAGCGGCTACAGCCGCATCGGCTTCATCGGTAGCCACGAGAGCCTCAATGGCAGCGTGCAACGCTTCGCCGAACGGCGCTGCGCCGCGTATATCGGCTGGCAAAAGAAAATGAATACCTTCGACCCTGCCCTGCTGGCGCTCGCCGATTGCTCAGGCGGCCAGAGCCTGCGGCTGGAAACAGGCTACCGCCTTGCTCGCGAGCTTCTGGCTTTGGCCGAGCGGCCGGACGTCATCGTCACCTCAAACGACAATATGGCGATTGGCGCCTATCGTGCCATACAAGAAGCCGGTCTTTCGATCCCGAACGATATTGCCGTCATCTCGTATAACGACATTCCCGTCGCCCAGTTTCTGACGCCGCCTCTCACCACCGTGCGGATCCACGGTGAGCATATCGGCGAGACGGCTGTCGATCTGCTTCTGGAGCGCCTCTCCGGCCGCAGTTACGGGAAACAGGTCCGCATCGCCACGGAGTTGATTTGGCGAGACAGTTGCCGCAAGCCTATGGAATTGTAACGTTTTCTTGTGCCTGGTAATAACGAGATAAATATTTACTAAATTTCTGTTGCGTGTTTTCCCAAATTCAGTAAATCTTATGTGGCTGGCAGGAGAGGAGAACCCTGCCCCATTAGAGTTTCTTGGGAGGAAACGATGTATCACAGGACGATTCTGTCGCGCTTTGTGGCCGGTGCCCTTGCCGGCGCAAGCCTCTTTGCATCCACGGCTGCTTTTGCAGGCGAAGTCACCATCTGGTGCTGGGACCCGAACTTCAACGTCGCTATCATGAAGGAAGCCGCCGCGCGTTACACGGCGCAGCATCCGGACACCACGTTCAACATCGTCGATTTCGCCAAAGCCGACGTCGAGCAGAAACTGCAGACCGCACTTGCTTCCGGCACGACGGACGCGCTGCCGGATATTGTCCTGATTGAGGATTACGGCGCGCAGAAATATCTCCAGTCTTTCCCGGGCGCTTTCGCCGAGCTTTCCAGCAAGATCGATTTTTCCGGGTTCGCTCCCTACAAGGTCCAACTGATGACGGTCGACGGGGCCGTCTACGGCATGCCGTTCGATTCCGGCGTTACCGGCCTCTACTACCGCAAAGACTATATCGAACAGGCGGGTTTCAAGCCGGAGGATATGCAGAACCTCACCTGGGACCGCTTCATCGAGATCGGCAAGCAGGTGGAGGCCAAGACCGGCAAGAAGATGCTTGGCCTGGACGTCAACGACGCCGGCTTCATTCGCATCCTGATGCAGTCAGCCGGCGGCTGGTATTTCGACAAGGACGGCGCGCTGTCCATCGCGGGCAACCCGGCGCTGAAGGCAGCGCTTGAAACCGAACAGAAGATCCTGCAGGCAGGCATCTACAAGCCGGCTGCCGGCTGGACCGAGTGGGTCGGAACCTTCACCACGGGCGATGTCGCGACCGTAACGACGGGCGTCTGGATCACCGGCACCGTCAAGGCGCAGGCTGATCAGTCCGGCAAGTGGGGCATCGCTCCGATACCCAAGCTCAATGTCGAGGGCGCTTCGAATGCCTCGAACCTCGGTGGATCGAGTTGGTACGTCACCGCGAATTCCGCAGAAAAAGACGAGGCGATCGACTTTCTGAACGAAGTCTACGCCAAGGACGTCGATTTCTATCAGAAGATTCTGGCCGAGCGGGGCGCCGTCGGTTCGCTGCTCGCCGCGCGCACCGGCAAGGCCTACTCGGAAGCCGATCCATTCTTCGGTGGTGAAAAGGTCTGGCAGAATTTTTCCGACTGGCTGGTGAAAGTCCCCTCCGTCAACTATGGCGTTTTCACCAACGAGGTGGACACGGCCGTGACGGCGCATTTGCCTTCCCTCGGACAGGGTACTCCGGTTGACGACGTGCTCAAGGCGATCGAGAGCCAGGCGCAGGGCCAGATTCAGTAAAAATTCTCCCCGGCGGGCGGTCGCCGCCCGCCTCTCTCCCGGAATGTTGCTCGTCCGTTGGCGCGTGGCATTCCGGTCCTTGTCCCTTGGCAATGAAGGTTACCCATGGCTGCCGGCAAAACAGGCGGGTTGAAACGCTATTATGATCTGAATGGCTGGCTGTTCATCGCCCCTTCGCTGATTCTGATCTCAGTGTTCCTTGTCTTTCCCATTATCCGATCGCTCTATCTGTCGTTCTTCTCCGGCAAGGGCATGATGATGAAGTTTGCCGGCTTCGGAAACGTGGTCCGGCTGTGGAACGATCCGGTATTCCTCCAGGCGCTGAAAAACACCGTCACCTTCTTCGTGGTGCAGGTGCCGATCATGATCGTGCTGGCGCTGTTGCTCGCCTCCGTGCTCAACAATGACCGGTTGAAATTCATCGGCTTTTTCCGAACGGCGATTTTCCTGCCCTGCGTCGCCTCGCTGGTTGCCTATTCGGTTCTGTTCAAGAGCATGTTTTCGGTCGATGGCGTGGTGAACCAGGCCCTGTTCGCCGTTGGCTTTATCGACACACCCATAGGCTGGCTGACGGAACCCTTCTGGGCCAAGGTTCTGGTGATCCTCGCCATCACCTGGCGCTGGACCGGCTACAACATGATCTTCTATCTGGCAGCGCTCCAGAACATCGACAAGTCGATCTATGAGGCAGCCCGGATTGACGGCGTACCGGCATGGGCGCGGTTTCTGTACATCACGATACCCATGTTGAAGCCGGTTATCCTCTTCACCACGATCATCTCGACGATCGGCACGATCCAGCTTTTCGACGAGGTTTATAACCTGACCGAGGGACGTGGCGGCCCGGCAAACGCGACCATCACGCTGTCGCTCTACATCTACAACCTGACCTTCCGCTTCATGCCGAGTTTCGGCTATGCAGCGACGATCTCCTACGTCATCGTGTTGATGGTGGCTCTCTTGTCCTTCCTGCAGTTCTACGCCGCGAGGGACCGCTCATGAACGTCTCGCGCTTCCTGACAACCACGTCGCAATACGCTTTCCTCGGTGTCGCGGCTTTCCTGTCGCTGTTTCCGTTTCTCTGGATGCTGATCAGTTCGACGAATACCTCGATCGACATCATCAGCGGCCGGATGGGGTTGGGCGACGCCTTGCGCACCAATGTCGCGAATTTCTTCACGCTGGTCGATGTGCCGCTGGTTTTCTGGAACTCGGCGAAGGTCGCCGTGCTCGCGACACTACTGACGATCCTTGTTTCATCGCTCGCAGGTTATGGCTTCGAGATGTTCAAATCGAAGGCACGCGACCGGATCTATTCGCTCGTGCTGTTGACGCTGATGGTTCCGTTTGCCGCGCTGATGATCCCGCTGTTCATGATGATGGCAAAGACCGGTCTGATCAACACGCATGTCGCCATCATGCTGCCAACGATCGCCTCTGCCTTTATCATCTTCTATTTCCGCCAGTCGACCAAAGCATTTCCGACAGAGCTGCGCGATGCTGCCAAGGTCGACGGGCTCAAGGAGTGGCAGATTTTCCTGTACATCTATGTTCCGGTTATGCGCTCAACCTATGCGGCCGCCTTCGTGATCGTCTTCATGGTCAACTGGAACAACTATCTCTGGCCGCTCATCGTCCTTCAATCGAATGACACAAAGACGATTACGCTCGTCGTCTCCTCGCTCGCTTCGGCCTATTACCCGGATTACGGCGTGGTCATGATCGGCACGATCCTCGCCACGCTCCCCACCCTCCTCGTCTTCTTCGTCATGCAGCGCCAGTTTGTCCAAGGCATGCTGGGCTCAGTGAAATAGGAAATTCCGTCAATGCGCATTACAGAAGGTTTCAACGGAAACTGGATTTTCAGCCACGGCTTCGATCAGGCCGGTGTCAACAGCCTGCAGCCGGGCGAAACGGTACGCCTGCCGCACAGCGCCGTGGAACTGCCCTACAATTATTTCGACGAGACCGAATACCAGAAGCCCTTCACCTATCAGAAGCGCTTTGACTGGCGGCCGGAATTCGAGGGCCGCGAAGTATCGCTGGTCTTCGATGCGGCGATGGCCGACAGCGTCGTCTATCTCAACGGCAAGGAGATTATCGCCCACAAGGATGGCTACACGCCGTTCGAGGCCCGGCTGACACCGCATCTGAAGCGTGGCGAAAACCTGGTTACCGTGAAGATCGATGGTTCGGAAAACCCCGAAATCCCGCCGTTCGGTGGCCAGATCGACTATCTCTGCTATGCCGGCATCTACCGCGATGTCTGGCTGAAGATCGCAAGCCCGGTCTCGATCGCCAACATCAAGATCGAAACGCCGGATGCCCTTGCCGAAGTGAAGACGGTGACGGCGCGCGTCTTCCTCGCCAACCCGCAAGGCCTCAGCCTCTCCGGCACGCTTGCAGCAAAAATCCGCCGGCCGGGCGGCGGCGAAGTCGCCTCCGCCACAGTTGCCGTGAGTGGCAACGAAGCCTTCCTGACTTTCTCCGATCTGTCCGGCATCGACCTGTGGGATCTCGACACCCCCATTCTTTATGCCCTGTCGCTCAAGCTCGAAACGGAACATGGCGAAGACGTCCTGACCCGTCGTTTTGGCTTTCGCACCGCGCAATTCACGCCGGACGGTTTTCTGCTTAACGGCAAGCCGCTAAAACTGCGTGGCCTCAACCGTCACCAGGCCTGGCCACACACGGGCTATGCGATGGGCCGTCGGGCGCAGGAAAGAGATGCCGACATCCTGAAATATGAACTCGCCTGCAACATCGTGCGCACCTCGCACTACCCGCAGTCGAAGTGGTTCCTCGACCGCTGCGACGAGATCGGTCTGCTCTGCTTCGAGGAGATCCCCGGCTGGCAGCATATCGGCGGCGAAGCCTGGCAGCGGGAATCGATCGAAAATGTCCGCCGCATGATCGAGCGCGACTGGAACCACCCCTCGATCATCATCTGGGGCGTCCGCATCAATGAAAGCCAGGACAACCACGTCTTCTACGCCGAGACGAACCGGCTGGCGCGCGAGCTCGACCCGACACGCCAGACCGGCGGCGTTCGCTTCATCACCAATTCGGAGATGCTGGAAGACGTCTACACGATGAACGATTTCATTCTCGGCCAGGAAGAAATGCCGGGCAACAATCGTGGCCGGGTCGTCTTGCGCGACCGGGTGGAGACAACCGGCATCACCAAGCCGATCCCCTACATGATCACGGAATATAACGGCCACATGTATCCGACAAAACGTTTCGACCAGGAACAGCGCCAGGCCGAGCATGTCACCCGTCACCTGCTGATCCTCAATGCCGTGGCCGGCGACACGAATATCTCCGGGTCCACCGGCTGGNNGCATGTTCGACTACAACACCCACAAGGACTTCGGCTCCGGCGACCGCATCTGCTATCACGGTGTGCTCGACATGTACCGCATCCCGAAACTTGCTGCTTACGCCTACTCCTCGCAGGGCAATCCGAAAGACAACGTCGTGCTGCAGCCGGTGACGTTCTGGGCGCGCGGCGAGCGCAATATCGGCGGCGTACTGCCACTGATCATCCTGACCAACTGCGATTATATCGATGTGAAATTCGGTGAGTGGCCGGCCAAACGCATCTATCCCGACACGGAGAACTATCCGCATCTACCGCATCCGCCTGTGGTGCTCGACCTGCGCACCGTGACCCCCGAGGAGTTGGGCACCTGGGGCCGAGTCTGGCGCGAAGGCACGCTGACAGGGTTTGTCGATGGCAAGGCCGTGAAGACGATCACCATGCCCGCCGATCCGGTACCGACCACGCTGGAGGTCACACCCGACGAGACGGTGTTGCGCAGTGGCGAGAAGGATGCCGTTCGTGTTGTTGTCCGCGCGCTCGATCAGTGCGGCAATCTGCTGCCGTTCTTCGAAGAGCCGGTGTCGCTGGCGCTTGAAGGCCCCGGCCGCATCATCGGCCCTATCGACCACACGCTCAAAGGCGGCGCCACGGGGTTTTGGGTCGAAGCCGGCGACGAGCCGGGTGTGCTCAACCTTACGGTCAAGAGCCGCCGCTTCGACACCCAGACCATCACCTTCACGATCAACTGAGAAGCTCCCATGGCCGATGTTCGCCTGACCGACATACGTAAAAACTTCGGCGCCCTTGAGATCATCAAGGGCGTNNCGGATGATCGCCGGCCTCGAAGATATCACGTCCGGCGAACTGACGATCGGCGGGGCACGGATGAACGATGTCGATCCGTCCAAACGCGGCATCGCCATGGTTTTCCAATCCTATGCACTCTACCCGCACATGACGGTGCGCGAGAACATGGGCTTTGCCCTGAAATTCGCCGGCATGGCCAAAGAAGAAATTACCCGGCGCGTCAACGATGCCGCCCACATCCTTGAGCTGGGTCCGCTGATGGAGCGGAAGCCGAAGGCGCTGTCGGGTGGCCAGCGGCAGCGTGTCGCCATCGGTCGCGCCATTGTGCGCAACCCGGACGTCTTCCTCTTCGACGAGCCACTTTCCAACCTCGACGCGGAATTGCGCGTGCACATGCGCGTTGAAATCGCCAAGCTGCACAAGGCGCTGAAATCGACGGTCATCTACGTGACGCATGACCAGGTGGAGGCGATGACGCT
>UCKS01000052.1 GCA_900473045.1 Hyphomicrobiales bacterium
CCGCTCGCCGGACGCTTACAGCCCATCCGGGGATGGCCGTTGGTCGTCGAACAGGGCATGAGAATCGATTTTTGCTTTTTTTGTAAAAGGCATCTGGTTCCTTCTGGAGATAGCCGCTCTGACAGCGTTGGTGCCGAAGCCTATTTCATGAGTCTGGCAGCCCGCAATGCGTTCTCGGACTACGGCCCCAACGCTTTAAGGCGTCTTGCGATATCGTCAAAAACGTAAGGCTTAGAAACGAACTGCGCTTTCGGGGGCAGATCGATGTCCGCTGAAGTCAGCCGACCCGATACGACGACAATACCAGCGTCCGGGAAGCGTTGATGGACTTGATGTGCAAGGTCTACGCCGGAGAGATGGCCCGGCATCTGAATGTCAGTGAACAGGAATTGGATCGTCTCCGCAGCGATTATGTCCATCGCAACATCTGCGTTCGCAGCCTCGATGACCACAAATCCAGCGTCTTCCAGGGCATCGATCGCGGCCAGGCGGATCAGTGGTTCGTCTTCAACAACCAGAACTTTACGCAAAGCTGCACCTCCATAGGTTCGGGAGAACTCGGATTAGCCTTCAACGTTCCCTTTTGATCGGAATTATAGAGGAGATCTGCAATCAACGATCTCGGGGGAGCTTAAATCCGGCCGCCCGCGGCCTCGTGTAGCGCGCTTCGCGGGGTAGGCTGTCACTCATTTCTACAAATGGCAGCCGTTGCTCCCAGTATCCGTGTGCTGCCGGTTCGAAGCGTGCAGGATCGTCCATGAAGCCGATGCAGAGGTAGACTTCTGAAGGCAGACCTTCATCTTGATAGCTAATGGATGTACCGCAATCTCCGCAGAATGATCGCACGATGCCTGGGGTCTTCGAGTAATTCTTCGGCGCTCCATTGACGTAGACAACCTGATCCGAGCGATAACCAATCCAGATCGTCAAAGGACTGCCGATTGCTTTTCGGCAGTCGTCATCGTGGTCCCAACTGATCCAAAAGGGCTCTCCGACTGCATCGATTTCGATTTTTCCGCAGAAGCACGAGCCTCGTTCAACCCTGGGCATTTTCAAAACTCCCGACCAGATCTCGCTCCACCGCAACCGTCTGCGTCTTATTCGGCCACGAATAAAAACTCGCCGGTTATTGGTTGTTGGCGAACGCTGCGCCCCCACTCTCTCTAGTCGGCAAATGCACCCCGTGCACCGAGGTATTCGTGAGCCAACTGCCTGACGGCACCCTGAGCGACGTCAAATGTCCACCCCATACTCTCAGCCCTCCGCGCGAGGGCGACGAATGCTTCCGGCATCTCCGGCCCCGCTGCCGCTTCGACACTCACGGCAGCAAGTTCCACTAAGTCATCGAATGACGGGCGGATGGCTTCGACAGCGTTCTCAAGAGTCGCGTCGCCGTCAGGACGCGGGATCGATTGCATTGGAGGCATAGCTTAGCCCTCTGGGAGTTGAAGTCGGTGGTTACCGGGTGGAGCCAAACAAATATGAAACTGCTGCTACCACCGCTGCGGCTGCTATCGGCTTTTCCGCTATCCAGTTGCCAACGTCGCTTAACAATGATCGGTTTGCCTGAACCATCTCCGACGCGGGAGCCGTCGGATCGGGTTCTCCTCTTACCCTTTCGGCCCTGTCAGCGTCGGTTCTGCCTGAGGGTATGGATGTCGAACTCATTGAGATCGGATCCGAGGCCGGAAACGAGTCATCCAAGGCGCTGTCGAGGTCGGTTTTTGCATCTCGGCCGAGTTGTGCCGCCCGCTCCTTCTGAAGGGACTCTACGGCAGGCGATTTTTTAGGGTTATCTGACATATTGCACCTCGTTTTTTCAATTTAACCATCTAGCTTGTACGATCGTCTCGACCAGCCCGTGATCCGTTGTTTCAATCAGCTTTAGGCTGCCGTTGGCATGGAGCACCCCCAAGCCACGGTCGATGGCAACACCGTTGTCATCAAGTAGCGCTTTCACATCGTCGAGTGTCTGTGGGCGTGATCTCGTGGCGACGTGATCGTTCTCAATACGGGTGACATAGTAGTGCAAGCCTTTTGTGTTCACGGGACTGCTCCAAATGCGATGGATCTTAACGCAGTGAGATGAAGCAAGTTCCGTGGGTCGATCGGTTTGCGCCACGTCGCGAACTAAAAAGTCCCGGAGCTCCGCTGGCTAGGCGCAAGGCAGGTTTTGATTGCGTAGGTTTGGCTTGTTACGCTTCCCCTTTGTCACGCTTGTCCGTTTTCAATCGAGCTTCGCGCAATGCCCTAGACTTTTCTTTGGCGGAAGCGAGGCGGGCTTCCTCGCTCGCTGTTGCGAAACTCTTGGCAGCTTCGAAGTCGCCGCGAGGAGATGTTCCTCTCGGACGACGCTGTGACGGTTCCATCGTCATTCTCGGGCCTCCAACTACAGAATGTCATTCGTTTACAGGATGGTTGCATCCTTCTGCACGGCCCAAAAACCAAGTCTCTGCTGGAAGGTTCCCGACCTCATCAAGAAAACATCACGTCAACGCATCCTTTTGGAAACTCGAGCGTTTAATGGCCACAGGATGTGAAAGCTACGATTAGACGCTTCATTGGTGTGTAGGTCGATGCGGGCGGAGTTTAAGAGCGGGACGAAGTCCTGGACAATGGCGTTCACCATCCATCTAAACAGGAGTTCGGTATGTTGTTAAGAAGAGCGCACATCCCGCAGGAGGAAATTTTCCTTGTTGGTGTCGAAGATGCTGTCGTTATGGATGACATCGTGGCCACCGCTGCTGACCGAGCACGCCTTAAGCACGAACTGCTACAAAAGGAAATCGATCTTCTGCGGGCGAGGCTGGAGATCATCCGCTCGCAGGTTGGAGTTGTTGCTAAGTTAGGTGTAACTTGGGCTAATGCAGCCGCCTGGTCGCAGCTTGCCTCCAAGCCGTGGGCGAAGCTTGCAGCGCTTACCACAATTTCGTTCCTTGTCACGACGGTTCTGCGAAGCCTCCGTTCGGGTCGATAACTGAGCGGAGGTCCTTTTAGTGAAAGGATAGTACTGGCCCAATGGCACGCCCCCTACGTTGACTTGAATGAATTAAACGCCATCTTGGCACCATGCCGAAGCATGATCAGAACGGTTTTGTTTGCATTATTGTTTCGCAGGCATTCAAGCGCCGCGAACCAGTCCGCATAAGGCGTATTCTTCGCCATGTGCCTGTTGCAGTCAGGGGCTCCGTCGTCCCACCACACCGCGCCGCGTTCGCCGAGTGCGATCTTGACCAGGTCTAATGCGGCAGGAACTTTCGTAACCCGGATTGGTTTCGGATTCGAGGTCGCGGCGTGTCAATCGGACACGACGGTGATGGTGAACGCAGCGATTTTTCCGATTTCTCGCTGCGGGCAACGAAACGCCAGGCGAGCGCCCCGCCCGTCCGTCGCGGTCCTCATGGTGCCCAGAAAAGGAGAAACCGATGGACGACAAACAACAGCAGCTAAAATCTGGGAGGAGGAGGGCCTCCCAGAGGGTGCCTAAGATGACCTCTGGAAGCGAGCAGAGGGGCAGCCCGAATTCAATGAGCAAGAATCGGAAGACGTGACGAAGGTAAACCAAAGGGCCGGCGACGAGTTTGCGCTGGACGACAAGGAGACCGAGACGTCAGATATTAAGCCGCCGTCAGCGATCAGCCCGGACTGAAGGAGAGTGGAATGAGCGAAAGCCTCAAGAAGGGCGACAAGGTCACTTGGGAAACAAGCCAGGGTACGACCGAGGGCAGGGTCGTTACGAAGCAGACGTCAGATACTAAAATTAAATGCCACACCGTAAGGGCAACCAAGGACGACCCTCAACTCATCGTCGAAAGCTCAAAGTCTGGCAAACGGGCCGCGCACAAGCCGGACGCACTCAAAAAGCCCTGATGGGCGCAAGGCGGAAAACAACGGGTCTGGTATGCTGATGGGAAGTTGTCCGTCGTTGGCGGCCTCGTCTCCGGCCATCAACTATGCCTGCAATGACCGAACTTAGACACGGGTCCCGTTGATCGCTGTCAAAATTGACATAATCCCAGAAATGGGCGCTCCCAAATGCCATTTCCTCGTAGCCTATCGCGTCAACTTGCGTTTGATGCGGAACTATAAGGGGATCCACTGGTTGTGACCGTGCCTCCAACCAACGGAACATGCATATGTTCATGAGAGTCGACAAGCTGCAGGCCTCCCTGCCAGTGCCAGACCGTGCAGACCTCCAATGCCGCCGCCGCCCTGCAGGAATTGCTTGGCAGAAAGTGCGGCGAAATGTCCACTCTCGGGAACTATATGTTCCAGAGTTTCAATTTTCGATCGAAGGAAAAGCTAAAGCCATTCCATTCGCTTGTAGCCAGCATCACCGCCGAGGAACTAGGCCACGTCGAGCTTGTCAGCGAGGGCGTTGCCATGCTCAACAACGGTCCAGACAAGAAGGACGGGGACCTGGGTGACGGCGGGGGTATCTCAGACGCACCCTGGAAGGCATGAAGGACATCCGGCTCGCAGCCGCGTTCCTATCCGGTGCGGGCGGACAGCAACTCGTCAACAGCCGGTCTATTCCTACGAGAACGAGTGCCACATTCATCGCGGCTCCCGCCTTAAATTCAGATAAGAAACGTCGAATTCGGCAACGTGAACGAGGCGGTCCCAGTCGAGTATTGTGACAATGCGGTTTGTCCATCGAACCAAACCGTCACGCCGGAGGACTGGAGTGTCTTGTTCAGATGAACAAGTGAACTCCAAGAGTATCTGCGACTTCCGCTTGTGAAAGGTCCAGTTGGAAACCTGCCTGCTGAACCAAACCGACAACGTTGAGGCGTACGTAGAGCTCACATATCAAGTGAGCGAGATGAGACTTCTTGCTTCGCCTGCCCATTGCGACAATCCATTCTCTGTGGATGGCGCCGTCGATGACGGATGCGCAAGGATGGCGGTTGTCAGTGACAAGGTGAGCAACCATTACTTGAAAACGTTCGGCTCAGCGGTGCTGATTGCTCTGATCGGGACAGGTATCGACATGGCCGTTCCGGAAAGCTCGACGCTCGCGACAAAGGACACTGCCTCAGATGCGACGCGGCGGAATTTCGCAGAGACCTTCGGCCAGGTGGCGGAACGCACGATTCAGCGCAACGTGTTCAGCCGACGCTTGAAATAAGGCCCAGGTACAAATTCAACGTCGTCGTCGATCAAGATATCGTTTTTCCAAGTAGCTACGGATAACAATCACTATCGTCGATACGACGAGCCTCGGGGAGTAAGATTTTTATGCGGAGGTCTATGGCAAACCGTCGGGCGGGAATGTCCGAGCAACCACCCGATTTCGCCCTTGCCTCTTGGCAAGATAGAGGGCCTCATCGGCCTGGCGCTGAACGTCCTCCGCGGATACGGCCGTGCTGCGCGCTTCAAGCGTCGCGACCCCGATGCTGAGGGTGACGTAAGAAGCAACGCTAGATGTCGGGTTTGGAAGCAAAGCTGCTTCCACGCGGCCGCGGATATTCTCCGCAATGTGAGCGGCCTCCTGTTCGCCGGTCTCCGGGAGGAAAACGAGGAACTCCTCGCCTCCGTAACGGGCGACGTGGTCGGTTTCTCTCAAGCAACTCTGGATGATGCCCGCGATCTTCACAAGACAGCGGTCACCTTCGGCATGCCCGAGGTTATCGTTTAGACGTTTGAATTCGTCGACATCGCACATCAGCATTGCCGCATTCTTTTCCGGCTTTACCGTTCCCCAGAAGCGATCGAGCGTTTCCATCATGGAGCGCCTATTGGCGACACCTGTAAGGGGATCCGTCCGCGCCAACAACTCAAGCCGCGTGTTGGCCTCGGTAAGGTCGGCTAGTCGGCTTTGATCTCTGAGTTCAAGCAAAAAGGTCTTCTGCGCGAGGATCGTCGCGGTACGGCGCGCCACGATGGTCGCGCCCACCCCACACGCAAAAAATAGGGAGCCCGCCAGCGCACTTCCCGCTTGGATACCCGGATTTTGCAATTGGAACACAAGATAGAGGCTGAGGGCAAAACCACCGATCATGGCCGCCCAGACGAGCGGGATAGGAAAAATAATTATGGCCGTGACAGCGACAAAGAGCATGATTGTCAGGTGCCGCTCATAAAACTCACCACCGGTATTAACCCCCACCAGAGCAACCGACAGCAATATCAGGCACATGCCGGCGACGACGAAAGCGCCCTGTTGCCAAGGCTCTCGCGGCCTGCGAAAAGCCAACGCAGTGACCAAAGCCGCGGGTGGAAGGATCAAGGCAGGAATAAGCATCTGCGAAACCGTATGGAGTGGAAGCAGTATCGCATTGAGAGCCAAGGTCACAACGTCGAGTAGGATAACCCAGAACATCCAGGCCCTGACGATCTTCGCTGTTTGGCGCCAGGCGCGCTCGCGAAATAGTTCTGCAAGTTCGTCGTCAAGGTGAATATCACGCGTGCGACCGCTTAATTGCCGTTCGATCTCTGTGGCAACGCTGGGGGTCACCCTCTGGAGATGTTTCTGTCGTCGCCGTGCGGGTTGAGCGCGCATTACCCATAGCGAGAACTTAGGGTCAGCGAGACGAAACGCAACCTCCTTAAGCGCGGAGGGTAAAAGCAACCTTTCGATTTTAAGTTTTACTCCACCAGTGTTGCTTACCATCTTCTCGACGGAGGCGAGCTGGTCATCTGTCAGCGGATACCGGGCCAGATAATACAACGCTTCCGGGATAAAGTCGTAACCATCCTTCTCCAAGTCGACGGAACGGCCTAAAGCATGGGTTGCAAGCTGTTCCGGCGTGACCATCCGCTTGTGGGATACAACAAAGGACCCACTGGGTATCGTACTGGAGAATAAGGACATGTTTACTCACATCATGATTGGCAGCAACGAACTTGAGCGGTCCAGAAGCTTCTACGACGCCACATTCACTGCACTAGGTGGCAAGCCCGGCGAGATGGATGCAAGGGGCAGGCTGATCTATGCCCACGAGGGCGGTCGACTGATGATTACGACACCGATCGACCGCAAGCCGGCGACCGTTGCTAACGGTGGGACGATCGATATCGCCGCCTTGAGCCCCGATCATGTTCTCGCATGGCACGAGGCCGGCGCCAGAAACGGTGGCCCGCCGATCGAGAGCCCGCCCGCGGAGCGTCCGAATGGGGCCTTCGTCGCTTATCTTCGAGATCCGGATAACCATAAACTCAGCGCACGGACTCAACCGGCGGGATAAGTGCGGTGCTCGTGGTTGCCACTTAATGTGCTTTCGTGTTTCCGACCATCTCCAAACGCCGCAGCTTCATGAGACGTTTTTCCAGGCTCGACATGCCCTTCAGCAGGCCCACCGTCCGTTGCGTCGGCTTCCAGCCAGAAAGACCTGCAGCTCGCCTTCCGGCGATGGACGAGAACAAAGAGCACCAGCCTGCTAGACGATCGTGCCGCCGATGCCCTGGTCGCTGTGGCGAGTAATCGCTCAAGGTATTAGGCATCGACGGTCGTCATCAATGCTTGCCTGAGCTTCAAATAGGAAAATGAAAGCTAGCCTGGTCGCAAGTTGCGCTCGTGGTAGCGCATCTTCCAATGAACGGCATCGGGGTTGGTCTTGAGCGAGATCAGGAACCAGCCGAGATGCACGGCCCCAACCGACAACTTGACGGTCGTCACCGTTATACTCGAAAATTGAAGCAGCAGGCTTTGGGCTTCACCATCGAAGCTTTCCGCGCCATCTACTTCGTAGGCGTAGGTCTCTTCGCGACCCGTCGTCAGGCTTGCCAGGATATCTGTCAATTGTGCGTCGGTGACGAGGGCAGGTAAGTTCTTGGTATCGGCTCCATGTGATTGGACGCGATGATAGTCCCAACCAAACACCGGGTGTAGCGGAGCATCGCCAGCGGACGGTGACTTGATGTACTGGCGAAGCGACACCTTCGACGAGCCCTTGGCAATGTCGCCGATCATGCCAACAACTTTCGCCCACTCCACTGCGCGTTCGAACATTCACTGATCTCCACTCACTGACTTTCTCTAATTGCTTTCTTGAACGCGCTTTGGCAACCCGTCGGACTTTATTCAGCTGAGGAAGGTAAAGTTTTAATTCGCATTACTCGCTTGACGCTTACTGAGAAATCAGCGCCGGAAATCTTTTCTCGTTAACGGATAAGCTGAACGCATTCTGTCGTAAGGCATTCATTGTGGAGAATACGCCCGATAGACAGCTTTTGGCAGTAAACTTGAGACGGACCTCCACGTAGATGTTGCGTGTTTTGGAATTTGTAGAGGCAGGCGGGTAGCGCTCACTCACCTTTTGCTGCCCGGGTCGGCGGCGGGCTCGCCATCTCGGGCGCAGACCGCCTATTGCGGTTCGATCGCGAAAGGAATCTACGCGGCGGGTTTCAACTGCACTACGCCGACCGGCACGGCGGCGACTCTCTTAATGGCAGCGTGAACGGCAGCGCTCGCGCCGAAATAGTTGGCACCCTGACGGTCAAGTCCGGTGAGTTCATCTATTCGGCGGCTGCGGCGACTCGCGTGCGACTTGCAAAGCCGATCAAGGCGGCGCCAAGCAGGGCGGACAGGCCGGCAAAGGCAAAGACACCCGCGGGGCCACGGGTTCCGACGATTAAACCGCCGAAGACCGCCCCGCTGGAAATGGCGATTTGGAATGTCGTGAGCGTCAACGCACCGGCACTTTCCGGTTCATCAGACGCCGCCTGAGTGACGAAGCTCTGGACGCTGACCGGGAGCGCGCCGAAGGCGAAGCCCCAGAGGGTCGTGGCGACGGTGGCGACGATGGGGGCGGCGCCAGCAAAGCTGAGCACAAACGCCGCAGCGGCAATCCCGGCTGCCGCCAGTGTCATCGACAAGCCGGTGTTGCGTTCGGCAATGAATCCGCCAGCAAAATTCCCAAAGAAGCAACCAATGCCGAACGCCATCAGAATTCCCGAGACGCCTTCGACGCCAAAATGCGGCACCTGTTCCAGGAACGGACGAACGATGAACCGCCCCGGCTTTGCCGGAGACCGTTTGGT
>UCKS01000058.1 GCA_900473045.1 Hyphomicrobiales bacterium
GTGCGCCGTATCGAGGCCGAAGCCAAGACCAAGGGCGGCATCATCATTCCGGATACCGCCAAGGAAAAGCCGCAGGAAGGCGAAATCGTCGCTGTCGGCACCGGCACCCGTGACGACAAGGGCGCTCTCATCGCGCTCGACGTCAAGGCTGGCGATCGTATCCTGTTCGGCAAGTGGTCGGGCACCGAAGTCAAGCTCAACGGCGAAGACCTTCTGATCATGAAGGAAGCCGACATCATGGGCGTTATCGGCTGATCCAGCCGGTTTCCACCTTTCCACTTTCCATAAAACCAATTGGGCACCAGCCCGGGAGTTTTTAACATGGCAGCCAAAGAAATTAAGTTCGGCCGTACCGCGCGCGAAAAGATGCTGCGCGGCGTCGACATCCTCGCAGACGCAGTGAAGGTCACGCTCGGTCCCAAGGGCCGCAACGTCATCATCGACAAGTCCTTCGGCGCACCGCGCATCACCAAGGACGGCGTTTCCGTCGCCAAGGAAATCGAACTCGAAGACAAGTTCGAAAACATGGGCGCCCAGATGGTCCGCGAAGTTGCTTCGAAGACCAACGACATCGCCGGTGACGGCACCACGACTGCAACCGTTCTCGCCCAGGCGATCGTTCGCGAAGGCGGCAAGGCTGTTGCAGCCGGCATGAACCCGATGGATCTGAAGCGCGGCATCGACCTCGCAGTCGCAGCCATCGTCAAGGACCTCGTTGCCAAGGCAAAGAAGATCAACACTTCGGAAGAAGTGGCCCAGGTCGGCACGATCTCTGCCAACGGCGAAAAGGAAATCGGCCAGTACATCGCTGAAGCGATGCAGAAGGTCGGCAATGAAGGCGTCATCACGGTTGAAGAAGCCAAGACCGCCGAAACCGAACTCGAAGTCGTCGAAGGCATGCAGTTCGACCGCGGCTACCTCAGCCCTTACTTCGTCACCAATCCTGAAAAGATGGTTGCCGAACTGGAAGACGCTTACATCCTTCTCCATGAGAAGAAGCTCTCCAACCTGCAGGCCATGCTTCCGGTTCTCGAAGCCGTCGTTCAGACCGGCAAGCCGCTCCTGATCATCTCGGAAGACGTTGAAGGCGAAGCTCTTGCTACGCTGGTCGTCAACAAGCTGCGTGGCGGCCTGAAGATTGCTGCCGTCAAGGCTCCGGGCTTCGGCGATCGCCGCAAGGCCATGCTCGAAGACATCGCGATCCTGACCGGTGGCCAGGTCATTTCCGAAGACATCGGCATCAAGCTGGAAAACGTCACGCTCGAAATGCTCGGCCGTGCGAAGAAGGTTTCGATCTCCAAGGAAAACACCACCATCGTTGATGGCGCTGGCAAGAAGGCCGAAATCGAAGGCCGCGTTGCTCAGATCAAGGGCCAGATCGAAGAAACCACTTCGGACTACGATCGCGAAAAGCTGCAGGAACGTCTTGCCAAGCTCGCTGGCGGCGTTGCCGTCATCCGCGTTGGCGGTGCGACCGAAATCGAAGTCAAGGAAAAGAAGGACCGTATCGACGACGCGCTGAACGCAACGCGCGCTGCCGTTCAGGAAGGTATCGTTCCTGGCGGTGGTACGGCTCTGCTGCGTGCTTCGATCGTTCTCGATCTCAAGGGCGCAAACGACGATCAGACCGCCGGTATCTCCATCATCCGCAAGGCACTTCAGTCGCTGGTTCGCCAGATCGCTGAAAACGCAGGCGACGAAGGCTCGATCATCGTTGGCAAGATCCTTGAAAGCAACACCGACAACTTCGGCTACAATGCCCAGACCGGCGAATTCGGCGACATGATCGCCATGGGTATCGTCGATCCGGTCAAGGTTGTCCGCACAGCGCTGCAGAACGCAGCTTCGGTTGCTTCGCTGCTGATCACCACGGAAGCCATGATTGCCGAACTGCCGAAGAAGGAATCGGCTGGCGGCGGCATGCCAGATATGGGTGGCATGGGCGGCATGGGCGGCATGATGTAATAAGGCTTTGGCCTTATTACGAATGACGACCAGAAGGCTTTCCGGGTTTCCGGATTGAGAAGGGGGCAGGCCGCAAGGTCTGCCCTTTTTTCGTTCCCGTTCAACGAACGCCGTGAAAAACCGGCAGGCTCATTGCCGCGCTCTGCGGATCATGCTCTGATTGTACTTTGACCAAATCACTGCAATCGGGAATATTTATCTCGGATCACAAAATATTTCTCGAAACACCATTGAAGCGCGAGAAAAAGCAATTATAACACCGCTCCAAGTGAACCGCAGATTCACAGGGATCAAGAAATCGGACGAATTGACAATAAGACAGTTCAATTTTTCCGCATTAACCGTCTATCCAACAACCTTTTGATTCCAAATCACAAAGCCTATAGATTTTCCTCGAATACAATTTATTTCGTCTTGCCGACAAACTGACCAAGACCTGAAAATTGAGCTTTCCGTCTTTTTACAGCGAACCACGCCTCGCCCTATATTTGCCGCGTCGCCAAGTCCTGTCGAGACATGGAAATTGTTTCTTGTGAACACTTACGGGAACAGACGAATGAATTTCGGATTTTGTGACTATACCGGGGTCCACCTTGTTTAAAATTGCAAGAACAGGCCTTTCTCAGCCGCCAGGCGCTGATTCCTTTGCCTGCGGCGAAAGCGGGTTGGAGATGCTTGGCCAATTCTGTTTTTCAGAGGGCTGGTCTGGCGACCTGTCGAACGGCCTGTTTCGCCTCGGCGACAGTGCGGCCGCCATGCACGGCCTCAGCCAGGCCGAATGCGGATTGCTCAATTTGGTCCGCTGCTATGACAGCGCCGACCGCAATCATGTGCTGGCGCTTTTCGAGCAGGCAGCAACGACCTCCTCGTCCTTCTGTTTTTCGACGACGATCATCCTGTCGTCCGGCCAGAAGCAGCCGGTTTTCTGCATCGGCGAATCCACCGGGCTGGAACAGCGCTATTCGGGCTCGATTACCGGCGTGTTCTTCTTCCCCCGCTTCCAGCTGGAAGCACGCAGACACGTCTTCACCCGCCATCAATAGCAGCGGCCTGCAATAGCCGGAAGGCAGACGCTTGACCGTTATGGCAACAGCGTCTTCAAGTCAGTCTGCGGGTCTTCAAGAAGCGCCCGGTCGGGCGTCAGGCCGAGATCCAGCAGTTTCTTGCCGGTGACATAGGCCTTGGCGTCATTCAGCGCATCGACAGCCACCAGCTTGCCGGCTGTAAAATACCAGACAGAAATGCTGCCTTCGCGCTGCCCCTTGCGCACCACCGTCTCGTCATGACCATGGCCAAAGCCGGCGATCTGCAGCTTGACGTCATATTGATCCGACCAGAACCAGGGTTTTGGCTCATAGGGTGCCTCGCCGCCCACCAACAGCGCAGCCACAGCCTCTGCTTGGTCAACGGCGTTCTGCACCGATTCCAGCCGGATGCGCATGTCCTTCCAGGGCAGTACGGCGCAATCGCCCATGGCATGGATGGCGGGGTCGGACGTGCGGCCGAAACCATCGACGACAATGCCGTTGGCAACGTCCAGGCCGGCGGCATGCGCCAGCGCATCATTGGCGGTGACGCCGATACCGACAATCACCAGATCGACCGGGATGGTCGAGCCGTCGGTCAGTTCCGCAGAGGTCACCCGGCCATCCGTGCCGATCAGCCGGACGAGGCCCGTGCCTTCGCGGATATCGACGCCGCGCGATGTGTGAATGTCCTTGACGAGATAGGAGGTCGCAACCGATGCGACGCGCTGCAGGATGCGGTCGGCCATTTCGATGACAGTCACATCAAGCCCGCTGGATCGGGCCACGGCCGCGGCTTCCAGGCCGATATAACCGCCGCCGATGATCAGCGCGTGTTTTCCGGGTTTCATTTCCTCGGCAAGACGGTCGGCATCGGTGAAATCGCGCACCACGAACACGCCGGCAAGATCGCCGCCGACACTGGCCGGCAGTTTGCGCGGGGTCGAGCCGGTGGCGAGTGCCAGCACATCGTACTCCAGCGTCGAGCCATCGCTGAGCGTGACTGTCTTTGCAGACCGGTCGATGGCCGTGACCAAGGTGGAAAGGCGGATATCGATGGCGTGTTCGGCGTACCAGCTTTCCGGCCGGTAGAGCAGCCGGTCGAGGTCCATTTCGCGCAGCAGGTATTTTTTCGAGAGGGGCGGCCGCTGATAGGGGTGGCTGGCTTCCGCCGCGACGACCGTGATCGGGCGCTCGTCCTTCAGGGCCCGCAATTTAGCCACCAACGCAAAGGCGGCCTGACCGCCGCCCACAACAACAAGTCTGCCTGTCACGTTTGTTCACCCGTCGAGAATGCTTCTTGTCCTCAGACGTAGCCTGTCCGCCCGAGTCTCGTCAACTCGGGCGGACAATGCGTGTGTTGGGCGACACAGGCGCAATTAGTCGCGCTTGGGAATGTCCATGCCCTTCTGGACGGCCGGACGGGCGAGCGCCCGATCGACCCAGGCCAGGACATTGGGGAAGCTGGCGTATTCCAGCACATCGGCAGCACCATAGAATTTGCGGGCACCCTCGATCCAGGAATAGGTGGTGATATCGGCGATGGTATATTGATCGCCCATGAGCCACCGACGGCCTTCGAGACGCCCTTCCAGCACACCGAGAAGCCGCTTGGCTTCGTCGCGATAGCGCTCCATCGGATAGGAATTGTTGGCGACCTTGTCGGCGGCAAACTTGAAGAAATGACCGAACTGGCCGAACATCGGCCCGACACCGCCCATCTGGAACATCACCCATGCCAGCGTTTCGTACCGTCCGGCGGCATCGGCCGGGATCAGTTTACCGGTCTTTTCGGCGAGGTAGATGAGGATTGCGCCGGACTCGAACAGACCGATCGGTTTACCACCCGGACCATTCGGATCGATGATCGCAGGGATACGGCCATTGGGATTGAGCGAAAGGAATTCCGGCGTCTTCTGATCGTTGGTACCGAACGAAATCAGGTGCGGCTCATAGGGCAGACCAAGCTCCTCAAGCGCGATCGAAACCTTCACACCATTCGGCGTCGGCAGCGAATAGAGCTGGATGATATCCGGGTTTTTGGCAGGCCAGCGGGTGGTGATCGGGAAGGAACTGAGGTCGGCCATAAGGAACTCCTTGAGGTTGGAATTCGAATATAAGACGGTCGTGTCCAGAATGTCAGAGTGCTCAACGAAATTTTATGGGTGCCCTGCACCCGCTCGCAACCAGGCGATGGCGCGGCCTCTTTCAGCGGCGGATGAGACCAAGCCACAAGGCTAGGCGACAGCTCTCTGTACCGCCTCGATGATCTTCGCCACCAACGGATCGTGCGCATGCTCGGCCTTGCGGGCCCGCACAAGGCAGGCCTCGGATCGCAGCATGATGCCATCCGACAGGATCTTCAGGTGGTTGGCTTTCAGTGTCGAGCCGGTCGAGGTGATATCGACGATGATATCGGCCGAACCGGAAGCCGGTGCGCCTTCGGTTGCGCCCAGGCTTTCGACGATGCGGTAGAGTTGGATGCCGTGCTGGGCTGAAAAGAACTGCTGCGTCAGGCGCCAGTATTTCGTGGCGATCGCCAGCCTGCGGCCATGACGGGCGCGGAAATCGGCGGCGACATCGCCAAGATCCGCCATGGTATCGACATCGAGCCAGATTTCCGGGACGGCAACGACGACATCGGCATGGCCGAAACCGAGCCGGGCGCAGAATTCGACGCGGGCGTCGGCTTCAGACAGGCCCTCGCGGATCAGGTCTTCGCCGGTGACGCCGAAATCGATCGAACCGCTACCGATCTCCCGCGAGATTTCCGATGCCGAAAGAAAGGCGATCTCCACATCGTCGAGACCTTCGACGCGGCCGCGATAGGAGCGCTCGTTGCCAACGGCGACGATCTTCAGGCCCGCCTTTTCGAAAATGGCAGAAGCATCGTCCTTCATCCGGCCCTTGGAGGGCAGCGCGATGGTGATGGTCATTGGGCCGCCTCCCCCTTTCGCCTGGCGAGCGCCTGCTCCATCCGGTCGAGCCAGAGCGCGAAGCCAACGGCCGGAATGCGCTCCTTTGCGCCCAACAGCGTCATCAGCCGGTCGAAGCGGCCGCCACCGGCGAGAACCGCCGGGGAGCCCTCGATGACGATCTCGAAGACCATGCCGGTATAATAATCGAGCGGCCGGCCGAAGGCGGCGCGGTAGGTGAGCGTTTTTGCATCAACACCGGCATTGCCGAGTGCTGCGACGCGCGCGTCAAACCGTGACAGGGCACCATCCAGCGTTAGTCCGGATTTTTCCGCAAACGCAAAAAGGGCGGCCGGCGCGTCGGCAAGCGGCATGTTCAACGACAGGAATTCACGCAGCACGGCAAGCGTGCGGCCATCGAGCGCTGTCTTTTCCAGCGCCCGCTTTTCCTTCAGCCGAGCGGCGATTTCCTTCGGGCTGCGGCTGGCATTGGTGGAATAGCCGGTCGCCTCCATCGTCTCGTCGAGGTGGGCAATCAGCGTGGCCTCATCGCCGGATGCCAGCAGCGCCTCGATCTCGGCGCTGAGGCCGGTAACCGGCTGCGGACTCGACAACCGCGTCAGAAGGGTGTCGATCTGGGCTGGATTGCCAAAGGCGTGGATCAGGCGCTTCTGCCAGCCGGCCGGCAGGCCGCAGGCCGCGACGACGGCCTCGAACACCGACTGATCGCCGAGCGTCACATTGAGCTTTTTGCCCGGCAGGCGCGCGGTGAGAATGGCGATGGCGTCACCGATGGCGCGGGCATCCGCGCTCGCCACATCGGTTTCGCCAAGGTCCTCGATACCGGCCTGATAGAATTCGTTGGCCCCTTCCCGTCGCTGGCGAAAAATTTCGCCAAGATAGGAATAGCGCTGCGGTGTGCCGGTGGCGGTCTCGATATGGCGCAGGCAGACGGGGATGGTGAATTCCGGGCGCAGGCACAGGCTCTTGCCGGTCTCGCTCTCGGTCATGAAGATACGGCGGCGCAGGTCTTCGCCGGCCATGTCGAGGAACGGCTCGGCCGGCTGGATGACCGGCGTATCGACGCGCAGGGTGCCCAGCCGCTCGAAATCGGCCAGCAGATCGGCGGCAAAGGCTGGAAGGTTGATCAGGGGCATAGGCGGTACGCTTCCGAATATATTATGGAGGAATACCCCCCTCTGTCGGCGACGCCGATATCTCCCCCACAAGGGGGGAAATTGTCCGCAACGCTGTCGCATCCCTTACCCCAGCCGATAAGCGGGCGCGGGAAAAGGATGATCTCCCCCCTTGTGGGGGAGATGTCACGGAGTGACAGAGGGGGGTAAACCATCCGCATACTCAATCCTGCGCCGCCCGCGCCCGGTCTTCCGCCTGCTCGGCCAGCATTTCGCGCACCTTGGCAACAAGGTCTGCCTCCGGCACCGAGACCTGCGCCACGCGGGCTTCGCGCCACGCCGTGTTGTCCTCGATCTCGCCCGACAGACGCTTGCCTTCGATCAGGTCCTTGATCTGCACGACGCCTTGCGCCCGTTCGTCGCCACCCTGGATGATGGCGAGCGGCGAGCCGCGGCGGTCGGCATATTTCAGCTGGTCGCCAAAGTTCTTCTTGTTGCCCTGGTACATTTCGGCGCGGATACCGGCATGGCGCAGCTGTTGCGTGAACTGCTGGTACTTGCCGAGGCTTTCGGTATCTCGGTCCATGACGCAGACGACGACCGGGGCGATGACCTCGTCCATGCCGAGTTTGCCGAGGTTCTTCAGCGCCGTCATCAGGCGCGAAACGCCGATGGAAAAGCCTGTCGCCGGAACCGGCTGGCCCATGAAGCGGGAGACCAGGCCATCATACCGGCCACCACCGCCGACCGAGCCGAAGACGACCTTTTCGCCCTTTTCGTTGGTGACGGCAAACTGCAGTTCGGCTTCGAAGACCGGGCCGGTGTAATATTCCAGACCACGGACGACGGATGGGTCGATCTTGATGCGGCCGGAATCGTAACCGGCGCTTGTCACCAGACTGCCGATCAGGTTCAACTCTTCAACGCCCTCGGCGCCCTTCGACGTTCCGGCAACCAATGTTGCCAGATCGGCGGCACTGGCGGCATAGTCGGTAATGCCGATGAAGAAGATCACCTTGGCAATCTGATCTTCATTCAGCCCGGCGCCCTTGGTGAAATCGCCACTCTCGTCCTTGCGACCGGGGCCAAGCAACAGCTTCACGCCCTCCGGGCCGAACTTGTCGAGCTTATCGATAGCCCTGAGCACATTGAGCCGACGCACGGCATTATCATCGCCACCAAGGCCGATCGCCTCGAGCACGCCGTCCAGAACCTTGCGGTTGTTGACCCGGATCACATAGTCGCCGCGGGCAATGCCCAAGGCTTCCATAGTATCGGCCATCATCATGCACATTTCAGCGTCCGCCTGGACACCGGCAGCGCCGACCGTATCGGCGTCGAACTGCATGAACTGGCGGAAACGGCCCGGACCCGGCTTTTCGTTGCGGAAGACGTAGCCGGCGCGATAGGTACGATAGGGCAACTGGATATCGTTGAAATTTTCAGCGACATGACGGGCGAGCGGCGCCGTCAGGTCGTAGCGGGCGCTCATCCACTGGTCGTCATCATCCTGCAGCGAGAAGACGCCTTCGTTCGGGCGGTCGCTGTCGGGCAGGAATTTTCCCAGCGCGTCGGTATATTCGAACAGCGGCGTTTCGACCGGATCGAAGCCGTAACGTTCATAGACTTCGCGGATCTTTGCGGTCATCTCATCGACGGCACGGATATCGGCGGCGGAGCGATCGACGAAACCGCGTGGCAAGCGGGCTCTGAGCTTCTGTGGCTTCTTCTTTTTGTCGTTCATGGCAGCAACACTTTCAGCGCCGGACGGTCATGTCCGATCCGTCATGGGAATTGGCGCTTTCCCTAGCCGATCAAGGCCAAGGCGGCAAGTCTTTGCGCCGCCGACACCGGCCTAAAGCGGCCGCGACAGGCTATCCCAGGTGTGGACGATCGCACCCTCCGTCGTCGGCGCTTCGGCTGCAGGAATGAGGATCGAATGGGTGTCGCCACGGATGACGCCTCTGACTTCCGATTGAAAGCTCATCCGCTTGAATTGCACGTAGCCATCGGGAATGCTGGTCACCGACATGGCCGCGCCGCCGTAGAAATCAATGCTGGCAAGCTCGCCGGATTTCAGGCTCGCAACGGTTGCCTGATCCTCGATGAAATCATGATAGAGCCTGGTCATGTAACGGCGGATGCTCTTGCCGACCATCGCCCGCATCAACGGCGTATCGATGAACTCCTGGCGCGAACCGGCGAGATAGCGGATATCTTCGCCTTCCCAGAGATTGCGGCTGTCCTTGGCCGACAGGATCGATTGCAAAAGAACCTTTTCCGTATGTGCGTCAGCACGCCGCAGGAAATCGACGATGGCGCCGACAGCGCGCAGGTCCGGCCTGCAGATGCCGCGCTCCCAGCGGGAGACGGTCGGCAGTGAAAAGCCCAGTTTCCAGGCAATGTCGCCCTGCGTCAGCCCGGCCTTCAGCCGGTAGGCTTGCAATTGCCCGACAAGTTCGCCGCGAATGAGATCCACAGGATGCAACTTTTCATAAAATCAGGAGTTGTGCCGGGTAATTTCAATGCGCTAAAGGAAGAGTCAATGATCAATTGCCGCCGTTTCGGCGAAAGCTTTTGTCGACTATTTCATGAAACCATGAAGACCAGTTTCTGCTGAATGCAACGCTGTGGCGAACCATCAGAGGCAGCGCTTTTCCGGCTGCCGCTAAAGCGCTTTTTGATGCGTGCGCCGACATGCTGCAGACAGTGTCTCAGACTTGCAAAAGCCGCGCACCGGCGGCCATGGGAAGACGGATTAACATGCTCAGATTCGTGAAACCCGGCTTTGGTACGATCCTTCCTGCGGAGACGCGCGCCCACGAAGAATGGATCGCCGAACTCACCGGGCATGACTATGTCGTCGAGGGCTGGCACTGTGATCTTTCCACCGGCATCTTCTCTGTCGGCGAGATGGCGCAGCATATTCACGCGCTGGAGCAAGACCTTTGCGGCTTGCTGGATATCATCCGTGGCTACGCGCAAAACCATCGCAAGATCGTGCTGACTATTCTGGAAGAGGCAACGGCTGCGGCCTCATCCTTCTGTTATTGCACGGATATCACCGATACCTCCGTCGGCCCGCTCTACTGCATCGGGACATCGACGATCGATGCAACAGCCGCCACCGGCCGTATGCAGGGTGTCTTTGCCTTTTCAGCGGCGGCACGCTGACAGCGCATTCCCCTTCGGGCTCACGAAGGCGCCGCCGGAGCCGACCGGCCGCCTTTTTGACGGATGTTGACCGAACGAGGCCTTGGGCACATAATTTCCTCCAGTGCATGGGAGGACGTCATGAAGGTATTCAAGAATATCGCAGGCATCGTCATCATTTTACTTGGCGGCCTGTGGATGCTGCAAGGCTCCAACATCATTCCCGGCATGGCCATGTCCGGCAACGGAGAGTGGCTGGTGATCGGCGCCATGATGGTGATCTTTGCCATCGGGCTGCTCTACCAGAACAACCGGCCCGCCACCCGGCTGCACGGCATGCCCGACGATCTCTTTTAGGACACTCCCATCCTGATCACGACAGGATCGTTCAGGGCCGCACGAAAGCCCGCCGCAGGTCTTCGATCCTGCTACGGCAGTAGCAGCCTTCGATGTGATCGTTGACCAGGCCCATAGCCTGCATGAAGGCGTAGACCGTGGTCGGCCCGACAAAGGTCCAGCCGCGCTTTTTCAGATCCTTGGAGATGAGCGTCGAGGTCGGCGTCGTCGGGTTGGTGGCAATCGCCTCCCAGGTGACCACCTTCGGCCGCTCGTTGCCGCCCGGCTCATGGCTCCAGAAATAGCGCGCCAGCGAACCAAACTCCGCCTTCAGTTCCTGCGCCCGTTTAGCATTGTTGATGGTCGAGACGATCTTGCCGCGATGGCGCACGATACCGGCATCGGAAAGGCAGCGCGCAATGTCATCATCGCCAAACCTTGCCACCAGGTCGAAATCGAAACCGGCAAAGGCGGCGCGAAAGGCCTCGCGCTTGCGCAGGATGGTCAGCCAGGAGAGGCCGGATTGGAAGCCTTCGAGGCAGATTTTCTCGAACAGCCGGATATCATCGGCCATCGGCTTGCCCCACTCTTCGTCATGGTAGCGCTGATAATCCGCCAGATTGGCATGCCAGGCGCAACGGTCGACGCCGTCCTCTCCGGTGATGATGCCCTTAACCGTCACACGCTTCTCCTCAAGTTTTTTCGTTTTACCAATTGCCAACCATAGTCATAAAGCCGGCGATAACCCTACCTAAAGCTTTATCCCGGCGAAGGGGTTTTAATGAACTGGCATTTACCATTCGGTTGCTGCCGGGTGCCACGATCCTTCCATTCCGCCAATCCTTTTATTGGCGTCCGTACCGCTCGTCATCCGCCTCACCGCGGACGGCGAAGCTATGAGAGTTTCCGGCGAAAGGTAGTGAGTCCGTCCGATGATGAAGAAAACCCTGATCCTTGCCACATCCCTGCTTGTTGTGCTGACCAGTCTTGCCGAGGCGCAGGACCGCTACCAGAACCGGCCGCCGGTTGTCATCAGCCCGGACTTGACTGCCCCGTGGGTAACCCAGCTTGGCGGCACCCCCGAGCGTGTCGTCTATCGCCAGCAGCGGCCTATCGCGGTTCAACAGCAAGGCGCCACCCGAAAACAGTATCTGTTCCAGAAGCGTGTCCAGCGCTCCGGCGCCGGCGTTGCCCAACCGGTGGCGATGACCCGTGCCCAGAGGCCGGTCCGGCAGCTGGACCCGCAATTCCTGCCGCAGACCGTTGCCTATGACAGCAAGGAGAAGGCCGGCACCATCATCATCGATACCAACAACCGTTTCCTCTATCTGGTGACCGGCAATGGCGAGGCGCGGCGTTACGGCGTCGGCGTCGGCAAGCCGGGCTTCGAATGGGCCGGTGCCCACAAGGTGACCCGCAAGGCGGAATGGCCGAACTGGACGCCGCCTGCCGAAATGCGCGCCCGCGAGGCAGCCAAGGGCCATTATCTCCCCGTCAGCATGGAAGGGGGCCCGGAAAATCCGCTCGGTGCGCGCGCCATGTATCTCGGCTCGACGCTCTACCGCATCCACGGCACCAACGCCCCCTGGACGATCGGTTATGCGGTGTCGTCAGGCTGCATCCGCATGCGCAACGAGGACGTCAGCGATCTCTACGAGCGCGTCAAGCTCGGCACCAAGGTCATTGTCATCTAAGCGCCCGCTTACCCGCCGGAGGGCCACATCGTG
The DNA here is from genome assembly GCA_900473045.1 of Hyphomicrobiales bacterium. GTDB lineage: Bacteria > Pseudomonadota > Alphaproteobacteria > Rhizobiales > Rhizobiaceae > Pararhizobium. Next base: position 12,258 of record UCKS01000058.1, read on the forward strand.
GCCTTTCGGCAACAGGGGTTCCCTGGGTTACAACCGGATCGATCACATTTACCCTATCCAGAACCCATAAGACTTGCGTAAAACGCGATATTGAATAGCGTTTCGCAGCTTGGGGCTGGAGAGGGAATCCACTGATGAGATATGCGTTGAAATCGTTGGCCGCAGCCGGATTTGCGGTCGCTGTCGTGCTTGGCGCCTCAAGCGCATCGGCTTTCATGCCGGGCGAACCGGCAGGTGCAAAGTCCAACTCCGACGTCACGCTGGTGGCGATGGAAAGGAAGCCGGCGCAAAAATTCTGGCGCACCAAGGTGCGGCTGAGCACGGATGAGGCCCCCGGCACAATCATCGTCGATACCAACAACAAGTATCTCTACTATATCGAAGGCCCGAACCGGGCGACCCGCTACGGCATCGGCGTCGGCCGCGAAGGCTTTGGCTGGTCGGGCGTCGTCAAAGTGCAGCGCAAGGCCGAATGGCCGGGCTGGACACCGCCGAAGGAAATGATCGCCCGCGAGCGCAAGAAGGGCCATATCCTTCCGGCTTTCCAGGAGGGCGGCATCGACAATCCGCTCGGCGCCCGCGCGCTCTATCTCTACAAGGGCGGCAACGATTCCGGCTTCCGCATCCACGGCACCAACCAGCCCTGGACGATCGGCCTCAACATGTCGTCCGGCTGCATCCGCATGATGAACAAGGATGTCGAGCATCTCTACGACCGCGCCTCGATCGGCAGCAAGGTCATCGTCATCGGTCCCGGCAACAAGCAGGGCAATGTGTCCTACAATGACCGTGGCGTCGATATCCTGCGGACGATCTTTGGCGGCTGAGGGTTATTTCAGTCTCCCCATCGGGGAGAAGTGCCTGATGTAGCGAGGCGATGAGGGGATGCTTCTGCAGGCACGGAGCGCACCGCCCCCTCATCTGGCCCTGCGGGCCACCTTCTCCCCGCCGGGGAGAAGAGGAAGCGGGCCGCTCGTCCCTATGCGATAACTCCACCCTCAAGGGGAGGGTGAAACACCCGCTGGCCTTTCGCCGCCATAGGCCCAGTCCAGCAATTCGACCGTGTGCAGGATCGGCATAGCCGTTCCGGTGGCGATCTGGGTGATGCAGCCGATATTGCCGGTGGCGATGATGTCGGCTTTGGTGGCCTCGATGTTCTTCACCTTGCGCGCCTTCAACGTCGCAGAAATTTCCGGCTGCAGGATATTGTAGGTACCTGCCGAGCCGCAACAGAGATGGCCCTCGGCCGGATCGCGGACGGTAAAGCCGGCGTTGCGTAGCAGGAGCTTCGGCGCCAGGGTGATCTTCTGGCCGTGCTGCATCGAGCAGGCTGAATGATAGGCAACGGTCAGGTTTTTCGGCTCCTGGCGCGGCAGATCGAGCGTCGCGAGATATTCGGTGATGTCCTTGGCCAGAGCCGAGACACGCGCCGCCTTTTCCGCATAGGCCGGATCGAGCCTGAGCATATGGCCGTAATCCTTGATGGTGGTGCCGCAGCCCGACGCGGTGATGATGATCGCATCGAGTCCGCCCGCATCCGCCGCCTTCACCCAGACATCGACATTGCGGCGGGCAGCAGTCAGCGCCTGCTCCTCGCGGCCCATGTGATGCACCAGCGCACCGCAACAGCCCTCGCCTTGCGGAACCACAACCTCCACGCCGAGCCGCGTCAACAGCCGGATGGTCGCCTCGTTGATCCCCGGTTTCAGCACTGGCTGGGCGCAGCCGGTGAGTATGGCGACCCGGCCGCGTTTCTCCGCTTGGGCAGGACGAATGCCGGGGACCGAAGCTGGGGATGCCGAGGCGATCTCCGCTGGGGCGAGATCGAGCATGACACCGAAGGTTTTCAGGAACGGTACCCGCTTCATCGCCACTGCCAACGGCCGGCCGAGCCGGGCCGCCTTCAAGGCCAACCGGAACCGGCCGGGATAGGGCAATATCGCCGCCAGCACGCTGCGCACCAGCCGGTCCTTCAGCGGACGCTTGTAGGTCTGCTCGATATGGATCCGGGCATGGTCGACCAGGTGCATGTAATTGACGCCGGACGGACAGGTGGTCATGCAGGCGAGACAGGACAGGCAGCGGTCGATATGGGTGACCACTTCCTCATCGGCCGGACGGCCGTTTTCCAGCATGTCCTTGATCAGATAAATCCGCCCGCGCGGACTGTCGAGTTCGTTGCCGAGCGTGACATAGGTCGGGCAGGTGGCGGTGCAGAAGCCGCAATGTACACATTTGCGCAGGATCCCCTCGGATTCGGCAACATGCGGATCGGAGAGCTGGTCAGGGGTGAAGTTTGTCTGCATCAGGTGGCATTCCCCATGTCGGGGGACGCATACCCCCCTCTGTCCCTCCGGGACATCTCCCCCGCAAGGGGGGAGATTGGCCGCAAGCTTTGTGCCACGTTTACAAATATCTCATGGGAAAAGAACAATCTCCCCCCTTGTGGGGGAGATGTCACGCAGTGACAGAGGGGGTTAGCGCGCCGCATACTCATCGTTCCATCACCCCATTTTCCCCGGATTGAATATCCCCATGGGATCGAACTTTTCCTTGATCCGTGCCGACAGTGCGGCAACGGGAGCAGGCTCCGGCTCGAACGCCGGGATCACCGCGCGAACCGCGTCCGAGGCACGCACCAGCGTCGCATGGCCACCACCGATGCCCTTGATGAAACGGCGCAGCATGTCCGCCTCGGCATCCGCCTCCATGCGCAGCCAGACAAGGCCGCCCTGCCAGTCATAAAACGCATCGACGCCGGTTTGCAGGCGCAATGCCGCGACCAGTTGATGGCCGGCGGTTGGCGCCACCGAGACCCGCCACAGCGGCTTTTGCGTACCATCGGCATAGGGTTTGGCATCGCGGATATCCCGCCAGAGCTTTTCCGTTGCCTCCTGGTCCAGCACCGTCGCCGGCGCGACCTGGGCGAAGGCGGCTTTGAGTTTTTCGGCCCGCACTGCGACGGAGGCCGGTAGCCCCTCAAGCCGCAGGACCGTGGCGGCACCCTCCGGATGGCTGCTGCCGACGAAGCGGTAGCGCACGCTTTCCGTCAGGTGGGCGGCACCGGACACTTCGACCGGCATGGACAGCGCATGCGCCATGGCGGCAACGGCCTGCGCATCGTCGAGGCCGAACGCCACGATCGTGGCTGCGGCTGGCGGCAAAGGCAGGACCTTGAACGTGACTTCGGTCAAAAGTCCCAGCGTGCCGTGTGAACCGCAGAGCAGCTTGACCAGATCAAGCCCGGTGACGTTCTTCATCACCCGGCCGCCGGATTTGATCGCCTCGCCCGCGCCGTTGACGAAGCGGATACCGAGCAGATGATCGCGCGCGGCACCGGCGGTGATGCGGCGCGGGCCGGAGACGTTGGCGGCAAAGACGCCGCCGATGGTCGGCACACCGCTGGTGCCCATCACGCCGCGATGATCCATCGGCTCGAAGGCGAGCATCTGGCGATTGCCGAGAAGTGCCGCCTCGATCTCGGCCATCGGCGTTCCCGCCTTGGCGCTCATCGTCATTTCGGCCGGATTGTAGCTGACGATGCCGGAGAGTTTTCGCGCCGAGAGCACCTGCTCTGCCCGGACGCGGTTTCCAAAGCCCGAGCGCGTGCCGCCGCCGGTGATCGCCAGCGCCATTCCCGCTCCGGCAGCCTGCCGGATGATATCGGCGGCTTCCGTTTCTGATGTGGGTTCGAAGGCCATGCTCATGCGACTGGGCGTCCTTCCAGCGGAAAGACCTTTGAGGGGTTCATGATCCATTGCGGATCGAAGGCGGCGCGTGCGGCCATCTGCTGGTTCAGATCCATCTGGGTAAACTGATGCAGCATCAGGTCGCGCTTCTCGATGCCGACGCCATGTTCTCCAGTCAGGCAGCCACCGGCATCGACGCAGAGCCGCAGAATATCGTTGCCAGCCGCTTCGGCGCGGGCGGCGTCTTCCGGATCGTTGATATTGTAGAGGATCAGCGGATGCATGTTGCCGTCGCCGGCATGGAAGACGTTGGCGACGCGCAGGCCGTAGCCGTCGATGATTTCAGCGGTTTTCTTCAGCACATAGGACAGCTGGCTGAGCGGCACCGTGCCGTCCATGCAGATATAGTCGGCGATGCGGCCGGTGGCACCAAAGGCGGATTTGCGGCCTTTCCAGATCAGGGCCGCCTCCGTTGCCGACTGGCTTTCGCGGATGGTGGCAACGCCGTGGCGGCGGGCGATGTCGATGATGCTGGCAAGCATCGCCTCCATCTCGGCTTCCGATCCCTCGACCTCGACGATCAGCAGTGCCTCGACATCCATCGGATACCCAGCCTGCGCAAACGCCTCGCAGATGCCGATGGCCGGCTTGTCCATGAATTCGATGGCGACCGGGATGATGCCGGAGCCGATGACTTCGGCGACGCAAGACCCCGCCTCTTCCGACGACATGAAGCCGAACAGCACGGGACGCGTGCCCTCCGGCTTGGCCAGCAGCCGCACCGTCGCCTCGGTGACGATGCCAAGCTGGCCCTCGGAGCCGCAGACGAAGCCGAGCAGGTCATAGCCCTGCGCATCCAACGCCTTGCCACCCAGCTCGATCACCGTGCCATCGAACAGCACCATCTTGACGCCCAGGAGATTGTTGGTGGTGACGCCGTATTTCAGGCAGTGAGCGCCGCCGGAATTCATGCCGATATTGCCACCGATGGTGCAGGCGAGCTGCGAGCTCGGGTCCGGCGCATAGAAAAAGCCGTCGGCGGAGACCGCTTCGGAAATATTGATATTGGTGACACCCGCCTGCACCGTAGCCGAGCGGTTGGCAAAATCGATATCGAGGATGCGCGACATTTTTGACAGGCCGATCACCACCGCATCGGATTGCGGGATGGCGCCGCCCGACAGCGAGGTGCCTGCCCCGCGCGGCACGACGGGAATGCCGTAGCGGCTGCAATATTTCAACACGGCCGCCACCTGCGCCGTGGTTTCCGGCAGCGCGACGGCCAAGGGCACCTGACGATAGGCGATGAAGGCATCCGTCTCGAACGGCACCAGCCCGCGTTTTTCGCTGATCAGGCAGCCGGCAGGCAGGATATCGGCCAGATCCTCAACGATCTGACGGCGGCGCGCAAGCACGGATGGTTTCGGCTCCAGAAAGGCAATCGTTTCCGGCATATCGGCCTCCCGCCATCGTCATTCTGCAGCATGATTGGTATTTTTTCTTTACCACTTTCACCACGGCACAGCAAATGCTAATCAGTTTTTCTGTTTTCGAAACAATGGTCAAGATTGATGACAAATCTGGGCGATCTTGAGGTGTTCACACGTGTCGTATCCACCGGCAGTATGTCGGCGGCGGGGCGGGCATTGGGGTTTTCCCCAGCTGTTATTTCCAAACGCATCAAGCGGCTGGAAGACCGGCTCGGCACGCGGCTGTTCCAGCGTACCACACGGCAGATATCGCTCACCGAAGCCGGACAGGGATTTTACGACCGGGTGCTGGGGATCATGGCCGGCATCGAGGAAGCCGAGGCCTTTGCCTCCGGCCGCTCCGGCCAACCGCAGGGTACGCTGCGCATTACTGCCCCAACCTCCTTTGGCCGCATGCACGTGGCGCCGCATCTCGCCCGCTTCATCGAAGCGCATCCCGATCTTATCCTCAACATCGTGCTCTCGGACGAATTCACCGACATTGTTGCCGAGGGTTTTGACCTTGCCATCCGTATCGGCGAACTCAGCGATTCGACGCTGGTGGCGCGCAAGCTTGTGCCGGTGCGGCGTATTCTTTGCGCTGCGCCAAACTACATTGCCAGGTATGGCACGCCGGACACCATCGATGATCTCGGCGACCATATCTGCCTGCGCCAGCACAATCACGACACCTGGAAGCTGGAAAGCGAGGCGGGTTCGATGAGCTACAAGCCGCAGGGCCGGCTGATCACCAATTCCTCCGAAGTGGTCCGCGAAGCTGTGCTTTCCGGCGCCGGCATCGCATTGCGCTCGACCTGGGATATCGGCAGCGACCTGAAATCGGGAAAGCTCGTGCAGGTCCTGCCCGCCTGGGAAGGCTCGCGCAACCTGTTCGTCTCGGCGCTTTATCCCAGCCGTCAGTTCCTGCCCGCCAAGGTGCGGCTGTTCATCGATTATCTCGCCGGGCTCTATGGACCGGAGCCCTACTGGGAGCGGTAGATTTCCGGCGGGATGCGGTCCCAGAAACCATGGCGGCGGATGTGCTGCCTGCGCAGATCAGCGACATAATCAGCATGCGGCATCAGCCCGTCATTGCCGCCGGGACGTTTGGCCAGTGCCGAAAGCCGTGCAAGATAATCGGCGCCATATCCATAGGCTTCCGACAGGCCACGGCCGATGATGCGGTCGAGCAGGGCGCGGTAAAGCGCAGTTGCCGCCGCCGGGTACTCGGCAGCCTCGAAAGCTTCGGCTGCGGGCAGCAGAAACTCGTAGAATTCGCCTTCCCAGACGCCCCATCGGGTAACGACATAGCGTGCCGCCAGATCGAGCCTCCCCCAGGCGAGATAGAAACGCAACGCGGCATGCGGTTCGCGGTGCTGCTCGACGAAAGCGAATGCCTTGTCCAGAGCCTCGAACTCCTCGAAATCACCGGCCTTGGCGATATACTCGCGCAAGATTCCGGCATCGAGCCCCTGCTCGAAAATCTTCCAGCGCACGGCCTGCGACGCCGTGCGGTCCTTCATGCCATCAAGGATGGCGGCCTCAAGCCGGTCCTTGTCCGGCAACGGTTTTATCCCGCCGGTGAGGATATCGACGCGGCGGGCGAAGCCGACCCGTGACCTGCGGGGCTTGCGCACCCAGATCAGCGCTTCTTCATTACGGCCTGCGGCATGCAGCCGCTCGGCAACCACGACCGGTTCACGCAGCGGTTCCGGCAGGCTTTCCTCGATCGCAATGTAGGCATCGAGGTCGCCCCTGGCATCGGCAATGGCACGGCGCACGTGGACGATGGCTGGCAGGAGCGTGGTGCCAGCCGGGATCTTCATTGCTGCAGCCAGCGTTTCGTCCCAAGACTTCAGGACATCCGGCGACAGCGCGCCGGCGATCCGCACCGCAAGCAAGGTTTTGACGCCGTGATAATCCATCACCGGAAGGCCGGGTGTGATCAACGCCGGTATCCGCGCCTGCTGATCTGCCGGCACGGTCAGTGCCAGACGCCCGGCGGCCTCGCAGGCCTGGACATAGATGCCGGCGATCCGACCACTGGAATCATTGACGCGCTCGGCAATGCCCTCGTAGCCGAAGACGAAACGGATCAGCCGTTCCAGCGCCATGCCGGGATCGACGGTGCCGAATTCCTTGATGATGCTGGCGGAGATGCTGTCGAGGTCGTTGCCGAAGGCACGCTCCTTCTGCCAGCGGATGCGGGTCTGTGATTTTTCGAGCGCATTCAGCCGGCTGTCGATCAGCTTTGCCACATTGGCTGCACCAGCCGCACCGCCGATGCCAGCCAGCGCAGCATTCAGCCGCTTCTTGAAAGACGTATTGAGGGCCGCCTCATCCAGCGCGATCTCGATCAGCCGTTCCAGGCCGAGTGCCGTCAGGCCGTCCCGGTCGAGTTTTGCCTTCTTCGGCGCTTTTGCAACTTTTGCCATGGGTGTGCCGGGTCGATTCGTTGGACTGTCCGGCAAGACTTAAAGACTTTCCCGGTCCTCGTCAGCATGATGCTTGCGGATGCGCCGCACCACCAGCCACATGGCCAGAACCGCAACCGGCACGAAGAAGCCGGTCAGCACGCTGGACTTGACCGGAACACCCTCGCTTTCCAGCGCCTTGGCGATATAGCCGAACAGACCGACGACATAATAGGAGATCGCAGCGACCGACAGGCCTTCGACCGTCTGCTGCAGACGTAGCTGCAGCTTGGCGCGGCGGTCCATCGAATTGAGCAGCACGCTGTTTTGCCGCTCGAGCTCGACATCGACCCAGCTTCGAAGCAGCGCGGTCGCGCGGGTCAGCTTGCGCGACAGGTTGGCCTGGCGCTCTTCTACTGATTGGCAGGTGCGCATGGCCGGTGCAAGCCGCCGCTCCAGAAAGGAGCCGAGCGTTTCATAGCCCGGCACGCCGGTTTCGATCAGCGAACGGATGCGCTCCTGAACGATGCCGTAATAGGCGCGGCTGGCGCCGAAACGGTAGAGGCTGAGCGCTGCTCCGGCTTCGAGTTCGGCCGCAAGCAGCGTGATCTCGGCCAGCATCTCGTCGGCTTTTTCACGGGCGCTGGTGCGCATCCGCTGGGTCATCCCCGTCAGCCCATCCTCGATGCGGCGGATATCCGGCGACAGCGATTGCGCCAGTGGCAGCCCGAGCATGGCCAGCGTGCGATAGGTTTCGATATCGAGTAGCCGCTGGACCAGCGCGCCGGTTCCGGCTTCCGTCATACCCCGGTCGATGACGAGGATCTGCGTCAGGCCATCGCCGTTCTGGCGAAAATCGGTCAGCACCACCGACTGGCCGTTCTTGATATCGCTGTAACAGAGGCTGGTCGGATCGAACGCGCTCATCGCCGCGCGGGTCTCCTCCGTGTCCGGCCGGATTTCCAGCCGGATGCCGGAGATCAGCGTTCCCGGCGGCGAAAAACCGTCGCCAAAAGGATGGGTGGTGACGTCGCCGCCAAACTGGTCAGGAATGACGCCATCCCAGAAATAGGTCGAGAATTCGGTATGGCGCTCCCAGCGCAGCGTGCCCTGCCCCCAGGAGATGGCATGATGACTGGCCTCGCGGCTGGGCGGCGAGACGCCTCGTGCACGCGATAATTCCGAGAGAACGGCATGATCGACGGCAGCGCCGCCATCCGTCATGAAAGCGAGCTGGAAGATGACGCGCGGCGACGTCACCAGCGCATAAGGACGCGCATGGATCTCGCCCAGCGCCTGGGCGCGGGCCGGAGCCGATGGAAATGCAAAACTGCGTTTGGCCATGAAGCGTTTTCCCCTCTCACGCATCAATCAGAACTGTCTTATCAACAGGATGAGCAAAAGGGAAAGGACGCTTTGACGCAGGCCCCGTTTGTTTCGGCCTGACTTGCCATTGCGTGACTCTGCAAAGTGGCTAAAGAAATTGACCACTTTCGAGCGCGTGATTAAGTTGGCGTTAAGGAGAGCCGCCGTGACCGACGACACCATCGATGCCTTTGCCCGCATCCCGCACAGCCGGACCTCCGGCGAAATCATCCAACAGATCGAACTGCTGATCCTTGAAGGCGTGCTGCGCGACAGCGAACGGCTACCGAGTGAACGGGATTTGTCGCGCCGCTTCGATGTCTCACGGCCGATCCTGCGCGAGGCACTGAAAGAGCTGGAGGCGCGCGGCCTGCTGGTCAGCCATCACGGCGGCGGCACCTTCGTTGCTGATGTCATCGGCCAGATTTTTTCCAAGCCGGTAATCGACCTGATCTCGCGGCACCAGAAGGCAACGCAGGATTATCTCGAATATCGCCGCGAACTGGAAGGCATGACGGCGGAGCTGGCCGCACGCCGCGCCACCCGCTACGACCGGGACATGCTGACGCGGATCATGGACGAGATGCGGGCGGCGCATCTTTCCGGTTCGGCCGAGGGCGGACTGAAGACCGATGTCGAACTGCACAGCGCCATTGGCGAATGCGCCCACAACATCATCCTCTTGCACACGTTGCGCGCCTGCTACCGGCTTTTGAGCGGCGGCATCTTCTTCAGCCGCGAGGTGCTGTTTGCAGCCCCCGGCGCCGGCGACATGCTGCTTTCCCAGCACGAGGCGATCTACGAAGCGATCATGGCCGGCAACCCGGCGCAGGCCCGTGAAGCAGCGCAGGCCCATATCGACTTCATCATCACGGCGACAAGGGATGCCGAGCGCTCCGGCGAATGGGCCCGCATCTCGCAGTTGAGAATGCAGCAGCGCGACCGTCAGGCCGGCGCCTGACCGTTGTCTGCGGCGTATGAAAACAGCTGTCGCCAGACAAATGATCCCGCTTGTCTCGCCAATGCCGCAAACATGCTCTATAAGGCCGCTGTAGGCACATTTATCTGGCGCAATCTCATTAAGTTGCCCGTCTTTCGCGTTGTCGCGCCCTTCATAAGGTGCGCCGCGATAACTATATGTGCTTCACCAAATCTGCGCGTTTACAGGCCGTTTAAAGCGAGCATATTGAAACGATATTGCAGGCTAAAATGATTCGTTTTTTTGAAAGGATGCCCCGACGTTGAATATTCTGAATCGCATTGTCACTGACGTACGCCTGATGTTCCGCCGTCCGGTGCGAATGCAGTGTGCTGCTCTGTGCTACCGGTTCAAGAAGAAGAGCGCGGCGCCCGAGATGCTTCTGATCACCAGCCGCGACACCGGCCGCTGGGTCATCCCCAAGGGCTGGCCGATGGAAGGCAAGATGTGTCATCAGGCTGCCGAACGCGAGGCGTATGAAGAAGCCGGCGTCAAGGGTGAAACCGGCGCTGAACGGATCGGCTTCTACATGTATGACAAGGGCATGGACCAGGGGCTGAAAGTCCAGTGCATGGTCCAGGTCTATCCGCTGGTTGTTCTGGATATGCTGAAAAGCTTTCCGGAAAAAGGCAGCCGGAAAATGGAGTGGTTCAGCTTCGAGGAGGCCGCCAAACGCGTGGCCGAGCCGATGCTCAAGGATCTCATCCTCAGTTTCGAACAGCGCCTGCTTGGCACGATGAACCCGGCTCAAAAGGCCGTGACACGATAAACGCTGATATAAATGGATAGAACGACGCGAGGCTTCCCCGATCCTGCTGCGCCGAACGGTGCTTACCCAAATCTGAGGGTGGCAGACTGAATTGGAGAACAGACGGTGACAAAACCGCGCCCGAGCCTCGAAAAACCGACACTCGACAAATACCTCGACAAGGTGACCCTGGCCGAGGAAGCCACGCACCATGTGTTGCGGCCCTGGGCCGGTATCGGTCTCGGGCTGCTGTTCATGCTGGTCAGCGTGATTTTCGCGGCGATCTATGTGTCCGAAGAGCCCAAATACTTGATCATCCTCGCCGCCGCTGCGGTCGCCGGTTACATGGCGATGAACATCGGCGCCAATGACGTGACCAACAATGTCGGCGCCGCCGTGGGATCCAAGGCGATCACCATGACCACGGCATTGATCATCGCCGCCATTTTCGAGATCGCCGGCGCCGTGTTTGCCGGCGGGCGCGTTGTTTCGACGATCGAGGCCGGCATCATCGATGCAGCCCAGATGCCATCCGGCGAAGCCTTTGTCTGGGTGATGATGGCAGCCCTGATTTCGGCGGCTGTGTGGATCAACATCGCCACCTGGTCCGGCGCGCCGATTTCGACCACCCACTCGGTTGTCGGCGGCATTCTCGGTGCCGGCGTCGCGGCAGCCGGTTTCTCAACCGTCCATTGGATGTCGCTGGCCGGGATCACAGCCAGCTGGATGATTTCGCCGATCCTCGGCGGCGGCATCGCGGCGCTGCTTCTGGCGTTCCTCAAGACCTTCATCATCTACCGGGAAGACAAGATCGACGCGGCGGTGTTCTGGACGCCCATCCTGCTCGCGGCCATGACAGGATCGTTCGCCACCTATTTTACCGTGATCGGCATCGAGAAGGTGGCTCATGTTCCGATGACGCAGGGGATCCTGATCGGCGTGGCCATCGCGGCTCTGACCGTCGTTGCCAGCAGGCCGTGGATCGCCCGCCAGGCACGCGGCCTCGACAACCGCAACCAATCGCTGCGCAAGCTGTTTCAGATACCGCTGATCCTGTCGGCAGCGCTTCTCTCTTTCGCCCACGGTGCCAATGACGTCTCCAATGCGGTTGGCCCGCTTGCGGCGATCGTTGCAAACGTCAATGGTCTTGCCATCGTGCAGACCACTTATGTGCCGCTCTGGGTGATGCTGATCGGCGCCTTCGGCATTTCCTGCGGGCTGCTGCTGTTCGGCCCGAAACTGATCCGAATCGTCGGCCAGGAAATCACCAAGCTCAATCCGATGCGCGCCTATTGCGTGGCGCTGGCAACCGCGATCACAGTCCTCCTGGCGACATCGTTCGGCCTACCAGTCTCGACCACGCATACGGCCGTCGGCGCCGTCTTCGGCATCGGCTTCTTCCGCGAATGGTACACCCGCAACTCGAAGCGGCGGCTGGAATATGTGCGCCAGAAAACCGGGCAACTGGACTTCGAGCGCCGTGTCCAGCACAGTCCGGAAGAATCGCACCGGCGCCGCCTGGTGCGGCGGTCGCATTTCATGACGATCGTCGCGGCCTGGGTTATCACCGTCCCCATTTCGGCGTTGCTGTCGGCGGCGGTGTACATGGTTTTCGCAGTACTCTTTATCTAGGCTCAAGGACTGATCTATGCGCGCCAACTTCCGCATGCAGCGGCTTTTCATCGACGTGCCGCTCACAAAGGGGACGATCTACGAAGTCTCGCGGGAGCAATTCAACTATCTCGTCAACGTACTGCGCTTCGAGGCGGGCGACGCCGTGCTTGTCTTTAACGGCCACGATGGCGAATGGCAGGCGGAGCTGTCGTTCCCCACCAAGAAGCGGCTTTTCCTGACCGCCACCGAGCAGGCCCGGCCGCAGCCGGCGCCTTGCGATCTGCACTACCTGTTTGCGCCGCTCAAGGTCGGCAGGCTCGACTATCTCGTGCAGAAGGCAGTGGAGATGGGGGCCGGCGTGTTGCAGCCGGTGATGACCCAGCATGTGCAGGGCAAGATCAGCAATCTCGACCGCGTGCGCGCCAATGTCGTCGAAGCCGCCGAACAATGCGGCGTTCTCGGCATTCCCGAGGTTGCCGAACCGCGCAGACTGGAAGACATTCTGAATGGCTGGCAGAGGGATCGCCGGATCATCTTTTGTGACGAGGGCGATGCCGGGCAAAATCCGCTGCCGGTTCTGGCGGCGGTGAAGGAACGGAAACTGGCGCTGCTGATCGGTCCAGAAGGTGGTTTTTCGGATCACGAACGGTCCCTGCTGCGCAGTCTCGATTTCGTTACAGCCATCCCGCTCGGACCGCGAATCCTGCGGGCGGACACGGCGGCTGTGGCAGCCATGGCGGTGATCCAGGCATCGATTGGCGACTGGCAATAGAAATTGCGGAATTCAAGCCGTTTCGAGGTGTTGAAAATTTGATCCGGCCTTGAAACAATTTCACTTGCACCACACCTGAAACCGGTTCAATCACCCTCCTGATGTCTGCCGTCCGGCAGGTCCAGCCCGTTCAAAAGAAGACGCCCATGGCCAGAGACACCACCGACCAGACACCGGTCACCTCCGTTGCAGACCTGACCGAATATCTGGCAGAGGGCAACAAGCCGGAAGACAAATTCCGCATCGGTACGGAGCACGAGAAGTTTGCCTTCTTCAAGGCGGACAACAGCCCGGTTCCGTATTCCGGCGAGGCCAGTATCTCGGCACTCTTGAACGGCATGGCGCAGAAAAGCGGCTGGGAGCCGATCATCGACGCCGGCAATATCATCGGTCTTGCCGAACATTCCGGCCAGGGCGCGATCTCGCTGGAGCCCGGCGGCCAGTTCGAGCTATCCGGCGCGCCGCTCGAAAACCTGCACCAGACCTGCAAGGAATCCAACCGCCATCTGGCCGTTCTGCGCGAGATCGCCGAGCCGCTCGGCATCCGTTTCCTCGGTATCGGTGGCAGCCCCAAATGGACGCTGGCGGAAACACCGCGCATGCCAAAATCCCGTTACGACATCATGAGCCGCTACATGCCGAAAGTCGGCACGCAGGGCCTCGACATGATGTATCGCACCTGCACCATCCAGGTGAACCTCGACTTTTCGTCGGAAGAAGACATGCGCCGCAAGATGCAGGTGTCGCTGAAGCTGCAGCCATTGTCGACGGCGCTGTTTGCCAGCTCGCCGTTTACCGATGGCAAGCCGAATGGGCTGCTCTCCTGGCGTGGCGATATATGGCGCGATACCGACAACCAGCGCGCCGGCGTGCTGCCTGCGGTGTTCAATGCCGATTTCGGCTTTGAGGATTACGTCAAGTGGGCGCTCGACGTGCCAATGTATTTCGTCGTTCGCGATGGCAAATATCATGACTGCACGCATGTCACCTTTCGCCAGTTCATGAACGGCGCGATGAAGGGCGAGCTTGCCGACTGGGAGCCCAATATGGGCGACTGGACCAACCATCTCTCGACGCTGTTCCCGGACGTACGCCTGAAGCGTTTCCTGGAAATGCGCGGCGCCGATGGCGGCCCGTGGCGCCGCATCTGTGCGCTTCCGGCCTTCTGGGTCGGCCTGCTCTATGACGGTGCAGCGCTTGACGCCGCCGAAGACCTGACCCGCGACTGGACCTATGAGGACACGCTTGCCATGCGCAATGCGGTTCCGGTCCAGGGCCTTTCGGCCACACATCGGGGCACGTCGCTTTTTGATATCGCCCGCGAAGTTCTGTCGATCTCGCGCCTCGGGCTGAAGAACCGCAACCGGCTGAATGGCGACGAGGTCGACGAGAGCATCTTCCTCGCACCGCTCGACGAAGTGCTCGCCAAGAAGGCAACGCTCGCCGAGGATATGTTGGCGCTCTACAACGGCCGCTGGAACGGTTCGGTCGAGCCGGTCTTCACCGATTACCAGTATTAAGCGTCAAAACCGCTTCTTCAGGAAATACCGCGGAATTGCGTTGGGCGCGCCTTCAAGCTCGCCGAACACGGTGTAGCCGAGCTTTTCGTAGAATGGCCGTGCCTGGAACTCGAACGTGTCCAGCCAGACACCGATATAGCCACGTGCCCGCGCAATCGTCTCCGCCTCGGCCAGCAGGCGCGAACCGAGGCCCTGGCCGCGATACTCATCGGGGACAGCCAGGTATTTGACGAAGGCCCAGCCGAAACCATCCACCCCATAAAGACCGCCGACAAACGCCTGCGTGTCCGGATCGCGCAGCAGAATGGCGAAATCCGTTTTGTCAGCGATTGCGCCGATATGGAGCGCTGCATGCTGATCCAGAACGGCAACGGTCTTTGCGGCATCCTGCTGACCGGCGTTTTCGGGGATGATGTCGATGATGGGGCGTTTCATGCGGGTTCCGTTCCTGGGTCTGCGCGCGCGAAATTAGGCGAACACCCCAGGCTTGTGAAGCGTGAAATTCCGACGGTGTGGACAGCGTCTCGGGCAGCAGTGTCCCGGCTAACAAAAAGCGGTGTTCTCGCGGGTTTTTCCCGTTATAGTGCAGACACATGCGTTGCGCTGCCTGCTGGAGAGGACGGAATGATGATCCCGCTTTTTGATATGATGATGCAGGCGCAGAACGGCAAGGCCATGGACGTGATGGCCAAGCAGTTCGGCCTCGCCCAGGAACAGATGGCCAAGGCGACGGCGGCCCTGATGCCGGTCTTTTCCACCGCACTGAAGCGCAACACCGCCAACCCCTATGATTTCAACACCTTCCTCACCGCGATGTCGAGCGGCAACTATGCCCAGTATTTCGAGGACATGAACAAGGCCTTCACACCGCAAGGACTGGCCGACGGCAACACTATTCTCAACCAGTTGTTCGGTTCCAAGGACATGCTGCAGGCCGTTTCCGCGCAGGCGGCCCAGATGACCGGTATCGGCCAGGAGATCTACAAGCAGATGCTACCGGTGATGGCGAGCGCCATCATTGGCGGGCTGTTCAAGCAGGCATCCGGCCAGATGGGCGGCATGGAGAACCCCTTTGCCAATACGCCGATGGAAGCGATGATGAAGCCGTGGCTGGAAGCATCCGGCTTTACAAAGAAGCCGCAGCCCGCTCCCAACCCGTTCGACAATCCCTTCACGCAGGCGATGCAGGGTTTCTTCGGGATGGGAAAAACGGAAGAAAAGCAGCAATCCGCCCCTGACATGTTCGCCGCCAATCCCTTCATGAAGGCTTTTCAGGACATGATGAGCGGAAAGCCACCGGCCGCACCGGAGCTGGAAAAGAAGTCTGCCGATGCCAATCCGATGGCGCCGTTCACCGACATGTTCAACAGCATGTTCGACAGCGGGCTTGAGGCGCAGAAGGAATACCAGAAGAACATCGACGGGCTGTTCGAGACCTATCGGAAGAACACCGGCGTTTGAACCTTGGCGTTAAGCCCCGGTGTAGCCCTTTCGGCTATATTTCTGCTGGCAGTTTCAGTTCCAATCTCTCCGCATATTTGGTCAATTGCATCGACAACTCCCTCGCTGCGGAGGCTGAAATCCTCACCTGGATCTGATGCGGCGCCTGGTCTGTGCCGTTGTAGATTTCGTGCTCGCGCTGCGAGCGGACGTAGCCTATGCGCAATACGATCTGCCCCAAGACCGATGCCACGCCCCATTCGACCAGCCCATGTGTCGTCATTTTCCCTTTATCATCGAAATCCCACTTAGTCGTGTCGGCATCGGTCACTGCAAAACTCCTTTTGGAGGAAGTCGTGCGGTCACAATACGTTGAGCCCAGCTAATATTCTATCAGCCTTAAGGGGTAGGCAGGAGGTACGCTCGGTACCGATCGCCGAAAAGAGATGACGTCCGAAAACTCGCAACGAGATTTCGCCAGGCCCGCTGCATTCCCCCACATGTCTTCTAAAAAGAAAAAGCCCGGTACCGGTCTTGGGGACCGGACACCGGGCAAGCAGCAGGGCAATTGGCTCTAACCCTGCGGGGAACGGTAACGCGCAGAGGCGGCTGCGCGTCCCTGTTGCGTGGAACGTTTTTCAACGTCTGAGGCACACAACAAAACTTTCAAAACTGCACAGCGGGGCTTTCCGGCCTTGAGCCCCGCGTTGCAGATGCGCGGATCAATCGTGACGCGCATTCCGGTAAAACGTGTTGGCTCGATTGCGGGACGCCTGTGTCAGGTGACGGCCCGGATCGTCGAAGAAGGACGATGTCAACGCCTCGCGCACTTCATGGCGGCAAAGCCCCATGTCGAGCAACTGATGATCATCGAGATCCTGCAGCCGGCCGATGGAATTTCGGCTTCGCAACTGGCGCCATACCGACAGCAGCACGCCCATCAGTCCCGTCTGGCGGGGCGCGGACAGCTTCCCGGCTAGGGTGAGGTCAAGTGCGTGGTCGGTCGTGCGCATGATACTGCTCCTTTTCGCAGGCACGTCAGCGCCGCACGTCTTTCAGACGTGCTAAGGTCGCTGTCATTCAAGATTTTGCATAATTTTCTCCCAGATCGATTTCAATCCGGGAAATTATGCAAGGGCGACCCATCCCCCGCAGGGAGGTCGGCGCGGGGGTCGGGTCGAAACTATGATGGTGGACCGGCTGTACAGAAGGCTCGCCGGAGTAATTCAGAATGCGATTTGCAAGCCCAAGTTCGCAAATCCTTATTGATCAGTCCAACGAATGTTTCTAATGGTATTCATCAAACAATTTTATGAGTGCTCTTTTTGAGGACCAGGACCATGTCCGCACCGCTCGATATCGATCAACTGCAGACGTTCGTCGCCATCGCCGATACCGGCAGCTTTACCAAGGCTGCCGATCGTGTTTTCAAGACACAATCGGCGGTCTCGATGCAGATGCGCCGGCTGGAGGAGCGCATCGGCAAACAGCTGTTTGCCAAGGACGGCCGGGGTAACCGGCTGACGACGGAAGGCGACCGGCTGCTCAATTTTGCCCGCCGGATGATCCGGCTCAACAATGAAGCAATCGCCTCCTTCGACGATAACCGGCTGGAGGGGACGCTGAGGATCGGTACGCCCGACGATTATGCCGACCGCTACATGCCGGAAATTATCGTCCGCTTCGCCAAGACCCATCCGAATGTCGAGCTCTACATCGTCTGCGAGCCGTCGGTGGATCTTGCCGAGAAGATGGCCAGGGGCGAACTCGACATCGCGCTGGTGACGCACAATCCGCGCGCCCGCGCCTCCGATGTGGTCCGCACGGAGCCGCTCTGCTGGGTCAGCTCGATCAACCATCCGCTGCCGGAAAATGCGCCGGTGCCGCTTGCCGTCGGCAAACGCGATTGTGCGTGGCGTCAGGCTGCCTGCTCGGCGCTCGATGCCACCGGCAAGGAATACAATATCCTGTTTACCAGCTGGTCCTCGACCGTTGTTGCTGCGGCGGTTCTGGCTGGCATGGCGGTTTCGGTATTGCCGGAATCGGCATTGCGGACCGGCATGAAGGTTTTGACTCAGGCGGACGGTTTTCCAGCACTCGCTCCGGTGCAGATCGGCATCATGAAGCGGCCGGGCCTTTCGCCGTCGCTGTCGAATGCGATCACCAATCATATTACCGCCTGCCTCGACAACATCACGCCGACGACAAGCACCGATGATCTGGATGGCGACATGAAGAATTTTCCGCGCTATCCGCGGCTGCGCCAGAGCCACATGCTGCCTGGCTGGTAAGCGCGCCCTCAGGGCGACAAGCAAAAAGGCCGTGGTCCTTGCGGAGGCGCGGCCTTTTTGTATCTGCTAATATGGATACTCAGCCATAAAACACGGCCGTAAAAATCGACTTCAATATAATTTGGTCATACGCAGCCCCAAAAAGTGCTACCGGGCTTTTATACGCTAGTTTGAATATATGCCCAAGGGGCCAGGATGGAACATTTTTGGTGTAATCCCCTAGGAAATTAGGGGTTGGTTAACGATAAAAGTGCTTTGATCTGCCCTCTCAACGCACACCGGGCCCTTTTCAGAGCCCGGCGTGTCAAATCAGATAATTGAACCCGCAGCTTGCGGCATCGATCGTGTACCGATCAGGCGATATCGAACCGGTCTGCGTTCATCACCTTGTTCCAGGCAGCGACGAAATCACGAACGAATTTTCCCTGTGCATCGTTCTGGCCATAGACCTCGGCCAGAGCGCGCAGCTGGGAATTCGAGCCGAAAACCAGATCGGTGCGAGTGGCGGTCCATTTCAGCTCCCCGGTTGCCCGGTCACGCCCTTCGAAAACTTCCTTGTCCGGCGAGGATGCCTTCCAAACCGTGCCCATGTCGAGCAGGTTGACGAAGAAGTCGTTGGTGAGCGTTTCCGGGCGCGTGGTGAAGACGCCATGCTGGGACTGGCCGTGATTGGCGTTCAGCGCCCGAAGGCCGCCGACCAGAACCGTCATTTCCGGGGCCGTCAGGGTCAGGAGTTGCGCCTTGTCGATCAACAGTTCCTCGGCCGACACCGTGAAGCTTGCCTTCTGATAGTTGCGGAACCCCTCGGAAACCGGCTCGAGCACCGAGAAGGATTCGATATCGGTCTGTTCCTGCGACGCATCGGTGCGGCCGGGCGTGAAGGCAACGGCAATATCCTGACCGGCGCTCTTTGCCGCCTTTTCCACGGCTGCGGCACCACCCAGAATGATCAGATCGGCGATCGACACTTTCTTGCCGCCCAGGTGAGCGTCGTTGAACGCCCTCTGGATGCCTTCCAGGGTCGCGAGCACTGTCGCCAGCTGCTCGGGCTGATTGGCCTCCCAATCCTTCTGCGGGGCAAGACGGATGCGTGCGCCATTGGCACCGCCGCGCTTGTCCGAACCACGGAAGGTCGAAGCCGATGCCCAGGCCGTCGACACCAGTTGCGACACCGTTAGGCCCGCTGCCAGGATCTTGTCTTTCAGGTCGGCGATATCAGCTGCATCGATCAGCGGATGGTCTGCTGCCGGGATCGGATCCTGCCAGATCAGATCTTCGCCAGGAACTTCCGGACCGAGATACCGCGCCTTCGGCCCCATGTCGCGGTGGGTCAGCTTGAACCAGGCGCGGGCAAAGGCATCGGCAAACAGATCGGGATTCTCGTAGAAGCGGCGCGAGATTTTTTCATAGGCCGGATCGGCACGCAGCGCGAGGTCGCTGGTCAGCATGGAAGGCGCATGGCGCTTTTCCGGATCGTGGGCATCGGGCACCGAGCGGGCGCCCATGCCGTGCTTCGGCGTCCACTGGTGCGCACCGGCCGGGCTCTTTGTCAGTTCCCATTCATAGCCGAACAGGTTCCAGAAGAAGTTGTTGCTCCACTTGGTCGGTGTCGATGTCCAGGTGACTTCGAGGCCACTGGAAATGGTGTCGCCACCCTTGCCGCTACCGTAGCTGCTGGCCCAGCCGAGACCCTGCTGTTCGATATCGGCGCCTTCCGGTTCCGGGCCGACATGGGCGGCATCGCCAGCACCATGGGTCTTGCCGAAGGTGTGGCCGCCGGCGATGAGCGCGACGGTTTCCTCGTCGTCCATGGCCATGCGGGCGAAGGTCTCGCGGATGTCGCGGGCGGACGCCAGCGGGTCCGGATTGCCGTTCGGGCCTTCCGGGTTGACATAGATCAGCCCCATCTGCACGGCCGCAAGCGGGTTTTCCAGATCACGCTCGCCGCTATAGCGCTTGTCGTCGAGCCAGGTGCGTTCCGCACCCCAGTAGATATCCTCTTCCGGCTCCCAGACGTCGGCACGGCCACCAGCAAAACCGAAGGTCTTGAAGCCCATCGACTCCAGCGCACAGTTGCCGGCCAGGACCAGAAGATCGGCCCAAGAAAGCTTGTTGCCGTATTTCTGCTTGATCGGCCAGAGAAGGCGGCGGGCCTTGTCGAGATTGACGTTGTCCGGCCAACTGTTGAGCGGCGCAAAGCGCTGGGTTCCGGAGGACGCACCGCCGCGGCCGTCGCCGGTGCGGTAGGTGCCGGCGCTGTGCCAGGCCATACGGATGAAGAAGGGACCATAATGGCCAAAATCGGCCGGCCACCAGTCCTTCGAATCCGTCATCAGGGCAAAGATGTCCTGCTTGACTGCGGCAAGATCGAGCGTCTTGAACGCTTCGGCATAATTGAAGCCAGTGCCCATCGGATCGGAGAGCGCCGAATTCTGGTGGAGAATTTTCAGGTTCAGCTGGTTTGGCCACCATTCCCGGTTCGATGTCCCCTCGCCCGAGTTGCTGGTGAGCGACCCGTGCATGACCGGACACTTGCCCGTTTTCTCGACTTTGGCGTCCATTTCTGCCTCCTGTTTAAAATGCAATTATTTTGGTTCCGCCGCAACATCCTCCATCTACTTCATAATTTCCAATTGTATTTAGTTGGATTATCGATAGGATAAACCTATCATGATCACCATACGTCAGATGCGCTATTTCGATGCGCTCGCCAGTGCCCGGCATTTCGGACGGGCAGCCCTGATGGTCAATGTCAGCCAGCCGGCACTCTCGGCGCAGATCGCCGAAATGGAACGCGAACTCGGCGTCAAACTGGTCGAACGCGGCAAGGGACCGACACTTTTGACGCGCGAAGGCGAGGCACTTTTGCCGGAGGTACGCAAGATCCTTGGTGGTATCGACCAGCTCTATCAGCAGGCGCGTCAGGTCACCGGGGTGCTGGAAGGCAAACACCGGCTCGGGATCATCCCGACCGTTGCGCCCTATCTCGTACCCGTTCTCATTCCGCTGGTGCGCGAGCGCTATCCCAGTCTGCAGATCGAATTGAAGGAGCTTCTGACCGGCCCCCTCCTGGACGATCTGCGCCACGGACGGGTCGACAGCATCATCGTCGCGCTGCCGGTCGACGAGGAGAACCTATCGAGTTCGCTGTTGTTCGAAGACCGGTTCCTGATCGCCAGCACCGAGGATGAAAATACCATCCTGATGTCGCCGATGACCGAGGACAAGGTCGACGTCGAGCGGTTGCTTCTGCTTGAGGAAGGCCATTGCCTGCGCGACCATGCGCTGGCGGTCTGCGGCGTCCACTCCGGCAAACGCGTCGCCAATTATGGCGCAACCTCGATGGCCACCCTGTTGCAGATGGTCAGCCACGGCATGGGCATCACGCTGATCCCGGAAATCGCCGTCAACGACGAAAAGACCCGCAACCGCATGCGGATCGTCCCCTTCGCCGATCCGCAGCCATCGCGCAAGATCGGCCTCGTCTGGCGCACACGCAGCGGCCGTCAGAACGACCAGCACGCCCTGGTCAACCTCATTTCGGAGGCGGCCAAGCGGTTGCTTCAGTAGCTCAAACCACCTTCGCCTTCAAAAACTCGACCGTCCGGCTCCAGGCCAGATCTGCGGCTTTCTTGTCGTACCGGGCTGCGGACGTGTCATTGTTGAAGGCGTGGTTGACGCCGTCGTAGATCTGGATGGTGAAGTCCTTGCCGTTGTCGGTCAGGGCCTTCTTATAGGCGTCGATGCCGGCGTTGATGCGGTCGTCGAGACCGGCATATTGCAAGAGCAGCGCTGCCTTGATCTTCGGTACGTCGTCGGCCGGGGGCTGGGCGCCGTAATAAGCGACGCCTGCCTTCAGGTCCGGCGAGGCGACGGCCAGCTTGTTGACCATGCCGCCGCCCCAGCAGAAGCCGATGGCACCGGCCTTACCGGTGGTGAGGTCATTGCCCTCGAGAAAGGTGACGGTAGCAACCGCATTGTCGACGGTCTGCTTGCCGTCGAGAGCGCCGATCATTTCGCGCGCCTTGTCTTCGTCGGCCGGGGTTCCGCCCGAAGGTGACAGAAAATCCGGGGCAAGAGCGACGAAACCTTCCAGCGCCATGCGGCGGGCGACATCCTTGATATGCGGATTGAGGCCGCGGTTCTCATGAATGACGATGACGGCGGGCAGCTTGCCGGTCGCATCGGCCGGGCGCACCAGGTAGCCCTTCATATCGCCCCCGGCACCGGGATAGGTGACATCCCCGGCTTTCACGCGCGGGTCTGCTTCGGGGATGATCTCCGCCTGGGCGCTGTTGGCGGCAAGCAGCGGGGCGATCGCAGCGGCTGCGGCGGCCGAGCCACTCAGCGCCGTCAGTGTGCGCATGAAAGCGCGGCGGTCGAGGCTCAGATGGGTGTACTCGTCATAGGCGTTGATCATCGCCTGGGTGATCTGCGGCTTTTCCATGCTTTCCTCCTGTGGCCGCGCCAGCCCGTCCCAAGGACATGCAGGCGCGCTTTGATAGCGTCCGGTCGCGAGATGGTGAGATCAGGGCCGGCCGAGGAACCAGAATTGCGGCACTTGCGGCATTAGACAATGACAACACCGCTGAGTTGACGCAAACGTGATCCGGCCAGCGCCGCCGGATCACGTTTCTTGCCTACTGCATATACCAGCCGTGGCTGACGACGAGCGATTGGCCGGTCAGCGCATTGGTTTCGAAACCGGCAAAGAGCAGCGCTACTTCGGCAACATCGTCGACGGTGGTGAATTGTGCATCCACGGTGCCGCCGAGCATTACCTTCTTGATGACCTCGTCTTCGGAGATGCCGAGTTCCTTGGCTTGCTCCGGAATCTGCTTGTCGACCAGCGGTGTGCGCACAAAACCGGGGCAGATGACATTGGCGCGCACGCCGTCCGGTCCACCTTCCTTGGCCACAACCCGGGCGAGGCCGAGCAGGCCGTGTTTGGCGGTGACATAGGCGGACTTCAGCGGCGAGGCCTCATGCGAGTGCACCGAGCCCATATAGATGATCGCCCCGCCCTTCTGCTTCTTCATATGCGGGATGCAGGCCTTGGTGGTGAGGAATGCGCCGTCAAGATGGATGGCGAGCATCTTCTTCCAGTCGGAAAAGGCATAGTCCTCGATCTTGTTGACGATCTGGATGCCGGCATTGGAGACGAGCACATCGACCTTGCCCCATTTGGCAACGACCGCGGCGACGCCCGAATTGACCGCGTCTTCGCTGGTCACATCCATCGCGATTCCGATCGCCTCGCCTGGCCCCTGCGCCGTCAGGTCCTTGGCCGTCGCTTCCGCCGCTTCGAGCTTCAGATCGGCGATGACGACCTTGGCGCCTTCCGATACGTATTTCTTGGCGATCGCCAGGCCGATACCGCTGGCCGAGCCGGTGACGATGCAGACCTTGTCCTTGAGTTTCATGGTTTTAACTCCCTATTTTGCAAGATAATCATGGACCACTTCGCCGAGGCCCAGCGTCAGGTCGGAGAGAATGTGGACGGCGGATTTGACTTCGAGTACCGGCAGGTCGGCGACGGGCGCCAGCGCATGCGGAAACAGCGCCAGGGCACCCGGCCCTTCCCAGGCGCCCTTGACCGTCAGGTCTTCGAGATAGTAGCGGACCAGTTCGCAGATGCGCGGCGTGCAATCGACATGCGGAATGATCTTCAGCATGAAGTTCGGCTGCTTCAGGCTTTCCAGAACCTTGGCCGTATCGAGCGTGCGGTGCTTGAAACCCATGGTCGCAGTTGCCACCCGCTGGCCGCCATACTCGAGCGTGCCGACCAAAGCATCCTTCATCGATGTCAGCGACGGTTCGGCAAGCTTTTTCGGAAAGCCCCAGATCTCGCGGCCGCCGGCGATCGGTGCGTCGTCGTTCAGATACATCGAATGCACATAGCCGCCGTGTACGCCCTGATAGGTGACCGGGATGACCTGGCCGGACTCGGTGTAATCGCCGAAGCCGGTCGAGTCCGGCATGCGGATGAACTCGTATTTCACCAGTGGTTCATCGAACTGCAGCGGCTCCGGCACCACGCGGCGCAGCGCTTCCGGATCGGTGCGGTAGGTGATGATCATGTATTCGCGGTTGACGAACCGGTATGGACCTGGCGGATAGGATGGGCTCGTCAGCGGCATGGCGAAGGCATTGCGTACGACATCTTCGATTTTCATGGCTTTTTCCCACGCATACGTTGCTCGGCAAGATCGAAAACCCGTATCCCATTGGTCGGGCGCGTGCGGTTCAGCCAATCGGGATGGTTGAGCGTTTCGACCACATCGTCATGCCCGGCCTTCCAGTGCTCTTCGACAGAGAGCCGCGAAAACTCGTAATCCTTGGAACCGCTTTCATAGGCCGCATGCCGGTAGATCAGGTGCACCATGGTGACGGCGCAATCATTGCCGATCTTTTCGAGCAGCCGCGCATCTGGATCGTCTCTCAGCTCCTCCGGCAGCTTTTCCATCAACCGTTTGGCGGCCATGCGGACAGTCTGCAGTTTGCGGAACTGGTCGGTGTTCAAACGTGTACGGCTGGAGAAGCGGATTTCCTTTTCACGCGCCTCGACATCGAACAGGTCCTTCGGCAACTGCCCCTTGGCGCTGAACAGATCGACCTGGAAGATGCACATATCGCTCTCCAGCTCGCCGCCGCCGAGAATGCGCTGGAGCGGCGTATTGGACACGATGCCGCCATCCCAATAGTAGCGGCCGTCGATTTCCACCGGTGCAAAGCCGGGCGGCAGGGCGCCGGAGGCGGCCACGTGTTTCGGCGAAAAATCGCATTCCGTATTGTCGAAATAGTTGAAATTTCCGCTGATGACATCGACAGCGCCGAGGCTGAGGCGGACGGCACCGGCATTGATCAGGTCGAAATCGATCAGACCGGCCAGCGTCTCCTGGAGAGGAGCGGTATCATAAAGGCTGATCGCCGCCATCGGATCGCCGGGGATGTTCCAGGGCGCAAAGGCCCGCGGCGTAAAGAAGCCGGGCACACCTGTCAGCGAACCGAGAACGGCAGCCGATTCGTTGAACCATTTGCGCATCACATCGCCATTGCCGAGGAAATGGCCTGGCAGACCGGACGAGACGCGATGCCAGAAGGTGCGCAGGTTATCGACACGGGCATCGACCGGACTGCCGGCGATGATCGCAGAATTGATGGAGCCAATGGAGATGCCGGCCAGCCAATCGGGGCGGATACCGGCTTCGTGCAGAGCCTCATAGGCACCGGCC
This sequence comes from Hyphomicrobiales bacterium, assembly GCA_900473045.1. Lineage (GTDB taxonomy): Bacteria > Pseudomonadota > Alphaproteobacteria > Rhizobiales > Rhizobiaceae > Pararhizobium. The sequence continues at coordinate 37,794 of UCKS01000058.1, forward strand.
TGATAGGCGCCGAGAGCGCCGCCCCCCTGAAACACCAGCACGGTCTTTCCCGTCGAAATGGTACTCACTGAATGCGTCCCCTTCGTATGCTGCAATTGCGAAATATTAGCACCTGGAAATGACGGCGTCCTGCTTCCGCAAATTAAGTTTTCGTAATGCGGGACGAGCAGAAGGAAAGTTTATTTCAATTACATTCAATGCGTTAAGAGCACATCCGATGCGCCATTCCACTCGTTCACCGGGATGCTAACCCAGGACTACGCGCTGTGCAACGCAACAGAATGTGACGCCGGGCCCTGTCAAAAACCGGCGATGTGAACCGCAAAAAATACCCACAGGACGAAATTCAATACGAACCCGGCGACGAAGAGCCGCTGGCGGATGCGCAACCGGTTGGATGTTACATGAATGTAGGCATGGGCAAAACGGCTGAGCACGAACAGCCAGGCAATGGCGACGACGGCATGATTGACGCCCGCCGTTACGTACAGCAGCGTGCAAACCAGAAAGAAGAGCACGGGCAGCTCGAACTGGTTGATCAGGCTGCGGGCGACGGTGGCGCTGGGCTCCGGCTCGATGGCGGGAATCCAGAAATCCGATGCCTTGGCCGTTCCGGCGCGCACGGCAGTGTAACGCCGCCTCAGCATCAGGAAATAGATCGCGTGGATCAGCGCGACCTGCGCGATGACCGGCCAGAAGATTGCAGTCGATATGGGCATGATCACTCCGTCGATTCGGACTCGCCTTGATCTATAGCGGGCGGGTGGGAAATCCAGAACAAGCTGGCACCCAGTCCGCATCTCGCTCCCTGCTTGACAGCTGTTTTATGAATGAACGATGTTCGGGAAAGCAGCCTCAACGAGAAAGAACCGTATGACGGAACACCATGCTCCTGCCGCCCCGCTGCCGACCCACCATGCGACCGCGATGCGCGGACGTGACCCGCATGAACACCACCGCGTAGCGACACCGCTCGAGTTGCTGTTCGACCTGACATTCGTCATCGCGTTTGGCGTTGCCGGGTCACAACTCGCTCATCTGCTTGCTGAAAGCCACTATGCCGCCGGGCTGATGGGCTTTGGTTTTGCGATGTTTGCCGTCTGCTGGGCCTGGGTGAATTTCTCGTGGTTTGCCTCCGCCTTCGACACCGACGACTGGATTTACCGGATGACCACAATGGTGCAGATGGTCGGCGTGCTGATCCTGGCGCTCGGACTGCCACAGATGTTCGAATCCATCGACAAGGGCGAACACGTCGACAACGGCATCATGGTGCTCGGCTATGTCGTCATGCGGGTGGCAATGATTTTTCAATGGCTGCGCGCCGCACGGCAAACCCCTGAGTGCCGCCCCGCCTGTCTCTCCTATGTAACGGCGATCTCGATTGCGCAGATCGGCTGGATCGCGCTGATCTTCATCGACATGCCGCTTTTGCCGACTTTTCTCTGCGTCGTCGTGCTCACCCTCATTGAAATGCTCGGCCCGGTCGTTGCCGAACGCAAAGGCGGCGGCACGCCGTGGCACGCGCACCACATTGCCGAGCGCTACGGGTTGCTGGCGATCATCACGCTTGGGGAAGGCGTCGTCGGAACCGTGGCATCGATCTCGGCCATCGTCGGCGAGCAGGGATGGAGCCTTGACGCCATCCTCATCTGCGTTGCCGGCACCGGCCTAACCTTCGGCATGTGGTGGCTGTATTTCCTGATGCCGTCCGGCCAGGTCCTGCACCGCTTCCGCGAGCGCTCATTCCTCTGGGGATACGGCCATATGCTGATCTTCGCATCGATCGCCGCGACCGGTGCCGGTCTGCATGTGGCGGCCTATTATATCGAGCACAAGGCGCATATCGGCGCGGTTGCCGCCGTTCTCACCGTCGCAGTGCCGGTGTTTGCCTATGTCACGCTGATCTTCGCGCATTACGTCTACCTGCTGCGCAAGCTGGAGACCTTCTATCTTGGACTGATGATCGGCATGACGGCGGTGGTGGCGCTGGCCATCCTGTGCGCCGCCGCCGGCGTCAGCATGACCACCTGCCTCATCATCCTGATGTTCGCGCCGCTCGTCCCCGTGGTCGGATACGAGGTGAAAGGCCATCGCTACGGCAGCGCCGCCCTTCAGCGGGCGCTCGAAGCCTGAGACAAAGAAAAAGCGGCGAAGATACCTCCGCCGCTTTTTCATAGTTGGTCTGTTGCCGTCGCTTACATCGCGCCCGGATAGTTCGGGCTTTCGCGGGTGATCGTCACGTCATGGGCGTGGCTTTCGCGCAAGCCCGCACCGGAGATGCGCACGAACGTCGCGCGCTCCTGGAAATCCTTGATCGTCGCGCCGCCGACATAACCCATCGAGGCCTTGAGGCCACCGGCCAGCTGATGCAGAACGCCGGAAACCGGCCCCTTGTACGGAACCTGGCCTTCGATGCCTTCCGGCACCAGCTTCAGCGTGTCGCGCACTTCCGCCTGGAAATAGCGGTCCGCCGAACCGCGCGCCATGGCGCCGACGGAGCCCATGCCGCGGTAGGCCTTGAACGAGCGGCCCTGGTAGAGGAACACTTCGCCCGGGCTTTCATCGGTGCCGGCCAGCAGCGAGCCGATCATGCAGGCCGAAGCACCGGCAGCGATGGCCTTGGCCAGATCGCCCGAGAACTTGATGCCGCCATCGGCGATAACCGGGATATTGGCGGCCTGGGCAGCCTCGACAGCCGACATGATGGCTGCGAGCTGCGGCACGCCGACGCCGGCAACAATGCGTGTGGTGCAGATCGAACCCGGACCGATACCGACCTTGACGGCATCGGCGCCTGCGTCGATCAGCGCCTTGGTGCCGCTGGCGGTGGCGACATTGCCGGCCATGACGCGAACCGAGTTCGACATGGTCTTGACCTTGGTGACGGCATCGAGGACGCGCTGCGAATGGCCATGGGCGGTATCGACGACGATCAGGTCGACACCGGCATCGATCAGCCGTTCGGCCCGCTCGATACCATCGTCGCCAACGCTGATGGCGGCAGCGGCACGCAGGCGGCCCTGTGCATCCTTGGAGGCGTTCGGGTTGAGCTGCGACTTTTCGATATCCTTGACGGTGATCAGACCGACACAGCGGCGGTCCGCATCGATGACCAGCAGCTTTTCGATGCGGTGCGTGTGAAGAAGACGCTTGGCTTCCTTCTGATCGACGTTTTCGGTGACCGTGATCAGGTTTTCACGGGTCATCAGTTCATAAATCTTCTGGCCGGGATCGGATGCGAAGCGCACGTCGCGGTTGGTCAGGATGCCGACGAGACGGCCGGGGACACCGCCCGTGGCATTCTCGACCACCGGAATGCCGGAGATCGAATACATCTTCATCAGCGCCAAGGCGTCGGCAAGCGTGGCGTCAGGGCCGATGGTCACCGGGTTGACGACCATTCCGCTTTCGAACTTCTTGACCTGGCGAACCTGCTCGGCCTGTTCGATCGGAGTGAGATTGCGGTGGATGACGCCGATACCGCCGGCCTGCGCCATGGCGATTGCCAGGCGTCCTTCCGTGACCGTGTCCATCGCAGAAGAGAGGATCGGCAGGTTGAGGTCGATGTCCTGGGCGATGCGGGTGGCGATATTCGTCTGCCCCGGCATGACCTCGGAATGTCCGGGTTGCAGAAGAACGTCGTCGAAGGTCAATGCCTCCAAACCGGTTGCCGTTTCGATGATGCGCGCCATGGCCAAATCCCTTCAGTAAAAGGTGTTCTCCCCGCACAGTTGGACAACAGTGCGGTGGAAGACTCGCCGCGCTCAAGCGGGCGAGAGTTTCTTGGAAGTTGGCGAGGGCTGGTAACACGGATATGACGGATTGGAAATAGCAAAAGCCCGGCAAGAGTGCCGGGCCGGCCAAGATTCTGTTCGCAACGGCAATATCAGATTTCGAACTGGTAGGTTTCCGGCACGAATCGATAACCCTGCTCGAACTTTTCGATAAACCCGACAGCCGGAAACGGCATGTGGTAACCGACAAAAGGCAGCCGGTCGGTGGCGACCATGTCGAAAACCTTTTTACGCGATGCGGCGGCCTTGGCCTTGTCCATGTCGAATTTCACCTCCCAATCCGGCCGCTGCAGCGACAAAACGAAATGGTTGGCGGTATCGGCGGTCAGCACCAGACCCTTGCCCTCCGATTCGACCTTGAAGACCATATGGCCCGGCGAATGGCCAAAGGCAGCCATGCCGGTAATGCCGGGAACGACGTCGGCGCCATCGCCGATAAAGGTCATCTTGTCGGCCAGCGGCACGACATTCTTCAGAACGCCCTTGTGGCCTCCTTCGGCCGGCGTTCCAACGCGGGCTTCATCCTTCCAGAAATCGAACTCAGCCTGGCCTGCAACATAGCGGGCATTCTTGAAGGCCGGGGCGCCGCCTTCCATCAGGCCACCGATATGGTCGCCGTGCATATGGGTGATGACGACGATACTGACCTGATCCGGCGTATAGCCCGCGTTCGTGATCCCCTCCAGCAGGTGCCCGGCGCCGGCCTGCCGGCCGCCCTCGCCCATGCCGGTATCGAACAGGATCACCTCAGACCCCGTATCGATCAGGGTCGGCGAATAGCCGTTGACGAATTTATCGGTGGGTAGGAAGTTGGCTGTGAGCAAATCAGCGACCGCCTGTGGGGTCTGGTTGGTGCCGAAGGTTTCCTCCGGCTTTTCTCCGGTGCGCAGACCGTCGCTGATAACGGTGACGCCAAATTTGCCGATCTTGAAACTGCTGGTCCTGCCTGCCGGAATTTTCATCGTGTCCGCTTTCGGTTCGCTCTGCGCAAAGGCCGCCCGGTTCAACACAAAGGGTGCCGCCAGCGCGCCAGCTGTTGCAGCTCCAAATAAGGCACGGCGGCTCAAGGGAATAGACGTCGTCATGCTGTTCTCCATTTTTTGGGATTGGACGGCGGGTGCGTCAATCCGGCAAGGCGACATCTAGGGTCTTGACATCGGATGGCCGCAGAACTCACACGGATGTGATCGCAAAGTGAGTGGCGGATCGCGACTTTTGACCAAAAAGTCCTATGTTCCGGTCGCTCCGCACACGCGCAAGGCCGTTCGCATGAATCGCATCGTTCCGATGATCCTCGCCGTCGCTCTGTTCATGGAGCAGATGGACTCTACCGTCATTGCCACCTCGCTGCCGGCGATCGCCCATGACCTCGGCGTCGGGCCGATCACGCTGAAGCTGGCGCTAACCTCCTACATGGTGTCGCTGGCGATCTTCATTCCCTTGAGTGGCTGGATGGCCGACCGGTTCGGCGCCAAGCGCATCTTTCGCGCCGCCATTCTCGTCTTCGTCTTCGGCTCGATCCTTTGCGCCGTCGCCGACAGCGTGTTTGCCTTCGTCGTCTCCCGCTTCCTGCAGGGTATGGGCGGGGCGATGATGACGCCGGTCGCGCGGCTTGTTCTGGTGCGCTCGACGCAGCGCAGCGAGCTGGTCGGCGCCATGGCGCTGCTGACCATCCCGGCCCTTGTCGGGCCACTTGCCGGCCCGCCGCTCGGCGGCTTCATCACCACCTATTTCTCCTGGCACTGGATTTTTCTGATCAACGTGCCGGTCGGCATTATCGGCTATATCCTGTCGGGCATCTACCTGCCGGAGATCAAGAGCGACGCGCCGCCGCCGATCGACATCAAGGGGTTCTTCCTCAGTGCCATCGCCGCATCCGGCACGATGTTCGGACTGTCGGTGATGAGCCTGCCGGCATTGCCGCCACAGATCGGTGCGGCCGCCGTCGTCATCGGCATCATCTGCGGTTTTCTCTATGTCCGCCATGCGCGGCGCCACCCCGCCCCGCTGCTTGACCTCAACCTGTTCAAGGACAGCGCGTTCCGTGCCGCTGCGATCGGTGGCACGCTGTTTCGCATCTCGATCGGCGCGGTGCCCTTCCTGATGCCGCTGATGCTGCAGGTCGGCTTTGGTTTGACCCCGTTCCAGTCCGGCATGATCACCTTCGTCGGCGCCGTCGGCGCGCTGACGACAAAGTTCTTTGCCAAGCGTGTGCTGATCTTCGCCGGCTTCCGCACCACGCTAATCTTTGCCTGCATCGCCGGTACCGCGCTCACCTTCGTCAACGGCCTGTTTACCCCGGCAACCCCCTATGCCGTGATAATGTTCATCCTGCTTTTGGCAGGCTTTGCCCGCTCGTTCTTCTTCACCAGCGTCAATGCGCTGGCGTTCGCCGATATCCCAGATTCGATGGCGAGCAAGGCGACATCGATGACTGCCGTTTTGCAGCAGATGAGCCTGGCGCTCGGTGTTGCCGTTGCCGGCGCCATCCTGGAGATCGAAACGACGCTGACGGGATCGAAACTGGAGCTGGGGGATTTCCAGCTCGCCTTCATGCTGATCTCGGCGATCACCCTGTCTGCGGTCATCCCGCTGATCGGCATGTCGAAGACGGCGGGCTCGTCCGTATCCGGCCACCGGATGCGGACCGATCCGGAGACAGAGACGATCAGCGTCAAGTAAGTTGGGGATGGCCTATTCCGGACGTTCGCAGACTGCCGACAGCTTGTTGCCATCGGGATCGCGAACGAAGGCTGCATAAAAATGCGCATGGAAGGGGCGAAGCCCCGGCGCACCTTCGTCGGTGCCGCCATGGGCAAGCGCTGCCTGATGGAAAGCATCAACCACGGCCCGGCTTTCCGCCTCGAGCGCGACCATCGAACCATTGCCGATCGTGGCAGTCTTACGGTTGTGCGGCGTGACGACCCAGAGCCGGCAGCGGCTATCGCTCTCGGCACCATAACCGATCTCGACATCATCCTGCTCGCGGCGTTTCAAACCCAGCGGCGCGAGCGCTGCATCATAAAACAGCTGCGCCCGCTCCAGATCATTGCTGCCGATGGTCACATAGAGGAGCACGGCTCAATCGGCCTCGACCGTGTCCCGCTCGTCCACCACTTCGCGCTCGTCAATCTCGGTCTCGCTGTCATAGAGCGAGCGGGCACCGGGCTTGCGGCCCTTGAAGCCCTTGGCGAGCAGGAACATCTCGACCGATTCGGCCCGCGAGGCCGCCGGCTTCACATGGATGACCTGCTTGAAGTTCTGCTTCAACAGCGTCAGAAGCTCGCGCTCGGCACCGCCCTGGAAGGTTTTGGCCAGAAAATGCCCGCCCTCGCCGAGAACGTCGATGGCGAAATAGGCCGCGACTTCGCAGAGATGCATGGTGCGGATATGGTCGGTCTGGCGATGGCCGGTGGTCGGCGCCGCCATGTCCGAAAGCACCAGATCCGGTGTACCACCCAGCGCCGTCATCAGCTTTTCCGGGGCGGTCGGGTCAAGGAAGTCCAGCTTCAGGATATGGACGCCGGCCAGCGGATCGAGATCGAGAAAATCGATCGCCACGACCTTCGGATCGCTATCGGTCGAGTTCGTCACCTTGGCGGCGATCTGCGACCAGCTGCCCGGCGCTGCACCCAGATCGATGATGCGCTTGGCGCCGGTGAGTATCTTGTGCTTCTCGTCGATCTCCAAAAGCTTGAACGCCGCGCGGGCGCGATAGCCTTCGAGCTGGGCGCGCTGCACATAGGGATCGTTGATATGCCGCTCGATCCAGCGCCGCGACGACGCCTTCAGCTTGCCCTTCTTGACCTTCTGGCCAAGCTTGCGCCCGGTGCGGTTTCCGCCGATCGGGGGTTTTGTCATTGTGAGTTTCCTTCGTGGGAACCGTACTGCATGCCGCGCGGATGGCGGCGGGCGCGGCCGCGCCGCCAGACACCATCATCGGCCATCATATCGGTCAAAAGCCCCTCGCGCAGGCCGCGATCGGCAACGCGCATGCGCTCCGATGGCCAGCGGCGGCGAATGGCTTCAAGAATGGCGCATCCGGCCAGAACCAGATCGGCCCGGTCCGGCCCGATGCAGGGATTGGCGGCGCGAGCGGTGAAATCCCAGGACAGAAGCCGCGCCTGCATCGCCGAGACCTCATCGTCCGACAGCCAGAGACCGTCGACCTTGCGGCGGTCGTAGCGCGGCAGATCGAGATGCACGCCGGCCAGCGTCGTGACCGTGCCGGAGGTGCCGATCAAGTGAAAGCCGTTCTCGTCGCCGGGATTGTCGAGCGTGTGGATGGCCGGGCAATCGAAATTGGACAGCATGCCCTGAACCTCGACCACCATCGCCTCGAAGCTTTCCGGCGAGACGTCCTGGCCGCCATGCCGCTCCGACAACGTCACCACGCCGACCGGCAGCGACGTCCAGTGGGTGATGTGATTGGCCAGCCGGCTCGACCGGTTCTCGCCAATCTTGATAACGGCGATTTCCGAGGAGCCGCCGCCGATATCGAACAGAACAACTGATTTGGTTTCGCGCCCGACCAGCGACGAGCAGCCGGACACGGCAAGCCGTGCCTCGGTCTCGCGGTTGATGATCTCAAGCTCCAGACCGGTTTCGGCCAGAACACGCTCGAGGAAAGCCTCGCCGTTTTCGGCGGCACGCGCAGCCTCGGTGGCGATCAGCCGGGTCTTGCGGATCTCGCGGGTCTTCAGCTTGGCAGCGCAGATTTTCAGGGCCTCGATCGACCGGTCCATCGCATCCTGCGACAGGCGGCCAGACGCACCCAGTCCCTCGCCGAGCCTGACGATGCGCGAAAAGGCATCGACGACACGAAACTGGCCGGGGCGGGTCGGCTGCGCGATCAAAAGGCGGCAATTGTTGGTGCCGAGATCGAGCGCCGCATAAAGCGGCGAGCCCGAATCAGAACCATAGGAAAACGCCTGTCCGTTACCACGCCGCTCGTGACCATTGGCGCCGGACGACGGACGCTCTTCGGTCCGCGCGCTGGAAGCTGAAGGCTGCGACGTCGGCTGTTTTGCGGCATCACTGACGGGCCGCGGCTTTTCGGTGACCGCAAGTGGGCGGCCCTGCAGGCTGCGGCGCTGCCTGCTCTTCTTGCTGCGTTTGCGGCTGGACGTGTCTGCGACTGGGACCGCGACAGCCTTTGGACCAGCGGCCTCGGCGACTGCACCGGAGGCAACGGATGGCTGTGCCTGGCCGGATTTCGAACGGCGCCTACGCTTGCGTTTGCGCACCGGTTCTCCGATGGCATCTGTCACTTCGGGACGCCGTGTTTCTCCGTTACCAACGGAGGAACTGGCATTCGCAGAGGCTGCGCGGGACGGTTTTCCCCGCCTACGCTTGCCGTTGCCGGAACGAGGTACTGACTGCCCATCGTTGCGGTCTGCTGCCGACGCCCCGGAAACGGACGGCTGTTCGCCGTTGTCGGGGTCTCTCACGTGTCTGTCCATTGCGCCGCGCGGAACGATAGCCGCTCAAGGCGCTCTCTTGATTTTCGTTGGGTGGACTTTACCAGTGCCGTCCCAATTCGCCAAATTCTTTTTGCACACCGTGCAGTGTCGGCCCGGCGCGCACCTTTACCGGCCGCCTCCACGAGTTTTTGCCGGGGCTTGCGGATTTTTTACCAAAATCTATTGCATCCCCCGATCTTTTGTTTATAAGCCCGCCTCACCGGCTGGGCACAAACATCGCCCACGCAGTATTGGGGAATAGGTTAACGGTAGACCCACGGACTCTGACTCCGTTAGTCCTGGTTCGAATCCAGGTTCCCCAGCCAAACCTTTCGGTCATGCTATTGTTGAACTGCAGCCCGGCGCCACCATTCGCGTGTGGATCGCTTTTGCGCGCCCTCGGCGCACCATCCCCTTTATAAAAATCGGGGTTTCATTTTCCGGAAAAATCTGCGAAAGGCCTGTCGTCCGCAAGGACAGGGCGCGGCTGCTATTAGATTTAGAATAGGGCCGGGCGGGTAGATTGACGTCTCTCTCGCTGCCGCGAAACGCCGTGGCCGTCCCTTTTATTGGCTCATGCCAATCCTATGACGACGGCAACCCGTTGAATATCCGTTATATTTCAAGCCAATTCTCGGCATTTCGGCCATGCTTCAGGCTGTCCGTTGATCCGCCCCGCGCAAGCAATAGGCGCTATTTTGGCGTTTTCCTGATTATGCTTCCTGGAATAGCGGATATGGACGGACAAGCAGTAGCGGCGGCGCGGGTCGCCTTTGAACGGGGCGACTATCTGGAAACCCTGACGCTTCTCAGTCCTTTGCTTGGGACAGCCACGGATGCTGCACCGCTTGTGCTTCTCGGCGGCGCACTGGAAAAGCTCGGACTTCCGGCCGAAGCCGCGCAAGCCTTCGAGCAGGCCGCGTCCCATGCCGGCAGCGATGCCGGCACGCTGCTTGGCCGCGCCACGGCGCTGTATGTCGAGGCCGGAGACGATGACCGGGCCCAGTTGATCGGCATCAAACTGCTGGACACGATGCCGGACGATGCCACCCTGGCCTATAATCTGGCTCTATCGTTCCGGCGCACCGGCGACACCGCCCTTGCCGATCTCGTCAAACCTACATTGGCAAGCAGCGATGAGGCCGATCATCTAAAACTTGCCGGGGACATTCTTGGCGACAGCGAGCGCAATCCATTGACGCTGACGGTGTTTCGCAAGCTTGCGGCGCTGTTTCCCAACGATCCCTATACGCAGTTCAAATTCATGTCGGTGGCGCGCGACTTCTGCGATTTCGAGGCGATCGGAAAACTCGAGCAGGCGAATGCCGATCAGCTGGCAAGCGGCGACCTCTCCGCGCTTGAAGGGGAAACCGCCTATTCGAACCTGTTGCGGTGCGGCGACGAGCGGCTGAACCGGCTGGCGACAAACAATCCCGGCCTGACATCGATCCCCTCCCCGGCCAGCAGCAGACAGAGACGGATGCGGCAGCATCCCTGGGGCGCGCGCATCCGGATCGGTTATCTCTCCAACGATTTCTGGAGCGAGCATGCGACGATGCGGCTGCTGCAAAGCGTGCTGGAGGCGCATGACGGCAAGCAGTTTGACGTCACGCTCTATTGCTATACGCCCGAGCATCAGACCGTCGCCGATAGCGACCGGTCCAAATGGGGCCGGATCGTTTCCCTGCACGGCAAGACCGATGCGCAGGCCGCCGATATCATCCGCCAGCACGATATCGACATCCTCGTCGACCTCAAGGGCCATACCGGCGGCTCGCGGTCCAACATTCTCAACCAGATGGTCGCGCCCATTCAGGTCGCGTTTCTCGGTTTTCCCGGCAGCGCCGTCAATGTCGATTGCGATTATGTCATCGGCGACCGGATCGTATTGCCGGCCAGTTCCAGACAGAACTACCACGAGAAATTCTGCCTGCTGCCGGAAAGCTACCAGCCCAACGATCCAACCTACCGGGCTCTACCGCCCGCCACCGGCCGGCAGGCGCTCGGCTTGCCGCCGGACCGCTTCGTCTTTGCCGCCTTCAACGCCGCCCGCAAGATATCGCCGGCAGCGGTTGACTGCTGGGCGGAGATCCTGCGGCGGTCCGAACGTTCGGTTCTTTGGGTGATGATCGACGGTGATCTGGCCCGCAGCAATTTTCGCGCAGCCTTCACCAAACGCGGGATCGCGGCGGACAGAATCATCTTTGCATCGCCGACCGGTTATGACGGCCATATCGCCCGATTGCAGGCGGCCGATATCGGGCTCGATACGTTTCCCTATAATGGCCATACGACCACATCGGACAAATTGTGGGCGGGCCTGCCGGTGGTGACGCTGAAGGGAAGCAATTTCGCATCGCGCGTGTCCGAAAGCCTGCTGACGGCGCTTGGCCTGCCAAACCTGGTGGCCGCGACACCGGATGCCTTTGTCGAACTGGCGGTCAAACTGTCGCAAAGTCCGGAGGACGTGACATTGCTGAAGCAGGAGATTTCACAAAACAGGTTCCTGGCACCGCTGTTTGACGCCGAGCGGTTCTGCCGTCACCTGGAAAGCGGTTATGCCATGATGGTGGAGCGGGCCAAGGCAAAACTGCCGCCCGACCATCTGGAGGTGACTTGTCTGCCGGTTCGCATCGCTCCTTTCTCGAAGAGAACGTGACGTCATCCGTTTGACTGCGAGTTTCGCCAGCATTTTGTGCATAACGGCTGGATTGCCGGTACAGCCATAGGGCAATCAGTGCTACAGATCGCGGCCATATCACCCAAGCGGGGGCGTGCCCGCCGCAATCATCTATCGCCGCGCAGTCCATCGAAACGGCCCTGACCGGCCGTGTCGGCGTCAATTCTTGAAAGGGCCATCCATGGCCGAGAAATTCATCGTCATCCCGTATCGCAAGGTCCGGGGCGGAGTGGGGCCGGGAGAGATGCGCCAGGCATCCAATGCTGCGAGCGCCGAAAAGATTGCCGCAGCCATGGCCGACCGGTTTATCGGTGTGGCGGCCTATGCCGTCGAGGTCGATGAAGAAAGCGGCGACATGACCAGCCCGCGCCTGCTGGTGCAATTTGGCGAGATCGCCGAACTGCCGTCGAGCTGATCCCGCACCCGTTGCAGCGTATTTCGGAGCAGAAAAGGACATTTCTTCCGGCGATTTGGCGGCCTTGCCACCTTTGCCGGTCTTTTTGAGGAACATTCGCCCCGCAGCGACGTTTACCGGGCAGTTGCCGTCAACGTTTGCTGGCACAGGCACCATTTCTCGAAAGGATATGTCCGCCATGAATCAACGTTTTGATCCCACTGAAAACCGCAACGTGAATCCTGCAGCATGGCCAGCCGAACAGGCAGGCCCGCGTATCGATCCGGTGACAGGCGCTCCGGTGAACGATCCGTTGGCCAATCAGCGGCGGCCGGAAGAAGTCGAAACCCGCTCGGCACGCTCGAAATGGCCGGTGCTGATCATCCTGCTTGCAGGTCTGGTTCTGGCGCTTCTCGTCTGGCTGCCGGCAGAACTGTCGACCGACCAGACCAACGGCACGGCAACCCAGCCGACGCCGACAGAACAGACGACAACGCCGCCGGCCAACACCGTGACGCCGCCCGCTGATAACAGCGCAACGCCCGGCACGGCCACTCCGGACACCAACGTGACGCCGAATACAACGACCACACCGAACGCCACGCCGATGACCCCGGAAACGCCGGCTACCGGCACCGATACGCAGGCACCGGCTACCGGTACTGCCCCGCAGAACTAACTGCGATCGACGTTTGATACAGATGGCGGAACTGCTTTGGCGGTTCCGCCATTTTTTATGCGCGACACCGGAAAATTCCGGAACGGCATTTTGCAAATGAACCAAATGTCGCGCCGTCCGTTTCTCCCTCGATGCCATCAGAATGAGGACATGGCGATGACCGGCAAGACACCGAAAACCACAGGGCGCGAGGATGACTACCGCGACTACGAGGAACGCGATCTCACCGAAGGCTGGCCCTATGCGGACGCTACCCCCGCAACAGAGACCAAGGTCGGCAATGGCTCCTATGGAGAAGGAGCGGAGAATTTCGATGAGGCGGGAAACCCCGGTTTCCAGCGCAGCAACGATACCGCAATCGAAAGTGAAAATGGCCCCGACCTTTTTGGCGACGATACCGAGGCGGATGTCGATGACGATGCGCTGGAAGAGCTGATTGCCAACAGGCTTGAGGACAGCAATATTGACGCTTCGGGTGTCGATATCAAAGCCCGCCGTGGCGCTGTCCTGCTGAAAGGCTCGGTCGATACCGCACATGAAGCACGCCAGATCGAGGCATTGATCTATGCCGTTCCCGGCGTGATCAGCATCCGCAACACCCTCGAGACAATCGGCGCGGACAGCGGTATTCCGGCCGACTGGGACGATTGATCGGCAGACTTTGGCCGCCGCTCAGCAATAGGAGCGGCGGCTTTTCATGCGAATACGGGAGGGGAAGCATGCAGAAGGCGGGCGCAGCCGGAAGCCGGGATGATGACGATCGTTCCAAAGAGACCGCCACGCCCGCAAAATTTCTGGTCGGGATCGGCCGGGGCGTGGGTGGCGCGCTTCTGTTTGCATTGCCGATGCAGATGACCATGGAAATGTGGGCCCTTGGTTTTACCATGGACAGCTGGCGCCTGGTGCTGCTTCTGGTGCTGGCCATCCCCCTGCTGGTGGGTATCTCCCATCGTATCGGCTTCGAGGAGACGTTTTCCTGGAAGGTCGCCGTCCGTGACGCGATGATTGCCTATGGCATCGGTATCGTCACAAGCGCCGTCATGCTGTCCCTGTTCAAGCTGCTGATGGCCGGCATGCCGCCAGAGGAGATCACCGGCAAGATCGCGGTCCAGGCCATTCCCGCCAGCATTGGCGCACTGCTTGGGCGCAGCCAGCTCGGCAGCGGCAAGGACGACACCGGAGACGAGCAGCAATCCAGCTATGGCAGCGAGCTTTTCATGATGGCGGTCGGCGCATTGTTCCTCAACCTGAACATGGCACCTACTGAGGAAATGATCCTGATCGCCTACAAGATGACGCCATGGCATGCGCTGGCGACCATCGTGATGTCCATCACTCTCATGCATGCGTTCGTCTATGCCGTCTCATTCAAGGGCGGCCATGAGCTATCCAGCGACACGCCCTGGTGGCACGCCTTTATCCGCTTTACCCTGCCCGGCTACGTCATCGCCCTGATCATCAGCCTTTACGCGCTCTGGAGTTTTGAACGGCTGGATGGCGGATCATTCACGCCGGCGATGATGGCGATGATCGTTCTTGCTTTCCCCGGCGCCATCGGCGCGGCTGCCGCACGGCTCATTCTATGAGGAACCAACATGGCTGATGCGACACCGGTCAAATCAAACAGCCGCACGGTGGGCCGCGGTGCGCACTGGATCGAGTGGCTGACGGGTGGGATCTGCACCCTGCTCGTCGCCGCGATGATCGGCTGGATTACCTACCATGCCATCGTTTCATCCGGCGGCATGCCGCAGCTCGCCGTGCAAATCCTTGGCCAGCAGCCGACCCCGGGCGGTGGATACGCAGTCTCGTTCACCATTGAAAACAAAGGATTGCGAACCGCCGCCTCCGTCCCGGTCAAAGGTGACCTGATGGATGGGGACACGGTGATCGAAACACAGGAAATCACCTTCGATTATGTCCCGGCACAATCGGCCGCGACAGGGACATTGCTGTTTCGAAGCGATCCGGCCGCCCACGACCTCCATATCGGGGCGTCAGGCTATACCGATCCCTGACCGGTGCCGGGATATGTCAGAGGTAGTTTTCGTTGGGGACCGAAGGGACCGGGGAAACGGCGTTCCACTGGAACTGGCTGCTGGAAGGATCACCTGCACCGGGCACCCAGAAGCTGGCCGGCGGCATCGATCGGCCCGCCGGTTTCGACAGAAGGACCTTCACGGCACGTCTTGCTTCGGATGGATGCGAAAACACACGGCCATCCAGGCTCCAGACGCCGTACTTGACCGCGACAAAGCGAAAGCCGTTATCGTCGCGCATCAACGCGCCCACGGCTTCGCCGCCGAATTCAATCACCTGTTTCTGCATGAAATACGCTCCCGCCGCCGCTTTTCACGACGGTCATTTCCTTTCGCTGCGCAGCGCGCAGCAGACCGAGCCCTCGCCTTCAGCCAACCCACATAACGGATGACTTTGGCGTTTGTTCCGGCCTCGAGAAAATTAATCTCAAAAAAATCGGGAGAAGGATTGGGCGCCGCGGATTGCTCCCGGCGCCCGTTTTCGTCAGGCCAGAAACCGGTCGGGCCGGAACGGCTTGATATCGATCACGGTCTTTTCGCCGGTCATCTTTTCGGCAAGCGCGCGGCCTGTGACCGGGCCAAGCGTCATGCCGTGATGGGCGTGCCCGAACGCAAACCACAGCCCTTCGTGGCGTGGTGCCTTGCCGATGATCGGCATCATGTCCGGCGTGCAGGGACGCGCACCCATCCACGGCTCGTCGTCACGGCGTTCTGCCAGCGGGAAGAATTCGCGGGCCACGCGCTCGGCCCGTGTCAGCTGAACGGGGGTTTTGGGTGCATCGCGATTGGCAAATTCGGCGCCGGTGGTGAGGCGGATACCCCGCAGCATCGGCGCCAGGAAATAGCCTTTTTCGGCATCAAGCACCCAGTTGTTTAGTTGAGCGCCCTCCTCCATGCCGTAATGCATGTGATAGCCACGCTTGACCGCCAGCGGAAAACGGTAACCGAGCTTCTTGGTCACCGTATCGGCCCAGGGGCCGAGTGCCACGACGACTTCCTTGGCCTCCAGCGGGCCTTCCGGCGTAGCCACGCGCCAGCCTGCGCCTTCGAGAATATGCTCAAGCGTTGCCGCATCACCGGACACCAGACGGCCCCCGAGCGACTGGAAATAGCTGAGATAGGCCTTGTTGAGGCTGTGCGGATCGCGGATCGACCACGGATCCGTCCAGCGCAGGCCGCCGGTGAGGTCTGCCCGGATCGACGGCTCCATCACCTTCAGCTCGCTGCTCGACAGCTTCTGATGGTTGACGCCGAACGTCGATGACAGCTTTTCCGCCTCCTTGTAGGCCGCATCGCGCGCGGCCTCGGTGCGGAAGACCTTCATCCAGCCGTCCTTGCGGATGAGATCACCGGCACCGGATGCGTTGATCAGGTCTGCATGTTCGGCGATCGAATTCTCGATCAGCGGCGCATACATAGAAGCGATGTTCTGGTGCTGGGTAAAGCCCGAATTCCACCAGTAACGGATAAGGAACGGTACGAGGCCTGGCAGCGCGCGGATGTGGTAATGCGCATCGATGGTGTTGTTCAGCGCATAGCGGAACAGCGCGCCGAAATCATGCGGGAAGCCATAGGGGAAGACGCCCTCGCGCTGGATCAGGCCGGCATTGCCGTAGGAGGTTTCTTCGCCGGCGCCACGGCGGTCAAGCAGCACCACGGACTTGCCCCGCCGCACAAGGTGAATGGCCGTCGACAGGCCGACAATGCCTGCGCCCAAAACAACGACGTCTGTCTTCATACCCGCTACCCCATTCTGCTTTCGGCTTACTTCTTCAGCCTGGTCATGATCTGCTCGAGGAACCCGAGCATCAGCGCGGAAACCACGAAGGCAATATGAATGATGGTCGCCCACATCAAATGCTCACTGGTGTAGTTCTGCACATTCAGGAAAATCTGCAACAGATGGATGGACGAGATCGCCACGATCGACGATGCCACCTTGATCTTCAGGCTACCGGAATCAAGCTTGCCAAGGAACGACACCTCGGCATCCGCTTCGTCGAAACGGCTGACGAAGTTCTCGTAGCCGGAAATCATCACCATGACGATCAGGCTGGCAACAAGGGCTGCATCGATCAGGCCGAGCATGGCAAGAATCATGTCCGATTCATCGTACGTGAAGACCATGATGGCGATCTTGTAAAACTTGTAGACGAAGGACACCGCGTACAGCGCAAGCGCTCCGACCAGTCCGAGATAAAAGACCACCAGGAGCCAGCGGCTCGACAGGATGATTCTTTCGACGATAAGTTCCAGCGATTTCATGCTTCGCGCAGCTCCGGAATGTGCGATTGCGAGATAGTCCGGCCATGAATAGCCAAGCCCATTGGCTTGGGCAAGGCGGAAGCGGACTACCTTGGTGGGACATTGAGCCACAAACGGCAAAAGGGAGCGATGCTTTCGCATCGCTCCCTTTGGTTACACATTGCCTGAGATGGGATCAGGTACGGCGCATGAGGCCAACCACCAGCGAGATGACGAGGAAGGCGAGAAACAGGAAGAACAGAATCTGTGCAATACCTGCAGAAGCGCCAGCAATACCACCGAAACCCAGAACACCAGCAATGATGGCAACAACGAGGAAGACGAGGGCGTAATACAGCATCGGAAATTCTCCTTAGTTTAATTCATTGCCGGATAAACGCCGGACGTGAACCTTTGTTCCGGGAAGAAGGCAGGATTCCGCGCATTGCACTGGAAACCAAGCATTAACCATGGCGCGAAAGATCGCCCCAATTTGACACGGTTTAGCCACGCATTTCTCGGAACATTAGTAAGGCAGGGAACGTTGAGAAGGCATATACATCATGCGAGATAGTAAAATGACCGTATCAACAACCAATATCTGGAAATCTGCGGCGGCTTCGATTCGTTTGCCAAATAAGAGCCGCGATAGACACCAGCATATCGGCGCGACGTTGCGTGATCTGTACAACACGGAAAACCTGCCAGGGACGGAGGGGACGCTTTCCGATTTGCTATCTGATCTTGAGACCGCAGAAAAATCTTCGCGTGATGGTTCTGATCATTAAGAAGGCGTACGTTTCCCGGAAAAAAGATAGCGGCCAGTGGCCGCTTTTTTTGTGTCTGTTGAAAATCGTCGTCGTCATTTCAAACAAGAAAAACCGGCGCCGTTTGGGCGCCGGTTCATGTCGGGCTGATCGTTAATTTGCGGGCGCAGCCAAAACAATCCCGCGCGGGTTGGCCTTGTAGGCTTCCTCGTCATAGGCGGCCTGGGTTTCCATCTGCGCCTTGGTAAACGGCGAATAAATGACCATCGTTCCCTTGGAGTCTGCCATCACCTGGACACTCTCGGCGCTCATCGCAACCGGTTTTTGCCCGATACCGAGAAAACCACCGACATCGATGACATAGGCCTCGACCTTGCCGTTCTTGCCGAGAAGGACGTCGCCGATCTCACCGACCTTGGTATCGTCGGCGACCTTGACCTCGGTGCCGATCAGCTTCTCGGCACTGATCAGCGCGGGATCGACCAATTGCATTTCATCCGGCGGCGTTGCGGTTGTATTGGCAGTATCGACCGGTGGGGTGATATCCGGGTCGGTCATCTGAGGAGTGGTGCCGGTGGCAGGCGGTACTGCTTCCGCTGCTTCATCGGTGATGATCGGAGCCGCCGCCGGCGCTTTGGCGCTTTCATCTTCCGGCACTGCCGCAGCCACACCGTCCATGATAGCCGTGCGCTGGAATTCAGGGGCTGCCTGCAGATCTTCCTTGGTCGCCGAAATGACGATGATGCGCTGACCGTCCCTGTCCGACCAGGAGACACGGTCGAAACCGATCGCCACATCCTTTTCGCCGATACCAAGGAACCCGCCAACGCCGATCACGAGCGCTTCAGCGCCACCATTGGCATTGATGACGACGTCGTTGACATCGCCGATGGCTTCGCCCTGTTCGTCAGCACCGGTATAGACGGTTTTTCCGAGAACCGAGGTTGCCAGAACCTGCTCGGGGGCGGCTGAAAAATACCCGGCTGGACCGGACTTGGACGCTTCAGAACTGGTGCTTGCCGCCTTGGCCGGATCAGCCTTTGTGGCAGCCTCCTGCGCGACAGCGCCGGTGGAAAGCGCGCTGGTGGTCAGGAACGCGGCAAGCGCTGTGGTCGCCATAAGAGTGCGGATCATTGTTGAGCTCCTTCATGCAAATTTGGGAGAAAGCCATAAGGCCGGAAAGCCAGGGTTCGACTGGCTGCGATTGCCATGGAGAACGGAATGGCGCGGATTTTGTTCCGTTTCTTCGCCCCTGACTGACGGTGCCGGACGCAAAAGCTGCATCCACACAAAAAAGCGCAATGTCGTTTCAGGCTGGGAAAGTCCTGCGATCGGTGCCGAAAACACTGCCCTTGTGTGGGCGGTCAGTTGCTGAACACACTCTGCCCATCGCGTCTGTCGGCAACCAGCAACGGCGCTGCCGGATCATCAAAGGTCACCTGGACATCCAGCTCATTGGCAGGCGTGATCGCCCATGTGATTGTCGCATCTTCGATGTAGAGAGCAGGATCTATCGCGGCACATTTGCCGTAAACGATCTTGTACCTGCCCTTGACGTCATTGAGCGATGGCCGCAACAGCGCGTGGCATTCCTCGGCTGTTTCGAAGCCGACAGCCGGGGCCGGCAGTTCCTTGCATTCGATATTGCCCTGGGTACAGCCGACAAGCATCATGATCGCTGCAATATGTTCCACCGCCGTGCTCCCTGCACAATGAATGATCTGGCAGGGAAACGGAAGGATGGCGCCGAAGTTCCATAAATATCGCCGGGAACATATCGGCTCCCGATTACGTTCCACGTTTGCGCGTGTAGCTATCCAGCCACGTCCCACCCACGTCATGCCGCGCCGATGGTCGAGCCCGCGACAAGGTGGACGGGCTGATTGCGCCTTTTCGGGCGGCCGAGCAGAACCGTAACAATCTCCTTACCAAGGCGGCCCTGATCCTACCTTTGGGCCATGCCCTTCACTTTCGAGGCTAAATGGACACGACACGCTGGAACAAATTCGCGTGAGCGACGTTATCGCAGCAGACCCGTGACCCGCACGGCCAGACCCGAAGAGGAAATAACATGCTCGGTACAATTCTCCTGATCGTCTTGGTGCTTTTGCTGATCGGTGCGTTGCCGAGTTGGGGCCACAGCCGCAATTGGGGCTACGGACCTTCAGGTGGCCTCGGTTTGGTCGTCGTGATACTCCTCATCCTTGTGCTGATGGGCCGCATCTAATTCACCCCAAAGTTTCGCCCTTTTGTCCATCAACACTCTTGAAAAGGAACCACTCATGAAAAAGATCCTCCTTGCAGCCGTGCTCATCCTCCCGCTCGCCGCCTGCTCCCAGACCGAGAAGGGTGCCGGCATCGGCGCCGCATCCGGCGCCATTATCGGTGGTGTCGCAACCGGCAATGTTCGTGGGGCTGCAGTCGGCGCTGCCGTCGGTGGTGTGGCCGGCGCCTTGATCGGCAATGCCAATGAGCCGGGCCGTTGCGTCTACCGCGATCGTTATGGCCGGCGCTACACTGCAGCTTGCTGATCGGACGGTACATCCGTCAAAAACAGAAAAACGGGCTTCGGCCCGTTTTTTTACGTCTGAATGAAGTCGGAGCGTTCGAACACGCTGGCGGTGTCAGCCCTGCGTTTTGCCCAGTTGCTCGGCCTGGTCGAGCTTTTCGAGAAGGTCGAGAAATGTATCCGGAATCGGTTCCTGCTCGACGGCGTTATAAAGCGCCTTCAGTTTGGAGGCGATTTGTGCGTTGGGATCGCTGGTGCCGACGCCTGCCCTGCTGCCCATACCGGCACGCCGCTGATTTTCCGGTATGTTCGTCATCGTCCGCTTCGCTCCTGAACCCGAATCGGCGGCGGCCATGCTCCGCCGCATCAACGCGTCCTTATGTGGTATATTAAAAACGTTGCCATATTCCGAATTTTATCTGGCGTCCCTGAAATTGACACACATCTCGTTCAGCGGCGAAACTTCCCTTAACGTCTAAAACATGTTCAAACCAATACCATGTTCGTAACGCGATAGCGTCGGGCGCCGGTAAAATTCGGCGCCATCATACTGAAGGAAGTCATCAATGTCACTTTCCATGCGGATCGCAGCCCATCTTCCCTATCTGCGCCGTTTTTCTCGCGCCGTGACCGGATCGCAGGCCTCGGGCGACGCCTATGTCGCCGCCGTACTGGAAGCCTTGATCGCCGACATCACACTTTTTCCACAAGGCGCCAACGACCGCGTCAATCTGTACAAATTGTTCTGCTCAGTGATCGACACGCTGACCATCGATTTGCCGGAAACACCGTCGCCCTTCGGTTGGGAGGCCCGTGCGGCTGCCAATCTTTCGGTGATCTCGCCTGCAGCCCGCAAGGCTTTCCTGCTGGTCGCCGTCGAAGGTTTCTCGCCGGATGAAACGGCTGAGATCCTTGGTGTCACCGATGTTGAAGCAGCCGGCCTGCTGCGCGAAGCCTCCGAAGATATCTCGAAACAGGTCGCTACCGAAATCCTGATCATCGAAGACGAGCCGCTGATCGCCATGGATATCGAGGACATGGTGACCAGCCTTGGCCATCAGGTGGCGGGTGTGGCAAGAACCCACGGCGAGGCAATCACGCTGTTTGAAAAGACCGCACCGAAGATGATCCTGGCCGACATTCAGCTCGCTGACGGCAGTTCGGGGATCGATGCGGTCAACGAGATCCTCAAAAGCGCAACGATCCCGGTGATTTTCATCACCGCCTTCCCGGAACGGCTGCTGACCGGCACCAAACCTGAGCCAGCCTTTCTGGTGACCAAGCCGTTCAATCCGGAGATGGTCAAGGCGCTGATCAGCCAGGCGCTGTTTTTCGACGAAAACGCCCGCGCCCGCAAACTCTGAGAACCCTTACGTTGGCGAAGGCCGGTCGATTGCAAACGCGTCGAACCAGCCTTCCCGATGGCCGGCGCAGAGTTCGGCCAGAATGCGCGATGCCATGAAGCTGAAGGTGATGCCGTTGCCGCCGTAACCATAGGCGGCGAGAATGCGCGGCATGCCGGGAACCGCGCCGATCAGCGGCAGGCCGTCGTCGGTTTCACCAAAGGCGCCGGACCAGGAGAAGTCGATGGCCGGATTAGCGGCAGGCCATAGCTTGACGAGATCCTCGACCAGCTTTTCCGACTTCTCCGGCATCTTCTTATCGCGCGCTAGCGGATCGACCGTGTCGTCGTCGCCACCACCAATGATGATGCGTCCGTCCGTAGTGGTGCGCGCATAATTGTAGGTTTCCGACGCTTCCCAGATCAATTCTCCACCGGGCCAGAGCGTACCGGCCGCCTGCGGCACGGTTGCAATCGCCCAGCTCGATGCCGTTTGATGGATCTCGCTGCGGACGAAATCCGGCATGACATATCCGGTTGCCAGAATGACGTGCTTCGCCTCGATGACGAACGGACCATCGGTCTCGACAGTCACCGATCCCGGCGCATCATGGTAAGCCGTTACCATCGCATCGATCAGCAGCGCGCCACGCGCCTGCGCATCGCGCAACAGCCCCCAGGACAGAAGCAGCGGGTCGGCATCGGCAGAGCCTGGGGAGAGAATGGCCGCGGCCCGGTCGAGACCGAAGCGCGACAGGAGATCCTTGTGATCCAGCAGCAGCCCGGGCAGGCCGGCGCGTTCCCTCAGCAGATGTTCTTCGCGCAAAGCTGAAGGACCGGCCTCTCCGGCGGAGATATAGAGGGTCGAGCGCGGGCGGAAGGCGCAATCGAAGCCCAGGCTACCCACCAACCCGGCGAGCCCCTGCACGGCGGCGACACTGCGGCGGTAAAGCTGGGCGGCCCGGTCAAAACCGTAAAACCCGGTCAATTCGCCAAGCGTGCAATCGATTTCCCATTGCAGCATCGCAGTGCTGGCAGCCGTGCTGCCAAGACCGGGCTGCTCACGGTCGACGACAATCACATCGATCCCACGCGCCGCCAGATGTTGTGCCGCAAGCGATCCGGTGATGCCGCCGCCGACGACGAGCACATCGGTCTTGAGGCTTTGCGACAGAGGGGAATTTTGGGGCGAGCGCAAACCACGGCCCCAGGGAGCCCGGCCGCCATGGAGATCGGCCTGCACCGTATCGAAGGAATCAAGCATTGGGGGCATTCATGTCGCTTTCAGTTGCCGCACACCGGGACGATCCGGCTCCGTTTCCGAGCATTGGCTCATCCCGGCAATTGCCGCTCCGGCGGCTGGGTGCGGACCTCGTTGAAGATGGTCATGGCGATCAGCGACAGTGGCATGGCCAGCATGGCACCGACTGCACCCCACATCCAGGTCCAGAAGATGATCGCCAGGAAAATCAGGAACGGGTTGATTTCCAGCCGGTGGCCGAGGATGGCCGGTGTCACCAGGTTTTCCATCACCAGATGCAGGATGAAGAAGGCGATGGCCGGCGCAAGCGCCAGCAACAGCGCATCGTGGGTCATCAGGCCGGCACAGAGGAGCGCGATCGTCATGACCGTCACGCCGAGATAGGGAATGAAGCTGGAAACGAAGGCGAACAGACCCCAGAGCGGCGCCATCGTCAGGCCGCCGACAAAGGCGATCGCCGCGGTGATCGTACCGAGAGCGAGATAGATCAGGCTCGCTGTCGAAAAATAGAACCCGACGGCGTTTTCCGTCGCATTCATGATCCGGATCGCGGCAAGCCGGCGATCGCGGGTGGCAAAGGCAAGGATGATGGTCTTGCGCAAATGCCCGCGTCCGACAAGGAAG
The DNA here is from genome assembly GCA_900473045.1 of Hyphomicrobiales bacterium. GTDB lineage: Bacteria > Pseudomonadota > Alphaproteobacteria > Rhizobiales > Rhizobiaceae > Pararhizobium. The sequence continues at coordinate 61,592 of UCKS01000058.1, forward strand.
AGGCCAAGCGCCGCCATGAAGACCATCGTCTGGATGAAGGCCGGGGTCACACCGGCAGCGACCAGCCCAAGCATGGTCCCGGCATTTTGAATCGCAACATCGGTCACGGCTTTTTCATCCGTTCCGGCTATCGCCACCTTTGCCCATTCAAACCTCTGTATATAGGGCAGAACACGCTCGATCGCCCGCTCAAGGATGCCCGGGGCCTGTCCCGCCAGCGATGTCAAAGGCTCGATCAGAGCATTAATCAGGAAGAACAGCCCGACAACAAAAATAGCCGCCAGCAGCAGGCCACCCAGTGCCGGCGGCAACCCGTATTGCGCCAGCCGATCGGCGGCAAGGCCAAGCACCATGCCGATGACGATGGCAAGGGTTACCGGCATGAGGATCGATTCCATCATGTAGATGACGGCCGAGGCAAAGATGATGAAGGTGCCGACGATACTCCAGGCGACCACCAGATCCAGCCCCGTTTTCGGCGACGTTTCGGGAATATCGGCCGCCACCACCTGTGCCTCCAGTTCCGCCAGCTTTCGCTTCCTGAAAGCTCCACTCCCCGTCAAGGCAGCACCCATTTTCCGGCTCTCCATGTGCCCCGCGACGGTGCGCAGGCGACCGGGCGGACGAATAAGATCTAATGTGCGGAAGACGCCGGCGCAGAGACAGCGCCGGTGTGTAGCCGCTGTTAACGCATTGCTTATGAAAAAGTTCCGATGGAGTGCAGACGGTCAAGAAAACGGAACAATGCCCCGTACGGTCTTTTTCGATCTGGTGAAGCTAGACAGAGAAAGTCATGCGCGCGCGGGTGCCGGCTGCGGAATAGCGATCGTAGGTGAGATCGCCGCCCATGGTGGCAGCCATGGCGGTAAGAATTTTCGTGCCGAGCCCGGTTCCCTTGACGGGCGCGTCCGGATCAAACCCCGTACCGTCGTCCTCAACCAGAAGCTCCAGCGTATCGCCATCGCGGCGTGTCAACCGGACACGGATTTCGCCTGCTTCTCCCTGGGGGTAAGCGTATTTGAAGGCGTTGGTCACCAGTTCGCTGACCACCAGCCCGAGCGAAATCACCTTGTCGGTGCTCATTTGCAGGGCATCGGCGACAAGCACGATATCATGCGGCCGTGCCTCGTCGCGCATCGAGGATTGCAGTTCGTCGAGCAGGCTCTTCAGGTAACCATCGAGATCGACCGTGCCGACCTGATTGTTGGCGTAGAGATGACGATGCACGTTGCCGATGGCATGGATGCGCATCTGGGTTTCCTGCAGGGCGCTGACGGCCACGGGATCGGCAATCAGCGAGGCCTGCATGCGCACAAGCGACGCCACAAGGCTGAGGCTGTTGGCGACCCGGTGATTGACCTCGCGCAGCAACAGTTCGGCGCGATCGCGCGCCTGGCGCATCGCTTCCTGTGCCGCCAGCGCTTCACGCCGCAGCCGCGCCCGCTCCAATGCCTGGTTGAGCGCGGCAATGAACAGATCGACAAAATCAGTAGAGATGCTCTTCGTTACATAATCGTCAGCCCCACGCTTCAGAGCCTCGACCGCAATGCTGGCGTCACCCGACCCGGTGACATAGACAACAGGCGGATGGTCCGGGATCGCGGCGATGACGGGGAGAATATCCAGGCCGGTTTCGCCCAGCAGATAATGATCAAGCGCGATGACATCGATCCCGCCCTCTGCCAGATGGGCGAGGCCGGATGTCCGGTCGATGGCGTTGATGACCTTAAAACCCCGACGCGCCAGGTTCTTGCGCAGAAGGACCCCGAGCGCCTCGTCGTCGTCGATATAGAGTATCGTCGTCTCGTGATGACCGGCGTGCGTCTCCCCAAACATCAAGGCACCTCCGGAACACTGACGACGGACAGGAACAGGCCGAGCTGCTGGATGGCATTGACGAATTTTTCGTATTCCATCGGCTTGGCGACATAGACATTGGCGCCGAGGTCATAGCAGCGATGGATTTCCGCGGGATCGTCCGTGGTCGTCAGGACGATCACCATGACCCGCCTGAGATGTTCGCTTTCCCGGACCCGCGCAAGAATATCCATGCCGGTCATATCCGGAAGGTTCAGGTCGAGCAGGATGAGGAGTGGCAGGCCCGCATGGACCTTTCCGCTGCCATCCGGCCCCAGAAGATAAGACAGCGCCGTCAAGCCGGTCGCGAACGGTACGATCTCATTGGTAACGCCGGCGCGCCGGATGTTTTTCTCGATCAGCCGGGCATGCCCCTGATCGTCCTCGATCATGATGATGGCGACCGGTTGTACTCCGTTGTTCATGTCTCCCCCCTGCCTTTTGTCGATCGAATGTCAGCCGCAAACGTCACGGTGAAAGTCGTTCCCTCCCCGAGAACCGACCGCACCGCCACGTCTCCTCCCAGACGGCGAACCAGTGCGCGCACATGCGCAAGGCCTATCCCCTCGCCCGGCCTGTCCTGCAGTCCGGAGCGCCGGAAAAGTTCGAAAATCCGCTCCTGATCCCGCTCTGCAATACCCCTTCCATTGTCGGCAACCTCGATGGCCGCAGTGCCGTCGATTACCGCGCCAGACACATGGATAAGCGCCGGCCGCGATGGATCGGCATATTTTATGGCATTGTCGAAAAGGTTGCCGAAAATCTGCTGCAAGGCAAGCCGATCCGAGACAACGAGCGGCAAGTTTGATGAGAGCACGACACTGGCACCGCTTTCGTCCAGCCTGTGCTGCAGGTTGGCGACGGTCTCCGCCAGCAATGCCGCAAGATCGAGCCGGTCCTGGCTCAACTGCCGGCTCCCTGCCCGCGCCAGCCTCAAAATCTCATTGATCAGATCATCCATGCGCCGCATCGAGGACCGGATGAAACCCAGCGCTTCTGGAATATCGACATCGACCGCCTCAAGCGCAATTTTTTCGGTCAGCGCATCACGGGCCGCAGGCGGTTTCTTCATGTAGTCGGCAAAGATAGCCGCCGCTCGTTCAAGTTCGGAGGTGAAGCCCATGATATTGACCAGCGGTGCGCGCAGATCATGGCCGACGATATAGGAATAGCTTTGCAATTCGCGATTGGCGCGTTCCAGGAACTGTGTGCGCTGGCCGATCCGGACCTCAAGCATTTCGTTGTGCTCGGCAAGCGCTTTGCGCGCTGCCTCCAGTTGCCGCGCATGGGCGGCAGCGAGATAGACGGCGCCTCCGACCAGGACGACCAGCAGCACCGCGCCGCCCGTGATCGAGATCAGCAACCACCGCGCCGCATTGTCGAGAGATATGCCTTTCTGAAAGCTGATATTGCTCGTAACGGCGTTGATCCTTGTCATGATCTCGCGGATTTCATCCATCGCCATCTTGCCAGCGTCACTACGAACGATGGCAACGGCTTCTGCATCCCTGCCCGCCGCTTTGGTGGCGATGGTCTTGCGCATCTCTGCAAGCTTATCGTCCACCAGACGCTTGAGGCGGTCGATGGTCACATCGCTGATGCCCGCCTTTCTCATGTCACTGGTAATGCTGGTAAACTGAAGATTGACGAGCGCTTCGGCACGCTTGAAAGGCGCCAGATACTTCTCTTCGCCGGTGATCAGATAGCCGCGCTGGCTGGTTTCGGCATCCTGCACTAGACTGAAAAGCAGCAGCGCCCGATCGTTCAACCCAGCAGCTTCAAGCGCGTCCCTGGAGTTCTGCCGGGTTTGATTGGCAAAGCGGAGCGAGACAAGAACAACGGCGAGAAGCAAGATGGCCCCCGCCATCAGCAAGAGCGGCACGGCTCGGGAAAACGCCGGTCTTGCGATCACCATTCCCCACCCCACAACAGCCGAATATTCCTCCCGGCCGGGCAGCCCTATGCGGCGTGACGGATGGCGGAGCAACTTCGAAGTGCAATTTTTGTGAGACACTCACGCCGCGAACGTACATCGTTCGCGGCAAAATAAAAACGTTTATATCGCGCGCTTTTTAGCAGCGTGCCTCAATATCGTTCCGGCGGGAAAACATGCAGAGTCAGTGAGAACAGGCCAAGGCCCAGGATCACGACGATCAGCGTATTGGCGATGTCTTCCGAATTTGCAGGCAGAACGCCCAAGCCCACAACCGCAGCGGCGAGCAGGAACAGGCATACCCTTGGCAACCAGTACAGCATGGCACATTCCTTTATGTTGGAGAGCATTCCCTTGGAATACGCAGATAAACGCCGCGAGACCCGAATGGTTCCATCGCTTCGCGGTGTTCGTCGAGAAACTTTTGGCGCGGGTTCTCCGTTATCCTTCCGTTGAATAATCCAACTGACGGGCGCACCGTATGGAGCGCAATGCGACGGAGACTGCCATGCGGACAATTGCAATCGTCATTCTGGGCGCCACGATCTCCAGCCTTGCTGTGGCGGCGGAGGCAACGCAGATGAAGGAAGCCGACATCCGCAGCCTCATCATCGGTAAGACCATCTATCTCGCAGCCCCAATGGGTGGAGAATTCCCGCTCAACTATCATCCCTCCGGCGACGTCGATGGAAGCGGCAAGGCGCTCGGCCTTGGCAAATTTATCCAGCCAACGGACAAGGGCCGCTGGTGGATCAAATCCGACAAACTCTGCCAGCAGTTCAAGGTCTGGTACGACGGATCGCCCATGTGTTTCGACCTGACGGAAACCGGCGAAGGTAGGGTCAAATGGGTGCGGGACAACGGCGAAACCGGCACGGCGCGCATCGGCAACTGATGACCGGAAACGAAGAAGGCCGGCAACTCTGCAGCTGCCGGCCCTCTGTTGGTTCGATCGCGGCGCTTAGAGAGCGGCGATGACGATGACTTCGACGAGGTATTCCGGGGTGGCAAGCTTGGCTTCGCCAGTTGCACGGGACGGTGTGTTGCCCTGCGATGCCCAGGCATCCCAGACGGCATTCATCTTCGGGAAATCGACCATGTCGGCCAGCCAGATGGTTGCCGAGAGGATACGGGACTTGTCCGTGCCGGCCTGCGCCAGCAGGCGATCGACCGAAGCGAGGGCCTGCTTGGTCTGCTCGGTCACGTCGGAGCCGGCTTCGCCAACCTGGCCGGCGAGATAGACGGTACCATTGTGCACAACGGCCTGGCTCATGCGCGGACCGGTTTCGAAGCGTTTGATTTCCATCTTCATATTCCTCGTAAGATGCGGCAGGCCGCATATGAATTGCGTTGACGCAGGCGCTTTATCGCAGAATGATGGTCAGTGGAACCGTCATCACGCGATTGCGGCGCCTACGCATCGTTCAGGCTGCGTTTTTCCGGGCAAGCCGTGCCTTGATGCTGTCGACATCGGCGCGTGGCGTCGCGGCAAACAGCGTCTTGGTGTAATTGTGCTTGGGATCGGCAAAGACCTCTTCCCGGCTGCCATATTCGACGGCTTCACCGTAATACATCACCATCACATCATCGGCGATGTAGCGCACCACCGACAGGTCGTGGCTGATGAAAACGTAAGTCAGCTGAAACTCGTCCTGCAGGTCGGCGAGCAGGTTGAGAACCTGTGCCTGTACCGAAAGATCGAGTGCCGAAACCGGCTCGTCCAGCACCAGAAGCCGCGGATTGAGCATCAGCGCACGGGCAATCGCCACGCGCTGGCGCTGGCCGCCGGAAAACATGTGCGGATAACGGCCGTAATGCTTTTCCTCAAGCCCGACCTTCTTCAGCATGGCCATGGCCTTGTCGCGACGGTCGTCGGCTTTCATATGGGTGTTGATGATCAGCGGTTCTGTGAGGATTTCGCCGATCTTCTTGCGCGGGTTCAGCGTGCCATAGGGGTTCTGGAAGACGATCTGCACCTTCTGGCGCATTTCCGGCGTCAGCCGTTCCTTGGCGATATCGACCTTGTTACCATCGATCAGCATGTCGCCCGAGGTTGCCGGATCGATCATGGTGACGATGCGGGCCAGCGTCGATTTTCCGCAGCCGCTTTCGCCGACGATGGCCAGCGTCTTGCCCTGATCGACGGCAAAGCTCACGCCCTTGACGGCGTGAACGGTCTTTGCCTTTTTGAACAGGCTGCCCGGAATGTGATAGTCGCGGGTGAGGTTTCTGGCTTCGAGAACATGGGTCATCGAAAAGCTCCTGCAAAGATCTGGTCGTCGCTGAGGAATTCCGCGATCGTCGGCAGCCGGTCGCCGGTGGCGTTGTCCGGAAGTGCCGACAGAAGCGCGCGCGTGTATTCGCTCTTGGGTGATTCAAACAGCGACAGCACGTCGGCCTCCTCGATCTTGCGGCCCTTGTACTGGACGATGACGCGGTCGGCGGTTTCCGCCACCACACCCATATTGTGCGTGATGATGATCAGGCCCATGCCATGTTCGGCCTGCAGCCGCATCAGCAGATCGAGGATCTGCTTCTGGATGGTGACGTCGAGCGCCGTGGTCGGTTCGTCGGCAATCAGCAGCTTCGGATTGCACGACAGCGCAATGGCGATCATCACGCGCTGGCACTGGCCACCCGACATCTGGTGCGGGAAATGCCCAAGGCGTTCTGCAGGATTGGGAATGCCGACCAGATCGAACAGTTCGATCGCCCGCGCCCGGCGGGCCTTCTTGTCGAGACCGAGGTGAATGCGCAGCACTTCCTCGATCTGGAAGCCCACCGTGAAGCACGGGTTGAGACTGGCAACCGGCTCCTGGAAGATCATGGCAATATCCTTGCCGACGATCTTGCGCCGATCCGACGGCGAAAGGCCGAGCAGATCGATGCCGTTGAACAGCAGCTTGTCGGCGGTGACCTTGGCCGTCCAGGGCAAGAGGCCCATGGCCGCCAGCATCGATACCGACTTGCCGGAACCGGATTCACCGACGATCGCCAGCACTTCGCCGGCATTGACCTTCATCGAGACGCCATCGACGGCACGGAAAGGACCGGCAGCCGTCTGGAACTCGACGACGAGATTTTCGATTTCGAAAAGCGACATCATGACCTCTTCAACTTCGGATCAAGCGCATCGCGCAGGCCGTCGCCCATCAGATTGATGGCAATGACGGTGATGAGAATGGCAAGGCCGGGGAAGGTGACGACCCACCAGGCGCGCTGGATGAACTCGCGGGCTTCGGCCAGCATCGTGCCCCATTCCGGTGTCGGCGGCTGAGCACCCATACCGAGGAAGCCAAGTGCCGCCGCGTCGAGGATCGCCGCCGAGAAGGCGAGTGTCGCCTGGACGATCAACGGTGCGAGGCAATTCGGCAGGATTGTCAGGAACATCAGGCGCATTGTGCCGGCACCGGCGACCCTGGACGCGATGACGTAATCCTTGGTGCGCTCGGACATGACTGCGGCGCGCGTCAGCCGCACGAAATGCGGCAGGTTGACCAGCGAGATCGCGATCATCGCGTTGACCAGTCCCGGCCCGAGCACCGCAACCAGCACCAGGGCCAGAAGCAACGACGGAAAGGCCAGGATGATATCCATGACGCGCATGATGATCGTATCGGTGCGGCCGCGGAAATAGCCGGCGATCAGGCCGACGAGAACGCCGGAGATGACCGAAAGCGTCACCACCACAAGGCCGATGAACAACGAGAAACGCGCGCCGTAGATCAGCCGCGACAGGATATCGCGGCCGACGGCATCGGTGCCGAGAAGATAGGTCCACTGCCCGCCTTGCGTCCAGCCGGGCGGCAACAGCAGCACATCGCGGTTCTGCACACTTGGGCTGTGCGGTGCGACGAAAGCCGCAAAGACAGCAACGAACAGGATGATCAGGAAGAAAACAAGCCCCATCACCGCGCCCTTGTTGCGCGAGAAATAGAACCAGAATTCGGCAAAGCCGGTCTGCGGCTTGGTAGTTTTGATTTCAGCGACAGCCATCAGACCCTCCTAATGCCGGATACGCGGGTTGATGAAGCCGTAAAGCACATCAACGATGAGGTTGATGATCATGATCATGGCGGCGATCAGCATGAGCCCGCCCTGCACGACCTGATAGTCACGCTTGAACACCGAATCGACCATCCATTTGCCGATGCCCGGCCAGGAGAAGATCGTTTCGGTCAGGATCGCACCGGCCAACAACACCCCGACCTGCAGGCCGATGGTGGTGATGACCGGGATCAGAGCGTTGCGCAACGCGTGCACACCGATGACCCGGAACGGCGACAGGCCCTTGGAGCGGGCGGTACGGACATAATCCTCGCCGAGCACTTCCAGCATGGCCGAGCGCGTCTGGCGGGCGATGACCGCCAGCGGAATGGTCGCCAGCACGACAGTCGGCAAGATCAGATAACTGACCGCCGACTTGAAGGCGCCGGCCTGCCCCGAGATCAGACTGTCGATCAGCATGAAGCCGGTGACCTGCGGGAAGAAGTACATCATCGAGATGCGTCCCGAGACCGGCGTCCAGCCGAGATAGCCGGAGAAGAAGATGATGAGCAGCAAGCCCCACCAGAAGATCGGCATCGAATAGCCGACGAGGGCGACACCCATCAGCGACTGGTCGAGCCAGGTCCCCCGTTTCACCGCAGCAATCACACCGGCCGGAATGCCGAGCAACACCGCAACAATGATGGCGCAGAGCGACAGCTCCAGCGTTGCCGGGAAAAGGTTCATGAAATCGTCAAGAACCGGCCGCTTGGTGACGATGGACGAACCGAAGTCACCCGTCACGAGACCGCCGAGATAATCGAAATACTGAACGTACATCGGCCTGTCGAGACCGAGCTGGTTCATGAGTTCGGCGTGCCGTTCCGGAGCCATGACGCGCTCACCCGACATCAACATGACCGGATCTCCCGGCAATAATCGGATGAAGGAGAACGCGATCAGCGATACCCCGAGGAACGTGGGTATCAGGACGGCGAGACGTCCGAAGATAAAGCGCAACATGGGAGCCAATCCCTTCTTTCTTTTGAAAAACCGACGGCCCGAATGTCTTCGAGCCGCCGGCCATTGCACGCTCTTTGTGGCGTGCCTTTCTTTTTTAGCCGATCTTATTCGGCGATGTCGACGCCTTCAAAGACGAAGTCACCGAGCGGAGACTGAACGAAGCCAGAAACCTTCTTGCTCATCGGAACGACGGCGAGCGAGTGGTCCAGGGTGTTCCAAGGCGCTTCCTTCTTGAAGACAAGCTGAGCTTCTTCATAGAGCTTCGTGCGCTCGGCAACGTCGGAGGTTTCCTTCGCCTTCGTCACCAGGTCGTCGAACTCCTTGTTGCACCACTGCGCACGGTTGTTGCCGCCGACAGCGTCGCAGCCGAGCAGCGTGTCAAGGAAGTTGTCCGGATCGCCATTGTCACCGGTCCAGCCGAGGATGGCCGCACCGTCGCGGTCCTTGGCGGACGAGAGCTTCAGATATTCGGCCCATTCGTAGGAGACGATTTCGGCGGTAACACCGATCTTGGCAAGGTCGGACTGCATCAGTTCAGCTGCACGGCGGGCGTTCAGCATGTACGGACGCGCAACCGGCATGGCCCAGATCTTCATCTTGAGATCCTTGACGCCAGCATCTTCAAGCATCTTCTTGGCGACTTCCGGGTCGTACTTGTCGTCTTCGACCTTGTCGTTATAGGACCACATTGTCGGCGGGATCGGGTTCTTGGCAACCGTTGCGGCCCCCTGGAACACGGCATCGACGATGGCCTGCTTGTTGACCGCCATGTTGAGGGCCTTGCGGACTTCAACCTTGTCGAACGGCGCAACGAGCGTGTTGTATGCGAGGTAGGAAACGTTGAGGCCGGCCTGTTCGGAGATGTTCAGGTTCGGATCGGCCTTGAGTTCGGCAACGTCGGCTGCGTTCGGGTAGGACATCAGGTGGCATTCGCCGGCCTTCAGCTTCTGGGCGCGAACGGCGGCATCCGTGGTGATCGCGAACACGAGGTCATCGATCTTCTGCTTGCCACCCCAATAGTCCGGGTTGGCCTTGTAGCGGATGGCTGCATCCGGCTGGTAGGCGACGAAGGTGAACGGACCGGTGCCGAGCGGCTGCTGGTTCATCAGTTCCATCTTGCCGTCAGCCTGCAGCTTGTCGGCATATTCCTTCGACAGGATCGAGATGAAAGGCATGCCGAGGTTGGCCAGCAACGGCGCTTCCGGGCGCTTCAGCACGATCTTGACCGTCAGGTCATCGACCTTTTCGACCTTTTCCAGAAGATCCGGCAGACCCATGCCGGAGAAGTATTCCCATGACGCACCCGGGACATACTTGTTCCAGGCATTGTCGGCCTTGTACTGGCGCTCGAAGGAGAAGATCACGTCATCGGCGTTCAGTTCGCGCGTCGGCGTGAAGTATTCGGTCGTCTGGAACTTTACGCCCGGACGCAGCTTGAACGTGTATTCCTTGCCGTCTGCGGAAATTTCCCAGCTTTCGGCCAGCGCAGGCTCGATTTCAGTCGTGCCGCGCTTGAATTCCACCAGACGGTTGTAAACCGTGTGTGCGGCGGCGTCGAAGGTCTGACCACCTGTATACAGACCAGGATCGAAGCCTTCCGGCGATGCTTCCGAGCAGTAGACGAAGGTCTTCGACCATGCAGAACCGGCCATCAAAGTGGCGATCGCGGTTGCTGCAAGGAGAGTAGAGAGCTTTTTCATGAGTTTGCTTCCCAGCTTTGTTCTTGTTCTCGTATTTTTCTGACGCAGAAGCCGTTGTTTCCGGTCAAGGCCGGATGGAACGACATTTGATCGGGCAATGCAATAAGCGACCCGAAAAATTTGTCCAATTGGAAAATCCTCCCAGATGCGACAAGGTCAGAGGCTATACACGACTTTCTTATCGCCACCAGCATCGGCACCTCGAATCGATTTCGTTTTACCGTTAAAGTCAATCCCAAATTGCACCGATGGCGCGGTAGAAGGCGTCATGGGATAAGACACGTGCGGGGCGGGGAGGACTGTTCAGCTTTTATCTGCCAGGCGGGGATTGGATGAAAGCAACCATATTCAGTCCTCCCTCTCGCCATCGCGCTCCCGGCTCGTTGTCAAAACTGCCGACAACTTTCCTTTTCCGTTCCGGCGCAGTTGCTTATCGTGAATCGCACGTTAAAATGGCAGTCGCGGGATACGTGGGAGACGGCCGCGACGTGACGACCGATTTAAAAAGCCACCGGCAATACTATTATGACGACGATTTGGAGAAGGCTCTCAATCGGGTCGATTTCTTTCGAATTTTCCACACAATGGCACTCCGCTATGGTTTCGACCATTTCGGCATCCTGCTGCTCGGAAACGAGGGCGATGCCTGCACGCTGACCAACCGGCTGACACTGCACGACCTGCCCTCCGGACTTGCCGATGCCTACGACAAACGCCACCGTTTTGGCGATTCTTCCGTTTTCAAAAACCTTCACACGTCCGCCATTCCGTCGATCTGGAAGGCCGACGATCCCCATACCGGCCATGGTGGCAATCTCCTTACCCAACTCGGCTTCGACATGCTGATGTGCGTGCCGGTGGCCGGCATTACCGGTGCACGGTATGCCGTGCTGTTTCTCGGCGACGGCGAAGACCTGGAACGGCAGGCGCATTTGGCACTTTGCTATGATGCCGTCTGTGCCTTCGATTATTTCTACCGGCTGGTTTTATCCAACAAGGCTGGGCTTGGGCTAACACCGCGAGAGACGGAAATCCTGCGCTGGATTTCCCATGGCAAGACGGCAAGCGAAATCGCGCTGATCGTCTCCGTCTCGGAACACACGGTCAATTCGCACACAGCAACAATTCTCAAGAAGCTCGACGTCGTCAACAGAACCCAGATGGTCGCGAAAGCGATCCGGGAACAGATCATACAATGACGCCCGTGGGCGTCTAAAAATTGCATTTCACCAATATTATTATTGTCATTCACCAAGCGAAATCGCCAGATGACCCAGCCGATCCATATTCTGCTTGTTGACGACGATCCGGCCGAAAACCTGATCATGCGCGGCTTGATGAAAAAGGTTTCGAGTGCGGAGATCCAGCTGCACTATTGCCAGACGATCGACGCGGCACTGGACTTTATCCAAGCGGGCACGCCGGTTTCGATGGTGCTGATGGATAACCGGTTGCAGCAATGCGATTTTCGCGAGACCGTGCCGGCACTGCGACAGCAGGGCTATATCGGCCCGATCGGGGTGATTTCCTCGTCGCTCGCCGACCCCTATTTCCAGAAATTCGAAGAATACGGCGCCGATTTTCGCATCGACAAGGGCGAACTGGATCCGACGGCGATCGAATTCATCCTGAGGGAATATGTGACGAGAGAATAAACGACAAAAAGCCCGGCTGGACCGGGCTTTTTGTCGTTAGAAACAGTTTCAGGCCGCAGCCGTCTTCGGGTGCGTGAGCAGGTCGATACCCAGCAGGAAGTTGATCTGCGGCCGGGCTTTCACCAGGTCGTCGATCGAGTATTGCTGCAGGACTTCGAAGAATGCGTTCAGGGCCTTGCGCAGGGCGGCGTTGAGACCACAGCTGTCCACCAGTGGACAATCGATCTCGCCGGCCTCGAAACACTCCGCCATGGCAAAGCTGTCTTCGGTCACCTTGACGATGTCGAACAGGCTGATATCAGCTGCGGGCTTCGGCAAGCGCACACCGCCATTGCGGCCGCGCACCGTCTCGACCAGACCGGCCTTGTTGAGCGGTTGCAGGATCTTGAAAAGGAACAGCTCGGACACCCCGTAGGCCTTGGCGATTTCCGGAACACGGCTGAGATGGCCGTCATTGGCAGCGCAATACATCAGCATGCGGACTGCGTAGTTTGTTTGCTTCGTCAGACGCATCATTTACTCCAGGCTTCGATCGTTCGGCGCCCCTGGTTCGGATGAACCTGTGAGCCCATAGAGGTACTCAAGATGTCGTGTCAGGCGGTCGATTCGACCGGCATTTCACATTCTGCTTATCATATAGGACGGATGCTAGTTTGGAACAATTCCAAAAAGCAGAAAAACATGATTGAAGTGATCATGATCAGCTTCCAGTGACCTGTCCACCCTTCAAGCGGGAAAAGTTGAGGTGACACTTCAAGTTTAAGTGGATTACCCCTCCTCCGGCCTAATCTTCTGCCCGCTTCTCGCGCAATTCAGCTTCGTATGCGCGGATTGCCTTCCGGCGGTCGGGCGTGCCAGGGTGTGTCGACAGGATGGTGGTTTCGGATGTGTCGCCGAGTTTCTTTTCGATGACCTCGAAGAAGCGCGCAATCGCGGTCGGATCATAGCCCGCCTTTTGCATCAGTTCGACCGAATGCCGGTCGGCTGCCGCTTCCGCATCCCTCGAATAGGACAGCGCCAGAAGGCCACCACCCTGGACCAGCAAATCCTCGACGCTATCGCCGACATCGCCAGCAATCAGCATGATCAAACCGGCCATGCCCGCAGAGCGGTAAATCTGGCGCAGGCTGTGCTCCAGTTCGACATGGCCGATCTCATGCGCCAGAACACCGACGAGCATTTCAGTATCGCCGTCAGACATGTCGACCAGTTCATCCGTGATGATCAGCGTGCCATCCGGCAGCGCAAACGCATTCGGACCGATCGCTCCGCCGTTGCGGAAGTTCAGCGTATAGGCAGACGGACCACGGGTGGAGTTGAGCGCGATACGGGCAAAACCATCCGAAATTGCCCGCCGCTTTGCCTCGTCGAGCTTCGTTTCGCCGAGAACGGTGCGGTCCAGCGTTTCCAGCGTACTGACGGACATCAGGCGCGGCACCACCGGCGGCGTCACGGCAACGGCGACTTCCACGAGCACCGGCAGGGCATAGCGGTATACCAGGCCGGACAGCAGGAACACCGCAACGACAAAGACCAGAAGCTGCGGATGAAACCGCTCCAGGCCATGAACGAGCCCTGCCCGCTTGCGCCCGTTCGTCCATTGCAGATGGTCGATTGCGGCGTTGTCCGTGGTTTCGAACAACGAGCCATCGGCAAATTCGACACGGCGCGGGATCGAGCCGACACGCGCCGAGACGGCGAGGGCTGAAAAGGCTGCCGATGCAAGTTCGCGACCGTCTTCCGCAACGGCCAGAATCTGGCCGTCCCTGTCGACCAAGCGGGATGGGATCGAGCGGCTGGAATCACGCGGATGCCAATCGCCCCGGCAGACCGGCTTTTCATCAGAAGCCAAAGTCGAAGCCCTCGAACTCCATGAATTCCGCACCGACCGCAGAGCCTTCCTGTTCGGCGGTTGCAAGCACTTCGCCCACGTCTCCGTCGAAGCGGACGGCCGTGTGCTCGTTGACATAACGCGCCATACGAACTGCGGCCCAGGGACGCATCAGACCGAGCGTCGCAACAGTGACGGCCACATTCGAAACGGCGATCCAGACATAGCCGAACCGCGGCAAGTCGCTTTTCAGCTCATGCCTGCCATCAAAGCGGGTCGCCGACCAGGCGATGTTGCGCACGCCGGCGCGGTAAAACAGCGCCGCGATACCGAAGGACAAAAGCACGGCCAGATAGGCAACGGTGCCCAGAACGAACATCGACGCCTGCACGCCGGGCGGCAGTGCGTTGGGGTTATCGATCAAAGCGACGATCAGGGGCAGATTGGCAAGCGCTGCAACAGCGATGACCAGCAAGCCGAGAACGATGATCAGCGCCGAGAGGAGCCAGGTCTGGTAGATCGATCCGAGCTTCGGATCGGTCGCAAACAACCGGCCGCCATAACGCAGATTGTTGGCGAGGTAGCGGTACATCCAGCGGCTGGCGAGCGGTGCCAATATACCGAGCGACAGGACCGCGATGACCGGGCCGGCCATGAAGGCGATGAACGCGCCGCCCATCCTTCCAACGAAGTTGAACCGGACATTGCGATAGCTGGTGACCCGGGCGCCGAAGCGCAGACCACGCATGATCAGCCAGGGAAAGAAGCACAGGGCGACGAGAGCGAGGAGGAAACCGGCGATGGGCAGCACCGCCAGAATGATGTTGTAGACCACCAGGCAGCCAAGGACGATCAACCTCCCGATGAGGATCTGCCCGCCCTTGGCATGATATTCGAAGGCGCGGCCGAGCAGCACCGTGTTGCCGTAAAAATAACGGTTGCGGCGCACCTTGGCCCAGGCCGAATAGATGCCGAGCGTGACGATGGTCAAAAGGATATTGACGATCCAGATGCCGAAATATTCCGCAGCATTTCCGGTAAACGACAGCCGGTGAAAATCCTGCGATGCGGCCGGTAAAGGTGCCGTGTTGGGTGTGCTCATCGTCGCCTCGCGTATCATCAGATGCAATTCAAGAACGGCCGACTATCCCCCGATATTCGGCCGCTTGCGCCAAGTCTTAAACAGCCACCACCACAGGTCAACCGCGCGTAGGCAATCACAACAAAAAAGGGCCTCCTTGCGGAGGCCCAATCGGAAAAGATGCTTCAAATCCGGGCGTTATTTCATCGTCGGGATGGAGAACTCGGCACCGTCCTTGATGCCGGACGGCCAGCGCGAGGTGATCGTCTTGGTCTTGGTCCAGAACCTGATCGAGTCCGTACCGTGCTGGTTCAAGTCACCGAAGGACGAGGACTTCCAGCCGCCGAAGGAATGATAGGCCAGCGGAACCGGGATCGGAACGTTGATACCGACCATGCCGATGTTGATGCGCGATGCGAAGTCACGGGCAGCGTCGCCGTCGCGGGTATAGATCGCAACGCCATTGCCGTATTCGTGCTTCATCGGCAGATCGAGGGCTTCCTCGTAGTTCTTGGCACGAACCACGGAGAGAACCGGGCCGAAGATCTCCTGCTTGTAGATATCCATGTCCGGGGTAACGTTGTCGAACAGGCAGCCGCCGACGAAATTGCCGTTTTCATAGCCCTGCAGCTTGAAATCGCGGCCGTCGACGACGAGGTTTGCACCTTCTTCGACACCCTTGTTGATCAGGCCAAGGATACGTTCCTTGGCTTCCTTGGTGACGACCGGACCCATGTCGGCCTTCTCGTCTGTGTAAGGACCGATGCGCAGGCTTTCGACCATCGGGGTCAGCTTTGCGATCAGGCGGTCGGCGGTTTCCTTGCCGACCGGAACGGCAACCGAGATCGCCATGCAGCGCTCGCCAGCCGAGCCGTAACCGGCGCCCATCAGCGCGTTGGCGGCCTGGTCGAGATCGGCATCCGGCATGATGATCATGTGGTTCTTGGCGCCGCCGAAGCACTGGGCGCGCTTGCCGTTCGTTGCCGCCGTGCCATAGACATAACGGGCAATCGGGGTCGAGCCGACGAAGGAAACGGCGGAAATATCGGGATGGCTCAGGATCGCATCGACGGCGCCCTTGTCGCCGTTGACGACGTTGAGGATGCCGGCCGGCAGGCCAGCTTCGATCATCAGTTCGGCAAGGCGGATCGGCACGGACGGATCGCGCTCGGACGGCTTGAGGATGAAGGCGTTGCCGCAGGCGATGGCAGGCGCAAACATCCACATCGGGATCATCGCCGGGAAGTTGAACGGCGTGATGCCGGCGCCGATGCCGACGGCCTGGCGGATCGAATACATGTCGATGTTCGGGCCGGCACCTTCGGTGAATTCGCTCTTGGAAAGATGCGGAATGCCGATGACGAATTCGCAGACTTCGAGGCCGCGGATCACATCGCCCTTGGCGTCTTCGATGGTCTTGCCATGTTCGCGCGACAGCATTTCAGCCAGCTCGTCCATGTTGTCGTTCAGGAGCTGAACGAACTTCATGAAGACGCGGGCGCGGCGCTGCGGGTTGGTGGCAGCCCATTTCGGCTGTGCAGCCTTGGCATTCTGAACCGCCGCGTCCATTTCCGCGTCGCTGGCCAGCGCCACGGTGGCCTGAACGTCGCCGGTTGCCGGATTGAAGACATTGCTGGTGCGGCCGCTGGTGCCGGCAACGCGCTTGCCGCCGATGAAATGACCAATCTCGTACATGGGTGATCCTCCTGATCTTGCTTATGGCGGGAGTGTCGCACTACAATATGCACAAATCAACGCGCGATATTCAGCAACCGTTGTGCAGAAATTGATGCCGTCAACGCCGATGGAGGGCCTACGATGAAAACCAACTCCGAAAAAATCGTCAGAATAGCGGAGCTGGATATCGATCCGGCCCAGATTGATGCCTATCTCGCCCTTCTGACCGAAGAGATCGAAGCCTCTGTTGAGAAGGAACCGGGCGTGCTGATGCTGCATGCGGTCTCGGTAAAGGATGCGGTCGAGAAGGTTCGTATCCTGGAAGTCTATGCCAATAGGCAGGCTTACGAAGTTCATATCCAGACGCCACATTTCCTCAAATACAAGACGCTGACGGCCGGCATGGTGACGTCGCTCAACCTTGTCGATGTGGATCCCATCGTGCTCGCAGCCAAATGAGGGTCAATCAATGAACTGGGATGACGTCCGTATGTTCCTGGCGGTCGCGCGCAGCGGCCAGATCTTGTCGGCCTCTAAGCGGCTGGGCGTCAATCATGCAACGCTCAGCCGGCGTGTCACGGCGCTGGAGGAATCGCTGAAGACCCGTCTTTTGATCCGCCGCACCAATGGTTGCGACCTGACGGCGGAAGGCGAGATCTTCCTGCATGCGGCGGAGCGGATGGAAACCGAAATGCTGGCGGCACAGGCGCAGATCGGCCGCATTGACACCGCCGTTGCCGGCACTGTGCGCGTCGGGGCGCCCGACGGTTTTGGCGTCTCGTTCCTCGCCCCGCGCCTTGGCAAGCTAACCGCCCGGTTTCCGGAACTGCGCATCCAGCTGGTGCCGGTCCCCCGCTCCTTTTCGCTGTCACAACGCGAAGCCGATATTGCGATTACGCTGGAGCGGCCGGAACAGGGCCGGCTGATATCGTCGAAACTGACCGATTACACACTCGGGCTCTATGCCTCGCAGGACTACCTGTCGTCATACGGAGCGCCCGAAACTGTGGACGATCTGAAAAACCATCGTCGCATCGGCTATGTCGAAGACCTGATCTTTACCGCCTCGCTGAATTTCACCGGAGAAATCATGCGCAGCTGGGACGCCTCGTTCGAGATTTCGAGCGCCACGGGGCAGACCGAAGCGGTGCGCTCCAGCGCCGGGATCGGCATCCTGCACAACTATATCGCCCGGCAATATCCCGAGCTCATCCGCATCCTGCCGGAGACGACGATCCGGCGGGGTTACTGGACCACCTACCATGAAAGCGCCCGCGATCTCGTCCGCGTCCGCACCGTCGTCGATTTCCTTCAGGAACTGGTGACCGAAGAGCACAGCATCTTCATTTGAGGATGCCTATTCCACCACGGATGCAACGGTTGCCGGCAGCGGCACGAAGGATGGTTTCATTGTTCCCTTCGAAACGTCTTGCTGGCCGACCGCCGGCACCTTATCCGCTGCGGCTATTGCAGCCGCCTCGCCCGGCATTGGGACTTTCACGGCATTGACGGTCGCTTTTTCTGCCTTCCCGGCTGGTTCGACCGCCGCCATGTCCGCTGGTGGATTTTCGGAAACGGCTGGTTGCCTTACCCTTCGCACGGGTGCCGCAACGGCGACCTCAGTTACCGGCTGAACCTCCTGTTGCGTGAACGGGACTGGTGAAACCGCGCCCGGCCCTGCTGCATAGCCCAGCGACTGGATGTTTTGCGACGAAGCCGGATTCAGGCGCAGTCCCTGCATCAGCGCAACGATCCGGTCGGCCGCAATCGAGGGGCTGCAATAACGCAGCCGGATCTGCGCCGCTCCGCTTGTCGTCTGGCCGCCCTCATAGGACCTGATGTTCTTTGCAAACTGCCATGCGTAAACGCAAGCGCCGCTCTCGCCGATGGAACCGGTCGCGTAACCGAAAACGCCGTAGGCGTTATCGGCAATTACCGGGCTGATCTGCATCTTGACGCCGGACAAGGCGTTGCGCATCTCGGCTTGGACCTGCGACCGCGACGGCGCGCCGTTGCTTCGCGTGATCTTCGCGGATGGGTCGATCGTCACCTTCAGCATGTTCTCGCCGGCAAGATCAGTTGCATTGGCGTAAACGATCGTCTGCTCGATTTTCGCTTTGGCTCCCGTCTGCCGAACCGTCGTGGCCCTGAGGCCTGGGAGAGCGGCGGCGGCGTATTCGGGAGAAACCGTGGTGGCGAGCGAGGGCCAGGTGCCCTCGACAGCGCCTGTGCGCAGGAAGGGATCATCAACCATCGACGTGCACGAGGCGAGCATCGAGACCAAAGCGATTGCTGGAAAGAAACGTTTCATCGGCGTGTATCCGTCTGGCTCGTGGCGACAAGACCGCGTCTCACACCTGCATCCGAGAGGTGATCGTTGAGGCGCTGGAACACCTGTTTGGCGACCTGCTTGTTGCCGAGATGGTAATAGGCCCATCCGCGCAGCTGGCTGAGATCGGCAGGTTCCGCCACCAGGCTTGCCCGTGCATTCAGCGCATCGAGCGTCTTTTGATACTGCTTGCGATCGAAACTCGCCCGGGCGCGCTGGAAGTAGATTTCCACCCGGATTTCCCGGTCTCGTTCGGCGTTGAGCGGATAGGCCCTGATGATTGCCTCGGCATCATCCGTCAGGCGTCCGCGCAACAGGGTCAGCGCCGTGCCATAGGCCGCATCGGCCTGCACCTGACCGCCGGCGGCAAGACCATCAGCGAATGCTGCGCGTGCCTCGGCGAGACGGCCAAGTCCGAGATAGCACCAGCCGCCGATCTGGGCCGCATCCGGCGACAGCTGTCCCCGGTTGCGCAGGTCGGCCAGATCGTTGATGCAGGCGGCGTAGCGCTTGGCCTGGAAATTGCGGAAATAGTTGGCCTGGATGATTCCACGCGGCTTGATCACCGACGCTGCCACCCTTCCCTTCGGCGGCGATGCGGCGCGGATCTCGTCCCAGATGCCAGGATAGGCCTGACCATATTTTTCCTGCAGCGCGGTAAACTCCGGTTTTTGTTCCAGCCGCAGGTAAGAGAGCGCCAAACCCTTGACGCGGGCCGGCGCCACCTTCCAGTCGATGGCCTTCTCGAACCAGGCGGAAGACGCTTCGAATTGCTTGGAATTATAGGCGTACCAGGCAAGAATTTCGGCGTGATCGGCGTTCAGCGTCTGCAGGATCGTTGTCGAGTAGGACGCGACGATCTTTTCGTCGATCTCGGCCATGTCCGGCTTGGCAAAACGCAGCGACAGGGCGTTCATCAGGAATTCCGGATCGCCGGACAGATCCTGCAGATAGCTGGCCGCGACCTTATAGGCTTCTTCCTCGAGATTTTGCGCGGCGAGGCTGAGATAAAGTCCCTTGGCATTGGCAGCATCCGCCTGGATCGCCAGCGCCTTCGTAAACCACTCGACGCTGACGGCCGGTTGCTTGATCTTCAGATAATACCATCCGAGCAAGGCCATATCCTCGATCTTCGCAGGATCTGTTGCCTTGAGCGGGGCGAGTTGATCGTCGGAAAGAGGCACCGTCTGTTTTTCGTCGGCATTGAAATCGGCGACCGTCTTGCGCATCAGATCGAAGGACACCGGCTGCAGGCCCGCCTGCATCGCCGGCGTCACCGCAAGCTTCTGCATCACAGCCTGGACTTCAGCCGCCGGGAAATCGCGTATGGCCTTCTGCAGCGTTGTCACCAGCACCGCATCCGGCAGCCGTTTGTCACCTTCACGTAAAAGGATACCGCGATAGACGTCAGCCAAAGGCTGCTTCATCCCGGAATGCGCATAGGCGTCGATCAGCGTCCAGAGCAGGTCAACCTCAGTTTCCGTCGCGGGATCGATGCTGCCGCCGGCCTGGATGACATCGGTCCAGTTATTTTCCTTGGCCGCTTGCGTCATCAGCACGCGCTGCTTGCGGCGCGAAAGCTTATCCGTGAAATCAGCCGTCGGCTGCCAGTCCGGCGCATCGGTCTTGCGGCGGATGATTTCGGCATCGATGCCGGTGAAGTCGCTTCGATCATAGAGCTGCCAGAGTACGGTTTCGTCGGCGCCGCGCGCCGATTGCGGCAGGTAAAGGTCCTGCGGCATTTCGAATTGCGGAAATTTCAGCCGCAAGCGTGCAGCCTCGGCGGCGACGCGCTCATCCTGCTTCTGCTCGGCGTAATAATAGAGCGCCGCCATCTCGACCTCATCGGGCATGTTTGTAGCGGCCTGCGATGTATTTACGGATACTCCATTGCTCGCTGCCGAGGGGTCGATCTGCCCTGCGACAGCCGATGTCATCGCCTGATCGATAATGCGGAAGGAACCAGCCGCCTGCGTCAGCAGCTTTGCCGAATCCTCCGATAATGCTGTTGCTGGCGCAAGCAGGCTCGATGCGGCCAGAAGGGCCAGCCAGTGTTTCTTCATGACGATCATTGATCAGACCTCACACCCTTGCGCGGAATGGCAAACCCGAGCCACACGGCGAAGACGCCCATCAACCCGACGATGAGCAGAACGTAGAATTGGAAATTATCGGAGAACCAGGCAGCCGCCAGGCGGCGGATGTTGCTCGGGCTCTGGTCGGTCATTCCGGCGATGAAATGCGACCCGGCCGGCACCGTGTTGACGGCAAGACTGGCGGTCTCGATTTCGGCAGAACCGCCATTCAACCCCTGCCAGACGGCAGGCTCGACAAGCCGGCGAACGCCAAGCGCGATATCGGCAGGTGATCCCGCATGCACCACGGTCCAGACAGCTTCGCCGGACGGTGACGGGGTTTGCGTCAAGGTCAGCAGCGAGTGCCCAGGCTTGAGCATTATCGTTGCGCCTGAACCGTCCTGGTAGTTCAGCCATTTTCCGAAGCGCCCACCCGCTCCAGAAAACCAGTCCTGCAGCCTGGATGTTACCGACAGCGCATCCTGCGGCCGCGTCGTCGATTTGCGGAACGCATCCAGCAATGCGGTGGAATCGTCATTGTTGAGCGCCGGGCTGACTGCGAAAGCACCGCCACCGATGGCCGCCGTCCGGATCGGATCGACGTCCGCGGTGGAGGCCGCCATCGGCTGGTCCGAGGCGACGGGAAAGGCGCTCTTGCCGGCACTGCCGAGATCGGCAAAGGCGTTCTGCGTGGTGATCACCAGCGCATTGCGATCTCCGGACGGATGGGCCGCACCCAGCCGGATCTCGGCATTCAGAGGATTGCGTGCGGCAAGTGCCAGGCGGGACAGCATGGTGAGGGCGGCACCAGTGGACTGCGCGTCCGGACGCTCGATGAAGATGTCGAACGGCCTGCCATCGGCATACGGATAAGCGGTCCCAGCCAGGGCGCCGATATCCGGCAGACGGCCGATGCGGGCGAGTGCCGGGATCTCGATCCTGGTGTCCTGCAGCAGGATGAACCGAGGCGTTGTGTCGTCGCGGGCTTCCGGTGCACAGGTCTCGTCGGCCTCAACCGGCAGTTCCGCCAAAAGCTCGACCTTATTGTTGCCTGGACGGAACGCCCGCAGCGGCAGTTCGATCAGCTTGCCGTCAAACTGTTCGCCAGCGGCATTGCGGAAAGGATAGCTGGTGACGACGCGGTCGTTGACCCGCACCAGAAGCTGCGCCGTGCGCTTCAGGCCCGCAGATGTGGCGGCGCTTAGCTTCAGGCCGATCGTGGCATAGTCGGCCGGGTAGAAGTCTGCCGGCATGACCATGTTGAAACCGGTGCGCGACAGACGCCCGGAAAAGACACGGGTCTCATATCCGGTATCGGCCAGCGTAAAGCTCGTCGAGGCATCGGCGATGATCGTTCCGGACTGGCGTGAGAAAATGCCGCTGTCGAGGCTTTCCTTCAGCGGACCCTGGATGGCCTGAAGCAACTGGCTGCTCATCTCGGCGCGGGTGGCGCCCCGCAGGCTGACAACGGCACGGCCGTCGCTACCGGCGTCGCGCACAGAAAAGCCATAAGGTGCCGCCTGTCCATCGGCACCGCGCGCCTGCGCCCGTGTCTTGTCCGAGGACACATAGAGATCGATGCCCGGGCCTGTGCCGGGTTTTTCGCCGACGGTTACCGCGAGATCGTCCCGGTTCATGAACAGCGCCAGCGTCTGCAGAGCGGGAGCTGCATCATTCAGCATGTCGGCAGTCGCTGCCGGCGGCAGGATCAGCCGGATCTCCGTGATATTGGCGTCGGTGCGTGCGACGGTCAGCAGATCGTCGAAGGACCGGAAGCCATGATCTCTGGTGGCTGCAAACCCGCTCGCCGACGGATCAAGCTCGCTCCACAGCTCGTAGGTCGCCTCCAGCGAGCAATCGACCCGATGGAACTGGCGTGCCCGCAGGACTACCTGGTTGCGGCCGGGTTTCAGAAACTCGGCCCCAATCGCCAGCGCCTCGTTCTTGAAGCCGTTCGGCGAGGCAATTCGGAATGTCCCCGCCGCTTTGCCATTGACCTCGACATCCATGACGGACGTGTCGGGCAGGACGGAAACGGCATTGCGATAGGCCAGCGCCAGCTGCCCGCCGCTTGCGGCCTGATCGGACGCGAGGTTGAAGCTCAGCCGTGCAACCGCGTCTTCGCCCGACAGGTGATAGGCCGGCAGCGCCTGCTCGAACGGCACGAGGCCGTTGGCCTTGGCAGCCGCGGCTTCCCTGTTTATCGGGCGGGTCGACAGGATGCCTTCGCTGTCGCCAGGCAGGACACGGGCGGCGGATGGGGCTGCGTCCAGCAGGCTCTGCGCAGACAAAGGCAGCGTCTGTGCCATGAGGAGAGCCAGCGACAGGCTGGCTGCCCGCGTGCGAAAAGGCTTAGCCATAGAGCTGCTCTCCCTTGAGAACCGGGGCGTGTTCGAGTGTTTTGACAGGCGCCTGCACGATCTTGTTGTCGTTCAGCACCATCGGTGCATCCTCGAAGGACTGCACGACACTTTCGCGGATCAGGCCGGCGCTGTAGCGGATGGCGCGCAGGGATTCCGTCAGGCTCCACAGCGCAAACCGGCTGGTGCCCCAGAAGAAGTTTTTCCGGGTCTGGCGGCGCTCCAGGCGATCCTGCAGCACCGACTGGTCGGAATACATCAGCTCGGCAATCGCCATCACCGTTTCCGGCGTACGCTCGGAATAGGCAAAGCCGCAGATCGCCGTCTGATCGAGCAAACGCCGCGAGCGATAGACGACATTGAAGTTGATCGTCTGGCCGCCACGGCGCACCTCGACCTTGGCCGTCGTCGGGTTGACGAGGTCCAGCTTCGGCTCCTTGTCGACAAATTCGATCGACACGCCGCCGCTGGAGGCGTCCTGAATGATGACGTGATGAATGATGTCGCCGATATGCATCAACGCATGACGCTTGACCGGCAGACGCTGGTTGCGGCGCAATTCGCGGCGTTCGGCAATGGCCCCGAGGGCAGCTCCGGCAAGGCCGAGATTGATCAGGTTCCACATCGCAACGATCAGCAGCAGCTCGCTGGCGACCGGCTCGGTCAGGACGCGGTATCCGGAATAAAGCGCGGCGGCGAGCAGCAGGAAGAAGATGGCGAAGTATGGTTTTGCCAAGGGCGACAGCTTGCTCTTGTCCAGCGTCTGGCCCTTTGCGGTGACATTGAAGGTCGGCTTGCGCGGATTGCGCACGACGCTGACGATGCTGCCGAACAGGAAGACAGCCTGGACATATTCATAAAGCTCGGAAATCCATGGCCAGCGGACGCGGCCATAGAGATAGCTCTGCATGGCAAACGAGGAGATCAGGTAGGTCACCGCATAGGAGGCGAACTCGAGGATGTTGGCCTTGTAGATTTCCAGCGAGAAGAAGATGTAGAGCAGCGGCGAGAACATGAAGGCGAGACGCGACAGCGGGAACAGCCAGAACATGTTGATGCCAGCATAACAGATGCGCTGCGGGATCGAGAGACCCTTGGCCAGGAACGGCCGCTTCAGTATGAGAATCTGCAGCATGCCCTGGCACCAGCGGGCGCGCTGGCCGATAAACGAGACGAACGTCTCCGGCTGCAGTCCGGCGATCAAGGGCTTATCGACATAGACCGAATGCCAGCCCTGGCAATGCAGCGACAGCGCCGTTTCGCAATCCTCGGTGATCGACTGGCCGGAAAACCCATCTGTGGTCATCAATGCCGAGCGGCGCAGGACGGCGGCCGAGCCGCAGAAGAACGACGCATTCCATTTGTCGAGCCCGCGCTGCAGGATCGAATAGAACATCTCGTTTTCCGACGGCATGCGGGCAAAGGTCTGAAGGTTCTTTTCCAGCGGATCGGGGTTGAGAAAATAGTGCGGCGTCTGGACGAGGAAGAGCTTTTCATCCTCCCTGAAGAAACCGACCGTCTCGCGCAGAAAGTCGCGTACCGGCGCATGGTCGGCATCGAACACCACGACCAGCTCGCCCTTGGAAACTTTCAGGCCCTCATTGAGATTGCCGGCCTTGGCGTGATCGTTCTGCTTGCGGGCATGATAATGCACGCCCATGGCGGCGCAGAGCGCCTTCAGCTGCTCGTGGCGGCGGATGGCGGCGACCGAGACATGCGGGTTCTTGTGGTTGCGCTTGGCATCCGTGCCGCCGTCATCGAGCAGGTAGATGTTGAGCTTGTCCTTCGGATAGGCCATCGACTTGGCGGCGGCCAGCGTCACGGCCAGAAGTTCGGCGTCTTCATTATAGCTCGGGATGAACACGTCGACCGTCGGCAGATCGGCAGCTGCACCCATGTCCGGCGTCTTCCGCTTGATCGGGTCGATGACCATGAAAAAGCTGATCGCCAGCATCGCCAGGCAGTACATTTCGGCGAGGTAGAGCAGGAAACCGGGAATGAAATTCAGCGGCTCGGTGATATCCGGCAGCGTCTCGGTTGTGCGCCAGAAACCGTAGCGCAGCGCAATGATGCCGGCAAAGACGAGCGTGATGACGCGGAACGTGCTGTTGTCGGGCCGCGTCATGCCGATGAACATGATGCCGAGAACGGCAAAGGAGAGCATAAGCTGCGCCTGAAGGCTCATCGGCAACAGAATGAGAGTCAAGCCGAGAGCGCCAGCCGGAATGGCCAGATATTTTCCGCACGTCATGTGCCACCAACCCCATCGTCATTTTCAGCGGCGCATCATGCGTGCCGGTTCTACATCGAACAGCCGGAACCTAAGCGGCGAAGGGTCAACAGAATCCTAATTTAAGGCGCATGAACGGAAACGGCACAGGACTAGGTAAACACAAGGTTTACAGACGGCTCCTAAATCTGAGGAGGGGCGGCCTGGCAGCGCATGACGGAACATGCAGGCCATCATCGCGTTGATATTTTTGAAACAGGAGACCGCACGATGACGCTGCCCGCCGATCCCATTCCCGGCCCTCTTCCGCCAATCCAGCAACCGGTACCGGTCAAGGAGCCCGAGCCCGACCGGCTGCCGGACGAGGAGCCTTTGCCCAATCCCGATGAAAACCCGGAACCGCCCCAGCACGTGGAGCAACGTTGATAGCTGCGGTTCAGGAAAGGTGGCGTATGGCGCCACCTTTCCCCAAGCAAACCCATAGGCTTGGCATTTCAGGCCTTTGGTATCCACGAGCCTACGCCAACCTGCCTGCTGCCAAAGATCTCCAGACTTGTTCCCGGTCCGCATAGGCAGCCAGATCGATGCTGATCCGCGTGCCATTGCCGATCCGCCGCCGTAAAATGCCGGCAGCGCTCGGCCCGGTTTGAAGCAGACCGCCATCGTGGAGACCCTGCAGCCGGGAACGCGACACCTGCAGTTCGCCTGCCAGCAGACGATCAAGCCGTACGCTGATCGCAAACGGCACGTTCAGCTCGATGTCGAGCACCGTCCAATCGCGTGCTTGGCTGAGGAGTTCCTTGCCGATGTCAAAGCCGGGAAACTCCTCGATGCGTTGCGATTTTCGCCGCAGAGCCGCGATGTTGAACGTTTCGGCCCTGATCCAATCCGCATCGTTGGATTGTAGCGCTTCAAGGACGGCGGGATCGATATCTGTGACAGCCTTGCGCTCGAAGATCGGGCGGTTCCAGGTCTTGTCGCAGGTCAGGCATTTGTAGATCAGCCAGGCATCGAGCTTGCGTCCGTTCGCGTTGAGCCGGATCTTGCCGCTGCTCTGGAATGGCTTTTGCGTTCCGCATCCGCTGCAGGCGACCCAGGGTTGGGGAGCCGTTTGCGGTGTGATGGTCCATCGGACCCGAAGTGTATTGCACATATCGTCTTGGTCTTCCGTTCGGAAGTCCACCAAGATGGTGCAGGAGAAAACCCGTTGCGGGCGCGGCGTGGCGATGTTCTGGGCGGCTGAAGAGCTGAGACAGCGGGGCTGCACATGGCACATTGTAACAATGCCAGACCGGTCTCTCGCCACCACCCGATGAACACATCTGTATGCCGACGGCATCGCCATCGGACAATACGGGGTGAAACTGGATTGAGACCGGTATTACTTAGGCAAACTGCAACCTCTGTGCGCCAACGCTCTTCGAAAACGAAGGTAGCAAATGAACGGGTCGATGTGGAGAATTTTGGCCCGTTGAAGAAGCGGAAAAACGCAACGGTGCGGCATTTGCGCAACTTTTACGACGAACCAGGGTGAGCCTCGATCAAGCAACGGCTTAAGCGTGTCGAATCAGATATTTGACTTTGGAGAGAATGGTACGGTTGGGTGGAATCGAACCACCGACCTCAGGATCCACAAACCTGCGCTCTAACCAACTGAGCTACAACCGCACAACACAGCGATGCACAGACATTATCATGTGCCGCTGAGGGGTCAAATACGGGCAGTCGGTCTTTTTTGCAAGCCATAACTTGCCCGTAGATGTGAAAAAACCGGGTAAAAAATCACCCGGTTCTGTTTGCCGTGCTACGCGGTCAAAAACCGCGCTTGCAGAAATCAGTTCTTCTTGAAGCCGGAGATGGCCTTTTCGGCGGCGTCCTTGCCAGGCTTCGTCACGGTTTCGGCAACCTTGCGGGTGGCTTCCTGCATCGACTTTGCCTGTTCCATGGCAAGCTCGGCCTGCTTGCGGATGAAGGCGGTCTGCAGTTCGAACAGTTCGGAAACCGACTTAACGCCGAGCAGCGCTTCCATGTGCGACAACGAATTTTCGGCATTGGTGCGCAGGGCGTCGATCGCCTTGAGGCCGAGTTCGACGGTGCCGGACTGCGCGCTTTCGAAAGTCGCTTCAACGGTCTTCGTCGCGTCTTCGGCGGCGGTCTTCATCTTGGAATAGGCTTCCTTGGACTGGACAGCACCCTTTTCAGCGAAATCGCGAAAAGTTTCGGTGACCTTTGCCGGATCGAAAGAGGCAAGCGAAAAGACGTCGTCAGTTTTCTTGGTAGCCATGATCTGCGCTCCTTGGTTTTGGGCCCTCTCATGAGGCACCCATTGTGTGATGATGTCTATATAGGCGATTTACTTGTGCAATGCAATATATTTGTGCAATGCAGCATTCATTAAAATCACCTGTATTAACCTTGCGCGTCGAAAGGCCTGTGCGCCATAGTCTGCAAGCTGGACCCTGGGCGTCCTGGTGTCTATTAATAGACTGTTAACAATCCCGCCCCTGTGGCGGTTGCGCAAACCAGGTCAGCCGATGCCCGCAAAATCGTATCCCTTTATCGACATCGCCGTTCATGAACGGGTGCGGGAGCATTTTGCCAAGGGCGATGCTGCCGTGCTGTTTTCGCCGGACATGAGCCAGGTGTTGTGGTCGAATGGAGAGGGCGCGTTCCTGTTCGGCCTGCCGTCGATCTACGATTTCATCGACAGCGGCGCCAACCGCAATGATGCCGCCTATCGCCAGATGGAGGCCGCCGCACGGCAGCTGAAGCGCAGCGGCGACAGCCGGACGTTCCTGATGCGCATCGCGTCGGGTTTCCAGCGCGCTTCGGTCAGTGCCTCGGTCGAGATGATCTCCGTGCGGCCGGGCGAAACCGCCATCCTCTTTGCAGCGCCCCGCAGCGGCAAGCCGCTTGCCATTCATGATCGTGCAGCCCGGATGATCTCGGGCTTCGACGATCCGGACACGCATATGGCCGTTTTGGATGGCGATGGCGCGATGCTTGCCGCCTCACCCGGTTTCGCGGCGCTGGCCATGACACCGCAGACCTGCCGCTCGCTGGTAACAGCCGTTGCCCGCGACAGCGACTGGCTGCTCAAGCGGCCGATCCCAACGGGAAAGGGCCATCTGCCGGCCGCCATCGGCAAGCTCTCGGAGCGTCCCGCCCTGCATCTGCTGTTCGCGGTCGAGACCATCTTGGGCAACCTTGATCCCGGAACGGATTTTGTAGAGATCGCGGATACCGATGACGCGCCAACTGCGGCCGAGAATGCGGTGAGCCAAACCACCGCGCCGCTTCCGTCACCGATAACCCTGCCCGCCGATGTCATCGACGAGATCGAGCAGATCGAGGAGATCACCCCGGAAGACGACGGCTTCATCGATCCACAGGACGAAGCTATGCCTGCGGCAGAGACTGAACCGCCTACCGGCGAGGCTATTTCGGTTTCTGTTGAGCCCGAGGCCGAAGAGATAACACCCTCTCTGGAATTGCCTTCCGATTCACAGCCGGAGCCTATCGCATCGGCCGCAGACGATCCGGGCGAGGTCTCCGAGACCGATGTCCCCGAGGAAACCGCCATTCTGCCTGTCGCCGGTGAAACGGTGATGGAGGAGATCGAGGCTGTCGAACCGTTGCCGGTCGAGCCGGTCGAAGTGCCGCAAGAACCTGTCCAGGACAATGTGGTGCTGGATGAAACGCTTGTGACTGAAACCGCCAGCGACACGCCAACTGTCGAAAGCGCCAAGGATGGCGTGGCAGACGACGACGCCACCGTTGCAGCCGACATCCCGCTTGAAGAGGCGTTTGCCGAAGACACAGGCGCAGCAGAACCCGTGCAGGGTTTCGTTTTCAATCCGAATAGCCGTGCCGTCCGTTTCGTCTGGAAAATCGATGCGGACGGACGGTTCAGCGAGATTTCCGAGGAATTCGCAACGGCTGTCGGCCCGAACTCCGCCGATATTACCGGCCACAGTTTCAGCGACCTGGCGGATCGCTATCACCTCGACCCAGGCAACACGATCAGCGAACTTTTGAAGCGGCGCGACACGTGGTCGGGCAAGACGATCTACTGGCCGGTCGAAGGCACCAGCCTTCAGGTTCCGGTCGATCTCGCCGCCCTTCCAACCTATTCGCGCAACCGCGAATTCGATGGTTTCCGCGGCTTTGGCATCGTTCGCGTGGCCGACACCGTCGATGACAAACAGGCCATTGGCCTGACTTTTGGCGTACAGGCAGCTGCCGAAGAGACAGATGCGAACGCGATTGGCGACGCGGCGCCGGAGCTGTTGTCTGCCGATCACGCGGTGGTGGCAGAAGACACAGTCCCGCACGATGCGACCGAAGAAGGCCCCACGACAGCGGAGCCTATCGACACGCCTGACGAACCGGCAGACAGCCCGGAGTCTGCAGCAGAACTGGAAACGCCTGAGCAAGGCGACGGCGAACCGCTTGCCGAGGCCAGTGATGGGCTACCAGCCACCGACGACCAGCAAGACCCTTTCCGTGGCGAGCGTCCGGCGCTCAAACTGGTCCAGACCGCAGGACGCCGCGCATCCGACAAGGTCGTCCAGCTCGACAATCATCGCCCGGGCACCGAACCCTTGAGCCGCAGCGAACAGGCCGCTTTTCGCGAGATCGCCCGTCAACTCGGCGAGAATTTCGGCAAGCGACCGAATGAGAGCGTGGCAGCCACGGACGTGGCTGCGGCAGAAACCCCGTCACAGGATGACGCCTCACCGAAAATCGAGGCAATCTCCGAGGACAGCCATGCCGTCATCGCCGATGGCGCGGAACACACGACCGAAAACACCGCGCTCGGGGCGCGCGCCTCGATCGTGCCTGCGCGCACCAGCGGCAATAGCAGCCTGACGCCGGAAATCCTCGATAATCTTCCGCTCGCTCTTCTGGTTCATAGCGGCGACGATCTGTTTCACGCCAATTCCGAATTCCTGGCGCTGACGGGTTATGCCGGGCTGGCCGAATTGCGCGAGGAAGGCGGGATCGACGCCCTTTTCGCCGGTGACGAGGATGGCCTGTTCGACTTGCCGGATGGCACAGTGATGCTGATCCGCAACGACGGCCAGCTCGTGCCAGTCTCGGCTCGGCTGCAGTCGATCCGCTGGGAAGACAAGAACGCGCTGATGATGGCGCTTTCGGCAACCCAGACCGCGCCTGCGCCCGTCGCTACGGACATTCAGCCGACAGATGCCGCCGAGCCGACTGAGGCGCTGGAAATCCAGGCACTGCGCATGGAGACGGAAGAACTCCATTCCATCCTCGAGACGGCAACAGACGGCGTCGTCGTCGTCGGTGGTGAGGGTGAAATCCGCTCGGTCAATCGCTCGGCCAGCGCCCTGTTCAACTATGACGACGGCGAAATCCGCGGCAAGCCGTTTGCCATGCTGTTTGCCCATGAGAGCCAGAAGGCCGTTCTCGACTATCTCGCCGGCCTTTCCGGCCATGGCGTCGCCAGCGTGCTGAACGATGGCCGCGAAGTGATCGGCCGTGAGGCGTCCGGCGGTTTCATTCCGCTGTTCATGACCATGGGCCGCCTGTCTTCCTCCAACGGCTTTTGCGCCGTCATCCGTGACATTACCCAATGGAAGCGGACGGAAGAGGAACTGCGCAACGCCAAGCGGGCCGCCGAAACGGCCAACGCCCACAAGAGCGATTTCCTCGCCCGCGTCAGCCACGAAATCCGCACGCCGCTCAACGCGATTATCGGCTTTTCCGACATGATGGCGAGCGAGCATTTCGGCCCGATCGGCAATCCGCGCTATGTCGAATATGCCGGCGATATCGGCCGCTCCGGCCGCCATGTCCTCGATATCGTCAACGACCTGCTGGATATTTCCAAAATCGAGGCGGGCGAGATGGACCTGGAGTTCACTGCCGTCGAGATCAACGATGCCGTATCCGAGGCCGTCGCTCTCGTGCAACCGCAGGCCAACAGTCAACGCGTGATCATCCGCACCTCGCTGTCGGGCTCGGTACCGAACGTGGTTGCCGACAACCGCTCGATCAAGCAGATCGCCCTGAACATCCTGTCGAATGCCATCCGCTTCACGCCGTCGGGCGGCCAGATCGTTGTTTCAACAGCCTATGAGGCCAATGGCAGCGTCATCCTGCGCATCCGCGACACAGGCGTCGGCATGACCCGCACCGAACTCGAGCAGGCCATGAAACCGTTCCGCCAGGTCACCACCGGTGCACGCAAGCGCGGCGACGGCACCGGGCTCGGCCTGCCGCTGACCAAGGCAATGGCCGAGGCAAACCGGGCGCAGTTCTCGATCAACTCGGCGCCGAACGAAGGTACTCTGGTGGAGATTTCCTTCCCATCGCAGCGGGTTCTGGCCAATTAAACCAAGGCAGCATGCCCCCAAAACAGTAGGCAAAAAAAGAGGCAGCTGGGAAGCTGCCTCGATAAGTTAAATGCTAAAACAGGTGCTCGAGAGGTAATGACATCATGTCTGCGCCGGCATCTCTGCCAAAGCCAACCCCACATCGGGTGGCCTCAAGTTGAGATCACCATGCGCTGCCATTCGTAAACAAAACCTTTCCAGCAAACCCGCAAATTTTAGGCATCGGCCCGTAAGACCTAAGCTTTGGTTAATTCGGCGAGCCCGAAATCGTTAACGCCCAGAACTCAGTTTCCGAGCTCGGCAAGATTGGCGTAAAGATCGAGGGCTTCGGGGTTGGCGAGCGCTTCCTTGTTCTTGACCGCCCGGCCATGCACGACTTCGCGCACCGCAAGCTCGACGATCTTGCCGGATTTGGTGCGCGGAATGTCGGTGACGGCGATGATCTTGGCCGGCACGTGGCGGGGCGAGGCGCCGCTGCGGATCCTGGCCTTGATCGCCTTCACCAGATCGTCGTTCAGGACGATCCCGGCTGCGAGCCGTACGAACAGGATGACACGGACGTCGTCATCCCAGTCCTGACCGATGCAAATGGCCTCGGCCACCTCGTCCATCTGCTCGACCTGATTGTAGATTTCCGCCGTACCGATGCGCACCCCGCCGGGGTTGAGCGTCGCGTCCGAGCGGCCGTGAATGACGATACCGTCATGTTCCGTCCATTCGGCAAAATCGCCATGGCACCAGACATTGTCGAAGCGCTCGAAATAGGCAGCCTTGTATTTGGCGCCCTGCGGATCGTTCCAGAACATCACCGGCATGGAGGGAAACGCTCGTGTGCAGACGAGTTCGCCTTTTTCCTGACGCACCGGCTGACCGTCATCGTTCCAGACATCCATGGCAAGACCGAGCCCCGGCCCCTGGATTTCGCCGCGCCAGACCGGCTTCAGCGGATTGCCGAGCACGAAGCAGGAGACGATATCGGTTCCGCCGGAAATCGACGCCAGCTGAACATCCGGCTTGATGCCTTCATAGACGAAGGAGAAGCCTTCCGGCGACAGCGGCGAACCGGTCGAGGTCATCAGCCGCAGCGATGACAAATCATGAGTGGAAACCGGGGTGAAGCCGCCCTTGCGCACGGCGTCGATATATTTGGCCGACGTGCCGAAGATGGCGAACTGCTCATCGCGGGCATAGTCGAACAGCACATTGCCATCGGGATGGAACGGTGAGCCATCGAACAGGCAGAGCGTGGCGCCGAGAGCAAGCCCGGAGACCAGCCAGTTCCACATCATCCAGCCGCAGGTGGTGAAATAGAACAGCTTTTCGCCCTGCCTCAACCCGCAATGGAGGCGATGCTCCTTCAGATGCTGAAGCAAAGTGCCGCCAGCCGAATGGACGATGCACTTCGGAACGCCGGTGGTGCCGGATGAGAAGAGTATATAGAGCGGGTGCGCGAACGGCAGCGGCAGAAATTCAAGCGTTCTCGCGGTAAACGGCGCGATGAAATCGGGAAGCGCCCTGCCGTTTTCCAGCGAGGCCGCAAGCGCTTCCGCATCGCCGGCATAGGGAATGATCAGGACGGGAACGCCGAGTTTCCTTGCGACAGCCTGCACCTTGGCGGCAACGTCCTGCCGTTTGCCGGCGTACCAGTAGCCGTCGCAGGCGATGAACAGCTTGGGTTCGATCTGGCCGAAGCGGTCAAGTACGCCCTGCTCGCCGAAATCCGGGGAACAGGACGACCAGATGGCACCGATGGAAGCGGCAGCCAGCATCAGCGCGATGGTCTCCGGCATGTTCGGCATCATCGCCGCAACGCGATCGCCCTTGCCGATGCCCTGCGCTTTCAAGGCCTGCTGCAATCTTGAGACCAGAGCCCGCAGATCATCAAAGGACATGCGCGATTGCACCTTGTCCTCGCCCCGGAAAACCAGAGCGTCGCCGCTGCCGGTATGACGCAGGAGATTTTCGGCGAAATTGAGCGCGGCGTCGGGGAAGAACCGCGCCTCCAGCATCACATCGCCGTGGATCAGGGCGCGTTCGCCGCGCTTGCCGATGACGCCGCAATGATCCCAGACCCCCGTCCAGAAATCGTCGCACTCGGTGATCGACCAGTCATGGAAGGCGTCATAGTCTGCAAACGTCTTCGAGAAGCGTTGTCCGCACCAGTCGATGAAGGCCTTCATCGGCGTCTGTTCGATAAATTCTGCCGACGGTGTCCAAAGGGGCCGATCTGACTGCATTTTTTCCTCCGCTTCCCAAGCCAGCCTCTATATCATGCTGCGACGCAAGATAAACAGGCCGGACAAATGATGGCTGTGGCAGTTGCGACATTTTGCGTGTCAACCGTTTGATTTCTGAGCGGTGAAAGCCTATCCAGAGGCCCTCAAACCGATTGAAAGTGCCCCGGACGCCCATGAGGCCATTCTTCACCATCGCCAGCAGAAAAATCGGATGGCAGGCATTTTTCATGTCGCGGACCGTCGCATGGCTTCTTGTCGGCGTGGTCGCCCTCACCGTTCTGTTCAAAATAGCCTTGCCGCTGTTCGTGTCGACGGCCAGTGTCAAGACGAACATGGAGGACGTGCTATCCTCGTGGACGGGTGCGCGGGCCAGTATTGCCGGCGACCCGCAGATCAGCTTCTGGCCACACCCGGTCTTGACCCTGCGCAATGTCACCTTCGAAGGTGGCGATGCGTCCGCACCGGAACTGTTGGCGAAGGCTGATGCGATTGCCGCCGGTTTCGACATCCTCGCCGCCCTGCGCGGCACGCCGGTCTTTTATGACTTCCATTTGGTCAATCCGGTTTTCAAGGTGGAGCGCCGGCTCGACGGAACGTTCAACTGGCGCCGCGCCGGCTGGATGGCCGATGCCATCGCCGATGCTGCCGGCAAGACACCGTCCACCGCCCGCAACACGCCGATCGGCGATGTCGAGATCGTCAACGGTACGCTGGAATTGACCGACCGTGTGACTTCCAGCACGCATCGCATCAGCGCGATCACCGGAGCCGTGCAGTGGCGAACCCCGACCGCGCGGATGACAGCGGAACTTTCGGCGCTGATGAACGGTGAAAAGGTTCAAGGAACCATCACCTGCAACGAACCCTTAATGCTGCTTTCGGGACAGAACAGCACGTTCCAGGCATCGTTTACCTCGCTGCCGCTGACTTTCAGTTTCGACGGCAGTGGTAACGCCTCAAGCCGTCCCTTCGCCATCGGGCAGCTTCAGCTCAAGGCAAAATCGGTTGGGGCGCTTCTGGCCTGGGTCAAAGACGCACCACAGCCGGTTGCGACAACCGGGTCGGTCAGCATCGATACCAGCATCACCATGTCGGCCCAGACATTGAAGATGGACAACCTTTCGCTGTCTCTGGATGACGCCAATGCGACCGGCGTTCTCGGCATGACCTGGAATCCGTCTCGCGGCCCGCGCATCGATGGCACGCTTGCCTTTGACAGACTGGACCTGACGCCACTTCTCGCATCGGTTTTCCCGCCTCGACCCGCGGGCGGCACCGCGACTGGTCAGGAAATGGCCTTGCTCAAGCAGATCAGCCTTGATCTTCGCCTGTCGGCACAGGAGATCAGTTATGGTCCGGCTGCCCTGACAGATGTCGCCGCCGGTATCATGGTGGAAAATGGCCGCGCATCCGTCGATATTGGTGATGGCACCTTTTCCGATGGCTCGCTCAGCGGCCGTATCGCGCTTGCCAACGATGGTTCCGAAGGCGGACAAGTGCAACTCGCATTGAAGAATGCCGACCTCGCACCCGTTGCGGCAAGTCTTGGCCTTGCAGGACCGCTGCCGCTTGGCCGGGGCCTGTTGAGCATCGATCTGTCGACGGCCGAACCCCTGTCGAAAATGACGGTGGACGGCGTTTCCGGAACATTTCGCTACGCGGTAAACAACGGCACCATGGTGAATTTCGACCTGCCGGAATTTGCGCGGCTTGCCACGCTGGGCCAGGTTTTCAACGTCAGCCACGCCACCAATGGTTCGTTCGCCTTTACCAGGGCGGACATCGCCGCGACCTTGCGCAAGGGCGTTGTCGAACTGACCACAGCAGATATCACCGGCGATGGGAAGACATTGTCTGTTGCCGGAACTCTTCCCTTCACCACCGGCAAACTTGCGCTTGCCGGCGCCATCCGGACAGACGATCCCGCAACACCTGCCATCCGCTTCTTTGCCGACGGCGCCTGGCCGAACCCGGGGATTTTCCCTCTACCCGCACGCACCACACAGCCATAAGCGGACGAACCAACCCACAGACGATGGTACCGGTGCTCCGTCGTCCAGCCGCCACGCGAAAGAGAATGCGGGCGCGACTGACGCACCCGTCATATTCGCATCCCCACCGTATTCGCATCAATGCGCGAAAGCGGCCTGCTCGTCCTTGACGCGCTGGATTTCTCGGCGGCGCGAGACCACCGAGGCGATCAGCACGCCGATCGCGACGATGCCGATCAGGATGGTGCAGACAGCGTTGATCTCGGGCGTTACGCCCAACCGGACCTGGCTATAGATCCGCATCGGCAGCGTCGTGGCGCCGGGTCCGGAGGTAAAGCTGGAAATCACCAGATCGTCCAGCGACAGCGTGAAAGCGAGAACCCAGCCGGAAAAGACCGCCGGTGCGATGACGGGCAAGGTCACCTGCAGGAAGGTGGCGACCGGCGTGGCGCCCAGGTCCATCGCCGCCTCTTCGATCGAGCGATCGAAACTCAAAAGGCGGGATTGCACAACGACGGCGACGAAGCACATGGTGAAGGTGATATGCGCCAATGTCAGCGTCCAGAAGCCGCGATCGAAGCCGATGGCGACGAACAGCAGCAACATCGACAGGCCGGTGATGACTTCCGGCATGACCAGCGGCGCGTAGATCATCCCGGAAAACAGCATGCGGCCGCGAAACCGCGTGTAGCGGGTCATGGCGAGTGCCGCCATCGTGCCCAGAACCGTGGCGATGGTTGCCGAGATCAGGCCGACGCGGATGGTGACCCAGGCAGCATCGAGAAGCGCCTGATTGTGGAACAGCTGCACATACCATTTGGTCGAGAAACCTGCCCAGACGGTGACAAGCTTGGACTCGTTGAAGGAGAAGACCACCAGCAGCACGATCGGCAGATAGAGAAAGGCAAAACCGATGACGATCGATGCGATATTGAAACGGGACCAGCGCTGCATGACTATCTCCCCTCCGCGTCGGCTTTGGACTGCGCATGCTGGAAGAACATGATCGGCACCACCAGAATAAGCAGCAGAATGGTCGCCACGGCAGCAGAAACAGGCCAGTCACGATTGGCGTTGAACTCGTTCCACAAGGTCTTGCCGATCATCAGCGTCTCGGAGCCGCCGAGCAAGTCCGGGATAACGAATTCGCCGACCGCCGGGATGAACACCAGCATGCAGCCGGCGACCACGCCGGGCAGCGACAGCGGAAATGTGACCCGCCAGAATGCCCGGATCGGCGTACAGCCGAGATCCTGCGCCGCCTCCGTCAGGCTATGATCCATCTTTTCCAGTGACGAATAGATCGGCAGGACCATGAACGGCAGGTAGGAATAGACGATGCCGATGTAGATCGCCCAGTTGGTGTTGAGGATGATCAGCGGCTGATCGATCACGCCGAGCGTCAGGAGCAACTGATTGAGCAGTCCTTCCGGCTTCAGGATGGCGATCCAGGCATAGACGCGGATCAGGAAGCTGGTCCAGAACGGCAGAATGACCAGCATCAACAGCGTCGGGCGTATGGTGCTGGGCGCTTGCGCCATGCCGTAGGCCACGGGATAGGCGATCAGCAGCGTCAGGAATGTCGAGACGCCGGCGATCCAGAGGCTGGAGGCGTAGGCCTTGGTATAGAGCGCGTCCTCGGTCAGCCAGATATAATTGTCGATCGAGAACTGCTTGATATTGTCGATGAAGCCGCCAAAGCCGGAGGCGAGGTCGAACACCGGCAGATAGGGAGGCATGGCGACTGCCGTTTCCGACAGCGAAATGCGGATGACGATGAAAAACGGTATCAGGAAGAAGAACAGCAACCAGGCATAGGGGATGACGATCACCAGCCGGTTGAACAAAGCCGATCCGAATTTTGCCATGGCTTCAATCCTTCAGCACGACGCCGGCATTTTCATCGAAGGAAATCCAGACTTCCTGATCGTAACCCAGCGGGTCCTCGACAGCCCGCACGGCATTGAGCGACGAGGCCTTGACTACCTTACCGTCCTTCAGCTTGATGTGGAAAACCGTCATGTCGCCGAGATAGCCGATATCCCAGATTTCACCCTGCGCGGCATTGAGCGGCGCACAGGCCGGCCGGTCACGGCCAACGCGGATCTTTTCCGGGCGCACGGCAAAGCCGGCCTTGGCGCCCACAGCCGGCGGTTCGGTCGAGGCGACGCGGACGGTGAAGCCGGTTTGCGTGGCGATCTCGACAGTACCATTGCCAGCGGATGAGACCGTGCCGTCGAAAATGTTCACGTCGCCGATAAAATCGGCCACGAAACGCGAGTTTGGTGCTTCATAGATTTCCGGCGGGGTCGCGACCTGCACGACCTTGCCATGCGCCATGACGGCGATGCGGTCGGCCATGGTCATCGCTTCTTCCTGGTCATGGGTGACGACGACGAAGGTGAGGCCCAGTTCCTGCTGCAGGTCCATCAGTTCGAATTGGGTTTCCTCGCGCAGTTTCTTGTCGAGTGCACCCAGCGGCTCATCCAGCAGAAGCACTTTTGGGCGCTTGGCCAGCGACCGGGCCAGCGCCACGCGCTGGCGTTGGCCACCGGACAGCTGGTGCGGCTTTCGCTTGGCAAACTTGTCGAGCTTGACCAGTTTCAGCATCTGCTCGACGCGCGCGGCGATATCGGCCTTCGGCATGCCGTCCTGCTTGAGGCCGAAGGCGATGTTGTTTTCGACCGTCATATGCGGAAACAGTGCATAGGACTGGAACATCATGTTGACCGGCCGCTTGTAGGGCGGAATGCCGGCAAGGCTCTGTCCGTCGAGAATGATTTCGCCGGAGGTCGGCTGCTCGAAACCGGCGAGCATCCGCAACAGTGTCGACTTGCCGCAGCCCGACGCGCCGAGCAGCGCGAAGAATTCGCGTGGGTAGATGTTGAGCGAGAGATCGTCGACGGCAACAAAATCACCAAATTTCTTGGTGACGTTCTTGACGGCAATGAACGGTACGGAATTGGGATCTGCCCAGGGAGCAAAGGAACGCCGGATACTACCAAGTGACTTCATCATCTATCCCCGAATGACTTGCACAAACGGCGCCTTCCCCAGCGCCACAAAAGAAAATTGCCCGGATTTCAGGTCCGGGCAACTCTTTTCGACTTACTGGCCGGTGACCACCTTGGTCCAGAGCCGCGTCACCAGACGCTGCGATTTGGCGTCATAGGGCGTCACCGTAAAGAGCTTGGCGAGCACCTCGGGCGTTGGATAGATCGCCGTATCGTCGAGCACTTCCTTGTCGATGAACTGCTGCGAGGCCTTGTTGCCATTGGCGTAGAACACCACGTTCGACGCCTTGGCGACGACCTCCGGCTTCATCATGTAGTTGAGGAATTCATGGGCCTCAGTGACATGCGGCGCATCGGCCGGAATGGCCATGACGTCAAACCACATCTGCGCGCCGGTCGGCGGGATGACATAGTTGACCGTCACACCGGCTTTCGCTTCGGCAGCACGGTCGCGTGCCTGGAAGACGTCGCCAGAGTAACCGACGGCAAGGCAGATGTCGCCGTTGGCGAGCGCATTGATATATTCCGACGAGTGGAACTTGCGAACGTAGGGACGGATGGAGGTCAGAAGCTCCTCCGCCTTCTTCAGATCGTCCGGGGTGCGGCTATCGGGATCGAGACCCAGATAGGCCAGCGCCGAAGGCAGGACGTCGGAGGCGGAATCGAGGATGTGAATGCCGCAATCCTTGAACTTGGCCGCCACTTCCGGCTTGAAGATCACGTCCCAGGTAGGTGCTTCGTCGGTACCCAGAATCTGCTTCACCTTCTCGACATTGTAGCCGATGCCGGTGGTGCCCCACATGTAATCGACGGCATATTCGTTGCCCGGATCGTATTTCTGGATACGCTCGGAAATCACGTCCCACATGTTGGACAGGTTCGGCAGCTTCGACTTGTCGAGCTTCTGGAAGACGCCGGCTGCGATCTGGCGCTGCAGGAAGCTCGCCGTCGGCACGACGACGTCATAACCCGTGCCGCCTGCCAGCAGCTTGGTTTCGAGAATCTCGTTGCTGTCGAAGACGTCGTAGACGACCTTGATGCCGGTTTCCTTGGTGAAGTCTTCGAGAATGCTGGCATCGATATAATCGGACCAGTTGTAGACATTGACCACGCGCTCCTGCGCTGTGGCAATCGTTGCGGACCCGGTAAGGATCAACGCGGCAAAAGCGGTGGCAATCGTACGCGACATGGAATTCCCCTTGGTTTTTTCGGTCCAGTCCAGGCACGCCGCCGTCGCCTGCCTGTCCCTCCGTATGCGCGTTTGGAAGTTAGGCATGTTTTCCAACAACCACAAGCGCTTTTACTGACCCTGCCCGAACCATTCAGCAACATCCTGGATTTTAGCGGCCACTGCCAAAAGCCGAATCTTTTCAGTATGCCATGGCCAACCAGTGGCTGGCCGGAGCGGGAAGCCCAAGCGAATTAACCATAAGCTTAAATCGATCCCGAACCACCGCGTTTACGATTGCTTAACCATGCCTGGGATGCGATTTTGCGCCGCAACGGTTGTGCGTTCGGAGTTGGTCATCATGAGTGTGAAGTCGCAGCGGATTGATCCACGGGAACTGAAGCGGCTGTCGGTGCTGCAATCCCATCGGACACTTCTGGCCATCGGTTTCGACTGGGCTTTGATCGCCGGCGCCATCGCCTTCAGCAAATACATGCAGCACCCGCTTGCCTATTTTGCCGCCGTGCTGGTCATTGCCGGACGCATGCACGCCTTCGGCTGCCTGATGCACGAGGCCGCCCATTACCGGATCATCAAGACCCGCAAAGTCAGCGACTGGATGAGCGATCTCTTGTTGGCATGGCCAATCATGGCGACCGTCGACGGCTACCGGATGAACCACCTTGCCCATCACCAGCACACCAATACCGACGATGATCCGGACTGGGCCGCCAAGCTCGGCATGACGCAATTCACCTTTCCGCAAAAGGTCTGGCGCGGCCTGGTGCAGCTGCTCGGTTATCTCGTCGCGGTGAATTCGGTGCGCGATATCCTGCACATGGCCAAGCGCATCGCCAAGCATGACCGCTCGACCCGCACCTACAAGCTGCTGCGGATCGGCTTCTACATTGTTGCAGCCGTGATCTTCTCGGTGTTCGGGCTCTGGACGGATGTCATGCTCTATTGGCTGGTGCCGTTCTTCACCTTCTTCTGCCTGTTCCTCTATGTCCGCAGCGTCGCCGAGCATTTCGGCAGCATGGACTATTCCGACGAACTGGGCAGCTCGCGCACGGTCTATCCCTATCTCTGGGAAAAGCTGTTCTTTGCGCCCCACAACATCAACTATCACCTGGAACACCATCTTTATCCCGGCGTACCCTATTACAACCTGCCGGAACTGCACGCGATCCTGATGAAGAACCCTTCCTATGCCGCCAAGGCACATATTACCCGCGGCTATACGACGGGGCTTGCGTCAGAGTGCTTCGCGCCGAACGCGCCGCTCCTGCCGGCCCACCATCCGGTCAGCTATTGAAAATCAAAGGCGCTCAGGCCGGTCACCATTTCATCGAGCCCGAGCGGCCGGGTGACCGGCGGCTCGGCCCGGGCGAGACAGCCCTGCCGCTCGCAGAGACGGCAGGCGGTGCCGCCGGCGACCGTCGCAAGAGGCGCACCGCCATAGACGGTGTCCCCTGCCTGAGCCGCATCATAGCCGACCAGGATTGCGGTGCGCCGGACGCGCTCCTGAAAATTCGCCCGCGGCCCGTCGACGGTCCGGGCGACAGTGACGAACTCGCCACCTCCGAAGATCTCCACCCGGTCAGCCAGAACCTGCCCGGCTTGCACAAATGCCGCGTGAACATTGAGCTTGGGACAGTTGCCGCCGAAGCGCGCCTGCGGGAAGCCTGAAGCGCCAGCCTTGCGCAGCCGGTTGCCGGCATGATCGATCTCCATCAGGAAGAATGGCAAACCCAGAGCGCCCAGGCGCTGCAGCGTCACCAGCCGGCTGGCCGCCTGTTCGAACGAGACCTGGAAGCGGGCACTCAAAACGTCGATATCGTACTTGGCCCGCTGGGCTGCAGCGAGAAACCCGGCATAGGGCATCATGATCGCATGGGCGGCGTAGCGCGCCAACTCGAAGCGGCCGATGCGGCGGGCCTCGCCCGTCGAGAATGCCAGCTGTTGGAGATCAGCGGCGATGGCCTGCGGAAAAGCGATCTGCGCCGCTTCCATGGCGATTTCCCGCAGCTGATCCTGCGCCGATAAGCGCTCCGACAGAAACAGCCGCATCGAATGGCGATCAAAGCGGCGGCGCAGGTCTGGCATGACATGCATCGGCAGCGTCCGCACCGTCAGGCCATGCTCCTTGCGCAGCCAGTCCTTCAGCGCACCGGCAAGATCATCGCCCGGCGACAGCTGTGCATGGAATGCTTCGGCGGCCTCGTCGATCCCGGCAAAATGATGCGGCCGGTTTTCGAAGATGTCGCGCACCTCGTCCATCGGCAGGCGCGCATCGGACAATGCCGCCATATGGCCCTGATCGGACAGCAGCGCACTCAGGTCCTTCAGCCGCAGGGATTGCTCGCGGTAGGCGCGGTAGAGCTTCAGCACGCCCATTGCCGCGTTTGGGGCGGCCTCCGCCACCTCGATCAGCTCCTGATCGCCCGGCAGCTCGCCCGACAGCAGCGGATCGGCGAACACTTCACGCAATTGGGTGACGCTGCCGGTCGCCTCGCCCTGCAACTCGTCGAGATCAACCTTGTAGACCGAGGAAAGCTTCAACAGCAGCTGCACCGTCAACGGCCGCTGATTGCGCTCGATCAGGTTGAGATAGGACGGGGAGATGCCGAGCGCCTCGGCCATCGCCGTCTGCGTCAACGACAATCCATTGCGAATGCGCCGCACCCGGGCGCCGGCAAAAATCTTGTTCTCAGCCATTTGTCACGCCTTTTACAAAGTCATAGCATTCAGAATATTTACACGATTTACAAAATTACAAAGGCGCCTTGTAAAAGGCAAGACATGATAACCCTTTTCAGAGGCGCCACAATCCTTTTGTTCTCGCTGTTTTGTGCGCCGCACTGTAAAACTCGTCACATCAAATTCGGTGATC
Source organism: Hyphomicrobiales bacterium (assembly GCA_900473045.1). Classification (GTDB taxonomy): domain Bacteria; phylum Pseudomonadota; class Alphaproteobacteria; order Rhizobiales; family Rhizobiaceae; genus Pararhizobium. The sequence goes on from UCKS01000058.1 coordinate 104,998, forward strand.
AAATTTCATTCAACCAAAGTCGAATGAAGCACATAAATCCGCAGGAGGATGTTTATGACTGATTTTTACAATCTCGTTCCCGGTGCACCACAAGGCCGCTTCGACGGCCTCGATCGCCCTTACACGGCAGAGGACGTCAAGCGGCTGCGTGGCTCGGTCCAGATCCGCCATACGCTGGCCGAGATGGGCGCCAACCGGCTGTGGCAGCTGATCCACGAAGAAGATTTCGTCAATGCGCTGGGTGCGATGACCGGCAATCAGGCCATGCAGCAGGTCCGTGCCGGGTTGAAGGCAATCTACCTGTCCGGCTGGCAGGTCGCCGCCGACAGCAACACTGCATCCTCGATGTATCCCGACCAGTCGCTCTATCCGGCCAATGCGGCACCGGAACTGGCCAAGCGCATCAACAGGACATTGCAGCGCGCCGACCAGATCGAGACCTCGGAAGGCAAGGGCCTGTCCGTCGATACCTGGTTCGCGCCGATCGTTGCCGATGCGGAGGCCGGCTTTGGCGGGCCGCTCAACGCCTTCGAGATCATGAAAGCCTTTATCGAGGCGGGGGCTGCCGGCGTTCACTATGAAGACCAGCTGGCATCGGAAAAGAAGTGCGGCCATCTCGGCGGCAAGGTTCTGATCCCGACGGCAGCCCATATCCGCAATCTCAATGCCGCGCGGCTCGCCGCCGACGTCATGGGTACGCCGACACTGGTTATCGCCCGAACGGACGCGGAAGCGGCCAAGCTGCTCACCTCCGACATCGACGAGCGCGACCAGCCCTTCGTTGATTACGATGCCGGCCGCACCACGGAAGGTTTCTATCAGGTCAAGAACGGCATCGAGCCCTGCATTGCCCGCGCCATTGCCTATGCGCCCTATTGCGACCTGATCTGGATGGAGACCGGCAAGCCGGATCTCGAACAGGCCCGCAAGTTTGCCGAGGCCGTGCACAAGGTGCATCCGGGCAAGAAGCTTGCCTACAATTGCTCGCCGTCGTTCAACTGGAAGAAAAACCTCGACGACGCGACGATCGCCAAGTTCCAGCGCGAACTGGGCGCCATGGGCTACAAGTTCCAGTTCATCACGCTGGCCGGCTTCCACCAGCTGAATTTCGGCATGTTCGAACTGGCCCGCGGTTACAAGGACCGGCAGATGGCGGCATACTCGGAGCTACAGGAGGCGGAATTCGCCGCCGAGGTCAACGGCTATACCGCGACCAAGCACCAGCGCGAAGTCGGCACCGGCTATTTCGACGCCGTCTCGATGGCGATTACCGGCGGCAAGTCCTCGACCACCGCCATGCACGAATCGACCGAACACGAACAGTTCCTCCCGGCGGCGGAGTAATGCGAGCTTGGTCTACCCCTCACCAAGCGTGCCCAAGAACTCGACTGCGTCTCGTTCGGGCTTGCTATCCTCTCCCGCAAGGGGAGAGGAAAAACCCGCTGCACCATCTTGCCTCATATGAGGAGCGGTGATCGTGGCACCCTACCTCTCCCCTTGCGGGAGAGGATACGAAGGCCGGGTGAGCGGAGCGAACCCTTGGCCGAAGTTGGTGAGGGGTAACACCCTGAAAACAAAGCTAGACTTCGACAACCCCAAATAAAAGAGGAGAAATGCCATGACAGTCCAGACCCCCATCAAGACGCACGTCAAGGAACGGGCAGAGGAACAGTCCTCGGCCATGACGCCGGAACAACAGGCGATGATCCGCATGGTCGCCAACGACCTGCACAGATTGAACCAGGCCGTCATGAAGGCGGTGGACGCCGGTGTTTCCGTCGAGCTCGTCCGCTCGGCCCGGCATCACGGAGGCGAAGGTAACTGGGGTGATCTGCTGATCCCCGTTATCGTGACGCAGGGACGCGGCTGAGGCATGGTACCTGTCCACGGGAATCCCGGCGGGAAAAATCCCGCTGGGATTTTACGTTTTAAACGCAGCGCTAAAGACTTCGGCTTGGCCGTTTGCCGGCAAAGAGATCGGCATGGCTCTTGAGCAGCCGGAACAGGCGTTCGGAAACCGTGCGGATTTCGCGGCGGTGGCGGTCTTCGTTGTTGGTGACGATCCATTGACCATGACGCAATTGCTTCAGCTCCTCGCCTGCGCGCTCCAGGCCCGGATCGAGATCGCCGACGAAGCAGGGCAGAACCGCCTGCCCCGCCCCTGCCCTTGTTAGATCGAGCAACGAACGCGGCCGACTGACGATGACGGCGATCGAGGCAGCGGCCTGCTGATGCGGAAAGCGCAGATAGGGCGAGATCGCATCCTCTTCCGACACCGCCAACCAGGCCGATGAAAGCCCGTCCGGCGCATTGCGCTGACGATAGGCGGCATAGGCGACATCGCCGGTATGACGGCTCGCCAGATGCGGCTCTTCCGGTGCCACCGCCCGCACACCAACATCGCCTTGCCGGTGCGCCAGCGTCGCCCGGCGTTCGGAAACGGACATATCGAGGCGGAAACCATCGCGCTCGCTCCAGATCGCCTGGATGTTTTCGCAGACCAGCCACGTCACCCAGGTGCCAGCCATCAACCGCACTACCGACGCGCCATGGGCTTCCTGCCGCCAGCCATCGACCTTGCGGACAACGGCGTCCATGGCCTGCAACTGTTCGAAAAGAGCCTGGCCATCGGCGGTCAACCGGTAGCCGGTCTGGCTGCGGGCAAACAGCTGCCGCCCGATCCCCTGCTCCAGATCAAGCACCCGGCGGCCAACCGTGGCCGGGCTCAAACCATTGGCCTGCGCAGCGCCAGTGAGCCCGCCGTGGCGCGCGACAGCCAGAAATATCTGATAGGCATCCCAACTTATGTCTTTCATAAATGAAAAACATACTTCGGTTTCTTGCGTTTAAAAACTGATTTTGAAGCATAGGTTCAGGGCGTCAACGGAGTGCGGCCAGACCGCCTCCTCATCCCAGATTGAAGGAAGTCGGCATGCAGGACACCCGGTCCGGCAACGGCTTTCTGTTGCCGAAGGAGACCTGAACGATGCCAGAAATGATGGGAGTGGTTTTATTGGCGGAGATGATGGCAAAAGACGCCTACAAACCGCACGAATTCCAAGAGTTAATCAACCGCAATCGCCTGTCCAACAGGATGTCCACGGTGCTACGGAAGCTTTGCCTGCGCTGGGTGCGATAAGGCGGGAAACAGAAAGGCCCGGCGATACGAACGCCGGGCTTTCCTCGTTCGAACTATCCGCTTTATCAGGCGGCGCGCCCCATCTGGCGGCCCGTGCTCACCGGCTCCAGACGGAACTGCTCGACCAGCATCATCAACGTATCGGCCTGGTTGGCGAGTTCGCGGCTGGCGCTGGTTGCCTGATCGACCATGGTGGCGTTCTGCTGGGTCATCTGGTCCATCTGATTGACCGAGCCATTGACCTCATGCAGGGCGGCGGCCTGGTCGCGGCTGGCGGTGGCGATCATTTCGACATGGCTGCTGACCGACACGATCTGCTGGCTGATCGAGGCCAGAACCGCGCCGGTTTCCTGGACCAGTTGCGACCCTGAATTCACTTCGTTGGCAGACTTGTTGATCAGGCCCTTGATCTCGCGGGCGGCGCCCGCAGACCGCTGGGCAAGCTCGCGGACCTCCTGCGCCACCACCGCAAACCCCTTGCCCGCATCACCGGCGCGTGCCGCCTCGATACCGGCATTCAGCGCCAGAAGGTTGGTCTGGAAGGCGATCTCGTCGATGACGTCGATGATCTGCTCGATCTGATGCGAGGCATCCTCGATCCGGCCCATCGCCGCGATCGCATTGCTGACCACGACAGCCGAGCTGTCGGCGCTCTTCTTGGTATGCGTGACGGCGATATTGGCCTCGTGGGCCCGTTCGGCCGACGAGCGGACGGTGACCGTGATCTGGTCGACGGCAGCGGCCGTTTCTTCCAGAGACGCTGCCTGCGCCTCGGTGCGCTTCGACAAGGAATCGGCCGACGCATGCAGGTCGTTACCGCTGCGCTGGATCGACAGGGCATTGTTGCGGATCTGCAGGAGGGTGTCCTGCAGGCGGATCAGCGAGCCGTTGAAGTCCATGCGCAGCTGCTCGAGGCGGCCGGTGAACGGTGTTTCGATCTGCTGTGACAGGTCACCCTGCGCCAGGCGGCCGAGGCCGGCGGCAAGCTGGCTGACGGCAAAATCGATCTGGCTGTCGAGGGCACGCTTCTCCGTGTCGTTGCGGCTGCGCTCGGCATCTGCCTGGGCGCGCTGCTCCTCGCTTTCGGCTTCAATGCGAACCTTGGACAGGGCGTTTTCCTTGAAGATGCCGAGTGCGCGGGCCATGTCGCCGATCTCGTCGCGGCGGGCTCCACCGTCGATCGAGGTATCGAGGGCACCGTCAGCCAGACGGCGCATGGCGGCGGTGATCTGGCCGATCGGGCCTTTCAGCGTCAGCACCAGCGCACCGCCGGCGAGAAGTGCGATCAGAATACCGACGACCGTTGCGAAGACCGACACCTGATTGGCCTTGTCACGCTCAACCGAAGCGGTGGTCTTCTGACCTTCGGCAAAGGCGGTCAGTTGGCCCCAGATACTGTCGATTTCAGCGGCGGCGGCTGTAAATTCCGCCTCGCGCTTCTGGCTGGTCGCGACCAGAGCCAAGCTGTCCTGATCCATCTTCTCGATGACCGGCTTCAGCGAACCGACCAGATCGGTGAAGAACTTCAGATCACCGGCCGTCTGCGCCAGGCTCTGCACGTCCTGTCCCATGATGGAAAATTCACGGGAGAGCCGCGCACGGCCTTCCTCGTCGGATTTCTCCAGGAAGCTCGCTGCCGCGATACGGATGGAATAGACCGAATTGACCAGCTTGCGGGTATCGGTCAGCACAGTCGCCGCCTTGACCAGCGGCGCGTCGAGCTTGCCGAAGGTGGCGGTGGCATCGCGCATCTTGACGGCAGCTGCAGTCTGCAGCTGGATGCTGTTCTGGCGGAAGCGGGCAACCAGACGAGCAACCGCGGTTGCGTTTTCTTCGCTCAGATCGCCGGTGTCGATCAGGGCCTTCATCTCGGCGATTGTGGTCTTGAAGGTTTCGGCAACGGCCTTCTGGTTTGCGGGCAGACCGGATGCGATCTTGCGCTGAACCTTGGTCAGGTCGCCATAGGAGGCGCCTGCAAGCTTGATCTTTTCTTCAGGCGTTGCAGCCTTGGCAAAGGCAGACATGAAGGCGACAAGCGTATCGCTCGACGAGGTCAGTCGATCGGCTTCGCGCAGGATCGATTTTGCCGCTTCCTCGTCCTTGCGGACGACACGCTCCATCTTGGTTGCTTCCTCCAGCACCTTCATCTGCTCGCCGAGCAGGTTTCCAAGGCTGTTGGAGATCGACTTGCGCAGCGCCACTTCTTCTTCGTAAAGCGTCCAGAGCTGGCCGATGCGGTCGCCGATCTTGGTGCTGCCCTCGGCGGCTTCCTGCAACTGACGGCGGCCCTCTTCGTCGTTGACCTGCGCCAGCGTATCCGCCAATAGCGCCTGCTGCGCCTGCAGCTTTTCGGCCACGGCTTGGCGGGTTGCTTCAGATGTGTTCTGAAGGAAGCCGTTCATGCCGGCATAGACATCCTTGAAGCCGCTCAACGACTGCAGGACGCTATTGGAAATCTCCATCCGTCCCTGCAGCAATCCGGAGGCATAGAGCCCCGTAATGCCCACAGCACAGATGCTGGCGACGAACGGCAGAATGAACAACAGCACCTTGGTCTGGATTTTGAAGCGGGCAAGAATCTTGTCGATGAACATGAACGCACCTTGGCTCGCAGCCTGTGTCCGCGTTCCTCAAGCCGTGACAGGCTTCCCCGGTGCGCCAACAAGCTGGTGATTTAACTGAAAAATCATACGGCGCATCGCCGCCAGCCTGCCAGGCATTCATTGCATGATCCGCCGCCTCCCGGGAGGCTGAGATCACGGCAGGCTCCGTTGAGACACATTCTTCAACGGCAACGATTAATATTTGAATAAATGCGGTCTAAATCGTTTCAGATGGCAGCCAACCGCATATGAGTAGGTAAGCGGCCATGCGGGATTTTCACGAGCCTGTGCACCGAAGCACTGGCATAAATACGCCTCTTGCATTCCAAATGTTGAAACGGGATCGGGCTGTTTAGAACGACCAGAAAGACGGCAGGGCCACAAGCGCTGTAAGAGCGAACACGGCAATGACTGAAACGCGGATCAGCAAAGCCTTGCGCGCTGTGCTTTCATCGGCTTTCGCGATGGCTATTGCGCGGGCTGTGGAACGGCTGCGTGACTGATTCATGGCATCATGTCCTTTCGACCAAAACCAACAGTAGACCCGGATGATCCGGACCGCTAGCCCACTTGATGTTGCGACCGCTCACGAAAGCGGAAAAATTGTCACTTTTCTGAAACAAATGCCGAAAACCGCATCTTTTCCATGTCGCAAAGCCGTTGAGCCAGCATAACGGACAGGTTCCGTCAGATATCTTAACAAGTGCTGAAGCGGCCTGCGCTTTGTGCCGGCTATGCCGCCTGCCCCGCCGAAAAGCCCGATGCCCAGGCCCATTGGAAATTGTAGCCGCCCAGCCAGCCGGTGACATCGACACATTCGCCAATGAAATAGAGACCGGGCACATCGCGCGCCTGCATGGTGCGGGAATCGAGCACTCTGGTATCGACGCCACCCAGCGTTACCTCGGCAGTGCGATAACCTTCCGAGCCGGCGGGCGTGATCGTCCAGTCCTTGATGGTGAGACAGAAGGCATCGATGGCCTTGTCCGATAGATCGGCGAGCGGCCGGTTGCTCATCCCGGCGGCCTCGGCAAAGAACTGCGCCAACCGTTTTGGCAAGGGCTCGGCCAGCGCCGTCTGCAGCGCCTGACGGCCATTGTCCTTGCGCGCCGCCCTCAACAGGGCGGCGATATCGACATGCGGCAGAAGGTTGAGGCGGATATCACCGCCCTCGCGCCAGTAGGAGGATATCTGCAGGATGGCTGGACCGCTCAAGCCACGATGGGTGATCAGCACGGCTTCCTCGAAAGCCGTCTTGCCGCAGCGCACCTGTGCATCGACAGCGACACCGGCAAGGGTGCTCAGGTTCTCAAGCTGCGCCGGATCGAGCGTCAGCGGCACCAGTGCCGGCCGGGTTTCGACCAGCGGCAGGCCGAACTGCTCGGCAATCTTATAGGCAAGACCGGTCGCGCCCATTTTGGGGATCGATTTTCCACCGCTGGCAACGATCAGCGATGAACAGTCAATCGCACCATCCACCGTGACCACCCGAAAGCCGGAAACGGTTTTGTCGACCGTCTGGATCTGTGCGCCAAGCCGCAGAACCGCGCGAACCTCCTTCATCTCCGTCAGGAGCATGCGGATAATGTCCTTGGCGGTATCGTCGCAGAAAAGCTGGCCAAGCGTCTTTTCATGCCAGGCAATAGTGTAGCGATCGACCAGGCTGATGAAATCGTGCGGCGTATAGCGTGCCAAGGCGGACTTGCAGAAATGCGGATTGACTGAAAGGAAGTTCTTCGGGCTCGCATGGATATTGGTGAAGTTGCAGCGTCCGCCGCCGGAAATCCGGATCTTCTCGCCCGGTGCCTTGGCGTGATCGAGCACGGCGACACGGCGGCCGCGCTTGCCCGCCTCGATCGCCGCCATCATGCCGGCCGCCCCTGCCCCGATTATCACCACGTCGAATTGTTCAGCCAAGACATCCATTCCCGTTTCAGTTTTCTTTCGAAGGCAGGGGCACCAAAGTCAATCGCTGTTGCTGCGATGAGCACGAATACAGCCTGTACGGCAGCAAAAGTCCCGGTTTTCACCCTAGCCAATTGCCAAACTGTGGCTATGATGCCCCATCCGAACCCAAAACCGGTGATTTATGCCCGTCAGAAGAAATGCTGCCCAACCAACTGCAAGGACAGTCAAGAGCTCGAAAATACCCGCCGCACTGCAAGCTCCACGCGGAGTGAAAACCTGGAAGGAAGCAGCCGACTGGCTGAAGATCCGCGGCATCGAAGATATCGAATGCATCACGCCCGATATTGCCGGCGTTCCGCGCGGCAAGATGATGCCATCTTCGAAGTTTACCTCCAATACCTCGCTGGCGCTGCCCTCGGCGATCTATCGCCATACGATCTCCGGCGAATATCCCGAAGAGACCGGCAACTTCCGCTATGATAGCCGGGATAGCGACATCAAGCTGGTGCCCGACCTTTCGACCCTTTCGGTGGTTCCCTGGGAAAGCGATCCGACGGCGCAGGTGATCTGCGACATTGCGGGCTCGCAGGGCGAAAAGGTCCCCTATACGCCGCGCAACGTCCTGAAGCACGTTCTCGACCTTTATGCCCAGCGGGGCTGGAAGCCGGTCGTGGCGCCTGAAATCGAATTCTATCTGGTCGCCAAGAACGAGGACCCGGATTATCCGCTGCATCCGCCGAAGGGCCGCTCCGGGCGCGCTATCCAGGGTGGACAGGGCTATTCGATCGCCGGCGTCAACGAATTCGACGAACTGATCGACGACATCTACCATTTTTCGGAAAAACAGGGTCTTGAGATCGACACGCTGATCCATGAGGAAGGTCCGGCGCAGCTGGAAATCAACCTTCGCCATGGCGACCCGATCGAGCTTGCCGACCAGGTCTTCATGTTCAAGCGGACCATTCGCGAGGCGGCGCTGAAGCATGGCATCTACGCGACCTTCATGGCCAAGCCGATGCAGGCGCAGGCCGGTTCCGCCATGCACATCCACCAGTCCGTCATCGAGGTGAACACCGGCCGCAACCTGTTTTCCAACGCCGACGGCTCGCCCTCCAAGGAGTTCTTCTCCTTCATCGGCGGCATGCAGACATTTGTTCCGAAGGCGCTGTCGATGATGGCCCCTTATGTGAACTCGTACCGGCGGTTGACGCCGGACATGTCGGCACCGGTCAACAATGCCTGGGGCTATGACAACCGGACGACGGCGTTTCGTATTCCCGTTTCGGAGCCGGTCGCGCGCCGTGTCGAAAACCGCCTGCCAAGCTCGGATGCCAATCCCTATCTGGCGCTGGCGGCTTCCCTCGGCTGCGGTTATCTCGGCATCATTCAGGGGCTGGAGCCATCGGCACCGGCGGAAGCGTCGGCAGACAGCGGCACGATCGACCTGCCGCGCGGCCTCTTGGAAGCGGTGTCGCTGCTTGAAGCGGAACCAGCCTTTGCCGAGATCTTCAGCCCGGAATTCATCGCCATCTACGGTGGCGTGAAGCGGGGCGAGTTCGAAACCTTCATGCAGGTGATCAGCCCCTGGGAGCGCGAATACCTGCTTCTCAATGTCTGATACGAAAGGCGCAGCCATGCCTTGGCAAAGCCCGATCTCGCCGGGGATCTCCTGGTATGAGTCCAACGTTGCGGAGCGGCCGGAATATTCGGCCCTCTCCGGCTCGGTCGAGACCGATGTCGCCATCGTCGGCGGCGGCTTTACCGGGCTGCAGGCGGCCTACAATCTGGCCTTGAAAGGTGTGCGCGTCACGCTGATTGATGCCTGCCGCTTCGGTGACGGCGCGTCCGGCCGCAATGGCGGCCAACTGGGCACCGGCCAGCGCTGGTCTCCCGAAGAGATGGAAGGCACGCTCGGCTTCGAGCGGTCCAAGGCTCTGTTCGATCTGGCCGAAGACGCCAAGAAACATCTTCTCGAGTTTGCGTCCGCGCATGACATCGACGTCGAATATGTCGAGGGCCAGCTGAACGTCTGCCACAAGCCACGCCTCGAAAAAGAATATCGCGACAGCGTCGAGATCGCTGCGTCGCGTTATGGCTATGCCCACCAGAGCTTCATGGGCCGCGACGAAACCGTCGCACGGCTTGGCTCCGAGCGTTACGTGTTCGGCATCCGCGATACCGGCACCGGTCATATTCAGCCGATGAAACTGCTGGTCGGCTTGGCAAAGCAAGCAGCCTTGGCCGGCGCATCGCTGCATGAGCAAACCAAGGCGCTGAAGATCAACCAAGCCGGCGGCCGGGTGACAATCGAGACGGACAAGGGCATCATCCGCGCCGACCGCGCACTGATTGCCTGCAACGGCTATATTGGCAATCTCGAACCGGTGACCGCACGGCATGTCATGCCGATCCGCTCGTTCATCGGCGCCACCAAGGTTCTCAGCGATTTTCCGAATGTGCTGCCGGGCGGCGAAGCGGTTGCCGATTCGCGCTTCGTCGTGCGCTATTTCCGCAAATCCAAGGACGGCCGGCTGCTGTTTGGCGGCCGCGAGGCCTATACAGCAGACAATCCGCGCGAGATTTCCGAGCATATTCGCCGGCAGATCAGCGAAATCTATCCGTCATTGGCAAATATCGAAATGACCCATGCCTGGGGTGGCTCGGTCGGCATTACACTGCCGCGCCAGCCGTTCGTACGCGAGGTCATGCCCGGCGTTACCTCGATCGGCGGTTATTCCGGGCATGGCGTCATGCTGTCGAACTATTGCGGTAAGCTCTATTCCGACATGGTGACAGGCAACCGCTCGGACCTCGACCTGTTCCGGGAGCTGAACATTCCGGCATTTCCAGGCGGCACGCGGTTCCGCTCGGTGCTTTTGTTCGTCGCACTCAGCTGGTATGCCTTGCGCGACAAATTTTAAAAGCCGCACCTGAAAGGCCGGCGAAACGCATTTTATTGCGTCGCACCCTAGCGCTTTTAAATCGATTAGATTATACACTCCTCAGACCAGAACGAGATCGAGATTTCTCATGAGCAGCCAGATCATTCCTGTGGAACCCTTTGACTATGTGGTTTTCGGAGGCACCGGCGACCTTGCCGAACGCAAATTGCTTCCTGCCCTTTATCATCGCCAGCTGGATGGCCAACTCACCGATCCGACCCGCATTATCGGCGCATCGCGCAGCGTGCTCAGCCACGAAGAATACCGTAAATTTGCAACCGATGCCCTCAAGGAACATTTGAAGCCCGGCGAGTATGACGAGGCGCAGGTGAAGACCTTCACCGACCGTCTTTTCTATGTGCCGGTCGACGCCAAGTCGGATAGTGGCTGGGATCAGCTGAAGGCGCTTCTGGACGAGGGCAAGGACCGCGTCCGCGCTTTCTATCTCGCGGTTGCGCCGGCGATCTTCGGCGATATCTCTGAAAAGATCCGTGACCACAAGCTGATCACCAAGATGACGCGCATCGTTGTCGAAAAGCCGATCGGCCGCGACCTTGCCTCGGCGCTGGAACTCAACGACACGATCGGCAAGGTGTTCAAGGAAGAGCAGATCTTCCGCATCGACCACTATCTCGGCAAGGAAACCGTGCAGAACCTGATGGCGCTGCGCTTTGCCAACACGCTGTACGAACCCCTGTGGAACTCGTCCTACATCGACCATATCCAGATCACCGTTGCCGAGTCCGTCGGGCTTGAGAGCCGCGCCGGCTATTACGACAAGGCCGGTGCGCTGCGCGACATGGTGCAGAACCATATCCTGCAGCTTCTTTGCCTGGTGGCCATGGAAGTTCCGCCGTCGATGAACGCGGAAGCCGTGCGCGATGAAAAGCTGAAGGTGCTGCGCGCACTGAAGCCGATCAACCCCAGCAATGTCGAGAAGATGACGGTGCGCGGCCAGTACAAGGCCGGCGCTTCTGCCGGCGGTGCGGTCAAGGGCTATCTTGAAGAACTCGAGGGTGGCGTTTCCAATACCGAGACCTTCGTTGCCATCAAGGCCGAAATCAACAACTGGCGCTGGGCTGGCGTTCCGTTCTACATCCGCACCGGCAAGCGCATGGCCGGCCGCATGTCGGAAATCGTCATCACCTTCAAGCCCATCCCGCATTCGATCTTCGACGAGGCCGCCGGCCGTATCGAGGCTAACCAGCTGATCATACGCCTGCAACCGGACGAGGGCGTCAAGCAGTCGTTGATGATCAAGGACCCGGGTCCCGGCGGCATGCGTCTGCGTAACGTTTCGCTCGACATGACCTTTGCCGAGGCCTTCAACGCCCGCAGCGCCGATGCCTATGAGCGCCTGCTGCTCGACGTGGTGCGCAACAACCAGACCCTGTTCATGCGCCGCGACGAAGTCGAGGCGGCATGGCGCTGGGTCGATCCGATCCTGAAGTCCTGGGAAGCCGTCAACCAGCAGGTCCAGGCCTATACGGCCGGCACCTGGGGACCGAGCCAGGCCATCGCGCTGATCGAGCGGGACGGCCGGACCTGGCATGAAGTGATCTGAGGACGAAGCCATGACGGCTGCGATGCATGTATTCGACAATGGAGCGGCCCTTGCGGAAGGCCTGGCAGACGCTGTGGCGGCTGCCCTGTCCGCAGCGATCGCGGAACGCGGCGAAGGCACCATCGCCGTCTCTGGCGGCTCGACGCCGAAAGCGTTTTTCAAGGCGCTCTCCGGCAAGACCATCGACTGGCCGAAGGTCACCGTGACGCTGGTCGACGAACGCTTCGTCGAGCCGGACAGCGATCGCTCGAACGAAAAGCTGGTTCGCGACAACCTGCTGATCAACGCGGCCGCAGCGGCAAAACTGCAGCCGCTCTATTATCCGGCGGCAACAGCCGAAGAGGCAGCGGCAGCGGCCACCAAGCAGACCGTCGGCATCGGCTGTCCCTTCGATGTGGTCATTCTCGGCATGGGCGGTGACGGACATACGGCCTCGTTCTTTCCGCGCGGTTCGCGCCTTGCCGAGGCGCTTGATCCGGCCACGCCGCGCGGTTTGATGACGATGGAAGCCGAAGGGGCCGGTGAGCCGCGCCTGACATTTACATTCTCCAGCCTTCAGGATGCCCGACTTCTGGTGCTCCATATCGAAGGAGCGGCCAAGAAGGACGTTCTTGCCAAGGCTGAAGCGCCCGGTGACGAGGCGGAGATGCCGATCCGGGCGGTATTGCGCCGGGCCGCCTCGCCGCTTCATATTTACTGGGCACCCTGAAGCGGACCACGATCTCCGGGGGTCGCTTCCTGTGCTTTAGGTCTTTGATTTTACGCATGTCGTTATCGCAAACCCGCCGCACACTTTTGCGCGACATGCCTTAAGCCCGACATCCGGGGACCCAAGACCCGGATAACCGAAACTATGCCGACCACAGGAGTGCCGAACACTCCGGAACAGGATTGCCATGTCCGCCGACAGCCGTATTGCCGCGATTACCGCCCGCATCGTCGAACGCTCGAAGCCCTACCGCGAGCCCTATCTGGCCCGCGTTCGCTCGGCAGCATCCAAGCGCGTCACCCGTTCTGTCCTCGGTTGTGGCAACCTTGCCCATGGCTTTGCCGTCTGTTCCCCCTCCGAAAAGGTGGCGCTTTCCGGCGACGAAGTCCTGAACCTTGGCATCATTACCTCCTACAATGACATGCTCTCGGCGCATCAGCCGTTCGAGACCTATCCGGCACTGATCCGCCAGGCGGCCCATGATGTCGGCGGCGTGGCGCAGGTTGCGGGCGGCGTCCCGGCCATGTGCGATGGCGTCACGCAAGGGCAGCCTGGCATGGAACTGTCGCTGTTTTCCCGTGACCTGATCGCGATGGCCGCAGGCGTCGGCCTGTCGCACAACATGTTCGACTCAACCGTCTATCTCGGCGTCTGCGACAAGATCGTGCCGGGCCTGATGATCGCCGCCATGACATTCGGCCATCTGCCGGCGGTGTTCATTCCGGCCGGCCCGATGACCACAGGCCTGCCGAACGACGAAAAGTCGCGCGTCCGCCAACTGTTTGCCGAAGGCAAAGTCGGCCGCGACGAACTGCTGGAAGCGGAATCGAAGTCGTACCACGGTCCGGGCACCTGCACCTTCTACGGCACGGCCAATTCCAACCAGATGCTGATGGAGATCATGGGCTTCCACCTGCCCGGCGCCTCCTTCATCAATCCGGGCACACCGCTGCGCGACGCGCTGACGCGGGAAGCCACCAAGCGGGCCTTGGCCATCACCGCGCTCGGCAACGAATACACGCCTGCCGGCGAAATGATCGATGAACGCTCGATCGTCAACGGCGTCGTCGGACTGCATGCGACCGGCGGCTCGACCAACCACACGATGCACCTCGTCGCCATGGCCCGTTCGGCCGGCATCGCGCTGACATGGCAGGATATTTCGGAGCTTTCCGACATCATCCCGTTGCTTGCCCGCGTCTATCCGAACGGCCTTGCCGACGTGAACCATTTCCACGCGGCCGGTGGCATGGGTTACCTGATCAGCCAGCTTCTGAAGCACGGCCTGCTGCATAACGACGTGCGCACCGTCTTCGGTCAGGGGCTCGACGCCTATGCAATCGACGTCAAGCTGGGCGTCAACGGCACAGTCGCGCGCGAACCGGCGCCGGCCGTCAGCCACGATCCGAAAGTGCTTTCGACTGTCGAACATCCCTTCCAGCATTCCGGCGGCCTGAAGATGCTGACCGGCAATCTCGGTAAGGCCGTCATCAAGATTTCGGCCGTCAAGCCGGAGCGCCATGTCATCGAGGCACCGGCGAAGATCTTCCACGATCAGTCGGAACTGCAGACGGCCTTCAAGGAGGGCAAGCTCGAGGGCGATTTCGTCGCGGTCGTGCGCTTCCAGGGGCCGAAGGCCAACGGCATGCCGGAACTGCACAAGCTGACCACCGTGCTCGGCATCCTGCAGGATCGCGGCCAGACGGTTGCGCTGGTCACCGACGGCCGCATGTCCGGCGCGTCGGGCAAGGTGCCGTCGGCAATCCACATGACGCCGGAAGCCAAGGATGGCGGTCCGATTTCCAAGATCCGCGAGGGTGACATCATCCGGCTGGATGCCGTTCACGGCACCATCCAGGTGCTTGTCGATGCTGCGGAACTGGCCGGCAGGGCTCCGGCGGAAGCCGATCTGTCTGAGAATGAATTCGGTATGGGCCGCGAACTGTTTGCCCCGTTCCGCGCGGCAACAGGTTCTGCCGATCACGGCGCCAGCGTATTTTTTCACTGAGAACGGAAGCCCTCGCCGAAGGTCGAGGGCTCTCACCCAGAGCTCAGGGAAGCGGCCCCGGATGCATGTCGGTGCGGCCGTCATAACGTTCAATGTTCAGCTCGAAGATATCGATGCCCTCGATGCAGCGGGCGTTCACCGACACCTTTTCACCCGGATAGCCGCTGCGCATCAGGGCCACGCCGCATGTGGCGCAAAAGTGATGGCCTTCAGTAATGCTGCGCCAGACATAGGTCGAGATGCGGCGTTTTTCGCTGACCAGCGTTATCTTGCTGGCCGGAACCTTCCAATGCAGAAAGCCCGAGCGGCGGCAGGTCGAGCAGTTGCATTCGACCAGCTCGGAAATCTCGTCGTCGATTTCAAAGCAGATATCGCCGCAATGACAGGAAAGGCGATAGGGGCGTTTCATCGGTCATCGTCTCGCTTCAGTCATCCGGCCCCTATCAATCCGCCTCTTGCGGGCGGTGTCAAGCGCGAGGGACCAGCAATGACCCCAAAAATGGTCAGCTGTAGATGTCGAGAACCCGGTTGCGATGGTTCGGATGCGTCGAATAGACGAAAATGCGATTGAGGTCGCGCTCGGACATCAGACGCAGGAAACGCGCCTCGATGATGTTGTTGGCATGCACGCGCTTGACGATGCAGCCGACCATGCCGATGCGGGCACTGGGCACATCGAGATAGAAATTCTGCGGCAGCTTGAACTGCGTGGCAATGCCGAGAACAGCGCTGCTTTTCGATATCTTCAGGAGTTCGCAGCGGCGGGAGGTAAGGTTGAGCATGCCGTTTTCGGTGTACTCGATCCGGGCATCGTTGCGGGTGTCCTCCATCGGGAAATTGGCTTCCCGGTCGTACATGAAGGATTCTTCCTTGCTGAGATATGTCGGTCTATCGGATGCCTGTCCCCGCATCTTTCTGCTCCATGCCCTTTGTTTTTTGGAACATTAGCGCCGGAGATTTAACAGAGCGTGAGTCCGTGACCGATTTTGACACAGCGCCAATAAAAACCCGCCCGAAAACACATCCCGGGCGGGTCCTGCACATTCCGCCTGGCTCTACGCCCGGTAGCTCTTTCCGTTCGCGTCGAACAGGTGCAGCTTGGCCTTGTCGGCGGTAAAGCGCACCTTCTCGCCACGCTTGATGTCGAGGATACCCGGCACCTTGGCGATGATCGGCTCGTTGGCAACCAAACCCTCGATGTAGAGCAGCGTCACTTCGCCCAGCGCCTCGATGATGGCGACAGTACCTTCGAACAGGAAGCTGTCGCCGGTTGAGACGCGCAGGTCTTCCGGCCGCACGCCAAAACTTGCCGCCTTGCCGTTTTCGGACTCTGCTGTCGGGATATCCAGCACATCCCGCTTACCGCCCGGCAGCTCTACCGATGTCTCGGCACCCGTTCCGACGATCTTTGCAGGAATGATGTTCATGGCCGGCGAGCCGATGAAGCGGGCGACGAAGAGGTTGGCTGGGCGCTCGTAGAGCTCCAGCGGCGGACCCACCTGCTCGATATGACCGGCCGAGAGCACGACGATGCGGTCGGCGAGCGTCATCGCCTCCACCTGATCGTGGGTCACGTAGATCATCGTCGTATCCGGCATGGATTCGTTCAGCTTGGCGATCTCGATGCGGGTGGCGACACGCAGAGCTGCATCGAGGTTCGACAGCGGTTCGTCGAACAGGAACACCTTTGGATCACGGCAGATCGCCCGGCCGATGGCGACGCGCTGGCGCTGGCCGCCGGAGAGCGCCTTGGGCAGACGGTCGAGATATGCGGTCAGCTGCAGGATATCGGCGGCGGCGCGAACGCGGCGGTCGATCTCTTGCTTCGATTCCTTGGCGATGCGCATGCCGAAGGCCATGTTGTCGTAGACAGTCATATGCGGATACAACGCATAGGACTGGAAGACCATGGCGATGCCGCGCTGCGATGGCGGCACCTCGTTGACCAGCCGCTCGGCGATATACATTTCGCCGCCGGAGATTTCCTCGAGGCCAGCGATCATCCGCAACAGCGTCGATTTTCCGCAGCCGGAGGGTCCGACGAAGACGACGAACTCGCCCTGCTTGATATCCAGATCGATGCCATGGATGACATCCACCGCGCCATAGGACTTGCGGATATTCTTCAGTTGCAAACCTGCCATGTCATCCTCCCCTTCATTCTCTCGTTTTTGGCCGGCTCATTGATGAGAACCGGTTCGATTTCATTCACTCGACCCGGGCAAAAAAGCCGCTCCAGGCCGGTAGCGTGATTGCATCATCCGTCAATTGTGATCCGAAGCCATGGCCTTCGAGCACGTCGAGCCGTTCGACCGGCCGCTTGGCAGTGACCGGCTCTGCGCTCATGTTGAACAGGCAAAGGATCGTCTCGTTGCCGAATGTCCGCTCAAAACCAAGCAGCGGCGCCTCATAGGCGCGAAACTCTATTTCACCTTTGGCAAAGGCCGGGTGGTTCTTGCGGAAGTCCAGGAAGCGGCGATAGTGGTTCAGCACTGAATCGGGATCGTTCTGCTGTTCGGAAACGGCGCGGCCCAGATGCTCCTTGGGCACCGGCAGCCATGGCTTGCCTTCCCCAAAACCGCCATTGACGGCGTTCTTGTCCCAGACCATTGGCGTACGGCAGCCGTCGCGGCCCTTGAAATCCGGCCAGAACTGGATGCCGTAAGGATCCTGCAGATCCTCGAAGGCGAGATCCGCTTCGGTGAGGCCAAGTTCCTCGCCCTGATAGATGCAGACCGAGCCACGCAGCGTCATCAAAAGGCTGGCGAGGAACTTCGCATAGGCATCGTGATCTGTAATGCCCTGCCCCCAGCGGCTGACGTGGCGCACGACGTCATGATTGGAAAACGCCCAGCAGGCCCAGCCTTCCGGTGCTGCACGGGCAAAATCATGCAGCACCTGCGCGACGCCTGATGGCGTCAGCGGATCGGGCGCCAGAAATTCGAAGGCGTAGCACATGTGCATCTTGTCATTACCGGACGTATATTGCCCGGCGATCTCGAGGCCGATCTGGCTGTCGCCGACTTCACCGACGGCGGCGATTGCCGGAAACTCGTCCATGACGGCGCGAAAACGCTTGAGGAATTCGAGGTTTTCCGGGCGGTTCTTGTCGTAGAGATGTTCCTGGTAATTGTACGGATTGACCGCCGGTGCCGTGTTGGCATTGCGGCGTTCCGGCGCCAGCGCCGGATTGTCGCGCAATTCCAGATCGTGGAAGTAGAAATTGATCGTATCCAGCCGGAAACCATCGACGCCGCGTTCCAGCCAGAAGCGCTCGACGGCCAAGAGCGCATCCTGAACCTCGGGACTGTGCAGATTGAGGTCGGGCTGCGAGGTCAGGAAGTTGTGCATGTAATATTGCAGCCGCGTCGGATCCCATTGCCAGGCCGAGCCACCGAAGATCGACATCCAGTTGTTCGGCGGCGTGCCGTCCGGCTTGGAATCCGACCAGACATACCAGTCCGCCTTCGGATTGAAGCGGCTGGACCGGCTTTCGACGAACCAGGGATGCTGATCCGAGGTATGCGACAGAACCAGATCGATCATCACGCGGATGCCGAGACGGTGAGCCTCGGCGATCAGCGCGTCGAAATCGGCAAGCAGGCCGAAGATCGGATCGACGCCGGTATAGTTCGACACGTCATAGCCGAAATCCTTCATCGGTGAGGTGAAGAACGGCGAAATCCAGATCGCATCGACGCCGAGCGAGGCGACATGCGGCAGGCGGGCGGTGATGCCCTTCAGATCGCCGATGCCATCGCCGTTGCTATCCTGGTAGGAGCGCGGATAGATCTGGTAGATCACCGCGCCACGCCACCAGTCCCGGTCGGCCTGCAATGTCGAACCACTTGCCTGGGTTATGCTCGTATTCATTCCTGTAGACGTCCTTGTACTATCGAAAAGGCTCAGCCGCCCTTGACCGATCCCGCCAGCAGGCCGCGCACGAGGTAGCGCTGCAAGGTGAAGAAGACGATCAGGGGCACGATGATGGTGATGAAGGCGGAGGCGGTAAGGATTTCCCAGTTGCCGCCGCGCGAGCCGAGCAGGTTGACCAGACGGCCGGTGAGCACCAGTTCGTCATTGCCGGTTCCAAGGAACACCATGGCGACCAACAGATCATTCCAGGTCCAGAGGAACTGGAAGATCGAGAACGACGCCAGTGCCGGGAACGACAGAGGCAGGATGATCTTGATGAAGATGTCGAAATCACTGGCGCCATCGACGCGGGCCGATTCCATGATTTCGCGCGGCAGGCCGGCCATGTAGTTGCGCAACAGATAGATCGCGAGCGGCAGGCCGAAGCCCATATGCGCCAGCCAGATGCCGACATAGGTCTTGGCCGAAACACCGAAAAACGCGCCGACACCATTGTACAGCTTCAACAGCGGGATCAACGACATCTGCAACGGCACGACCAGGAGGCCGACAACAACAGCGATCAGGATTGCCCGGCCTGGAAACTTCATCCAGGCCAATGCGTAAGCAGCGAAGGCTGCGACCAGGATCGGGATGACGGTGGCGGGAATGGCGACGGTCAGCGAGTTGATGAACGACGAACCGATGCCGGCGGCGCGCATGACTTCGCGGTAATTGTCGAAGGTAAAGCGCGGCGGGATGGCGGCGGTATAGAAGATGCGCTGGCCACGCGTGCCTTCCATGCGGGCCGGCGAGACGATCTCGTAACTGCCGTCATCCTTGACGGTCAGTGTCTGGCCGTCGCCGATGTCGGCGAGCGCGCCGGCCTCGAATGCGGTGGGCTGCAACGGCCGGAAACCGAAGGCCGAAACCTTCGAATCGCCACCCTCCAGCAATTTGCCGGCAATGACGAACTTGCCGTCACGTTCGACCTGCGCTTCCGGCGAGGCTGCACGCCCGGTGAGGTTCTGCGACGATGTAGAAAGCGCCGTCCACCAGCCGGAGACGGCGAGTTGATCCTTGTCGCGCAGCGACGAGATCAACAGGCCAGCGGTTGGCAGGGTCCAGAGGGCGACAAGCAGGATCACGGAAATATGGACGACCCAGACGAGGGGCGAGCGGGAAGAAGCAATCATCTCAATGGCCCTCCATTTCCTTGGCAGCGTTGCGGATGTTCCAGATCATGATCGGGATCACCAGCACCATGATGATGACGGCGATGGCGGCACCGCGGCCGAAGTCACCGCCCCCGCGGAACATCCAGTCGAACATCAGGTTGGCGAGGACCTGGCTTTGCCACTGCCCGTTGGTCATGGCGAGCACGATGTCGAAGACCTTGAGCACCAGAATGGTGATGGTGGTCCACACGACGGCGATCGTGCCCCACATCTGCGGGATCATGATCTTGAAGAAAATCTGCAGGCCGTTGGCGCCGTCAATGACGGCAGCCTCGATGGTTTCTTCCGGAATGCCACGCAGCGCGGCCGAGAGGATGACCATGGCGAAGCCGGTCTGGATCCAGATGAGGATGACCATCAGGAAGAAATTGTTCCAGAACGGTAGCGTCACCCAGGCTTCGGGCGTGCCGCCGAAATAGACGACGACGGCGTTCAAAAGACCGATCTGAGCGGTGCCTTCGGCGCGGTAGTCGTAGATGAATTTCCAGATCACCGAGGCGCCGACGAAGGAGATTGCCATCGGCATGAAGATCAGCGTCTTGGCGATATTGCCCCACCAGATACGGTCGGTGAGAGCTGCGATAATCAGGCCGAAGAACGTGGCGGCGGCGGGCACGACCAGCAGCCAGAGGAAGTTGTTGTAGATCGACTGGCGGAATTCGCCGTCGTTGAACATCCAGATGAAATTGTTCAAGCCGACGAAATTTTCGCCCGCCCTGTCATGCAGGCTGAGCCAGACCGAGGCAATCACCGGGTAGATCAGGTAAATGGTCAGCGACAACAGCGCCGGACCGAGGAAAAGCCATGGCCGGATGGCATTGGTGATGCGCAGGTTGCGCGAGGCAACGGGACCCGTCAGGCCTTTCGACGGAAAGAGCTTGTCGAGGATCCAGTTCGTGCCGAAGAAATAGGCGGCGCAGCCAAGAACCCCGGCAGCCATCGTGGCGATGGCGAATATCAACTGCTGCATGGCAACGTCCTCCCCAGGAATGTAAGGCCGGATACGCGGCCTGCCCGCCCCTTATTACGTCAGTATCCCAGTCCTTCGGGAGATCAGACGCGATCAGAATAGCCACACCGGTTATTCCCCAACCGGATGTCCGGCTGGCAATTGTGTGTTCATTCAGAAGGGCTTGTTTTGTCAGCTTTCCCCGAGCCGTTCCGCCGCACTCCTTCAACCAGGTGGTGCAGCAGACGGTGTCTCAGGCTTCGCAGTCTTTTGATTTTGGCTCCGGACCATTGCCGCCCGGAGCCGCTTCCGATGATCAGTATGCGATCTTACTTGATCGAATCCCAGGCTTTCTGGATGCCGTCTGCAACATCCTTGGCCGACTTGCCGCCGACATAATCGACCATGCCGGTCCAGAATGCGCCTGCCCCGATCTTGCCGGGCATCAGGTCGGAACCGTCAAAGCGGAAGGTGGTGGCGTTGAGCAGGATTTCGCCCTGCTTCTTCATCGGCGCATTGGCGTAGGCATCCTTGTTGACGCTTTTCAGCGGCGTCAGGAAACTGGTCTGCGCCATCCAGACTTCATGCGCGATCGGGGTTTCCAGAAACTCGATGAAGGCGCGAGCGGCCGGCGTGTCCTTGGTGATCATCGCCAGCGTGCCGGCGCCGAGAACCGGGTTGCCGAGTTCGGGCTTGCTGGCATAAGGCGGCATGTAGAAGAAGTCCGCATCTTCGCCAACCTTGGTGCCTTCCGGGAAGAAGGACGGGATGAACGACGCCTGGTGGTGCAGGTAGCACTTCGGCGGCGAGGCAAACAGGCCCTTCGGGCTGTCGCGGAAATCGGCGGATGCCACGGCTGCAGCGCCACCATCGACATTCTTGTCGTTCTTGGCGAACCAGCCGAATTCATCAATGGCGCCGACGACAGCGGGATCGTTGAACGGGATCGCGTTGGTAACCCACTTGTCGTAGACGTCGGCCGGCTGCGTACGCAGCATCATGTCTTCGACCCAGTCGGTGGCCGGCCAGCCGGTCGCACCGCCGGAGCCCAGACCAATGCACCACGGCGTGCCGCCATCGGCGACGATCTTCTCGGTCAGGGCCTTCAGCTCTTCCATGGTCTTCGGAACTTCATAGCCCGAATCCTCGAAATTTTCCGGCACGTACCAGACCAGCGACTTCACGTCGATCTTGTAGGGGAAAGCGTAGAGCTCCTTCTTGCCGTCTTTGCCGGCATAGGTCGACAGATCGACCCAGGACTGGCCAGCGGCGTAGTTATCGAGAAGCCACTTCTGGGTCTTTTCGCCGAGCGGCGTCAGGTAACCCTTCGAAGCCAGGTCGGCGATCAGGCCCGGCTGCGGCAGGATGGCGACATCAGGAGGGCTACCGGCCTGGGTGTCGATGACGATCTGCTGTTCGTAGTTCTCGGACGAGGAATATTTCACTTCGACGCCGGTCGCATCGCGGAAATAGTCGAGCATGGATTCGGCCAAGGCTTCGTCTTCACCGCGCCAAGGGCCAAAGATGGTCAGTGTCTGACCCTTGAGGTCATGGCTCTTCTTGAACTCTTCGAAGCTTGCCCAATTGAATTTGGAATCTTCGCCCGGCTTGAATTTCAGCTCGGCTGCATGCGTGGCCCCCGCCACCAGCGCAAGCGCCGCCACTCCTAACAAGAATGTTCTCTTCACGTCATTTCCTCCCAAGAAAGACCCGACCCTATTGATGCCGGGCGAACACCGCAGCGCCGCCAAAATTCAAAGCGCTTTGAGTTTGCTAACAAACCATTGCGACAGGCATCAAGTCAAGAACTTTCCCGTAAAGGCTGAACAAAGGCCTCCTTCTTGCGATGCAACGAAGGTTTGCAGCGCAATGAAGCCGATTTTTCTGGTTGATAAGCAAAGCCGATGATACAGAATCTGTCGCGCGTTGGGGATTGAAAGCAAAAACAAAATAGAAATCAAAGCGCTTTGGGAGTGTGCGCTTGCCATGAACGTGAATTTGAAGCAGCTGGCGGAGATGTTGGGTCTGTCGCAAACGACAGTCAGCCGGGCGCTCAACGGCTATCCAGAAGTCAATGCCGAAACACGCCAGCGGGTCTTAAGCGCCGTCCGCGAAACCGGCTACCGGCCGAACCGCGCGGCGCAAAGACTGGCGACAGGCCGGGCCGGTTCGATCGGGTTAGTCATGCCGATCGCGCAAGGCATCGATTCCGACGTGCATTTCGGCGAGTTCCTGGCCGGGCTCGGTGAAGAATCCGTCCGGCACGATTTCCATTTCGTCATCAATCCGAGTGCGCCGGACGACGAGGAGGCCACCTTCAAGCGGCTGGCCGCCAGCGGCAATGTCGATGCGCTGTTTGTCGCCTATGTGCGCGCCAACGACCCGCGCATCGCCATGTTGAAATCGCTATCGATCCCGTTCGTCGTGCATGGCCGGGCCATCGGCCAGCCGGCCGATTATCCATTTCTGGATATCGACAATACCGGCGCTTTCTATGATGCGACCCGCCTGCTCATCCAACTCGGACACCGGCGGATCGCGCTGATCAACGGTCCAGGGAACCTCACCTTCTCCATTCGCCGCATGAAGGGCATGCGCCGCGCGCTCGAGGAAAACGGGCTGCGGTTCGATGAAGGCCTGGTGCAGAATTCACTGATGACCGACGAATACGGTCACCGCGCCATGCAGCAGTTCCTTGAGCGGGATCAACCACCGACTGCGGTTCTCTGTTCCAGTACGGTGATCGCGCTCGGCGCAGTCAGGGCAATTCACCGGGCGGGACTGCAGATGGGCGAGGATATTTCGTTGATTGCCCATGACGACGTGCTGCCAATGCTGAAGCCGGAAAACTTCAGCGTGCCGTTGACGACGACGCGCTCATCCCTGCGCGCGGCCGGAGCCCGGATCGCCACCCGGCTGATTTCGCGGATCCTCAAGACCGGTGAATACCCGGAACAGGAACTCTGGCGGACAGAGTTGATCGTCAGGGCCTCGACAGGCCCTGCTCCGAAATCGTAGCTCGGTCCGCTTTTTTCAGAACTTCGGTGCTGTCCTGCCGGCCTTGCGATAGGCGGCGATCACCGTGTTGGCCATCAGCATGGCGATGGTCATCGGGCCAACACCGCCGGGCACCGGCGTGATAACGGCAGCGACCTTGGCGCATTCCTCAAAGGCGACATCGCCTACCAGGCGGGACTTGCCCTCGCCCTTCTCCGGCGCTGCGATGCGGTTGATGCCGACATCGATGACAGTGGCGCCGGGCTTGACCCAATCGGCCTTAACCATTTCCGGACGGCCGACAGCGGCGACCAGGATATCTGCATTGCGGCAGACGGCGGCCAGGTCCTTGGTGCGCGAATGGGCGATGGTGACGGTCGCATTGGCGGCGAGCAGCAGCTGCGCCATCGGCTTGCCGAACAGGTTGGAGCGGCCGATGACAACGGCGTTGAGGCCTGACAGGTCCTCGCCGTGCGTGCGCTTGACAAAGACCATGGCGCCAGCAGGCGTGCAGGACACGAGGCCGCCATCAAGATCGCCGGTCGCCAGCTTGCCGGCATTGACGACATGCAGGCCATCAACGTCCTTTTCGGGCAGGATGGACTGGACGATCGCTTCCGAATTGAAGTGTTTCGGCAAAGGGAGCTGCACGAGAATGCCGTGAAGCGTTTCGTCCGTGTTGAGTGTCTGGACCAGCGCGGCCAGTTCTTCCTGCGTGGTTTCCTCCGGCAGCGTGTGCTGAACCGAAGTGAAGCCGCATTCCTTGGCCATCTTGCTCTTGGAAGATACATAAGCGTGGCTTGCAGGATCGTTTCCGACGATGACGACGGCGAGACCGGTCTTGACGCCGGTCTGCTCCGTCAATACCTGCGATGCGGTTTTCACGGCATCGATCACCGACGCTGCAACTTGCTTGCCATCAATCACTGTCGTCACGGTGTTCTCCCAGATTATCGTTTGTTCTGTTCACTCTAGTTTCAGCAAAAAATAGCGGTGGCCTCAATGCCTCCTATGCTGTTCCGATCGAATAAATTCAAGGCTGATCCGCGAAACGCCCGGCAAACACCGCCCATGCCCGCATTTTCCTTCATTGCTGAGGGGATCGTCTGTGGGGACAGGATGTTATTACCGCCGGCCGGCCGTCCGCAGCTTCGCGTAGTGCTCGACACGAGACCGCAGGGCGCGCAGGTTTTCCTGCACCTCCGCCATATCCCGATCGTCCGTGGCATTATCCTGCATTTGGCGCAGGTAATCCTGCAGACTTGCCGATGCAGCATCGGGACGCTGGGGGAAGGCACTAAGGGCTGCGGCAGATGCTGCCGCGTGATGCGCCGATGGCATGCGCGTCCGATATTCGACGGGTGCAGGCAACGGTTCTTCGATATTCTGTGGTGTGCCAGGGCCATCGGGATGATAATCGCCCTTCCCCGGCGGATCACGCTGCGGAACAATGGCAACCGGCCGGCTCGAGCGCTGCAGCAAGTCCTTCATGCTGCGGTAGACACCGAGCGCGATGCCCAAGCCGACCCCGGCCATGAAGCCGGCCATCATGCCACCAATGGCAATCAGCTTGCGTGATGGACCAGTGGCCTGAAGTGGTGGCTGCGCCGAGGCGATCACCCGGATGTTCTTCGAGGTTAGCTTCTCCTCCTGACCGGTTTCGCTCGCCCGCTTGAGGAAGGATTCGTAGATCGTCCGCGTTGCGTTGGCCTTGCGCTCCAGTTCGCGCAGCTCGATAAAGCCGGTGGACGAATTCATCTGCTGCGCCTTCTGGATCGCCAGCTGCTGGACGAGATCCTTTTCGGTGCGGATCGCCCGGTCGAGCTCGGTCTGTGCCGTCGCCTCGATGCGGCGGATTTCATTGCCGATTTCCGACCGTGCAACTTCAAGCGACTGAACAGCTGCAAGCCGTTGTGGATGACGCGGGCCAAGGCTGGCATCCAGCGCGCCCAATTGCGCGCGCGCCTCGGAATACTGCTTGCGTAACTCCTGAAGCGTCACCGAGCTGACTTCTTCGGGAAAGGCGCCGCTGAGCACGTCATTCAATTGGATCTTGGTGGCGATATCCACCTTCGCCCGTGCATCGGCGATGCGATTGCGTACGGCACCGACCTGATCGTTGAGGGCCAGCAATTGTTTGTCGAAAATCAGCTCGCCGGCAGCCCCGACGATGTCATGCTCGGCCTTGTATTTCTCGACGGCGTTTTCGGCTGCATCCAGCTCCGTGCGCAGCTCGGTCAGCCGACTGTCGAGCGCCAGTGTCGTCCGCTGGAAGAAGCCCGACTGGGCTGCCTGCTCCTCGCTCAGAAAGGTGGCGACGAGACGATTGGTAATCAGTGCCGATTTCGCCGGATCCCGGCTCTTGACCTCGATGGTGACAATAAACGTCTTCGGATCACGCGATACGGTGACCGCATCGCTCAGTTTTTCCAGCGTTCGTGGATTGACCCCGGAGGCCGGTGCCGGTTGCGCCTTGCCGGGGGAAGCCATATCGCGGATGACAGCGATACCATCCAGAATTCCGCCTTTCCCCGTAGCAACACCGCCGAATTCCGGGTCGCGATCGAGCCCTAGATCAACGGCGACCTTTTCCAGAACAGTTCGCGACCGCAGCACTTCGAGCTGGCTGTCGACCAACGCCAGGATCGCTTCGGTTGCCAGGCTTTCCTTGGACAGATCGGAATCCGTCAGCCGCACTTCGCGCGGATCGACATAGAGCTTGCTTTGGGACACGTAGACGCTCGGGGTGGCGATGGCGAGCAATACGCCGCCGATGCCACCGACAACCGTCAGCACCACGATGGTTTTTCGAACCTGCCAGACGGATGTCATGATCGTGGCGATGTCGATCAGCGGCCGATCCTGACGCTCTCCATAATGGGCGTCCCGATTGTCCCTCGGCACAGGGACAGCAGCACTGGCCTGAATGGGGCTATCCTGCGTCGCTGCTGTCTTGCCGTTCTTGAACCAGCGGGACAATCGACCGGCAGACTTTTCAGGCGCCGCTATGGCTGGCTCTGCGGTGGACTGCTGCTGATTGGCGGATGGTTTCGGCTTGACGGCGGAACTGCCGAGACGGTCAAGCAACTCGCTGGCGGTGCGCGCAACCGGAGCTCCGGCACGGGCCTGCGGGTAGGAACGCGAAGACGCCGCCCCATCCGGCCCCAAGCCGGTGGGAGAACCGCGCGCCGCAGTCCGTTTGTTGTCTTCCGGATCGAACATCAATGCCTGCAAAACGCCCGCTATCGGGCAAAGTGACGAATTATGAATGAAGCTTAAGTTTTTGTGGCAAACAAACCGTTAACAGGCAGCAGCTAACGGCCCCAAATCGCCGGAAATACATGGGATCGAACTGCTCATTAAGCTTTCCCGGTTAGAAACGGGGACAGCACATCCGGACGCCACTCGTGATCGATTTCGCAAAAACCCTCTACGCACGCAACCGCAGTGTTATCAACGCCTATATCTCGATGACGAGCGGGTCTGCGGGCAGGCTTGTGCTGTCGTTGGTCTATTTCATCTGCGTTGCCAACGGGCTTTCGATCGCCGAATTCGGCCTGTTCGCCACCGCATCGGCCGCCGGCATCATGATCTCGCGGGTGCTTGCGTTCGGCTTCATGTCGCCGCTTTACCGGGTCGCCACCGTCAAACCTCTGCTGGTGGGCACCTACAGTGCAGGCTTTGCTGCCGGTGCGTTGCTGTCGCTGCCGTTGATCGCCGTGCTCTGCCTTGCCGTCTATTACGCCGTTTTCGCAGGCGATATCGCGCTCGTGGTGTTCCTGGCCTTCATGGCCGCAGAAATTCTCTGCTGGCGAGGCCTAGAGGTCGTGGTCATCGTCCTCAACGGACTCGGCCACTTTGGCCGCGCCGCGCTTCTGGTGGTAATAGGCACAGGCATCCGCACCGCCGCTGCACTGGCATTTTCACTGTCGCAACCGGCATCGCTTGGCACCTGGTCGCTGTTTTACCTGGGTGCCAACCTGCTCGCACTGCTGATCGCGCTCGTCTGGTTCTTTCCGAAAGTCCGGCTGCGCTTTCGTCCCACTCTGTATATCCGCCGCTGGGCGGATTCGGTCACGGTCGCCGGGGCCGAGGTGCTGTTCTACATCCAGTCGGAATTCGACAAGATCGCGGTTCTGGCGATCGGCGGGCCGGAGGTTTCGGGCATCTATGCGATCATCATGCGGCTTGCCGACCTGACGGCGCTGCCGGTGCGCTCGTTCAATACGCTGCTGGTCCAGAAGATCATGCGAACGCCGGCAACGATCTCATCCTGGCGCACCCGGATGACGATCGAGACATTGGTGGCAGCCATATCCTTTCTGGCGATCGCCGCCATGGCTGTCTATCTGTGGATCTTCCCCCGCGGACTGGGAAACAACGTCGCGCAGGCAGCACCTTACCTGATGGCGGTGCTGCTGGTGCCATCCTTCCGCAATCTTGTCGAATATCACTCCGAATTGCTCTATGCGACCGGCCGCACGGTACGCCGGATGGTCAACCTGATGATTGCGGGGATCGTCAAGGTGTCCTTGCTCGCGGTGGTGTTCAAGACCAGCACGGATGTCGCCTATTGGGCGCCGCTTCTCAATGGCGTCTATCTGGCGCTCTACGCCGCATCCTTCACCCTCACCTATTCCGCCCTGCGCCACGAAACCGGGCGGGTCATCTGAAGGCTAGGCGGCGCGTTCGAGAACGATGCTGCGAATGTCCGTCAGATCGTGGCCTACAAAGGACTGGACGCCGATGCCGATCTGATGCGGCCCCATCTCGCGCATGAAATGCCTGAGGCCGCTGATATCGCGCGTGTAGCTGTCATCGAACCAGAGCACGTGGCAAAGCCCGTCCGGCGAGGCGATATGCCCCTGCCCCATCAGCACTTCATCGACGAAACGACCATAGATCAGGCATTCCGAAAACTGCCGCGAGTGAAGGGTGGCGCGGATCCAGTTACGGTCATGAAGGGCTTCGACATGATCGAGCAGTGCCCGGCAGGTGTCGGTGCGCCAGGCAATCAGCGTATTGATGTAATCATTGGCCGGCAGGCTGAAGGGGCCGATCCCCAGCAGCTTGTCCGAATGGGCAAGCCACTCAAGATGATTGGACCGCATGCGCGCGCCGATTGCCCCATCCTTGCGATAGAGCGTCAGGCGGTCACCCTGCCAGAGATCGGCCGGATCGAAGTCACGCAACAGGACCACATCGGAATCGACGGCGAACATCGTTGCCTCGCCGATATGTCGCGACAGTGCCAGACGGCGCAGTTGCTGCGCATGCCAGCCGCGCAGCGGAAGGCTGTAGGGGTTGATCCAGAGCTTGCGTCGGCCGGCCGAGAGTGGGTCTGGAATGGCGCGTAGCCACCAGGGCAAAAGATCGCTCTCGCTGATGACCTGCCGCCTCGAACCTTCCAACTGCCGGAAGAGTACGACATCGAAGGGTGCCACGAGCAGATAATGGACCCAATCGCCCTTTAGCCGCACATCCATGCTTTCGCACAGCAGCCGGCAGCGCTCGAAATCATTGGCGTAGGAGGCGGTAACGACAGCAGTGCGCATGATAGGTTCCGTCAGAACGATCGCGATCCGGCGCGCTGACCGCCGACTTGCGGCGGCGGCTCGCGTCCGCCCAGCTTATGGCGGAGAATATAATATAGGAACAACGGATTTCCGATGAGGTAACGCCGCCAAAGACGGCGCGGCTCGTGCGCCAGCCGGTGCAGCCATTCCAGCCGCAGGCGCCGCACGGTGGGAGACGCACGCGGCACTTCCCCGGCCATGAAATCGAACAGTGCTCCAACGCTGATTACCAGCCGGGCATGTCCGGGGCCGACGTGACGGTCGATCCATTTTTCCTGCTTCGGGCTGCCCATGGCGATCAACAGGATATCCGGCTTCACAGCGCGAACCTTGGCCATGATCTCGTCGGATTGCGCCGGATCAAAAAATCCGTCGGAAACCGCGATGAACTCGTGCCATGGCGCGTGTTTCTGAAAGTTTTCGGCCGCGCGCTTGAGCACGTCCGGACGCGCGCCGACCATGGCGATGCGCCTCGGTGTCGTCATGTAGGTCATCAGTGCCGGGACGAAATCGGTGCCATTCAGGTTGGCCGGGAAAGTCTTTCCGTGGAACAGCCAGGATGCGAGATCGACGCCATGCCCGTCAGGCAGGACGATGTGCCGGTTGAGCACGGCCCGGTATTCCGGATCATGCATCATCAGGTTGGCATTGTGGGCATTGAGGAACGATATCACCGTCTGCCCGATCGGCAGCGCGGCGATTTCATCGGCAAAAGCGAAGGCATCGGCCCAGCCGAAATCACAGACCGGTATGTCGAGGATCATGCGCTGCGAGGCAACGATCGATGTACCCGGGAAAACGTTCATCGGGATTGTCCCCCCTCATGCGCGGCAAGGCCGTAAGGTGCACCGACTGCGATTGCCCGCTGCCGCGCGTCGTCTCTCGTGAAGGCTAGGTCCCATGCGACGGCAGGCTTGCCGAACCGCGACAGGCCCTCATCCAGCGTTTCAAGCAGCTTGGTCTTCTGCGCCTGATGAAAACTCGAGCCCGACAGGCGCGGGCAATTGCCCGCCCGTACCTGCGAGACTTTTTCGACCAGCAGTTTTGCAAACTCGGTGGGATCGTCGGCAACCGCGCAATTGCCGGGAAGCGCGTCGATGCCGCGCAACGATGCGCGCGTCGCCACACAGGGCATCCCCAGTTCGAAGGTCTCGATGGTCTTCAGCTGTACACCCGTTCCGCCACGACTGATGAGCGGCAGAACGGCGCCGGATTCGACGAAGGCGCGTGCATCGGGCACCCGGCCAAGCAAACGTACACCAGGGTGAGCAATCGCCGGCGCGTCCGGCAGCTGGCCGGCAATGCCGATCGACAGATCCGCTGGCAGCAATGGCACGACGGTTGAGAGAAACCAGTCAAGGCCGATCCGGTTCGGCTGCCAGCTCCATGTTCCGATCAAGGCCAGATCGTATTCCGGACGTTTTTCCAAGCGGCCGTCAGCCAGATCCCATCGGGTTACCAGCGGCAGGACGGTAGCACGGCTGGAAACCGCATGACCAAAGCCGAGACGATCCGCCTCTGCAAAGGTCCAGACCGCCGAGGCGCCCCGCGTCAATGTCCGCTCAAGCCGTTCGAGGTGGCCGGCTTCGCGCTTGAACAACCAGCGCTCCAACAGACCGGAGGCGGTGGCGGCGTTTTCACGCGCCGAACCAGCTTCGACATTGTGAGCGATGTAGATCGTCTTGTGTTTCTGAAAGGAGGCGACAAACGCGCCGGGCAGTTGCACGGAGTTGAGGATGATACCGTCGAACGGCTGCAGACGCTGCAACAGCGCTTCCACATGCGCGCGGCTGACCTCAAGCATTTTTGCTGACGACAGCGTGGTGCGGTGGAGACAGGCCATTGCCAGCCAGCGCAGTTTGGTAGCAATGCCGACCTTGGCATTGGTGACTTCCAGTTCTCCCAGCAGATGCACGTCCTGGCCGCAGGCAGCAGTCTGCCCCGGCTGCAGATAGCCGATCACGCTGACCTTGTGGCCAAGGGCGCGGAGACCATCGAAGACGGCCCGGTTGGCGATGTCGAACCCTGACGAAGGATTTTCCACCGGTACCAGCGAGGAAACGAAGACCAGATGCATGCTGTCACGCGAGCCTAGAGAACAATTGCCCAGACTGTAGCAACACGGCGTGAAGCGAGCTTTAAGCCATTCATTCAAAAGAGAATTCGGAAATTCAGCATCTGTTTAGGAACATTTGCTTTAGTGCTTGCCAGTTTCCCGCCCTCAACAGGTAACCCGCCATGCCCCCGCCCGCCCAGGATGTGACCGAATTTTA
>UCKS01000059.1:0-6409 GCA_900473045.1 Hyphomicrobiales bacterium
CGCGGATGCGGCCGGTGTTGAGCGTCAGCGGAAAACCGGCGCTGGTGCGATCCGATACAGGGGCGCTCACGACAATGAAGCGGGCCTTGCGGTCGGCATGGAAGAAGCCGCCGGCGCCGAAGAAGCGTGTGATCTGCGCCTCCATGTTTTCCGGCTGAGGCCACTGGAACGGCGTCAGTGCATCATAAGCCAATGCGTCGATCTGCTGGTAGGCGCCGATATCGAAATCGCGGCTACCGTCGTTTTCGAAAGCCGAGAGGGCTGCATGCTCGGCAAAGACNNTCTGCCGCGGACGGAAAGGAAAATTCGTCTGCAAAACCTATGCGGCGCCCGACTTCGGCCATTTGCCACCAATCGGCCTTCGCCTCGCCGGGCGCTTTGAGGAAAGCGCGCTGGCGGGAAATGCGGCGTTCGGAATTGGTGACCGTGCCATCCTTTTCGCCCCAGCCGAGCGAGGGCAAAAGCACATGGGCATATTGTGTCGTGTCGGTGTGCTGCAGGACATCCGACACCACCACGAAAGGACAGGCGGCGATGGCGGCGGCGACGGCATCCGCATCCGGCATCGAAACGACCGGGTTGGTGGCCATGATCCACAGCGCCTTGACCCGGCCGTCGGCCACGGCGCGGAACATGTCGACAGCCTTGAGGCCCGGTTTGCGAGCAATACCAGGCGACTGCCAGAAGCGCTGGACGCGGTCGCAATCTTGCGGGTTTTCGATCGCCATATGGGCGGCAAGCATGTTGGCCAGACCACCGACCTCACGCCCGCCCATGGCGTTCGGCTGGCCGGTCAGCGAAAACGGCCCCATGCCGGGACGTCCGATGCGCCCGGTTGCCAGATGGCAGTTGATGATGGCGTTGACCTTGTCCGTGCCGGATGCCGATTGGTTCACACCCTGGCTGTAGCAAGTGACGACCTTCTGTGTTTCCTCAAACAGCCGGAAGAACTGGCGCAACTGCATCGACGGCAGGCCGGTCAGCTCCATCAGGTCGGCGATGTCGAGGCTCGATGCGGTGGCAAAAGCTTCTGCGAACCCGTTGGTATGCTCGCCGATATAGTTCTGGTCGATCACGGAGGTGCCGGCGAGATGGGCGAGCAGCCCCATGAACAGGGCCACGTCGCCATCGGGGCGGATCGCCAGATGCAGGTCGGCGATATCGGCGGTCATGGTGCGGCGCGGGTCGATGACCACGAGTTTCATCGAGGGCCGGGCGGTCTTGGCAGCGGCGAGGCGCTGGTAGATCACCGGATGGCACCAGGCGAGGTTGGAGCCGGTCAGGATGACCAGATCGGCAAGCTCGATGTCCTCGTAAGTACCGGGAACGGTGTCGGAACCGAAGGCGCGCCGATGACCGGCGACCGAGGATGACATGCAAAGGCGCGAATTGGTGTCGATATTGGCCGAGCCGATAAAACCCTTCATCAGCTTGTTGGCGACGTAATAATCTTCGGTCAGCAACTGGCCGGAAACATAGAAGGCCACCGAATCCGGACCATGCTCTGCGATGGTCTCCGAGAAGCGCGAGGCCACCAGATCCAACGCCTTGTCCCAGCTTGCACGCTTTCCACTGATTTGCGGATGAAGAACCCGTCCGTCGAGATCGATGGTCTCGGCAAGCGCCGAGCCCTTGGAACATAGGCGTCCGAAATTAGCCGGATGGTCGGGATCGCCCTTGACGCTGACTGTGCCGGTGTCGTCGATCTTGGCGACGACGCCGCAGCCGACACCGCAATAGGGGCAGGTGGTTTTTGTTTCAGTGGACATGGGAGATGCCCCGGATCTCGAGATTGAGGCGCGTTACCTCCCTCTTTCCCTCCGGGACATCTCCCCNNCCCTTGTGGGGGAGATGTCAGCGAAGCTGACAGAGGGGGGCGCCGCCGCAAACTCCTTCATCCGCCTACTCCGCCGCCATCATCAGGCTTTCGAGCGCGATGGAGAGCGCACCATTGTCGTTGCGCACCCGGATCGTCCGTACTTCTCCCTGGTCTGCGCCGAGCGCCTTTCCGGTTTCGAGCGAGATGACCCAGTTGTGCAGCGGGCAGGTGACGGCCGTTCCGTGAACGATGCCCTGGCTGAGCGGCCCACCCCTGTGCGGGCAATGGTCCTCGATGGCGAAGACTTCGTTGTCGGCCGTGCGGAACACGGCGATCTTGCCCTGCGGGGTCTTGACGCAGCGCGCGCCGCGCAGCGGGATGTCGTTGATGTCGCCAATATCAACCCAGTTGATGTGTATCTTCGTCACTCCGCAGCCTCCGGATAGCCGACCGTCGCCATCGGCCGGAACTCATGCTTGTCCTTGCCGGAGACGCGCTCCGACCAAGGATCGACCTGGGCAAACTTCTGGGAAAACACGAAACGCTCGTAATAGGCATGGCGCTTCTCCGTATCGCCCATGATCTGGCGGCGGATTTCGTCGAGACCGATGCGCTTCCCCCATTTGTAGATGCGCTCGAGATAGCGGCCCTGCTCGCGGTACATCTGCGTCAGAGCCACGATATAGTGGAGCGCCTCGTCCTCGGATTTGACGAGGCCGAGGATTTCGGTGCCCTTGATGTCGAGACCGGCTGCCCCTGCAAAATGGATTTCGAAGCCACTGTCGACGCAGATGACGCCGATATCCTTGCAGGTTGCCTCGGCGCAGTTGCGCGGACAGCCGGAAACGGCCAGCTTCAGCTTGGCCGGTGTCCAAGAGCCCCACATGAACTTTTCGATGCGGATGCCGAGCCCAGTAGAATCCTGCGTACCGAAGCGGCACCAATCGGAGCCGACGCAGGTCTTCACCGTGCGCAGGCCCTTGGCATAGGCTTGGCCGGAGACGAAGCCAGCCTTGCCGAGATCGGCCCAGACTGCGGGCAGGTCTTCCTTCTCGATGCCGAGCAGGTCTATGCGCTGGCCGCCGGTGACTTTTACCATCGGGATCTCGAACTTGTCGACCACGTCTGCAATCGCCCGCAACTCGCCGGAATTGGTGACGCCGCCCCACATGCGCGGCACGACGGAATAGGTGCCGTCCTTCTGGATATTGGCGTGGACGCGCTCGTTGATGAAACGCGACTGATAGTCGTCAGCATACTCATTCGGCCAGTCGCAGACGAGGTAGTAGTTGAGAGCCGGGCGGCATTTGGCGCAGCCGCAGGAAGTCTTCCACTCCAGCTCCTGCATGACCGCTGGAATGGTCTTCAGGCGCTTGGCCTTGATCAGGCGGCGCACGTCGTCATGGCCGAGATCGCTACAGCCACACATCGGCTGTACGGCGGCGGGGTTGTAGCTGTCGCCGAGCGTCAGCGTCATCAGCTGCTCGACAAGTCCGGTGCAGGAGCCGCAGGAGGCAGACGCCTTGGTGTGGGCGCGCACCTCGTCCAGCGAGGTCAGTCCCTTGCCGGTGATGGCGCTAGTGATCTTGCCCTTGCAGACGCCGTTGCAGCCGCAGATTTCCGCATCATCCGGCAAGGCTGCAACGGCCGCCGTAGGGTCCAGTGGGGACCCTCCCTGGTAGGCCTGGCCGAAAATGAGCGTTTCGCGCATTTCGGAGATATCGGTGGCTTTCTTCTTCAGGTCGTTGAACCAGGCACCGTCGGCAGTTTCACCGTAGAGCACCGTGCCGATGATTCGGTTGTCCTTCAGTACCAGCCGCTTGTAAACGCCAGCGGTGGCATCCCGCAGGACGATCTCCTCGCGGTCGTCACCTTCGGCAAAATCACCGAGGGAGAAGAGGTTGATACCTGTAACCTTGAGCTTCGTCGGCGTATCGGAATGGACGAAGGCGGGCGAACGGTCGCCGGCGAGATGCGCAGCGGCGATGCGGGCCATTTCGTAGAGCGGTGCGACGAGACCGTAGACCATGCCGCCGACTTCGGCGCATTCGCCAAGCGCCAGAATATCGCCATCCGAGGTCTGCATACCAGAATCGACGACGATGCCGCGGTTGACGGCAAGGCCCGCTTCCTGGGCAATCGCCGCATTCGGACGGATACCGACCGCCATGACGACAAGCGTCGCCGGGATAATCGTGCCGTTGTCGAGCTCGATGCCCTCGACCTTGTCCGTGCCGACGATCTGCTTGGTGTTGGCCTTGGTGATGACTTTGATGCCGCGCTGCTCGACGGCTTTCTGCAGCAGATAGCCGGCGGCAGGATCAAGCTGGCGCTCCATCAGCGTCGGCATCACATGCAACACGGTCACATCCATGCCGCGCGAGGCAAGGCCTGCTGCCGCCTCGAGCCCGAGCAGGCCGCCGCCGATGACGACGGCCTTTTCGCGCGACTGGGCGGCGAGAAGCATGGCTTGTACATCGTCGAGATCGCGGTAGGTGATGACGCCGGGCAGGTCCTTGCCGGGCACTGGAATGATGAAGGGAACGGAGCCGGTGGCGATGACCAGCTTGTCGTAGCTTTCCGTCACGCCATGATCGGAAGTCACGCTTTTCGCCGCGCGATCGATCGAAACAATCTTGTGGCCCTTATAGAGCATGATGCCGTTTTCGATGTACCAGCCGTCGCCGTGGATGACGATCTGCTCGTAGGTCTTCTCGCCTGACAGCACCGGCGAGAGCATGATGCGGTCATAGTTGACGCGGGGTTCGGCGTTGAAGATCGTGACGTCGTATTGGCTGGGGGCCTGTTCGAACAGGTGCTCCAGCATGCGCCCGGGCGCCATGCCATTGCCGATGATGACGAGTTTCTGGGTCATGCCGGTTACTCCGCGGCTTCGACGAAGCGGTGCCGTTCGTAGAGAAACTTCAGCACGGCCTCGCGGCATTTGAGATAGGTCCGGTCCGAGGCAAGCTCGATGCGATTGCGCGGCCGGCTGATCGGTACGCCCAGCACTTCGCCGATGCAGGCTGCGGGACCGTTGGTCATCATGACGATGCGGTCGGAGAGCAGCACGGCCTCATCGACGTCGTGAGTGATCATCAGCATGGTGTTGCCGAGTCGAAGGTGGATTTCCATCACCGCGTCCTGCAGATGCGCCCTGGTCAGGGCATCGAGCGCGCCGAAAGGTTCGTCGAGCAAGAGGATTTTCGGCTCCATGGCGAGTGCCCGGGCAATGCCGACACGTTGCTTCATGCCGCCGGAAATTTCTGAAGGCCGCCTGTCCTTCGCGTGCCCCATCTGAACGAGATCGAGATTGGTCATGACCCAGTCGTGGCGCTCGGTCTTGGTCTTGGTCCTGCCGAAAACCTTGGAGACGGCGAGATTGACGTTTTCATAGACGGTCAGCCAGGGAAGCAGGCTGTGGTTCTGGAAGACGACGGCGCGTTCCGGGCCAGGCGCGTTGACCTCACGGTTTTCCAGGAGCACCGCGCCGGACGAGACCGGCGTCAGGCCGGCGATGAGATTGAGCAGCGTCGATTTTCCGCAGCCGGAATGACCGATGATCGAGACGAACTCGCCCTTGGCGATCGACAGGTTGATGCCCTTCAGCACCTCGGCGCGCTGACCGCCCCGGTCGAAGTGCTTGTCGATATGATCGAGTTTCAGATAGGCGCTCATGACAGTATCCTCAGTTGGCGGATGCGCCGCGGGTGACGATGGTGCCGACGGCTGAGACCAGCTTGTCGAGGATGAAGCCGACGATGCCGATATAGGCGAGGGCGACGATGATGTCGGGCAGGCGCGAGGAGTTCCACGCATCCCAGATGAAGAAGCCGATGCCGACGCCGCCGGTGAGCATTTCGGCCGCGACGATGGCAAGCCATGAGAGACCGATGCCGATGCGAAGGCCGGTGAAGATGTAAGGTGCAGCCGACGGCAGCATGATCTTGAAGAAGAACTCGAACTGGTTGAGGCAGAGCACCTTGGCGACGTTGCGGTAATCCTGCGGGATGTTGCGGACGCCGACGGCCGTGTTGATGATCACCGGCCAGATCGAGGTGATGAAGATCANNAGGCGAGCGGCGGCACGGTGCGCAGTATCTGGAAGATCGGATCGAGGCCGCGCATCGCCCAGATCGACTGGCCGATCAGCGCGCCGATCAGGACGCCGGCGATAGCGGCAAGCCCGAAGCCATAGGCGACGCGCTGCAGCGAGATCAGCACCCGCCAACCAAGGCCGATGTCCTGCGATCCGTAGTTGAAGAACGGATAGGCGATCAGGTCGTAGCTTTCCTGCCAGACCTGCGACGGCGGCGGCAGCGTTGCACCGGCTTCCGAACAGAGAACCTGCCAAATGACCAGAATGACGGCCAGCACGATCAGGGGTGGGCCGACATTGCGGCCCACGGCAAGCGCAATTTTTCTGGCGTTGAATTTTGTGGCCGGCCGGCCCGGCAGAGCGATGATCTTCCCTTTCGGGGGTATCGCCGGGGGGATAGCCAGATTTTCTTTATGTGCTGTTGCTGCCATCGTCTTCGTCCTCAATCAATTGAACTGGGCCTGCTTGAGAGCCCCTCATCCGGCCTATCG
>UCKS01000059.1:6427-13211 GCA_900473045.1 Hyphomicrobiales bacterium
AACTCCGTCGTCCCCTCTCCGCGCAAGCGGGGATAGGGGCAGGGTGAGGGGCAGGCTGCGCGGATGAAGCTGTCCATCAGGACGCTGCCTTGATCGACAGGCTGTCGAGATAGGCGGAGGGATTTTCCGGATCGAAGACCTTGCCGTCGAAGAAGGTCTCCTTGCCGCGCGAGGTCGTCGCCGGGATATCGGCGGCGGCAATGCCGAGGTCAGCTGCAGCGGCCCGCCAAATGTCCTCGCGGTTCACCTGATCGACCAGTGTCTTGATGTCGGTATCGGGCGCCAGTTTGCCCCAGCGGATGTTCTCGGCCATGAACCATGTATCGTGGCTCTTGAATGGGTAGGATGCGCCGTTCGCCCAGAACGTCATGTAGAGGTCGGTGCCGTGCACCACCCGGCCGTTGCCGTAGTTGACGTCGCCCTTCAGGCGGCCGATGATATCTTTCACCGGAACGTTGAACCATTGGCGCTTGCCGACGATGGCCGCCATTTCGTCCTTGTTGTCCATGCTTTCGCACCATTGCTGGGCTTCCATCACGGCCATCATCAGCGCCTTTGCGGCGTTCGGGTTTTTTTCCACCCAGTCGGCGCGAAGCCCAAGCGCCTTTTCCGGGTGACCCTTCCAGAGTTCGCCGGTCGAGGCTGCGGTAAAGCCGATGCCCTGGTTGACCAGCTGTTCGTTCCACGGCTCGCCGACACAGAAGGCATCCATGTTGCCGACCTTCATGTTGGCCACCATCTGCGGCGGCGGCACGACGATGGTCGAGACGTCCTTGTCCGGATCGATACCGCCTGCGGCCAGCCAGTAGCGCAGCCACAGATCATGGGTACCGCCGGGGAAGGTCATCGCGACCTTCACTTCGCCGCCGTCGGCCTTCTTCTTTTCAAAGGCTGCCTTGAGCTTGGAGGCATCGAGCTGGACGCCGGTGTCGGCATATTCCTTGGCAACCGAAATTGCCTGGCTGTCACAGTTGAGGCGGGCGAGGATCGCCATCGGCACGGGAACATTGTTCTGTGTCACCTTGCCGGTGTGCATCAGGTAGGGCATGGGCGAGAGGATATGGGCGCCGTCGATGCCGTTGGCAGCACCACCGAGCACCAGGTTGTCGCGGGTCGCCCCCCAGGAGGCCTGCTTGGCGACTTCGACATCCGGCAGCCCGTGCTTATCGAAAAAACCCTTTTCCTTGGCGACGATCAGTGCCGCCGAATCCGTCAGCGCGATATAGCCGAGCTTGACGCCCGTCACTTCCGGACCGGCAGTCGCGGCAAAGGCACCGGACGGGAAGGCCGTCTTGATGGCGCCGAACAGCGCGGCGGTTGCGGTCGTCTTGAGGAGGCTGCGACGGGTGATGCCGTTGCTCAATATCGTCTTCATGAACAGGTCCCTCTCTGTGGCCGGTCGGAAATTTGGCAATAAAAAACGCCGCTCGGAGATTGCGTCTTCGGGAGAAAAAGATCCCCGGACTGCAAAAACCTTGCGACGTCGATGTCTCTGCGAGCGCCAGTCTTGGGCTCGGCTTACTGCGATCGCCATTGACCGCAGCGAATGATACCAAGCAAGGCCTGTGCCAGTTCCGAAGGAAAGGATTAGCGCTTTGAAATTGAACGGGATTTCACCGATCTCAGAGCCGCGCGTAAATTTTGACCATGTCCTGCATATGCAAAAATTTTCAGCGTCTGCTTTGACGCACTCATTTCCAGGTGGGAAATTTTGTGCAACGCAAAATTCGCCGCCGTCAGTTTTCCTCGGCGGGCGCCCCGCTGCGCATGACGCTTTTGACGGCAAATCCGGCGATATAGTCGGCGATCCGGCCAGGGTCGAAAATCTGCGCGTCCATGAAGCGGTCGCCATCCACGGCGCCTTCGACGCGAATATCGTCATCCAGCAGAGGTGCGGCTTCCGCTCCAAGCGCCAGGCGATAGATATCGGGCCGATAGGCCGCCGCCGCCGCCGTCATGCCGGTAGAGGAAAGATCGGTCTGGCCCCAGCGGATCATCTGGCTGTAGATCCACAGCGCCTGGCTCGGGCGCGGATAGTTGGCAAAGCCGGCATGAAACTTGAAATAGCCATCGATAACGCGCCTATTGCCTTGATCGTCGAGATTGAATTCGCCGGCAAGCACGCGACGAATGATATCGACGGGTGCGGAGAGGTAACGGGCATCGGCCAGCGCCTCCGATAACGCATCGTGATTGTCCGGGCGGTCGCACCAGCGCGCGGCCGCATCCAGTGCGACGATCAGCCGGGAGACGGTTTCCGGATGCGTTTCGGCCCATTCGGGCCGCATGCCGATCACCTTTTCCGGAGCGGACGGCCAGATATCCTGCTTGGCGGCAACAATGCGGCCGACGCCGCGTTCGGAAGCGACCATGTTCCAGGGCGCGCCGACACAGAAGCCGTCGATGGCGCCGGCGGCGAGCGCATCCGACGTCATCGGCGGCGGCACGACGAGGAGCTTGACGTCTCGATCCGGATCGATGCCGCCGGCGGCCAGCCAGTAGCGGAATTCGTAGTTGTGCGAGGAAAATGGATAGGTGACACCGAGCGTCGGCACCGGTTCGCCGCGCGCTTTTGTCCCGAGGATGACCTTTGCCAGCGCCTGAGCGTTTTCCAGCGCGCTTGCCGTTTCGCTCAAGGACGACTCTTGCCGCATGCGGGCATAGAGACGCGTCGATAGTGTGATGGCGTTACCGCCGCGCCCGAGCGAAAAGGGCGTGATTGTCGGCGACGGATTGGAGCCCAGACCCAGCATCGAGGCGACCGGCATGGGCGACAGCATGTGGGCGATGTCGAACTGCCGGAAGGCGAGCCGGTCGCGCACATTGGCCCAGGAGACATCCTTGACCAGATCGAGAGTGATGCCTTCCTTGTTCGCGAAGCCAAATTCGGCGGCTGCAATCAGCACGGATGCGTCAACCAGAGGAATGAAGCCGGCACGCAGGGTCCGCGAGCCTTCGCCAACCAGTCCTGCGGGCGCGGCCAGGCCGCTGTCGCCGCCGCGCGGAGCATTGCCCGTATCCGTGACTTTCGTGACCATATTCACTCCAATGCTTCCCGACCCATCACATCAGCAATCCTGCCGCAGTGACGACACTCTGGGCGATGTCCGACATCTTCTTCTTTTCGTTCATGGCCGTCTGGCGCAGCAACGCGAACGCCTGTTCCTCGGAAAGGCCGCGCATCTTCATCAGGATACCCTTGGCGCGTTCAACGATCTTGCGTTCTTCCAATGCAGATTTCGCGTCGGCGAGTTCCCGCCGCAAACGGCTGAAAGCATTGAAGCGGCTGACGGCCATGTCGAGAATGGGCTTGACCCGCTCCTTCTTCAGGCCGTCGACAATATAGGCGGATACGCCGGCATCGACGGCTGCCTCGATGGACGCGGTATCCGAGCGGTCGACGAACATGGCGATCGGCCGGCCGACCGTACGCGTCAGCTGGAACAAATGCTCCATCATGTCACGGTTGGGATTTTCCAGATCGATGAAGATCACATCCGGCTGAAGCGTCTCGATGATACGGGCAATACCGTTCACTTCGTGCACGACAGTGACCTTGGCATGTCCGGCCTCTCGCAATCCTTCCTCGATGATCGAGGCGCGAATTGTGTTCTCGTCGATCACAAGAATGATGAGGTCCAGATATGCCATCGCTCATTCATGCCGCAGTGCAGCGGATTCCGCAATATTAGTTAGCCTAAAATAACAGCACGACCATACCCGATTAAATTTTAGGCGAATACATTACGGCGGTTCTTCCGTTTTTGTCGTCCAAGCGATGAACGCACAAATGTCAGGCCCCGAGAAATCTACTGGACGATGCCCCTCACTCAAACCCCGTTCTGATTGAGATATTGGGGCGTAGGATTGCAAAAAACGACGAAGATTTCGCGGGCAGACACTGTGGTTGCCGCTGCGGCGCCAATCTCCCAGGTGTTTTTGCCCCGAAAGCCCCCTTGTTGAAAACGGTGGGGCGCAAGCTTGTCTCTCAACAAACTGGTTTTACCCCTTCGAAACAGCAGGCATTGATCGTATCGATTTTTCTGATACACATCAATTCGTACTCGGGGAGGATCTATGAGCGCGCGATTTTTGATGATTGGTCCGGAAGACGGGAAGGAAGTGCTGAAGTGCCTTGCGGCGCCGGCGAGGCTTTCGATGCTGGAACTGCTGCATGCTCGCGGACCGCTCAACGTCAACGAAATCGCCGAGGCGCTCGACCTGCCGCAGTCGACCACATCGACCCATCTGAACCTGCTGGAAGAGGCAGGCCTCATTCGCACCGAGGTCTCCAAGGCGCGCAAGGGCAGCCAGAAAGTCTGTCATGCGGTCCATGAGGAAATCGTCCTGTCCTTCGCAAGCCCGGCCAAAACCGGCCAGGAGGTGATCGAGGTTGCGATGCCGGTTGGCCTCTACAGCGGTTACGAGGTGGCTGCCCCCTGCGGCATGTGTTCGCGCGATGGCATCATCGGCTATCTGGACAGTCCCGACACATTCCTTGCGCCCGACCGGATGAAGGCCGGATTGCTATGGTTTACAAGGGGATATGTCGAATATCAATTCCCCAATAACGCACGCATCAAGGGGGCCGAGGTCAAGGAACTGGAAGTGGTGCTGGAGCTCTCCTCGGAGGTTCCCGGCACCTCCGATAATTGGCCGTCCGACATCACGCTTTCCATCAATGGCAAGGGTATCGGTGCCTGGACCTCGCCGGGCGACTTCGGCGACCGGCGCGGGAAATATACGCCCGACTGGTGGAAGTTGAGAGGCAGCCAGTATGGCGTTCTCAAATATTTTCGCGTCACACAGGATGGCACGTTTATCGACGGCATCAGGATTTCCGATACCTGCCTTGCCGATATCGGTCTGCTTGAACATCGCTCAATCCGGCTGCGGATCGAAGTGCCGGACACTGCCGAACATCCCGGTGGAATCAATATCTTCGGTCGCGGCTTTGGCAACTACGATCAGGATATCGTGCTGCGGTTGAAAGTCTGATCCTCGGCCGATTGCGAGTTTGTCACCCAAAGGCGGTTGACCTCGGTATCTTCCTGTGCAAATTATCATACTTATGGATATATATCTGATTTTCAGATATACAGGGAGGAAAGCATGCGCGCAGCCGGCACCGTTCATAGCGGTTACGTTATCGGTACGATTGATCCACGCCTTTACGGCTCTTTTGTCGAACATCTCGGCCGTGCCGTCTATTCAGGCATCTACGAACCGGATCATCCGACCGCCGACGAGAACGGCATGCGCCAGGACGTCATCGACCTCGTGCGCGAAGCCGATGTTCCGATCGTCCGCTACCCAGGTGGCAACTTCGTGTCCGCCTATGATTGGGAGGACGGTATCGGGCCGCGCGAAGAGCGTCCCGTTCGGCTTGATCTCGCCTGGCACAGTTCCGAAAGCAATCAGGTCGGCATCCACGAATTCGCCGATTGGGCCGAGGCCGCCAACACAGACATGATGCTGGCCGTCAATCTCGGTTCCCGTGGCCTGGATTCGGCTCGCGCCTTCCTCGAATACGTCAACCACCCGGGCGGCAGCTACTGGTCGGACCTTCGCCGCAAGAACGGCCGCGAAGAGCCCTGGAACGTCAAGATGTGGTGCCTCGGCAACGAGATGGACGGCCCTTGGCAGATCGGCCAGAAGACAGCCGAAGAATACGGTCGCATCGCNNGAGACGGCCAAGGCGATGCGCGCCTTCGACAAGTCGATCGAGCTGGTCGTCTGCGGTTCGTCGTCGCCAAAGATGCCGACCTATCCGGCCTGGGAGGCCACGGTACTCGACTACACGTATGATTCCATCGATTACATCAGCCTGCACATGTATTTCGACAATCATGCCGGCAACACGGCGGACTACCTGGCCCAGAACGCCCGCCTTGACGACTACATAGCCACCATCGCTGGCGTGATTACCTATACCAAGGCGAAGAAGCGCTCGAAGAAGGATGTCTATATCAGCTTTGACGAATGGAACGTCTGGTACCATTCCCGTGACGCTGACCGGAAGGTGCTGGAAGGCAATGACGGCTGGCCGCATGCGCCGGCGCTTCTGGAAGACATCTATAATTTCGAGGACGTGCTGCAGGTCGGCTGCATCCTCAACACCTTCATCCGCCGCTCGGATGTGGTGAAGGTCGGCTGCCTCGC
Source organism: Hyphomicrobiales bacterium (assembly GCA_900473045.1). Classification (GTDB taxonomy): domain Bacteria; phylum Pseudomonadota; class Alphaproteobacteria; order Rhizobiales; family Rhizobiaceae; genus Pararhizobium. The sequence continues at coordinate 12,590 of UCKS01000059.1, forward strand.
GCAGCTCGTCAACGTCATCGCGCCGATCATGACCGTACCCGGCGGCCCGGCCTGGCGCCAGACGACGTTCTTCCCCTACGCCTACGCCTCGCGTTACGGCCGTGGCAAGGCGCTGCAGCTATCGCTGGATTGCCCGAGTTACTCGACAGACTTCGCCGAAAACGTCGCCTATCTCGACATCTCCGCCGTCGAGACGCAAAGCGATGGGGCTCTGACCTTCTTCATCGTCAATCGCCATCAGACGGAAACGATCGATCTCGATCTCTCCATCGAAGGCTTCGGCGACCGCGAGGTGATCATGGACAAGGTCATGGAGGGGCACGACCTGCGTGCCGTCAATGGCCCCCGAGACGAAGCCATCGAACCGCGCGACGGTTCGGATGCATCGGCCGCCGGCCGCCGTCTCGTCGCCGCCATCGCGCCGCTGAGCTACCGGATGATCCGGCTCGGCGCGTAAGGCAGACAAAGACAGGGGAGGAGGAACCATGTCGGCAACGATCGAAATTACCAACGTTTCCAAACGCTACGGCGCGCTCAGCGTGCTGGACGATATTTCGCTGTCCATCAAGGCGGGCGAGTTCGTCGTCTTTCTCGGCCCCTCGGGTTGCGGAAAATCGACACT
>UCKS01000121.1 GCA_900473045.1 Hyphomicrobiales bacterium
CGCCTTCGATCTGGTGGCCAGGAATGACGATCTTCGGTTTGCGTGCGATCAGGTCATCAAGAGCCTTGATCCAGGCGGCGCGTTTCTCAGGTGTAGCTTCGTCGGCAACCCATAGATGGATGCCGGAAGAAACGAGAACGCCACCGAAGACAGCTTCAAGCGACGCAACCCAGAGGTAGCGGCGATCGTGCATTGTCGCAACTTCAACAATCTCGATCGTATTGCCTTCGAGATCGAGCGAAGCCGCATCCGACGCTGCCGGGATCACCACGTCTGAAAGCGTCTGCGGGCCGTTGTCCTTGAGCTGCGGTCCCCAGACGCTCAGCTTGGCTTCGACATTGGCCTTGATTGCTTCGACAGTGACCGGTTTTGCAATGATTTTTGCATCCGGAAATGCTTCGGCGATCGGACGCAGGCCGAAATAGTAGTCGGGGTCGCTGCAGCTCACGTAAATCGTCGTCAGGCGCTTGCCGGTGGCCTTGATGGCATCGGCGACGGTTTTGCCATCGGAAAGGGTGAAGCCGCCGTCGATGAGGATCGCGTCCTTTTCACCGGTCAAAAGTACCGGCGTACGGCCAAAGCCGGCCTCGCTCGCCTGAAAGAACGTCCAGGCAAGGGGGCTTTCAGCGGCGCGCGCGAAATTCACGGGCAGGGTTGTCGCTAGGCCAGCGACGGCGGCGAGCTTGAAGGTTTCGCGGCGCGTGATCATCGTGTGTCTCCTGACGTTGAGGTGCTGGTTTCCTTATTTCAAATCTTGTAAGTGCGATAAATATCGGTCAATCGTACAAACTGTATGATCAGATGAGACAAACATGAGCGATCTTCTCAATCTCAACCGGTTGGTCTTCTTTACGTCCGTCATCGAGGCTGGCTCTTTTACGGCTGCTGCAGACCGTCTCGGTGTTGCCAAGGCGGTCGTCAGCCACCAGATCGCCCGGCTGGAAGAGGAACTGGGCGTAACGCTATTGCTACGCACGACGCGCCGCGTTCATGCTACGGAAGACGGCAATGTGTTCTACGACCGCTGCGTCCTCATTTTGCGGCAGGCGGAATCCGCTTACGGTGAGATGTCGATTCGCAACGCCGAACCTTCCGGGACGCTGACCCTGACGGCTCCGCTCGACTATGGGGCCGCAGTCGTGGCGCCCGCGATCGCAGCCTACATGTCGGTTCATAGGCAAATGCGCGTCGATGTGATCTTCGACGACAATGTCAGCGACCTGATTGCCGACCGGATCGATCTGGCCATCCGGGTCGGCTGGCTGGCAGATTCCAGTCATCAGGCTCGCCGGCTGGCCACGTTCGAGCAATTTGTCGTCGCAGCGCCATCGGTTGCCGCGCTTGTTCCCGCCGATGCTGTTCCGGCGACATCGGCAGGCCTGCCATGGATCGCCAATGGAGCCCTGAAAAATCCGCTCCGCTGGATGTTTTCCAGCGGCCAGGCAGAAGCGGTGACCGTCGAAACAAGACCGGTGATGACCGCAGACAAGACGCCGACGGCCTATGCCTGCATGCTGGCAGGTGTCGGGGTCTCCATCTTTCCGGATTACCTGGTGGATGCTGACATCCGGTCTGGCAAGATCGTCAGGCTTTTTCCGGAATGGACGCTGCCGCAAGGCGGGATCTATGCCGTGTTGCCACCCGCCCGGTTTCGTCCGGCCAAGGTCAGGACGTTCCTGGATCTGCTCGTTTCGGCCGAGCGCAAACGCAAACGGCAAATCGCTATTCTTCCTGGGACGTGAGCCGGCAGAATCGCAAACCAGACGGGTCGCAGAGATCTGCCCGGTCGCTTGGTCGCGATGAACGAGAAAAATGGTGCACCCGACTGGATTCGAACCAGTGACCCCTGCCTTCGGAGGGCAGTACTCTATCCAGCTGAGCTACG
>UCKS01000055.1 GCA_900473045.1 Hyphomicrobiales bacterium
CGTTCGCCGGACGATAACCACCGGACGCAAACGCGACCATCAGGATCGTCCGGTCACGCAGATCACGCAGGCTGTCGGTCGCGCAGGTCGCCAGCAGTTTTGCCAGCACGTCACCGGTGACCGCCTTGCGCTCTTGCGAAGACGTTGTCTTGGCGCGGCTCGGATCGCCAGCCGAATGCCCATTTGAGGGCAGGGGAGGCAAAGGCGCCATTCAGCCCGCGCCATTTGGTCAGCGTCGACCAGTTCGCCAGCCGCCGGCGCACCGTTGCGGGCGCGTGTGGGACGACGGATTTAAGGAAACCTTCGCTCCGGAGGTGTTCGTCGACGTCGGCCGGCATGCCATGATCAGGGTCGTGGTACCGCTTTTCCGGATCCCAGAGATGATGGGCGACGAATTTTAGCAGCAGTGCTTCGGGCGCGGGCCAAGGCAGAGTGTGGCTTTTAGCTCCGAGTTTCAATTGAAGTTCAAAGGTTGAAAAGCCGCTTGAAAGTTCTCACTTAGCGCTTCAATCGCCAAGCCGTCGATGGCAACGCTTCAGACATCCCAGCTCTTCCCCGCCAGCCCGATTACGAGCGTCAGTGCGCCGGCAGCAACCGTGGCGATGATGAATGTCATTACAAAGGCAGCAATCGCTTTCACGGCGCTTATCGACAAGTCCTGCTTGAACCAACGGACCTGCACCTGACCGTACCACAGGGTCGCTGTTGCAATGATGGCAAGACCGATACTATCGCCGCGTTGATTGGGCATAAGCGGGAAGTCGAATCCGAGCCCCATGACGAAAGCGAAAGGGGCAGCGACATAGCACTGACTGTAAAACGGTGGACGCAACATGTTCCTGGAGATTTTTGCCGACTTCATCCGAAGGAGCATGACCGCCATGCTGAGCGGATAGATGCCGTACACCACGCCTCGCGCGATCAGCAGATTGGTTCCGAACGTCAATATCTTCGGTAATTCCGCGGAATCTGAGATGGAAGGAAAGGCGGTTGAGAGCCCATGCGAAATCAACAGAGTGATAAGAAGGAAGAGAGGCGGGCTCAACGTATCATCATATTGATCTTCGAGCCCGTCGCTCAGTTCTACGTCTGCATATCGCATCATGTTCATAGGGCCGGTAAGCGAACGCCACATCGTCATGGGATAGAACACCAGCCAACTCACAAGCTCGTACAGCAGCTCTTCAAGGGACTTGAGTACCTTCATGAAATCCACGGTGGCACTCCTGCGCAAAAGGTCGGGTCGATATCTACCTAACAGCGATCCTGAAACGCGTCACGCGGCTGGCCACATTACAGTAGCTTAGAATTGGCGTAGGGCGTCGACAACAACTTTACCATCGTTCGGGTAAATCTACAGACACGAAGACGTACGGAGAGGGGAGGAGTTATCAGAGCCCAGATGCCTTGGTGAGGTTGACACGAAACCGGTCCCTTCGGCGTTGATATCTTCGGGTCATCTCGGCGGTCGCGTGGCCTAGCTGCTTCTGCACGTAGCGTTCGTCGACCTCGGCAGAGGAGGCGAGGCCAGCCCGCAGAGAGTGGCCGGAGAACTTGAACGCCCTTTCGATCTCGCTGAGGTCGCCACGAACGCCGGCTGCTATCGCAGACCGTTTCACCAGCCGCGCCACCTCTTTGTCGTTCAGCCGCTCCGAGCCAACAGCCTTCCCTTGCCCCGTGACGCGGCGAAAGAGGGGACCATGAGCCAGCTTGGCGAACTTGATCCAGGTCTCAATCGCGGCGACTGGACACGTCGCGTCAGACGAGCCGCGACCCACCTCGACCTCTCGCCACCCAGTCTTGCCGCGCAGGGTGACGAGCATGCCCTTGTCGAGAATCTCAATCCAGCCGCGCCCGTCTTCCGTCTGGTCGCGACCGAGGTCCAAGCCGACGATTTCGGAGCGGCGCAGGCCGCCGGCAAAGCCGACCAGCAGCATCGCCCGGTCGCGCAAGCCGCGCAGGCTTCCCCTGTCCAGCGTCTCCAGCATGGCGATCAAATCTTCCGGCAAAATAGCTTCCTTCTGCCGGGGAGGGGACGCATGGGTGTTTCGAATGCCGGCCATTACAGTGGCGATAGCCCGGTCCTTACGATCAAGCGGCGTGCCGCGCTGAGCGCAGTTCCAGCTGATAGCCGACAGGCGCCGTTCGATGGTCGACACCGTGTTCGCCTTCTTGCCGCGCTCCACAGTGCCTGACGCGCAGGCGGTAATGTAGAGACCGACAACCTTTGGTTCCGGGGGGAGGGGCTCAACATTTTGGCGCCGGCACCAGGCCGAAAAATGTTTCCAGTCCGCAGCATAGGCGCGCCGCGTATTGCCGGAGCTTGCAGCTTCGATGTAGCCACGCGCCCGATCGGCGAGGTGTCCCAGATGCGCTGGCAGGCTGGCGCTCACCGTCGGCTGAACGGAAGGAAGATCGATGCTCTCGGCCGGAGACGTCGGCGCGGAAACACCCTCACCGGCGGGTGTGCGCTCAGACGGAGCAGAGGGCTCCTCGGCGTGATTTTTAGTGTTTTTCTCGATGATTTGGGTCATTCTCTATATAGAGAGCAAATCGTCCGATAAGGCAACATTATCGGTCGTTATGATAGGGTAACGGGACGTGCGGTTTTGCGCAATATTCTCGGAATAAAATGCTCTTAACATTTGCGCTATGTTTCGTAGCGTCGCCCAAACGGGCAGCATCGATCGCGAAGATCTCGTCGCCCACCCTATCGGAATACGAGTTATCAACAGCTGCGGGATCTTCCGATTCGGCGCAGCGTTTTACGCTCGCCAAAACCGTAAACGGTAACACCCGGCTCGCGGATCCGTGCGGCAAGGCGCGCGAAATCACTGTCACTAGACACAATGCAGAAGCCGGAAGAGCGACCGGTGTAAAGAAGATCCATCGCGTCGATGATCATCGCGCCATTGGTGGCGTTCTTACCGGTCGTGTAGGCGATTGCTGCACCGGTAGAATGGAGTGGAAATTCGCCAGCCGATGGTCTACGCGTTACAGGTCGATGTCTTTGAATGACTGCCGCTCCAACTTCTCAAGCAGGTTGGTCGGCAGCCTTGGCTCTAGTCTCGGCTTTCGGACGTAGGGCATGACTTTCGCGGGCTTGCGAGACATTTGCTCGGTCATTGCGATCTCCATTGATAGTTGTCAAGTATTGCGGTAGCCCTTGGCTATTGCACGTTGCAGGGAGCCGGAATGCCAAGATCAAGTTACAGTTTGCGCTATTTGGCTCTCATCTTGTTCGCCGCAATGTTTCTTCCGACCGGCGCGAATGCGTGGAGCAGTCGCGGGCACAAGTATGTCGCGGATGTCGCTGAGTCGCTACTAACTGAGACGACCCGAGTCGCCGTGCAAAAATTGCTCCACGCTCAAGGTAGGAAGCGGTTGAGCGACGTCGCAACGTGGGCCGACCAAGTGCGCGCTCTAAAGATTCCCGGCCAGCCGTCACACGCGATTCGCATCCCCTGGGATGATACGTATGTTGCTAACAGGGATTGCCCGAGACGCGACTGTGCACTTGGGACTCTGCAAATATCCGCCGAGATTCTCAGCGACACCACGGTAAACGACGCGGCCCGCGCGATGGCGTTGAACTACGTTGTTCATTTAATAGGCGACATTCACCAGCCGCTACACGTAAGCACAAACCGAGCGTTCTCGGCTGTGGAATTCGGAGGGAAACGCTACTCCCTTCACAGACTTTGGGACCGTGACATAGCAAATGTTGCCGTCACCAGACCAACATGTGACGGCAAACACTCGACAGAGACCGTATATAGTCCCGCTGATCTGCTGCGGTGGGTAAAAGAAGTCCACTTGATCGCGCACGACGTTTACACGAAGCTTGATGGATATCCCACGATAGACGGGGTGCCGGATCTACCCGCAGATTATGTCTTGGCGAACAGCGAGATAGCGTGCAACTTACTGAATACCGCCGGCGGGAGGCTGGCCTCCGTTTTGAACTACGCTCTCGATCCGCATGGAACGTTAGCGAAGATTAGAAGCAGCGATTGACACCAGCGCAATGCGCTGGAATTTTTGAAACGTGAAAATATGCGGTGGGAACCACATGCCAATTGAAGTGATTTCAGGACGTGACGCATTTGCGTCGATCAACAAGTTCTCGCGCTGGCCGCATCCCGGCAAAGATGGTGATCGTTATCTGCCGCACCCTACGGTCAACCATAAGGCCGGGTTTGCCATTTCCCCCGAAGACAAGCTTTTCACCATCGGTTCGTGCTTTGCCCGTAACGTTGAGAGGGCGTTGGTTGCTCTCGGCCTGCCGGTTCTTTCCTCAATTGTTGACGGGACAGAGCCAGGCGAGAACATCACCAACAAGTATACCACCAGCTCCATCGTCCATGACCTGCGAGTAGCCTTTGACGGCGCCGACCCTTACGCGACGATCAATGACATCAACGAGAATTCGGCCATTAATCTGACGTTCGGCGGAATGGGGGCAAGCAAAGCGAATTCCCGTGCTGATATCGAAACCCAGACAGACCTCTATTACGAGACGCTGCGGCGTCTCAGGGAGACCGATGTCGTCGTTTTAACGCTCGGCTTGGTGGAGACCTGGTTTGATACAAAGTTCGGAATTTACATCAATCTGGCCCCGCCGCCGCGCTTGGCAAAAGCAAACCCTGACCGCTTTCAGCTTCACGTACTGAGCTATGACGATATCCGGTCTGACGTGCTCGAAATCCTGTCAACCCTGCGCCGCGAATGCCGGCCGGGTGTTCGCTTCCTCGTCACCGTCTCCCCTGTTCCCCTCGCAGCCACCTTCCGCAATCAGGACGTTCTTCAGGCCAACGCCTATTCGAAAGCCGTCCAGCGCGCCGCTATCGAGACGATCGTTCTCGAAAACGACGATGTCACCTATTTCCCGAGCTTCGAGATGGTCACCCTATCGGCTCCAGAACACGCATGGGTCGATGACGATTACCGCCATGTCCGGCCAGATACGGTTGACCGGATCATGCGATTCGTTGTTTCGCAGTACGTGAGCCCCGATAGCCTCGCCCCTTCAAAGGCCGTGCTGTTCGAAATGACGAAGGCAAAACGTTGGTCCGACGTAGTGCAAACGGTTGAGGCATATTGCGGCAAAATGGGGAAACAGGCCCAGGCGCAGCCACCGCATGTTCAGTGGTATTACGCGAAGGCACTCGCCGAAACCGGCAAAATTGCTGATGCTGTCCCGTTGCTGCGCAACGTAGTTGCTGCACTTTCGTGGCACGAGTCGGCGAAGGCGCTGCTGGCTAAACTGGGCGGTTAGTGTCCTGCACGGTGTGGCAGGGAGCATCTGCCGCACTTCTTGTCCCGGAGCGCGTACTAGGTCGACGAGCAACCCTGTTTTCCGCATTTTCCAACCGATGCTCTCCAAGAGCTGGAGGCGTCCAAGGGAGGTTTAATCGAGTTTCCATTTATCCGGGTTCAAAGACTTGTGCCAGACGACCCCTTGGCGAACGGCACGTGCCGGAACCCCTACGGCAATGCACCCCGCCGCAATCTGGTTCAATACCACCGATCTTGCCCCGATTATTGAGCCGTCGCCTATGATGGAGCCCTTGTAGACGTACACATCCTCACCAAGCCAAACGTGCTTGCCAATGCTGATGTCGGCGCTTTTGTTTATCCGCTGCCCTGTGGCAACGTCAACAATGGCATGGAGGTCGGAATTTCTCACGACGACATTCGAGAAAAGACAACCTTCGCCAATTTCGATTAGCCCACCTTCGCAAGCGCGGATGGTGGAATCCCGATTGATGTTGGTTCGCGTCCCAAGCCGGAGCGTCGATCCTTCATCAGCGCGAAGAATGCCACGCACGGTGCATTTGCTGGCAATCTCAATCACGCCACCCCCGGCGAGGAATTGAATCGCTCCCCGGATAAGTAGGGTATCATTGCCTATCTCAAGGCGGCTCCCGCCACCCTCCCATTCAAGGGTGAATGCCTTCCCGCAGCCGGATACATCGCCCGAAAAGAAATTCCCATCAGCCACAAACTCGCTGATAGCCGCCGACAAGATTTTTTTCTTTCTTGGCACGCTACTCTCTCCTACCGCTCGAACCGAGACTTGTTGGGGTACAGCTTTTTAAACATGAAATCCAACAGGCGTTTTTGTTCAGCCATGTCTAGCTCTTCATGGTACGTCACGTTGGCGCAGAAAAAGTGCGGCGGTTTCTTAGTAATCTCATTAACTGCCGTCCGGAACCCGCTCTTCCCCGTGTCGAAATACCGATACATTGTAGAACCTGGCTTCCTCAGCACCCCCCGCCCTGTCGCCCACGCATAATATGGGTAAAGCATCGATGGAATTGCCAGGTCCGATGTACTTCGGACCCTCGCCTTTCGTGTCGTCTCCACTTCATCTGAATAGACGTTGCAGATCTCTTCCATCACGCTTTTGCGCAAGGGATGCGGCGTATGCATCATTTTCCTCGTTGGAATGAACCCGAAATCCCTTTTGAACAACGCTTGCATATTAAACCCGGCAACATCTGTCGGAACTTGAAGTTCTGGCGGGATGGTCGTGTCGATAAACGAGGCTTGCGACAGGTAGATGAGAGAGCGGCCGCTTTCGTCGAAAAAATCGCTCGGGTTGACGGGCCTCCCGAGAAACACGTCATCGTTGAAGTAAACAAAAAACTCCGCAAGTCCCGGGATTCTGTGCAGGCACGCCTCGATGGCGTGTGAGTTAAAGACCGGCAAAACGCTCTGATCAGGGAATATATCCCGATGGTCAACCACCTTAACCTTGCTGCTGACCTTCAGCCAATCAGGCTTTTGCTCATCCGTTACGACGTATATATTTCTCACCCATGGCGCATATTTCTCAATGGAACGGATCGAGAATTTGAGTTCGTCTCGCGACAGGTAACGATAGGCGTTATCCCCGGAAGAGAATGACTTCCCGTCAGAGAATATTGCCTTTTTCACCATCCATCGCGGATCGCCTGAATCCACCCACGTGTAAACGATATCAATCTGGTTTGGAGCCCGAGCGGCATTCTCCTCGCGAAGCTTCAGTTCATCGCCTTCCGCCTGGAACGCCAACGACCGCTCTGTGAGAAACACCCCGTCCTTGAATGCGCCCCCTGGACTTTCCGGAGGCATTATCGCGCTGATCGGCGAATCCTTATAGCGCGTCATCCATCGGCCATCGGCCCTGACATCGCAGAACAAAATGGTGGAGCCCAGATCATCAAACCTGACCCCTGGCCCGGTGATGAACTCGTAGTCATCCATGCCGAGAACAATGGGATGACCGATCTTTCTCAGTGAGCTTAAGTTTTCTGGATGCTTTCGCTTGCAGTAATTCAGCACGCGCAAAACGTCGGAACGCTTGATCAGATAGAACCGGTCCCCCACCTCAACGGTTGCGGCGCAGTAGTTGATTTCTGAGGAATTCAGAAATTCATCAATCGTTTTATTGCCCATCATCTTTGCAACACATAACGCTTGAAATTGCGATAAAAGAACTTCTCTACGCGCTTATACGTAGACATCTTCTTTTTACTTTGTGCCCCGGTTGCGGCGATTGTAGCCGGACGCGCCCCCTTTGCAGCCGCTTTAGCGGCCGCCGCCTTTAGTTGCCGGTTTTCTTCAATGTATCGAATATAGGTTGCGCGCAGTTCCCGCTTTGCAGAAGGAGGCTGATACGCGCCGCTCATAAGATCAGCAACGACAGTGATAATTTTGTCGGCGGAATTCCCCTCATGGGCGAATATCTGCCCGCGCAACCTCTCCCGAGGTTCTTTCCACGCATCCTTTTCTAGCGTGGCGCGCATGATGACGTCGTAGAAATCAGTACCAGATGCCACGACGGGTCCGATATCCTGGGCCCTTGCGATTTCGATAGATTCGGCGTCTGTCCGTAAGATCGTCTGGTGAACGTCCGGCTGCAACAACGCAATCGGCCGATTTAGATAGAGCGCGTCGAAGATGGCCCCGGAATAGTCCGAAACAACCACGTCGGCCCGAGCAATGTCCTTCATCGCATTGGCATAGCCATCGATCAATTCAACGCGCGGGTCGCGTCGTAGATGCTCAATCAGGTCTTTGTCTTTAAACTCTGAAGCATGGTGCAGCTTCACGCGGATGTTGAGGTCAGCCGGCAAGGTCGGAAGCGCACCTACGAAATGCGAGAGCGATGAAAGATCGCCATATGTCGGCATGTAGAGAAGGCCACCGCCACCGACTTCAAGGGATGAACAACCGTCGTAACGTGGATTCCCAACGATCTCGGATGTGCAAAACCCTGAAACTCTTTCGTGCGAATATTGCCCCTGCATCATATTGAGGTCGGCCGCGATGCGCCATGGTCCATACTGGTAGATTTCTTTCGCCATGCTGTATTGCAGCGCGACAACCTTCGAAACTTTGAACAATTTCAAGACGTGGATGGGAGTCATGCAGAAGACGACATCTACCAGGCCGTCGAGAGCAAGGAGTTCGCTCGTGTCAAGGCGCACCACAGAGCCGTTCAACTGCGAAATGAACTCATCGCTGAACGTAAACGGGGTGCTTATCCGTCCTTCCAGAACGAACACCGGTTCGGTCAACTTTTCAGCAATGGGGGCGTAGAATTGGTACTGAAACGGGTGAGAAATGATAAATCCTACGCGGATACTCATAGGTGCGCCCTTTGCCATAACTCGCCATTCGAACGATAGGCTTTCTATGGCAACCGCGTTGAGCCCGCAAGGGCTTACGTTCACCGTCAACAGTCAGCCAGTTGAACCCATCATCCCCTTCGAATGCCATCGCGACTTCCGGAACGTCGTTGCGGCGGTGATCCCCCCGTTTTTAGCGGGACTCTGCAGTAGAATTCACGCAGCTATTTTCAGTTTCTGTGCGGTCGTGATGCCGCCGATGTCCATATTGGGCCGTTCATTGTTGTACGTCCATAGCCATGTTGGAATGGTGTCCGGTAACTCCACCCGATTCCATCTCGGAATCCGCACTTATAGACCCGAGTGCTTTTTTCGCATTGCTGACAGATATTTATCCTCATCACTGGTGAGGACCCCCGAATGGATTCCAACGTTTTTCTGCGAAACTGAAGGGTTAAAATACATCAACTCCTCGGAACCACTGTAGTGTCCCAAAAGATTACGGGCAGTCGCCTCGCGGAGTGCCGACGATTTAACCCAATCCTCGAAAAACAGATCAATGAATCGATGGTCGTTATTTACACGAGTTACACTTACGACCCCCTTACGATAGGCGTCGAGCTTCTTCTTTTTGGAATTTACAAATTGTTTTGCGGTCGCTGTAAAGAATAAATTAAGCTGGCGCTGATCCGCCATTTGGTCTAAAATTCCGCGATTTACAGATACATATGTCACATTGCCGGGTATGTAGCGAATCACATCAACCTTGTTCGTGCCGATGGCATTGTTGAAAATTGCGATGTCGTCATCGTCAAAAAGAGCTTTTACTAACCTCTCGCTGAATCGGACCACGAATTCTGCGCAAAATTTGTCCACAGAGCGCTTTATTTTAGGCGGCCCTTTGGCCACCCGCGGGGGCTCCGTAGTTGTCTGCTGCGCGCAATAATCTCTCAAGAATTCGGCGATTATGTTATAGTAATTAACTCCAAGCATTTCGCGAAGAAGACGATTGGCGTGCATGGTTTTATATTCAAAATACGTGGTATTCAAGTCGCAGAGAATGTAAAGGCGGAAAAATTTCTCCCAGAGTTCGCTTGAAATTGCTCCTTTAGCTGCATAATCATCTGATAGCTCCTCAACACCGGCCGGACCCTGGTAGATCATTGGCTCGGAATCGGCGCCATCATTGATGAAATCAGCGTTTCCAACCCCAGGCATTTCTTTCGTGATGGCATAGCCTCGGAAGGCGTCAAATACTGCGCTCGATCCGGTCCATCCAAATCCTCCAACAAAGACCTTTTTTGGCCCCGAGCGCTGATCCAATTGTGTAATGAAATCCCGGCTTGAATCGCTCGCGGGTTCAAGTGCTAGCTTCGCTGCTCCGTATTCTGCCCTGATGATCAGCTGAAGCGCGTTAAATATGGCCGTGATATTTTTAGATTCTAGGCGGTTCCGAAGCTGGACATCCTTAATTTGGCTGGCCTCATGAGCCTCTAGCAGGCAGCCTGGTTTGGTCGTCGCTAAAAACAGCCTGTTCGTTATATTGAGAAGAGTAAGGCTATCCGCTTCAACCATCTCGGCCGGCTGACCGACCCGCGGTGGAAACATTCTATCCCCACCGTTGAGCTTTCCCGGTATCCTGAGCAACAGAACCTTCTTTGCGTCCTGCACGCCGTCCGTAGTGAGCCTATCGAGTATAAAGGACAAGTCTTCCGTGCAGCCCAATGCAAAGGCCATGTATGAGATATAAATGATCATCCGTTCAAAGAGCGGCCTGGAATGATGAATTTGAAATTGGGCCAGCCACCAATTAGGCTCTCCGATTTTTTCTCTGTTCGACCATATCCACGATCGAACTTCGTCGGGGAAACCAAACGTATTGCATCGAGCAACCAAAGCCGAGTGTTGGAGAGTGGTTCCTTCCGCGAGCCAATATGCTGCCTGGTTGAGATTGTTATCCATCGCAGCTTGCAGACCACAGAGAAAGACAAGTTTCTTCCAATTTCTTACGTCCGTCGCAATAAAGGGCGCAAAGCAAATTTCGGCGTTAAATTTGAAGGCGAGACCGAACCGGCCGTCCTTTGCGTGACTACGAGCAGCCGCACAATACCGGTCTCTAACAAACAACAGGGGGCTGAAGCCACGATGTTGATATTCGCCGTAGCGTGTTCCATTTTGAGAAATTACGAATTTATTCGCCAAAAATTGCTTCAACAACAATGAACCTCCACAGCCGCTTCTTCAATGTGCTTCCTAAAATCGAGAACACGTTGTGTCAAATCAGCAATTCGCATCTCTGCACCGCGCTGACTAAAACTCCAATCAGGTTCATACTCAACGATGGCGAGGTTTATTCGTCCTCCCAACCTCCGGCTGAGCGCGATTTCAAAAGAATTGTGGAAGGCTAACTCGTAAGGCCCCGTCGGGAGCTGTCTTGCGTCATGAAGTCGAAAATCGGAAGTCTTCACGCAACCATTAGAATTAGCTTTATAGTCAAGCATGCGATTGAAGTAATTGCGTCTGTTGAGCGCTGGCAGCGTTGGTCTCGCGAGGAGAAGGAACGCTTTAGACGCCAGCCTTGAGCTTGGAGCTCTCCTCTCCAAGGTTGCCCGCGCCGCCGGCATCCATGGCAGCCCAATGGCTTGGCTTGCAGTCACAACCCGTTGTCAGTGCTATAGCTTGAGCACTAACGAGGCCCGAGAATTGTTCAACCGTTTTGGCCCGTCTGACCTGAGACCCCGATCTTCCTCCAGATTTTGGGGATCAGAGCAAAGCAACGAATGACGGAACTGACCGATCTCTTGCTGGAGTACCACGAGCCCAACGCAGCCCATTATAGATGCGGGCGACGAGCCGGAACAAATGATGGAGGATTCCAGTTTGTGAGCAACTGGCTTGAGGACTGGATCCCCACGGGTCAGCTAGAGGCCTGAACTGCCGCTGCCCCCAAGCGGAGTCAGGCCTCGCCCCGAAGCCAAGCGGCGGTGTTCACAAAAATTCCTGTTCATATTGAGAACAAACAAGCGGCGTGACAGTTTGTATACAGCTGGCTTCGGTCCCACTCTCCCGACGCCGGTCAGAGGCCTGTCATCGCCTGCCTGAGCGACCAGGCCTCGCCTTTTTGAGATTTAGCAAATAACCGCCAGGTGATATCGCGCTCTGCCTTCATGCAGTGATACGTGAACGCATCAAACCCGGCCGCTCTCGGTCAGGCGGCGGCTGGGTTTTAAGTCTATCTCTCCCAACAAGTACTACCCGTTGGGCCGAGGTGCCCATTGGGTTCTCCTGTAGTGTCGGAATAAAAAAGGCGGCCCGAAAGCCGCCTCTGCCGAATTTGATTCAATGCTTCACTTAGCCTACAAAACGAAATAACCCTTCGTAAGGGACACGGCATCGTCTAGATGGATGGCGAGATCAGCCTTTTTGTCGCCGTTGACATCGGCATAGATGTAGGTATCCGAGTTTGCCTTTTCGTAACGGAGTTCGCCTGCTTTCCCCCCAAAAGCCTTTGTGCCGATGAAGCTAAAGGCAACGCTCTTGGTGGTCTTCGAATTAGCGTCTATCGCCGACAGGTCAATCCTGTCTCCCTTGCTGCCTTCGAAATCGTAGACCGTGTCACGGCCCAATACAGCGCCCGTTGAGTCCTTGATGGACTTGTAGATAAACGTGTCGCTTCCAGCCTCTCCGCGAAGGTAATCACGGCCAATGCCGCCGGTGATTTTGTCATTTCCGGCCCCGCCGTAAATGGTGTCATTCCCAGCATTCCCAACCACGATGTCGTCACCATTGTAGGCGTAGAGCTTGTCATCACCCTTTGCGCCTGAAATTTTGTCGTTTCCAGCGAGCGCTGCTTTGACCAAAGCCATATCGTCTGCAAGGCTGTAGGTGCTCGCAACCTTCACTATATCCTTCACTGCAATCTTGACGCCATCAATCGTTACCAAACGTTGGCCTTGGAAAAACCCACCATAACTCGTGACAGTTCCGCCAACCGGCGTCCCGTAGCTGTCGTATTTGAACCCTACGCCCTTAAATTCATCGGTCACGTCACCGTAGTAGGCGCGAAAAATCGTCCCACCATAGTAATAACTATCCGCGTAGTAGATGCTGCTGAAGTCGAGCGCCAACATGTTGGCACCCAACTCAAATGCCGGATTAATAGTAAAAGTCGCCATATTATCCCCCAAGATCAATATAGGACTCATATGACGGTTTCCGGTTACGGACAATTCAAAATGCAACACGGATAAAAAGGCGGCTTGGGGGCCGCCTTAGCATTGCTGGGACGACAGGGAGCCCAAGGCGAAAACCAGAGTTGGGCTGCCGCTTGGTTGCCGAAAACCTGACGGCTTTCGTTCACCATGCGCAGCTTCAGATTTTCGTTTTCGTGGGGATCATCGATCGTTTCGGTTGGTTTGGGCTCCGACGGTTCGGCGTGCTTGCCTGCGAAGTGCTTGGCGAGGACGCCGTAGCACTCGCGCAGGTACAAAATCACCTTCTCACGGACGTCATCATTGGAAATCCGCGATGTGTCGATGGTGAACAACCATCCATTGACGAGTTCAAGTTTGAGGCAGACCGCGTCCTGGTCCCCGCCACGACCGAAAGGTGTGGCCATGATGGCCATACCCTGTGCGGCGCTCCAGCGTCAGACACGGACAAGCCATTGAGCCGAGATGATCTCGCTCATGGTGATGTACTTTGATGATGTTGAGAAACTTAAAAGCTTCGGGTAGGTTGAGGCCCAGCTGAACTGGATCGGATGCAACTCCCCAGGGCGGTTAGAGACCCGGCCGAAACCATCGGAGCCGGGTCTCGCGCTCAGCCGACTTTTACTTCTACGAGTGGCCGGCCGTCGTCGGCTATACCGATGACCGCGCCGATGGACCGGCCGCTGCATCGCCGGCAGCTGTCGAGGGTGGCGATTTGGCGTCCTCAAGGTTGATGTAACTGCCCTCATGAACAAGCACGTTCGCTAAGGCACGATCGAATTCGCCCATTAGATATCTCCTGATGATTTTGATTAGCCACGGACAAGCTACTGAGCCGAGATGATCTCGCTCATTGGGTTCTGCCGTGATCTGAAGGTAATTGCGTGGAGGCAAAGGAAGAGCTAAAGACGATCGCGCTTGTAGTGGTTTGGCCGAAAGACGCTGGAAAATATGAAGTCAATACCTAAGCTCGTTTTAGATCTTCAGGCCGCAGAATCTGGAAGTAGACGCTGGGACAGCGAGATCGCAAAAGCATTAGGATATGAACGCAAAATTGCGCTGCCTAAGCATGGGAAACCAAAAATAGTTTATTGGACCGACTCACGGACGGGGATTAGAATTTCTATACCTCATTATTCAACAAGCGTTGACGCAGCCGCCGAACTCATTGAACTATTGCTCCCAGGCGCTTCAGTAGGGTTCACTTGGGCCGATATCCATTGTTCCGCTCGCATAGATGAGGGTTCGATATTTATCGGTTCGACGCCTGCTCTGGCCCTCTGTGCAGCCGCGCTCAGCACGATGCGCGCGCTCGGCGAAGTCTAAGCTTCAGGCAGTACGATTGTTGGCGACTATGACGCCCGCAGCGCGACCCTCAGATGCCGTATTTTTCTTTCATCGCGTTGACCGCGGAAACTCTGGCCCAATCATAATCGGGTCCTTCCAGCGGTCTGTCAAAGACGAGGAAGTCCACCCATCTTCCCGTCGAAACCCTGCGTGGTGAAAAGATTGGCCCCGCCGACCTAGTAGCCCGTCGTGTTCGCGGTCTCCATCGGAGTGTCCAGGATTGATGAAGTGAGCGGGGTTTCTCCACCATTGATGTACATTTTGCAACGGCGCGTTGCGTTGTCGTAGGTGCAGCAGTAGACGGCTGGAACGTTGGCGGGCGGGAGTTGGCCGGCATCATTGACGATGTTCGAGCCATTGGCCCCAACATCGGTGAAGAGCGTTAGGCGGCGCGTGCCCGAGACGCTCCGGAAGAACCACCGCGGGGAGTAATCACCGCCGTTGTAGGCGGACATAATGTGCGCCGTGAGATTTCCGCTCGCGAGCGCAGACGAGACCGATAGAGCAACAATGAATGTGAACGAGCGCGGCACGACGGTTTCGTCCGGAACTGGCTTTTCCAACCGCAGATCCGAAGCGTTGGCGTTCCCATCGGAGAAGCTGATGACAGACCGGTCGTTCCAGTCAGCCCCGCCGTTAACAATGTTTTGCGCCGATCGCTGGCCAAAAATCGAGATGCCATTGCGACGGTCTCGGGATTTGAGCGAATAGCCGCCGCCGCCGCCCTGATCCATTCGCTCGGGATCGATAAAGTAGAGCAAGCCAGGCAGGGCGGCCACGTCCCGATCGTACGCCGACATCGTAATCTTCTTTGTCCCGGCTAGCCCGCGCGCCGCCGTGTCTTGTAGCTTGAGAAGGCGTCCGAACATTCCATTACTCCTTAAACAGTGACATCGATACGGCTGATCGCCGCGTAGTTTGGCATTGCATTTCCGTAATAGTCGGTGTCACCGGAACTATCCCGAAGACATGCTCGCGCACCGCTGGTTGGCCCCGCGGGGGCGCCGGCCGTTCCCCAATCTGCGATACCGATTTTTTGTCCTGTCCCCGTGGGCGTGCCAGAGAGCGTCACGCGAACGATCCCCGCTGCCGCGTTCTGCACGACGACGCTGCTGATCGTGACCGAATTTCCATCACCATTGTCGATCCAGCGCAGGCCGTAGTTGCCAGGATTACTCACGACCGAGGTATCAATCGCGAGGTTGCCAACCGGCACGTGGAACGTGATGTCCACCTGTGCGCCGGTACGAACGGCCGAGGTCGGATAAAGCGGCAACCACTTAGATCCTCCCAACGTCTGCCGGATGGGGCGCCCGTGATAAGCCCCGAGCCTGGCATACCCTGCCGCGGTGAGGTGTAGACCATCCGCGTGTGGCAGGAAGTACATCGGGCATACGCAGACGATGCTACGCCCTGTGCTTTCGATCCCGGCCGCAAGCTGCGCCACTGGTACGTCAGAGTTCGCGAAGCCATAGTTCGTGAAAGCCGAGTTTTGATCGAGAAACATCCAGAAATCGCTAACCCCGGTTACATTCGCGAGGTCGGCTGAGACGTCATCCCGCGCGACCATTCTGGGGCTAGATGATGGGAGGCCGGGGAGTGGCGTTACGGTTAGGATGATGGGCTCTGTCATTGTCCCCGCTCATCTGCTCGGCGGACTGCTACGCCCAGCGCCTGCCACCTCTTAAACAAACGGTCGCCCGTGCTGTTTTCGGGGAGGAATCCATACCATTCCTCGCCTTCCGGGACGTTCAGTTTTGATCGGAGGTAGGTCTCGTAGTCCTCCAGCGCGCGGCACGCCTCCTCTAGTCTTGGCAAATTGATCCTCCTCGCCGGCAGATGACCGGACGTTGCTGTGTGATGATGAAGAATTAATGGGCGGCCCGCAGTGCGAACGGCTGCCGTTAAATAGTATATCGACGCGGTAATCCGTCAACGAGCTACGATGCGCTGGCTGGGCTACAGTTACTAATGCTGAATTCGGGCTCAGAAACTAGATAGTAACGGCATCTATTTTAGGCCAGCCATTTTTACATTAACGGTATTGCCTTCGAAATCGTCACGCTCCAATGAACTATGAGGCAGTCTTTGACATCACCGATGACGATATCCGCGACCGGCATGTCGTGCAGCGGCTTCGCATAATCGTTGAGAGTCATTTCCCATTGGGCCTTGTGCATGGCATTCCGCCAATCGCCCTTGCGAGTAACAAGCAGCCCGTCCATGCAATCCTTGAACGTCTTCACCTGCAGTGGTCGACGATCGGCACGAGGATCTTCGCCGCGAGCAAGTTGCAAACGAATCGCGTCGGCCTTCTCGCGCGCCAGCGCCAAGTTGACCGGGCAGTGCCCTGGCCGTATCCGCCAAGCCCGACTTCGTTACGCTCATCACCACGGCGCCAGATGAATACCCAGTTCTTGCTGCCGCCCTTCTGCGCCCTTAGGTAAAGGCCGTCGCCGTCACCGTAGATTCCGGGCTTGGAGATGGTCTTGATTTTCGTCTCGCTAAGCTTGTTCCGAGCCATGAAAAAACCTCCGCCGAACCGGCGGTTATCATAACGGTCAGGGATTGTCCATTTGGAATATTCGTAATTCTTGTTTGTTTACAATGGCATCAGACAGGCCACTGGACCATATGGACCGTAAAAACGGCGGACCAGCGGACACCAGTACATCGCAAATGTAGCCTAGGAGCTTCGCAAAGAACCTGCAAACTTTGCATTGTCGGAATTGCTGCAATCCGAAGGCAAGCGTGACCTGGTATATGTTGCTGCCTGGGAAAAGGTTCGAGCCAGTCGTCTCACGCGGTGCGCATACCCTGGGATCAGAAGTATCTCCCTTGCGGGATCGCCCCAAATTGCGCGGTGCACTTGCTGCTATCGACGATAGCCATAAGAGTTCTGGCATCGCCTCAGATCAACCACAATAAATCATACAGAAATTCCGGCTACCCAAGCGCGTCGGCCCTTCGCGCCGTCACGCGAGGCGATCAATTTGCCGCACGGTGAAACCTGCCCGTCCGGAAGCGCGCCTTATAAGCTCATGGTCCGATGAAATTGTTTCCGCGTGGAAACAAGCGATCGCCAGTCGGCCGCGTCCTATCAGCGATCCAAACCTGCGCCGAGAAGTTGGAATCGGATCGATTGAAATCTTCAATTCACCCCAAATAAAAGACTTGCGGCATCCTGGAGTTAGCGTTTAGAAGCAATCCTACCTAGATGCGTTGTATTTCGTACGGGGATTTTCTGAATACTCGGCACAGGACTATCCATCCTCGCTAAAAGTTTGAGGATGATTGGGCCAGACCTGTCGGGTTAAAGCGATGTCCCGATCTGAGTAAGCGCATACTCTACACGAGTTTTGTTACAGATTTATGTCACTCGAGGTTGGAGCCTTGCGCTCAGCCTTTCTTTAGAAGAGGTCTTATGGTGTCCCAGAATAAAAAAGTTTACGTAGCAATGAGCGCGGATATTGTGCATCCTGGCCACCTGAATATCCTCAATGAAGCACTCAAGCTCGGGGACGTGACAGTCGGCGTTCTGACTGACCGTGCGATCGCGAGCTATAAGCGCGTTCCTTTCATGAACTTTGAGCAACGCAGTGCCGTTGTCTCCGCGCTCAAAGGCGTCCAACGCGTCATCCCGCAGGCAACACTTGATTATGTCCCAAACCTGGAAGCCGAACGTCCAGACTTCGTTGTTCATGGCGACGATTGGAAAGAGGGCGTCCAGCGCGTCACACGCCAGCGGGTGGTTGACACTCTTGCAAAATGGGGTGGTCAGGTTATCGACATCCCCTACACGACCGGTATTTCGTCCACTCAGTTGAACAAGGCAATCCGCGAAATCGGCACAACCACCGACACCCGACGCGGTATGCTGCGTCGCCTGCTTGGCGCCAAGGATTTCATTCGCGTCATGGAAGTCCACACGCCGCTGACGGGTGTCATCGTCGAGCATGCCAAGGTGGACATGGATGATGGCCCGCGCGCATTCGACGCCATGTGGGGCAGCAGCCTCACGGAATCGACCGTGAAGGGCAAGCCGGACATCGAAGCCGTCGATATCTCCTCGCGTATCGCCAATCTCAATGATATTTGCGAAGTCACGACCAAGCCGATCATCTTCGACGCCGACACAGGTGGCAAGATCGAACATTTCAAGTTCACGGTGCGTTCGCTGGAGCGTCTCGGCGTGTCCGCTGCGATCATCGAGGACAAGGTCGGCCTCAAGAAGAACTCGCTGTTCGGAACAGACGTCGACCAGCAGCAGGACACGATCGAAGCGTTCTGCGAAAAGATCGCAGCCGGCCAGTCTGCCAAGGTGACTGAAGATTTCATGATCTTCGCCCGTATCGAGAGCCTCATCCTCGACAAGGGCATGGACGATGCCGTTGCCCGTGCGCGCGCTTATGTCGATGCCGGCGTCGACGGCATCATGATACACTCCCGCCACAAGAGCCCGGCCGAAATCTTCGAATTCTGCGAACACTTCAACAAATTCCGTGGCGACAAGCCACTTGTCGTCGTGCCGTCAAGCTATAACTCGGCGACCGAAGAAGAGCTGGTTGCCGCCGGCGCAAACATCATCATCCATGCAAACCACCTGTTGCGCGCCGCCTATCCGGCCATGCTTTCGACCGCACAGTCGATCCTCCGCCACGGACGTTCGCTTGAGGCCGACTCACAGATAATGTCCATCAACGAAATCCTGTCGCTCATTCCGGGTACGAAATAATGCAGCCGGCAAGCTTCCTCAAAACCCTCAATGACAACGGAATCACCTTCTTTACAGGGGTTCCGGATTCGCTGCTGAAAGAACTGTGCAAGTGCGTTACCGCGACGGTTCCCAGCACGCATCACGTCATCGCCGCCAATGAAGGTGCCGCCGTCGCGCTCGCAACCGGCTACCATCTGGGCACTGGCAAATACGGCTGCGTCTATCTGCAGAACTCCGGTCTCGGCAACATCGTCAACCCGCTGACATCGATCGCCGATGCGGAGGTTTATGGCGTTCCTATGCTTTTGATTATCGGCTGGCGGGGAGAGCCGGGCGTGAAGGACGAGCCGCAGCACGTCAAGCAGGGCCGCGTTACACCGGCCATGCTGGATGCGCTCGAAGTTCCCTATGTCGTTATCGAGCAATCGACCGACGCAGAAGCCGTCATCAAGCAGGCTGTTGCCATGATGAAGGAAAAGAGCCAGCCGGTCGCACTTCTGGTGCGCAAGGATGCGTTCGAAACCTTCGAAGGCAAGGGCGAAGCACTTCCCGTAGGCGGTCCGCTGTCGCGGGAGGAAGCGATCGAGATCGTTGCCGAAGCGATTTCCGAGGATAGCGTCATTGTCGCGACCACGGGCTTCACCTCGCGCGAACTCTACGAATACCGCGTCCGCAAGGGCCAGGCGGAACCAAAGGACTTCCTTACCGTCGGCGGTATGGGGCATACGGCATCGATCGCGATGGGTATCGCGATTGCCCAACCGAACCGCCAGGTCGTCTGCCTCGATGGCGACGGGTCGGTGCTGATGCACATGGGCGCGATGCCTGTTATCGGCAAAGCCGCTCCGAAGAATCTCGTCCACATCGTCCTGAACAACGGCGTGCACGATTCAGTCGGCGCGCAGCCGACGGCCGGATTCTCGGTCGATCTGCAGGCTGTTGCGAAAGCCAGCGGTTACACGTTGGTTTTTGGCAGCGACGGCCGTGAAGGCATACTAGCCGCCGTCAGGCAAGCGTCGGAGACGGACGGCCCGGCCTTCATCGAATTGCGGATCAAGCATGGCGCGCGCAAGGATCTCGGTCGCCCGAAGAGCACGCCCCTCGAGAACAAGAACAACTTGATGAAGCAGATCGGCACCGCCTGATATGAAGCTCAGCGAGAATTTCAGCTTCGGCAACCCCACCCGCATCGTTTTCGGTAATGGCAAGGTTGCCGAACTGGGCTCGATCCTTTCGGCATCGCGCATCTGCCTTGTGACCTCCGCAGGCTTTACAAAGCGCGGCATGACACAGCGCTTGCGCGCGATGTTTGGCGACCGTCTGCTTTATGTCGTGGATACGATCGATCCCAATCCAGATCTCGATCGTCTCGACGACATCATCCGCAATGTCCGTGCCGCAAAACCGGACGTCATCCTGGCGGTCGGTGGCGGTAGTGCCATGGACAGCGGCAAAGTCATCGCAAAGGCCATCAAT
This sequence comes from Hyphomicrobiales bacterium, assembly GCA_900473045.1. Lineage (GTDB taxonomy): Bacteria > Pseudomonadota > Alphaproteobacteria > Rhizobiales > Rhizobiaceae > Pararhizobium. Next base: position 20,370 of record UCKS01000055.1, read on the forward strand.
GCACCTGACGGCTGGACGCTTGCTGCGCATTTCCGCGACGGCCACAAGGTTCACGACAACGCACCGCTGCCCTGCTACGTCGTACCGACCACATCGGGAACCGGCGCGGAAGTCACGCCCTTTGCGACCGTCTGGGACGAAACGACCAACACGAAATACTCCCTGGCAAATGCCGACATGTTCCCGGTAGCGGCTATCCTCGACCCAGAACTGACGCTCGACATGCCGCGCGAGGTCACTCTGTCCACCGGTCTCGATGCCATTTCGCAGGCCCTGGAATCCGTCTGGAACCGCTCCTGCAATGCCATCACCTTTGGATGGGCGATCAGTTCCCTACGCCTTTCCCTGAGTGCGCTGGCCAAGGTCGCCAACACGCCGGACGATCTGCAGGCGCGCTCAGACATGGCGCAGGCAAGTCTTCTGGCCGGCCTCTGCATTAGCCACACCCGCACCGCACTGGCCCACTCTATGTCTTACCCAATCACCGCACATTACGGGCTGCCGCATGGCTTTGCGTGCAGCTTCACCCTTCCAGCGCTCTTCGATTTTAATATCGAAGTCGATGACGGACGGCTGGATGTGTTGGCAAAAGCGCTTGAATATCGGGACGCCAATCAATTGAAAACGGTTGTGGCACAGCTCTTGAAAGACGTCGATATTGGTTCTTACTTTACCAAATACGTGAAAAATCCCTCCGATATACTCTTGCACGTCCCTGAAATGATCACACCCAATCGTTCGGGAAACAATATGCGCGACGTGGACTTCCATGACATCGAGCGGATCGTCCATAATACACTGGAAGCCTACATTACAGTTTGACCGAGCGTTTCGGAGGAAGCGCCTATTGGGGCAATTCCATAGAATCGCAAATAGCGGTAAAAGGGCTCAGTGAAAATGTCGCCACCCAATCCGCCGGGTGGCGCGAGACGCTTCGCCTTAAGCAGGAAGCACTTATGTGCCCTGGCAATACGGCTCGTTTCATTCCAACTTACCGCCAGATCCTTGAAAGGCCGGGACATGTACTCCTTCTCGGGAAATTTTCATGGCCACCGGTAGCCTGACGGGTCTCCTGATCCTGTCTGCTCTTGCTGCATATGTGCAAACATTGACGGGTTTTGCACAGGGCCTCATCATGATGGGAGGCATAGGCCTGCTGGGTCTCATGCCGTTCCCCGAAGCCGCTGCATTGGTGAGCATCATGGTTCTGGTGAACGCAATTCAAGCTCTGGCTCGGGGCTGGCGGGATATTGCCTGGCGTGAATTCTGGCCGTCGATCGTTGCCAGCACCGTTGGCCTTGCTGTCGGATTCGTTTTACTTTGTCTGCTGATCTCAAGCGCTGTCGACTATTTGAAACTTCTCCTAGGCTGCGTCATTATCACGTCCAGCATCCTGCTGATATTGAGACCAAACGTCCTACAAGCGAGTTCGTCGAAACGTTCTTTTCTGTTTTTTGGAGCGATCGGCGGTCTTATGGGCGGTCTTTTTTCCACGGCCGGCCCTCCGTTGGTTTATCATTTTTATCGACAGCCGCTTTCGACCGCGCAAATAAAACAAACCCTGGTAGCGATCTTCGCTACCAATGCGGTGCTACGACTGCTGCTGGTTTCGGCTTCAGGACAGACACCGAACGCTGAGCTTGGGTGGAGTTTGTTCTGCATTCCAATTGTCGTCATCGTGACATATGCCGCAAAAAGATGGCCTCCGCCGCTTACGCACCTTTGTACTCGTAGACTGGCATTTTTTTTATTCTTTCTGTCCGGTCTATCGCTCGCAACATCTGTAGTACTCAAGCTCTTTTGAGCCCCTATCTATTCAGATAATCGAATTGCAATGATCTTGTGAGTGGGATATCAACTGCTCTGCGCTCAGCCAAGTGAACAAAGGCGCGATCATCGGACGAGGCTCCCATCTGTGACAGTCGCTTTCCACGCTTGGAATCCATTTCAGGTATTCCAAATCGCCGATATTGCACGCGCTTACAAGGATAGCGTCCTGCTGTTCGAGCGGCGTGCGAACATGGATTTTGATCGTGTTTTCGACCGGTCGATCCTCGGCAAATTGGGCCTTCCTGTTATTGAAACGACTGCACAAAAGATTGCTGAAGGCGACGGACAGTTTTCAGCAATCGTCTGCCAGACTCCATTTCGCTTCCTGGAAAGGCTTCGGAAAACAAAGCGGATCGCGATGCAATACTCGATGACAAAAGAAATTCATCAGTATGGGGCCTGGCGCGCGATCTTCGATTTGAATTTGATGTACGGAGAATATTCGCGTGAACGCGTTGCACCTCTGGCGCCATGCCGGGTGATCGGCAATCCTAGGTTCGAGCCTTGGTTCACGGGGCAGCTCGATCAGCACCGGTTAGCGAATGCGAAGGTGCAATTAGACCCTGAAAAGAAGACCATCCTCTATCTGCCAACGTGGGGCGATCTATCGTCTGTACCCTTGTATCAGTCGGATATTGGTAAGCTTTCGGAGACTTACAATGTCATCGCGAAGGTTCATCATAACACCGATGCGATGGAACTGAAAAGGAAGGTTGCGCTGGGAGGGGCAGGCCTTAAGTCGATCTTCGGCGCCTCTGACGATTTGCTGTATCTTCTCGACTGCGCAGACATGGTTCTGAGTGACTACTCAGGCGCGATATTTGACGCCATCAATGTTCGCAAGCCAGTTATTTTGCTGCAAAACGAGCCGCAGAATCTGACGAGCAAAAAATTTGGTTTCGAAAGTATCGAATTTGCCAGACGAAGTGAGATCGGGCCGGTTGCGGATCACCCCGCACTTCTCGCGGATGTAATACGTGATGCCTTTGAAAACCCGACCCGGTTTGTAGAATTGAACAGCAGATTGAAAGCGGAATGTTTCGGGCTAGAAATTGGTTGCGCCGCCGCCGGTGCCGAAGCCATTTACGATCTGGTCAATGGTCGCATTGCCCCCAGAGCTTATTATCAAATCTATCTCCGCGATGAGATCCTTCAAAGTCGAAATGCGATCCAGAAATTGAAAAGGCATCCTTTGATCAGAACGGTGCCGAAAAGAAACGATCTCCGCTTGTCCATTGTCGTAAGGGGCCTTTTCAGAGTAACAGAGCGGGCATCAATGAAAGTGAAAGGCCTGTTCCTGCATGTTCTAGTTCATAAGCATTTCAGCTCCGTTGAGCAGGGCCTGCCTGGATTCGCCCGTTCACTTTTGAAGGTCATGCCTCAATCGACGCTCCTTCCGGTTGCTAAACTACTTTTGCATTTTGGTTACGAGCTGGCGGCGGTTGAGTCGGCGGAGCTGGCCGCACTACGCGGATTTGGTCGGCCGTTGAACTCGCTGACGATGATTGCAGGGCGTCTCAGGAAAACATCGTTGCTCCAGAGCATACTCCAACTGTTCGAGAGATTGCCTGACCGCGTCGTGGCGTTGAATGGGCGCCAAGCCGCAAGGACGTCAGAAGCTCTTGGGCTGAGCGATATCGGGAGCCGCTACCTGCAGCGATCGCAAGAGATACTGATGGCCGACATCCTCGATAGCCGATCGAAGGCGAAGGTGCAGTATCTGTCGTTGAAGGCTTTGATCCAGCAAAGGTTCTGGGCCGATGTCAAAGGCGTGCTGCCTACGATCAAGGACAAGAAGATCATTCGCTCGATCGAGTTGGAACTCAGTATCGCCGAAGCGAGAATGGAAACATGGCTCGATCTGGTCGAACTGGCGAACCGAAATGCCGGTGCCGCTGACGGTGAGTTCTGGTGCAGGAAGGATGGTGTCGCGTCGAGATTAAGGGACGTTGGCAATGTCCCAGTCGTCGAATTTCTGGTGCCGCCATATTTTGCAGATCTGGCACCGCCATCCGACGTCGCCGCGCACCAGAGGATTTGCGCGTTTCTGAGGAGCGCACTGTCCGAATTGGAAAGCAGAGGCTTTGCAATTGTGCCAACGCATCAATTCTGGCTAAATATAGCAAATCCTACAGGGAACTGGCCGGCAATCTCCTATCACACCATCGGTGACAAACCGCGCTGGCTTCATATGAAGGACAGCGCCCTGCCAGGTTATTACCGTCTTGACAGTCAAGGCTATGCGGGATTTTCGTCGCTGGCAAGCCTGACCGACCTGCCTCAATCTGCGTCGTCAGCATCAACAGCGGATGTCGAACGGGTCTGGGAAGAGGTTCTCGATACATCAATTGACAAGCGGATATCAAAATACCAACAGAACGCTTCGTCGGTAAAACTGCCCAAGGGAGAATTCATTTTTTTTCCGCTCCAGCTTATCGACGACACGGTGGCCAGTCTTGCCTGGATCCCGATGCTCGAAGCGGTCAAATACGTCATTCAGACAATTGAATTCGCAAATGTGACGTTAGTCATAAAAAGGCATCCGCTGTGCCGGAGCCGGACCGTAGAACGTGGATTGGCTGCTTTCGGCCGGTCTCCTCGTGTCTTCATCACCACCGGATCGATCCATGAGATCTTACCGCACGCAAAATCCGTGGTGACTGTTAACAGCGGCGTCGGTTTCGAAGCTCTACTTTACGGAAAGAGCGTCATTACGGTCGGGCCATCAGAGTATGGCGCAATCGCCACACAGTGCCGGACGAAAGCGGATTTGTTCAACGCCACGCTCAATCCGCCGGCGGTGGATATCGACAGGATCAAGCGATTTGTGTGGTTCTATGCAAAATCGTCTGTCCGTGTAGAAGAACTGTCTGGCATCACCGAATGGGCAATGGAAAACCAGGTTTCATCAAGCAACGTACCCAGCTCCAAATTGGCACCTTAGACCGATCAGCTTTCTTGCCGGCAAGAGGCAACCGGCGCTTAGGAGCCAACGCCGCGCTGAGCCTTACATGCTGGAGCGCTTGTCGCGGATAAAATCCACAAGGCCTTCATCGAACCAATGAGCGGTGTACTCGTCTTTTTCCAGACGGTCGAGCCCATCTACCTCTTCCGTCGGAAGACGGTCTTTCACAAGCAGGAGTGCAAGGACGGCAGCGATAACGAACAGAAAGAACTTCTGCGTTTCCGATGGGAGCAGAAACGAGGTTCCGATGGTCAACAACACCAAACAACTAGCGATTTTCATGATGTGCTCCTAAGTTTCAGTCCTCCAACTTACGTCGTTTGCATGACGGCCACATGACAACTGAAGATCAGGCCCTTGGCCGTTATCGCGGCGGCTTGACCACCAAAATCCATATGGCGGTACGCGGCCTTGGATGCCCCGTGCGCTACATTCTCACCGCCGGCCAGAAAGGCGACGCGCCGCAGGCCCAGACCCTCATCGAAGGCCTACCCGCCGATGTCGTGATGGCTGGTACCGCCTACGACAGCGACCGGCTGCGCAAAACTGTCGCCGACAAAGGCGCGCAAGCCGTCATCATTAACAACCCCTCTCGTGCAAAGAAGTATCCGCTCGACAAGCAGCTCTGTGCACAGTGGCATGTGATCGAGTGCTGCTTTTCCAAACTCAAACAAAGAGCTGGCTCAGGAAATCTGCACAGCTGGGATTAGTGGAATTTCTGCCTGACTTCGGCTTAGATGCCGGGAACAGGAGAGACCATGACGAGACGACCGCGCCGGAACCACAGCCCGGCTTTCAAGGCAAAGGTGGCGCTTGCCGCCATCCGAGGTGAGCAGACGCTGGTGGAATTGTCCCAGCAGTTTGACGTGCACGCCAACCAGATCAAACAGTGGAAAGACCAGCTCCTTGAGGGGGCGACAGGCGTTTTCGGTGATGAAGCGAAGGCGGAACCGGCGGGTCCAACCGTCGATGTCAAAACACTGCACGCCCGGCGACAAACTGCGTTTGCGCTGAGATCGGCGAACTGACACTGGAGAACGATTTTTTATCCGGTGCGCTCGGCAAGGCGGGATTGCTGGGCGGAAAGAAATGATCAACCGCGAGCATAAGCTATCCGTCGTGCGCCAGGCGAAGCCTCTCGGCTTCAGCCGTGGCAGTGTCTGTTATCTGCCTCGTCCAGTGCTTGATGGCGATCTTGCCCTGATGCGGCGGATCGACGAACTGCATCTCGACTACCCTTTTGCCGGAAGTCGGATGTTGCAAGGGCTCTTGAGGGGAGAAGGGCTGGAAACTGGGCGGCTGCACGTCGCCACGCTGATGAAGAAGATGGGCATCGAGGCGATCTATCGTCGCCCGAACACATCCAAACCAACGCCAGGTCACAAAATCTATCCCTACCTCCTGCGAAAGCTGGCGGTCACCCGGCCCAACCAGGTATGGGCAATGGACATAACGTATGTGCCGATGGCGCGGGGATTCGTCTATCTCTGTGCCGTCGTCGACTGGTTCAGCCGGAGGGTTCTGTCGTGGCGGCTGTCGATCACGATGGAAGCAGCCTTCTGCATCGAAGCGGTGGAAGAGGTACTTGCCCGCTATGGCAAACCCGACATATTCAATACCGACCAGGGCTCGCAGTTTACCTTGATGGACTTCACGACGGTGCTGAAGAAGGCGGAAATCGCCATCTCGATGGATGGCAAGGGGGCGTGGCGGGACAACGTGTTCGTCGAACGGCTCTGGCGTTCGATCAAATACGAGGAAGTCTACCTTCACGCCTACAAGACCGTGTCCGAGGCCCGCGTCGGCATCAGTCGATATCTGACCTTATACAATAGCCGACGCCCACATTCATCCCTTGACCGGCAGACGCCGGATCGGGCCTACTTCAATGCGCTGACACCAATGATGGTGGCGGCATAACCGAGGCGGAAATCCACTTAACGAAACGCCCGAAACTGTTCAGACAAACCGAGCCAGCTCTCAATTCCGGCGCATCGCCACACGTTACGAGAAAACCGCACAAAACTATCAGGCAATGGTCGCTCTGGCGGCAACAATCCTATGGCTCAAACAACCGTCCATACTTCCTAGTGATTGTCCTAGTGATTGTGCAAATAACTCATATCGACTAAATACGTTGGATCGCAAATGGGGTCATACGTCTTTGTACATTCTCAAGCAACATATTCGTGTTGTCGCTGCTCTCGTCGTTCGCGAGATGCAAGCACGGTTTGGCAACAAAGCTGGTGGCTATGCCTGGGCAATAATTGATCCTTTCGCCCACGTGCTGACGATGACCCTTATCTTTTCAACTTTCGCGCGCATCCCCCCACTAGGCAACGACTTCTCTCTGTTCTTTGCATCTGGATTTTTACCATTCGCGTTTTACCAGGGGATGTCCAGTTTTATTGCCGGCGCCGTGCGCGCCAACAAAAGCCTTTTCTCCTATCCAGTCGTATCGCCAATTGATGCGGCGGTCGCGCGGTATATCCTCCAACTCATCACATCGGTGGTTGTAACGGTAGTCGTTTTGGCATTTGGCACCAGCGAACTAAGCCATCTGAATCATTTGAATTTGGGATCGGCTGTTGCGTCCATCACGATGGCGTCTTTGCTTGGATTAGGCATAGGCTTGATTAATATCGCTATGTTCGAGCAATTTCCTCTTTACGAGAAGATTTTCAGTATCGTTAATCGTCCCCTTTATATGCTGTCTGGTGTCATCCTTCTACCAGATAGTATGCCAGGCCCCATTCAACACATGATGCTCTGGAACCCCCTCGTTCATGTTGTCATGTGGTTTCGTCAAGCTATTTACCCTGAATATACGGCCACTGGATTTGACGGTCTTTACGTGCTCGAATGCGCCATTCTCTTGGTGCTGGTCGGCTTATATCTGTTTACGGCTTCGCGAGTGCTCCGCGAGGATCGCATTTAGCCAGCTCAGCTTCAGCGTTGAACAATGGGTAGGTCCGTGGATAAGGGTGCATTCGCGCAGACCCGCCAAAAAGGGCGAGCGCGAGTGAAGTCCGGTCTTTCACAACATTTCTGAAGATAGTTTCGCTGAAATTGCGCTATTCAGTCAATTCGATTTGATCTGCTATCGCGCGAGCTACAGCGGACTTGGTGAGTTATGGAGTTTCAATATGCCGGGCCTAAGGAAATGTGGCGTGAATGCGCAAGAGCTTGCGGTGTTCGATTCGATAAGCGCTCGCTCACGACGGCAGCAGCGGGTGTTAGTGCGCTTGCGACGCGCTTTGCCAGTGATCAGACGCTTTCCCAAAACTGCGTAGATGCCGTCGAGCTGATAGCGGAGGGGCGGTGGCAGAGTGGTCATCTCCGGCGTGGGCAAGAGCGGTCATATTGGCCGCAAGATTGCTGCCACCATGGCATCGACGGGCACATCAGCATATTTTGTGCATCCGACTGAAGCTAGCCACGGCGATCTCGGCATGATCACATCAGATGACCTGCTTATTCTTCTCTCATGGTCGGGTGAAACTGTCGAGCTCGGCAATATGCTGGCTTACGCGAAGCGATTTAATGTCCCGGTTGTTTCGGTTACCTCAAACGCCGACAGTCTGCTATCACGCAATTCGACGGTTGCGATATCTCTGCCAAAGGTTCAGGAGGCGTGCCCGCACGGGCTGGCGCCAACAACTTCGGCCATACTGCAACTTGCAGTGGGCGATGCACTGGCCATAGCGCTCTTAGAAAGGCGTGGTTTCTCGGCTCAAGATTTCAAGGTATTTCATCCGGGCGGCAAACTCGGATCCCAATTGCTTCTAGCTCGTGAGCTCGGGCACACTGGCAATTTCATGCCGTTACTTCCCCTCGGAAGCCCTATGGGCGACGCGATTATTCAGATGTCATCTAAAGGCTTCGGAGTTGTCGGCATCGCTGATGATGCAGGTAAACTCGTTGGTGTGATAACCGACGGTGACCTGCGGCGCCATATGTCTCACGACCTCTTGTTAGAGACCGTGGACTCCGTCATGTCGCATAGCCCGCGTACGATCCGAATTGATATGTTGGCAAGCGCAGCGATGGAACTCATGCAGGCGCAAAAGGTCACAGTCCTGTTTTTAGTGGATGATCTCGATGTTCCAAACGGTATATTACATATTCATGACCTGTTGCGTGCCGGTGTAGCTTGATTGAATGTGTAACGTCATTAAAAAATGAACTAACTATGCGAAAAGAGACTCCTTAATTAGAGGCCAGACGTCCGGAAGCACCGGGCAAGGCGTCATTGCATATTTGGAGATTAATCATGCAGACCAATGCAAATGTTGTGGCCGGCAGCGGCGCCAACCAGGTGGTGCTTTCCAATACCCAGAAACTGTCGCTGATCGCCGGTCCCTGCCAGCTGGAAAGCCGCGACCATGCTTTCATGATCGCCGGTACGATGGTTGAGCTCTGCAAGTCGCTCGGCCTTGGCTATGTCTACAAGTCATCCTTCGACAAGGCCAACCGCACGTCGATCTCCGGCAAGCGTGGCATCGGCCTGGAAAAGGCGATGGAAATCTTTGCCGACCTGAAGAAGGAATTCGGCTTCCCGGTGATCACCGATATCCACACGGAAGAACAGTGTGCATTGGTCGCCCCGACAGTGGACATCTTGCAGATTCCCGCTTTCCTCTCGCGCCAAACCGATCTTCTGGTTGCCGCTGCCAAGACCGGCCGTGTCATCAACGTCAAGAAGGGCCAGTTCCTCGCTCCCTGGGACATGAAGAACGTGCTCGCCAAGTTCACAGAAAGCGGCAATCCGAACGTGCTCTTGTGCGAACGCGGTGCCTCCTTCGGCTACAACACGCTGGTTTCCGACATGCGTTCGCTGCCGATCATGGCAAGCCTTGGTGCGCCGGTGATTTTCGACGCGACCCATTCCGTGCAGCAGCCGGGCGGGCAGGGCGCATCGTCCGGCGGTCAACGCGAATTCGTCGAAACGCTCGCGCGCGCAGCGGTCGCCGTCGGCGTTGCCGGTGTGTTCATAGAGACGCATGAGGATCCCGACAACTCCCCATCCGATGGTCCGAACATGGTTTACCTGAAGGACATGCCGCGTCTCTTGGAGACGCTGCTGGCATTCGACGCCGTCGCAAAACGTTGACCGCAGGTTTGTGACTTCACGTCGCGCTGGCCGCGATGGTGTGGTTGGCTTCAAGGAATTGCGATCAAGACAAAGCATGTCAGACTCGGTGGAATGGCTAGAAGGGCTGCTTCAGCACTCATTTTCGACAATTTCTGTCTTAATCCGGGTCGCACAATTCAGTTGTAGATAGTCTGGAAGCGCACATATGCTAAAGTTTTCGAAAATTGTTTCCGATTTGGGTGCAACGCCAACCCGTATTGCGACGTTTGGGATAAACAGATTTTTCAAGACCAGAGGAAAGCCATCGCTTTTCCTGTTTGGGTTTAACCCTTGGAAAATTTTCATGGGCGACTGGTTTCCGGATTACAATATTGTTTTCACGCCGATGAATATGCGGAAAATAGATTTTGATTTGTACTGGAGATGGCGAATTCTCGCAGAACCTGGGTCACAGGTACTTGTTTGGCAGTATAAAGGCCCTCCACAGATTAAATCCTTTTGTGAACACCGCGGAATCCCTTTTTATTATGTAGAAGACGGATTCCTAAGATCGATTTCGCTAGGAGCGCTTCGCGCTCCGCCGATTTCAATGGTATTCGACCGGCAGGACATGTTTTTTAACGCGAACCGCCCGACCGATCTGGAAGATCTACTTGGAAATTATGATTTCGATTCAGATCCAAATTTGATGGAACGCGCCAGGGTAGCCTTGCGACTTCTCTTGTCGACGCGCCTCAGCAAATACAACTCTGGGGAAATGTTGGATATAAACTTTATTTATGGCACCAAAGAAAAGAAGCGAGTGCTTGTACTAGGTCAGGTGGAGCGAGATGCCTCCATCACCTACGGGTGTTCAAAAACAATTTCCAATAACGATCTTGTTCGCCTGGCGAGATACGAAAATCCTGATGCGCAGATCATCTACAAGCCTCACCCCGAGGTGTTAGCCGGAACGGCGCCGGCGATGTCAAATCCCGATGCCGTAAGAAACCTCGCGCAAGTACTTGACCAGGACATAAGTTTGCCTGATGCGATCGAAACAATTGATCACGTCTACACAATAACCTCGCTGTCCGGTTTCGAGGCTGTGTTACGAGGAAAAAAGGTAACTACCGTCGGCTGTCCATTTTATTCCGGATGGGGGCTGACGGACGACCGACAACCGAATCCGCGTCGCACACGGACTTTGACGGCCGAGCAAATTTTCGCGGCTGCGTACATCCTTTATCCGAGATACTTGGATCCCACCACCAAGGAATTGATCAATGTTGAGCAGTCTCTCGGAATTTTGTCACATATGAGAACCAACAAGCCGTCCGTTCCTAGGTGATGATCCAAATAATCTGACAGCGCTTTCGCGCAATTCGCGCGCGACAAACAAACCTATCTCGTTCATGAGGATGTCCTCTAATATCTAATATGTGGTGCGAAGGCGCAAAAGCCGGCTAGAGCAATTTCCCGTCTGATTGAACCGATCAGGGTGTTCAATCAGTGTCGAACTGATTCATCCTCCATGCTGGTGAAGGAGAGAGGTGGCCGCAGCGACGATCAACCCGATTGACACCGAAGGCGGGTTTCTTTCCATGCTACTTGATACAGGTAACCAAGAAATTCAGCGTCATCCATCTTGTCGTATCCCAACGGTGACGGCCGTCTTGTGATGTGAAGCCGAACATTGGAAGTGCTGGTCGTAGTCCAATGACAAAGCAGCATATTGAAGTGATCACGTCGGTCGAGCGTCGCCGGCATTGGTCTCGCGAAGATAGAGAACGGCGGGTAGCGGCGGCGTTAGAGCCTTGAACCGTTGTCTCGGATGGGCCGCACTCGGCCGGGATTCATGTCAGTCAGTTATTCCGTTGGCGCAAAGAGCCGAAGAACTCTGCCAGATATCCGCTCCGTTCCTGCCGCCATTTGTCAAGGTTGAGGTCGTGGAGGCATTGCCACCACATGATCCCGTGGAAACGACACCGGCTCCATGGGCGCGCAAGAAGACAAGTATCGTGACGATCGAGCTTGGCAGCGGCCGACGTATTCGTGTGGACAGCCGGCTCCTTGAATTCATGAATTCATCGGAACAGCGCCGCCGAAATTGCCGCAGCGCGCCCTCAAGCCGTTCCGCAACGGCCTCGATCTTATGGAAGTTTCTAGTTCCAGAGCTAGAGCAATTTCCCGTCTGCTTGAAGCGATCAGGGTTCTCAAATCAGTGTCGAGTTGATTCAACCTCCATGCTGGTGAAGGAGGCCAGCATGGATGGCTAAAGCTCTTTCACTCGATCTTCGCCAGCGCGTTGTGAACGCGATTGCCGCCGGTATGTCCCGCAGACAAGCGGCTGAGCCGTTTGGTGTGAGCGCCGCCAGTGCTATTCGCTGGCAGAAGCAGTTCAGCGACACCGGAACCATTCAATCCGACAAGCAGGGCGGCGACCGTCGTTCGAAACACATCGACGCCCATGCCGCCACGATCCTTGCGCTTTACGAGACGACGCCGGATATCACCCTTGCCGAAATCAAAGTGCGGTTGGCTGAGAGTGGCATACGGGCCGGGATCGGCACGCTCTGGCGGTTCTTCGACCGGCACGGGATCACGCGTAGAAAAGACGGTGCACGCGGCCGAACAGGAGCGACCAGCCTTGATGCAAAAGCGCCAGGAGTGGTTCGAAAACCAACCTGACCTCGATCCTGAGCGTCTGGTGTTCATCGACGAAACCTCTGCTTCAACGAAGATGGCGCGCCTGTATGGTCGAGCACCGAAAGGTCAGCGGTGCCGGGCATCCGTCCCGCATGGTCATTGGAAGACCACGACGTTCACCGCCGGCCTTCGACTGGACGGCATGGCAGCTCCCATGGTGCTGGACGGCCCGATGAACGGCGACGCGTTCCTTGCCTATGTCAGCCAGGTTCTCGTTCCCGAACTGGCGCCTGGCGATATCGTCATCATGGACAATCTTCCCGCCCACAAGGTTGCAGGCGTTCGCGACGCCATCGAAGCGGCAGGATGTGTTTCGGCGTGGAATATTGACCCCTCTGGCGGGGTGATCGGCGTCCAATTTTGGGTCTGACGCAATCTCGATGACATTAGGGTGCTCCCACGATACGTGCCTCAAGCAAATCGAGTTTCCCGCGCCCGTACATCTGGCGCTTGATAAGTTTCAGCTTGCTGATCTGGCCCTCTGTCTGGCCGTTTGACCAAACTGAAGTTATTGCGTTCTGAACCGCTGCCCGGTCGCGGATGATGCCGTTCGCGAACGGCGAGATCAAGCTTGCTGCTGCGCGGTTGATCCACGTGTCCAGATTATCTTTAGATTTGCACCGGAGCATTTCGTGGAAGCTCTCCACAACATCTCTGGCCTCGACAAGGTCTGGTAGTTGCTCCTCGATCGCAGCGACCGTCATCGTTTGCGCCTTGGTCAAATTGTTGCGTTCAAGGGTCATTAGGCGAACAATGGTGCGTGCCGCCGGCGCGTGGCCGAGCCCGTTTTCGGCTTTTTCGGCCCGCCTTCGTCGTGTTGCCCATTCCGTGACAACGCGGAGACCTCCGCCAAAACCAGCCAGCCGAAGCTGCCGCCACAGTTCAGCGCCGTTTCGTGATCCCGCATCCCATTGCGCTTCAAGCCACGGTAGGTGTGGTTCGAGCGAAGTTTGCCGGACTCGGAAGATGTCGGTCCTTTGACCACGGATGACACTGCGAACCAGCTTACGACTATGCCCGGTTCTGCGCACGATTTCCTTGATGGACACGCCATCGCCGACGAGTCCACGAATGACAGAGTTTGTCTGTTCACGCCGCACATATCCCTCATATTGCAAGCGCTCGGCGGCGGTCAGAAGTTTCGGATTCACGGTGGCTGTACCGACTGCCATGCGCACTTGCCGCATCGACTTGCGAACGGCGTCAAGAAAGGCGTGGCTAGCGTTTTCCATGAGATGCCAGCGGTCGGCGACCTGTTCGGCCTGTGGCAGGGCTTGCGCAGCGGCCTGTGCATATCCGCCGCCGCGATCTCTTGCCACGATTTCGATTTGCGGCTGCTCGAGCAGCCAGGCCTTTGCGGTCGAGGGTTCTCGGTCGGGCAACAACGCAATCGTCTTTCGCCGTTCAAGGTCGCAGATGATCGTGCCGTATCGATGATTGCGACGCCACGCCCAGTCATCAATGCCTATAACGCTTGGCGGCGGTGGCGGTGGGCGATCATATCGGCGAACGGTTCGCAGCAGCGTGTCATTGCTAACCGGCAACCCGAGACGATCTGCGAACCGCGCTGCCGGGCGGCCACCTAATGCAAGGGCGAGATGCCAAACTAGGCAGTCCAGACGGGTTGTCCGGCGAGCCATCGGACGGATTACGCCATCACCGAAGCGCTCGGCGAAAATCTTTCGACGGCAAGGGAGGGCACTACAGACGAAGCGTCGGACCGTAAGGTGCAATTCGATCCTTCGGCCCGCACGCGGCAAATCGGCGATCATCCGAGGATAGCGGCTGTGAACACGATTGGAGGTCGTACCGCATTCGGGACAACTGCATTCTCGGGACTGACCACATGCGACGACGACGATAACGTCGGGTCTGTGATGCACCGCCTCCACGTTCAACTCGGCAGGGATCAGATCGGAAGGTCGAAAATGGGCTCGCATGGCGCTGATTCTCCTTCAGAAACCAGGCCAGTAGAATCCGAAACATCATCGAGAATGAGTCAGACCCAAGATTGGACGCCGATAAGGGGTCAACATTCCGAGCCGATTGACAGGCAGGAGCAGGCCTGATCTACCTGCCGCCGTATTCGCCCGACTTCAACCCGATTGAAATGGCATTCTCCAAACTGAAGGCCTTGCTTCGCGCGGCCGCCGCCAGAACCATCCCTGACTTGTGGCAGGCGATCGCCGACGCCATCAAGCAGTTCAAACCTGACGAATGCCGGAATTACTTCCAGGCTGCCGGCTATGATGCTTTCTGATGGGAAATTGCTCTAGGCGCAGACATGGAAGCTCACAGTTGGTGAATGGTCTGTGCGCATTACAGGCACAACGCTACCGACGCCAGATTGGGGTCTGCTTGCCGCTTACGGAAGCTCTGGGCCGCATCCTTGATATCGTGGAGCGGCGATGATCCCGGTTCCCAGTGGCGTAAAGGTCTGGTTGGCCACCGGTCATACTGACACGCTGAGGGGCTTTCCCGGTCTGCCGCTGATGGTGCAGGAGACGCTGAAGAGCGATCCCCGTAGCGGCTATTTGTCCTGCTTTCAAGGGCGTTTTATCTGGCCAACAGCGGCAGACGGCACGGTGGTGATCACGCCGGCGCAGCTCGGCTATCTTCTCCTCGTCTGGTGTGAATCGTTACAATATAGGAAAGGGCGTTGCAAGGAAGTCAACAAATGCCGGTCGTTTCAGTTCCTTTATACGGCGTTTGATCGACTTGTTATTTTGCGCGATGGCCGACGCCTTTCTAAGCTGTTCGATGGCCCCACGGCGGTCTCCCGCTTTAGCGAGAGCTTCCGCCCTCTCCCGGAAATGGGTAGCTTTGTGGGGAACCATTTTCGCCGCATCGCCAAACAATGCAGCAGCGGCCGCATAGTTTTTGGAATGAAAGGCATTCTTAGCAGCGACGAGAATATCGGCAAGGGACCGATTGGCTGCGGGTCGAACCACAGGCTTGCTGACGGGCTTTTTAGCAGCAGCGCGGCTGTTTATGATAGACTCTCTAAACATGTCGTAGATCGGGGCTTTGATGTCGACAATCCTGGAATTATCCATCGTGTCGAGTACTCGCTCGCCAAGGTGATTGATGCGGTAATAGTCTATGCGATCCGTAATAGTCAGACGGGCATTATCGGTGTGAACCCGCTCGGAGACAATAAACATGCCGAAGCTGTAGAAGTCTTCGAGTAGGTACGAGATGAACCGCAACCGGGCATCCTGATCGACAGAAAAGCCTTCATTGAGCAACGAAACTACACGGTCGGGCGTGGCAGCAGACCGGTTAAGGCCTTCGTCGGAATAGAACGCTTGTGAGGCATGGATAACCGGTCGATTAAACAAGGTTGCCAGAACGCCAACGCCTGAATTCATGAGCAAGACATAATCGCAAAGCTCAAGGGTGTCCTTGATGTGAAGGTCGCCAATATCGATCGCGCCAGGGATGGTCTCTTTCACCGATGAAAGTGGATGATTTTTGAATACAACTACCCAATTTGACGGCAGCCGTTTGGTCACGTCGCGGACGAGCTCCACAAAGTTGTCAAACGATCCAATCTCACCGGCAAAGAAATTTACCGTCGTGTCCGAGCGCGACTGGAATGGAACAAAGAGGATTTTCTTTCGTGGGGATATTCCCATTTTCTGCAGGGCTGCTCTCGCGCCGATGCGGTCTCCCTGCTTTTCGAGGGCCGTACCAGACGCCTGTTCCGAAGCGATATACTCTCTCACCCGCTGGGCGCGTCCTTCATCAAGGACCGCAGGCCAGTGCTCTCTCCGATAGCGGGTGCTTTCGCAGCAAAAGCCGGTGTCATCGATAAACATGGAGTCTGTAAGCGCGCCGCGCTCGACCACTACGTAAGGAATACCAGCTTCCCTAACCTTTCGGTAAGCGCCTAACCGGAGTTCACTGGCATACGGATTGGTGAAGATCACACGGGTGATGCCGTTCTCGCGGATATACTGAACGATGTCGGTTTCTAAAAACTCCTGATAACCCTTGACTTCAAGATCGCCCCACAAGGGCAGCATAGAGGGGTTATAAGCAAAAGTTCCCTTGCCGAAGATAAGCGACTTGCCGCGTTCCTCGGCCGCTAGAGATGGAAGTGAATAGGTTCCGGCGTCAAAGTCTTGGACACTGCTCTTGAACAGCGCCTTATTGCCGGAATGCTGGTCGACGTTTCGCCATGATGTGTCTTTTGCGTGGTGAGCGTGAAGCGTCACAATCCCCTTCCGCATAAGAAGGTCGCCGTGCATTCTAAACTGTGCCCGCCAACCCCTATAGGCGGTGTGGGTGATGTAGCCGCCCTCGATAAGCCACTGGTGGTCGGCAGGGCTTAGAAACGTGTTTGTGCTCCGAACAAGCCGGTAAGCATATTCGAGGTCCTCGAGACCCCATCCGTTGAACTTCTCGTTGTAACCACCGATCGCGAGATAATGCATACGGTTGACGATGATTGCCGAACTGGCCGGCAACGTTGTGATCGTCATCGGGCCTTTGGTCAGGTGATCGTGCAGAATAGCATTTTTGGACAGTTTACCGGTAAGCGCTGCCGCCGTCGCGTCCTCGGTTAGGTAAATGGCAGGAACTGTGATGAAGCGGTTTGAATGGCGGTGAAGGCCTTGGATTTCGATTTCGTCAAGCAGGTCCTGGTAATAGCCAGGGTAGGGGAACAGGTCAGCGTCTTCATGCATGATGAGTTTTGAACGGGCGTGACAGGCGCCGATATTGCGGGCTGTCGCGGCACAAAAGTTCATCTTCTCGGTGTCGATGCGGATATAATCGAAGCCGAGTTCGCCGCACGTTTCAATCATGCGGCTGGCGTCTGGCTGCGGCGATCCTTCATCGATCACCATAAAGGAGATAGTCTCCGGCATTCTGGTATCGAGAAGCCGGTGCCGTAACCGGCCGATCATGTCGTAATGAGAAGCTGAACGAATTGTGATGATAACGGTCAAAACCGGCGACCCAACTTTGGAGTTGAGAATTACCTTCGTCGTTTCGCGGTGCATTAAGATTGATCCCTGAAATTTAGTGCTGGCTGGATTGCGTTCAATGCTGCGGTACACAGGGCCATTGACGGTAATGCAGCATTGAACTGAGTGCCATTATTTATTCTAGCGCTTGCATACAAACCGTCCCATGTGATCGCAGCGATGCAACTAGGGGCGAGCATATTCGCCAACGTGGCCCTCCGCCTTTTGTTTGGTCACAAGTGCCACCCTTCAAAGTGCAAAACGAACGGCCCAACCATGCGAAGCGCAGGATTAGTCGAAAGGCCGCCTGGGCTGAAGTCCGTAAAGGCCAATTATGACAAGGCGATGACACCACTGGTTGGATTTTACTCCGCCCCGCCAGGCAAAATGCCGACGTTCACTGGTAGACTTTTTCACCGCCCTGCCCAGCGGTGTTCGACAATATCGAGATTACAAAGGTGCTCGACCCAAACGTTTAGGTTAATCAAACGCATGATCTATCTTTTTGAATAACTGTGATATGAATGTCGTGAAGCGGTTGGGGGGCTGACTACCCGTCAGTCAACTTGAAAATAGCTTTCGAACGAGTAAGAGATAGCTACGCAACCCGCATCGGGTGCCGGGACCTAAGTTGGTCGTGACATCTTCGTCTAGGGATACAGCCGAATTTGCAGCATGTAGTTACACATATGCGGGTCGTCGCAGCCTTGTTTATACGCGAAATGGAAGCGCGGTTCGGCAGCAAGCCTGGTGGCTATGTCTGGGCTTTGCTCGATCCGGCGGCGCACGTGTCGCTAATGACAATAATATTTCAAGCGATAGCGCGTGCGCCAGCTCTTGGCGTCAGTTTTCCGTTGTTCTTTGCTACGGGCTATATGGGGTTCCAGTTCTACCAGGCGACAGCGGCCTATTTGAATGGTGCCGTCAAGGCTAACAGATCGTTGCTCAGTTATCCAAGTGTTGCGCCTATCGACACGATAATTGCTCGCTATTTCCTCCAACTCGGCACGACGGTGTTAGTGGGCATCTTTGTTCTCGGGGCAATCATCTTATGGATGCGTACGCCTCCTGAGCTGAACTGGCGGTCGATCATCGAGGCAACTCTTGTTGCGAGTACGCTGGGACTCGGCGTGGGGCTTATCAACAACGTCATGTTTTTGAAGTTTGCGCTATATGAGCAGGTGTTCAGTATCGTCAACCGACCTCTCTTCCTGATTTCTGGCGTTTTTTTCCTTCCTGACGCCATTCCGCACCCTTACCGGGAGATCGTGCTCTACAATCCACTCGTCCATGTGATCATGCAATTTCGTGTGGGCTTCTACAGCGAGTACCGAGCGGCAGGTCTTGATATGCCTTATGCCTACACTTTCGCATTTTTAACGCTCTTCATTGGGATGACTTTGTTCACGGCGTCGTCTGCATTGTTGAGAAGTGAATAGTGATCAGACTTAAGCAGGGAATAAATTTCTCTGGAGAGCACGACCCCCCGCTCATTGCGGGGCTCTTCTGGTCCTGCACGGGGAGAGAATTGGCAACCCCGGTCGCATGCCGCAGGGAAATTCACAAGTTTGATAAATGGAGATTTTGGTTTCCAAGGTGGATTTCACATGAGCAGGTTGTTCGTACAGGGATCTCCTACGTGTCGAAACGACGCTTCGAATTTACGTTCGAAACATAGTATCCCCACGGTGACGGCCGTCTTGTGATGTGAGGCCGAACATTGGAAGTCCTGGTGGTAGCACTGGGAGTAGTCCTATGACGAAGCAGCATATTGAGGTGATCACGTCCGTCGAGCGTCGCCGGCATTGGTCTCGCGAAGAGAAAGAACGGCTGGTAGCGGCAGCGTTAGAGCCCGGAACTGTTGTCTCGGATTTGGCGCGCTCGGCCGGGATTCATGTCAGTCAGTTATTCCGTTGGCGCAAAGAGCTCTGCCAGATATCCGCTCCGTCCCTGCCGCCATTTGTCCCGATTGAGGTTGTGGCGGCGTTGCCACCACCTGATCCCGTGGAAGCGACACCAGCACCACGGGCGCGCAAGAAGACAAGTATCGTGACGATCGAGCTTGGCAGCGGCCGGCGTATTCGTAAGCGGCAAGCTGAGGCCATTCAGGCCATATAGTTCCATGGCATGAGGGCGTCGATATCGCTGCTGGGCCAGCGGTTTGCGAGACGCTCAAGCGTTTGGGCAAGCCAAGCCTGGGGATCGACGGTATTCATTTTTGCTGTTTGCAGCAGCGTTGCGATCGTCGCCCATGTCCTGCCGCCGCCGTCGCTGCCGGCGAAGAGGCTGTTCTTCCTGATGATGGCAATGCCCCGTTCATTCTGCCCATGTCGGCGATGAAGTCGAGGTCTGTTATCGCTGGCATCCCTATTTCGGCCAGAGGGTTTCCATTCGCCGCGTCGAAGAACGCGCGACAGGTCGGTTTTTGATGGTTTTGGGGCCGACCGGTATCGTGATCTCGATTTCGGGGTGGATGATTGATCCCTTTGTGTGCGGCGGCATGACCATGGGAGCGGCGCGCGTCGATCTTGCGGCGCTGATCGAACTGAACAGGCTGGTCACCGGCAGTGACAAGTCTGCACTCTCCCGGGGTGGACGTAGAATCACTCAGGAGGAAGACGATGAGATCCCGCAATACGCTGGTGCCGACGTC
Organism: Hyphomicrobiales bacterium; assembly: GCA_900473045.1. GTDB lineage: Bacteria > Pseudomonadota > Alphaproteobacteria > Rhizobiales > Rhizobiaceae > Pararhizobium. Next base: position 40,574 of record UCKS01000055.1, read on the forward strand.
AGGCCGGCAGCTCGACCTGATATTCAAATCCCGGACGCTCGACGGACTGAGCGACCACGACCGCAAGAAGGCGATATTAACGCTGGCTTGCCTGCTGATGCAGGCGGCCGGTCAGGTCGTCGAGGAGCTCAACGATGACCAGCACTGATTTGTTTCCGACAGCGCTGCTCGCGCGCAAGGCCGTCGTTTATGTGCGGCAATCCACGCAGTCGCAGGTTATGACCAATCTGGAAAGCCAGCGACGACAGTATGATCTTGTTGACGTCGCCCGACAACGCGGCTTCAGCGACATTGAGGTCATCGACGACGACCTCGGACGCTCCGCCAGCGGAACTGTCGCCCGCCCCGGCTTCGACCGTCTCGTCGCGCTGTTGTGCGCCGGCAAGGTGGGTGCCGTTCTATGCTTTGATGCATCACGCCTCGCACGGAACGGACGTGATTGGCATCATCTGCTCGAACTTTGCGGCCTTGTTGAAGCCCGCGTCATAGACAATGATGGTGTCTACAACCCATGTCGACCCAATGATCGTCTGCTCCTGGGAATGAAGGGCAGTATCAGCGAGTTTGAATTGGGCGTACTGAGGGCCCGCATGCTGGATGCCGCCAGATCGAAAGCGCGGCGCGGCGAATTGCGACTTTCCGTTCCGTTCGGCTACATTTGGCATCGGGAAGCCGGGCTTGGGCTGGACCCCGATCTGCGTCTGCAAGACGTGATCCGATCCATATTCGCCCGTTCCGCCATGGCTGGCTTTCGAGCTTTCGCCAGGCATCACGTCAGAGGACGGATAGATTCTCATTTGAGGGGGGGAATTCAAGTCCTGAAAGAGACGGTGGAGAAGAACCAAGGCGTAGTCTCGCGAGCTCTGGAAGAATGGAAGCGAATGAAAACGCTAGGCGTCGGTATTAGCGGCTTGATTGCGCTCGCAGTCCTGACGATCGTAAGCGCGATTTTCGATG
>UCKS01000060.1 GCA_900473045.1 Hyphomicrobiales bacterium
TTGATCTCGAACGGGCTCATGCTCTCGTACTTCTTATAGTCGATTACGGTCATTTCCGTCTCTCCATTGAAACTACTCAAAACATCAAGGGAACTGGCTCGCTGACCATCGGTGCTCTAAACACCGCAATCCGCCGGCTCCATCGAACTTGATCCGGAGCTTAGACCCCGAAACCCAAAAACTCGGTTCCGTGGTGGATAGCCTTGGCATGCAATTGAAGTTCACGAATCGCCGCTTCCGCCCGATGCCGGGCGGAAGAGGCTGCTTCAGCATTTCGCCGGCGACGTCTTGTGCTGGTCGTGCAGTTCCGGAGGCGCGACTTTCCGCCGTGCTTGCCTAGGAAGTCGCAGGCGCTCACGATATTGCTCACCAGGTTGTCGACCGTGTTTTGGTTGATATGCGGCCGAATGACGATCCGCACGCTGTTGAAGGATTGCACATCTGGCGGCATTGAGTAGGTCGACAGAATCCACCCCTTCTCACGAACCTTCGCCGAGACGTCGAACCCGTTAAAATTCGTCGCCTTATCCTTGTCGAGCGTCAGGGCGACCACAGGGATGCGCTGGGTGGCGTTTATGATCTTGAAATAGCCGGACTCGACCAAGTGGTCGCGCAAGGTCGCGGCATTGGCCAGCATATGGCGCATAATGCGCTCGAACCCTTCCCGGCCCAGCCGCAACATCTGGTAGTGCTGCAGGATGATGGTCTTCGACCCCTTGGAAAAATCCAGTGTTGCGGTCGGCGCCTCGCCTCCGAGATAATTGACGTAGAAAACCAGTTTCTCGTTGAAGATCGAACGGTCGCGGAAAACAATCCAGCCTAAACATGGCGGTACTAGACCATGTTTATGCCCGGACGCATTGATCGACTGAACCCGGGGCAGCCGGAAATCCCATTCGTATTCAGGATAGAGGAAGGGGTTGATGACCCCGCCCGAGGCGCCGTCGATATGCATGGGAATAGAAACGCCTGTGCACTTCTCGTAAGCGTCGAGCCAATCGTGAATTTCCTGGAAATCGTCGTCTTCGCCCGTGAATGTCTGACCGGCAATGGCCACGACGCAGATGGTGTTTTCATCGACATATTTATCTAGGTGTTCAGCAGTCAGCCGGTAATTGCCGACTGACAACGGTACGATGCGTGCTTCTACGTCGAAGTAACGCATGAACTTCTTCCAGACGATTTGTACAATTCCGCCGGTCACCATATTCAGGCGGGCCGCGTCCTTCCCGGCGTTCTCACGGGCCTCCCGCCAGTTCCATTTATGTGCAAGGCCAGCCAACATGCAGGCTTCGCTGCTCCCGATGGTGGCCGCACCGTACGGCGTTGCATCCTTTGGGCCGTTCCAGAGACTGTGCAGCCATTTCACGCACTGAAAACCAGTTCCCCTGGCGTGAGGATACATATCAGGATCGGCAAAATTCTTATGGAAGTGCCCGGCCGCCAATTCGCGGGCTTCCGGCTCGACAAAGGTTGTAACAAACGAAGACAGATTGAGCATTGAATTTGCGTCAGTCCAACATTCTGAATTGACGATCGCTGCTGATGCCCGCGCGGGCATTCCATGCTTGGGAAAAATATTCTTCGGCACGTCAAAGTTGAATTCACCATATGGTGTAGAATTAACTTCAGCAGGTTTTAGATCATTATTGTGAAAGTCATCATTGTTACTAACCATCTCGACCTCCTATTCATTGATGCCGTAAGCATCTCCGCAGGAATTTCAGTGTCGATCGTAAATTTTTACTGGCTTTTTATTCAAATGACGTATTCTGGACGTGATAAGTCGATATTACCACCTTGCAACGAACGCGCAAGGGTGTATCCTCTCAATAACTTTTTAAATCCAGGCGTGTTGTTCAACGATTTCAACGCCCGATGACCGTCTCTCAGACGCATATGTGAGCTGTAAATATCTGTGCTCGTCGCCTTTCTTGCAATTACAAGGGACCTGCTATGATCGACTGGTTTGTAAACACGCTTCGCACCTACCCAGAAATTGCTATCGTCCTTTCGCTCGGCCTCGGCTATTATTTTGGATCCTTCACCTACAACGGGCTGGGCCTTGGGGCTGTCACGGCGACATTGATTGCCGCGGTCGGCGCGCGCACGACGACCGCAGCACTTGGCATGATTACCGACCGCGCCAAGAGCCAGATACCGGGACTCGGGTACAAGGTGACCTACGCTGTCGGCAACACGCTGCTGACGATCTGGGGCATGGTGCTAGTCTTGCTGTTGGCGTAACTCGCAGAGACGATAAAATCGGTAGAGGCACCATCGGTTGCCTCGGCTCTAAGAGTTGAAAACGAGGGCTGTGCTTTAGAACCGGCTCGCAAAATCGGCGTGCTTTCCGCCGGAGAAATAGACGACTCATGAAGCCAGGGGATCATCCGTTGCGTAAGGACCTCACCCAGATCACGTTAAGCGTGATGTTCGTCAGTGGGTTGATTGCGGCCAGCTTCTGGGTGCTGCAGCCGTTCCTACCCGCCATTCTCTGGGCCGCGACGCTGGTGATCGCGACTTGGCCATTGATGCTTTGGATTCAGCGGCATACAGGAAATCGCCTTAGCATAGCGGTTCTGGTCATGACCCTGGCACTGCTTTTCACCCTCATGATCCCCTTCTGGCTCGCAGTCAGCACGGTTCTTTCCAATCTGGACGGGATTACTCGGCTCATCCACAACGCCCTCGCCTTGCAAATTCCCCTTCCTCCGGATTGGGTGGCCAAAATCCCCCTTCTCGGCAGCAGACTTACCGAAGCCTGGATACGACTTGCCACATCCGGCATCAACGCGATTGCCCCCAAACTCATGCCCTATGCCGGCGCCACCGTGCAGTGGTTTGCGTTGGCGGCCGGCAATCTCGGCGGCATGTTCCTGCAGTTCGTGCTGACGGCGGCTATAGCCGCGGTGATGTTTTCCGGCGGAGAGACTGGTGCAACAGTCATCCGGTTCGGCCGACGGCTGGGTGGGGACCGCGGCGAAATGGCCGTTCGCCTGGCCGGCAACGCAATCCGCGGCGTCGCCCTTTGCGTCATAGTGACTGGCGTTGCCCAAAGCGCGCTTGGCGGCATCGGCCTGGCGGTGGTTGGCATGCCGTTTGCAGCGCTGTCGACGGCGCTGATATTCGTTCTCTGCCTCGTCCAGGTGGGACCCGGATTGGTGCTCTTTCCAGCGGTGATCTGGCTATATTATGCAGGTGACGGCCTGTGGGGCACTGTGCTTTTGGCCTTCACACTGCTTGCAGTGACGCTCGACGGCTTCCTGCGACCGGTCCTCATCCGAAAGGGAGCCGATCTGGAGCTCCTTTTGATCCTCGCCGGAGGCGTCGGCGGATTGATAGCATTTGGCATTCTTGGAATATTCCTTGGCCCCGTCATTTTGGCGACGGCCTACACCCTGCTGAACGCCTGGATGGATGACGACCCCGACAACGACGTAGTTGAGACACGCGTCGATAATCGGGTCGGGTTCGAGCTCCGATCTCATACTTCACCCCAACTCTGTCAAATCAGGGCACTCTTTGTTCAAAGAGTTCGGAAAAACGCAGTCCACAGAGCAAAGGAAAGATCGCATGGCTGATACAATTCACCCGGCAGCAATCGAGCACCTCCCAGGCTTCATTACTGCGCCCGGACAGACGGACTATCTGTTCAACGGCGTGGTGATCTTCCTGGTCGTCGTTGTGCTTGTCGTCGGCAATCTGTACTTCCAACTGCATGCTGTACCCGAGCGCATGGCGCATAGGACCAGCAAGGTCCAAATGGAAATCGTCGCGGTTCTTGCACTAATTTCGCTCTTTACCCACAACCATCTCTTTTGGATTGCGGGCCTGCTGCTCGCCTTCGTCCACATTCCCGACTTCTCGACACCACTCTACTCCATTGCAGATTCACTTGCGAAACTGTCCGGACGACCTCCACTCGATAGTGAAAGGGACCCGTCGGCGCATGATGTCCATATCGAGGAAGCACCACCTCCAGAGAAGCGCATCGACCCGGCCGGCGGAGGTATCTGAGATGTTCGAGCTGATTCTGTGTTCAATGCTGACGATTTTTCCGGACTATCTGATACGCCGATATGGCCAGGGTAAAAGGCTAGGCGTCGAGATCACGCTCTATACCGTTTGGTACGAACTAAGATGGGGGATCACCGCCTGCCTGCTGCTGACAATTTCCCTGATAACGATGATCTTTTATTTCCATCCCTCGACAAAGAACGTCACAGCGATCTTTCGCACGATCACCATTCTGCCGGAAGTCCCCGGCCGCGTCGAAGAAGTTTATGTGACGAACAACCAGCGTATAGAAGCTGGCACGGTCCTGTTCAGGCTCGACGGTGCCCAGCAGGAGGCNNGGCAGCGCTTGAGACGGCACATCGGGCAATTACTGAGACGGAAGCTTCTATGAAGGTCGCGCAATCAGAATTGGCAACTGTCGATGCCCAGATCCGGGAAGCGGAAAGCGCCCTTCAGACCGCGGTTGACGAGTATGATATGAAAGCACAGCTCCTCAAGACCGACGC
>UCKS01000062.1 GCA_900473045.1 Hyphomicrobiales bacterium
GCCGAACTGCCGAAGAAGGATGCGGCTGGCGGCGGCATGCCTGACATGGGCGGCATGATGTAACGCGTTTCGTTTCGAAAACACCGACAGCATTCCAAACCAGGAGGGGTCCGGCAACCGGATCCCTCTTGGTCATTGATAGGCAAAACATTCCTGGAGTTGAACCTCATACCAACGCCTGCAAACGACTGTCATGCAGCACTGACCGCAAGTGACAGCGCGCGTGCGCCCAGTCGGCGCTTGCGTGCTCCGTCCGGACTTTCGAGGTCTGGCACGATGATCTTGACGACGGAGACGGGAAGGCCGGGCGCTTGCAGGGACACTGCGATGGCGGTCATTAGTCCGGCTTCTTTCAATCTGCCCAGCAGCCCCTCCAGCAGAGCCCCCGGGCTGCCGGCCTGACCCGACAATACGTGGTTTAAGGGTGAGACAGGGCTTGCTTCAAAGAGTTTCTGCGTATCCGGCGACAACAGGCGCTCATAGGTTTCGGCAAAGATATCGTCCCGGGCGCCACTGATATAGGTCAGCCGCGACTGGGCCACTTCGGTGAGGGCGCGGATGACGGCTCTTTGGGGAACAGGGTGCGCGCCATAGCCGATCGTGACGTCATGAAATCTCGGCTGCCGTCGATCGAGGATATCTGCGTCAGCGGCGACCGCTGAATAGCAAGGCACTCTAACTTCGCTGGTGAGATTAAAAAGGCGCAGGATCAGTCCTGACCGTGCGTACTTTTCAACCAAGTCATCAATGACTGTATCGCCGAAATGCTTCGGATCGACGCACGTGGCCAGTCGTGCGGAGATTGACCGCAGACGCCACAACACGTCCGCATCCCGCTCGATGCGTTCAAGCAGGCCATGGAGGACGGCCTCGGTTTCGTCATTTCCAGACGCCAAGCCGTCAGACGATTGCCAGAAGCGGCAATTCTCAAGCGTCCGGTCCAGTGTGACCGCATGAAGCGGAACCCAGACCGCCCCCTCTGTGATCAAGTCCTTACCTTTGACCCAGACGATCATGTCGTCGACATCAATGTCGGGCTGGCCCGAAGCGATCAATTGGGGGAGTGTCGCGACCCTTTCTCCCTGAGCGGCCAGGTCGCGCGTGGATGCTTCAATCGTTGAGACAGCCGGACTGCATGCGACGGCACGCTCCAGTGCCTCCATCGCCGCAGAAACCCGGGCGTCCATGTCGCTGACGCCTTTGCCCTGATTGATGACTATCGACTTCGCATTGGGGGAGACGGCATTCCAGACGGGAATGCCAACCTTGTCCAATCCGGTCAACCGTGAGAGCCGGGTAATGCCGAACTGCGGCAACAGAGCTTCGACGCGCTGCCACGTTTCCGCCGGGGAGTAGATCCTGTCGCAGTCACGGAAAGAGCTTTTATCCACGGCCAGCAAGTGGAATTATCCGTCCATGTAACCACCGGAAACCGCCGCCGCAGAGGTAGCACGCACCGCGAGGTTGACGCCCTTCGTTACGGTTGTTCCGGTGTTGCGCAGGTCGTTTGCCACTTGGAGAGCACCCGCCGACGGGGCAGGCGACTTGGTGACCGTCCCCGCGTCCAGATCAGCGATCCAAAGGTCTTTTTCTCCTGCAATACCGATGACGACCACATTTGCCATTTCTTTATCTCTCCTTTTTCTCCGTTGTTGGTTTAGAAGCCCGCCTTGATGAGACCCTCTTTGTAATGCTGCCTTTGCCACTCCTCCTTGAACGGAACCAGAGCCATCCACGTGTCCAGATCGAACGCGGGATGAACATCGAACGTCTTGCGGACGAACTGGCTTGCCTTGCGCCCGTCACCGAGCATTCCCCAACTCGCCGCAGACAGCCTGTCTGCGGGTGCACGGTCGTTCATGCGGCCGATGTAGTTTAGGGCATCCTCGTAGCGTCCGAGAGAATAGCAGGCGCCCGCTGCCGTCCAGAAATACTCGTCCGGAGCGATCGGATTGAGGTGGATCGCATGCTCGACCTTTTCCAGGCCTTCCTGCGGCCGCGATGCCTGGATCAATGCGTCGCCGAAGCTTGCAATCAGGTTGGCATAGTGAGGACTGAGAGTTTCTGCTGTCGCGAAGAATTCTGCACTTTCGTCAAACTGACGCATATAGAGTTTGGCAACGCCAAGTTCCTTGTAGCCAGTGGGCAAGTGCGGGTCTGAAACGATCGCGTCTTGCGCAAAACCTTGCGCCATCGACAGCAAGCTCTTGTCATTTCTGGCTGTCACAAGCCATTCAAGGAAATAGCTGCGCGACATGCCACTTTGCGCGGGCGCAAAGACCGGATTGAGCTGAAGGGCCTCGCGGAAGTGTTTTCGGGCCCGCCGGACTTCGGGAAGCCCCAGGTTCATCAGATGGCTCTGACCGCGCAGGAAGCTGCGATAGACCCCGGGGTCGTGCTCATAATCGCTGCGTATCATCTCGTTCGAGTGAATTTGCCGGGAAATGGCCTCGGCAAGGCGGAGTGCGATATCGCGGCGGGACTTGACCAATCCGCTGCCATTCAGTTCGAAACGCTCCGCCCAGACGACCTCGTCGCTGCCAAAGAAAATCAATTGGGCAAAGAGAGAATAGCCATCACCTTCATAGGTGAGGCGGGTATCGAGAATATAGCTGATTGCGTACCGCTCGTAGGTCGCGGCCTTATCGCCGTGATCACGGATCTTGGCAGCGCTATAGGGAGCGATGACCGATAACGAATGCAGGCTGCACAAGCCGATGGTAACGTCCTCGATGAGCGCGGAGGCAAACAACGAAACGTCCGGGCTGGCGCCATCTGACAAGGGTGGCAGCAAGACCAGACGGGGCAGGCCCGTGCGGATCTCCGGGTGAGCGGCTTCTGGTATGGGCAAGGTAAGCCCCATGGGCTCTCGCACAGCTTTTACCGTCGTAACCGCCTTCTGGTACATCGAGCCGCGAAGAAGATTGCGCACGGCATCATCGGATGGGTCGCGCTCCAGAAGTTTGACAGCTGCATCTTTTATCGGACGATTTTCCGCGTCATCTCCGGTCAATCCGGTCGCCAACACGCAGCGGCGCAGCACACTCAAGTGGGCTTCACGCTCCCGATCGATCCAGGCGGCAAGCGCTCTGCTAACGGGTTTGACATCCTTTAGAAAATCTTCGCGCAGCCGTGATGCAAGCGTTACTGTGAAGGCGCGGTCGATCGTGGAGCTGTTGATCGGCAGGCAATCGATGTCCGTCTCAATGGCATCCGTCCCCAGAATGACCATCGACGGCGAGAACGATAAAAGTTGGAGGCCGATGCTGTTTTGCCGGCTGAGGATGCGCGAGGCCGATTTGCGCAAGTTTGCATAGGCCTGTCCCGGATCGGCGTCGCCCCATAGCAAGGTCGAAATATCCGCGCGAGGATAACTGGAGAGGCCTCTCGCCTTCAAATAGGCAAGGATAATCAACCCCATTTGCGGAAATGCAATGTCGTTTCCGTCCTTGTCTAATAAGCATAGCCGCCCAAGCGTTTGCAGTCGGGATACCGTAAGCACCTAGGTCCGAAGCTCCAGTTTCGTGGTGTTTTGGGCGGTGCCGAGGCGATAGGCCACTTGCACGGCGAGCACTCTTGCAGGGATGACGACTGTCTTTAGAGACGCCACATCGACGGGATCAGGTATCTTCTTTTCCATGCCACGCTCCCCGGTCCGGCAATTTTCTGGACGCACTCTGCTTGAGTGGGGTTGATCATACAACTATGGCGCCGAGCGAATAACAAAATTTTATGTTGGAGTGCCTGATGTCCACCGCAGCTGGCAAGAGTGTCAAACAACAGGGCAGCGCTGCATCCGGTTTTCCGATCGGCGTTCTGTCGATGGGGATTTCTATCGATATTCTGAAGGTGTTTCGCCTTTTCCGAAGAAAGTTTCACCGCTGATGTGGTTTGTAGAGCCGGCGAAGCCTTGATTCGGCTGAGGCTTGGTAGAAGTGCGAGACAAATACGCGCAGAACGCCCGGAATGATTTCGCTGATCCGGCGGCATGGTAGCCACGACATGCGCTTGACACATTCCACAAAAGACGTGCAGATTTGTGACAGTGCAGGTCTAGACCTCATGAAATGCCCCGCTCAACCTGTGTTGATGACGATCCGGAGTTCGCACCTCCTGGAACAGGGTCCTAGCGAAGCTGGCTAAAAACCAGTTCAACTATGGAGCTGGTGGCATGGATATCGATACTTTCCTTCGTGACGAATTTTGCTTTGGCTATGGCTGCGATACGCCATGCGCAGGGTATTCGCTCGACCACGGCACCTGCGCTGCCCATGGTCACCAGCGGTACTCGAATGACAGGGCGAACACCGCAGAAAATCGTCGTGCGGCAGCAACCCGGCTGACCGTCACGCGCGCGTCAGACCCATCCGGCAAACCCGCCTCCAAAGTGTGGCCGCAGCTCTTCCGCACACACCTCGGCCGCTATGGCCGCTGCCGGCAACGAAATCCGCCTCAGGCCTGAGCTTGGCTCCGGCATAAGCCCGTGCCCCGATGGCTATGCCGGAATACCTGATCGACAGGGGCGCAACCCAAAGCGAAACGCTTGCAAAGGTATGGAGGAGTTTACCTTGGCACATGAAGAAAAGGAAAGTGCATTCAATACGCGCCCGGAAGATGAGAGGCTCAGCATCGGGGCCAATCTCGCCTATGGGCTTCAACATGTTCTGACGATGTATGGCGGTATCGTGGCCGTACCGCTTATTCTCGGACAGGCGGCCGGGCTCGACACGAACGACGTCGGCTTGCTGGTCACGGCATCGCTTTTTGCCGGTGGCCTCGCCACCATCCTTCAGACGATCGGCGTGCCATTCTTCGGCAGCCGCCTGCCGTTGGTACAGGGCGTTTCCTTCTCCGGCGTCGCGACGATGATCGCGATCTCCGGCAATGGCGGCATCCCGGCCATTCTTGGGGCGGTCATCGTGGCGTCATTGATCGGCTTGCTGATCACGCCGGTCTTTTCGAGGGTCACCCGCTTCTTCCCACCACTTGTCACCGGTATCGTCATCACCACCATCGGCCTGACGCTGATGCCGGTCGCCGCGTTCTGGGCGATGGGTGGCAATAACAACGCACCGGATTTTGGAGCCCAGCCAATATCCAGCTCGCCGCAACGACGCTGGCCATCGTGTTGTTGCTGAGCAAGCTCGGAAGCGCCTCGATTTCGCGGCTGTCGATCCTGCTTGCCATCGTGATCGGCACCGGGATTGCCTATGTCGCCGGCATGACCGACTTTTCGCAGGTTGCGAATGGCCAGTTCTTCTCTCTTCCGACGCTCTTCCACTTCGGCTATCCCACCTTCGAACTTGCGGCGATCATCTCGATGATCATCGTCATCATGGTGACACTTGTCGAAACCTCGGCAGATATTCTGGCCGTCGGCGAGATCGTCGAGACCAAGGTCGATTCCCGGCGTCTCGGGGATGGCCTTCGGGCCGACATGCTGTCGAGCATCATCGCCCCCGTCTTCGGCTCCTTCACCCAGAGTGCGTTTGCCCAGAATGTCGGGCTGGTCGCCGTGACCGGTGTGAAGAGCCGGTATGTGGTGGCGACAGGCGGCTTCTTCCTCGTTGCCCTCGGTCTTTTGCCGGTGATGGGCCGGGTGGTTGCAGCGGTTCCAAGCTCCGTCCTCGGCGGCGCCGGGATCGTGCTGTTCGGCACGGT
>UCKS01000063.1 GCA_900473045.1 Hyphomicrobiales bacterium
GGTCATGGCGACACGATGGTGCCGCTCGCCCGTTACTCGACCGTTGGCGGCATTCCGCTGACCGATCTGGTCAAGATGGGCTGGGTTACCAAGGAGCGCCTCGAAGAAATCATCCAGCGCACCCGTGACGGCGGCGCCGAAATCGTCGGTCTCCTCAAGACCGGTTCGGCCTACTACGCTCCGGCCGCGTCGGCGATCGAAATGGCTGAATCCTTCCTCAAGGACAAGAAGCGCGTTCTTCCGGCCGCCGCCTATCTCAACGGCCAGTACGGCGTCAATGACATGTATGTCGGCGTTCCGACGATCATCGGTGCCGGCGGCATCGAGCGCATCATCGAAGTCGAGTTCAACAAGGCCGAGCAGGAAGCTTTCGAAAAGTCCGTCGCTTCGGTGGCGAGCCTTTGCGAAGCCTGCATCGCCATCGCGCCGAGCCTCAAGTAATTGAATTGCCGTTCGGCTTAAACAGGAAATCTCCCCATGAACATTCATGAATATCAGGCCAAGGCTCTGTTGAAGACCTTTGGCGCTCCGGTCGCGGAAGGTGTTGCCATCTTCTCCGCCGACGAGGCAGAAGCGGCTGCAAAGTCGCTTCCAGGCCCGCTCTATGTCGTCAAGAGCCAGATCCACGCTGGCGGCCGCGGCAAGGGCAAGTTCAAGGAACTCGGCCCGGACGCCAAGGGCGGCGTTCGCCTGGCCTTCTCGATCGACGAAGCCAAGGCGCATGCCAAGGAAATGATGGGCAACACGCTGGTGACGGCCCAGACCGGCGAAGCCGGCAAGCAGGTCAACCGCCTCTACATCGAAGACGGCGCCGACATTGCCCGCGAGCTTTACCTCTCGCTGCTGGTTGATCGCTCGGTCGGCCGCGTTGCCTTCGTTGTTTCGACCGAAGGCGGCATGGACATCGAGGCTGTCGCCCATGACACGCCGGAAAAGATCCACACCATCGCCATCGATCCGGAAACGGGCGTGACGGATGCGGACGTTGCTGCGATCTCCAAGGCTCTCGAGCTTTCGGGCGCTGCTGCCGAAGACGCCAAGTCGCTGTTCCCGATCCTTTACAAGGCCTTCAACGAGAAGGACATGGCACTGCTCGAGGTCAACCCGCTTATCGTCATGAAAAACGATCATCTGCGCGTTCTCGATGCCAAGATGTCGTTCGACGGCAACGCGATCTTCCGTCACGACGACGTCAAGGCGCTGCGCGACGAGACCGAGGAAGATGCCAAGGAAATCGAGGCTTCCAAGTGGGATCTCGCTTACGTCGCTCTCGACGGCAACATCGGCTGCATGGTCAATGGTGCCGGCCTTGCCATGGCAACGATGGACATCATCAAGCTCTACGGCAAGGAGCCGGCAAACTTCTGCGACGTCGGCGGTGGCGCCGGCAAGGAAAAGGTGGCTGCGGCCTTCAAGATCATCACGGCCGACCCCAAGGTCGAGGGCATTCTCGTCAACATCTTCGGCGGCATCATGAAGTGCGATGTCATCGCTGAAGGCGTTGTCGCTGCCGTGCAGGAAGTCGGCCTCAAGGTTCCGCTCGTCGTGCGCCTCGAAGGCACCAATGTCGAGCTCGGCAAGAAGATTCTGAATGAGTCGGGTCTCGCGATCACGGCGGCAGACGACTTGGACGATGCGGCCAAGAAGATCGTCGCGGCGATCAAAGCCTAATTTGAAGGACCCGAACTTATGTCTATTCTCGTCAACAAGAATACCAAGGTCCTGGTTCAGGGCCTGACCGGCAAGACCGGCACATTCCACACCGAGCAGGCGCTTGCCTACTACGGCACGCAGATGGTCGGCGGTATCCACCCGAAGAAGGGTGGGGAAACCTGGACCGGTTCGAAGGGCGAAAGCCTGCCGATCTTTGCAACGGTCGCCGAAGCCAAGGAACGCACCGGCGCTGATGCATCGGTGATCTACGTTCCACCGGCCGGCGCTGCCGACGCGATCATCGAGGCGATCGAAGCCGAGATCCCGTTCATCACCTGCATCACCGAAGGCATTCCGGTCATGGACATGGTGCGCGTCAAGGCTCGCCTCGACCGCTCCAAGTCCCGTCTTCTCGGCCCGAACTGCCCGGGCATCCTGACGCCGGAAGAATGCAAGATCGGCATCATGCCGGGCTCGATCTTCCGCAAGGGTTCGGTCGGCATCGT
>UCKS01000103.1 GCA_900473045.1 Hyphomicrobiales bacterium
TGTAGCGCGCAAAATCGCGTGGCAACGCGCGCAAGATCGAATGGCAACAGAATTGAGCCAAATAGAAGCCGATAAAGTTAGACCTTCGCGCCGCGCGTTCTGCTGTCTGTTCGCAGCTTTAGCCAGTACTTGTAGGCGGCTGTCTGGCTCGGCGTCCGGTCCCTGCCGAACTGCCTTTTGCACTCTCGCAGGATGGTCTTGACGGACTTTAGTCCGAAGCTCTGAGCGAGGAATATAGCAACCTCGGGATTACGGTCAATGACACCTCGGCGGGGTGTCGAAAGCTGTCGGTGGTTGAGCAACTGGTGAGCGTAGCGTGACTGTACCGCCAGCAGCTCGGCGTAGTGCGTGACAGGGATAGTGACCACTTCCACCCCTGATATGACGGCGCTCATCGGGAATGGTTGATCAACCATTCCCGCGCGCTCTGGGGTTATCCATCACGTCTAACACATCACCCGCGAGGGCGCGATCACGATAGTCATCGACCACCCTCATCGCCAAACCGGGCGCGTCCTGCTTGATATACTCGCGGATGACCGGCGCGATATTCGCTTCGGCATCGGCCTCAAGACCGATCTTGATGGAAAGAGTGCCATGCCCGCCGCCCCCGCCGCCGTTCTGGCTCATGGCTTGCTGCCGTGACATCAGCGGTTCAACCCCGACCACGCCGCCGCTACTGTAGCCACCCATGCCTAGCCGAAGCGCCTCCACTTCGGCCACACCGCCATGCCGTGCAACGTCGGCCTGGCTGAACACAACCTCGCCCGCATGGACGGTGCCACGAGGCTCGTGAATGCCACCGGGGCCGGTGTAACCGCCCCGGTCAAACGATGCCATCGGTGACGTGTCAAAGCCGTTGTTGAGGAACGTTGGAGCCTTTGCGCCGCCGCCGAACAGGCCACCGAAAAGGCTTCCGAGTATCCCGCCGCCGCTTGCAGCCCCCTGCACCTGAAACAGGCTGTTCAACACGTCGTTCAACAGCGTGTCGGAAATCTTCTTGAGAACCGATACACCCGCGTTTCCGAAGGCCTCCCAAGCACTTTGCCCCTGTTCGATGCCGCCTAGGAAGGTGCTGGCAAAGTCGCCAGCGAGTTCCCGCGAATATTCCAGCTGAAGATTGGTTCGAATCAACCCGGCCTCGTAGCTGTCGAAATCGACGCCTAGGCCAGCGCCGCGCAATTGCGTCGCGATTTGTTTGTCGAACTCAGAGCGGCCCATCTGCTGGTTTTCAAACAGGATATCGGCTTTAAGCTTCGCCTTTGCGGCTTCTTCGCCGTATCTCTTGAACGCCTCTACGCGGGCGTTGATAGCCTCGACTTGTTTAGGCGAGACCGACCGGCCCTTGTCTTCAGCATCCTGCAAAAGGTCCAGCTTGAAACGCAAGGTCTCGGCGGCGATCCCGGTTTCACCAGCGAGC
>UCKS01000040.1 GCA_900473045.1 Hyphomicrobiales bacterium
CTTTTTCGGTCAGGCTCTAACGCCGTATCGAATAGGCCGCCTTGGTCGGAGAGATCTTTCTTCATAAGGGAGAGTGCTGAAATATCCTCGCACTGGATCAACCATTGGCCGTCCGTTACAGGAATGGACGTAATGGCAACGAGAGTGACGCCAATCAATATCTCCTGATGCAGTGGCCCCGTCTCGCCGGATAGGTGAGCAAGCCACTTTGACTGTTCACCAGCAGGCATGTGTGCGGTGATGGGCCCGGCATCCGCACCGACCATCAGCATTGGGATTTGCAACAGTTCGGAAAGGCGGTCGTTTGCCAAAACCACCCGCAAGTCCGCATCGACAAGCGCCACGCCTTGGGTCAGGTTCGTCAAAACGGTCTCGAAAGGACCGGGCATCGTCTATTCCTCCCCCCCCCATAAGCGCATACACGTATATGTAGTGTGCGCTGGAGGCATTACAACGAGACTATCGTTGATCTACAAACAATAGTTGGCTGATTGCATCGTGATATATCACTACCGGATGAGGTGCGCTTCAATGACATCAAGCCATCGTCGCTGGATGATGACGATCGTTGTGCTCGCTAGGCGACGAACGGCAGGTGTTCGGCTATCGGTGATGCAAAACGGGCAGTCTGGGAGCAGCCCCATACGGCCATACGAAACGCAAGTAGCTGATCGAATTTGAAAACGTGAAGCCCTGGCTGAAGAGCGGGGTCGCTGGTTCGGATCCGTTCAAGACCTGAGAGCTCACCCCTGCGAGAGTCTGGCATAACGCGTCCGTTGTTTCGGCATCACGTTGCTTCAGAAGCCTGCCGCCCAAGCCAGCGATCCAATCTTTTAACCGACAAGATTTGCAACGCCAGGAACTTCGTCATCGCGAAGATGCTGTGGCCCGTTCGGTCCCGTTCTGAAGTCGGCGACTTGGGAACTTGTATCTCATGGGAAGGTTTGTCGTGACGAAACGAATGGAGGTCATTCATGGACAAGGTCATCGAAGTCGATTTCCACGTCACCTGGCAAACACCCGTCTTTGTCCGGATTGGCAACGGCATGCGGGAACGCATTGACGGGCCGGACGCGGCATTGACGGCCCTTCTGCACCGCTGGCCGTTGAGCAGTCAATCGGAATATGCGATCGCCAAGCGCCGCTGCGGCGACGCGATAGCAAGGAACGGTAGGCCGGAGCTTGCCCGCGGCGCGTTTGTTGAAGCGGCGGTCTCGGCTAAGGTGCTCGGGTGTTAGGATTAGAGCGACGGCCCACACGAAGCTTCCCGCTATCCGTCGGGCTCCTCTTAGGCTTAGGCCTCGGAGGCTTCTTTGACGGCATCGTACTTCATCAGCTTCTGCAATGGCATCATATGCTGAGCTCCTGGTACCCGATGACGTCGATCGAGAACCTTGAACTGAACACCTTCTGGGACGGCGTCTTCCATTCTGGTACCTACGTCTTCGTTCTTGCCGGCGTCTTCATCTTGTGGCGGTCAGGCCGCCTCAGCCGTTTCCGCTGGTCGACGGGCTACCTCGTCGCGACGATGCTCATCGGCTTCGGAACGTTCAACCTTGTCGAAGGCATTATGGACCACCAGGTGCTCGGCCTGCACCGCGTCAACGAAACCGTTCCTCGTGAAGGGTGGCTCTTCTGGGACCTCGGGTTTCTTGCCTGGGGTGGGGCGATGGTCGCCATCGGCGTGCTGCTGATGAGGCGACCCCATGGCTGATATGCTGCGTGAAGTCCGCACAGCGATGATTTGGGCAGCTTTCGGGCTTGGCCTTCTCTTAGCGACGCGACCGGTGTGGTCGTATCTCCTTTTCGGGCCTGACCTCACACATGAAGACTTGCTTTTGCCGCGCTGCTTCGGCCTTCCGACATGACGCAGTGTTCCGATAGGCGACATTCGGAAAGCAATCGACGGGGCTCAAAATGACTTAAAAAAGCGACTGACTTGGGCTTCGCGCCGAACGTGGTGTCTCTCGTAATGTCGTCATCATTGATGGCGGTTTCGGCGGCCTGGATTGCGCAATCCAACTCCAACGCGCCGGGAAAGAGCGTCACGGTCGTTGACCGCCGCAATCACAACCTCTTCCAGCCGCTGCTATATCAAGTGGCAACCGCCGCCCTGTCGCTGGCAGACATTGCCGAACCGATCCGTAAAACGCTTGCTCGGTTCAAGAACATCAGCATGAGCATGCGGCAGAGACCCCCTGTCGCGCATGGTGGGGTTGTTTGATGGCGATCCGCTTTCCTACGATAAGCTCGTCAACGCCACCGGCTCCGATTACATTTATTTTGGCCACGATAAATGGCGAGAATTCGCGCCCGGTCTGAAGAGCATCCACGAGGCGCGGCAGATCCGTCATCAACTGCTTCTGGCATTCGAACGAGCGGAGCGGAAGAGCGAGGCTGAGAAGCAAGCGTTGCTCACAAGCATCGTCATCGGCGGTGGACCGACGGGCGTCGAAATGGCAGGCGCGATCTCCGAACTTAGTCGCTTTATGATCAGCCGCGACTTTCGAAACCTGCAGCCCGACAATCTGAAAGTGATCCTCGTGGAGGCTGGACCACGCATACTCGACCGCCTTCCCTGAACATCTTTCTGCATACGCGAGCTCCTACCTCGAGAACATCGGCGTCGAGGTCCAGGCGGGTGATGGACATTCGAGCGAACGGAGTCGATATCGAAGGTGAGTTCGTGCCCGCCGGATCGATCATATGGGGCGCGGGCGTTAAGGCTTCACCCGCCCATGCATTGCTCGGAATACCCGGTGTCGCAGGCAGTCGAATACTCGTCGATGACGATCTTCGTGTCATCGGGTTTGATGACATCTACGCCATCGGTGACATATCAGCATTGGCCGGCCCCGATCGAAAGCTTCTGCCCGGTCTCGCGCAGGTCGCCAGCAACAAGGGACATACCTTGGACAAAGCCTGCGATCGGTAAAAGCGGTGCCGGGATTCAAGTTCAATAATCGCGGCAATACGGCGGTGATCGGTCGGAACGCCGCCGTCTTCGACTTTGGAAAATGGACGTTAAAAGGGCGGGCGGCCTGGCTGCTTTGGGCACTTGTCCACGTCTATCTCCTCATCAATTTCGAGAAGCGCCTTCTCGTCGCCAAGTGGGTCGGGCGGTACCTCACGCGGCAACGCGCGCGCGGATCATCGATGTAACGGCCGAGGGAGCGGAGCACGAAATTCAACCAGTCGCCACCGACAGCGCTGCCGTTCGACCGTAGGCTGGGATATCGGTTCGGCTCGATCTACCCTGCCTTAGGGTCGGACATAAGATCCGACTTCGCCATCGATGCCGGCGCAGTGGCAGGGGCGTCAGAGGGAGGACGCATTTGCGTCGATAGTCGCAAGCGCACGAGCGTGCGGGGCTGTATGCCGCTGGAGAGGTCATGATCGGCTTGGATCAGATCAGCCATGCGATGGGACAGGCTGGGGTCGCAGCAACAACGGTCCGGAACGCCTATATGGACTATCGGCATTGGTCCGACAAGATGAGCGGCCTCCGAATAGATCAGTTGCTGAGAGACATCGCATTGATGAGAAGCAAAACCGGGAAGCCGGCGACGATCACCGCTGCTCCCCGGGCCGCGAGGATTTTTAAGACGTATGCACTTCGAGCCTTTGCCGAATCCCACTCGTAACCATCTGACCTCCTTTGCGATAGAAACATTGCCAAGGACGTTCGTCGGGTTCGCAGCGGCAATAGTCCGTATACGGTACATTCCGAGGGAACCGTGCGCAGTTACGGAGGTTATCAGTTGTCGCTGAGGATTGAGGCCGCGGCCAGAAGCGGGCGAACCGGCCAAATAAGTTATGGGAGAGTGCGCGTGAAGGTAAGAGAATTCATGACGGTCCAGGTGATATCAGCCAAGCCGACCGATACAGTCGAAGACGTGGCGCGAATGATGTCCGAGATCGACAGCGGCGCCATTCCGGTGATCGAAGATAATGTCGTCGTTGGGATGATAACCGATCGGGACATCGTCATACGAGTCATCGCCGAGCACAAGGATGGCTTCACGCCGGTTTCCGATGCCATGACCGAAGGGGTCGAAAGCTGCCTTGAAGACGACGACATTGGCGAGGCCGCAAGACGGATGGCTGAGCTTCAGATGCGCCGGCTCGTCGTATTCAACGGCGAAGGCAAGCTTTCCGGCATCATCTCGCTTGGAGACATAGCGATCGAGCATCAGGGCGATCTGGCGACTGAAGCGCTCGAGGAAATCTCACAGGACGCGTGATGCGATTGTTCGCGCTCGCGCCTACTCACGCTATACCCTCATCATGCGGGGGAGACGGTTAAGATGTCCGAGCGCGCCGAAGTCGTCGCGGCGCGGCGGGCAAGGCGCGCCGAGCGTCGCCAAAAGCAACGCGATGCGAATATCGATCGAGCCGCCAAAATGCACCAGTTGCGGCTTGCCAATTCCAAGCCGGCTGCTGATCCGATAGAGGATCAGATTGCCGGTGGCGTCCACATCGGTTGCTCCGGCTGGTATTATTGGCATTGGAAGGGCAAATTCTATCCGGCCGATGTTCCATCGGGCCAGTATTTTGCGATCTATCAGGACCATTTCAGGACGGTCGAACTCAACGCGCCTTTTTATTCCTGGCCGACGATCGGGGCCGTAAAGACCTGGATCCGCCAGGCCGAGCCGGGTTTTGTCTATACCATCAAGGTTTGCGAGCTCATTACGCATCTCAAGCGGTTTGAGGACACAAGGATCCTGGTCGAGGATTTTGGCTATATCGCTGACCTCCTCGGCCCGCAAATGGGCTGCTTCCTGTTTCAGCTGCCACCAAGCGTGCGCTATACGCCAGCGATGCTGGATTCAATCCTGTTGCAGCTCGATCCTTGTCGCAGGAATGTCGTTGAATTCCGCCACAAGAGTTGGTGGAATGAGGAGGTCTTTGACGCCTTCAAGGCGGCAGGGGCGATCTTCTGTTCGTGCAGTGGTCCGCGGTTGCCCGATGAACTGGTTCGGACCGCCGATGACATCTACGTCCGGTTCCATGGGCCGACGCAGTGGTATCGGCATGACTATACGGACGATGAACTCATCGTATGGGTGGAGCGCATCAAGCGAAGTGGCGCCAAGACCGTGTGGGCTTATTTCAACAACGACCGCGATGGTCATTCCATCAAAAATGCCAAGCGCCTTTTAGAATTGCTTGAGCATCCTTCGGCTGTATGAGAGCTGCGACAGCTAAGGCCGCCTTCGCAATCCTTTTACGGTTGTCCGCCTTGCGAACGTCACTGCCGTGCATGGGCTCCCCGGAGCGTGGGGGATTAAACGGGGCGAGGCCGGGCCGCCACCGCCGGCCGTCTTGGTGCAACTCAAGTCCTCATGCGAATGCAAAGCGGAGCCGGTGCGAAGCGCGAGTCGTCCGCGTGAGCCTGCGTGCACTCGCGGTTCGGATGTCAAAGTCGCTCGGAAATTGTTAGCTTGTTCCGAACAACAGGAGGGCGAGGTGGCGAAATCAACATTTGCAGGTCGCGATCGTTTGCAAATAGAACGCGCGAGTTGGCAGTTCAGCTGACACACCGGCCCAGCATTACGGGGACGCCTGACGAAGCAGATCCTTCCACAATCTGCACCGGTTACTGGCAGACACGCCCTATTTCAAGGGTCGGCCGGAGCAGTTGATGCGCGTTGCCAGTCATGGCGATCCGGAAACGTCGAGCGTGGTCGCTCTGACATCGGGAGACGGATCACGGACGATCATCATCCTCGCTGGCCACTTCGACATCGTCTCCACCGCCCATTACGGCGTATTGGCTTCACTGGCCTGCAATCCCGAGTCGCTCACGGGTGCGTTGATGGAAGAATTGGAAAGCCGAGCCCGTATTGTTTCGAAGGATAAGACATTGGCGGATCTCAAGAGCGGCTTCGTTCCTGGACGCGGTCTCTTGGACATGAAAAGTGGGCTGGCCGCCGGTATCGCAGCGATGGAGTGCTTTGCTGGGCTCGAAACGCCCGTCGGCGATATCCTCTTCATTGTGACACCAGACGAAGAGAACGGATCGCCGGGTATTTGCCGAGCGCGCGTCTCAGCTTAGCCGAGGAGTTGCCATCGTGGAACTTTCAAATTGGTGGAAAGTTTCCTCATTCACAACAGGGGAAGTAGAAGTGTCGAGCACCAAAAAAGGCAGAGCGCAAGACCGGGCACGCGTCGCATGCGGCCAGGACCATGAGGTTCGCTACAAGCCAAAAAAGAGGGCGTTATGAATGATGCCGGAAAAGGCGCCGTTGAGGACGTCGGCAACAGCCGTACAAAAGTCGAGGACGGCGCTCCTGATGTGGGTTTTCTAAATCAAAGCCAGTATGCAGAGGCTTCGTTGGCATTCACCGAAACCGCCGGATTGAAAGCAAGTGGGGGACTGCTATCGATAGCGGCTCTGGTCTCCACCATTCTTCTGTCGACTGCGGTTCTGCTACTTGTTGCCACACGGGACGCCCACTCCAAGAGGCTCTGGTAGCAATGGCGATGTCCAACACGCCCGATCACTCAACTGCAGCAGCATATGGCCTGTCCGTCGAGACGGAGCCGATGGAAGCCAAATTGGCAAAAGATCTCCCGTCCGGGAGAGGCTGGCAGTACGAGCCGAAATGGGATGGCTTTAGGTGTATCGCGTTCAAGAACGGCTCATCGGTGGATCTTCGAGCTAAATCCGGAAAACCGCTGGGCCGCTACTTCCCGGAAATGGTGGAGTTGCTGGCCGACCTTCCGACGCCTGACTTCGTGATCGACGGGGAATTGGTCATCGAAGTGGCGGGAAAGCTTTCTTTCGACGCTCTGCAGCTGCGCTTGCATCCAGCCGAAAGTAGGATCCGGAGACTGTCGCGAGAGACCCCAAGTAGGCTCATCGCGTTCGACATGCTCGTGGACACGGATGGCACGCAAATCCTGGACAGGGATCTTGCCTATCGCCGGGCGCGCCTTGAAGACTTCGGTGACAGGATCAAGGCCGATCCGACGCACTTTATCGTATCGCCGGCGACCAGGAGCTTGAGCGAGGCTGAGACGTGGCTATCCGGATCGGGCGGGGATACCGATGGCGTGGTCTGCAAGCGGGTCGATGAACCTTATCAACCCGGAGAGCGGGCGATGACGAAGGTCAAGCGGCTGCGGACCGCGGACTGCGTCGTCGGCGGGTTTCGGTATGGGAAAGACAGTAGGCTGGTTGGTTCACTGCTGCTCGGCCTTTACAACGATGACGGCCAACTCGACCACGTTGGATTTACGTCTGCGATTGCCGACATCGAAAAGCCTGGACTGACGGCGAGACTTGAAGCGCTGAGGGATGGTGAGGGGTTCACCGGCAAGGCTCCCGGCGGACCGAGCCGTTGGACAACAGACCGATCTTCCGATTGGGAACGGCTCAGACCTGAACTGGTGGTGGAAGTCAAATTCGACCAGATCACCGGCCGTCGTTTTCGGCACGGAACCAAGCTTCTGCGCTGGCGCCCGGACAAGAAGCCGTCGCAGTGCGTCTTCAGCCAGATAGGACTCTAAACTATGTGGGGCCGGCGTTACAGGTCGCGCTGTCATACATGCGCATCGCCAAACGCAAACCGCCATCGTCGGTTTCGGGAAACAGCGAGGCGACGAGGACGAATCCATACAAAATCAGGACGCTGGCTAGTACAATCCAGCCAGCTACAGGGCCAAGCGCTGCATTTGTCACCACATCGCTCCAGCGATTGACGACCTCAGCTCCCGTATCGTTCGGCATCAGTTTTGGCGACGAAATCTTGAGCCCCACGCCATGACAAGAATGAGGTACATCCAGGCGTAATTCCGCCGGATGCGCCGAAAGATAGCCTCGCGATAAGTGATGAAAATGTGGTTTCCTGAGACCTTTCGCGATTGCGCTTGCCCAGTCCGACGTCAGCGCCGCCTGCGGGCTCATCACCTGGGCGAAATATAACGTTCGAGCTGCCTGACGCGGCTTCGATAAACGTCGAAGTTCCCAGCTGCTCACGTCTGAATTGTGGAAGGTGCAAACACATGATGGTTGGCGACGCTCAGTCAATCGGGCAGTTTCAATATCGAGGCTGCATAAGATAGTGGGACGGGGCCATTCGCCTGTGAGGACTGACAAGACTCAGCCATCCAGCCGCTCCTGCCGGCGAGGCATTTTGATGGGAACTTGTTTACGGTGAAACAGTTGGCGCGCATAGGAGGATGCAGATGGCCCACGAAAATCCGAAAAGCGGCTCGTTTCCGGCCCCGGTAATTGCCAAGCGGAACACGCAACCAGAATCGCTTAACCTCGACGATGTTGATCTAAGTCGTGACGGTGTTCAAGGTGACGTCGTTATCTCCAAGGGTGATACAAGCACGTTTGTCAGCAGGAAACCAGCAGCGGACGACGGTAAATGAGGGTCCTTCCCTGAGATAGCCCCCTGAATCGGCTACAAAATCGTACGAGATCCAGCTGATATGAGTGGTAACAACATGTCGCTTCACGCCTGGAAAATCATGGCCCTCGCTAGGCCGCCCCACCAGAAAACCGGCACACTGGACGAGTTGGAAGTCGATCTCGATGCATCAGGCCTTCCGGGCGCCAGCCCAGCGAAACCGGTTACCGAGCGCACTCGACTGATGCAGTCTGAGGCCAGGGATAATATAAAGAACCCACGAAATGGGAAGGCTGGTCCCTGCTCTGGGTTGAGCTCCAGTCCGGCAGGTAGGCGTGCCCGCTAATTGTACGGTTCGGATGCTTCCTCCGGGCTTCCGAGACAAAAAGGCTCTTGGCAGAAGAAAAACATTAATGACTGACAAGTTGGAGAAAACGATCTGGGACTGTGCGGTCATCGGTGGCGACCCCGCGGGCTTGACGGCAGCAATTTATTTGGCTCGCTATCATCTATCGGTGACAGTATTCGATGACAATACCAGCCGGGCGGCAATGATCCCGATATCGCATAACCATGCTGGATTTCCAGACGGGATCAGTGGCCCGAAACTTCTGGATAGGATGCGTGCACAAGCTCAGCGTTACGGCGCTTTGATCCAGGGCAGAAAGGTCGCGGCCCTTAAAAAGGACGGTGATTTTTTCGAGTTGGTGTTTGACGGCGAGACAGTGTTTGCCCGGAGCGTTCTTATGGCGACTGGCGTGCTCAACCGCCGACCACCGATGTCGTCAGCTGCGCACGACGATGCGGTCGCGCGGGGGTTGCTGCGCTATTGCCCAGTCTGCGACTGGTTCGAAGTCTCGGACAGGGCCATCGGCGTCCTCGGTACTGGCGCTAAGGGCTTCATGGAGGCGAAGTTCTTGCGAAGCTACACCCGGGATGTGACGCTGGTAGCGCCTGCTGGCGAGCATGACCTTGATGACGCGGAGCGAAGAGGCTTGGAAGGTTTGGGCGTCAAAGTCGACGCGGGACCGGTGACTTCAATCGAACAGAGTGCGAATATGATCACCATTGCAACAGCCACGCGATCATACGCGTTCGCTTCACTCTACCCGGCCCTCGGCTCGGACATTCGTTCCGGCCTGGCAGGAGCACTTGGAGCTCGCGTATCGGATGAGGGCTGTATTGACGTTGACGCTCATCAGAGAACGAGCGTCCCAGGCCTTTATGCCGCTGGCGACGTCGTGATCGGTCTCGACCAAATCAGCCACGCGATGGGCCAAGCAGGGGTCGCTGCGACAGCTATTCGAAACGACCTCTGTGAAATCGAAGCGTTGGTTCGCTGATCGACGCGCGGCCTTCATGCGGGCTTCTTAGAGTTTGCGTCGCGCGTCGCCACGTGGACCAGCACTGCAGTTGACAACAAAAGGGATGAGAAGAATGCCGCTACAGAAAGCAGCCGCCGTTGGTGATCTCCACTTCAGCGGTCAGCCCAGCATCTTTTGTCACCATGATCGCGGCATTAACGCGCTGACGGTTGTGAAGAAGACTTCCTTGACAGTCACGAGATAGAGGTTGTTGTCCTTGATCGCCAGACCATAAGCCTGCGCACCGGACACGACCTGAACCGGTGCCTTGTCGGCTTTGCCGTCGCCGTTCTCATCCTTCAGCAACAGGACGTCGCCTTCCTCGCGGCGGCTGACATAGACGAAACCCTGATCCGGCGATGCGACTGTTGCCGAGGTGTCCTGAGCCACTCGGTCTGCGGTGGCGCCGGCCAAACGCAAGGTGCTGCATTCAATTTGCTTGGCGATCGGTTTTCGGTCCAGTTCGAACTCGTGAAGAGGGAAAAGTTCTTGTCGCCGGTTCGCGACAGGAACCCGACGCTCCATCAGAGCTTTAATGACCAAGCAGTGTCCGATCTCGCCCTCAGGCGCGATCGACATGTTTCTCAAATTCGACCAAAGGAAAGGATACATTATGGCTCTCAAGGCATTGGCATTTAACAGCACCTTAAAATCATCCGCAGCGTCGGAAAACTCTTCGACAGACAAACTGCTCGGGTTGATCGCGGAAGAGTTCAAGAAATACGGGGTCGAAACGGAAACGATCCGCTTGGCGGATCATGACATCAAGCCTGGCGTAACCTCGGATGAAGGCAAAGGCGATGCATGGCCGAAGATCCGCGAGCAGGTCCTGGCCGCCGATATCCTGCTGATCGGCACACCGATCTGGCTTGGCCAGCCATCGAGTGTCTGTAAGCGGGCGTTGGAGCGCATGGATGCATTTCTAGACGAAACCGACGATCAGGGCCGGATGGTATCTTACGGCAAGGTTGCAGCGGTTGCCGTGGTCGGTAACGAAGACGGCGCTCACCATGTTTCGGCCGAAGTATACCAAGCGCTCAATGACGTCGGTTTCACAATTCCCGCCAACGCGGTCGCTTACTGGGTAGGCGAGGCGATGAGCTCCACGAATTTCGTCGATCTCGACGAGACGCCGGAAGAAGTCGAGACGATGGTCTCCATGCTTGCGCGCAACACCGCCCACCTCGCTGGCTTGCTAAAGAACTCTCAGTACCCGGGCGACGAGGAGTAAGCGCACTCGAGAGGGCTATAGACCTAGAGATCACGTGCGCGGAATGGGTTTTGCAAACACCTTTGTTGGCGTAGAAGTCTTTACTGCTGTCGTGAAGGCAGGGTCGCTCACAGCGGCGGCGGCACAGGTCGGCATTACCAAATCTGCCGTCGCCAAGTCGGTGGCCCAGTTGGAAGTCGGCTTGGCGTCGGCTATCGTTGACGCCCGATGGACAGGCATATCTCGAGCAAGCCGAGGTTGCACTTGATCAGCTCCGGTCAGCCGAAGATGTTGCGCGGTCCAAGGCCAGCACTGTTCGAGGGGTACTGCGGGCAGACATGCCAGCGGCATTCGGGCGACGGATCGCCATGCCGATCCTGTTGGATATCCTCAGGGCACACCCCGACCTCCGTTTGGAGGCCAGCTTTGGCAACCCGTATCCCACCGATTTTTCCCAACCAGCAATCGCCTGATCTATGGTTTCTCCGGCTCCCCAGCTTTCGCCGGCAGGGCAGATCAATCTACTCACGGAACCCTCCTCCTTGTAAAATCCGCTTTCTGAATGAGATAGTACACTTCCCGCTCTGGATAAGTGTGCAGACGCTTGCGCGGTCTGTCCGGCTTAGATGCCGTCAGACTGAATCGAGAGAAAGTTCAACGATGGACGACATGGTTTTCCCCTCCCGCAAGATCGACTGGACGCTGGCTGACCTTCTCAGCACGTATCGCTATTGTTATCTTCTCTTCTTCTCGCGATTACGGCGCTCATGAGGATCATTGGCAGCGTCCCGACAATCAGCACCAACTTACCGACACAGAGGCTGCCGAGATCACGCAATCCAATCAACAAGCTTCTGAAGAGTTCAGCAAGAGCAGCAGAATTAAAGGTTCGGCCACGGATATCCGGCCGCCATCAATCGCTGGTTCCTATTGATCGCAGCGCCCTGCGGCTAGGGTATCGGCCTCTGCCTTCTTATTTGACTAGACAAAGGAAATCAGCAGAAACCAGAATCTGCAGGTGTCAGTCGCATAGCTCAAAGTAGCAATGCTTGGCGGCTAGCCTTTGGCTCCCGCCGAAATCAGCACCTTGATAAAATCGTCGTCGCCGGATTCACGCGCGAAGTAAAGTGCGGTTTCACCATCGGGGCCCGTTGCATTGGGATTTGCACCATGGGCAAGAAGGGCGGCGACCACATCAGGTCCGTTGTCCTGATTAGTTGCCTGTTTGATCAATGGCGTCCACCCGCGGATATCTCTGGCCTCGATATCAGCACCCCTTCATTGAGGAGGTCGATCGCATCAGGGTCCGTTACGATATGGAGAAGCGTCACTCCCTCGTCGTTTCTGGCGTTGATGTCCGCGCCATTGGCGAGAAGAAGGTCGAGGATGTCTTCATTGCACACCATGTCGAGGAGATGGATCGGCTGGAATTTGTACTTATCAACAGACGTTGCCAGCGACGGATTGTGGCAAGCATAGTTCTGACCGCTTTAACATCCCCGGCTTGGACAGCTTTGTGAATTTAGCGACATCGCCCGCGCCCTCCGCGCCAGCCTGCCCAACCACTAAAAACGTGATCATCAGAAGTATTCGTTTCCACATTTCAGTCTCCAGCAAACGTCGTCGGCCATTTCCGCGAAGCCGCTCCCAACCTCTCGGCTTGGATCGATGTTTGACCTAATACACCTCTACGCCGCGCTGCTCGAGCTTCTTCAGAATGGAGATTGCAGCAGGATTGCGAGAAAAGCGGCCGGCTTCTTTGAGGGACGGAAGATCAAGCAATGCCTCAAGATTCTCAGACGGGACGTTGATGCTGATCTGTTCCAGCCTTTTGAGCGGAACAAGGGCCTGGATATTGACCTTATCGATCATCGAAATCACCGAGAGGCTTTTGAGGTTCGGGCAGAAGCGGATGCCGGAAAGATCCTTGATATCGAAGGCGCCTTCTTCGCCACTCCAGAAGTACCAGGCAAAGGGATAGATCGTCGCGCCGCCATCGAATTCCATCGTCTCGACGGAGGCGAGCAGGTCGTCTTTCAGCGGATAGCGGGCCAGGTAGTCCAGAGCTTCCGGAATAAGGTCGTATCCATCCTTCTCCAGATCCACTGGACGGCCCAGGACATGGGTCGCAAGCTCTTCCGGCGTACCGAGATCCAGCAGCTTTGCATGGAGTAGCGCCGACATCACCGCAAGTTTCAGGTTTACATCCGAAAATGGTGCGCCAGCGGTTCCACTGGCGGCCGGGTAGGGAGGCGCGCTCGGCTCGATATATTTCGCCTCAGGATTGGCGATGCTTATGCCATAGACGGTGTCGAATGTGATGCGGGCCGTGAGCAACCCCTCAGGCAATTGTTTCGTTGCGAAACGGGCGCCTTTGGTCAGTTTGCTCTCTTCACCGATGTCGATATCCGGCACGACGGCGGGAAGGTCGGCCAGCGCTATGCCCATAGGGACCCCGGCAACGGTATGCATGAAACGGGAGTTGAATTCGATCTCGCCGATCAGTCCTTCGCGATCGATCCGGACGACCACGCCGTATGTTCGTTCAAATATCGATCAGACCACCTTTATGGGGCGCCGGCGCGCGCCACGCGGAGCCCATGGCCTTCTGGACCGCCGTGATCGGCATGCCAGGCCGTAGCGCCGCTAGCGCTTCGACGTCCACCGGGTCGCTCGATGCTGTCATGCCTTGACCTCCTGATGTAACTGAAAGAACCAAAGCAGCCCCGCCGATGAGAAATTCTCGCTTCTGAATGAACCCATTCCTACCCACCTTACACCTCGCATTCGCAATCCAGGATATGCTGGGATAGCAGCCCATTTCAACGTTTGAAGGTAACTGGGTTTTGCAGCGGGTGGAAGTCAGCTAACAAATGCGCGAGTTTGGGACTTGGCCCGGGGACTGGGATAGAAACGAACCGACCCACTGGATATCGTACTGGAGATATGAACATGTTCACCCACATCATGATCGGCAGCAACGACCTGGAGCGGGCCAGAAACTTCTATGACGCCACATTCACTGCACTGGGTGGTAAGCCCGGCGAGATGGATGCGAGGGGCAGGCTGATCTATGCCCATGACGGAGGTCGACTGATGATCACAACACCGATCGACGGCAAGCCGGCGACCGTTGCTAACGGGGGTACGATCGGTATCGCAGCCTTCAGCCCCGATCATGTTCTCGCATGGCACGAGGCCGGCACCAGACACGGTGGCACGGCGATCGAGAGCCCGCCCGCGGAGCGTTCGAACGGGGCCTTCGTCGCTTATCTTCGAGATCCGGATGGCCATAAACTCACCGCACGGACTCGACCGGCGGGATAAGGCCGGTTGTCATGGTTGCTGCGATTTTCAGTACTTTCGTGGTTTCCGACCCACTCCAAGCAGGCTGTATATCAGTGCCCGACGGGCGGCGGTATCTCAGCAAAAATATCGCTATCGCCTTTGACGAAGCGCTGCATCCAGATCAGTCCAGGTTTCGCAGTAGTTCACGCAGACCTTCGTTTCCACAACACATTCGCGGCATCCGCAAGGGTGAACCACTGCCTTGCTCTAAGCCCCATCTCGGGATAGGTCTCATCGATCGAGCTGACGGCAAGCCGATGCGCGATCACCCGGTAGCGGTTCGGGCTGCTGTCTTTCGAATAGACGAACGATCCCACGATCGTGTCGGATATTTCCCTCGAATACCTGCCTCTTCAAAGGCCACACGCGCCGCGGCTTCATGAGACGTTTCTCCAGGCTCGACATGACCTTTCGGGAGGCCCCACCGTCCGTTGCGACGGCTTCCAACAAGAAGGATCTGCGGCTCGCCTCCAGGCGATACACGAAGACAAAGAGCGCCGGCCTGGTCTACGACCGTGCCGCCCATGTCGTGCTTTTTTCCTCTTCTGGCGGGACGCCCCATTTTTTATGTCCGTCTCAGGTTTTGCAGGCTTTGGTACAGTCATAGCGATTACAGGAAGATGAACTATATCAGCAGGGAAATCTCTTTTACAGAGTCGTCTAATCCAACATAATGGTTCATGCTGCGCTTCCTTTCGGATGCTTGCGGCTGTTGCGATACAGACCACGTTCTATCATCACTCGAAGCGCAGCACCCCGGCCACAGTTTCAAACCGCCAAAAGATGAGGTGCTAAGCCGAATACCCCATCTAAGGTTTAGATTTCACGTGCCAATTTAAAAATCAATTGTCCGGTTCTGCCCTAGGCCACCCAAGACCCAGCCGGCCGATAGCGGCACGGCGCCGGCATTGCCCTTGCTCACCGGGATCGAAATCTAGTGGCGACGCTTCATCCGACATCTAAGACACTGCCTGCCGCAATATCGAGGGTCGTTTCCCGGGCGGCTGACGGGGACCGGGAGCGGCCCGCATCACATTGTGACTAAGCCGCTTCCCAGACCTGATTGAGGATCTTAGCGGCCAGTGCCGCCTTGTCCTGCGGCAGACTGACAGTGCGCTGCCGAGGCGACGATCAACTCGACGCCGCATGTTCTTGCCAGTGCCTGCGCATACAAGGTCTTGCCCCGCCGGGCGGCCCGGAAAGCAGGATGGCCTTGTCGACGTCGCACATGGAAGGAGTTGGATCCCAGTCCTTCAGGTCTTCTCACGCTGCTCCTTACTGCATCGTACCCCTGCCTTACATGGACAACGCTGTTATTTTAGTTGAGATAATTCTTATAACGCATTTTCAATCGGTTATTCTTTGACCGCGAATTGATGCGGCTGGATGCGATCCTCCAGACGTCGCGCGTCGTCCGCCACGCGTCGCCGGACCGTCTGAACCCGCTTCCAATCCCCTAGGACCGTCTGTTGATCGTTCGTAGTTTCCAGTTTCGACATTTCGCTGGAACACCACGGGCTGATGCCAGCAGCCATCGACCTCTCGGGCATCGCTTCGCAGCTGCGGATCTTTTCGTTAGCGCGCGCGTTGTCAGGCAGGTTTTCAACTACCTGCGCCGTCCGGAGGACATAATGACAGCCGATAAATCGAAGGACGAACCCGTGCTGGGTGAACCGATCCCCGTGGCGGTGATCGACGTATTCCATGAGACTATCTCTGTGCCTGAACAGAAGGCGCAAGACCCCGCAGAACAGATTTCTTCCCTGCGTCGAGAACTGGAAGCCTTGAAAATTGGTATAGAAGACGCCGGAAAAACCGTGGCAGGACGAGAGAAGAAGGCGGGGCGACGCCTGGAGGACAGTGTTGGCGGATATCCCGTTGCATCCTTCGGAGCAGTCGTGGTGGCAACCGTTGTTGTTGCGCATTTGATCGGCCGCCTCGTGTCTCCACCGAAACCTCCGATGAGCCGGTACCGCAGAACGCTTCGCCAACTCCGCCATCAGATCGAACAGCAGTATTAATAGTAACTTTTGATCGCATTGGTGAAGATAACAGTCGAGTGTAGGCAGATAGGACGAACGACGGATGCGATCACGACAGAGGAGCCAGCTCCTAATGCAGGTGAGTATTGAAGGTTACTAACGTCAACTACGAGGGTCGAATACGACGCCTGCGCCGAATACACGCTATCGCCAGGGTGATGGATACTGCGATTCGGATACCAGGAACCGGGATTAGATTTGGCGCGGATTCCGTCCTCGGCCTAATCCCAGGAGTGGGTGATGCCGGAAGCGCGCTGGTCGGCCTCTTTATCGTCAATGAAGCTCGTCGACTAGGCGTTCCGAAGCACAAGCTCGTCAGGATGCTGGGAAATCTCGGAGCCGATGCCGTCACTGGAAGCGTTCCGTTGCTCGGCGATCTCTTCGATGTCTACTTCAAATCCAACCGGCGTAACCTGCAAATTCTGCTTGACCACTTCCATATGACCGAGGACCAATTGGTTCGAGCGCAAGGTCGCAAAGGGTAATGCAGCGCCCTTGTCGAAAGGGTTGCATCGGACAATCTCAGCGGGCGAAGATTATCTATCACCGCCGGCATCCCGACGCGCTGAAAGGCGTTCGGGCTTGATCGTAATTTGCGGGCATGGTCGATCCCTAAGGGATTGGTCGAGCTCGGCGAAGACGACCTTGCATCGCTGTCCGAGAGACACGCGAAGAACTCGGCGTCGACATCCGCGGACACTTTATCCCGCTTGGCGAGTACCGACAGCCTGGTGGGAAGACGGTCGTCGCGTGATGCATTGAAGCCGATCCGATCTTGGACGTGGACGACGTCCAAAGCTCCACGTTCACGATGGAGTGGCACCCAAATCCGGCCTGTTCAAAATCTGTCCTGAAGTGGACCGCGCAGGCTGGTTTACCCGAACGAAGCTTCGGTAAAGATAATTAAGGGGCAACGCCGCATGCTTGCCTCTTTGGACCAGCACCTTCGCCTTTAGCGGGAGCGCGAATTATAATGCGCGCTACGTTTGGAACCGGAGTGAACTGCTCGTGACCCTCCGATTGAACGAACAATTGATGACGTTTAACGAACAATCTCTCTTCCATTTGAATCTAACGGAGAAATCTTGCATGCGCCCTCCGGCTTCCTATCTCGAATCCACAGACTCGACCTGGGAGCCCGAGATGGAAGATCACATCCAAACCAGCACCGTTATCGACCGCGTCGTCGAAATCGTTCGGCCGGCGACTGACACGCCCTGCTTGAGTATACTGGGTGCCTGCATCTGTTGCGGACGCCAGGCTTTGTTGGATGAGGATGGGTGCGGCATTTGTGAGGAGTGTCTCGCTCCTGACGAATTTCTCGTTCTCGCTGCCGGAAGCGAGCTCCTTAATCCTCTCGATCGCGACGAAACCTCATGCGGTTTTCCTGCTGCGACGCGGGCGGCTAGGTCCTGAATACGGCCGCCGGTAGCCCTTGGTGGGCAGATACAGCGGGTCAATCAAAGCGGATGTCACCGCAGGTCCTTCGACATAGCGCGGCTATGGAGTTGCTTGATGCCGGCATTGACTGCACGGCAATCTCAACCCGTTCGATGGACAATCGCCTGGCCGGTTCAGCGCAGGCGACGTGCTATTGACGTTTCTTGAAAAACGTTGATCCCTGGCGTCGCCCATGACATCGCGGCCGGCACCGGGATGTCATGCCAAACCCAAAAACCATCGAGGAGCTTTCATTCGGTGGAAGCTTCATCAGGGGGCATTCTCGCCAACCGCACCTGCTGTCGGCAGCCTACAAAGGTTTATATCGGGATAATCGACAATTGGATTTTGCGGCAAGAAACGGGTGGTCGCTTAGTTACCCAATCACCTATGCCTAAGCTCCCACAAAAGGAGTAAGTCATGGGAATGTTGCAAGAGAAAGTCGCTATCATCACCGGCGCATCATCAGGGATAGGCCGCGCCGCAGCGTTGCTGTTTGCTGCCGAGGGTGCTGCCGTAATTCTGAACGCCAGAAGCACTCCGGATCTGGACAAAGTCGCCGACACGATACGGGGCCAAGGTGGGAGAGCCCATATCGTGGCGGGTGATATAAGTCGGCCGGAAACTCACGACGAACTTATTGCCGAATCCGTGCGATTATTCGGCGGCGTGGATATTGCTTTCAACAATGCAGCAATGGTCGGGCCATTAAAGCCACTCGCGGAAGTTGCTCTGTCAGAATGGCACGAGACACTCACGACCAACCTGACTTCAGCCTTCATGGCAAGTCGCAGCCAGATCCCCGCTATCCTGGAAAGAGGCGGTGGCTCAATCATATTCACATCTAGTTTTGTCGGGACCAGTGTCGGTCTTCCGGGCATGGGGGTCTACGCAGCGTCCAAAGCCGGATTGATGGGGCTCGTAAAGGGGATCACCGCCGACTATGCCAGCAGGGGTGTCAGGGCAAATGCACTTATGCCCGGTGGCTCTGATACTGCGATGGCTGGCGACGAAGCGCAGAAGGAGTGGGCCGCAGGCTTGCACGCCATGAAACGAATTGCGCAACCGGAAGAAATCGCGAGAGCCGCGTTGTTCCTTGCCAGCTCCATGTCAAGTTTTGTTGCCGGTTCTGCATTGTTCGCAGACGGTGGAAATTCAGCCGTCAAATAGTAATATAATGTCCGGACCGAGTTCCTCACTGATATTGCCGAGCGTTCGCATGGTTGTTCGGCGATATCAGTCGGACTTCCCCTTTCAAAGAAGTCGGAGCCATTTATTCGAAAGCCGATCGCAACTGCGTCCGAACCCGGTCTTTCCAGCCTCACCTGCGGGAGTCTGGTGAAGCATTTTTCGAGGTCGACTTCCTTGTCTACAGCGACGAATTCGACATCTTTCTGCATGGCTTCGATGAGGCCACACCTCTCTTCTCCTCGGCCGACGTTCTGATTTCCTGGCTCACGGAAGACATGGCCGATGAGCCCATATCCACCATTCCCGGCTCCTGAGGGCTTGCTGGTCCGGTCGATTGCCACATAAAGATAGAGCTTGCCTTCCGCTGTACGCAC
>UCKS01000064.1 GCA_900473045.1 Hyphomicrobiales bacterium
GCCATCCAGACGGTGCAGTCCGGCGAAGCCAAGAAGGTCATTACCGTTCGCACCGCCTCGTTTGCCTCGGCGGCAGAGGGCGGCTCGGCATCCGTCGAAACGATCTCCGCTGCCGCAAACCCCGGCCTCTCGACCTTCGTCAAGGACGCACTGTCCTCGTCGGATCGTCCGGAACTGACCTCGGCCAGGATCATCATCTCCGGCGGCCGCGCGCTCGGCTCGTCTGAAAAGTTCCAGGAAGTCATCCTGCCGGTTGCCGACAAGCTCGGTGCTGCAGTCGGCGCGTCGCGCGCCGCGGTCGATGCCGGCTACGCCCCGAACGACTGGCAGGTCGGCCAGACCGGCAAGGTCGTCGCCCCACAGCTCTACATCGCGGTCGGCATCTCCGGCGCCATCCAGCATCTGGCCGGCATGAAGGACTCGAAGGTCATCGTCGCCATCAACAAGGACGAGGAAGCCCCGATCTTCCAGGTCGCCGACTACGGCCTCGTCGGTGATCTTTTCACCATCCTGCCGGAACTCGAAAGAGCGCTCTGAGCTTTTTGGCAATGTAACCAAAGGCCGTGCAACGTCCGCCGCCGTTATTTCACAAGCTTTTCAAAGGTGAACGCTATACGGACGGTCGATCGTTCGATTCCGTTCAAGGCGATGGATTACGCAATTGTGCGCCGCAATCCCCGCGAGTTAGCGGCGACACGAGGTTAGTGCGGGCCGTCTTTTTCCGTGAAAAGTGAATCTACTGTTCGTCAACGAGGCTAAACCGCTCTAGCAAGTATGTAGGCGTGACGTCGAACTGATCGAGCAGCGCCTTTATCGTGGAGCTCGAAAGCCCCGACAGTATTCCGGTCTCAACAAGCGCCGAGGGCAGACCTGCGTTCGTCGCTCCAACAATGTCGTGCTCGATGCTATCGCCGATACAGACAATCCGGTCGGACGCGATTGAACCCAGGGCCGAGCGGGTATAGTCGTAGATTTCCTTGTGCGGTTTGCCGAGCCAGGTGACCGCGCCTCCCAACTCTTCATAGAGTTTGGCAATACTTCCCGCTCCAGGTGCGACGGTTCCACCGGCGAGCTTATGGATGTCGGGATTGGTGCAGTAGCACAAAGCGTTTTTCTCTGCTGCCGGACGCAAAAACGCGCGATATTCTTCAAGCGAGATGCGTTCGGCCTGGCTGCCGGAGATCACCACGACATCCGCATCGGATGCATCGTCCACTGTAGTCAGACCCAATCGGTCGGCAAGGTCTGTGTCACCGCCACTTGATATGGTCAGGCAGCGGGTTTGGCCCCTGATCAGCGTCAGGTCTTGGGAGAGAATTTCGTAGGCAACGTCGCCTGACGTGACAAAACGATCGAAGCTGGATCGCTCGAAACCGAGCGCAACGAGGCGATCAGCATTATAGTCGCCTCTGCGCCCCGAGTTCGAAAGAATGATGACCACCTTACCAGCGTCCTTCAGGGCCGCGAGGGCAGGTGGAGCTCCAGGATATGCTCCAATGTCATCGCGAAGGACGCCAAACTGATCTATGAGAAAGACATCGTAGTTTGCAATAAGATCCTCAAGGCGGGCGGTCAGGGGCATCATGCTCATCTCACACTCTCGGCAAGAACCAGAGACGCTGTTCCTACGGCAGCCTCAGACGATCTTGATGGCAGGAAATCAACGCCGAGAGCGCGTTGACGCAGCTCCTTCCAGACCGGGTTCTTTGCCCCACCACCCACTGTGCGAACTGTCCGCAGTTGAGCGGCGCCGAGATCATTCAGGCGCCCGTACCCAAGACGTTCGATCTCCGTCATGCCCTCAAGAACGCCTTGGAAGAAAACGGCGTCGTCTTTCGGGCGCGGCTCGAGACGGGGTGGGTAGGAAGGATCGTTGATGGGGAAACGTTCGCCTGGCTTCAAGAGTGGATAATATTGGAGTCCAGTCGGATGATCAGCGTCGAGCTTTTCCGTCAGTTGAGCCAGCCGATTGTCGCCGAACAGAGCAAGAATGACCGCGCCACCACTGTTTGAAGCGCCGCCGACGAGCCAGAAGTCCAGGACGCGGTGGGAGTAGACGCCGTACTCCGGAGCGTTGATCGGCCGATCCGACGCCAGCTTGAGAACCATCGTCGATCCGAGAGCGGTCACGCCGTCGCCAGTCTCTGACGCGCCGGTCGCGAGAAACGAGGCGCAGCCATCAGTGGTCCCGGCGTGAAGGCGGCATGAAGAGGGCAGCCCAATCGCAGCGGCGAACCCGCCCACCATCTGGATGGGCTCACCCGCGCGGTAGACGCTGGGAAGCTTGTCAATGGCAAGGCCTGCGGCCTCGATCCACGCGGGCCAGGTGGAGGCGTTGAGGTCGTATCCGGTCTTCAGCGCGTTGTTTTCGTCCGTCGCCGGTTGCGACAGGCCGAGTTGCAGCAGAACCCAGTCGGCTTGATGCATAACGTGCGATACACCCGCCCTGCGGGAAAGATGAATAGCCCGGGCGAGGCCGGAGTTGGCGCCGCGCGCCGGGCTGTCCAGCGGCGCTTCTTGCGCTATACTCGCAACAATAGCCGCATCCGGGCACGGCTCGTTGTACATTAACACGTCGCCAACCGGCGCGCATGCGCTGTCAGTTGCCAAGACGGTGCCGGATGTCCCGTCAACGGCAATGCCGCGAACGCTGGACAGTGAGCACTCCGACGCAAGGCGCGTCAGGCACAACCGCACGCCCTCCCACCATGCGGCCGGCGATCTCGTTTTTGTGGCGTCGGCAAAGGGCATCGAGGTGAAGCCGACGACGTGACCTTCTTGCGAAACTGCCACCGTGCGGACGCCGGAAGTCCCAATATCAATGCCGATTGCCGCGGCAGGTTCGTTCACTGACATGTCTCAGTGCCCATTTGTCTTGCGGTCAAGCGCCTGGCGGTATTGCTCTGCTTCCCAATGAGTAAGTTCATAGACGTCGCCCGGCGTCAGATATTCAATCGCTTCGCCTGCGGGAATCCGCGCAACGACCTCGGCAAGGCATCTCGCCATCGCAAGACCGCCGGGGGTCAGTGCCTTCGAAACCAAAACGCCTTTGCCAGGAACCGCGATAAGCTTCGGCACTTCCTTGCTTTCGGTACTGCAGCGCTCGACAAACTCCGCCGCAGACTGGCCATCCTGTAAGAGGCCGACGGTGGAGCCGAGAAAGATAACGTGATCGGGGTAGAGAGAGCCGCCGAGTGCGAATTCCAGATTCTCCTGAGATAATGCCGTCTTGTGGCTATAGAGATCGGATGCGGGCTGAAACTCGGATCCTTCCGCCAGTGCGGAGAGTGCGGCGACATCGGGTTTGCCTCCATCACGCGAAGGGCAGGCAAGTGCCTCCGAGACGCGCCGGATTCTGTCGGAAACCTCGGCCACATCACGTCCGCCGACAATGATGCCGTGATTGAACAGAAAGAGCACGTCGGGAAGGCTGCCTGAGACAGCATCGATTTCGCGGGCGAGGGGCGTTCCGGGGCGGCGATACGGGATCGTCGCCCATGTCAGGTCGCTGACTGTTGCCATGCGCTCGCTTAAAATCTGCTCGCGGCGCTTGAGAACGGACAGCGCGATTGCATTGACGCAGTGATAGTGCGCAACAACCGTATTCTGTAGGGCTGCATGGAAACTCGTTTCGATCGAGGGACGGAGTCCGATCGAGTTCAACTCGTTAACTACAAAATCGGTCGCCTTTTCGGCGCGAGGGTCTTTGTCCCTTAGTGCCGCGACGAGCGGCTCCACTTCGACCGGCACCATAATGTCGCGGTTTTTGGCCTGCGAAAGCCAGGTGCCGGAAGCCTTGACCCACATCACACCGCCGAACTTCGCGGATGTGTTTCCGCCGGCGCCCTGCGTCTTGAGGATGTCGCTCCCCACAGCCTCGGACAAATTCAAAAAGGCTTGGAAGTCCTTATTCGATCCGACTGATTGAGCGATTGCGGCCACGGTCAACTCCTCCACACCTACGTTTGCACTGCATCATTCTAGTTTGCGCTGCCGTTGCTTCTCGTGAGCAAACTTTCCGCGATATCGTATGGATGTGATTGCATATCGTCAATGATGAAGTTTTTCACTCTTAGTAGCTTGCGAGTTGTGTTGTTCTGTGATTATATTTAATCATCGACGCGGGAGACGTCGGGAGGCATTTCATTGAACGATTCCGAGCGCCACAAGGCTATTACCGATCTGCTGCAGGAGACGCCGTTTGCGTCCGTACGCGATCTGCAGGAGCGCCTTGCGGTCTCACCCGCAACCATTCGCCGTGACATCGACAAGCTTCATGAGCTGGGCAAAGCCCGCAAGGTCTATGGCGGCATTTCTGCCAGCGACGGCGGCTCGGCAGGGCGTCTGTCAGCCAGGCCTTATGACGAAAACCGGGATATTGCTGTCGAGGCGAAACACGCTATTGCCGAAAAAGCTGCGAGCCTTGTGCGTGATGGCGACTCGATCATCGTTCACGCAGGATCGACATGCTACCAGCTTGGCATTCAGCTGGCGCAGCGCAGTGTCCGGATTTACACCAATTCCATGCCACTCGCCGCCTATCTCGGTGATCATGCCATCTGCGAGCTTACGCTTGCGGGCGGCGTTCTGTACCGTGAGCCCGGTATTATCCACGATGCGTCGGCAGGTGCTCCTAACTACTTCGCCTCACGGTTTTTTCTTGGCACCCAAGGTGTCAGCAGCGATGGCCTATTGGAATCGCACCCGCTTCTGACAAGGGCCATCGGTGAACTGAGTGGATGCGCCGACGAAATCGTCCTCCTGGCCGATAGCCGAAAATTCACAATCAAGCCTCGCAATATCGTCCTCCCACTTTCACGTATAGGAATGGTCGTGACAGACGATGGCCTTTCTGATGCTGCAGCGAAGATGCTGGAAGATGCAGGTGTCGAGATCCTCGTCGCCAGCACGGGAGGATCCAAGTGAGCCAGTCAGCGATCGCCATCTTCGATCTCGGCAAGACGAACTCCAAGCTTTTTGTTATTTCGCGGGAGGGTGCGGTGCTCAGCGAGGCTCGCACCAAACCAGTCTGGCGAAACGAAGACGATGTCAGGGTTCTTGACGATGAGACCCTGTTCAACTGGATGAGACGTTCACTGGTCGATGCCGTAACCACGCATGGTGTCGATCGGATGATGTTCTCTGGTCATGGCTGCACGTTTGCACTGATACAGGGCGAGCACCTGCTTCATCCCATCCTTGACTATGAGCAGGAACCCCCGGCGGCCGTCGCCGAGAGAATCGACCGGCTCATTCCTGACTACTCCGAAACGTTCTCGCCAAGATTGCCATTGGGTTTCAATTTCGGCAGGCACATACTGTGGCTCGCCGACAGGTCTCCGCAACTGCTCGACATCTGCGACGCCATACTTTGCTATCCGCAGTTCTGGTCGTGGAAATTCTCGGGCCACAAGGTGTCGGAAGTGTCCTATCTCGGGTGTCACTCGCATCTTTGGGCCCCGATCGCTGACGATTTCAGCACCCTGGTGGATAACCAGGGCTGGCGATCAAAGATGCCGGAATTCGCAAGGGCAGGCGAGGAGATCGGGCAATACGATCTTGAACTGGCCAACGGTGCCAGCGTTGCTCTAGCAGTTCACAACGGTGTCCACGACAGCAATTCCGCACTCTACTATTACCGCTCGCTGGGGTTCTCCGATTTCACGCTCGTCTCGACCGGCACCTGGGTGGTGATCTTCAACCCATCCAGCCCGTTGGAAACCTTGGACCGCGAACGAGACATGCTGGCGAACGTGACTGTGGATCACAATCCGGTT
Organism: Hyphomicrobiales bacterium; assembly: GCA_900473045.1. Lineage (GTDB taxonomy): Bacteria > Pseudomonadota > Alphaproteobacteria > Rhizobiales > Rhizobiaceae > Pararhizobium. The sequence goes on from UCKS01000064.1 coordinate 5,778, forward strand.
GCCACGATCCGCTTTATGGGTGGCCGGGAATACGATGTCGCGAGCGGTGGCTGGAAACAGGCCGTTTCCGAAGAAGCCGTTCTGGCTGTCATTAAGAAGAAGGCCTTCGCACTGCCGTCGTTCGCTGCGGGCGGTTCGATGCCTGGTAGAGAAGGGCGCTTTATAGGTCCGCCGCTGCAGGGGGAGGAACGGGCCGCCGCAGCGCTGTTGTACGTGGCGCTCATGACAGACCTGTCGCTCGATCTGATCGGCTCAGTCAATCCCATTGTGATTGACGGAGGCTTGGTCAAGACCGGGCTTTATGCCGCGGTGCTCGCCGCGTTGAGGTCAAATCAAACCGTCTACAGCAGTCCCAACGCGGAGGGCAGCGCCTTCGGAGCCGCAGCATTGGTTTTCGAACAGTTCGGTGAAAGCCCGTTCAAAAACGAATGCACCGTGTCGCGTCCAGCCGAGATACCGGGGCTCCAAGCATATCGTGATTTCTGGCGCGAAGAGCTCGACCGCTCCGTGGGCGACATTGTCAAAGACAAGCAACTGTTGGAGAGGCAAGCATGAGCGTCACCGCGACTGCCGCACCGAGGGCGACACCTGTCCTGGAGATGCGCAACATCAGCAAGACGTTCGGCAGCACACGCGCGCTCTCGAATGTTTCGATCACGGTATTCCCCGGTGAAGTGCATGCGTTGATGGGCGAAAACGGGGCCGGCAAGTCGACGCTGATGAAGGTGTTGTCCGGCGCCCACAAGGCTGATGCAGGCGGAACGATCCTCGTTGACGGGCAGCCGGTTGTAGCGGGCGATCCCATCAAGGCGAAAGCCAATGGGATCTCGGTGATCTATCAGGAGTTGTCGCTGGCCCCAAACCTGACCGTGGAGCAGAACATGTTCCTTGGCGCCGAGCCATCGAGGGCAGGGATTCTAAACCGATCGGACACAAGACGGCGTGCAGAGCCGATCCTCAAGCGTCTTGGCGTGGGGTTTGGCCCATCCAGCCAGGTCGGCCAGCTTTCCTTGGGCGAGCGACAGATGGTGGAAATCGCCCGCGCGCTGACTACCAATGCCCGCATCATCGTGATGGACGAGCCGACAACGTCCCTCACAAGCCGAGAGACCGATCGCCTGTTCGACGTCATTGCCAGTCTCAAGTCACAAGGCATTGCGATTATCTATATCAGCCACCGGATGGAGGAAATCTACCAGCTGGCCGATCGCGTGAGCGTGTTGCGGGACAGCACTTACGTCGGCACTTTGAATAAGGCCGAACTCTCCGCGTCCAAGCTGGTTTCGATGATGGTCGGACGTGATCTCTCCTCATTCTACAAGAAAGAGCATCACGCGGCGAGCGGCGAGCAGCGCACCGTGCTTTCCGTTCGCAACATCGATGACGGACGAAGAGTGCGTGATTGCTCGTTCGATGCGCACGCCGGTGAAGTGCTCGGAATTGCCGGCCTCGTCGGTTCGGGCAGGACGGAGCTTGCACGCTTGATATTCGGCGCAGACGCGAAGAAGGCGGGCAACCTTTTCCTGGAGGGCAAAGAACTCGCGATCGCCGGCCCGCGAGATGCCTTGGACGCCGGCATCGCCTACCTCACCGAAGACCGGAAGGGCCTCGGGCTTTTCCTCGATATGTCCATCAGCGAGAACATCAACATAGGTGTCATCGGATCCGATGCGAAAGCCGCTGGTGTGCTCGACTTTGCCCAGGCGAAGACGCGGGCGGCTCGTGCTGTTACGTCGCTTGCCATCCGCACGAAGAGCACCAGCATCAACGCCGGAGCGCTGTCCGGCGGTAATCAGCAAAAAGTTCTTATTGCGAGACTTCTCGAAACCAGGCCCAAGGTCATCATTCTCGATGAACCAACCCGAGGCGTCGACGTCGGCGCGAAGTCAGAAATCTACCGGATCATCGATGAACTCGCCCAGAACGGGATCGCCATCGTCGTTATCTCCAGTGACCTGCCGGAGATCATCGGCATCGCCGACCGCGTCCTGGTCATGCGGGAGGGACGCATTGCCGGAGAGGTGACTGGCTCGAAGGATCATCCGATCAATCAGGAGGCCATCATGGCGTTCTCCACGGGCTCGGCGACATCCGACGCGGAAAAGTCAAAGAAGGACGGAAATCAGCCATGAGCACAACCACGACCGAAAACGCAAACACTCTCAAGCTGCGCACGACGCTCACGGCGCTTGGCATGCTGCCCGTACTCATCCTTCTGGCGATCGGCTTCCATTTGCTCAGTGGCCGCTTCCTGAGCGTAAACAATCTGTCGATCGTCATGCAGCAGGCATCGATCAACACCGTTCTTGCCGCCGGTATGACCTTCGTTATCCTCACAGGTGGTATCGATCTGTCCGTCGGCTCAATCCTGGCGGCCTCCGCGATGGTCGCCGTGATCGTGTCACTGTTTCCCGATATCGGAATGCTCGGCATCCCTGCGGCAATCGCCGTCGGACTGGCATGTGGCTTCGTCAACGGTTCGATTATCGCATTTCTCAAACTGCCGCCGTTCATCGTCACCCTCGGTTCACTGACCGCGATCCGCGGCGTCGCGCGTCTGCTGGGCAACGACACCACGGTCTTCAACCCGGATTTGCCGTTCGACTTCATCGGAAACGGGAGCGTCCTGGGAATACCTTGGCTAGCGATTATCGCTCTTGCGACAGTCCTGGTCTCCTGGTTTGTCCTCAAGCGCACCGTTCTCGGCACGTGGATCTATGCAGTCGGAGGCAATGTGGAAGCTGCCCGGCTGACCGGCATCAAGGTGCCGATTGTCCTGCTCTTTGTCTACAGCGTGTCGGGTCTGCTCGCAGGGCTTGGAGGCACTATGTCAGCCGCGCGTCTCTATGCTGCCAATGGCCTCCAGCTTGGGCAATCTTACGAACTCGACGCGATCGCGGCAGTCATACTTGGTGGCACGAGTTTTGTAGGCGGTGTCGGGTCCATCTGGGGGACATTGATTGGTGCGCTGATCATTGCCGTGCTGTCCAATGGGCTGATTCTCGTGGGTGTTTCCGACATCTGGCAGTACATCATCAAAGGTCTCGTCATCATCATCGCCGTCTGTCTCGACCGCTATCGGCTGAAAGGACTAAGCCGCACCTGATATGCGGCGAATGGAACCGGATCACCGGGAAAACGAAGGCGCTGGGAGCGCCACAACGGAGGAAGACCAATGCGTACAATTTCGAAACTGCTTCTCGGAACAGCGATTGCGGCAGCCATGACCATGCCGGCATCCGCGAAAGATCTGCAGAAGATCGGCATCTCTGTCGGCTTGCTTGGCAACCCGTTTTTCGTTGCAACCATCAAGGGCATCGAGGATCGTGCCAGGGAAATCAACCCGAACGTCGAAGTGACTTCGGTTTCGGCCGACTATGACCTCAACAAGCAGGTCTCGCAAATGGAAAGCTTCGTTGCGTCCGGCGTAGACATCATCATGCTGAATGCCGTTGACGCAAAGGCAATCGCGCCAGCGGTCAAAAAGGCTCAGGCGGCCGGTGTGATTGTCGCCGCGTTCGACGTTTCGGCGCCAGGTGCAGACGTCACCGTCATGACCAACAACATCAAGGCCGGCGAAGAGGCTTGCCAGTACATCGTCGACCAGATCAAGGGAAAGGGTGATGTCGTCATCATCAACGGACCGGCGTCTTCGTCGATCATCGATCGCGTGCAGGGGTGCAAGAATGTCCTGACCAAGAGCCCTGACATCAAGATCCTGTCCGACGATCAGAATGCTCAAGGCTCGCGCGACGGCGGCATGGCTGTGATGCAGGGACTGCTGACCCGCTTTGACAAGATCGACGCCGTATTCGCGATCAACGATCCGACCGCAATCGGCGCCGAACTCGCAGCCAAGCAGCTGAACCGCAACGAGTTCTTCTTCACCGCTGTCGATGGCGCCCCGGATATCGAAAAGTCGCTTTCTAGCGGCAAGTCGATGATCAAGGCATCCGCTTCGCAGGACCCTTACACCATGGCCGGGGACTCCCTGACGCTGGCTGTTGAGCTCCTTAACGGCAAGAAGCCGGCACAGGACACGATCCTCCTCGACCCCAAGCTCATCACTGCCGATAACATCAAGGATTACAAGGGCTGGACTGCAGCTCGCTAAGGACTCCTCCCGAGTGACCCGCCGTCGTCGCTGTGGCGCGGCGGGTCATGATCGAACACAAAAATCGCAGGAAACGTTGTCCCATGTCCAAAATTGGCGTCCATTCCTTCGTCTGGAGCGCAGGCTCGTCGAAGGACGAGTTGGAAAATGCGCTCAGCAAGACGTATGACCTTGGCTACAAACTCATCGAATTTTCTTACCTCGATCCAAAGCAGGTGGATGTTAAATGGCTTTCTGGTCGTCTCAAGGAGCTCGATCTCGATGTCGCGATCAGCATGGGTCTTCCTTCCGAGGGTGACGTTTCGAGCAGCGATAAGTCGGTTGTCAACAACGGGCGGGACATACTCGATAAGGCCGTCGCTCTCGTCAGGGATCTCGGCGGCACCAAGCTCGCCGGCATCTTGAGTTCTGCCCATGGGAAACAGGAGCAGGCACTTACAAAGAAGGCTTGGGACACAAGCGTTTCAACCTTGTCGAAGGTGGCCGATCGAGCGAAGTCTGCGGGGGTGACGCTGAACCTTGAGATCGTCAACCGCTTCGAGAGCAACATGCTCAACACGGCCTCTCAGGGGCTGGCGTATATCAAAGATACGGGGGCATCGAATGTTCTGCTGCATCTCGATACCTTCCACATGAACATCGAAGAGGCTGATGTTGGGTTAGCCATCCGTCACGCGGCCGACAAGATCGGCTACATGCACATTGGCGAGAGCCACCGTGGGTACCTTGGTACCGGCAACATCAACTTCGCAGGCATCTTCGATGCGCTGGTTGCGATAGGTTGGACAGACTACGTGACGTTCGAGTCATTCTCGACCACAATCGTCGACAAAGATCTTTCGCTCAAGACCGCGATTTGGCGGAACCTCTGGGACGACAATGTGGCGTTGGCGCGACATGCCCGCAATTTTATTGAACTTGGCATGGAAACCGCAACGATCAAGGCGGCTTTGGTAAAGAAGGCGCATTTCGCGTTCTAAGCGATGGTTTCAATGCCTGGCGGGTCGGCTGAGCATCCCCTTAATCGACACAACATGGCAATGGCGGCAAATCCTTGAGCAGCATCTGCCAACGGCCGCCCGAGTGCGCCAATAGCGGATCGTTCAAAAACTCGCGCAAATCCGTCTCGATTGGAGGACCGAGCCTGGTCTCGCCGGGCAGGGATCGCGACAGGCGCGATGACCGCCGGCATGATTGTACAGAGCGAGTCATGACCGTTGTGGATACTGGAATGGTCATCGTGGCTTTCGGGAACATCGCCGCGGTTACCGGCGCCACACCGACAGCTACTACTACGCTCCACCCGTCTTCGAACTCTTCATCCGATAACAACAAGAAGCCGCCGCGCCTGGGACAGCGGCTCATTGCTGGCCTGAAGTGTTTCCAACATTTTGATCCTCAGCAGGCTGCGGTTTTCACGGTACCGGAGGTTCAGGCGGGCGGGTCTGTTGGGGCGCGATGCAGCCCACCGGAGAAACGGGGACAATGGCTAAAGACATGCATAACGCACCGCTTGCAGGGCGCTTCCGTTCATTTCAGAGCTCTCCGTTGAGACAGAAGACTGAGAGCGCGACGCCCAGAAACAGCGGCGCCACGCCCGTTACGGGTCGACCGAGGAGAACCTTATAGCCGGGATCGAACAAACGGTTTCGAAATCCTAGGTGCGTTCCTGATCATCGGAACCGTCGCGCAGTCCACTCGGCACCACGCACCGTCACTGAATGACGATGACTGTCAAACCTCCCTGGCGATCGTCTCAAGTAACAGCATGCCTGTGGAACTGGCCGAAAGACCGAGGTCACGCACGCTGCTCATGTGGTTGCCACCAGCGATTGATCTCTTTGACACCGCTTGAGCCTGCATCTCCAGCATCATCACAAAATCGTTTGCCTGCTTGTGAAAAGGAGGAGTTTCTTCCGCACCCACCGCGACGGTCACGCGGCAGTCACGTTCAAACGATTGCGACATCGGCGAAAAAGCCAATACCTCCTCATCCGTGATGCCGATTTCGTCAGCCAAGAACGACCTTTGAAGCGGCTTGAGGTCGTAGAGTCCGCCCAGCAGAAGGGCCGCAGCGATACCTGACCGCTCTTCCTGTTCGCTGAATAGAAACGTCGCAAGGTGTGCTCCTGCCGAATGCCCGCTCACGGTCAGGCGCGACGGGTCGCCGCCGTACGTACTGATGTTATCAACCACCCATCGCTTTGCCCGGCGTACCTGGTCAATTAGGACACCCATGCGGACACTCGGCATCAGGGCATAATCGACGATGACAGCGATAGCCCCAGCGTTCGTCACCGTGTTGGCAACGTAGGAAAAGTCTCGTTTCGAGAACATCCTCCAGTAGCCGCCGTGAATAAACATATGCACGGGTAAATTTTCCCGCGCGCCTTCCGGGAAAAAGATGTCGACGGTCTCGGATGGACCGTCGCCATAGGGAACGTCCGCTGCCATGGGTAAGCTGTCGCGGGTCCGGGCGCTTGACGCGACAATCTCCTCAACGATCGCATCGAACTCGGCGACATGTGCTCGAATGCGGAACGGGTCATTTTCCAAAGCTTCCGCTCCTCGCGTTTCTAAAAGCTGGTAGCGATATATTTCGCTTCCATGAATTCAGCAATGCCATGGTGCTGCCCGCCTTCACGTCCGAGACCGCTCTGCTTGACACCTCCAAAGGGGGCAGCCGGGTCCGAGACCAACCCTCTGTTCAAAGCGATCATCCCTGCTTCCAGGGCGGAGGCGACGCGCAGGCCGCGACCAACATCACGCGTATAGACGTAGGCGGCTAGACCATATTCTGTATCGTTGGCGCGGCTGACAGCTTCCTCCTCGGTTTCGAAACGATAGAGTGGCGCGACCGGACCGAAGATTTCTTCGTGCGCCATCTCGCAGGTGGCTGAAACGTCGACCAGAACAGTTGGTGGGTAGAAGAAACCGGGTCCTTCCGGTGCTTCTCCACCGCATAGAACACGCGCACCCTTCGTTTTCGACTCCTCAACCAGGTGGCCAATCTTTTCGACGGCCTTGCTGGTAATCATCGGCCCGCACTCGGTGGCCCCATCAGTGCCTGCGCCGACCTTCAACGCGGCCATGCGTTTCGACAGGCCTTCCGCAAAAGCGTCGTATATTCCTGACTGGACATAGAAGCGGTTGGCGGCGGTGCAGGCTTCTCCGGCATTACGCATCTTGGCGATCATCGCGCCGTCCAGCGAGGCTTCCAGGTCCGCGTCATCAAAGACGACAAAGGGCGCATTGCCGCCGAGTTCCATCGAACAGGAGATCACGTGTTTTGCCGCTTCCGCCAGTAGATGGCGGCCCACACCCGTCGATCCGGTGAATGACAGTTTCCTGACACGGGGATCCGACAGTATTTCGGCGGTGACAGGACCTGGTGTGCTGGTTGTGATCACATTGACGACACCCGGCGGCACCCCGGCTTCTTCGTAGATCGCTGCGAGCGCGTAGGCCGTCAGCGGCGTTTCACTAGCAGGCTTGAGAATGACGGTGCACCCGGCCGCCAAGGCAGGCGCAATTTTCCGGGTTGCCATGGCTGCAGGAAAATTCCAGGGGGTTATAAGCAGGCAAGTTCCGATCGGCTGGTAATCGACGATGATGCGGTTTGTCCCTGCAGGTGCGATCCCGAATTCCCCGGTAATCCGAACAGCTTCTTCCGCGTTCCACCGGAAGAATTCAGCGGCATAGGCGACTTCCCCGCGGGCATCGCGCAGGGCTTTGCCGTTTTCCATCGAGATCAAGGTCGCGAGCATCTCAGACCGCTCGACCATAAGTTCGAAACAACGGCGCAGGATTTCAGAACGCTTGCGGGGGGGGGTTGCACGCCATAACGGCGCCGCCGCCGCTGCGGCTTCAATGGCGATGCGGGCGTCCTCGACGGTCGCGTCCGGCACAGACGTCAGACGTTCGCCGGTCGAAGGGTCCACGACGTCGATTGTCTGGCCACCGTGCGATGGTTTCCAGCTTCCGTCAATGTAAAGTCCTCGCGAGGCAGCATCGATGTCTGGCGCCTGATTGGCGAGCTGGGATGTTTTTTGTGCAATGGTCATGTCGTTTCCTCGAAGTCAGATGGCGGAAGCGGCGAAGTCGCCGTCATAAGCCGCTCTCACGAGACGCTTCATCGCGTCGAGATCGAACGGCCTGGGGTTGTTCTTGATCAGTCTATCGATGCCGAAAGCCTGCTCCGCGGTCCAATCGACCTTGTCGGCAGGCAGGCCCAGCTCGGCGAGCGTTGGAGTAATGCCGATCGCGGCGAACAGTCTACGGATCTCGTCAATAGCTGCCGTTGCCCTCTGCTCCGCGTCCTGGTTCTGGTTACCGAGGCCTAGCGCGGAACCGATCTGCGCCATCTCAATGGCTGACGTCGACTTATTGTAATTCATCACGTATGGCATCATGGTTGCCACGCCGAGACCGTGCGCTGTATGGGTTAGCGCTCCGGCAGGGTATTGGATGGCATGGGCTGCGGCGGTCCCTGCGGTCCCAAAGGCGCAGCCTGCAGCCAATGCTCCCATCATGACATCAGCTCTCGCGTCCTCGTCAGCTCCATCCTTGCAAGCCTTTTCCAGGCTGCGTCCGAGGAGTTTGATGGCGAGAAGCGCAAAGTGGTCGGTGAGAGCACTCTTTCCGATGAACACATGATCCTGGGCCAAGGCGTGGTCGGATCCCCTTCGTGCCGCGGTGAATGCTTCGATGGCATGTGTAAGGGCGTCTGCGCCCGCCACCGCCGTCAAACCGGGCGGACACGTCATCGTCAGATCGGGATCGCAGATCGCCGCTGTCGCTATCAGGTACGGACTGGAAATTCCGACCTTAAGCGTGCGTTCGGAGTCGGAAATCACAGCAACTGGCGTCACTTCGGAACCAGTGCCAGCCGTGGTGGGAACAGCGATGATCGGTAGTATCGGTCCCGGAACTTTAAATTCACCGTAATAGTCCTGAAGGCGCCCCCCGTGGCTCAAAAGGAGGGCTGCGCATTTGGCCATATCCAGGCAACTCCCCCCTCCAATGCCGATCACCATGTCAGGACCGAACGCGCGGGCATCGGCGACGCAAACAGCGACGGTCTCCTGCGGGACGTCCGGGAGGACGGCGTCGTAAATCAAAACCTCGACAAATTCAGCTTCCAGGGCATTGACGATTTCCGCAAAAGTCGATGTTGCCGCAAAACGCTCGTCGGTGCAGATCAGGGCTCGTTTCCCAAGCCTGGCAGCGACCTTTGGCAATGCATGACGCTGTCCTTTGCCAAACAGAATTTCGTGTGGGAGCCGGATGGCGGCAAAAAGGGTCATCGTGCATGTCCTTTGGAGAGCGATTTGGTCGTATGAGTAAGGGCGTTGAGGTCTTGCCATAGCTTTGGAGCAATCTCGAAACCCTTGATAAGCGCTTCGGATCGCCTAGCAGCCGCGCCGTCGCCGGGCACAGCGACAGGTGTATTTGCTTTCGAGGGGGGAGAGGCGCGGACCAAGTCCAGATAGGCTGCAAGTCGCACCATCAGATCGGGCTGCATGCCAATGTCGATTGCGATAAACACGTCCCCCTTGTTGCAAACCATGTCCGCATCAAGCGTGCCTCGAACGTCTGGTGCTAAAGCCGAGCCCGCCAAGGCAGCGACGAGGAGTTCAAGAGCCATGCCCAGAGCATAGCCCTTGGCGTCGCCGAACGGAGCAATCGCTCCCTTCGTGGCGCGAGCTGCGTCGGTGGTGGGCTGGCCTGTTTCATCTCGCGCCCACCCAAGCGGGATCGACAATCCGTTGGCCGCATGATGGTGAATTTTACCCATGGAGACGACGCCCGTGGCAAGATCGACCACCATCGGCCGGTTCGCAGTCGGGACAGCAATCGCCAAAGGATTGGTTCCAAGGACAGCCCGTGTGCCGCCGAAGGGATGGACCAGTGCCTCGCTCGACGATAGCGCGATGCCAACTTGGCCGCGGGTCGCGAGCCACTCGACATAATAGGCAAGCATTCCCAGATGGTTCGAGTTGCGGATGCCGCATATGGCGACGCCAGAGCTCTCTGCCCGCTCGCTCAACTGTTTCAGCGCTGATATAGCCACGACTGGCCCTAGTCCTTTGTGGCCGTCGACCTCCAAAAATGACGGAGAGCGCCAGATCGCTTTGCCTTCAGTTTGAGGGTCAATAAGGCCACCTTCAATCCGTGTCAGGATTCGAGGTAACCGTTGAAGGCCGTGCGACGGATGGCCTTTGAGCTCCGCATCGACGAGCACCTGCGCCTGCAGCGAAGCGTGCGCAGACGGGGCGTCGCGCTGCTCCAGAAGGTTGGAAACCAACTGTACCGCATCCTCTCGTACCACCCTCATGAAGTCTCCAATATAAAATCGTATAGGATATGGGATTGCATATAGGGCACCATCGTGTTAGCTGTCGATCATGTCAAGAGGCAAGATATGCAGAACAGAAATTCAACGAACCTGACCAACGCGCCCGACCACAGCGGCTTTATCCAGCGCAGCAACAGCCTGGCTGAAAGCGTGTACGAGGCGATTTTCGCTCAGCTCATGGCGCTTAAGATCTCGCCCGGGGGCCGCATATCTGTCGATAATATGGTGCGGGAACTGAACGTCTCGCAGACTCCTATCCGGGAGGCGCTCGGCAGGCTCGAGGGTGAAGGGCTGGTCGTCAAGACGCATTTAATCGGTTACAGCGCCGCCCCACAAATTACCCGCCGCAGGTTCGACGAATTGTACGAACTGCGCCTGTTGCTTGAGCCGGATGGTGCTGCCAAGGCGGCCGCCGGGATGGATGAAGCGAAGCTTGCATCTCTTCAGGAGGCGGGTGGAGTGATGGGCCGCCGGGACGGGACCGACGAGCGCATTCGCTATTCGACGTTTGCCCGGCAGGATGCGGTTTTCCACGACAGGATTATGGAGTTCGCAGGAAACGAGTTGATCCGCGAGACGCTCAATCACCAGCACACGCATTTTCACATCTTTCGCTTGATGTTCCATTCACGGGTCACCGAGGAAGCCCTGGACGAGCATGAAGCTTTGTTGGCGGCGTTTACTGCCGGGGATGCGAACGCCGCTGAGAAAGCAATGCGGCTGCACTTAGAGCACTCGCGTGACCGTCTTCTTCCGGCGTTCGAATGAGGGGGCTCCCATGTCGGTTGGTTTGAGTCTCCACCGGGAGAAATGCGACGTGTCGAACCGCGGTAGTGAGGAGCGTCAGCCTGTCCTTCGGGCGGACGGGATGTCAAAGGACTATGGTCCGGTCACTGTGTTGTCCGACGTGTCGCTTGATGTTCTTCCCGGCGAAATTCATGCCATCATTGGAGAGAACGGCGCGGGCAAATCGACTTTCATGCGGCTCCTTTCAGGCTACGCCGAGCCGACAGCCGGAACACTCACGATGGCAGGACGGGAAGTCAGCTTCTCGAAGCCTGAACATGCGCACCAAGCTGGGATCGTCCTGGTCCACCAAGAAATCTTGCTGGCAGATGGCTTGACGGTTGCGGAGAACTTGTTTCTCGGGCGAGAGTTGATGCGCATTGGAATGGTCGATGACCGGACGATGCGCCGACTTGCAACCGAAAAGCTCTCCCAGTTGGGCTGTCACGTTAAGCCGAACGCATTGGTTCGGGAAATTTCGCTCGCTGATCGCCAACTCGTACAGATCGCTCGCGCACTTCTTGACGATTACAAGCTGGTTATTTTCGACGAGCCGACCGCAGTCCTTACGGGGGACGAAGTCGAGCGGCTTCTGACAATCATCCAGCAGCTCAAAGAACAGGGCGCGGCGGTTCTCTATATCAGCCATCGTCTCGACGAGGTTCAGCGCCTCGCCGACAAGGTCAGTGTCCTGCGCGATGGCAAGCTCGTGGGAACGTATCCGGGCAGTGGCCTCAGCCAAATGGACATGGCTCGCCTCATGGTCGGCCGGGATCTTGCGGCTCTCTACCCAGAGAAGCGTGTTGATGTTTCCGGGGAGCCGTCGTTGGAGGTGCGGGGCCTGATCGTCCCCGGCTATGCCAAGGATATATCCTTCACCGCACGGAAGGGCGAAATCCTCGGGTTCGCGGGTATGATCGGTGCAGGTCGAACCGAGGTGTTCGAAGGCATCATGGGGCTACGTGCATCCAGCGGGTCGGTCACGCTCGACGGCAGGTCGATAGACATCCGCTCGCCTCGGGCGGCCATGGACGCGGGCATCGGCTACCTCACAGAGGATCGAAAAGGCAAGGGGTTGCTGCTCCACGAGCGGCTTGGGCCCAATTTGACGCTGTCCGCGCTGTCGCGGTTTCACCCTGGCCTGATGATGCGCAGGGCTCGAGAGCAGACAGCGCTTATTGACGCCGTCGACGAATACGACATTCGGCTGAAAACGCTGGGCGTCAGGGCAGGCCAACTTTCAGGTGGTAACCAGCAGAAACTGCTGCTGGCTAAAGTTCTCATGACCAACCCGTCCGTGGTCGTCATCGACGAGCCGACACGAGGCATCGATATTGCCAACAAAGCGCAAATCTACGCCTTCATCCACCGATTGGTTGGCGAGGGCAGGACGTGCATCGTCATCTCATCGGAAATGCAGGAGCTGATCGGCATCTGCGATCGAATTCTTGTGATGCGGGAGGGGCGGATCACAGGCGAGGTAACCGGAGGCGGGATGACGGAACATGAGATTGCGCTGCTTGCGACCAGCGATGTGACGACAGCAGACAGGCAGGGAGGAACGACATGAGTGCCATTGTAGGATCGACGCCGCTTCGACAGGAACGGGAATGGAACATCGGTTGGGCAGACGTGGGGCCATTCCTGGCTTTGCTGGCGCTGCTGGTGATCGGCTTTCTCATCAATCCGGATTTTTTGTCAGCCACCAATCTTGGAAACGTCATTACCCGAAGTGCGTTCATCGCCATCATAGCCGTTGGCGCAACATTTGTGATCTCGTCGGGGGGACTGGACCTGTCCGTTGGTTCGATGGCTGCCTTCATCACGGGTATCACCATCCTCTTCATGAACAGCATGGCGCCTGAATGGGGTCTCGCGGCAATTCCAGCAGGGATGGTTGTGGCGATCGTCATCGGCACTGCCTGCGGTCTGATGAACGGTCTCATCGTGACCGTCGGCAAGATCGAGCCGTTCATTGCGACGCTAGGGACGATGGGCATCTTCCGAGCCTTGATCACCTATATGTCTGACGGCGGAACGATCCCGATCGACCGCAGCCTGCGTGAGGCCTATCGCCCTGTCTATTTCGGTACGGTCGGCGGAATATCGGTCCCTATCCTGATCTCGATTGCGGTCGCCGCGGTTGCCTCCTTCGCCCTTTACAAGATGAAGTACGGGAGAATGTGTGCGGCTGTGGGAGCAAACGAGGACGTCGCCCGCTACTCAGGCATCTCGATCATCAAAACCCAGACCATTGCCTATGCGATCCAAGGCGCATGCGTTGCAATCGCTGCCATTTGCTACGTGCCACGTCTTGGTGCGGCGACGCCGACAACCGGGGTCCTGTGGGAACTCCAGGTCATCACCGCCGTCGTCATCGGCGGTACGGCACTGCGGGGCGGTAAAGGCCACGTCTGGGGAACGGTCGCGGGTGCCGTCATTCTCGAGCTCATCGCCAATCTGATGGTTCTGTCTGATCTCGTCTCGGAGTACCTCGTGGCGGGGGTGCAGGGGGTCATCATTATCATCGCGATGCTCATTCAAAGGTTTTCGAAATAATCCGTGTCCGGACCGCATGGGTGCTTATTTTTGGGTCCAATTCTGGGAGGAATTTAATGTTTAAGACCAAATTGATTGCGGCGGCTGCCATCGGCAGCTTGCTGATTGCGGGACAAGCGCTCGCCGCCGATAAGAAGGTGGTCGCTGTATCGATCCCGGCAGCCGACCATGGTTGGACTGCAGGTGTCGTCTACCATGCGCAGGCGGCCGCCAAGGAAATCAATGCTGCATTTCCCGGCGTTGAGGTCATCGTCAAGACCTCGCCATCAGCAACCGCGCAAGTGAGTGCCTTGGAAGATTTGTCCGCTGGCCGTAAGCTCGACGCCCTGGTCATACTGCCGTATTCGTCGGAGGAGCTGACGACCCCCGTCAAAGCCGTCAAGGACGCCGGAACGTTCATCACCGTCGTCGACCGCGGTTTGAGCGACGCCACAATCCAAGATCTATACCTTGCGGGCGACAATATCGCTGTTGGCCGCAATACGGCGAAGTACATGATCGACAAACTTGGCGGCAAGGGCAATCTCGTCGTTCTGCGCGGCATCCCGACGGTCATCGACGACGAGCGCATCAAGGGCTTCAACGACGCCATCCAGGGCACGGAACTCAAAGTCCTCGACATCCAATATGCAAACTGGAACAGCGACGAAGCGTTCAAATTGATGCAGGACTACCTTGCAAAGTATCCGCAGATCGATGCCGTCTGGGCCAACGATGATGACATGCTTCTCGGCGTGCTAGAAGCCGTCAAGGAGTCCGGACGCAAGGACATCAAGCTTGCTCTCGGTGGCAATGGTATGAAAGACATCGTCAAGAAGGTCATCGATGGAGATGCGATGACCCCGGTTGAGACCCCATATCCACCAGCGATGATCAAGACAGCGATCTACATGACAGTCGCCAATCTTATCGGACAAGCGCCAGTACGCGGCACCGTCAAGCTCGACGCACCGCTGATCACCCAGGAAAATGCGCAGGAATACTATTTCCCGGATTCCCCGTTCTAACCCCAACCTAAACCGGGGCGGCGCGATGCCGCCCCACTGCATGCAGCAAGAGGAGCAGATCATGCCAGGCAAGAAAATACTGATGCTGACCGGTGAGTTCACCGAGGAATACGAGATTTTCGTTTTTCAGCAGGCGATGGAAGCTATCGGACATACCGTTCACGTCATCTGCCCCGATAAAAATGCGGGCGATCTCATCAAGACGTCTTTGCACGACTTCGAGGGGGACCAGACCTATACCGAGAAACTCGGCCACTTCTTCACGATCAACAAAACGTTTTCGGAAGCCGAGAAGCAGCTCGACCAGTACCATGCGGTTTACGCTGCAGGCGGACGCGGTCCAGAATACATCCGGACAGACAAGCGCGTTCAATCGATTGTTAGGCACTTCCACGAGACGAAGAAGCCAATCTTCACCATCTGCCACGGCGTTCAGATCCTTATTGCCGTCGACGGCGTTGTCCGTGGCAAGAAGGTTGCAGCACTTGGAGCATGCGAGCCAGAGGTGACGCTGGCTGGCGGCACTTACATAGACCTGTCCCCGACAGAAGCCTACGTCGATGGCACCATGGTGTCGGCAAAAGGATGGACGGCATTGGCCGCGTTCATCAGGGAATGCCTGAAGGTGCTCGGCACGGAGATCCATCACAGCGAGGACGTTGCCAAGGCTGCGTGACGGGAAGACTTGTCTCGTTGGAGATCAATAAACGCAGGCGTTTCTATAATGCGTTGAAGGCCGCTGATCTGGACGGCCTTCAACGCATTCGTTCGCCCGGACCCGTTCCCACTGCGCAATCGTTACAGTTGCAAACTTCGTGCCTTTAATTAGATTCCCATTTCTTTTAATGACAGCGCGGCAAATGCTACAAAGTTTCATAAATAAGCGATATGCCAACTTGAAATAGCTGGGTCGACGGTTCGAATTGGTTCAAGGCGATCACGGTTGCCGATCAAACGGGCCAGGCATTTCCTGTGAGGGGAAAATCTTATGGCATTGACTAATTCCCCTGTGCGGGACGTCGCCAGGAGGGCGTGGAGACACCACGGCCGACCCTCGTGCTGGATCGGCTTGGTCGGAAATTGAGACAGCGGAAAGCACGAGAACCGGCAGTATTACCCCAACAACCCTTTCGACGGAGCGGTGGACGGACCGCGTCCTCTAGGAAACCCGCTTTACACCGGGTGGCTGCCATGTCCCTTCGCCCGCCGGCAAAATCGAAGGTGACGTGGGCTTCGGCCAATACAGGCGCATCACGAGATAGATTTTGTCGTCCGGGGCGGGAAGCCAGTTTGCTTCCTTTTCTGCACCGGGACTGTCTTTTTGAATGTACAGCGTCAGCGAGCCGTCCGCGTCCTTTTTCATTCCCGGCAACATCGGAGAGTTGATCAGGTAGCGATTGATCGGGTTCTTGACCAGAAACTGGCTTTTGCCGTCATACTGTGTTTCGGCGTCGGCTTTGACCCCACCCCAGGCGTCGAAGGTTGACCCCGGCCGATCGCGAAAGTCGCTAGTCGTTTCTGAATGTTAGCGTAGGTCCGCCGGGGTCAACCTTCGGCGCCGAAAGGGGGCAAAGTTCCTTGCTTAAACACACGCTGGCGGTCCAGCGTGGTCTCCTAACGTTCCTTACAAAATGAAGTCACCCTTGCTCAGATTGAGAATGCCGGCCAACTCTATCTGGAAATCGGCGCGGCCATCAAGGTCGACGTCGCCATAGACGATTGTCTTGTCATTGGCAGTGCCCGCCGGATCAAAGCTCCGATAGATAAGATCGCCGGACTTGCCAGAGAAATTGGCCGTACCGCTCCAGATGAAACCCTGATCGCCTGATAGCTTTAAGTTGGCATCGATCTTCGACAGATCGAGCCGGTCCTCGCCCTTGACGAAGTCGTTCACCACGTCACGCTTCGCGGCGCCGGAGAGTGGGTCGTAGGCACCATTGTTGACATATCCAGAATAGCCGGGCGCAGAGTCTTCCGGCGTCGCAAAAACGAAAATGTCACGTCCGGCACCACCGATTAGTGTATCGATGCCTTTACCTCCGATCAGCGTGTCATTCCCGCCACCGCCCTCGATGACGTCGTTGCCACCTTTGCCGTCCAGCACATCATCTCCATTCCCGCCAACCAGCTTTTCGCTACCTTCGGTGCCGGGAGGGGTTTCCTTCACATCGTTCACAGAAATCGTGAAGGATTTCGAGGCTTCGTAGCTTTTTCCAATGGTTGGGTCATCCACCCGTACCGTGACGTCAAGCGATGGGTTGGTTTCGAAATCGAGCTTTGCCCCAGCTTTCAACCAAAGCGCACCGTTCTTGATCTCGAACAGCTTTGCGTCTGCACCCACGAGTGAAAGCACGTTGTTGCCCCCATCGGGATCGATGAGCGAAAGTTCTGCGACCTTAAGGGATGACGCGGTCGATGCATTTTCAGCGATCGATGACAGCACCTGGGTGGCGGCAAGTTTGGCTGCGTCATTGACCGGTGTCACGGTGACGTTGAATGTCGAGGTTGTTGGCACCGAGCCGTCTTCATTGCCGTCTTCGACAAGGACCTTGAACGACGCCTTGGTCGTTTCGGACCCGTCGTGACGGAAGGTGACAAGTCCACCAGCCAGTTGCTTGGCTGTGAAGCTCGATGCCAGCTTGCCGTTGACGTAGACCGTTCCGGCGGCAAGGCTGGAAACGGTGAAGGTCACTCCGCTTGCACTGTCGTCAGGATCGGTAAAGCCGAGATCGGCCGACGTCAGCGTATAGGTCGCGCCCTCCTTGACCGTGGCTTTCAGATCGCCGGTGAGTTTCGGTGCGTCGTTGACCGGTGTTATGGTGACGTTGAACGTCGAGGTCGTTGGTATTGTACCGTCTTCATTGCCGTCTTCGACGGAGACCTTGAACGAGGCAGCGGTGGTTTCTGTTCCGTCATGACGGAAGCTGACCTTGCCGGCCGCGAGCTCGGCACCCGTAAAATGCGTTGCAGCTGTGCCGTTGACCAGCACGGTTCCGTTCTTCTGGACGCTGACAGTGAAGGTAACATTCGCAGACGTGTCGTCCGGATCGGCAAACCCGAGGTCGGCGGCCGTCAGGGTGTAGGTCGCACCTTCATTGACGGTCGCAGCCAAATCGCCTGTCAAGACAGGCGGCTGGTTTGGCAGCAACACCGTGACGTCGATACTTCCCGTTACGGATTTGACACCCCCAGGTCCTTGGGCGCCCGTGTTACCGTCGCTGAAGGTATAATCGATCTGCACATTGCCAGCCGTCGTGCCGGAGTTCGAATAGCGTATACTCTGAAGGAAGGAATTCACCAGGCTGCTGGTGACCAGGATAGGGCTTGGTCCAGTGAAGCTGACCTGCAGCATGCCACCGGAATTCTGCGTGACGGTGGCGATGATGTCGCCTTCCAGATTGTGAAGCGTACCGCCGTCGATGTAGACACCACCAGCGACAGTGAAAATGTCCTGGGCATTTGCCCCGCCATTGCGCTGGATCGTCAAAGTCGAACCCGCAAAATTGCCGTTCTGCGAGGCGGCGTAATCCAGGTCTGGATCAAGCAGTATCGCGCTGGCGTCCAGAGCCACAGATGGATTGGTCAATGTATAGACAGGCGTGCCGTCAAGTCCGACAAAGGTGGGCGCATCGTTGACGGCAGCTACCGTCACTGATTTTGTCGCCACGAGACTGTCCACTGTCCCGTCATTCACGCTGAAGCTCAGTGTTCGTGGTGCTGTCGAGGGCACTTCAGATGTGTTGCTGTAGGTCACAGCGCGCAGGGCACTCTGCCATTGCGCCAGCGTTGCAGATCCATCCGAGGATGTCAGGACAAGTTGACCCGTTGAAGCACTATACGATGCTGTGATGTTGCCGTAAGTGGCCGAACTCGTATTGTTGAAGTTCAACAGATCTTCGTCGCGTACGAGGTTGCCGGTGATCGACACTGTGGCAGAGACAAGTGTTGCGTTGTCGGCGTCCGATACGGTTAATCCGGTATCGATTGCGACGGGGGTGGATGAGGTGTTTTCACCTTCTGTGAATAAAGTTGGACCGCCCGATGTCGCCACCACGGGACCATCGTTGACGGACGTGACCGAGATCGCCTTGGTTACGGGGGTGCTGTCGAGCCCGCCATCGTTGATGACAAAGCTGATCGTGCGCTCGGAGGGATCGGGCGCAGAGGATGTATTGGTATAGTTTACCGCCCGCAGAGCCGCCTGCCACTGCGCCAAGGTCGCCGTACCACCGGCTGATGAGAGGGTCAGAGTATCTCCAACATAGACCGCATCGATGTTGCCATACACGGTGGAATCCGTATTGGCGAAGGCGAGAACGTCTTCCCCGGAGTGGAAATTGGCTGATACAGACACGGTCGCCGACGCGAAATGCGTGTCATCAGCATCCGTCAGGGTCAAGTTCGCGTCGATAGGCGTTGCTGCGTCATCTTCCGTGAAGGATACGGTACCCGGCGAAGCGGTCAACACCGGCGCATAGTCTCCGGCATCGACGATCACGCCGGAGGTATCGCCGACAGAGTTGAGAATGACGCTTGCGTCATTGCCCACAGAATCCTTGATTGTGCCGCCGTTCAGCGTCAGCGCGCCGATTGTCACGCCATTCATGTCGGCATCGCCATTGGCAACCGTGTAACGGAACGTCAATGCACCGGTGCCCGAACCTGACACATAGGTCGCATAAACAAGTCCGCCCGTATCCAGCGTAATCGCAATACGCGGCGACCCGCCGGTCGTGTCAACCGTCACTGCCTCACCGAAATTCACGATGAAATCGAGATTGGCTGTTTCAGCGTAGGTTCCGTCGACCGGAGCCTGAACCGATGTGACGGCGGGGCTGGTGTTGTCGATCGTGTAGACCTCGCCCACCGAAAAACCGGGGACTCCATTGCCAGCCGGATCGGTGATATCGGTCGTACCCTTGAGGTCGAGCCTGATCGTTCCGTCGCCAGTTAGGTTACCGACCGTGATCGTATAGGTATCTCCGCTGCCGGAAATGGAAGTGATCGATCCTCCGATCCCCCCCGTCTTCGTCAGGATAAAGTCATCTATCGTAACGCCGGAGACGCTTTCGGAGAATGTCACGGTAAAACTGAGAGTGTCTGCCGCCGATGGAGTGCCGTCGTTGCGCGTGATCGATTCGACACTGGGTGCAATGCCATCGATGACGATCTCCTTTTGGCCGCTAAGCGAATTGGGGGTGCCCGGTGACGGCAGCGTCAAGATGGCGTTGGTACCGTCGATGTTGACGATTGTGCCACCATTGAGCGTGAATGCGGAATTGGAGAAGAAATCCAGATCAGCGTTGCTGTCGCCGGCCTGAACCGTATAATTGAAGGTCAAGGTGTTGGTGCCGCTGCCGGATGCCAGGTTCAAGACATGGTCAGTCGACCCCGTCTCCAGCTTCAATTGCGGCGTTCCGTTGACCGTCACCACCTGGTTGAACGTCACGGTAATCGAGATGACCTCACCGGTCTTGTAGGTGCCGTTGGCGGCAGTTGACGAGACCGTCGTCACCTGCGGCGGGGGCAGGACATAGTCGATGGTGATATTGTCGAGCCACACCGAGACCGTTCCCGACTCGGTCGTCCCGATGATATCCGAGTCCTTTATGTTAAACGAACCTGCGCGGCTGACCGGAGGCAAATCTGCCGGGTTAAATATAGTGCGATAGTAGTAAGGGCCGACACCGTCTCCATGGAGATTGTCGTCCGACCAAGTCGTGTTTCCAACGCTGACAGTGGCTGGCCATCCTCCGACAGCTATGGGTGTTGCGTCGACACTGATCCGGTAGTCGTAGAAATCAAACGAAGCGCCGCTGGCGCTGGTCACCGCGATCTTAAAGTTCTCGCTTCCGTCCGATGCATCTTCTTTGAAATTGAAACGACCGTTGTCAAAACTGGCAGTCCAGTTTCCCTGTGCGGTGACGGTAAAGACATAGTCCCCGTATTGGAGGGAATTGTCCCCGGAACCGCCGCCTGCCGCCCCGTCTACAACCTTGCCCGGATCATCGAATGTCAGCGTTGTTTGTGCCATATTCTCGCTCCCGCGCCCTCATCGGAGCGCACGTCTACCGGCCGCGTGGCATTCAGATACCCCCGCTAGGCCATCGCCTCTTGAAACTCTCGCCCCAGCCTACAGCCGCCACTTCAACCCGACGCGGATCATGTCGATCTTGACGTCATTCTCGAAGCGTGGGAACGCCTCGGCGGGAAACGTTGCGGCACCGGTAGCGGTGACCTTGCCGAAATCATAATGAAGGTATTCCAGGCCAACGGAGACGTTCTCCTGGAGGCGCCACTCGACACCCGCGCCGGCGACCCAGCCACCCTCTGTGCCGCCACCACGCACGTCCATCAGGCCCGCCGTCGGAACGGTCTGGGTATCGAAGGCGCGGACATTGATATTGGCCAGCGCATAGCCGCCTGTGACGTAGAACAATGCATCCGACGCGGCGAGGCCTGCGCGGATCCGCGCGCTTGCTGCCCAATCGACGTCGAAGCTGCTTCGCGTGTCGCTGACAATTGCCGACGTGCCGGTCGCGCCCAGGTTCATTGCTGAAAAATCAAGGACACCACCGAGAACAAAAGCCGTCCCTCCGACATCGATCTGGTAGTCGCAACCCCCTTCGATGCCGCCAGTCAGGCCTTTGTCATTCATGCCGATCGTCTCATATGGACCCCCGACGCTGTTCCAGGAAATGCCGGAACCCGCGAACGGCCCCTGGGTAAAGGGCTTATCCGTTGCATCGACATCAGCCT
Organism: Hyphomicrobiales bacterium; assembly: GCA_900473045.1. Taxonomy (GTDB): domain Bacteria; phylum Pseudomonadota; class Alphaproteobacteria; order Rhizobiales; family Rhizobiaceae; genus Pararhizobium. The sequence continues at coordinate 27,361 of UCKS01000064.1, forward strand.
TGGTAAATCCCACATTCGCACCGACATAACAGCCCGACCATGAACGTGCCTGCTCTGAGAGGTCTGCCGAAAGAGCGCCTGCCGCGGCAAACAGCAATGGCGCTGCTGAAAAAGCCGCCAGAATGGAACGATTGACCACGTGTTCCCCCGAAATAAGTTTCAATTATACGTGTGTAGATCAGTTAACTCAGCTTTAACGGGATATATCGCTGTCCGTGCCGGCGAAAGAGCCATATTTGGTGTGATCGTTCGATTTGTGCCAAGTGCGGCGCAAAAGCCACTGAACTAAAAATGCACCACGAACGACCCTTTCAAATTACCTGCGCTGTGGCCGGGCGAAGCACAAATCGTCGATGTAACCGGCCAAGACGTCTTTGTTGAATTTGCCAATTTGTGGGGTCCGAACACTGGGCGTGTCGCCGGTTCAGCTCCTCTCAAGGCGGCCGTTGCCGATGTGGGCTGAGGAAGCGCTCGCTCTAATGCCGTGTGTGGGCCTTTCGATTTTTTGTGAATTTACCAGGCAAGTCACTCCGACGTACCTCATGCTTCGGTGTGCAACCGGCACAGCATCCCCATGCCGGTTTCGTTCATCGTTGATCCTCGGACACGTCGTACTGCATGAGGCAACTACACGTCCTCCCACCGACCTGGGTTTTGATCAGGAACTAGAAACAAGACCGAGGTCGGGATCAACGCGTTCCAGAAACAGTGACATCCTATCGTCCCCCGTCTCCGGCTCGCTCCCCACCATTATTGCCGCAGCGATTGCGATGAGCGAAGAGGTCGGATTGTGCGTCGATGCCCCGGCCCTGATGTTCATGACAAGCGTCGGGCATAGAAAAAGCGCGAGCCGAATGACGAGGCGCCAATCTTCCGGAAGCATGCCCCGTGCATCCAACGCGCTCAGGAGAGGCCGCCACACATTGTCGGCCTTCACGTCCAGCAATTTGGCTCGCACCGCGCTTAAATCCCAATCCGTTTCCAGGAAAAGCGTTCCAGCCTCGTAGCGGGCAAGTCCCGAATATCGGCGTTCAGCTTCGGCAGGATCATAGAGCCACAGCGGATGTGCGAAAACATTATGGAAGGTCGTCTTTATCTCGGCCAGAAGCGTTGGCACATTCTGCCCGGCAAAAGCCGGATCGAAGTAGGACAGTTGCGCCCGACCGTCCGTCTCTGTGTACCAGACATTCGCATTGTGCGCGTCGCCGTGTGCGACGACGCCACCGGCATCGGCGAGCCGGTCGGGTCTCAAGCGGATACTCGCAAGCTCGAAGAGTTCGCCAAAGCTGTGACGATATCGGCGGCCATTAATGACGATTCGGGCCCTGGAGAAAGTCTCCCAGTCGAGATCGACACCCGGAAGAAGAAACTTCTGGTCGACGTAGAAACTTTTGTAACGCCCGCCCGGTATGGCGTCGGATTGCGGATCGGTGAGCCTGTCGTAGAACAGCCTATGGATAGGCTCGGCCGCAACCTCCTTCGGCGTCACGGCATGCAGGCTTTCGAGGTAGACGGAAAGCACCCGGTCAGAAAGAGCCTTCTCCGCAGCGACGGCCTTCGATTCCGCCACCGGATCCGGTTGAAGGTCCAACGCCCGCAGCACATCGGAAAAACGCGGATCGCTGCGTCGGCGGTAAATGAGTATCTGTTCTCCGGGCAGAACCGACATATAGAGCGGTTGATCAACCGGAAGCCCGGCGCAAGCAAGGATATCGGCGCGATAATATTCCCCGGACATCGCCTCTTCGCCTTCCTCCTGATGAAACTTGAAGAAAAACGACTGGTCTTCGGCGTCGAAAAAGCCGTTCAGCGAATTCAGGCTGTATTGATCGCGATTGATGCGGATCTCTTCCGCTTTCAGCGAAAACAGATCCAGAAGCAGGCTGGCCAGAAGCGCTGTCGCCGCCGGCTCATCGGTTCGCGCCATCCGACGAATGTCAGCTGTCCTGCTGTTGCTTTCGGTCATCCTCATCTTCCAGTCTTTGATGTTATTTCAGCGATGACGGTGCATAGCGGCTGCCAAGGGAATAGCGGTTGCCGGCATAGGTGAGCCGGTTGACCGTCGCGACTTTTGTACCGGACCAGGTCCGGCGGTGAAGAAGCAGGCAGGGGGTTCCCTCTTCCACCTTTAGCATCCGTGCGGTTTCGGCATCCGCCCCGATGGCGGAAATAACGTGTTCCACTTCGGTCATTGGCGTCGAGCGCTGCAGATAGTCGTAGGTGGTCATAACAGCGAAGTCTTGCTGCTCGTAGTCCGGCACGAGTTCCGAGTTGACAAAGCGCTCTTCGACCTGGACAGGAATGCAGTTGTCAAAATGGACGACGATCGAATGGGCCACGCGGATCTGCCTGCCGGCCTCGAAGGCTGCCAAGAGTTCGATTTCCGGCCTTATCGCTTCGAGCAGAATGACCTCGGCGCGATGCTCTCCGCCACGTCCGCTGATTTCGCTGGCAATATTGGCGACCTCGATCAGGGTCGATTGCGGCTTGGGTGGGGCAACGAATGTACCCACCCCTTGGATGCGCAGGAGATAACCTTCGGACGTGAGCTCCCGTAACGCCCTGTGAACCGTCATGCGGGATACACCAAGCGTTGCCACCAGATCGTGCTCGGACGGTAGTCTGCGGTTCTTGTCCCATTCACCGCTGCCGATATGCGCAAGGACATAATCCTTGACCTTCTCGTAGAGGGGGCTCGCATTATCGGTCAGGGGCTTCATCGCAACCGGCTTTCCATCGGACGCTTGGGTCATGGGCGGTACCCGAGCCGTACGATCGTTTTGAGACCTGTGACATTGCCGGCAAGAAGCCGTTCATAGGCCTGCGGCACGGCATCGATTGTGATTTCCCGGTCTATTAATTTGACAAGAGCAGCCGCCAGTCCGGGCAGCATGGCGACAGCTTCCCGCAACTCGTCGGTAAAGGCATGGCAGCCGATGAGCGCGATTTCGCGTTCGACGAGCGTGTTCGGGTCGAGCTCGATGCGACCGTGAGTGATGCCGACCAGTGTCAGCGAACCGCCGCCACCGAGAAGCACGATAGCCCGCCTCAGGACATCGATATGGCCCGTCACGTCGAGCGCGTAACGCAGTACCCGTCCGGAAAGCACATCGCCGAGAGATTCCGTGTCGAGCGTGACACTTAACGAACCAGTCACCTGCGCAACCAGTCCTGCGCGATCCACGTTGCGGTCGCAGACAAGGACCGGACCATCGTGAAGGCTCGACAGGAGAAGGGCAGCGAGGCCCCCGATCGGGCCGCAGCCGATTACGAGAACCGGCTCGCCTGCCGGGACCGCCTGCCGGCGCACCGCATGCAGGGCAACAGCCAGCGGCTCGGCCATGGCAGCAATGGCGGGATCAAGCGCCGGATCGTACCTGACGAGCAGCCGCTCCGGTAATACCGCCTGCTCTGCAAAGCCACCGTCGCAGATTTCTCCGACGAAGCCGAGATGGTCGCAGATGTTGTGCAGGCCGCTTTGGCAGGCAGCGCATTCGCCGCACCAAAACCGGGAGTCGGCAACGACTGTATCGCCGGCCGTGAACGCGTGCACGCCCGCTCCGACCTCCGTGACCACGCCGGCGAACTCATGCCCTGCCACAGAAGGCGACCGCGTGATCCACTGTCCGGTGCGAAAATTGTGAATATCAGAGCCGCAGATACCAGCGGCGGTAACAGCGACGCGGACCCAGCCGGGGGCAAGCGGGCCGGGAATGTCGATGTCCTCGACCCGAATATCGCCTGCTGTGTAGAGTCGGGCCGCCTTCATCGTCACAGGTAGTCCTTACGAACATCCGAGACCGCGTGCTCGTGCGAGGAGAAGCCCTCGTAACGAGCAAGGGTACGGGCATGTCGTGCAAATTCCGGATAAGCCGACGCCGTGACGTAACCGATCGACGAGCGCTTGACGAAATCTGTCACGGACAGCGGTCCGTAGGTGCGTGCCCAGCGGCTTGTCGGGAGCACGGCATTGGGGCCGAGACCGAAATTGCCGATCGAAACCGGCGTATGCGGCCCCATCAGGATTTCCGCGGCTTCCGTGATATGGCCAAGATGAGCGAAGGGATCGGTCGACAGGATTTCAAGATGTTCCGGCGCATAGTCGTTGACGAAGCGATAGCTCTCTTCAAGCGAGGAGGTGAGCACGATGCCGCCGCAGCGACCGGTGAGCACCGCTTTCGAGAAAGCCACGCGTTGTTCGGTCATGCGAGCCCAGTGATCGGGCAGGGCGGCGAGAGCCTCTTCGGCCACGCGACGGCTATGGGTGACAAGATAGGCGGATGAATCCGGACCGTGCTCGGCTTCGACCAGAAGGTCGAGCGCCGCAAGGCCGCCCTTCACTGTATCGTCGGCAAAGATGACGGCCTCGGACGGGCCGGCAGGCAGGCCGGGATCGATGACGCCGGACAGAAGCCGTTTGGCCGCCACCACGAATGGGCTTCCCGGACCAACGATCTTCAGCGCCGGCTTGATGGTCTGCGTGCCATAGGCGACAGCCGCCACGGCCTGCGCGCCGCCAACCTTGTAGACGTTGGACACACCGGCGAGACGCGCTGCGACCAGTGTTGCGGCATCCACGGATCCATCCGGCGCCGGCGGCGTGACGATGGCAATATCCGGCACGCCGGCGACGACGGCAGGCACGGCCGTCATCATGGTGACCGAGGGAAACGCGCCCTTACCGCGGGGAACGTAGAGCGCAACGGAGCGGATCGGGGTGAAGCGGTCGCCGGCATAGGCGCCCGGGCGCATTTCCTTCAGCCACATCGGTTCTGGTTTCTGCACTTCGTGGAATCGCCGGATATTGTCGATGCCGAACCGGATGGCTGCGATGACTTCATCCTCCACCAGATCGAAGGCTGCGTCGAATTCGGCTTCCGTCGCCTTAAGCCGGCTCTCGTCCAGATCCGCCTTGTCCAGTTCGCGCGCATAGCGCACCAGGGCGGCGTCGCCTTCGACGCGAACCGCCTCGATGATTGGCTTCACCGTTTCCATGAAACCGGAGAGGTCGGTCTCTGACCGGCGCAAGAGCGCTGCGCGGCTCGGCGCGTCCAATGCGGAGAGATCGTGAAAGGAGACGTCTGACATGGCTGTTTTCCCGTTTCGCCGGTGCATCGCGCCGGCTTCTGCGTCATTTGGATTTGAGGAAGATTTCAAGGCCGACGAGGCGATCGAGAAGAACGATCGCCAGCGCCGCGCATGCGATGAAGACGACCGAGATCGCCGCCAGGTCCGGCGTGATGATGGAGCGGATGGAATTATAGATCTGGACTGGCAACGTCACGATGCGTGCATCCGTCAAAAGCAGGCTCACCAGAAATTCATTCAGCGCCAGAATGAACATCAGCAGCGACCCGCTGATGACCCCGGGCATAACGGCGGGCAGGGTCACGTGCAGGAAGGTAGAGAGCGGTGGTGCGCCGCAACTGGCGGCGGCAAGCTCGAGATCCGGATCAAGGCTGGAGGCGCTTGCAATCACGGCCCAGATCATGAACGGCAGGTTGATGACGCAGCAAGCCAGTCCGACCGGCCAGAGCTGGCCCAGCAGCCTCGCTTCGCCGAAGATCAGCATCAGCCCGATGCCAGAACCGATAAGCGGGATGGTGAACGGCAGCAATAGATAGATCTGAACCGATTTTTCAAAGCGGATCGCGTATTTTGCAAGCACGATACCCGCCAGCGTCCCCACCGGGATAGCGACGATCGTGCAGATTGCCGACACATAGAGTGAACGCAGGAACGCATCCCACAGATCGCGCGAGGTGGCGATCTTCTCGTACCATTTGAGGGAGAAGCCCTCGGGCGGAAAGGTGATAATATTTCCGGACGTGAAGGAAGCACCGAGGATCACGATCGTCGGCGCCGACAGAAGAACAAGCACCGCGACGACGAAAATCCAAAGAACGATGGTTTTGCTCAAGGGGGCGGTCATCGGCGCGCCCTCCCCACGGCCAGGGTGCCGGCACCGAACAGGGTGAAGACTAGACCCACCAGCATGGAGCCGGCGGCGACGAGCAGCAACGCCAGCGTCGAGCCCAGCCCCTGATCCGATGTGCGAAAGAACTGGTCGTAGATGGCGTTGGCGATGAAATCCTGGCTGCCGCCGCCGAGGATGGCGGGCATGGCGAAATCGGTGAGCGACAATGTCATAACCACAAGCCCGGCACCGACAAGTCCAGGCCTTGCAAGCGGTAACACGATGTGGCGGAAGGTGCGCGCCCAGTCGGCGCCAAGGGAGCCGGCAGCAGCTTCCAGCTCTTCCGGGATGGCGGTCAGCGCCGGGGCCAGCATAAGAACGGCGAAGGGCAGCATGTACTGGACAAGGCCGAAGAGCACGGCCCAGTAATTATAAAGGAGGCGGATCGGGGCGATGCGGACAAGGCCGAGCGCCTCGTTGACCATACCCTGGTTGCCAAGAATGATCAGCCAGCCATAGGCTCGGACAACCTGGCCGATGAAGAAGGGCAGGAAGAGCGCGATCAGCAATAGCTTGCGGGTGGTCGGCGAGGATGTGCGCACCATCACATAGGCATAGGGAAAGGCGAGAGTGAGGGTAACGACCGTGACGATCAGCGATCCCGCCAGGCTGCGCCAGGCGACGACTGCAAACAGGCTTTCTGTGAAGGCGCGTTGATAATTAGCAAGCGTGTAGGCTTCCGACATCAGAAAGGTGCTCGTATCCAATGTCCGCAGGCTGACATCGCCGATCTGCCAGAGACCGAGCACGAGGAGGCCGACGAGCAGAAGGGCGGGGGCGAGCATCAGCCACGGGATTGCCCGGCCGAAACGCGCTGGCCAGACAAAGGCCGCGAATGCTTCCAGTGCATCCATGATGCGCCAGGTCAGGGGATAGGCCGATTTCGCCGCTCGCATGTCAGTCCTTGTTTGGTGACGGTATGTGCACCGGAGCGCCCCTCATCTGGCCTGTCGACAACCTGTGTCGTTGCCTCTTGCAGGGAGGACGGGCCAGGATGAGGGGTATGCGAGGGCTCAACCCTGCATGATGGCCTTGAACTTCGAGAACCACTCACTCTCGTTTTCCACCTGCACCTTGGAGGAGATACGGATCAGGTGTTTGAAAGCGTCTTCTGTGGTGGGATAGGAGGGATCATCAACGAGGTCGGCCGGCGGCTTGACGCCTGGCACAACACCCGGCAGTCCCAGGCCGTCAAGCCAAATCTGCTGGGCTTCGACAGTCAGCGAGTGGTTGATATATTCCTTCGCCCAGTAAAGTTCGTTGGCCGGCAGGCCTTTGGGGATCCAGAGACCGTCGGTATCAAACTTGGCGCCTTCCTCCGGCACGACCCACTTGATGTCGATGCCGTTTTTCTTAGCCTCGCGCGCGTTGGTCGAAATCGTGCAGGCGGCGTCGATTTCGCCCTTCTGGAACCACGTTGTGAAATCCGGATCTTCGCCAAGCAACGGCTGCTGCTCCTTCATCTTGGCGACGAAGTCCCAGGCTGGCTGCATGTTGGCCGGAATGTCCTCGAGCTTGCCGCCGCCAGCGACCTGTGCGGGGAAATGGAAGCCGATGCCGTCATTGTAGAGCGCAATGCGGCCCTTGTACTTGGGATCGAGCAGGTCCTTCCAGGACTTCGGCGCACCGTTCGGAAAGGCTTCCGGGCGGTATGCAAGCACATAGACATAACCATAGGTGTTAACGATTGGATAGCCGTCGAGACCCACCGGCTTTGCAAGATCGGTCGTGTTCTTCAGGTTGGAAAGATCCGACAGATCCTCGGTTACTCCGCGCAGCGCCGATTTCGTGGCGTTGGTGGTCGTGTCCCAGTTGATGTGGATCGGTGGCACGCGGCCTTGGGCTACAGCCGCCCAGACCTTCGGCTGGATTTCGTTGTCTTCGGTCAGATCGTGGCGGACGGCGATGCCTGTCTTGGCGGTAAAACTATCGGAAACACCGGCTTTCAGGGCATCGACCCAACTGCCGCCCCAGGCGCGAACGATCAGTTCCTTCGGTTTTTCCGGCTCTTGCGCAAACGCGCTGGACAGGCCTAGCGAGGACAGACCGGCCGCGCCGCCGATGGTTGCGGCGCCCTGAAGGAACCGGCGTCGGGGGAGCATCAAGGATGTCAGTTTACCTTCTCGCATTTTCTTCTCCTCTGGTTGACCGGTTTGTCCGGCTTACGGTTTGAATTCTAGAACATCGCCCGCGGTCCAGCCGAGATAAACGGCAGAACCCGGTTCCAGCTGGCTATGTGCGGACGGATCATGATCGAAAACCCGCAGCAGCGAATCGCCGAGCGATGCGACCCGGACCTCGTAGACGACCCTCTCGCCCTCGAAGATCGCATCCGCCACGATTCCCTCGACAATCGTGTCGGCGCCGACCAGGCCGTGGCGGGTCGGCGCGATGCGTATTTTCTCCGCGCGGATTGCCCGGCGTTCCCCGTCCGGCGCATCGAGGAAATTCGTCACGCCGATGAAATTCGCAACGAAGGCGTTCGAGGGGCTTCGATAGGTTTCGGAGGGCCGCGCCTTCTGCTGAATCTCTCCGCGGTCCATGACGATGATCTCATCGGATACAACGAGGGCTTCCCGCTGGTCGTGCGTCACATTGATCGTGGTCACGCCGAGCTCCCGCTGGATGCGACGAAACTCGAGTTGCATTTCCTCACGCAATTTCCGGTCGAGGGCTGCGAGCGGTTCATCGAGCAAAAGCAGGTCCGGCTCGAACACCAGCGCGCGGGCAATCGCCACACGCTGCTGCTGGCCACCCGACAGCTCGTGCACCCGGCGGGTGCCGTAGCCGCCGAGACGGACCATGTCCAGATAGCGCTCGACCCGGGCGGGAATGGCACGCGCATCACTGCGCCGCATTTTCAGTGGAAAGGCGACATTCTCAGCGGCAGTCATATGCGGAAACAAAGCCAGCTTTTGGAACACCATGCCGATTGAACGTTTATGGGGGGGAACCGCGCTGACAGCGGCGCCATTGATGAAGATTTCGCCGCTGGTTGGACGCTGGGAGCCCGCGATTAATCGCAGCAGTGTGGTCTTGCCGGATCCTGAGGGCCCGAGAATGGTCAGGAACTTGCCAGTTTCCAGATCGAACGACGCCGACCGAACTGCATGGACACCATCATAGACCATGTTCACGGACTTGACGGATACGGCAACTGTGGGCCCTTCTAGCTTTGGCTTAATCGCCGATCCTTTGAGTGCAGCCGGCATCGTGCTTTCCCCGCGCGGCGATCCAGCCGCATGTACAATGTTAGATTGAGGCAAGGTAGCCTCCATCGATCGGTATGCAGTGTCCCGTGACATAGCGGGAGGCGTCACTCGCAAGGAAAACGACGGCGCCTGCCACGTCGTTCATGTCGCCGAAGCGCCGCTGCGGGATCTTTTCCAGCATCGCTTCTTGCCATGCTGCGTCCTGATAAAAAACATCGGTCATCGCAGTGCGGAAGTAACCAGGGGCAATGGCGTTGACGCGAATCCCCTGTTGTGCCCATTCGGCGGCCAGAGCATGCGTCATACCCATCAGGCCGGATTTGGAGGAGCCGTAGGGAACCGCAGTTGGAACACCAACATAGGAGGTCAGCGAGCAGAGATTGACGATTGCGCCGCCTGTGCCGAGCGCCACCATGTTGCGCGCTGCGGCCTGCGCGCAGAAGAACGCCCCCTTCAGATTTGTCGACACAATCCGCTCCCACAACGCCTCGTCGACATCGAGAGCCGGCCGGATTTCTTCATAACCCGCATTATTGACGAGAATATCCAGTCCGTCCAACGCGTTCGCTGCAGCGTCGATGACAGACGCGCAGGAATCGACATCGCGGACGTCGTGTGCATAAGCGAAGGAGCGCTTGCCCGTTTTGCCAATGCGCGTTCTGGTCTCTTCTAGACTCTTGACGTCACGCGCAGTGACCGCGACGTCCGCGCCGGCGGATGCGAGCGCGTGGGCTATTGCCTGCCCCAGACCGCGGCTCGCACCTGTCACAAGTGCCTTTCGGCCCGTCACATCGAAGAGTGCCGCTACATTCATCGGCTCGCCATAGGTCTGATTGCTTTCCTATCCCTAATAGCACCATCTTTTTTAAAGGTTGTCTATACATACATGTACAAATAATAAGCTCTTCGGTTGAGTGAGCAAAAATCAGTCAATTTTGAATCGGTGCAAGGTGAGTACCCCAGCGCAGATAATTTTGGCGCAACCACACCGATCGCCAAACAGGTGCCTAAGCCAAACAGCCTCGGCCGAAAGCGCCGGTTGGCAGGCCCGGCTTTTGATGGCAGTTGGCTGCCATGCGCAACACCCTTCTTGAGATTTTTTCGGCGTATGCATTGTGCTCGCCTTTGAGCAAGTTGCCTTTGCTGGATGGACCTTTTTGTCCGGCTGACTTCCTTTCAAATGATGCTAGGGTGATGGTCCCCCGCCCAAAATCGCCCACCCCTCATCAAATTAGCCAAGTCTGGTTTTGGGGGCGCAAAGCGGTCGAAAATGCAC
>UCKS01000077.1 GCA_900473045.1 Hyphomicrobiales bacterium
GCCTTTGCAGCCGCAATTGCTGTCTTCGCGTCGTCGAGGCTTGCCCGCGCGTAGAGACCCACCACTTCGTTGGTATTTGAGGGATTGATATTCTCGATGGCCTCGTCGCCTTTGATCCACTCACCAGCAATCAGGTTCTTGTACATAGTGTTTTCCTTCATGAGGCATCGTTTCCGATGCAAGCCAACTTGCTATGCATCTCCTCGCAATTATCGTTTGGCAAAATGTTCGAGCAGCGCTTCAACCAGTCGGTCGCCCATCTGTTGCCGCGTTTCGCGCGTGCCGCTTCCCATGTGCGGCGAGAGCACGATGCGGGGATCGTTTCTCAATGCTTCCGGCACATGCGGTTCTTTATCGAAGACATCAAGGCCAGCGCCGGCGATGCCATTGCGCGCCAATGTCGCAATCAGCGCCGTCTCATTGACGATAGTGCCACGGGAAATGTTGACGAGAAATCCATCCGGGCCGAGTGCGTCCAGAACTTGCTGATCGATCAGACCGATTGTTTCCGGCATGGCCGGGCAGGTCACTATGAGCAAGTCAGCCCAGTTGGCGAGTTCGTCGGCGGTGGCGAAATAGGCAAGATCCACCGGCTTCTTGCGCGGCCCCTGATAGGCGACCGTCGCCCCCATGGCCTGAAGTCGTTTGGCAAGAGCGGAGCCGATGTGGCCAAGACCGACGATGCCTGTCTTGAGCGATCGCAAAGAGCGGCCAAGCGGAAACGTACCGCCATTCTCCCAGTTGCCATCCCGCACAAAATCATGGCCGCGAATGGTGCCGCGCGTAACCGAGATCGCGAGCGCGACGGCAAGATCGGCCACATCTTCTGCCAGGATTTTCGAGGTATTGTGAACCGTAATGCCCCTTGCATGCGCCGCTTCGACGTCGATGCCATCAAGCCCGGCGCTGTAGCTGGAAATGATTTCCAGCGCCGGCATCATGTCGAGCATCACTTTGTCGATATGGGCGTGTCGCACGGCAATGCCGCGAATGATTGGCCCGTGTTCGTCGAGCAAACGTGCACCTTCGTTATGATCTTCCGGAAAATGCAGAATATTGAAGGTGTCGTTCAGCTCCCGCTCGGTCTTCTCTGAGAGGTGCGCGGCCTGAAGAACGGTGATGTCTTTGTGCATGAAACTGCCAATCGCTCGGTGGAAATGTTCGGGGCGGCGGTTACCGTCCCTTTGTTTCGCGCCAAGCGGCGAAATCGATCTTCGTCTGGTCCTTGGTCGGCGGATAGAGACCGATGATAGAGCGGCCCTTCAGCACCTCCTCGGTGACGAAATCCTCGAACACCGTCATTTCGACGGCTTCGTCGGCAATCTCGTCGGCGATGCCGGATGGAACGATAATGACACCCTCGCGGTCTCCCACGACCACGTCTCCCGGCCAAACGGACACGTCGCCGCAGCCGATCGGCTTGTTGATGTCCAACGCCTGATGCAGAGTCAGATTGGTCGGTGCCGACGGCCGGCTGTGATAGGCAGCGATATCGAGTTCGGCAATTTCCGGGCTATCGCGAAAACCGCCGTCAGTGACGACGCCGGCGACGCCGCGGACCATCAGGCGCGAAACAAGAATGGACCCTGCGGAGGCGGCGCGTGCATCCTTGCGGCTGTCCATGACCAGCACAGAGCCGGGCGGGCACTGCTCGACCGCCGCGCGCTGCGGATGATCCGGATTCTGAAACACCGAAATCTGGTTCAGATCCTCGCGTGCCGGAATATACCGCAGCGTAAAGGCCTGGCCGACCATGTTCTTCGGTTTCTGTGACAGCGGGCGGACATCCTGGATGAACTGGTTGCGCAAGCCACGCTTGAAGAGCGCCGTGCACAGCGTTGCGGTGCTAACGGTCGCGTATTTCTTGCGGGTAGCGTCCGAGAGAATGTAGTCGGTCATGATTCCTCCAATCATAATAAAGTCGGTCAGCCGGAAAGTCCAGCGCTCAGAAAATGTCAGGCTCGCCAGCGGACTTCCCGAATTCAGTTTTCAGGAAGTCGAAGTCGCAGCCGTCATTGGCCTGGGTAATGTGTTGCGAGAACATCCAGCCGTAGCCGCGTTCGAACTTGTCGGCGGGCGCCACCCATTCGGCACGGCGTTTTGCCAGCGTTTCCTCGTCCACCAGCATGTCGATCGAGCGGTTTGGCACGTCGACGCGGATGATGTCACCGGTGCGCACCAAGGCGAGCGGCCCGCCGATATGGGCTTCCGGCGCCACATGCAGAATGCAAGCGCCGTAGCTGGTGCCGCTCATGCGGGAATCGGAAATCCGCAGCATGTCGCGCACGCCCTGCTTGATCAGCGTCTTCGGGATCGGCAGCATGCCCCATTCCGGCATGCCGGGGCCACCCTTGGGGCCTGCATTGCGCAGCACCATGATATGATCGGCGGTAACGTCGAGATTTTCGTCCTCCACCGCCTTCTTCATGTCGGGATAGTTGTCGAACACAAGCGCCGGACCTTCATGGACGCGCAGGCGCTCCTCGCAGGCCGATGGCTTGATGACGCAGCCATCGGGCGCGAGGTTGCCGCGCAGGACGGCTAGCGATCCCTCGTGATAGATCGGGTTGGAGAGTGGCCGAATGACGTCGTCATTGTAAACTTCCGCCCCTTCCAGTGTCTCGCCGAGCTTGAAGCCACTGACCGTCATGACGTCCAGATTGAGCCTGTCCTTCATCTCGTTCATCAGCGCACGAAGGCCGCCGGCATAATAGAAATCCTCCATCAGGTACTGCTTGCCGGAAGGACGGATGTTGGCAATCACCGGCGTGGTGCGGCCGGCCTTGTCGAGGTCATCAAGGGTCAATGGCACGCCGGCACGGCGCGCCATGGCGATCAGGTGCACGACCGCATTGGTGGAACAGCCTGTTGCCATGGCCACAGCGACGGAGTTATCGACAGATTCGCGCGTTATGATCTTGTCCGGCGTCAAATCCTCGAACACCATCTCGACCGCCCGGCGGCCGCAACGGGTCGACATGCGGATATGGTTGGCGTCGGCGGCCGGGATCGAGCTTGCGCCCGGCAATGTCAGCCCCATGGATTCGGCGATCGCCGTCATCGTGCTGGCCGTGCCGAATGTCATGCAATGGCCGTAGGAGCGGGCAATGCCCTCCTCGACGCCTGTCCACTGCTCGTCGGAAATTGTGCCGGCGCGTCGCTCGTCCCAATATTTCCAGGCATCGGAACCGGAGCCCAGATATTCGCCCTTGTAATTGCCGCGCAGCATCGGTCCCGCCGGCAGGAAGATCATTGGGTATCCGGCGCTGACGGCGCCCATGACAAGAGCGGGGGTGGTCTTGTCGCAACCGCCCATCAGCACGACGCCATCGATCGGTTGCGAGCGCAGCAATTCTTCAGCCTCCATGGCGAGGAAGTTGCGATAGAGCATGCTTGTCGGCTTCAACGCGCTTTCGGAAAGCGATTGTACCGGCAACTCTACCGGAAAGCCTCCCGCTTGGAGCACGCCCCGCTTCACATCTTCGACGCGGTGCTTGAAATGCGCATGGCACGCGTTGAGATCAGACCATGTGTTGAGGATGGCGATGATCGGTTTCTTGCCCCAGTCTTTTTCGTCGTAACCCATTTGCATCAGGCGCGAGCGATGGCCCGAGGACCGAAGGTCGTCGGGAGCAAACCATCGCGCACTGCGCAGCGCGCTCACTGTCTTGGACATCGGCGTTTCCTACATCGTGTTTTTCTCGAACTGCGGATTAGCATAGGCTGGCTCGAACGGCAATACACTAATGCATTAGCATTTATGTGACGGTCATGACTTGTCCTCCGGTATCGGAAGTTAGGTAAGTCGGAGCGGAGCCGAGATGGACGTCTGAAAACCCTGCGTGGGGATCCTATTTCACGACCAGCGGCTTAAGGGGCAGAATTCAAGTGGCCGGTGTCAACGCTGTACGAAATCGGGGTAGCGCTCGACGATGCTGTCGACCATGGACAACGTGCCCGAAAGATGAATCTTCATCGCCTCTTCGGCTCTTGCAGGATCGCCAGCCGCAAGGCCCTCGATAATGGCATCGTGGTTGTCTACGACGCGCGCCTTGCCGACATTCGGCAGGTTGAGCCGGCGGAGCCGGTCGATATGGCCACTGTGGCGCCGAACGACCGGCCAGACATCTTCCAGTCCTGCCTCCTCATAAAGGATATAGTGGAAGTCACGGTCGTGGCGCAGAAAGGTACCATACTCATCGGATGAAACGAGAGTTTTGAGTTTCGCGTTCGCATCGACCAGACGATTGATGAATCGCCGATCCGGCTTGGATGCCAGTTCATGGACGATTTCCTGCTCGACGGCGCGCCGCATGAAATGCGACTGCCTTGCAAGGTTGATATCGATCTTGGACACCAGGGTGGCATATTGCGGATAGACCGTGACGAGCCCCTCCTCCTCCAGACGCATCAAAGCGTCGCGAACAGGAGTCTGGCTCAGGCCGAACTGCTTCTGCAATTCAAGGCGCGACAGCGAGGTGCCCGGGGCAAGTTCAAGTTCAAGAATTTTCTCGCGAAGATATTCAACGATCTGCGGAGCAATCTGGCGCGTGCGGTCAAGACCGCTGCGATGCTTGGCAAAGTGTAAATCGGAGGTCAAAGACATCTTCCTTTTCAAATCGTCTTTGACTGTCTTAATGCATTAATGCTTTAGTGTGAAGCACTCCGCCCGTCGCGGCATGAAGCATGGAAGGCATCGACCCTTGACGGAAGATATCGTACCTATTGCAGGCATACCTGAAATAAGGCCATCCAGCTATGCGGATCAGGTCTACGGTCATGTTTTGCAGGATATTTTGAAGGGTACGTTTCCCCCGGGCACCAAGTTGCCATCCGAGAGCGATCTCTGCGATCGTTTCGGCGTCTCCCGCCCGGTCATCCGGGATGCCTTGGCGCGACTTCGGTTGGATGGTCTCGTCGAAGCGCGCCGCGGGAGCGGCACCTACGTCCTCAGCACCCCTTCCAGAAGCCTGCCCGATCTCGCCGATCTTACTGATATCTCGCGCTTTTTGCGCTACCAGGAACTTCGGCTGTGCGTCGAAGGCAATGCGGCAGCACTCGCTGCTGAGCGACGCACGGACAAGGCGTTGGTTGACATCGTCGATGCGCACGAGCAGTTTTCCAGTCAGGTGGCACGTGGCCTTTTCCTGCCGGAAAGCGATCGCCGCTTCCACCTATCGATCGCCGAAGCAACGGGAAACGAGTTTTTCAGCATGGCGCTCGAAGGTCCGGATGTATCCTTGAGCAGTTTCATGAATGTCTCGCTTTCGTTGACACGATCGGGATCGCCCGCCCGCGCCCGAAAGGTGGTTGGGGAGCACGCCGATATTGTCGAGGCGATCCGCAACAAGGACCCCGTCTGGGCCCGCGTCGCGATGGAAAGCCATATTCTTCAGGCGCGCCGGCGCATGACGAACGGCGCTCTGGATCCCTAAAATCACCAATATGTAATTTTTATTTACAACTTTTCTTTAATCCGGTAAGGATAGTTGACTTTAGGAGGGTCAACTATGCAACAAGCACTGACACAAGCAGACTACGCCTCGTCCGTCGTCGCTGTGCCTCCCATCGCGCTGAACACTGATTATTCAGTGAATGCGAGCGCGAACGAGGCCATTATCAAGCATATCGAAGGTGGCGGGGTGGACATCCTGCTCTACGGAGGCAACGCCAATCTCTATCATTTCGGCCTTGACGATTACCGGGCCGCCATGGAAGCCATCAAGGCAGCAGCTGCACCGACAACACATCTCATCACCTCGATCGGCCCAGACTTCGGCAAGGCATCGGCGCAAGTGCCAATCGCACGCAATCTCGGCTTCAAGAATGTCATGGTCCTGCCGACCAATTTCCCGGCTGACCCGGCAGGCGTCGCCAATGGCGTACGCAAACTTGCCGATGCCTTCGGTAGCGGCCTTATCCTTTATCTGAAGCGTGAGAGCTACGCTGACCCAGATGAGTTGGCAAAGCTTATTGCCGAAGGAGCCGTTAGTTTCGTCAAATACGCCGTCGAAAAGCTCGACGCGTCCAAGGATACCTATCTTGACGCCGTGCTTTCGGCTGTTGGCACGGACCATCTTGCTAGCGGCATGGGCGAGACACCGATCCAGGACCATCTCGGCCAGCGCAAGCTGACGACCTACACGTCGGGTGCTGTCTGCATCGCGCCGGTGGCTGCGACCGAACTCCTCACGCTCTACAAAACCGGTCGCTCGGCCGCTGCTCTCGAACTCAGCCAGCCTTTCCTGGAATTCGAGAAAGTTCGCCTCAATCTCGGTGGTCTTCAGGTTCTGCATGATGGCCTGCGGCTTTCCGGAATTGCAGATACCGGCCCTCTGATGCCAATGGTTTCAAACCTTCCCGGCGAGAAATTGAAACCGGTCCAGGCTGCAGTTGACGCCTTGAAAAGCGCCGAAAAGCAAGCCGTTCTCAGG
Organism: Hyphomicrobiales bacterium; assembly: GCA_900473045.1. GTDB lineage: Bacteria > Pseudomonadota > Alphaproteobacteria > Rhizobiales > Rhizobiaceae > Pararhizobium. Next base: position 6,435 of record UCKS01000077.1, read on the forward strand.
GCTTCGATTGCCGAGAAACGGACGGCTGGCCTCTAGTTGACAGTTATCTGTATCTCGACTAATACATTAGTGCTCTAGTGTGTTTTATGCAGTGTGGAGGCACTGCAGCCGGGCCGCGCCACCCGATGCGGCGGCCCGGTACCATCGACATCACGGTCTTTGACCAGGAGGAGAAATAACAATGACCATGAAATTTTCACGGGGTGTATCGGCTGCGCTGATGTCGATCCTGTTTGCGGGTGCTGCCCATGCGGCGGAAGGAGAAGTCAAGATCGTGCTGCCGGAACAGCCGGCCAATCTTGAGCCCTGTCGGTCGATCCGCTCTGATATCGGACGCGTGATCAACTCCAATATCACCGAGACGCTGACCAATATCGAGCCCGAAAAGGGCACCGTCGCGCCGTGGCTGGCCGAAAGCTGGGAACAGGTCAACGATCTAACTTGGCGGATCAAGCTAAAATCCGGCGTCAAGTTCCAGGACGGTGCCCAGTTCAATTCCGAGGCCGTCGCCAAGTCAATCGACCGGCTGATGAACCCGAAGCTCACCTGCGACAGCCGTTCGAAATTCGGCGACGTCAAGCTGACCCCAAAGGCGATCGATGCGACGACGCTTGAAATTGCCACTGACACGCCGCTTCCGATTATGCCGACATTGCTCGGCACAGTTCAGATTGTCTCTCCCAACATGCCATTCGATGGCGAAACCAATGCACCCGTCGGCACCGGACCCTACACGCTGGAGAGCGCCACCAATGAGCAGATCGTTCTTGCCCGCAGCGACAGCTATTGGGGTGCAAAGCCGGAGGTGACCAAGGCGACGTATGTGTGGCGAGGCGAATCCGCTATCCGGTCGGCCATGGTCGAATCCGGTGAGGCTGACATGACGCCGTCCCTCGCTGTACAGGACGCCACCAATACGGCGACCGACTTTGCCTATCTGAATTCGGAAACCACCCGCATGCGCATCGACGCGGAAATTCCACCGCTCAATGATGTGCGCGTGCGCAAGGCCCTCAATCTTGCTATCGATTGGGACGGCATGGGCGAGGCGCTGTTCGGAAAGGATGTCCTTCGCGCTTCACAGATGGTTGTTCCGGGCGTGCTGGGTCATAACTCCGACATCAAACCATGGCCCTATGATCCTGATCAGGCCAAGAAGCTGATCGAGGAGGCCAAGGCAGACGGCGTCCCGGTTGATACCGAAATCGTTATCATCGGCCGCAATGGTTTCTTCCCGAATTCTGCTGAGTCTCTCGAAGCGATGATGTCCATGTGGCAGGAAATCGGCCTGAAGGTCTCTCTGCGGCAACTGGAAGCCGCCGATTGGGTTCGTTACCTGGACAAACCGTTCCCGCAAGGCCGCGGGCCAACCCTGTTCCAACAGCAGCATGACAACAATACCGGCGACGCGGGCTTTACCGCCCCGGTCATGTTCCTGAGCGACGGACAGTATTCAACGATCGCCGATCCGGCGCTTGATGTCGTCCTGAAAAAGGCGATGGCGGCCACCGGATCGGAACGCGAAAAACTCTTCCAGGAAGCGTTTCTCAAAGTTCACGACGAGATCGTTGCCGACATCCCGATGTACCACATGATCGGTTACGTCCGTGTCGGCAATCGCCTCGACTGGAAGCCGGACCTGAAAACAAACAGCGAAATCGCGCTGTCTCAGATCAAGCTCAAGGACTGACCTTGCTAAGGCACGGCGGGTAACCCGTCGTGCCTTTTTCTTTTTTCGTACTGAAAGGAAATGGCAGTGTTTGGCTTTATCCTGAGACGCTCGGCACAGAGCCTAATTGCTGTGATTGGCCTGCTCGTTCTCGTCTTCTTCTTGTCCCGCCTGACGGGCGATCCGGCCTATCTCTATCTGCCGCTCGATTCCTCCGAAGCGCAGCGCCAAGCCTTCTCGGAAGCTCAGGGCTTCAATGATCCGCTATACCTTCAGTTCGGCCGCTATCTGCTCGGCGTGGCCAACCTCGATTTTGGAACAGCACTCAGCCGCAACCGCCCGGCAATGGAAGTCGCACTCGAAGCCTTTCCGCAGACGCTTAAGCTTGCCGTCATCGCGATGTCTCTGGCGCTCGTCTTCGCCGTTGTTGTCGGTTCGCTGGCTGCGGCAAAGCCAGACAGTCTCTTTGACCGGATCGCAAGCACCGCTTCCCTGGCCGGCGCAAGCGCACCAGACTTCTGGGTGGCGATCGTTGCTATTTTAGTCTTTTCCGTCGGTCTCGGTCTCTTGCCAACCTCCGGGACGGGTACGCCTTTGCACTGGATCATGCCGATCTTCGTGCTCACTCTCCGCCCCTTCGGCCTGCTGGTGCAGGTGGTGCGTGGTACGATGATCAGTGCGCTCGCATCGCCCTATGTGAAGACGGCACGTGCCAAGGGCGTCCAGCGTACGCAGATCATTTTTCGCCATGCGCTCAGAAACTCGCTGCTGCCGGTCATCACCGTTGCCGGAGATCTCGCAGCAAGCCTCGTCAACGGCGCCGTCGTCGTCGAATCCATCTTCGGATGGCCGGGCATCGGCAAGTTAATGATCGATGCGATCGTGCGGCGCGATTTCGCCCTGATCCAGGCGACGGTGCTGATCACCGCCGTTGCAATTTTCGTTCTCAACATCCTGATCGACCTTCTCTATGCAAGGCTCGACCCGCGCATCAGGTTTCAAGCGAAATGAGTATGCCAGCGATGACTATCCCTGCCGACACCAAACAAAAGCCGACCGCGCGTTTCCAGGTCCTTCGGCTGATTGCCCGCAACAAGCTGGCGCTGGCCGCCGTGATCTTTCTGACGCTGGTGGTGCTTTGTGCCATCTTCGGTCCGTGGTTGATGGGCAACCTGGTTGACAAGCCGAATTTTCGCGCCCGCAACATGGCTCCTTTCAGCCTTGCCCAGGGCTGGGCTTACGTGCTCGGCGCCGACACGCTTGGCCGTAGCCTTCTAGCCCGCCTGATCGTCGGTGCGCAGAACACGCTCGGCATCGCGCTTTTCGCGGTGTTCTTTTCCATGCTTATTGGCGGTTTTCTGGGTTTGATTGCCGGCTATTCCCGCGGGGCGCTCAGCAACGTCATCCTGCGCGTTGCCGATATCGTCATGAGCTTTCCATCACTGCTTCTAGCGCTGATCGTGCTGTTCAGTCTTGGGCCTTCGGTTTCCAATCTGGTTATCGTGCTTGCTGTGACCCGCATTCCGATCTATCTGCGAACCACCCGTGCCGAGGTGCTCGAGGTGCGCGAACGCATGTTCGTCAGCGCTGCCATGGCACTGGGCGCCGGGCATATGCGGATCGTCTTTCGCCATATCGCGCCGATCGTTCTTCCGACTCTCGTCACCATCGGTGCCATTGATTTTGCGACCGTTGTCCTGGCTGAGTCCTCGCTGAGCTTCCTCGGTCTCGGCATCCAGGCGCCGGAATTTACCTGGGGTGCAATGGTGGCGACAGGTCGCGGTTATCTGGCCAATGCCTGGTGGATTGCCTTCTGGCCGGGCCTTGCCATCCTCCTCACCACGCTCTCGCTCAATATTCTCTCCAACTGGTGGCGCACCTATGCCGATCCGCAGCAGCGCTGGCGCATCGAACTCGCCCGCTCGAAAAAGGGAATACCGGAGAAACGCACATGACGGCCCCCCATCTGCCATCGGCGCATCTGCTTGAGGTCAAGGACCTGACCGTGGACTTCCTCTCGCTTGGCGGTGCGTTCCGCGCCACCAACGGAGTGAGCTTCCACGTCGATGCCGGCGAGACTTTGGTAATCCTCGGCGAATCCGGCTCGGGCAAATCGGTGAGCGCCAGCGCCATCATGGGTCTGATCGATACACCACCGGGCGAAATCTGTTCGGGCACCATCACCTATCGCGGCAAGAAACTCGACGATTGCGGCGTAGAGGAACGGCGCGATCTCAACGGTAGAAAGATCGCGATGATCTTCCAGGATCCGCTGTCGCATCTCAACCCAGTCTACACGATCGGCTGGCAGTTGGCCGAAGTCTTCTCTGCCCACGGCGTGGCAACAGGTGCCGAGGCCCGAGCCAAGGCGATCGACATTCTCGCTCGCGTCGGCATTCCCGAACCGGAAAAGCGCATCGATCAATATCCACACCAGTTCTCCGGTGGCCAGCGTCAGCGCATCATGATCGGCATGGCGATTGCCCTTCACCCGGAAATCCTGATCGCCGACGAGCCGACGACGGCGCTCGATGTCAGCGTGCAAGCCCAGATCCTCGATCTCCTGAAAAAGCTGCAGGCCGAGGATGGGCTGGCTATCATCATGATCACCCACGATCTGGAAGTCGCAGCTTCCATGGCCGACCGGGTGATCGTCATGAACTCGGGCCGCATCGTCGAAGAAGGCCATGCGCGCGCGGTTTTTGAAAACCCGCAGCACAGTTATACTAAAACGCTGATCAACGCCCTGCCCCACGCCGATGACACCGGCGGTACCGGCCGCCGCTCGACGACCGACGTTGGCAAACCTATTCTGGAGGTAAAGAGCCTCAACAAATATTACGGCCTTTCCTCGGGCTTCTTCGCCAAGAATACCCAGTTGCATGCCGTCAAGGACCTGAGCTTCACCGTCGCCAAGGGCGAGACCGTCGGTATCGTCGGCGAAAGCGGCTCGGGCAAGTCGACGGTCGCGCGCGTTCTCCTGCGCCTCAACGACGTCTCCAGTGGAGAAGCGCTGTTTCATGGGCGCGATATTTTCAAGATGGATACGAGGGAGCTTCTGGGTTTCCGCCGTAAGGTGCAGATGGTGTTCCAGGACCCCTACAGCTCCATGAATCCGCGCATGACCATCTTTGATATCGTCTCTGAGCCTTGGCGCATTCACAAGGACATTCTCGAAAAGTCTGGCTGGCGCGACCGGGTCACCGAATTGCTCGGCCTTGTCGGTCTGAGGCCCGAGCATGCGGATCGCTATCCGCACCAGTTTTCCGGTGGCCAGCGTCAACGCATCGCGATCGCTCGAGCCCTTGCCTGTGATCCGGAACTGATCGTCTGTGATGAGGCGGTCTCTGCACTCGACGTCTCCGTGCAAGTGCAGGTGATTGATCTTCTGGCCCAACTGCGCGACCGGCTCGGTCTAGCCTATATTTTCATCACCCATGATTTGCCGATCGTGCGGCATTTCGCGGATCGCATCATCGTCATGAAAAACGGTGGGATCGTCGAGCATGCGAAGACAGAGGAAATTTTTCGCAATCCGCAACACGCGTATACGCGCCAACTGATGAACGCTACTCCTCGGCCGAAATGGGAGGCCGCCTCTGCGCCTTTGCCCGCATGAGATCTTATGCCATGCCCGCGATCATCGCAGGTGCCCTCTTCATGGCCGGCAATTCCTTTGTCGCCGCCATGGACGGCGTCATTGTCCGCCTGATTGCAGGCGAAGTGCATCCGCTTGGCATCGTCTTCTTCCGCAACCTTTTTAGCTTGATTGCGATTTACGCGATCTTCCCACGCAGCAAGCTTTACAGCGACACCAATACCTTTTTTTGGGTGCACGCGGTCCGTGCCGTGATCAAGCTTCTGGCGCTGGTGGCCGGCTTCATGGCGGTGACGCAGATGCCGCTTGCTTCGGCGACCGCCGTCGCCTTTACCATGCCGCTTTTCGTGATGCTGGGGTCGGTGATTTTCCTCGGCGAGAAATTCTACGCTGCCCGAGTCGCCGCTCTGGTGCTCGGTTTTGCTGGCGTGATAATCGTGCTGCAGCCGGGAGCCGCCACGCTGAACGCCGGTGCTGCCTGGGCGCTTGCAGGTGCAATCGGGCTAGCGGCAGTGGCGCTTTTGATGAAGGTCTCGGCAAGCCGCGAGAATCCCCTGCGTATCGCGTGGCTTAATCTCATCATCACCGTTCCGGTCGCCCTCCTGATTGCACTCCCGGTCTGGCAAACGCCATCCCTTTACACTCTGTGTCTCATGGCGTTCCAGGGTGTTGGTGGCCTGATGGCACAGCTCGCCTTTGCCCGCGCCATGAAACTCGCCGACGCCTCGCTTCTCGTCGTCGTTGATTTCATCCGCTTACCGTTAGCGTTGATCTTCGGTCTTGTGTTATTCGGCGAACCGATCCAGGTCGCGGTGGTTATCGGAGGCATCGTGATCCTCCTGGCCGTTCTGATGCTCTTTCATCGAGAGCGTAGACGAGATGCCTAGATTTAAATGCCGTGAAGCGTTCGAATGTTTCGATTTGTCGACGCGCCAACATCTCTCGCCTTGAACAGTTTCGAACCGACGTTCCCGAACCCCACCGTTGCTCAACATGTTGAGGTGATTGAGAATTTGACCCGCTCCCTGTCAGTTTTGACTTGAATCAACATAAATCTTGCGATGAATTCTATGAATTTTCAACGGCCGCTAACCTTTTGCGAAACAGCGGATATTAACCCACTGATAGATCGAGCGTCGTGTTTTCCGCTTGCCGCGTACCACGGACACGAGACCTTGCTGGGGACTCCCGGCGAATGAAGATAGACTACGTGAATCCGTTCCCTCCGCCAGTAACTATTCCAGCAGCGGCTCAACAGCGCATATCTGCTCTGGTAAGCTCATTGGTCAATAAGGGGGTAGCAGGCATCGTAAACTTAACGCTGCCCGCCCGAGCATTCCGGCAGGAGGTACAAATGACGC
>UCKS01000065.1 GCA_900473045.1 Hyphomicrobiales bacterium
GTGGCTTGAGGTGTTGAAGCCGCCGCGTGAACGGGAAGGCGGGTTCGATGCAGACGGCGGCAGAAATCTGTATGGCGTCCCCGATGCCATTTGCTATAGACAGGCTCTCTCAACGATGCCGACGATCAACAGGGAATGTCTCATGGCGAAAATCGTAAATGTCGCGATCCAGATGGATCATGTTTCGGGCATCAATATCGCTGGCGACAGCACCTTCGCGATGAGCCTCGAGGCACAGGCGCGCGGCTACAAGCTCTTCCACTATACGCCCAACCAGCTGTCGCTGCGCGACGGCAAGGTGATCGCCACCGTCCAGCCGATGACCCTGCGCGACGTCAAGGGCGACCACTATACGCTGGGGGATCCTGAGCGCATCGACCTCTCGACCATGGACGTGGTGCTCTTGCGCCAGGATCCGCCCTTCGACATGGCCTATATCACCTCGACGCATCTGCTCGAGCGCATTCACCCGAAGACGCTCGTCGTCAACGATCCGGCCTGGGTGCGCAACTCGCCGGAAAAGATCTTCGTCACCGAATTTCCCGACCTGATGCCGAAGACGCTGATCACCCGCGATCCCGCCGAGATCGCCTCGTTCCGCGCCGAGATGGGTGACATCATCCTGAAGCCGCTCTACGGCAATGGCGGCGCCGGTGTCTTCCACTCCACCCGTGATGACCGCAACATGTCATCGCTCTTGGAAATGTTCGGCCAGATGTTCCGCGAGCCCTTCATCGCCCAGGAATATCTGCCGGCGGTGCGCAAGGGCGACAAGCGCATCATCCTCGTCGATGGCGAGCCCGCCGGCGCGATCAACCGGGTGCCGGCCGAGCACGACGCCCGCTCCAACATGCATGCCGGCGGCACGCCGATGCCGACGGAGCTGACGGCGCGGGAAAAGGAAATCTGCGCCCGCATCGGACCAGCCTTGAGGGAGCGCGGCTTCCTGCTCGTCGGCATCGACGTCATCGGCGACGTGATGACCGAGATCAACGTCACCTCCCCCACGGGCATCCGCGAAGTCAAGAAATTCGGCGGTGCCGATATCGCCGCCCTGCTCTGGGACGCGATCGAGCGCAAGCGCGCCTGATGATCGCCTGAACAGGCCGGGGCGATTGCCCGCCCCGGCACGTCCACACCCGATTTCATCTCCCGGATGTTCGCGGTTGTTCCGCTTCGTTCCTGAATCACAACCTAGCTACAACCTGGCCGATTGTGACCGTCAAATCCGTTCGATAATTGTTCTTGTTTTATTCCGCTATTCGTGCAAGATTTTACACCACAACCGGAGAAGGTTGTGGTGGTGGGCTGCCGGCCTGCCTCGCGGCGAGAGGGGCAGTCATGGTCGCGCGTGTCAGTACGGTTGCATTTCAGGGCATAGAAGGCGTGCCTGTCGATGTTCAAGTGATGGTTGCGCCGGGAAAAGTCGGCATGCAGATCGTCGGCTTGCCGGACAAGGCCGTGGCCGAAAGCCGCGAGCGGGTCCAGGCGGCGCTGCACGCATCCGGCCTGTCGCTTCCGGCCAAGAAGGTCACCATCAATCTCGCGCCGGCCGATCTTCCCAAGGAGGGCTCGCATTTCGACCTGCCGATTGCGCTCGGCCTGATGGCCGCACTCGGCGCCATTCCCGGCGATGCGCTGGATGGCTATGTGGTGATCGGAGAGCTCAATCTCGACGGCACGATCGCCGCCGTTTCCGGAGCCCTCCCCGCCGCCATCGGCGCCAACGGGCTCGGCAAGGGGCTGATCTGCCCATCGGACAGCGGCGCCGAGGCCGCCTGGGCGGGCTCGGAGATCGACATACTGGCGCCGCGCAGCCTGATTGCGCTCGCCAATCATTTTCGCGGCACGCAGGTCCTGTCGCGGCCTGAGCCTGCGGTGCGCGCCAGCCCCGCCAACATGCCGGATCTGGCCGATATCAAGGGCCAGGAAAGCGCCAAGCGGGCGCTGGAGGTGGCGGCCGCCGGAAACCACAACCTCTTGATGGTCGGCCCGCCCGGCTCCGGCAAGTCGATGCTGGCCGCCCGCCTGCCCTCGATCCTGCCGCCGCTATCGCCGCCCGAACTGCTCGAAGTCTCGATGATCCATTCGATTGCCGGGCAACTGGCAGGCGGCAAACTGTCAGACCGCCGGCCGTTCCGCACCCCGCACCATTCGGCCACCATGGCGGCAATGATCGGCGGCGGCCTGCGCGCCAAGCCGGGTGAGGCATCATTGGCGCATAATGGCGTGCTGTTCCTCGACGAATTTCCGGAATTCACGCCGCAGGTGCTCGATGCGCTGCGCCAGCCGCTGGAAACCGCCGAATGCATCATCGCCCGCGCCAATCACCGCGTCACCTATCCCGCCGCGATCCAACTGGTCGCCGCGATGAACCCCTGCCGGTGCGGCATGGCGGGAGAGCCCGGCCATAGCTGCGCGCGCGGACCGCGTTGCGTCTCCGATTATCAGGGCCGCATCTCCGGCCCGCTGATGGACCGTATCGATATCCGCATCGACGTGCCCTCGGTCACGGCCGCCGATCTCATCCGCCCCGCGCCTGCCGAACCCAGCAGCGTCGTTGCCCGTCGCGTCGCCCGCGCCCGCGACATCCAGATGGACCGTTTCATCGCACTTGGCATGCCGCACATCCTCTCCAACGCCCGCTGCTCGACGGCGATGATCGAGAAGATGGCCGAACCGGATGCCGGCGGGCTGCAATTGCTGCGCGACGCGGCGGAAAAGATGAAGTTTTCGGCGCGCGGCTATCACCGTGTCCTGAAGGTGGCCCGCACCCTTGCCGATCTCGATGAAAAGCTGACGGTCGGCCGCATTCATCTGGCTGAAGCGATCTCCTACCGGATCGCCGGCGAACGGCTGACGGCGGCGGCTTAGCTCAGAAGTGAAAAGGCCGCCCCTTTCGGAGGCGGCCTTCGAGGTCTTGCTGGATCGATCCTGCAATCAGCCGCCGAGGCCTTCAAACAGCGCCGTCGACAGATAGCGTTCGGCAAAGGACGGGATGATCACGACGATGGTCTTGCCTTCGTTTTCCGGGCGCTGGCCGATGGTGATGGCCGCCTTCAGCGCGGCACCCGACGAGATACCGACCGGCACGCCTTCCAGACGCGCCACATGGCGGGCGGTCTCGATCGCGTCAGCGCTCGAAACGGTGACGATCTCGTCGTAGATTTTCGTGTCGAGAATGGCAGGCGCGAAACCGGCACCGATCCCCTGGATCTTGTGCGGGCCGGGCGCGCCACCGGACAGCACCGGGGATTCGGCCGGCTCGACGGCGATGACCTTGATCGATGGCTTTTTGCCCTTCAGCACCTGGCCGACACCGGTGATCGTGCCGCCGGTGCCGATGCCGGACACGAGGATATCGACGCTGCCGTCGGTATCGTTCCAGATTTCTTCCGCCGTCGTCTTGCGGTGGATTTCCGGGTTGGCCGGGTTTTCGAACTGCTGCGGGATGATCGCGTCAGGCAGGGTCGCCGCCAGCTCTTCCGCCTTGGCGATGGCGCCCTTCATGCCCTTCGGGCCTTCGGTCAGCACCAGTTCGGCACCGAGCAGCGCCAGCATCTTGCGGCGCTCGACCGACATGGTCTCCGGCATGGTGAGAATAAGCTTGTAGCCCTTGGCGGCGGCGGCAAAAGCGAGCGCGATGCCGGTATTGCCAGAGGTCGGCTCGATCAGCGTGGTCTTGCCGGGCGTGATCTTGCCCTGCGCTTCCAGCGCCTCGATCATGGCCACGCCGATACGGTCCTTGACAGAGGCGATCGGATTGAAGAATTCGAGCTTGGCCAGCAGGTTGGCCTTGACGCCGTTTTCCTTGGCAAGCTTGTCGAGGCGCACGATCGGCGTATCGCCGATGGTCTCGGTGATCGAAGAATAGACGCGGCCGCGGCCGGGCTTGCGCTGGTCTGACATGGAGCTCTCCCTTTTCTCATCAGTTGCAGGGAGAATAGGGGCAAAGCCGTCCGCTTGCCAGAGTGTCCTTCTCCGGCACTTTGTCGCGGTTGGAAAAAACGATTGCAGAACCGTCTGTTTCAGAACGATTTTTTCAGGCGGCGCGGGTGGCGATATAGGCGGCGGTGGTTCCGATGATACCGGCGGCGATGCGGTTCAAGGACTTCAAAGCCCTGGGTTGCTTGAGAAGCAGCCGTGCCCGCGAAGCCAAAAGGATGTATGGGATAAGAACCGCCATCAGCACCGTGAAGGTCGCAACCACAAGAACAGCATATTCATTGAGGCCGATCGTGTGCACGTCGATCAATGTCGGGACCAGAGCCACGTAAAACAGCATGGTCTTCGGATTGCCAAACGTCACCAGCAGGCCGGACAGGAAGGACAAACCCATGCTGGTGCTTTTCTTGGCCTGGATATCCTGCGGCAAAAGACCGGCAGTCCAGAGCTTGTAGGCGATGTAAACGAGATAGAGAGCGCCCAGGATCTTGATGATCATGAAGGTCGTGGTGAAAGTCTGCGCCACAAGCGCAAGCCCGAGGATTACCGCCGTCAGATAGACGAGATCGCCGAGTGCAAGACCAAGCCCCATGAAGAAGGTCTCGCGAAAGCCCGAGCCAAGCGCCCGCGCCACGATCGCGGTCATGCCTGGACCGGGGATGGCGGCAGCGATGAAAAGCGCGGTGCAGTAGGCAAAAAGTGTGGTGAGGCTCATCATCGGCTCCGTGACCTTAGAAGGGGATATCTAGCCGGTTTTCTGGACGCTGGCAATTTGCGCGGCATTGATCGAAACATCCGTTGCCGCTAATGCAATGCAAATCACAGACCGGGATTCCGGCCCCATACGCTCTTCAATGGAGATACTGTTCATGCCTGAAGCAGCAAGTCTTGCAGCCTTTGCCCTTGTGGCACTTGGCATGGTACTGACGCCCGGCCCGAACATGATCTACCTGATTTCCCGCTCGCTCTGTCAGGGGCCGGCAGCGGGGCTGATCTCGCTGATCGGCGTCGCGCTCGGCTTTCTCGTCTACATGCTGTCGGCCGCTTTCGGCATCACCGCGCTGCTGTTTGCCGTGCCTTACGCCTATGATGCCCTGCGGATCGGCGGCGCGCTCTACCTGCTCTACCTCGCCTGGCAGGCAGTGCGTCCCGGCGGGCGATCGGCCTTCGAAGTTCGCGATTTGCCAAAGGATTCACCCAAGCGCCTGTTTCTGATGGGCTTTGCGACCAGTCTGCTCAATCCGAAGGTCGCCGTTCTCTATCTTTCGCTGCTGCCGCAGTTCATCGATCCGGCGCTCGGCCATATCTTCCTGCAGTCGGTCGCCTTCGGAACGATCCAGATTGTCACCAGCGTGACCGTCAATTCGCTCTTCGTGCTGACGGCGGGCTCCATTGCCACTTTCCTTGCGGGCCGTCCGGCCTGGCTTTCCATGCAACGCTGGCTGATGGGCGGCGTGCTCGGCGCACTTGCTGTGCGCATGGCCATGGACAGCCGCCGTTGAGGTCCATCCTTTTTAGACAACAAGAACAGAGCATACCCATGACAACAGCACTTCTCATCATCGACGTTCAGAACGCCGTTCTCGACGGCGAAGGCACGCCCGAGCGCCAGCCGGCTATCGATGCGGCCTATGCCGAAACCGTCGGTCGTCTGCAATCGATCCAGGCCCGTGCCCGCGCCGCGCATATTCCAGTCATCCTCGTGCAGCACGATGGCGGCCCCGGCGACCCGCTGGCCCGGTCTTCCCAGGGCTGGGGCTTGCGCCGCGAGATCGCGCCGGTGCTCGGAGAAACGATTATCCACAAGACAAGCTGCGACAGCTTTTTCCACACCGGCCTTGAGGAAGAGCTTGTGAAACTGTCGGTCACCCACCTGGTGATCGGTGGCTGTCAGACGCAGTTCTGCGTCGATACCACGGCGCGCCGCGCTGTCACGTTAGGCTACGACGTTACCCTTTTGTCCGACGGCCACACCACCGGCGATATGGGCGCGCTGACCTTTGCGCAGATCATCGCCCACCACAATCGCGTGCTCGGCGGCTTCAATGCCGGGGCGCACGCGATCGAGTTGCTGCGGTCGGATGAAATCACGTTCTGAGATTATTCAAAGACCGGCCGCATGAAGCTGCGCTCGTAGCTGACGATGCAGCGGGTCTTTTCGGCCAACGCGAAGGCTGCGAGGCATTCGGCATCCACAGCCATTTTCTCCCGGTAGTCTTCATAGGCCGAAAGGCTTGGAAAGCTGAAGAGGGCGAGCGCGATGTTGTTCGTCCCTTCATGTGGCATGAAATAACCGTGATGTGTGCCGCCGAGACGATTGACCAGCGGAATCCACAGCTTGGCATATTCCTCGAATTCGGCGAGCTTGTAGGGATCGATCGTATAGCGCAGGTAGCAGGTGATCATGTGGGGCTCCATGGATGAACTCAGCCTGCCTGATGCCGCATCCGGCGGGGCCATGTCCAGCCGAATGTCATGCCGGCAGCGGCAATCAGGATCGCTGCAGAGCCGAGAAGCTGCGTCGGCTGCAACTGATGCCCGAAGGCAAGGCGATCAACAGCGAGGGCTGCGACGGGATAGATGAAGGACAGTGCGCCGGTGAGATGGGTGGGCAGCTTCTGGATCGCACCATAGAGAAGCACATACATCAGCCCGGTATGAACAGCCCCCATCGTCACCAGCAGCGCCCATTGATAGGCCTCTGCCGGCAGGCCGGAAGCGCCAGCGAAGGGTGCGAGCATGATGAGGCCGGTCACCACCTGGATAAGCGCGATCAGATGCGGTGGGGTTCCTTTCAGCCGCTTGGCGACGAGAGCCGCCAGCGCGTAAAAGAACGCCGCAGCCAGAGCCATGGCAATGCCCATCAGGTAATCGCTGCCCGCGTAACCACCCGCCGGCTTTGCCTGAACGATCGCGACCATGCCGGCAAAAGCGACGGCGAGCCAACCGAGCTTCGTGGCCGTGATCTTTTCCCGGAAAACCAGGCCACCGATGGCCAGCAGCATGAAGGGTTGGGTGTTGTAGACCATGGTAGCGATCGAGATCGACGAACGCGCATAGGCGCCGAACAAAAGCAGCCAGTTGACGACGATGGCGACGCCGCCGAGAACGGCGAGTGCGAACAGCCGCCGTGTCAGGATGCCGGAACGGAAATGGCCGAGCATGGCGCAGATCGCCAGCAGCGTCAGCGCGCCGAACAGGCAGCGCCAGAACACCACATCGATCACCGGCTGGCCGGACATCAGCACGAACCAGCCGATCGTGCCCGAAATCAGCATGGCAGCCGTCATTTCAAAACTGCCGGTCCGGATATCCTTTTCCATTACATCCACTCCTTTGAACGATGCATAAGAATATGATGTGACGGCCGTTGAATATATGGATTTTGGAAGGCATTTTGCGTATTACGCCTTATCATGAAAGGCATAAAGATGATTTCGCCTCATGGAGCTTCCAATGCTTGACGATCTCGACCGGCGCCTGCTCGACATCCTCTCCCTCAACGCCCGTATCTCGCTGAAAGAGCTGGCGCAGGAGGCCGGGCTTTCCTCGCCCAGCACGGCCGACCGGCTGCGGCGGCTGGAGGATCGCGGCGTCATCACCGGCTTTACGGTGTCGATCAATCCGGTGGCGCTCGGGTATGCGCTGCAGGCGGTCGTGAGGGTTCGCCCGATGCCGGGCATGCTGCATATTGTCGAGAAGATGATCCAGGAGACGCCGGAATTCGTCGAATGCGACAAGGTGACGGGCGACGACTGCTTCATCGCCAAGCTGCTGGTGCGCGACATGGAGCAGCTCGATACGATCCTCGACCGGATCGCCGAACGCTCGCAGACCAACACGTCGATCGTCAAATCGTCACCGGTCAAGCGCAGGTTGCCGCCGCTCGGCGCCGGCAAATAGGCGTTAGAACTCGGCCATCGGCGACAGCATGACGGGTCCGGACAGGCCGGCAGGGCTGCCTCGAACCATCAGGCTGATATCCGACTCAAAAGTCTCCGGCTTGCCCTGCCAATCCAGCCGGTCCGGCGGGAAGCAAACCTCCACGCGGCCGGGGCGTTGATCAAGCGCTTGGAGAATGGCGGCGAGCGGCGGGATCGTTTTTCCGGCAATATCGAGAAGCTGAAACGACGTTTCATCCTCTTTCCAAGCGACGACGGCCTCGAACTGATCAAGATAGGTGAGCCTGACATCTGGATCAAAGAAGCCGTTGAGCAGGAACATTTCCGCCTGTGCCATGACGGCGAAAACGGAGGAAACGGGTGTTCTTTCGCGCAACACCCGCCGGACCAGGGCGATGTCACCGGTATTGTCGAGCGAGAGTTCGCGCACCGTGCCCGCAAGTCTCATTTCCAAAGGCGGCGCGCCAACGAACTTCTGCTGCGGCAGAATCGTAAAGCCATAGGGCTCATACATCGCCGGCTTGTCCGTCAGGAGAAGACCGAGTTCAAATCCCTGATCGTCGCACCAGCCGAACGCGCGGTTCATCAGGTCGCGATAAAGTCCTCGGCCCCGCCATTGCGGCCGCACGGCGCCCGACTGGAAACCGGCCGCCTTGACCAGCCGGCCATCGATCATCATCGGCATGGAGAAGGTGCTGAAATTGGCGGCGCAAACACCGTTTGCGTCGAAATAGCCAAACGGCATGCTGGTCGGATCCGGGCCGCCGAAGCGGTCCTGAATGCTGACATCGATGCCGAACGTATTTTCAAGCAAGGACACAAGTGCTGCCCAGGCTGCCGGATCGCCGAAATAATCCTGACGGAAGGTAAGGCCGTGGTCGTCGGCAGCGGCCGCCACTTAAACGCCGGTCGAGCCGAAGCCGCCGGCACCACGGGCGGTTTCGCTGGCGTCCGTCGTTTCGAGGACGGCAACCTGCGTCACCGGAGCGATAACCATCTGGGCGATGCGCATGCCGCGTTCGATGAGGAAATCCTCGTCGCCGAGATTGATCAGCAGAACCTTGACCTCGCCGCGATAATCGCTGTCGATCGTGCCGGGCGTATTGAGGCAGGTGATGCCGTGCTTGAAGGCCAGGCCCGAGCGCGGGCGGATCTGCGCTTCATAGCCTGCCGGAACTTCGAAGATGAAGCCGGTCGGCACCAGCACCCGCTTGCCCGGACCGAGAAACAATGGCCGGTCCGCCTCGACGGCAGCGCGCAGGTCCATGCCGGCGGCACCGGCCGTCTCATAGGACGGTAGATCGATGCCTTTGCCATTCGTCAGGCGGACGAGGTTGAGGGTCGGGCGGGTCGAGGATTGAATAGACATTCTTCTCCCTAGCAATTCCGGCCCGGCTACGGCCAATGCGAATTGCAAGTTATCCACGGAATCGCTACATACGCGGCAACTCACAGGATTCACATCATGGCCGAAAGTATCGCCGAGGCGGTTTCCCGCCGTCGCACCTTTGCTATTATTGCCCACCCGGACGCCGGTAAAACGACGCTCACCGAAAAGCTTCTGCTGTTCGGCGGCGCCATCCAGCTTGCCGGTGAAGTCAAGGCGAAGAAGGACCGTATCCAGACGCGCTCCGACTGGATGAAGATCGAGCGCGAACGCGGCATTTCCGTCGTCACCTCGGTGATGACCTTCGAATATCACGGCAACGTCTTCAATATTCTCGATACGCCCGGTCACGAAGACTTCGCCGACGACACGTATCGCACGCTGACCGCCGTCGATGCGGCCGTGATGGTCATCGACGCTGCCAAGGGTATCGAGCCGCGGACACTGAAACTGTTCGAAGTCTGCCGCATGCGCGACATCCCGATCATCACCTTCATCAACAAGATGGACCGCGAAAGCCGCGACCCCTTCGAAGTGCTCGATGAAATCGAAGAGAAGCTGGCGCTCGACTGCGCGCCGGTGACCTGGCCGATCGGCCGTTCGAAAACCTTCTGCGGCTCCTATCACCTGGCCGACAATACCGTTCGCGCCGCCGATACGCAGGAAATCCCCACCAAAGTCAACGGCCCTGAAATGGTCGCCCACCGCCTGCCGGAAAACGAGCGCGAGGCCTTCATCGACGAGACGTCGCTGGCCATCGAAGCCTGCAAGCCCTTCGACAAGAAGGCCTTCCTCGAAGGGCATTTGACACCGGTGTTCTTCGGTTCGGCACTCAGGAATTTCGGCGTGCGCGACCTGATCAACGCGCTCGGCGAGATCGCCCCGCCGCCGCGCGACCAGGTGGCCGACATCCGCACCGTGCACGCGACCGACGAGAAAATGACGGCCTTCGTCTTCAAGATCCAGGCCAACATGGACCCGAACCATCGCGACCGCATCGCTTTTGCCCGCGTCTGCTCCGGCAAGCTGGAGCGCGGCATGAAGGCGCGGCTGGCGCGCACGGGCAAGCAGCTCGGCCTCACCGCGCCGCAGTTCTTCTTTGCCTCGCAACGGCAGCTGGCTGACACGGCCTATGCCGGTGATGTGGTGGGCATCCCCAACCACGGTACCCTGCGTATCGGCGACACGCTGACCGAAGGCGAGCAACTGGTGTTTCAGGGCGTTCCGAACTTCTCGCCGGAAATCCTGCGCCGCGTGCGCCTGGAAGATGCGATGAAAGCGAAGAAGCTGAAGGAAGCGCTGCAGCAGATGGCCGAAGAGGGCGTCGTGCAGCTGTTTTCACCCGAAGACGGCTCACCTGCCATCGTCGGTGTCGTCGGTGCGCTGCAGCTTGACGTTCTGAAGGAACGGCTGCAGTCGGAATATGGCCTGCCGGTGTCGTTCGACATCGCCCGCTTCTCCGTCTGCCGCTGGATTTCGGCCGACCTGCCGGCGGATCTTGACAAGTTCATCACCGCGCGGCGCGGCGATATCGCCCGCGATCTCGACGGCGATCCGGTGTTTTTGGCGCAGGATGCTTTCTCGCTGCGCTACGAGGCAGAACGGTATCCGGCTATCAAGATGATCGCCATCAAGGAATATCACGTCGCCAAGGCGGCGTGATTGGGCACGATCTCCTCTTCTCCCCAGCGGGAGAAGGTGGCCCGAAGGGCCGGATGAGGGGAAACCACAGGTTCTAAACCTGCCGCACCGCCCCCTCATTGCATTTGGCACTTCTCCCCGCTGGGGAGAAGAGGGAGATCTTTGTATGCTCCCGCAATCCCATTCACTCTACCTGATCCGCACGCCCTGTCGTTCAAGCTCGATTTGGACGGTGGATAGATCGATTTGTCCGAAAGCCCTCCCGCTCTTGACCGAAAGGGCTGCCGCCACCCCAGCCCCCTGCC
>UCKS01000027.1 GCA_900473045.1 Hyphomicrobiales bacterium
CTCCACCGCCTTACCGGCTTCACGCCGTCCATTTCAGTGGAAGAGGGCGTGCGCCGCTTCGTCGAATGGTATCGCGCCGACATGGTGGCGACAGGGGCACCAGATGATCCGCAGCATCCTTGACTTAATGCGCGGCGGCGCTCAAGCGCCATTGCCGGAACAACGACGGAAGCTGCTCTTCGACAAGGCTCCCGACCATATCTATGCGGTCGGCGATGTGCACGGTTACGATGACACGCTGGGCCGGCTGGAAGACCTGATCGTTGCTGATGGCGCCAAGCGCGCCGGTACCAAATGGCTGGTCATGCTCGGTGATTACGTCGATCGCGGACCGAAATCGTCCGCGGTGCTCAACCGGCTGACCACCCGGCCACTTGTTGGTATTCGCCGCATCTGCCTGACCGGAAATCATGAGGCGGTCATGCTCGATTTTCTCGGCAATCCCTCAGCCGATCACCAATGGCTGAGATTGGGGGGCATGGAGACACTCGCTTCATACGGGCTGAACACGCTTCCGGCCAACCGCGAGGAACAGAAAAAGCTGTTGCGGTCTCTTGTTCCCGTCGCCCATGTCGCCTTTCTCGAATCCCTGCCGTCGATGCTGCAGGTCCCCGGTTATTGTTTCGTCCATGCGGGTTTGAAAAAGGGCGTGGCAATGGCCGACCAGAAGGACGCTGACCTCCTGTGGCTGCGCCCAGCCGCTTCAGACACCAACGCCGCTGCCAACGGCCTCGTCACGGTGCACGGCCACACACCGGTGGCGCAGGTCGAGATCGGTGCGGGGCGTATCAATGTCGATACCGGTATCTATATGAGCGGCATCTTGTCGGCCGTGCGCCTTTCCCGCCACGAGCCACCGGAAATCATCCAGAGCCGCTGAGCGCACTCATCAATCAGGCAGATCAGAGCAATCCACGCGCAGCCAGATTGCGCATCAAGGCCGAAGGACCGAACGTCCAGGGCGGGCATTCGGTCGAGAGCCGCACCGTGTTGGTCAGCGATCCCAACTCGGCATTCGCGATCGTCACGACATCGCCGATCTTGTGGGTGAACCCCTGCCCCGGCGCATCGCGGTCTTCGACGGGCGCAAACAGCGTGCCCATGAACAGCACAAGGCCATCGGGATATTGATGATGGCGGCCGATGGTCTGGGAAACCAGATCGAGCGGATCGCGGCTGATTTCCCGCATCGTGCTTGCGCCCTTCAGGACAAACCCGTCGGGACCGTTGATGGTCAGCGACAGGTCAGCCCGGCGCACGTCGTCGATCGAGTAGGTATCGTCGAACAGACGGATGAATGGACCGATGGCGGACGAGGCGTTGTTGTCCTTGGCCTTGCCGAGCAGCAGCGCTGAGCGCCCCTCGACATCGCGCAGGTTGACGTCGTTGCCGAGCGTCGCCCCCTTGACACGGCCCTGGCTATCGACGGCGAGCACGATCTCCGGCTCGGGATTGTTCCATTTCGAGATCGGATGCAGCCCGACCGACGCGCCCCAGCCGACCGAGGCCAAAACCTGCGCCTTGGAAAACACCTCCGCATCCGGGCCGATGCCGACTTCCAGATATTGCGACCAGACGCCGACCTCGATCAGCGCTGCTTTCACCTTGGCCGCTTCCGGCGAGCCCGCCTTCAGGTCGCGCAGGCTGTCACCGATAATCGCGGTAACGCGTTCGCGCATCGTTTCGGCCAGCGCCGGATTGCCGGCCGCCTTTTCCTCGATGACCCGCTCGATCATCGACCGGGCAAAGGTAACGCCGCAGGCCTTGACCGCCTGCAGGTCGCATGGGGCAAGCAGATGGATGCGCGAGAGATCGCCGGCGGCCTCCACCGAGGCGGCCATGACAGCCTCAAGGCTGGACAGCCGCTCGCCCTGACGAGCCGACAGAAACCCGACGGGATCGTCGAGCTCCAGAAGGTCACGCATCGTCGGCACTTCTTTCGACGTGATGTCGATGAGATCGCCGCCGCGCAGAACCACCAGCGCCGGACCCGCAACATCGGGCCGCCAGACGCGCCCGGCGAATGTTCCCGTTGCAAACACCTCGTTGGCCGATGTCATGCCGTCCCTCCCCGAACCAATTTCACGGCCGCAAGATACAAGCCGCCGGATTACGGACAAGGTGCGAAATGGAAAAACAACTCTGCTTGCAGGGAATGAGTGCCGCTAAATTTTCGCGAATGCCCCAAAGAGTGTTCACCGAAGGGCAGGGTCGGCATATTTAATTTTACTGATTTTCTGATAGCAGGTGTTTCGACGAATAAGCGTGCCGAACCAACCGTTAGTCGGATGGGCACCAGCAGAGGGACGAGGGGCATGAGCTTTACGGAAACAACTACAAAATCGTGGTTTTCAAAACTGAAAAGCGGCCTTGCCGGGCTGGTGATCGGCCCGGTCCTGGTGATCGGAATGATCTGGCTTTTGTCCTGGAACGAAGGCCGCTCCGTCCAGACTTATCGCGCGCTGGTGGAAGGTTCCGGCATCGTCGTTTCGATCGACAACGGAAGCGTAGACCCGGCCAATGAAGGCAAGCTCGTTCATGTGTCCGGCCCGGTCAAACCGGACGGCACGCCCGAGGATCCGATGCTGGGCGTTTCGGCAGAGGGTGCAGCGGGCCTCAACCGCCAGGTCGAGATGTACCAGTGGATCGAAGACAGCAAGAGCGAGACCCAGAAGACACTCGGCGGCGGCGAAGAAACCGTCACCACCTACAGCTACAAGAAGGAATGGCGTCCGCGCCCGGTCGATTCCTCCGATTTCAAGCAGAGCGACCAGCACCAGAACCCCGAGATGCCGATCGAGGGTGACCGCTTCACCGTGGCGACGGCAACGCTCGGAGCGTTTACCGTCGATGGCAAGGCCGTTGCCAATCTCGGCACGGAAAGCCCGGTCAAGCTCTCGCCCGATGTCATCAGCCAGGTCACCGCTGCGATCGGTTCCGACAAGCCGGTCAACGCCAATGGCACCACAATCTACGTGTCACAGAACCGGCAGAACCCGGCTATCGGCGACCTGCGCATCAGTTTCAGCCGCGAAGACATCGCCGAAGCCAGCTTCGTTGGTGCGCAGAAGGGTGCAAACGTCACAGGCTACAAAGCCACAAACGGCCGCGAGCTGTTCCTGAGCGCCGCCGGAAAGGTCGATGCACCGCAGATGTTCGACGCTGCCCAGAGCGAGAATACCCTGATTACCTGGCTTATTCGCGGCGGCGGATTGCTCGGCATGTTCATCGGCTTTGCCCTGGCGCTGTCGATCCTTGGTATCATCGCCGATGTCATTCCGTTCGTCGGCTCGATCGTCGGCTTCGGCACCTCCGTCATCGCGATCATCCTGACGCTCATCCTAGGGCCGCTGGTCATCGCCATCGCCTGGATCGCCTACCGGCCGGTGCTGGCCATCGCCATCATCGCCGCCGGCGTCCTGCTCGCCGCCGGACTGATCTATCTGAGGCGCAACAAGACGGTTGCCGCACAAGTGCCAACGACGCTCGGCCGGGCCTGAAAGCCCCGGGCCATCCGGATGAGCAAACGGCCCGTGGCGGGTAAACCGTCACGGGCCGTTTGCTGTCTGCATGTGCCTGCATTCGCCAATACCGCCTTGGCCTGTTAGGTTCGCTCCCCGATCCCACCCCTGAAAGAGACGGTAGCAGGCCTCATGTTTCTCGCATCAAAACTGTTCTGGCTGCTTGCCCAGCCTCTATCGCTGGTCTTCATTCTCCTGGTGTTGAGTTTCCTTCTCGCTGCCGCCGGCTTTCGGCGGCTGTACCGGTTCCTGTCCGGGCTTGCCGCCACCTTGCTTTTCCTCACCCTGTTCACCAGCACCGGCGCCGTTGCGCTTCAGGTGCTGGAAAACCGCATCGCAAGGCCCGCAAGCCTGCCGGCTGATCTCTCCTGCATCATCATTCTTGGTGGCGCGTTCGAGAACGAGGTGATTGCCAAGCGGGGCGGTATCGAGCTCAACCAGGCGGCGGACCGCTTCGTCGAGGGCCTGAAACTGGCGCAATCGTATCCAGCCGCGCGGATTCTGGTCTCGGGCGGCGACGGCTCGTTCAGCGGGCGATATGATGGTGATGCGCAGACATCCGAAACCTTCTTCTCGACCTTCGGCATCGCCCCCGAGCGGCTGCTCCGCGAAGACCAGTCGCGCACCACCTTCGAGAATGCAGCCAATACGAAACAGTTGCTGGAAGAAAACGGGTTGTCGAACTGCGCCCTCATTACCTCCGCTTTCCACATGCCGCGCTCCGTTGGCCTGTTTCGCAAACTTGGGATCGACGTTACGCCATGGCCGGTGG
Organism: Hyphomicrobiales bacterium; assembly: GCA_900473045.1. Classification (GTDB taxonomy): domain Bacteria; phylum Pseudomonadota; class Alphaproteobacteria; order Rhizobiales; family Rhizobiaceae; genus Pararhizobium. The sequence continues at coordinate 4,294 of UCKS01000027.1, forward strand.
ACTATCGCACCAGCGGCGATGCGACCCTTCGCCCCGATTTCAGCCAGCCCTCCTTGAACGCGCAGTTGACGACAACGGCAATGCGCGAATGGACGGGCCTGCTCGCCTATTTCATCAGCGGCCGCACGCACGTTCTGTTTCCGCAGTAGCCAACATACGCTTTAAGACCCGCCGTTGACGCGACCACCTCATTGTGGTCCTTCTCGCATTTCTGGCGGGCTCGATTTTCTGCAGAGGGGAAAAATGCCGATCCTGGAAATTCTCGATTATGCCGGGGTGGCAGTGTTTGCTGCGACAGGCGCACTATCCGCTTCGCGCAAACAGCTGGATATTATCGGCTATATCTTCCTGGCATCGGTTACCGGCATCGGCGGCGGCACGTTGCGCGATGTCATCCTTGGTGCGACGCCGGTTTTCTGGGTCACCAATCCGATTTACCTGCTCGTCTGCGGCTGCATGGGCCTACTGGTATTCTTCTCTGCCCATATGATGGAATCGCGCTACAAGTTTCTCGTCTGGCTCGATGCCATCGGGCTCTCGGCCTATAGCGTCATGGGTGCCGCCAAGGGGCTTGCAGCGACCGGCTCGCCCATCGTTGCTCTTGTCACCGGCATGCTGACCGCGACATTCGGCGGCATCCTGCGCGATCTGCTTGCGGGCGAGCAATCGGTCCTGCTGCGTCCGGAAATCTATGTCACGGCTGCGCTTGCCGGCGCAGGTGTCTTTACAGGCGCCACATGGTTCGGAGCCTCGCTGCTGATTGCCTCGACGCTTGGCGTACTCACCGCCTTTGTGGTGCGCGGTGGTGCATTGCGATATGGCTGGACACTGCCGACCGGAGACCCGAGGCCCGGCCGTGATCCCGACGACGTTATGTAACGTCGTTGACGACGTTATGTAACGTCATCGTCGACATGATGTGGAAAAGAGAATCAGCCGCGTTTGCGGCGCAGGCGGATGATCACGTCGACATGGGCAATTTCCATGCCTTCGGGCGGTTCAGGCAGATTGCCGATCGTCAGGCTGCTGACCGGAATATCGAGTACCTCGTTGTGACCCTCGACGAAGAAATGGTGATGGTCGGAGACATTGGTGTCGAAATAGGTCTTGGCGCTTTCCACCGCCAGAACACGGATCATGCCGGCTTCGGTGAACTGGTGCAGCGTGTTGTAAACCGTCGCCAGCGACACCGGAACACCGGCAGTCACCGCTTCTTCGTGCAATTCCTCGACAGTCAGGTGGCGATCGCCCTTGGCAAAGATCAGATCCGCAAGCGCCATGCGCTGACGCGTCGGCCTGAGGCCGGAGCGGCGCAGACGTTCTTCCGAACAGATCTCGATGGCAGTCGTCATACGGACGGATCCAGATTTCCAAGCTATTGCAGAATACACTTACAGAGCCGATATAACTTTTGCCGAGATTGCTTTCAATAGTGAGCAAGCTCGCTGAAGGCATCAAGACGGTAAAAACCGCCTGATTCTTGGGGCAAAAGGCAATTATCTCTGGCTGTTGCAGCAGCCATCATGTATGCGACGGCGGAAATAGGCCTTGTGCTTGGCCAGACAGGAATATGCGAAACGACGCGCTTGGCTCATGCCGGAGCTTCAATTCGTACCCATCTTGCTCTAAACCAAGTCAACCAAAAACGGATCTAGCGGGGAAACCACAGTTCATGACGACCAGACAATCCAGCTTCGATTATGAAGAGATCCTGAAATGCGGTCGCGGCGAACTGTTTGGCCCGGGCAACGCCCAACTGCCCCTGCCTCCGATGCTGATGGTTCACCGCATCACCGATATTTCCGAAACCGGCGGCGCCTTCGACAAGGGATACATCCGCGCCGAATACGACGTGCGTCCCGATGACTGGTATTTCCCTTGCCACTTCCAGGGCAATCCGATCATGCCTGGCTGCCTTGGCCTTGATGGCATGTGGCAGCTGACGGGATTCTTCCTCGGTTGGCTCGGCGAACCGGGCCGCGGCATGGCGCTCTCTACCGGCGAAGTGAAATTCAAGGGCATGATCCGCCCGGAAACCAAGCTTCTCGAATATGGCATCGACTTCAAGCGCGTCATGCGTGGCCGCCTCGTACTCGGTACGGCCGATGGCTGGCTGAAGGCTGATGGCGAAACCATCTATCAGGCAACCGACCTTCGCGTCGGCCTGTCGAAAGAAAAAGCTGCCTGAACTGCGGCATAGCCGCACTCAGCTCGATTAAAGAAGAGGTCATCCACATGAGACGGGTTGTTGTCACGGGTCTGGGCATTGTTTCCTCGATCGGAAACGATGCACAGGAAGTCACCACGTCGCTGCGTGAAGCAAAATCCGGCATTTCGTTTTCGAACGATTTTGCCGAGCACGGCTTCCGGTGCCAGGTCTGGGGTGCGCCCAATCTCGACACGACCGATCTTGTCGATCGCCGCGCCGCACGCTTCCTGTCGCAGGGCGGCATGTGGAACCACGTTGCAATGAAGCAGGCGATTGCCGACAGCGGCCTTGAAGACAAGGATGTTGGCGGCAACGAGCGCACCGGCATCATCATGGGTTCGGGCGGTCCGTCCACCCGCACGCTGATCGAAGCGGCTGAAATCACCCTGAAGAACAACAGCCCCAAGCGCATCGGCCCGTTCGCCGTGCCGAAGGCGATGTCCTCGACTGCATCGGCGACGCTCGCCACCTGGTTCAAGATCCACGGCGTCAACTACTCGATCTCGTCGGCCTGCTCGACCTCGGCACACTGCATCGGCAATGCCATGGAAATGATCCAGTGGGGCAAGCAGGACGTGATGTTCGCCGGCGGTCACGAAGACCTCGACTGGACCATGTCGAACCTGTTCGACGCCATGGGCGCCATGTCCTCCAAGTACAATGACACGCCTTCGACCGCCTCGCGCGCCTATGACGTTTCCCGTGACGGCTTCGTCATCGCCGGTGGTGCGGGCGTCCTGGTTCTGGAAGAACTCGAACACGCCAAGGCCCGCGGCGCCAAGATCTATGCCGAAATCACCGGTTATGGTGCGACATCCGACGGCTATGACATGGTTGCGCCGTCTGGCGAAGGTGCCATCCGCTGCATGCGCCAGGCACTGGCAACGGTGAAGGGCGAAGTCGACTACGTCAACACGCACGGCACCTCGACACCGGTTGGCGACAGCAAGGAAATCGGCGCCATCCGCGAAGTCTTCGGCGACAAGATCCCGCACATCCAGTCGACCAAGTCGCTGACCGGCCATTCGCTCGGCGCTGCCGGCGTGCAGGAATCGATCTATGGCCTGCTGATGATGCAGGCCGGCTTCATCGGCGAAAGCGCCCACATTACCGAACTCGACCCGGAATTCGACGGCGTGCCGATCGTGCGCAAGCGCATCGACAATGCCAAGATCGATACCGTTCTGTCGAACTCCTTCGGCTTCGGCGGCACCAATGCCACGCTCGTTTTCCAGCGCCATAACGGATAAATCCATGACCGGTATCATGAACGGAAAGCGCGGCCTCATCATGGGGGTCGCCAACAGCCACTCCATCGCATGGGGCATCGCGCAGAAGCTGGCTGGCCAGGGCGCCGAGCTCGCGTTCACCTACCAGGGCGAAGCGCTCGGCAAGCGCGTCAAGCCGCTCGCCGCCGAACTCGGCTCCGACTTCGTCGTCCCCTGCGATGTCGAGGACATTGCCTCGGTGGATGCGACCATCGACGCGATCAAGGAGACGTGGGGCAGGCTCGATTTCATCGTGCACGCCATCGGCTTTTCCGACAAGAACGAGTTGAAGGGCCTCTACGCCGACACCTCGCGCGAGAACTTTTCGCGCACCATGGTGATCTCCTGCTTCTCCTTCACGGAAATTGCCAAGCGCGCCGCAGGGTTGATGACCGATGGCGGTGCGATGCTGACGCTGACCTATGGCGGTTCCACCCGCATCATGCCGAACTACAACGTCATGGGCGTCGCGAAAGCCGCGCTGGAAGCATCCGTGCGCTATCTTGCTGGTGACTACGGTCCGCGTGGCATCCGCGTCAACGCCATCTCCGCCGGCCCGATCCGCACATTGGCCGGTGCCGGCATTTCCGATGCCCGCGCCATGCTCTCCTGGCAGCAGAAGAACGCGCCGCTGCGCCGCACCGTCACCATCGAGGATGTCGGCAATTCGGCGCTCTACCTTCTCTCCGACCTCTCGAGTGGCGTCACCGGCGAGATCCACTATGTGGACTCCGGCTACAACATCACGTCGATGCCGGCTCTCGATACGTTGGCCAAGGCGGACGCGGAGTAACATCCGGGCCGCCACCCTTTCCGTGCCTCTTGAATTTTGCATCTGCACTTGCCAGTTCAGAGCGCGCAAACCATCCAGATACACGTTGAGGACAGACACGCATGAGCAATGCCGCTGAAAAACCCGTCGAAAATCACGTCTTCGAAGCCGATGTCGCACGCCTGCTGCATCTCATGGTGCATTCGGTCTATTCCGACAAGGACGTGTTCCTGCGGGAGTTGATCTCCAACGCTGCCGATGCCTGCGAGAAACTGCGCTACGAGGCCATCAGCGCGCCGGAACTGCTCACTGACGATCCGACACCGCGCATTACCCTGACGCTCGACGCCGATGACAATAGGCTCATCGTCGAAGACAACGGCATCGGCATGAGCCGTGACGACATGATCGAGGCGCTCGGTACCATCGCCCGTTCCGGCACCCGCGCCTTCATGGAGCGCGTCGAGGCGGCCAAGGCCGGCGAAGGCGCCCAGCTGATCGGCCAGTTCGGCGTCGGCTTCTATTCCGCCTTCATGGTCGCCGACAAGGTCGATGTCGTCTCCCGCCACGCCGGCAGCGCCCACGCCTTTGTCTGGTCGTCCGACGGCAAGGGCAGCTACACCGTGTCGGAAGCCGATCTGGCAGACGCACCGGCACGCGGCACTCGCATCACCATGCACCTGATGGACGATGCCAAGAGCTATACGTCCAAATGGAGCGTCGAGAAGATCGTCAAGGATCAGTCCGGTCATGTGCCGGTTCCGATCGACCTGATCGAGAAGCCCGGCGCGGACGCCGAGCGCATCGGCGACGGCACGGCACTCTGGACGAAATCCCGCAGCGAGATCACCAAGGAAGAATATGCCGATTTCTATCGCGGCGTCTCCGGCCAGTACGATGAGCCGGCTCTGACCGTGCATTTCCGCGCCGAAGGCCGCCACGAGTATACCGGCCTTGCCTTCGTGCCGGAATCCAAGCCGATGGACATGTTCGATCCTTCAGCCAAGGGCCGCATGAAGCTCTACGTCAAGCGCGTCTTCATCACCGACGACGCCGAGCTTCTGCCGCGCTATCTGCGCTTCGTGCGCGGCCTAGTCGATACGTCCGACCTGCCGCTCAACGTCTCGCGCGAAATGATCCAGGAAAGCCCGATCCTCGCCGCCATCCGCAAGGGCCTGACCAACCGCGTACTGACCGCCATCGAGAAACTTGCCGACAGCGACAAGGACGCCTTTGCCAAGCTCTGGGACGCCTTCGGTGCCGTGCTGAAAGAGGGCATCTACGACGATTTCGAGCGCCGGGAACAGCTGATCGCCCTGTCGCGCTTCCGCACCACCGCGTCCGACGAGGCGACGCGGTCGCTTGCTGATTACGTCAAGGACATGAAGGATGCGCAGGCGGCGATCTACTACCTGACGGGCGACAATCTCGACCGGCTGAAGGCCTCGCCGCAGCTCGAAGGTTTTCGCGCCCGCGGGATCGAGGTGCTGCTGCTGACCGATTCCGTCGATAGCTTCTGGGTCACGGCTGCGCCGGATTTCGAAGGCAAGCCGTTCAAGTCGATCACCCAAGGGTCTGCCGATCTGACCCAGGTCCCGACAGCCGACGGCGAGACGCCGGCAGCGCCGGCAGCGCCGGAAACGTCCGAAGCCGTCACCGATTTCATCGCCTTTGCCAAGACGGCGCTGGGTGACGCAGTATCGGATGTGCGCGCATCCGACCGCCTGACGGAAAGCGCCGTCTGCCTGGTGGCGCCGGAACAGGGTTATGACCGCCAGCTGGAAAAACTGCTGCAGGGTTCCGGTAGGCTCGACATGATCGCCAAGCCCATCCTTGAGATCAATCCAACCCACGGCCTCATCTCGGCACTGGCCGCCGGCGGCAGCGACGAATTCCGCACCGATGCTGTCCAGCTCCTGCTTGACCAGGCCCGCGTCCTCGACGGCGACAAGCCGCAGGACCCGCGCGCCTTTGCCGAGCGTCTGTCACGGCTGTTTGAGCGGGCTCTGAAGGGGTAAGTTTCTCTGCGCTTTGGCGCGATCACGGTGATATTCCATCACTGCCCAATACGCATTTATATTGCGCATTCGGCCGTGATGGATCGTGCCGATAGAGAGCGGGACAGCAAAGCGATTCTCAAACGCCTCAAAGCCGGAGGGGTTGAGATTGTGCCCGTCAGCGGCTCGCATCACAAGCTTCGCAAAGGCAAACAGACGATCATCGTGCCGCACCCGAAGAAGGACCTAAATCGAAGCGGCCTAAAGGCTTAGGCGGCCCACCAGACCGCAATCAGAACGGCAAGAACCCCGACAGCAAAGATGCCGAACATCGTCATCTGTTTGCGGGTGTTGCCCAGAAGCGTGGCATCGACGGGCGCGCGGCCGGTCTGGAAGGCCAGAGGCACTTCCGAGGCACCGCTTTTGCCTTCTCCACTCTTGATATCCTTGACGATGACTTCAGCGACGCCCTCGGTGACGGGCGGGCGGTGTCCATAGCTAGAAACCATTGGCACACTCCATCGATGCCTGCGCGAGATCACGCAAGTGCGAGCGATAAAGGTGTACCCGTTTCGTTAATAAAGCAATTGCAAAAGCAAGCGCCTCAGCGCTTGCCCCAGAGCACCTTGAACCGCGCATTGCGGCAGGTTTCGCCCCATTCCTTGAAGGTCTCGGGCATCACCGTCTCATAGGGCAGGCCGCGATTGGCGACCAGCATCAGCCGCCCGCCGATCTTCAGCGCCTTGGCAGCAGCCTTGATCATCGCAGCACCCAGTGCCGGATCGGCAGATTGCGTCTCGTGAAACGGCGGGTTCATGACGATCAGATCGTATTTGTCGCGGGTTTCTTCCGAAGTCAGGTCCTGCCAGAAGAAGCGCGTCGGCACGTTCGGGCAATTGGCCTTCAGGTTTGCGCGAGCAGCTTCCAGCGAATGATAATCGGCCTCGAACAGGTCGATGCCCTTCAGGCCCGGAGCCTTTTCGGCCAGCATCACCGACAGATAACCCCAGCCAGCGCCGAAATCGGCGGCGTGCCCCTTGAAGTCGTCGGGAAGACGCGAAGCCAGAAGCTCGGAGCCGGCATCGATGCGCTCGTGCGAAAACATCCCCGGGGCGGCGTCAAAGCGGCCCTCGACACGAACCGGCTTCTTGGAAAATTTGACAATGACGTCGCTGGCGTCTTCCGGACGGCCGAACCAGAAAGCGATGCCATGATATTTCGGTAGGCTGTCGCCACCCCAGCCGAGCTGGTTGACGCGCTTGCGCAGGGACTGGATGCCATCGTCCTTGCCACCGGCAACAACGATCAGGCCACCGACCTTGACGCGCTTCAGCGCTTCGGCGATCCGGTCCTCGTTCTCACCCTTGTGCTTGCCGCACAGGATCAGGGCCGCATCATAGTCTTCACCCTCGACAACCGGAGACACGGATGCCTTGGCGGCCTCCAGAGCCTTGTAGAGCGTCTTTGACGCCTGCACTGCGGCAATCGAGCCAAAAAACTCCGCCGGCAGCCGGTAGCCTGCCTCGGCTCCGAGGAACAGCACGCGCTCGCCTTCGCCGGGTGCGGGAACAACGCCGGTCTCGAACGGATGGAAAAGGGTCTTCAGCGTGTCGCGGCTCATGGTCGAGGTCCTCAGGCTTGTCAGGGACGGTGGAAAGAGATTTCCCGAAAAAGACAAACGGTAACGAAGGGAGCGAGAGATCGCCGGTCCGGACGGCTCTCAAGGAAAATAAGAAAGGGCGCGGAACGATCCGCTCCGCGCCCGTAGTCGATTAAACGGCCGAACGCTTATTCAGCAGCTTCGCCTTCGCCCTTGGCGACTTCCTTGCCGGTTGCCTGGTCGACAACCTTCATGGAGAGGCGAACCTTGCCGCGCTCGTCGAAGCCCATCAGCTTGACCCAGACCTTGTCGCCTTCCTTGACGACGTCGGAGGTCTTGGCAACCCGGTCGGACGCGAGCTGCGAGATGTGCACGAGGCCATCACGCGGGCCGAAGAAGTTGACGAAAGCGCCGAAGTCGGCGGTCTTGACGACCGTGCCTTCGTAGATCTGGCCGACTTCCGGTTCCGCGACGATCGAGTGGATCCACTTGCGGGCGGCTTCGATTTCCTTGGCGGAGGACGAAGCGATCTTGATCGTGCCGTCGTCTTCGATGTTGATCTTGGCGCCGGTCTTCTCGACGATTTCGCGGATGACCTTGCCGCCCGAACCGATGACTTCACGGATCTTGTCGACCGGGATGTTCATGACTTCGATGCGCGGTGCGAATTCGCCGAGCTGGCTGCGGCCTTCGGTGATGGCGTTGGCCATCTCGCCGAGGATGTGCTTGCGGCCGCCCTGTGCCTGCTCGAGCGCGACCTTCATGATCTCTTCGGTGATACCGGCGATCTTGATGTCCATCTGCAGCGAGGTGATGCCGTCGGCAGTGCCGGCAACCTTGAAGTCCATGTCGCCGAGGTGATCTTCGTCGCCGAGGATGTCGGAGAGAACGGCGTAGCGTTCACCTTCGAGGATCAGGCCCATGGCAATACCGGCAACCGGCTTGGCCAAGGGAACACCGGCATCCATCAGTGCGAGCGAGGTGCCGCAGACGGTTGCCATCGACGACGAGCCGTTCGACTCGGTGATTTCGGAAACGACGCGCAGCGTGTAGGGGAACTGGTCCGCAGCCGGCAGCATCGGACGGATCGCGCGCCATGCGAGCTTGCCGTGGCCGATTTCGCGGCGGCCCGGGGAGCCCATGCGGCCTGTTTCGCCGACCGAGTAGGGCGGGAAGTTGTAGTGCAGCAGGAACTTTTCCTTGTACATGCCGGTCAGGCTATCGACGTACTGTTCGTCTTCGCCGGTGCCGAGCGTGGCAACAACGATCGCCTGCGTTTCGCCGCGGGTGAACAGCGCCGAGCCATGGGTGCGCGGCAGGATGCCAACTTCGGAGACGATCTTGCGAACCGTATCCAGATCGCGGCCGTCGATGCGGCTCTTGGTGTCGAGGATGTTCCAGCGAACGATCTTGGCCTGCAGGTGCTTGAAGACTGCGCCGATGACTTCGTTGGTGTACTTCGGCTCAGCGCCTTCCGGGAAGAAGTGGGCCTTGACCTTGGCCTTGACGGCGTCGACGGCAGCGTAGCGTTCAGCCTTCTGGGTGTTCTTGTAGGCAACACGCAGTTCGGCTTCGGCGATACCGAGCATTTCTGCTTCGAGAGCGGAATGATCTTCCGGGGTAAAATCGCGCGGTTCCTTGGCAGCCACTTCAGCGAGCTTGATGATCGCGTCGATGACCGGCTGGAAGCCCTTGTGGCCGAACATGACGGCGCCGAGCATGATTTCTTCGTTCAGTTCCTTGGCTTCCGATTCGACCATCAGGACGGCGTCCTGGGTACCGGCAACGACGAGGTCGAGGATCGACTCCGGCATTTCATCGAGATGCGGGTTCAGAACGTACTGGCCGTTGATGTAGCCGACGCGTGCACCGCCGACAGGACCCATGAAAGGAACGCCGGAGATCGTCAGGGCAGCCGATGCTGCTACCATCGACAGGACGTCCGGATCGTTTTCGAGGTCGTGCTGCATGACCGTGACGACAACCTGGGTGTCGTTCTTGTAGCCATCAGGAAACAGCGGGCGGATCGGGCGATCGATCAGGCGGGAAACCAGCGTTTCCTTTTCCGACGGACGGCCTTCCCGCTTGAAATAGCCGCCGGGGATCTTGCCGGCTGCGTAGGTCTTTTCCTGGTAGTTGACGGTCAGCGGGAAGAAATCCTGGCCCGGCTTCGGCGACTTGGCCGAAACGACGGTGGCGAGAACGACGGTTTCGCCGTAGGTGGCGAGAACTGCGCCGTCAGCCTGACGGGCGATCTTGCCGGTTTCGAGCTTGAGCGGGCGGCCTGCCCATTCAATTTCGACTGTGTGGGTATCGAACATGTTTTGTCCTTCGTGTGCGGCAATGCCGCGCCGCAGCCAGTGTGGCGCGGACGGCAGTGTTTTCGCTGATATGACACATCACGGGCAAGACAACGGGAGGCTTCCAAATCGGCTGGCGCTCGTCCCGGTCCCTCAAAGCCTGACGCTCCGGGTGCGTGGAAAACGCGCAAGCGCCGAAGCATCCTGCAATCCTGCCCCATGACAGGTCATCGGTTGGTTCCGCAGAGCCGGCCCATCCGGTCTGCTGGGGTGTCCGTTTCCAACAGCGCCGTTTCGGCTTGGCTGGAAGCGCAAACGCGGGGTGTTCCCCCGCAAAAAACAAACCGGCGGGCCCCTGTTGAAGGGTCCCGCCGGTGTAAGGCTTAGCGGCGAATGCCGAGAGCAGTAATCAGCTTGGTGTACCGTGCCTCTTCCTTGCCCTTGACATAGTCAAGGAGCGAACGGCGGGTGGAAACCATTGCCAGAAGGCCACGACGCGAGTGGTTGTCCTTCTTGTGACCCTTGAAGTGGTCGGTCAGGTTGTTGATCCGCTCGGTGAGGATCGCAACCTGGACTTCCGGGGAACCGGTGTCGCCTTCGACGGTTGCGTATTCCTTGATAAGCGCAGCCTTGCGCTCTGCAGTGATCGACATCGTGTCATCCTTTCAATGTTTAGGATTTCAGGTCGCCAGCAGCCGGGATGTCGTCTAGCTGCGGCCATGAAGGCAAAAGTCCGCAGAGAGCGGGGTCTGATGCTGGCGCTGCCTATAAACCATCCGGCATTAAAAAGAAAGAGGGCGGATAAAGGCACCGCAATCGCTCAGCACACCGTCATTGTGGCGGGGTGCGCGGTTTCATCGGAGCGGATTTTGTGTTGTCATTGGCCGTCTTACAATCGAGGTAGCTGGCAAACACCCAGCCGAGTATCCCGTCCGCCGCCGTTATCTTTGCCCACCGCTTGCCCGCGAGCGTTCGTTCCTCGACGATCACCACGGCAGTGCCGTTGGGCAGAGTGGAAAGGACGCTGCCTTGCGGCGCGGACCGCACGTTGAGGAGCGTTCCGGTCGGGTCCGCGACAACGCAGCCGGTGGCAAAGGCGACGGCCGTCCCACCGGACAATATCGCGAGAGCAACGAGCACTGTCTTCATGGTGTTCAGAAACATATCCCCTCCACGACAAAGCTAGCCATCGAGCATGCACCCTATGGCGCAACTGACAGATTGGCGCTCAGCTTTTCATCCGGGATTTTGACGCGCCATTCGATTCCGTCCTCGTGCATGATCCGCTCCAGCTTGGCGTCCAGGGCCATGCCGAGCATGCGCTCCAGCACCATCGTGCCAAAACCCTTGCGCACGCTGCCGCCCTCGGCAGGAGCAATATCGGCGCCCTTTTCTCTCCAGACGAACAGGAACGTGCCATCGGAGACCGACCATTGCAGGTCGATCGCACCGGTCGCGTTGGCAAGCGCGCCGTACTTCGTGGCATTGGTGGCAAGCTCGTGCAAGGCCATGCCGAGCGTCTGCGACACCTGCGCATCCAGCCGCACCGGCGGCCCTGACAGATGTACCCTGTCCGGATCATCGGGCGTAAACGGCTGCAGCTGGTTTTGCGCCAACTCGCGGAAATCCACACCCTGTGCGGCATTGGCGATCATCAGATCGGTCGAGCGGGCAAGCCCGGCGATGCGCTTGCGGAAGGCTTCAGCGAAATCCACCCGGCTTTCGGCGGCGTTGAGCGACTGGTTGAGCATCGACTGGATGACGGTGAGCTGGTTCTTCGAGCGATGCGCCACCTCGCGCATCAGGAAACGGATTTCGTTTTCCGCCTTTCTGCGTGCCTGCGCCGCCTCGGCCAAAGCCGCCGATACGGTTTCGATTTCGGCAATCATGTGCTTGCGCGCCGCAATCGGCCGGCCCGCTCCCAACAGATGCGCGTCCCGCGCCAGCATCTTGACGCCCTGCGCCAGTAGCCGGGCGATGGTGGCGGACCCGGCGATGGCTATACCGGCAAAGATAAGCCCGCCCAGTGACAGCCAGAGATAGGACCAGAGCGCCGGTGCATCGACATCCGCACTTTTTGCCCAGGCAATGATCTTCCAGCCGGTCAGCACGGAAAATTCGGTGACGGTCCGATACTCCACACCATCGTGAACGGCATCGCCGACACCGACACGCAAGGCCGGCACGATTTCCATGAAAAACGGCTTGCCGACCGCCAGCGCCTCGTCCGACGAGGCAATCACATTGCCAACGCCGTCCAGCAAGGCCGCATTCCAGCCGGGCGACAGCACATCCCTGTTGACCGCCTTCAGCATATTCTCGGCGTTCTGGGTCAGCGCCAGCAGATAGTCGCCGTTGCCGAGCGGCGTTGTAATTGGAAGATAGACGTTGAAGACCCATCGTTTCGCCGTCTGCCCGAAGAAGACATTCGAGACGAACGGGCCGCCACTCCGGAATGCCTGATCTACGGAGGTTGGATCGGATGCCTTCGCCAGCGGGCTTCCAAACGGTACCCGCGTATTGAAAAGCTGATTGTGGGCGCGGTCGATCACCAGCAGGTTGGAATCCGTTCCCGCAAGCGACGAGCGGGCGCGATCGTAGAATTGCCGAAGATTCGTGTTGTCGATCGTGCTTGCAGTCGACATCACCTTCAGCGTGGTCAGCATGCTGTCGATCTCGCGCTCGACCACGCGCGTCACGGAACCGGTCGATGCCTTGAGCAGCGCCGTCACCACCCGCTCCTGCTCATCGGTGCTGCGTTTCAGAATGATCAGCGAAAACACGAAGGACGGAATAACGGCAACGAGGAGCAGTACCGTCAGATAGAATGACAGCGGACGTCTCAATCGCGAACGCAAAAGCGCCCTCCAGGGGGCATGCGGCGTACTTTTTCTATCCGGTCCGTCGCTCAAGCGTCCATCACCCAAATTCCAGAGCGAGATCGGCAATGGGCCGATATCGCTTCACGTCACACGCGGGCCACTCCCGAAGGGGTCTGCGAATCCCGCACACAGGCCGGAACATGCGCCAGCGACTTGCGGAAGGCAACCGATGCCATGCTCCGAAATTTAAGAGGCTCTATCGAGCTTCAAGCGGTAACGAAGACCCGCTTCGGCCGGAATTCACCTTCACCGATCTCGCCAATGGCAACCAGCTTGCCGCGCGAGGTCGCATAGGCTTCCGGTTCGGCCGTTGGGGCATCGCGGCCACGCAGGATGATCGGGTTGCCCATTTTCAGGCGGTGGGCCTGATCTTCGGAAATGGCGATATGCGGCAGGTTCGACAGGGCTTCACCGGTATCGATCAGGAAAGCATCGAGCGCTTCCAGGCGTTCCTCGTCGCTTTCGATCTTTTCCAGCGCCACCAGTTCAGCCAGCGGCACCATGGACTCTTCAGCAAACGGCGCCACGAAGCTGCGGCGCAGCGAAGCGATATGACCGAAGCAACCAAGATCGCGGCCGAAATCGCGTGCAAGCGAGCGCACATAGGTGCCCTTACCGCATTCGATCTCGAAATGTGCCAGGTTCGGTGTGCAGCCGAGCAGCGACAGGCGGAAGACTTCGACTTCGCGGGCCGGAATATCGACGGTCTCGCCTTCGCGGGCCAGATCATAGGCGCGGTTGCCATCGATCTTGATGGCCGAAAACTGCGGCGGCACCTGGCTGATGACGCCAGTATATGTCGGCAGAAGGGCGCGAATATCTTCCTCGGACGGGCGGGTATCGGACGACTGCGTCACCTCGCCTTCGAGATCATCGGTCGAGCGTTCCTCACCCCAGGCGACGGCGAATTCATAAATCTTGCGGCCGTCCATGACATAGGGAACGGTCTTCGTCGCATCACCCAGCGCGATCGGCAGCATGCCCGACGCCAGAGGATCGAGCGTGCCGGCATGCCCGGCCTTCTGCGCCTTGAACAGCCACTTGATCTTCGACACGGCCTCGGTCGAGCCGAAATCCAGCGGCTTGTCGAGGATCAGCCAGCCGGAAATCGGCCGGCCCTTGGGCTTGCGGGGTTTTGACATGGTCAGGCTCTTTTTTTGCGGAACGTCGCTGCAGTCTTGGCAACGCTGCCATCCGGCATTTTCTGGCTGTTGCCCTTTTCAAATCCCAGGGCATAGAGGCGGCGTGCGATCAGATATCCGGCAGCGACGGTGGCGCCATTGGCGACGCCATAATCTTCGCCCAGACCTTCGACCATCAAAGGCTCGATGGCACCGAGCGGCGGCTTTCCGGAGGCGGCGGCCTCCAGCAGCAGCTTTTCATTGTAGCGCGAATAGACGATGGCTTCGAGCGCCTTCATCTCGCGGTCGCCATGGGCGATGTCCTTGCCGTGGCGAAACGGCAGGCCGGAGGCGACGATCATTTCCACGAGCCGCACAGCTTCGGCATTGTCGAAGCGTGCCAGGCCGTTGCGATAGAATGTCTGGCGCTGTTCGAACGTCCAGGCATTGAGTTCGTCCAGAGTGATATGCTTTGCCATCACTGCTCGCCGTCTTCGTCCTTCAGATCGCGCATAACTTCCGGCGACCGCAGCAACTGGTCGATCTTCTTGTAGTTGTCGAAGCTGGTATCGTCCTTGAAGCGGACTTCCGGCATGTATTTCAACTGCCGGATATGCGGGGTCAGACGGCCACGAATATATTTGGCGTGGCGGTTCAGCGCTTCGATGACATTGGAGTGATCGGCAACGCCGAGCGGTGTCACGAAGGCTGTGGCGACGCGAAGGTCGGTCGACATGCGGACTTCGGAAATCGAAATCACCGTCGTCTCAAGCAAAGAATCGCGCACTTCGCCACGCTGCAGCACCTGTGTCAGGCCTGCACGTACCTGTTCGCCGACCCTCAGCATGCGCTGCGAGGGGGCAGAGGATGTCACTTTACTCATGGTTTTTCCGCTGTCTGGCGTTTCAAGGAACGCGACCAAGGCGGTCCAATGCTACTTTCGGGCCAAAAGGTCAAGGCTTTCCGGTCATTCGGCCGGTCACGCCAGCGGTGAAATCGGCCCGCAACCCTCTTGAAAGCGGGCACGCGGCGTGGTCAACCTGATCGAAACGGCAAGCAGGCGGAGACGGGATGCGGGTTCTGGTGATTGAAAACATGGCGCATTCCGACCTCGGGCAGGTTGGCGTAGCGCTGCGGGAATCAGGCGCCGAGATCGACCTGCGCCAGCCCTTCGCCGGCCAAGCCCTGCCCGGGGGTATCCACGGACATGATGCCCTTGTCGTGCTTGGCGGTGAACAGAGTGCGGTCGATGACCACATCCACCCGTACCTGCCGGAGCTTGCCCGCTTGATGCGTGCCTTTGCCGATGCCGGCAAATCGGTGCTTGGGATCTGCCTCGGCAGCCAGCTTCTGGCCCGTGCCCATGCCGGCGACAATCTTCTCGGTAAAACGCGGGAATTCGGCTGGCACGAGGTGACGCTGACCAAGGAAGGCCAAAACGATCCCGTGCTGAGCGCCGCAGGCTCTGCCTTCAAGAGCTTTGAATGGCATTCGGACAGCTTCACTATCCCACCCGGCGCCGTGCATCTGGCCACGAACCCGACTGTCACCAATCAGGCCTTCCGCATCGGCCGCGCCGCCTATGGCATGCAGTTTCATTTCGAGGCGGGAACACCCGTCGTCGAGGGCTGGAACCGCACTTTTGAAACGGTGATCAACCGCATCGATCCGGATTGGCTGCAGCGCTATCCGGAGCATGCAGCCCGGCATGCGCAACAGGCGGACGCCGCCGGGCTTGCGCTGGCCCGCGCCTGGGTCGCAACGATCCAGCCGGCAGAGGCTGCCGACAACGGCACCCTGGAAATGGCGGGCGTCAGCGCCTGACATATAAACCGTGTAGTACCATTTGCCGTGACGGGTTGCGGTTCCTATTTACAACACGGAATACAGTTATAAGCGCAAGAAGTTTGCCGGGCTGAGGCAGACGGAGGAGCGGAGAAGCGCATGACGATTTTTTCCACCAAACACCGGAACCGGATTGCAACGGCCAAGACCGGGCGAATTCCTGCATTCGCCGCCACGCTGCTTCCAGCCGTTGGGCTGGCAACCTTTCTTGCCGCCTCTTCACCGGCGATCGCCGCCTATTGCGGCAGCACACCGGAGCCGGGGCTCGACTGGAGCGAATGCACCAAGAAGAACCTGATGCTCCCCTCCAGCGAACTCGAAGGCGCCAACCTTTCCGGTACGGATTTTTCGCTGACCGACCTCAGCGGCTCGAACCTGACATCGGCCAATCTCGAAAAGGCCAATCTGGTGCGTGCGTGGCTGGCTGGCGCCCGGGCTGAAAAGGCCAATTTCGCCCGCGTCGAAGCCTATCGTTCAAGCTTTGCCAATATTGCCGCCAACGGTGCGTCGTTTGCCGGCGCCGAACTGCAGCGCGCCGATTTCAGCGGTGCGGATCTGACAGGTGCCAATTTCGAGAAGGCGGAGGTCGGCCGCGTCCTGTTCAAGGGTGCCGTCCTCACCGGCGCGCGCTTCTCGCTGGCCAACCTGTCGCGCGCCAATCTCAGCGGCGCGACCTTCGAAGGGGCGCTGGATTTCGATGAGGCCTTCATGTTCCTCACACATATAGAAGGGCTTGATCTTTCTGCAGCCAAGGGTCTCCAACAGACACAGATCGATCTGGCTTGCGGTGACACGCAAACCAAGCTGCCGGAAGGGCTGACCACACCGACCACATGGCCATGCGCATCAGACTGAGCCGGCTAACGAACGACATGGCCGCGCGCTGCTTGCCCTCGTCTCGGTCAACGGCAACGCTGGACATCAGCGGCTTCTCCGCTAGGTTCATAGCCTGAAGTCGGAGGAGCGAATCATGAGCAAACTGACTGTCCCACAGGAAGGTGGTTGCCGGTGCGGCCAGGTGCGGCTGAAGATCAGCGCACCGCCGATCATCACCATGGCCTGCCACTGCACCGGCTGCCAGAAAATGTCCTCCAGCGCCTTTTCGCTCAGCGCCGCCATCCCGGCCGAGGGTTTTGAAGTCATCGCCGGTGAACCGGTGATCGGCGGCCTGCACGGCGCTACCCGTCATTATTTCTGCCCGCACTGCCTGACCTGGATGTTCACCCGCCCCGAAGGCATGGACTGGTTCGTCAACCTGCGCTCAACCATGCTGGACGACACAAACGGTGTCGCCCCTTTCGTCGAGACATTCACCAGCGAGAAGCTGCCCTGGGCGGCAACGTCGGCCGTGCACTCCTACGAGGCATTTCCGCCGATGGAAGCCTTTGCGGGACTGATACAGGAATTTGCGGAGCAAGCCTCCTAGAGGCGCTCAGCCTCTCCGGTTCGGCAACTGCCAAACCCCTGCCATGCAAGCCCATTCTAAAGTTCTCCGGGGGCCGTTCGACGTCGCGATCAGAACCGTTCTGCCGTGAATTGGCCTTACATTGACGTGAACTCGCGCCGAGAGGAGTCGGCCGGGTCAGCACTTCCAGTGGAGGAGATACCCATGAGCAGGAACAGAGGTGTAGTCTATCTGAAGCCAGGCAAGGTCGAGGTCCGGGACATCGACGATGCCAAGCTGGAAGCCCCGGATGGCCGGCGCATCGAGCATGGCGTCATCCTGAAGGTGATTTCTACGAATATCTGCGGCTCGGACCAGCACATGGTGCGCGGCCGGACCACCGCCCTGCCCGGCCTGGTGCTCGGCCACGAAATCACCGGCGAAGTCATCGAGAAGGGTATCGACGTCGAGATGCTCGAGATCGGCGACATTGTCTCCGTGCCGTTCAACGTCGCCTGCGGCCGGTGCCGCTGCTGCAAATCGCAGGACACCGGTGTTTGCCTGACCGTCAACCCGGCGCGCGCAGGCGGTGCCTACGGCTATGTGGACATGGGTGGCTGGATCGGTGGACAGGCGAAATATGTCACCGTACCCTATGCCGATTTCAACCTTTTGAAATTTCCCGACCGCGACAAGGCCATGGCGAAAATCCGGGATCTGACAATGCTGTCGGACATTCTGCCAACCGGCTTTCACGGCGCGGTCAAGGCCGGTGTCGGCGTCGGTTCCGTCGTCTATGTGGCCGGTGCCGGTCCTGTCGGCCTTGCTGCTGCCGCATCGGCACGCATCCTCGGTGCCGCTGTTGTCATGATCGGTGATTTCAACAAGGAACGCCTCGCCCACGCCAAAAAGGTCGGCTTCGAGCCGATCGACCTCTCGGCCAGCGACCGGCTGGGCGACATGATCGCTCAGGTTACCGGCAGCGACGAAGTGGATAGTGCAATCGACGCCGTCGGTTTCGAGGCGCGCGGCCATTCGGGCGGTGAACAGCCGGCGGTCGTACTGAACCAGATGATGGAGATCACCCGGGCAGCCGGCTCCGTCGGCATTCCCGGTCTTTATGTCACCGAAGATCCGGGCGCCGTCGACAGCGCTGCCAAAAAGGGCAGCCTTTCCATGCGCTTTGGCCTTGGCTGGGCAAAGGCACTATCCTTCCATACCGGCCAGACGCCGGTTCTGAAATACAACCGCCAGCTCATGCAGGCGATCCTGCACGACCGGCTGAACATCGCCGAAATCGTCAACGCGAAGATCATCTCGCTGGAAGATGCCGCACAGGGCTATGAAAGCTTCGATCAGGGCGTCGCGCAGAAATTCGTTCTCGACCCGCATGGCGATCTCGCCAAGGTCGCCTGAACGACCCGGCAAGGGCGTCCGGTATTGCCGGGCGCCCTTTACACTTCAGAAGCTCCGCAGCTTACGAAGTGCCGCACATCAAAAACCCTGGAACAGGAAGTCCGTGGCGGCGGTAATGGCGTCCGCTTGATTGGTGAGGTCGGCAACATCGACACCCAATTCAGCGATCGAAACGACGCCGATAAACTGCGTCGCCATCGTATAGGAGCGTCCATCGATCTCGAAATGCGGATTGAGCCGGGCAATGACGGGCGACAGATCGCCCTTGGGAAGAAGCGGAATCACGGCGCAGGTCTGGAGGCTCGACAAAATATCAGACTGCACAGCCAGAACCAATGCATCCCCTGACCTCAGACGATAAGCATGAAATCTCGCCATCAGAACTGGCGATATTTCGCCAAAGGCAAACCATGTTCCTCGACATATTTGTTGGACGCCGCGATCGCCTCGGCATTTTCCAGCCGCCACAGGCGCTCCTGCTCGGCCTTAACGGCACGCCCGATGCCATCTTCGGCCGCACGTGACAAATTGATCTTCAGGTCACGTGCCTGCGAGACGAGGTCGCTATCGAGGGATAGATTGGCAGATTTACGGGCGGACTGAGACATGGTCTTCTCCATCGGGTATGCGCCTAATATATGCGCATACCCGATGGAAGAAAGACCTATTCGTCGCTCATATTGAAAGCCAACCTATGTTTTTTTTGTATTATCAACAGCAAGAAAGAGATTCTGATTTTGTTTGCTAACTTGCAGACGAATGCCCTCATTTCCTGCAACGCTGAATATTGCGATATCAAAAAGCAAATCTTTAATATCACTCTCGGAAACCCCTAGTTCGTCGGCGATATCACTAATTCCGATGCCCTCAGATTTTAGCTCTTCCAGAAAAAGCTGGACCAATTTTGACATCTCCTGCTTTTGATCAAAAGGCTCTTTGCTCCTATATCCCCGCTGCGATATTTGCTGAAACAAAGTGCGATAATGCCAGTCACCAATAAGCTTTAAACGGTGCAGCCTTACAATGTACGCAGCAACAGACACGCCCCAGTAACTTTTATGTTCGATAACGTTCTTAAGATCGGCAAGCCTTGGAGCGGTAGCAGAGAACCCCGATCTAGGCATAAGAAATGCTGAGGAAAACTCGTCGGCCTCTGCTTCAGTTACCTTTCCATCATACTCGCCATGTCTGTGTAGAATTAGGTGGCCAAGTTCATGAGCTGCATCGAATCGCCGCCTCGCGTTTGATTTTTTTGTGTTCAGGAATACGTAAGGAATACTGTCCCGCCACGTGCAAAATGCATCGACATCAGCAATGTCGAGCGCCAAAGAAAATACCCTTACCCCCTTAGATTCAAGAAGATGAATCATATTCGAGATCGGCTTTTCGCCTAGTCCCCACATGTAACGAAGAGTCAGAGCGGCCTGCTCAGGGCCTTCCTGTCGCAAGTCTGGCAAATTCGGTTTCGGTAAATCGAACTTTGTTTCCAGCCATTCGCACAATGCAAAAGCAATCGCACCGCTCGCTAGAGCCATATCTCGCTTAGCTGCAGAGAGTTTTGAGAAAGCACGGAAGCTTGCCTGGGCAGGCTCCGGTCCGTCAAAGGTGCCCTTTTTAAAGAACTCCCTTTTAATATTTAACACGCTTGCAAGTCTTATGAGTGTGTCTTCACTGGGCTCAAACTCACCAGCCTCATATGCGGATACACTTCTAAGATCGACACCAACCGCATTAGCGAGAGCAGTTTTAGTGAGGCCTCGTTTCTTTCGCATCCATACCAATCGATCTGGGAAAAATACGGTCATTTCTTTCTGCTTAATTTCACTTCAAATCCACCGTCGTCAAAACCTCCGACAGACACTTCAACGCCATCCTCTGGGAGCACTGGTAACATTATTCTCTCACGCCAAAGAGAAATGTGCTTGTCTACCAGTCCTACAGGAAGAGATAGTTCAGCATGTATGCCGTTGATCTTTTTTCTAAAAAGGAGATACCAAGTGGGACGCTGGATTAAGCCGGCGACCTCTGGAGCAGGAAGATCCAACAAATACTGATTTGTGCCAATCGCGGCCTCAGTGCAAATACCCTTTTCAGAGGATGTCTCTACGTTAACTTTAGGATCGCCGGTTCCTTCGTCACCCTTAGCAATATTAACCGCCAATTTTCCATCTGGATGAACGGTCAGAGCGAATCCTTTTTCCTCTTGCCGCGTCCAACCTTCTGTTTTCAGACGACTCCTGAGCGCGAATACCGCCTCGCTAGCGGGGCTAATTCCTCTCCCCCAAGACGGATGGTCATCAGTTTGGCTATTCAGCGAAAGAGCATAATGCCTTAGCACATCAAGAAGCGCCTCTATCGTGAGACCAAGCTCAGCCAAGCGGCGGCGAACGTCTTCAAGCTCAACAATCATTTTCGCTTTAACGGGCACTACACTCTCCAACTTCCGATTCTCACACCACAAATGTGGTTGAAAAATCGGAAGTCGTCAATGCCGTTTCTTAAATGCCTTACTCGTCGCTCATCTTCAGCGCTGCAATGAACGCTTCCTGCGGAATGTCGACCTTGCCAAACTGGCGCATGCGCTTCTTGCCGGCCTTCTGCTTGTCGAGCAGCTTGCGCTTGCGCGAGGCGTCGCCGCCGTAGCATTTTGCCGTCACGTCCTTGCGCAATGCAGAGATGGTTTCGCGGGCAATGACGTTGCCGCCGATGGCGGCCTGGATCGGGATCTTGAACATGTGCTTGGGGATCAGGTCCTTGAGCTTTTCGCACATGTCGCGGCCGCGCCGTTCGGCAGCCATGCGGTGAACCATCATCGACAGGGCATCGACAGGCTCGCCGTTGACCAGCACCGTCAGCTTGACCAGATGGCCTTCGCGGTGTTCGGTCAGGTGATAATCGAACGAGGCATAGCCCTTCGAGATCGACTTCAGCCGGTCGTAGAAATCGAACACGACTTCGTTGAGCGGCAGGTCGTAGGTCAGCATGGCACGCTTGCCGACATAGGTCAGCTCGACCTGCAGGCCGCGCCGGTCCTGGCACAGCTTCAGGATACCGCCGAGATAGTCATCAGGCGTCAGGATCGTCGCGCGGATCCACGGCTCGTGGATTTCGGCGACCTTGACCACATCCGGCATATCGGCCGGATTGTGCAGCTCGCGCTCCGTGCCGTCGTTCATGAACAGCTTGTAGACCACCGACGGGGCGGTGGCGATCAGATCGAGATCGAACTCGCGCTCGAGACGTTCCTGAATGATTTCGAGATGCAGCAGACCAAGGAAACCGCAACGGAAACCGAAGCCGAGCGCTGCGGACGATTCCATCTCGAACGAGAACGAGGCGTCGTTGAGACGCAGCTTGCCCATGGCGGAGCGCAGATCCTCGAAATCGGCGGCATCGACCGGGAACAGGCCGCAGAACACCACCGGCTGGGCAGGCTTGAAGCCCGGCAGCATCTTGGCCGTCTGGCGCTTGTCCTCGGTGATGGTGTCACCGACGCGGGTGTCGGCCACTTCCTTGATCGAGGCGGTGATGAAGCCGATCTCGCCGGGGCCGAGCGCCTCGACATTGACCATCTTCGGCGTGATGACGCCGACGCGCTCCACCTGATATTTTGCGTCCGCACCCATCATCCGCACCGTCATGCCGCGCTTCAGCGTGCCGTCAAGCACGCGCACGAGAACGATGACACCGAGATAGGCATCATACCAGCTATCGACGAGCAGCGCCTTCAGCGGGCCGTTTTCGCCTTCTTCACTCTTTGGCGCGGGCAGCTGGTGCACGATCGCTTCCAGCACGTCGGGAATGCCGAGGCCGGTCTTGGCCGAAATCAGCACGGCCTGGCTGGCGTCGATGCCGATGACTTCCTCGATCTGTGCGCGGATACGGTCGGGTTCGGCGGCCGGCAGGTCGATCTTGTTGAGAACGGTGACGATCTCGTGATTGTTGTCGATCGCCTGATAGACGTTGGCCAGCGTCTGGGCTTCGACGCCCTGGGACGCGTCCACCACCAGCAGCGAGCCTTCGCAGGCCGACAGCGAGCGCGAGACTTCGTAGGCGAAGTCGACATGGCCGGGGGTGTCGATCAGGTTGAGGACATAGGTCTCGCCATTGTTGGCGACGTAATGCAGGCGCACGGTCTGCGCCTTGATGGTGATACCGCGCTCTTTCTCGATATCCATCGAGTCGAGAACCTGCTCCGACATCTCGCGGGCGGCCAGGCCGCCGGTCGACTGGATCAACCGGTCAGCCAGCGTCGACTTGCCATGGTCGATATGGGCGACGATCGAAAAATTGCGGATGTGCGACAGGGGCGTCTTTGAAGGTGTTGTGCTCATGCGCCCGCATACAATGGAACCTTGGAAACTGCAAAGAATTTTACCGATCTCCGCCGACCAAATGCAATGAACGCCGCCTTTTGCCGCAAGGTTGCTGCAAAAGGCGAATCCCATGATCGCCTCGAATGCCGGTTCTCAGAAGATCAGGAAATCGTCGGCCGTAAGTTTGAGGCCGGGGGTCAACTGCGCAATCTGTATCGCCGCGCCCTTGCCCGTTCCATCGGCGTCGTAAAAAAGATCGCCGGTTTTGCCGTTGTAGATGATCCGGTCGCCGGCATCCGCCGCCTTGGTGCCGATGACAAAGGCCGAGGCTTTCAACGGACCGGCCGGAAGCTTTGAAAAGATGTTGTGGTCCAGCAGCAGCAGATCGTCGGCAACACTGAAATCAGTCAGCTTGTCGATATTGCCAGCGGCAAGCTTGGTGTCGAAGATGAAGTGATCCTTGCCAGCGCCGCCCGTGAGAACATCTTTTCCGGCACCGCCGTACAGCTTGTCATTGCCGGTTCCGCCGGCAATCCGGTCATTGCCAAGGCCGCCCCACAGCCTGTCGTTGCCGGCACCACCCATAAGTGTGTCATTGCCTTCACGCCCGTTGATTTTATCGTCACCGCCCAGACCATCGATCCTGTCGGCGAGCTTCGAGCCCTTCAACGTGTCCGCCTGCGCGGTGGGTTTGATATAGGCGGGGTCGCCGTCATGGGTGCCGATCAGCCTGTCGAGATCGCGTTCGGGCGCGGCGAACGGGATGAATCCGTCTGCCAGGACCATTTTGTTGAATGCTGCGACGCGGTCGCTGCCACTGATATAGTCGACCACGAAGACCGGTATGCCCTTGTCGATAAAGTCGCGCTTGAGGATTGCGATCGTCTCCCTGTCCGGCTTCAGCGGATTGTTCTCGTCCTTGTCGCCACGATAATAGAGATCCTCGACCGCGATACCGCCGATGACATCGAGATAGGCTTTTCTGCGCGCACTATCCGTCCCCAGGTCATTGAGAATCCAGGCACCGTTCTGGGGAATGACGAAAAAGTCCGGGTTGGTCTTGCGGGCGTGCTCCGTCAGGGCGACCACGAAATCGACCATGCGCTGTGCGGCCTGTTTCTGATTGACGGGATCACCGGCCTGTCGGGCACTCTTGGGAACCTCTGCGCCCCAGAAATAATAGGCGTCAATGATGTCGAGATAGGCCGCATCGAACCCGGCCTTGACGATCGCGTCGAGATCGCCGGTCTTCCGGGTATTGAACATGGTATTCTGCCAGTCCGCATCCCAGTACCGGACCTTGCGCGATTCCGGCCAGTCGGGATTGACCGGCCCCAGCCAATCCGGTGCCTCCCTGGTCAGCTTGCCGGTGGCCTTGCCGTTGACCGTCCAGTCCTTGTCCCAGTAGTCGCGAAAATCGGAAGCCTCACCAATGGAGATATAGGAGACGACCACGGACCGACCGCCCATGCCGTCCTTCATGCGGGTCACCTCGTCGGCGGTAAAACGTCCGTTGTTGGTGCCATCGCGCGAGGAATCGATGACGAGCAGGTCATGAGTGGCGGAAACGAGCAAGTCGACATTTTGCGGCGAGCTGTTCAGCCCCTGCAACTGGTAACCCCAATTGTCGACCGCAACGGCGCCGGTGGACGTCTTGAACATGAGCGCGAGGAGAAGCATGAGCACGAGGCATTCCGGATTTCTGTTTTCACCGGAATGAATAGGCGATTTCCGGTGGATCGGGATAGCCGGTTCCGGCAAACAGCCTCAACGAAGTCTTCACATGCCTACGCCAGGCATGGCTCAGAGGGCGCCGCCGCCGGTCTTCTCACCCTCGACCATCGCGCCTGCATTCGGCATCTGCGCGCTCTTCATCTCGAAATTCTCGCGCAGATGCGGCGGCACCGTTTCGCGGAATTTGAGGCGTGCAGCAACGAACGCCGCGTAGGCGAGCGCCGTACCCATGGCGGCATAGATGAAGGTCTTCGGACCGAAGACCGGTGTCAGCAGCGTGATCGACAGGGGAATGATGGTGGCGGCGATCGACCAGCACATCAGAAGCGTCGAGGCGAGCGGCACGAAATCGGCCGGCGCGGTGCGATCATTGGCATGGGCATTGGCGATCGAGTAGACGGTTTCGACGGCACCGGCAAAAACAGCAAAGACCAACATCAGCAGGATCAGGTTGGCAAACGAGACGGAGAGCGCCACGACCGCGGCGGCGGCAATCAGCAGGCAGACGAGGATCAGCACGATGCGCCGGTCGATCCGGTCCGACAGCACACCCATCGGATACTGGATGAAGATCAGCCCGAACTGCATGACCAGCATCAGCAACGCGACATCGCCCTGGCTGACCGAATTGGCGGCGGCATAGATCGGGGTAAAGCCCTGCACGGCCATGGACAGCCCGCCGGCGGCGAGAACGCCGACGAAGGCGACGGGGGAGTTGCGCCAGACCATCGGCACATCGACGCTGACCTTGGCTGGCGGCGGCGGGTTGGGCAGGCGCGTCAGACCGATCGGCAGGATCGCCATGGTGGTGAAGAAAATCGTCAGCAGCGGTGCCAGATTGCCATCTGCCGGGATCTGCCCGAACAGCCAGGCACCGGCGCCGATGGCAATGACATAGACCATGTAGAACACCGACATCGCCTTGCCGCGCCAGCTGTTGGCACTGGCGTGATTGAGCCAGCTCAATGAGATGATGAAATTTATATTGCCCGCCGCGCCATAGACGCCGCGCGCAAAGACCCAGAGCAGCGGATGGAAGCCGAGCGCGATCAGGAAGGCCGACAGCAGCACCAGCGCCATCGAGCAGGAGAATGCCCGCGCGTGGCCGACCCTGCGGATCATCGGCCCGGCAACGACACAGCCGGCGAGGCCACCAAAGGCAAGGGCCGTCACCGCAGCGCCGGCCACCCAGGGCGGGCTGTCACCCTTCGCCAGAAGGAACGGCACATAGGCGAACATCATGCCATTGCCGATGCCGACGCAGGCCATGGAGACAACGATACTGGCGATCGACAGCACGGATGCGCGCGGCTGTTCCGGCCGGATTTCTTCTATCGCCGCCATTCACCCTCTCAAGCCTGAACCAAGCGGCCCTGCCGCCGCCTCTGCAAGTCTTCACTAAGATATTGATCGCAAGGCAGTTTCCCCAAGAGACCTGCGCAACAGCACTCTATCCGTTCGCTTCAAATTTGAATGTCGCCAAAACGGCATGGGCCGACTTTATTTCAAGGGACCAGCAATTCTCGTTGACTCCACCATAAGAGCAACTAATTCTCTTATAATGGAAAACTCAAATGGTTTCGAAACGGATATTGCCGAGCGAATGAAGGCGTTAAGACTGGGGCAGTCGATGACGCTGGACGATCTCGCCAGCCGCGCCGGCGTCAGCCGGGCGATGATCTCGCGCATCGAGCGCGGTGAGGCAAGCCCGACCGCACAGCTGCTTGCCCGGCTGTGCAGCGCCCTTGGCACGACATTATCGCGGTTTTTCGCCGATGGCGAAACCGCCGGCGACCCGCTTTTGCGCCGGAATGGCCAGCGCATCTGGCGCGATCCGGAGACCGGCTATCAGCGCCGTTCGATTTCACCGGATGGTACCGGATCGCCCGTCGATATCGTTGAAGTCGAGTTTCCGCCGGGTGCGCGCGTGGTGTTCGAGCAGCAGCAGTTCGACGCCGGACTGACCCAGCATCTCTGGCTGTTCGAGGGCCGCTTGACCATGACCGCCGGCGACCAGACGCATGTGCTTGAGGCCGGCGACTGCCTGTTCATGCGGCTTGCCGAAGCCCACATCTTTCACAATCCCCATGGCACGCCTGCCCGCTACGCCATCATTCTCAACCGCAGCAAAGTCTGAGCCCGATGTCCAAAGTCACGATCCGCACACTCACCGCCACCGAAGCAACTGCCGCCATTCCCGCGCTTGCCGACATCCTCTCCGATTGCGTCGAAGGCGGCGCCTCGGTCGGTTTTATGTCGCCCTACACGCCGCAGGACGCGATGCCGTATTGGCAGGGCGTTGCACAGGCGGTCGCCGAGGGCAGCACCGTGCTGATCGTCGCGGAGAAAGACAACGAAATCCTTGGCACGGTTCAGCTTGGCATCGGCATGATGCCGAACCAGCCGCATCGCGCCGACTTGAAGAAGCTGCTTGTCCATCGCAAGGCCCGTGGTCTTGGCCTTTCGCGCCTGCTGATGGAGGCTGCCGAAGAGGAGGCGGGAAAGCATGGGCGGCATGTCCTGGTGCTCGACACGGCGACCGGAAGCCCTGCGGAAACCATCTACGAAAAATTCGGCTGGCAGCGCGTCGGCGTCATTCCGCAATATGCCCTGATGCCGGATGGCAGCTATTGCGGCTCGACGTTCTTCTACAAATCGCTGACCGCAGATTGACGTGCGGGGGCACGTAAACTCCACTTATCCTTGTCACCAAAAATGGCCATATCACGCCGGAAAAACCACGTTTTCCGGCCAGTCAGCCCATTCCGCACCCCTTGATCTTCGTGCTAGCTGATTTTCAGCCGCAAGGCGGATATTCTTTAAGGGGAACCCATGAAAACCATTCTTCAGCGCGCGGGTCTGGCCGCGTTTTCCATTGCCATGCTTCTCGGCGGCATTAACTCTGCATCGGCAGCCGATGTCACTTTCGAGATGAAGAACAGCCATCCGAATGCCGTCGAAGTCGAGCTTTACAGCCAGGACCGCGATCATGTCTGGCCGGGCAACAACCAG
Organism: Hyphomicrobiales bacterium; assembly: GCA_900473045.1. Taxonomy (GTDB): domain Bacteria; phylum Pseudomonadota; class Alphaproteobacteria; order Rhizobiales; family Rhizobiaceae; genus Pararhizobium. Next base: position 32,150 of record UCKS01000027.1, read on the forward strand.
GTTTACCTGCTGGATGACGGCGAAACCAAAGAGATCCCGCTATCCTGCGACCAGGGCGAAAAGATCTGCTACGGCGCCTGGATCTCCGGCGACAAGGAAACCTATTGGGGCACAGGTCCGGACAATGCCGAAACCTGCACGGATTGCTGCTACACCTGCACGGGCGGCAACACGGAAGAGATCGACCTGACCGAATAGCCGGTCAAGAGACAGTGGCGGGCGCCCCTGTGAGGAGCACCCGCCAGCTTCGCCACCTTCACCTTGGCATCTTCGCAAAACCCTTGACCAGGATTGGCCCGGTTGGCCGGCCGGTCGGCGAGCCGCCTGCCTGCTCGATGGTGATTTCATAGAGCTGCGCCTCCTGCGGCTGCGGCAGGACCGGACCATCAAGCACCGCTTCCTGCGAGCGCGGCAAAAGCCCCAGCGATACCGGCCCCAGTTCCTTGGAGGGAAGCGTCCAGACCTGCATGGTGCGGCCGTCCGGTACCGTGAAATCGACAAGCGGCGTTACCCGTGCCGACGCATTGCCGAAATCCTCGACAATTGCCTGAGGCTCACCCGCGTTATCCAGAAGTACGGCAACCACGCGCGGCTGCGGCTGCGACAGCAGGCTCCAGCCCAGACCGACTGCCAGAATCAGCGACGCGGCGATGCCGGACAGCGCGGCCCGGCGCCATCCGGCATTGCTGTTGTCGTTGGCCGGGCGGACCGAGATATGAGAAACGCCATCGGCTGCCTCGGGCAGCCCCTCCGCCTTCGGCTCGTCGAGCGTCGCAGCAATGCGGCTCCACAGGCCTTCCGGCTCGGCACCCGGCTTTGCCAGAAGGTCAAGCGCCAGAAAACGGTCGCGGCTTGCGGCAACCGCAGTGCGCAAGGCGGCGTCGGCTTCGATTTCCGCTTCGATACGGACGTGATCGGCCGCGTCCAGAAGGCCCAGAACATATTCGTCGGCCAGTTCGTCGATATCCTGCCTGCCGGCGCTCATGCCATGCACTCCCGAAGCGAGGCCAGCCCGCGGCGAACCCAAGCCTTGGCCGTGCCGAGCGGCACCTTCAGCCGACCGGCGATCTCGCCATGGGTATAGCCGGATATATAGACCATCAGGATGCTCCGGCGCTTGGTCTCGTCGAGCCGCGACAGGCATTCGCGCAACCGGTTCTGGCGGTCGAGGTCAGCCCAGACATTGGCTGCATGATCCATGTGTTCGGCATCATGCAGATCGGCCAGGTTATCCGGCTCGGTGAATTCCAGCCGTTTGCCATCGCGCACCAGATTGAGCGCCCGGTTGCGGGCGATGGCATAGATCCAGCCGCGCGCCGATCCGCGATCGGGTGCATATTGCCCGGCCTTGGTCCAGATCTGGATGAAGGCTTCCTGCACGACATCTTCCGCCAGTTCGCGCCGGCGCAGGATGCGCTGGGCAACGGCCACAAGCCGCGCACCTTCGAGTTCGAAGATTGTCCGCAGCGCATTGCGATCGCCCTTCGCGCACCCGGCCAGCGCGTCCGCCAATCTTTCCTGATGATCCTGCATTCTGCTCCACAGTCTCGCGCGCTCGTCACCATGCGTCCCGGTTGCGCCAACTCCACGGACGGCTGTTGATCGAGTGTCAACATAGGCGTTTTACCCACAAGGGCGACCTGTGGATGCATTTCGCAAAAATAAAATTTCAACCGCTGCATCCAAACACGTCCCCCCGTGTGTCTACCGGTTGGAAGGCGGCTTCAGATGGATCGCCTCCTGTGACGATTTCAGACAACAAGGAGACTTCGGATGAAGACCATGAAGACTGCACTGATCGCCTCAACGGCCCTGCTTGCCAGCGGTGGCGCCGTCTTTGCCGCACCGATTCTCGGCCTGACCGGAGACAAGACACTCGTCCTGTTCGACACCGCCAACCCGGCCGTGACCAAGACCATGGAGGTTACCGGCGTCGATAGCCTCGTCGGCATCGATTTTCGCCCCTCCAACAGGACCGTGATCGGCGTGACGCCGGACAGCCGGATCGTCACCATCGATCTTGAAACGGGTGCCGCAACCGAGGTTGCCAAGATGAACACGCCGCTGCCAATCGACGATGCGGCGGTGGTGGTGGACTTTAACCCGATGGCCGACCGGCTGCGCTTCATGACCGGCACGACCAATCACCGCGTCCATCCTGACACAGGAGAAGTCACCGTCGATGGCACGCTCGCCTACGAGGACGGCGACATGCACAGGGGCGAAACCCCGAACATCGTCGCGGCCGCCTATATCAATTCGCACGGCAAGCCGGAAAAGACCGGCATGTACAATATCGATGCGACGATCGGCGCCCTGATCAAGCAGACCAAGCCGAATGACGGCACGCTGGCTGCGATCGGCAAGCTCGGCATCGACGGCGCGGCTCCGGCGTTCGCCTTCGACGTCCAGACCACGGAGGATGGCACCAATACCGCCTGGCTTGCCAACGGTACCAAGCTCTACACCGTCAACCTGGAAACGGGCGCAGCCACAGCGGCGGGCGAGATTACCGGTTCCGCAGGCGCGCTCCGCGACATCGCCGTTCTGCCTGCGATTTAACGATGAGATACGGGCTGGTTGGCAGCTTTGCCGGCCTGTCCGGCTTACAAGTTTGACGTCTCCGGTAGCGCGAACCTGCCGCCGGAGACAGAAAGTTCATTTCCCAAAAGGCTTGCTCTTCATCTTCCTGCCGCAATCGGTAGTATGAAGCAGAGTAGATCTATTAGGGACCCGTGATTCCATGATGAAGAAAATCGCCGTTCTGGCTATCGCCGCCGTCTATCTTTCCGGCTGCACCACCACCGACCCGTATACCGGTGAACAGAAGATGTCGAACACCGCCGGTGGCGCGCTGATCGGCGCGGGTCTGGGTGCAGCAACCGGCCTTCTGGTCGGCGGCAGCGCTGCCGGACGCCGCGACGCTGCGCTTGTGGGCGCTGGCATTGGCGCGCTCGGCGGCGGCCTGATCGGCAACTACATGGACAGCCAGGAATCCGAACTGCGCGCGCAGCTCCAGAACACCGGCGTTTCGGTCACCCGCGTCGGTGACCGCATCGTCCTCAACATGCCGGAGAATATCACCTTCGCCACCGATCAGGACCAGATGAGCCCGCGGGCCTATCCGACGCTGAACTCGGTCGCGATCGTGCTGCGCAAGTTCAACAAGACACTGATAGATGTCGATGGTCATACGGATTCGACCGGTAGCGCCAGCCACAACCAGGATCTTTCGGAACGGCGCGCCATCTCGGTCGCCAACTATCTCGGTTCGCAGGGCGTCGATCAGCGCCGCATGTCGGCCGTCGGCTACGGCCCCGACCGTCCGGTCGCATCGAATGGCAGCCCGGCAGGACGCGCGCAGAACCGCCGCGTCGAAATCTCTATCGCGCCGATCAAGCAGGGCTGATCCGGCTCATCGCCTTCAAAAGCCGGCCGCTGCAAGGCGGCCGGCTTTTTTGTGCGCAAAATCCTGGCTCGACGCTGCATCGCCCGAAAAATAGACCGTTGAACGCGCGCGAACACCTGGTCGCGCACCATTGACGCCAGGTGCATGGCAAACCTAAAGTCGTCTCTTGCGAATGTGAGCAGATTCGAATGCGCGTCAACGCCGGACTCCTCTCTCAAGCGCTGGACCAGGTCCAGGCTGCAGTTTTCGAACCCTCGCTGTGGCTGCCGACGATCGAGGCCATCAGCAGGGCGAGCGGCGCTTTGGGCGCCAACATCATGGAACCATCCGGGCGCGGCACATTCGGCGCCGCACTCAGCACGGAGCGTCTCGACGCCCTTCTGGAAGGCTATGTCCGGGACGATTGGGGATCGCGGGATTTTCGCGCAAATCTCCTGCAGCCGATCCACCGTGCGGGCGTGATACTTGAGGCTGATTTCATCTCGAGAGAACAGTACGACCGCCATGAATATTACCGTTTCATGCGAAAATACGGCGTCGGCGATTGCGTTCTGATGGATATTTCCCCCGCCAAGGAGGAGCTGTACTTCGTGCTGCAGAACAGCCTGACGGATGATTCTCCGCAAACCGGCGACATGCCGCATTTTCATGCCATCCGGACACGGCTGCTGACAGCCGTGCAACTCGCCCAGCACATCGAAGCCAGCAAGGTCACGGGCATGACCGCCGCCTTTGAGACCTCGAACATCGGCTGCATCTTCTTCGACCGGAAGGGCCTTGTCACATTGACGAACCCAAAGGCCGATGCGCTGTTTTCGGATGATTTGCGTATTGTCAGAGGGGAAGTGCGCACCGGCTCCGCAAACGAGACCGCGCGGTTTCATCGCGAGCTCAAGATCGCGCTGCAGGCAGCGGGGTCAACCGCCGAGAGCTTGTCTGCGGTCCGCCTGTCGCGTCCCGGCAGACGGCCGCTCATTGTCCGTTTCGAACGGTTTGGCACCCAGCTTGCCGATATCTTCGCGCATTCCCGCGCCATGGCCCTGATCGAGGATCCGGATGACGAGATACGGCAGAACCCGGAAACGCTGATGGCGCTGTTCGACCTGACCCCGGCCGAGACGCGGATATCGTTGCTGGTTGCCAGCGGCATGAGCGCCGTTGACATCGCCCGTCAGCACGGCATCGGCTATGAAACGGTCAGAAGCCATATCCGCTCGATATTCCAAAAAACCGGCACCGGCCGGCAATCGGAACTCAGTGCCCTGTTCGGCAAAATCCGTCTCTAAGAGGTTACTTTCCGATCGGTTCCGGCGGGTAGGCATGGGCCTCGCCATTGAAATCCGACACCGTGTAACAGCCGCCGCCATTGTCCTCGATGGTCGAGGCACTGATCACCGTCTTGCCGTGGCCGCCCGGAATATCGAGGATGTAGGCTGGCTGGCAGAGACCGGAGACGCGGCCGCGCAACGAGGCGACCAGCGCCTGCCCCTCTTCGATCGTCAGGCGGAAATGGCTGGTTCCGGGGGCGAGATCGGGATGGTGCAGATAGTAGGGCTTGATGCGGTTCTCAACGAACGCGCGCATCAAGGCAGCCAGGGTCTCGGGATCGTCGTTGACGCCCTTGAGCAATACCGACTGGCTGACCATGACGATGCCGCTATCGACCAGCCGGGCGCAGGCGGCCCGCGCATCCACAGTCAGTTCGCGCGGATGATTGGCGTGCAGCGCCAGATAGGTGGTCTTGCCGCTGGCCTTGAGGGCTGCGATGAGCGCGGCATCGACGCGTTCGGGCTCGACGACCGGCACGCGGGTGTGAAAACGGACGATCTTCACATGCTCTATCGATGCCAGCCGCTCCATGATCGACGCCAGCCGGCGCGGCGACAGCACCAGCGGATCGCCGCCGGTGAGGATGACCTCCCAGATTTCCGGATGTTCGGCGATATAGGCAAACGCATTATCCATCGCCTGCGATGCAAGTGTGCCCAGCCCCTGCGGTCCCACCATTTCGCGGCGGAAGCAGAAGCGGCAATAGACCGGGCAGACATGCACGGCCTTCAACAGCACCCGGTCGGGATAGCGATGGACGATGCCTTCGACCGGACTGTGGGCGCCATCGCCGATCGGGTCCTCACGCTCCTCCGGCAAACGCAACAGCTCCGCTGCATCCGGGATGAATTGCCTGGAGATCGGATCGTTGGGATCGCTTGGGTCGATCAGGGCTGAAATCGCCGGCGTGACCGCCACCGCATAACGGGCAGCCACCTCATCCAGCACGGCGCGGCGGCCGGCTGGAACGAGGCCCGCGTCCTGCAGATCATCGATTGTTTTTAGGGAACGAAGTGCTGTCACTTGCGGTCCTCGCGCATCGCCTCGGTGTCTGCGACCGGCGCCCAGATCACCTGGTCGATCCGGGAAGCGCCGGTTGCCAGCATCACCAACCGGTCAAAGCCGAGCGCGCTGCCGCTGGCCTGCGGCATGATTTCGAGCGCGCTCAAAAAGTCCTCGTCCAGCGGGTAGGTTTCGCCATAAACACGCTGTTTTTCCGCCATTTCCATGCCGAAGCGGCGGCGCTGTTCGCGCGCATCCGTCAGTTCGCCAAAAGCATTGGCAAGCTCGACGCCGCAGGCATAGAGCTCGAACCGTTCGGCCACCCGCGCATCGTGTGGCGTGGGCCGCGCCAGCGCGGCCTCGGCGACCGGATATTCATAAAGGATCGTTGCGCGGCCGAAGCCGAGATTGGGCTCGACCTTCTCGACGATCACCCGGCTGAACATATCCGCCCAGGTATCATCATCCGCGACCCGCAGCCCGGCAGCGCTAAGCGTTCCGGCCAGGCTTTCCCGATCGGTTTCGCCGCCGCGATCAATGGAGGAAAGAAGATCGACGCCTGCAAACCGTGCAAAGGCTTCGGCAACGGTGATGCGCTCCGGCTCCGCGAACGGATCGGCCTGTGCGCCGCGATAGGTCAGCTGTTTTGCCCCCACCGTTTCGGCCGCAAGACCCAGCATCTCTGAGCAGTCGCGCATCAGCGCCTCGTAGGTTTCCCCGGCGCGATACCATTCGAGCATGGTGAATTCCGGGTGGTGCAACGGCCCGCGCTCGCGGTTGCGGTAGACATGGGCAAAGCAGGCGATGCGCTCCTCACCGGCAGACAGCAGTTTCTTGCAGGCAAATTCGGGCGAGGTGTGCAGATAGAGCGGCGCCGTGCTGCCGTCGTGATGGATCGCCTGCGTTGCAAACGCATGCAGATGCGCCTCGTTGCCCGGCGATACCTGCAGGGTTGCGGTATCCACCTCGATGAAATCGCGCGCGGCGAAGAAACCGCGCAGCGCCGCCTGAATCCGGTTGCGGCCGATCAGGAAACCACGGCGGTCGGCATGGACGTCTGGCGTCCACCAGGGAGATGCAGCAGGCATGAGGGTCGTGTTTCCGTTTTCTCTCGGGCAATCGACATTTCGCGGCAGTTCCGCGGGTTTCTTCGAGGCGAATCCGCTGTCACACTGGCAATTTGCCCAAATATAGGATAGGTGCGGCCCGAAAACGCATTCTGGCGTCTGTGACGCGCATATTTCGTGCGCTCCTCTACGACGCATCAAGCTCAGTTACAAGGAAGACTTATGGTCAAGGTAATCGCCTCTTCAGTCCGCAAGGGCAATGTTCTCGAAGTCGACGGCAAGCTTTATGCCGTTCTGACCGCCGCGAACTTTCATCCCGGCAAGGGCACGCCGGTGACCCAGGTGGACATGCGCCGCATTTCCGATGGCGTGAAGGTTTCCGAACGCTGGCGCACGACCGAGCAGGTCGAGCGCGCCTTTGTCGAGGACAGCGACCACACCTTCCTTTACGAGGACGGCGAAGGCTTCCACTTCATGAACCCGCAGACCTACGATCAGGTCGCCGTTTCGCCTGACGTCATCGGCGACGACAAGGCCTATCTTCAGGAAGGCATGGCTGTTCAGCTGAAGATGTATGAAGGTCTGGCGCTGGCCATGGAACTGCCGACCCGCATGACGCTCGAAATCGCCGAGACCGAGCCGGTCGTCAAGGGTCAGACGGCATCGTCCTCCTACAAGCCGGCGATCCTGTCGAATGGCGTTCGCACCATGGTTCCGCCGCATATCGGCGTCGGCACACGCGTCGTCATCCTGACGGAAGACGCTTCCTATGTGGAACGCGCCAAGGATTGATCCTTGATATCTGGAATACAAAAAGGGCGCGGTTTCAACCGCGCCCTTTTTCGTTGCCGGAATGCCTGAAGCTAGTGCTTCAATTCCGGATAGATCTCCGACACTTCTTCTGCGTCGCTGGGGGTGTCATCATAGCCTTCCAGCGTCACCGAAATGCTGTCGCCGACGTCCAGCCCGCCTTCGCGCCGCACCGCGATGCGTGAACCATTGTCACGGACCAGGACCGCCTCGCCATTGAAACCCTGTTTCAGCAACCAGTCGCGCGGGGCGTTGAGCCGGATGCGGACCTGACGGCTGTCGTCCTCCTCACGGGCTTCAACGAGTTCATAGGAAACCGGCTGGGAATTGCCGTTGATTTCCAGCTGGCCATGGCCACTTCCCTCGGCTGCGAATGTCAGCATGATTGTCTCCTTCGGACGCGTTTATCGACGAACGGCGCGGCCCACCGCGATCAGAATGCAGGCGCCGATGAAGCCGATGATCAGGTATGCCAGCCAGCCGGTGAAGCCCATATTGGCAAAAGCGAGGATGGCATTCAGCACAATGGCGCCGACAATGCCGAGAATGATATTCATGAACAGGCCCATGTCGGATTTCATGAACTGTTCTGCCATCCATCCGGCAAAACCGCCGATGATGATTGCTGCGATCCAGCCTACGCCGTTGACGTCCATGTTTTTGCCCTCGCTTGAACAGAATTGTTGCTGCAACCGATAACGGGCTTGCGGGCAATATGTTCCAGGCCGCTCCGTGAGCGGTATCAAATATCTTATATTAAACCTCACAAATATGAATTTGCCGCAGGTGTCGGCATTCGTTAGAGCCGATGAGGGCGTTATCACACGGCTCGCGGGAGAATGGCATCTTGGATCAGCAGGCAGCGGCACTAGCCGACGTAAACGAAGGCAACGTTCCACCCGCATCCGGCAGCGGCACCACGGCCGCGCTGACCGGCGGGCTGATGTGCCTTCTGTCGATGTCGAGCGTGCAGTTCGGTTCGGCACTGTCATCGCCGTCGATTGCCGCTTATGGTCCCTTCGGCACCACCTGGCTGCGCCTGGGCTGGGCCGCCCTTTTGCTTGCCATCATCGTGCGTCCGCCGGTGCTTCGCTACACGCGAGCGCAGTGGCAGATGGCCGGGCTGCTCGGCGCCTCCATGGCGGGCATGACGCTGTGTTTCTTCGCGGCGATCGAACGCATCCCGCTTGGCCTTGCCGTTGCCATCGACTTTCTCGGCCCGCTCGCGGTTGCCACCTTCGCCTTCGGCCTGGGCTGGCGGTTGGTCTGGCCGTTGATCGCCGCTGGCGGGGTGCTGTTGCTGGCTCATGACGGCAATGGCTGGATTGGCGATACCACGGGCGTTCTCTTCGCCTTTGGTGCCGCCACCGGCTGGGGGCTCTACATCATCCTGATGAAGAAGGCGGGCAATGCGTTCGAAGGCTTGCAGGGCCTGTCCATGTCGCTGATCGTGGCCGCAATCGTCGCCACGCCGTTCGGGCTGGTCGACCTGCCGCGCATGACGATGGAAGGCGTGGTCACCATCGCCGGACTTGCCCTTCTGGTGCCGCTGATCCCCTATGCGCTGGAAATGATTGCGCTGCGGCGGATGAGCACGTCCTCTTTCGGCATCCTGATGAGCCTCGAACCGGCGCTTGGCGCCATCGCAGGCTTTCTCGTTCTCAGCCAGCCGATGACGGCTTTGCAGATCATGGGCACGGTTCTGGTTGTCGCAGCGAGCGCCGGAGCCACTGCCACCGGCCGTTGAGCGGCTCAGAATTATTGCCGCGCTTTTTGAAAACCCGGTGATAGAGTGGCGCGGCGCAAGCGTCACTTTTTCAATCGAGGTGTGCATGTTCCCACTATCGCATATGATGAAAGCATTCATTCGCAAGGGCCAGCTGACCGTCATCGACGCCGATGGCAAACCGCATGTTTTCAAGGGGGAGCCCGGTCCGGAAGTGACCATGCGGCTGACCGACCGAAAACTTTACCGCAGCCTCGTCTTCAATTCCGAACTGGCCGCCGGCGAAGCCTACATGGACGGCACGCTGCGCTTCGAAGAGGGCTCCACGCTCCGCGATTTCCTGACGCTGTTTTCGATCAACCGGCTGTCGCTCGGCTCCTATCCGATCCAGAAAGTCCTGCGCGCCATCAAGATGCGCTTCCGCAAGCGCCAGCAGTCCAACGTCAAGGGCGAGGCACAGCGCAACGTCGCCCATCACTATGACCTCGGCAACGACTTCTACAAACTCTTCCTCGACCAGCACATGCTCTATTCCTGCGCCTATTTCCGCGAGCCGGACGAGACGCTGGAGCAGGCGCAACGCAACAAGCTGAGGCTGCTCGCCTCCAAACTTTGCCTGCGACCCGGCATGAAGGTGCTGGATATCGGCTGCGGCTGGGGGGATCTGGCGCTCTATCTCGCCCAGCTCGAAGATGTCGAAGTGCTGGGCGTTACTCTGTCCAAGGAACAGCAGGCACTGGCGACGCAGCGTGCGAAAGATGCCGGCCTAGAGGGCCGCGTCCGTTTCGAGCTTCGCGACTACCGGGAGGTCAACGAGACCTTCGATCGCATTGTCTCGGTCGGCATGTTCGAGCATGTCGGCGTCAGCCACTATGATGAGTATTTCAAGAAGCTGAATGCGCTGATGCCGGACGATGGCATCGCCGTTCTGCATTCGATCGGCCATATGAGCCCGCCCGGCATGGCCAGCGCCTGGCTGCGCAAATACATCTTCCCCGGCGCCTATTCGCCCGCCCTGTCGGAGGTCTTCGAGGTGGTGGAGCAAAACCATCTCTGGGTGAGCGATCTCGAATTTCTGCGCGTGCACTATGCGACGACCCTCAGGCACTGGGTCGAGCGCTTCGACAAGAACCGCGACAAGGTCGTCGAGATGTATGACGAACGCTTTGCCCGGATGTGGGAATTCTATCTGGTCAGCTGCGAAATGATGTTCCGCACCGGCAGCCAGCTGGTGTTTCACATGCAACTGTCACGCTCGCGCGATGCGGCACCGATCGTGCGCGACTACATCACCGACCGGCAGAAAGCCTATATCGTCCGCGAGCAGACGCTGAACATCACCCTATGAGGGCCTGATCATCGTCACCCTGCCATTGCAGCCGCTTGTAGTCGAAGCCGTATTCCAGCGTCGGTTTCACCACGGCGAAATAGGGCGAGAGGTCGAAGTCGCGCGGCGTGTACAGCGAATGATGGCGGATATGCAGGATTTCGGCGCGCGAATAGGTCGATGTCGCCGACGCCCGCCCCGGCGCGCGGGTGATCTCCGGCAGGATCGGATAGCGGATCTGCTCGAAAGCCTGCGCGATCAGCGTCGAGCAGATGGCGCGCGTCGGGTCCCCTGACCCGAAGGCCAGCATCCGCCGGCGAAAGCGCACCGGCACCGGCGGTGTCGGCATAAAGTAACGCAGCATGTCGAAGATGTTCTTCATGTCGTATTTCAGCCCGAGCCTTGAGATCATGAAGGACAGGACCGCGTTGCGATCATCCGGCGTCAGCCCGACGGGCCGGCAGATGCGGGTATTGTAGGTGCAGTACTTTCTAAGCGGCACCGCAACGCAGCCTTCACCCAGATTGACCTCGATCAGTTGCGGCCGATCGATGACCGGCAGCGTTGCCTGATCGAGCGTCAGCGGGATTTCGTCGCCGGCGAAGAAGGCTGCATGTGACCAGGTCGACTGGGTGAGATACTTGATGGTGTTCGAGATCTTGTGATTGCCCTCGATCAGCAGGATATCGCCCGGGCGCAGTGTGCGCGCCAGGGTTTCCGGATCGGAGGGCGTATAGGGCTCGTAGCCCGATGTCCGCGCCGTCAGCCTTCCGGCCATCGCCATGCCGATGCGATCGAGAAGCGTATTCTTGCTGGTCAGTAGCGGGTTCATGCGACAGCAGCCTTCTTCCGGGCGTTCATCCTGCTGTTTATGTAGGAATTTATCCGGCCACCTGTCGAGTCACACGACCGGTTCGGGGTTGACCTTCGCGTGATGCGGCCTTAAATTTAGAATTATTCTAAACTAGGTTGATCACATCATGTTTTCCCGCCTGCTTTCACGCTCCAAGCGTCCGCTCTCCTCGCTGTCCGAACAGGAAGTCCTGGCACTCGCCATCTCATCCGAAGAGGACGACGCCCGCATCTATTTTGCCTATGCCGACGCGCTGAAAGACAGATATCCGGATTCCGCCAAGGTTTTCGAGGACATGGGCGAGGTGGAGAATACCCACAAGACCATGCTGATCGATATGCACCGCCGCCGTTTCGGCGAGCGCATTCCGCTGATCCGCCGCGAACATGTCAAAGGCTTCCTCACCCGCAAGCCTGATTGGCTACGCCACAACCAGTCGCTCGATGCTATGCGCGGCGAAGCCGAAGCGATGGAAACGCAGGCCTATAACTTTTATGTCGAGGCGGCGAAGAACACATCCGATGCGGCAACCCGGCAATTGCTGGGGGACCTGGCGCTGGCCGAACAGGGGCATGAGGATATTGCCCGCATGCTGACCGACAAGCACGTGCCGGAAGGCGCGCGCAAGAAGGAAGACGAGGCGGCGCACCGCCAGTTCCTGCTGACCTATGTGCAGCCTGGGCTCGCCGGTTTGATGGACGGCTCGGTCTCGACGCTGGCGCCGATCTTCGCCGCCGCCTTTGCCACGCAGGACACCTGGCAGACCTTTCTGGTCGGCCTGTCAGCCTCGGTTGGCGCCGGCATATCCATGGGCTTCACGGAGGCTGCCCATGACGACGGCAAGCTTTCCGGCCGTGGCTCACCGCTCAAGCGCGGTCTCGCCTGCGGCATCATGACGACGCTTGGCGGCCTCGGCCACGCCCTGCCCTATCTCATCCCGCATTTCTGGACGGCGACGATCACCGCCGCGGTCATCGTCTTCTTCGAACTCTGGGCCATCGCCTTCATTCAGAACAAATATATGGAAACGCCGTTTTTACGCGCGGCGTTTCAGGTGGTGCTCGGGGGTGGACTGGTGCTGGCTGCGGGTGTGTTGATCGGCAATGCCTGAGCGGGGAAGGGTAGAAACCGTTGGATGACAAGCGACTGCCGAGTAACTGTGAGACGGTTGTTTGTCGAAACGGACATCCCATTCTCCGTCTTCCTCGCCCTTGTGGCGGGGATCCAGTGACCCGACGTCCGTCGGGTCAAAAGACTTTTCAGCCCAAGGACTTGGGCTGGCTGGATTCCTGTGACGAGCACAGGAATGACGGAGGTTTTGGCTATCGCCCATTCCCCCAATGAACTGCCAATAATAAAAAGTAATTCTCTGATTCCGTCAGCGATTCCGACTTTGTCGCAAAACTTAAGAAGTTTGCACAACATGCCCACATTGCGTACCATCTCGGTCACTCAACACCCTCATCCTGCATCCTAAAAGCTGCATTCGAGCGACAACGCCAAGCAGCATCCTGGCGCCCAGAAGCTGTTACCGAAAGCTCTGTAATAATGTCCTGCCGTTTTCACATTGGCTCTCTATTCGCGCTATTGTCGCTTCCGGCGGCGCGAACAAGCTTTCCAGATCGGGTTGGAATTGGGCGTTACGAACTATTTGATCGAAGGCGTTTCTGGGACTGGCAAGACCTCAGTCGCCACTGAATTGCAACGGCGCGGTTACCACGTTATCCATGGCGACCGCGAGTTGGCTTACAAAGGTCATCCAGAAACGGGTGAAACGCTGGACAGCTCTGCGCATCTGGAGGACGTTTCGGATGTGGCCTTTGGACACAAGCACCATCTTTGGAACGTCGACAAAGTCAAATCCCTGGTCGCCGATCGAAGCCACCTAATCTCCTTCTTCTGCGGCGGCTCCAGGAATTTCCATCGCTTTATTGATCTGGGGTCTTTGTTCTCAATGTCGATCTGGAGACGCTGAACAGCCGGCTTGCCAGCAGACCAGAAGAGGAGTTTGGTGGAAAGCCAGCCGAACGAGAAGTCATTGTGCGACTGCACGCAACGCAAGAGGATATTCCGAAGAACGCGATGAGCATTGACGCCACTGCGCCGCTTGCCAGCGTTGTCGATGATATTCTCTCGAAATGCTAGGGGACCCGTTTTGATCGGCAATGCGTGAGCACGGGCTCGTTATGCTCGGGCCTGTCCCGAGCATCTGCGAAAGGCATGACGAAACTGAGTTTCATAGAGGCTGATAGATTCTTGGGACAAGCCCAATGATAATGGAATAGATTACTGCTCGCAGCGAGACCTACCGCAAATTCAGTTCCCGACCGAACCGACCAGCACTTCCGCGCCGTTCTCGATCGTCACCCAGCGGCCCGTGTTGAACGATGCCTGGCGCTTGAGGAAGCGATAGGGTGTCTTGCTCCAGATCTTCACGTCATTTTCGAGATTATCGAGGATGAAGTCGCCTTGCGCTGTGCGCACGGTCAAGACGGCATGGCCTTCGCCATCCGGCTTGCGGACAACGGTGATCAGCAGGTCGGACGGAGAGAAACCTTTTTCCATCAGGCGCTTGCGCTTCAGGAGAACAAAATCCTCACAGTCGCCGGCGCCGGCGTCCGGATAGGCCCAGACCTCGTCCTTGCCGTACAGGTCCATGTCGGTGATCGGGGTGATTTCGGTGTTAACAGCGAGATTGACCTCGCGGATGACCGACCAGCCGAAATCGGTGACGCGGGGTGCTACCGTCGATTTGGTCTTGACCTCGCATTCCGGGCGGTGGGCCTGGCAGAACTCGTAATGGCCGATCGGCTGCGAGGTGATGGCGCCGGTCTGCATCGACTGTGCGGTTGCCGACGGCGCCGGGACGGCAATGCCCGCCGAAGCGAAAACAGCCGCAAGTGCCACGACCACTTTCCTGATGCCCATCAACTGCGCCATGCGTGTCCCCTGTAGCGCGGCTTCTTCTGAAACACTCCAGAAAGAACCCCCGCGAAAGCCTGAAATCGTGGTCAGCTTTCGCGGTGAAACCCCGCCGCGCGCCGCTCTAATCGTTAACAAAGAGTTAACAGCGCGGCCGAAACGAAGTCAATCTGCTGAATCGGGGATCGCCGGATATGGTTAAAATGCCCGACAAGGCTTTTGGCGTCGGGGTTTTGGATCGTTAACCGGTGGACAGCGCATCGACTGCGGCCAGAATCCGCTTGATATCCTCCGGCCGCGACAGGCGATGGTCTCCGTCGCGGATGAGCGTCATCACCACATCGTCCGACGGCAGATGCTCCATCAGCTTCAGGGCATGGCCATAAGGAACATCGGGATCCTGCATGCCCTGCAGGATATGCACCGGGCAGCTGGTCTCGATGATACCGGTCAGCACCCGGTTTTTCCGTCCGTCTTCAATCAATCGTGCCGTGAAGATGTTCGGATCCGGGCCATAGGGCGTCGGCTCCTCGAAATAGCCGCGCTCGGCAAGCGAGGTCCGTTCGGCGTCAGACAGGTTCGGCTCGATCAGGTCGCAGGTGAAATCAGGCGCCGGCGCGATCAGGACGAGACCGGCAATCTTTGCACCCTGGCCACGCGCCCGCAGTTCGGCGATCAGCCTGAGCGCCACCCAGCACCCCATCGACGAACCGACCAGCACCATGCGCTCCGGGCCAACATGGTCGATGACTGCGAGACTTTCCTCCAGCCACCTCGAAATCGTCCCATCGGTAAAGGCACCGCCCGAGGCGCCATGACCGGAATAATCAAACCGGACACAGGCGCGACCCAGATCAGCCGCATGCCGCTCCAGCTCGACGGCCTTGGTGCCGGTCATGTCCGAGCGGTAGCCACCCAGCCAGATCAGCGTGGGCAGGGTATTGCCGCTCCTGGCCGGCAGGATACGCATGGCGATTTGGCGCGATTCGCTGCCCGTACCGACTTCAAGCATGTCGGGATCGGCGTTGGTCATTGGCGATGACATGCTGTTTTCCTTGTTTTTAGGCGGTTCGCGCTGATTTTCTTTCTAAAACAGATTCTTCGAATGCCTGACAGGTGGTGATTTTCGTGAAGAGCTGTGTTATTGACTTTTCCGCAGCAATTTACACATGAAGACCAAGCGGCAGTTGGACGGCATTCTTGCCGGGACAAAGCGCTATCAACCGACATTGCATTCGTAACAGCTCGAGGAGAGTACGACCATTCGCAGACCGTTCAAAACGGACGCCCCTGTCAAAGACGGGCCCCGCTCTAACAAGGAAATCCGGTCCCTCCGGGTTCAGCTCATCGACGCCGAAGGTGTAAACCACGGCAGCATTCCCACCGAACAGGCGCTCCGCATGGCGGAAGAACTGGGCCTCGACCTCGTCGAGATCTCGCCGAACGCGGAACCGCCGGTGTGCAAGATCCTTGATCTGGGCAAACTGAAATATTCAACGCAGAAGAAAGCCGCCGAGGCACGCAAGAAGCAGAAGATCATCGAGATCAAGGAGATCAAGATGCGTCCGAACATCGACACGCACGACTACGACGTCAAGATGCGCGCGATGAACCGCTTCTTCGAAGAAGGCGACAAGGTCAAGGTGACCCTGAAATTCCGCGGCCGCGAAATGGCACACCAGGAACTGGGCATGAAACTGCTCCTCCAGGTCAAGGAAGACACCACGGCAATTGCCAAGGTCGAAGCCGAGCCGAAGCTGGAAGGCCGTCAGATGATGATGGTCCTGGCTCCGAGGTAAGCGCCTCGCTCCAGGCTACGACCTGATGAAAGCCGCCGGACTGGCGGCTTTTTCATTTTGACGACGGGCAAACGGGAAATATCCCGAGTCCCATTGCACTTTTCGGGCGCTTCGGTTACAAGCCCCCGTCCGAACGGTCCGGCAGGGCATGCCGTGGCCGTTCTTTACGCTGGAGACGACCTCGTCAGTCGATCTCAAAACCAAGAAGAATGGAGTAGCAAAATGCCCAAGATGAAGACGAAATCCTCGGCCAAGAAGCGGTTCAAGATCACCGCGACCGGCAAGGTGATGGCGGCTGCCGCAGGCAAGCGCCATGGCATGATCAAGCGGTCCAACAAGTTCATTCGTACCGCGCGCGGAACGATGGTTCTGGCCGAGCCCGATGGCAAGAAGGTCATCAAGAACTACCTGCCCAACGGTCTCTAAGACGTCTGGCACTTTGGATTTTAAGGAGATCATATCATGGCACGTGTAAAACGCGGCGTAACGTCCCACGCCAAGCATAAGAAGACACTCAAGGCAGCCAAGGGCTTCTACGGCCGCCGCAAGAATACCATCCGCGCAGCCAAGGCTGCCGTGGATCGCTCGAAGGCTTTTGCCTATCGCGACCGCAAGGTCAACAAGCGCAACTTCCGCGCTCTGTGGATCCAGCGCATCAACGCTGCCGTTCGCGAACATGGCCTGACATACGGCCGTTTCATCGACGGTCTGTCGAAGGCTGGCATCGAAGTCGACCGCAAGGTTCTGTCCGACATGGCTATCCATGAGCCGGCAGCATTCGGCGCCCTGATCGCCGCTGCCAAGAAGGCGCTGGATTACCTCAAGGAAGCCGGCACCAAGAACGAGTTTGAAAGCGCGGTTCGTTAAGACCAGCGCTTCCCAAGCCTTTCAATATTAGTTGGGAAACCCGCGCTGGCTCGGCTGGCGCGGGTTTTTCTTTGACCGATCACGGCAATGAACCGGGAAATGAACGATGTCCGATCTGGAAACACTGAAAGACAATCTGCTGGCCGACGTGACCGCTGCCGGTGACGAAGCCGCGATCGAAGCCGTGCGCGTCAATGCGCTTGGCAAGAAGGGCTCGATCTCCGAGCTGCTGAAGACGCTTGGCACGATGACGCCGGAAGAGCGTCAGACACGGGGCGCGGCCATCAATGCGCTGAAGACTGATGTTTTTGCCGCGATCACCGCCCGCAAGTCCGAGCTGAAGGACGCGGCGATTGCCGAGCGGTTGGCCCGCGAAACCGTCGATATCTCGCTGCCGGTGCGTTCCTCGCCGGCCGAGCGCGGCCGTATCCATCCGATCAGCCAGATCATCGACGAAATCACCGCGATCTTCGCCGACATGGGCTTCTCGATCGCCGAAGGTCCGGATATCGAGACCGACTATTACAATTTCACCGCGCTGAACTTCCCCGAAGGTCACCCGGCCCGCGAGATGCACGACACGTTCTTCTTCAATCCGGACGCAAACGGCGAGCGCAAGGTTTTGCGCACCCATACGTCGCCCGTTCAGATCCGCACGATGGAGGCGCAGAAGCCGCCGATCCGCATCATCATCCCGGGCAAGACCTACCGCCAGGATTCGGACGCCACCCATTCGCCGATGTTCCATCAGGTCGAAGGCCTGGTCGTCGATACCAAGTCGAACGTCGCCAACATGCGCTGGATCCTCGAAGAGTTCTGCAAGACCTTCTTCGAGGTCGATAACGTGACGATGCGGTTCCGCCCGTCCTTCTTCCCGTTCACCGAGCCGTCCTTCGAGGTCGATATCCAGTGCGACCGCTCCTCCGGCCCGATCGTCAAGTTCGGCGAAGGCACCGACTGGATGGAAATCCTCGGCTGCGGCATGGTCCACCCGAACGTCTTGCGCGCCGGCGGTCTCGATCCCGATGTCTACCAGGGTTTTGCCTGGGGCATGGGGCTGGACCGCATCGCCATGCTGAAATACGGCATGCCGGACCTGCGCAACTTCTTCGACGCCGATGTCCGCTGGATGAGCCACTACGGTTTCCGCCCGCTGGATATGCCGACGCTGTTTGGCGGGTTGAGCGCGTAAGACTGTCGATTGAACAATTTCCGTGAAGGCTTCCGCAGACGGAAGCATTTGCAAGACATTAGGACACGAGTGAAATCATGAAATTCACACTCTCCTGGCTGAAAGACCATCTGGAAACGGATGCCACCCTTGAACAGATCTGCGCGCGCCTGACGGCGATCGGGCTCGAGGTCGAGGACGTCGACGACAAGGCCGCATTCAAACCGTTCGTGATCGCCAAGGTCGTCTCGGCCGAAAAACACCCGCAGGCCGACAAGCTGCGGGTGCTGATGGTCGATACCGGCACTGGCACCCCGATCCAGGTCGTCTGCGGCGCACCGAATGCACGCGCCGGCCTGATCGGCGCCTTTGCCGCTCCCGGCGCCTATGTGCCCGGCATCGACGTGACGCTCGCCGTCGGCACCATCCGCGGCGTCGAAAGCCATGGCATGATGTGCTCGGAAAAAGAGCTGCAGATGTCGGACAGCCATGACGGCATCATCGACTTGGCCGAAGACGCGCCGGTCGGCACCAGCTTTGCCGCCTATGCCGGTCTCGACGATCCGATCATCGAGATCAACCTGACGCCGAACCGTCCGGACTGCACCTCGATCTACGGCATTGCCCGCGATCTCGCCGCCTCCGGCCTCGGCACGCTGAAGGCGCCTGTAGCTCCCTCCTTCAAGGTCGAAGGCGACACCACCACCAAGGTCACGCTCGACCTCGGCGAAGACAGCCACCTCTGCCCGGGTTTTGCGCTGCGTCTCGTGCGCGGCGTCAAGAACGGCCCGAGCCCGAAATGGATGCAGCAGCGCCTGCTGGCCATCGGGCTTCGCCCGATCAACGCACTGGTCGACGTCACCAATTACATGACCTTCGATCAGGGCCGGCCGCTGCACGTCTTCGACGCTGCCAAGGTCAAGGGCAACCTCACCGTCCGCCGCGCTGTCGAAGGCGAAAAGGTGCTGGCTCTCGATACGCGCGAGTATACTCTTTCGCCGGCTAACATTGTCATCGCCGATGACAATGGCATCGAGTCGATCGGCGGCATCATGGGCGGCGAGCATTCCGGCTGCGACGAGAACACCGTCGACGTGCTGATCGAATCGGCGCTCTGGGATCCGATGAACATCGCCAAGAGCGGTCGCGCACTGGGGATCATCACCGATGCGCGCTACCGCTTCGAGCGTGGTGTCGATCCCGAATACATGGTTGCGGGGCTCGAACGCGCCACCCAGCTGGTCGTCGATATCTGCGGCGGCACGGCAGCCAGGACCGACGTCGTCGGCTATGCCGGCTACACCGCCAAGATCGTCGATTTCCCGGTCTCGGAAGTCAAGCGCCTGACGGGTCTGGAAGTCAGCGCAGAAGAAAGCATCGCGATCCTCAAGGGCCTCGGCTTCGGCGTTGAAGGCTCCGGTGAACGCGTCTCGGTTTCCGTTCCCTCCTGGCGGCCGGATGTCGATGGCAAGGCGGATCTCGTCGAAGAGGTCATGCGCATCCACGGCGTCGACAATATCAAGCCGCAGCCGATCGAAAGCCTCGGTGCGGTCAATGGCAAGATCCTGACGACCCTGCAGATCCGCACCCGGCTCGCCAAGCGGTCGCTGGCCGCGCGCGGCATGATGGAAGCCGTCACCTGGTCGTTCATCTCGAAGGCCCAGGCCGAACTGTTCGGCGGCGGTGCACCTTCGTTGTCGCTGGCAAACCCGATCGCCGCCGACATGTCCGACATGCGGCCGTCGCTGCTGCCCGGTCTTTTGACTGCGGCCCAACGCAATGCCGACAAGGGCTTTGGCGACGTGGCGATCTTCGAAGTTTCCGGCACCTATGAGAACGACTTGGCCTCCGGCCAGCGCCGTGTCGCCGGCGGTATCCGGCGCGGCACGGCATCGCTGGCCGGCGCCGGACGCTCCTGGTCGAACGCCACCAAGGGCGGTGGCAAGCCGGTCGACGTGTTCGACGCCAAGGCCGACGCCATTGCGGTTCTCGAAGCCTGCGGCGTGCCGATGGGCAATGTCCAGTTCGAAGCCGGCGGTCCCTCCTGGTACCATCCCGGCCGCTCCGGCACGATCAAGCTCGGCCCGAAGATCGTCCTTGGCCATTTCGGCGAATTCCATCCGAAGGTCTTGGAAGCGCTCGACGTGTCCGGCGCGCTCTGCGGTTTCGAAGTCACTATCGATGCCATGCCCGAGCCGAAGAAGAAGGCCACCCGCACCAAGCCGGCGCTGGAGCTGTCCCCCTTCCAGGCCGTCAAGCGCGACTTCGCCTTCGTGGTCGATAGATCGGTCGAAGCCGGTGCGATCCTGAAAGCCGCATTGAGCGCCGACCGCAAGCTGGTCACCGGCGTCAACGTCTTCGACATTTTTGAAGGCGCCTCGGTTGGCGAGGGCAAGAAATCCGTCGCCATCGAAGTCGTCATCCAGCCGGCGGAACGCACCCTGACCGACGAGGATTTCGAAGTTTTGACGGGCAAGATCATCGCCAATGTGACGAAGAACACCGGTGGGGTTCTGCGGGCTTAGGAATGTAATATTGAGAGGGGCGATTCGCCTCTCTCATGCTTCACCCCAAACTAACGCCGTGTTTTGGCGAAGAACGCGGCGATTGGACATCGACAGAATTATTCCGTTCCAGCCTCTGCGTCATCTACTATAAACTTGGCTCGGGCATACAACTCATCAAATGTCATGACCTCAGGCCATCGCAGAGAGCGACGGAACAACTCGAACGACCTAAATCTGTCCTTATTCGCACCGTTTGGGCTATTGAGTTCCCCAAGGTTGCCGATGACCAAAAATGATCGGGGCTGAAATTGAAATAAAACCTCTCCCGTCGAGTCACCCGTCTCGGAATGGGTGGGCCGAAACACCTCCGATAGGTCTTCCAGCGCTCGTTGGACCGTAACTTGTATTTGGGACACGGCACCGGCAAGCTCCAAGCTCGGCGCAAAGACGCCTGGCCGATAGCTTCTGACGAGATCGGTGTCGGAGGTCTTGATTTCTACGAAGCAGAGCGAGTTTATGGCGGCTACGGTCTTCATAAGCCCATCCACCTCCTTGCCGCGGCCGGTGATGTTGTATCCGGCGACCTTGGACTTAAGCGTCTGGCCATCTAGCTTGCTCATCGGCATGTATGAGAGGCCATAGCCAAATATCCATGTGTTTCGCTCAAAGAAAGCCTGCCATGCGTCCTCTAGACGTCCCTTGGCCGCCATCTTCTCGCTCTCTCGGAATTCATCGTCCTCAAGCATCCTTTTAAAGTAGACCAACTCTTTCTTGCGGCGCGCGAGATTAAAGATTTCCTGGGCCTTCACATCTGTCTCAAGCACTGCATTTAGAAGCTTCGGGTCGTCCACCAGTGCCTTGGCAATCTGGCGTCGGTCGAATGAGGACTGGACCTGGGCGCGGTCGGGCAGTTTCTCGCCGTTCTCGTCCACGAAAATCATGGTCTCGCAGGTCTTTATAAACGTCAGTAGCTCATCGATCTCCCCGCCGTACAGCGGGAAGCTATCGACAGCGTATGGCATGTTCTTGCTGTTCCATTTCTGGAAGGTCAGGGTGCTGATCTTGCTGCTGTCCTCGTGCAGTGTCGCCTTGAACTGGTAGCGCCCGGCATGGCTTTTGCGCAGGACGACCTCTTTACCTTCCTTCATTGCGATAATCCCCCCTTTGCCCTCAATCACCCGATACATGAACCTTTTCGGAGGTATGTCCTTCTCGCCTATTTGATCAAGGCGCTTTGAGTAATAAGTGACTTGGGGGGATCGGCCCCAGAAGTAAGTCTCATCGCTGTCCGACATTGGCTTCCTAACACGCAAATTAAGGCGGCTAATGTACTCGGACTATTTCCCGGAGTCTTGGTCTAGGAAATAATTCACGAGTGCGCCCGCGCGGATGGCCGCGACTGCGATCGACGGGCGTGCGCCCTCCAGATATCTCGACCGTGCCGCATCACCGGCGCGGACACCTTGGCATGTTGACACACCGGATCGTCGTGCCGCTGGCAGTTGGTGACAGTGCTTGCCCCTTCGCCCCGTCTGGCGTATTTAAAGTCCGTCGCGAATAGTGGCCGCTTCCCTTGATCCGTTCAGTAGCGGAGTAAACAGGTGGACGAATTGTCGTTCAGGTGGCCAAGCACACGCCATTCATGCGCATTCTGGCATGGATCGGCCAGCGTTTCCCAGAAACCAAATATCTGACGCCAGTCAGCCCTAATCGTAAGCCATCGGCGCCGCTGGCGCCCGCATGTCTGCGTCGATCGGATCGCGCCATGAACAGGCCTCTACTTGTCATTTTTACCGCCATTGTGCTTGATGCCGTCGGCATCGGCCTCATCTTTCCCATCCTGCCCTCACTCTTGCAGGAGGTTACCCACACCCAGAACGTCGCGCCCTATATCGGCACGATGACCGCTCTTTATGCGGTGATGCAGTTTATCTTTGCCCCGGTGCTCGGTGCTCTCAGCGATCGTATCGGCCGCCGGCCCGTGCTGCTGATTTCGCTTGGCGGTGCGGCCATCAACTATCTCTTCCTGGCTTTCGCCTCCAATCTGTGGATGCTGTTCATCGGCCGCGCCATCGCCGGCCTCACCAGCGCCAACATCGCCGTGGCGATGGCCTATATCACCGACATCTCTGCCGAGGATAAACGCGCCCGCCGCTTTGGCCTGTTCAACGCCATGTTCGGCATCGGCTTCATCATCGGCCCCGTTCTCGGTGGCGTGCTTGGGGAATATTGGCTGCGGCTGCCCTTCATTGCAGCGGCGGTTCTGAACGGCTGCAATCTTCTCCTGGCGTTCTTCGTGCTGCCGGAATCCCGCACGCCGACGCGAGAAAAGATCGATTTGGGCGCACTCAATCCCCTTCGACCCCTACGCTGGGTGTTTTCGATGAAGAGCGTGCTGCCCGTCATCCTGATCTTTTTCATCTTCGGCGCCACCGGCGAGGCCTATGGCACCTGCTGGGCGCTGTGGGGCAACGATGCCTTTCATTGGAACGGTCTGTGGATCGGTCTGTCCCTCGGTGCCTTCGGCATCTGCCAGACGCTTGCCCAGGCGCTCCTTCCGGGTCCGGCCGTCAAGCTGCTCGGCGAACGCGGGGCCATCCTGACCGGGGTGACCGGTACCTGCATTGCGCTGATCGTCATGGCGTTTACCACGCAGAGCTGGATGATCTTCGCGATCATGCCGGTGTTTGCGCTTGGCGGTATCGGGGTGCCAGCGCTGCAGGCCCTCGCGACCCGGCAGGTCGACGAGCGTAGCCAAGGCCAGTTCCAGGGCGTGCTGGCCTCGGTTGTCAGCCTCGCCTCGATCGTGGCACCACTGGTTTTCTCCAGCGTCTACTTCGTCTTCCGGCAACACTGGCCCGGCGCGATCTGGCTGTCGGTCGTCGCCGTCTACGCGATCGGCATGCTTTTGGTGCTTGGCCTGCGATTGAAGCCCCGGGCGGCAATGGCACCATAAGGCCGTCGCTCTCCGCAACAGATTGGAAGCAGATCCTGACGGGGATACGCGGCAGTCCATCAAGACGGACTGCACGCTGGAAAACGGGTGTGGTTGACGTTCATACCCCTGAAATACTTCATGTTTCCAGCCTCATAGAATGAGCGGCCGGAGCCACGCGACCCGACCGGGAGCTTTTTTTGCATCCCCGCAAATCCCCGCGATCAGAACCTGTGTCATCATCATGGCGTCCTGTCATCGGCGAGACCGCTAGGCGTAGCGGTGAGACAGGGCCGGTGCCGGGCGGAGGACAGACGTAAGCCTTTGTCCGGTGGATGGTCAGAAAGTGGTTTCCCTCCCGTCTGCAAAATGGCGGGGCGTGCCTGTGAGGCACACATGAGGACCGGCGAGCGGTATTGCGACAGCAGTATCCTTCCTGGCGCGGCGGCAACGTCAGCGTCACCCCGTATCAAAAGGGCGCCGTCATCCCCGCAGAGAAACCGGAGTTGCCCATCGTCGAACACTGAACGGGGCGCTGGAAGGCGTCATATACCTTACTTTGTCCCGGCACTTTCCAGCGCCCCGGCCAAGTCAACCGAACCAACAGATCCACGGCGGATTTCCGGGCGTGGTTATAGACCGTTGAGGAAGGTGGCGATCTCCCAAGGAAAGGACAAGAACCGCAGCAACCCTTTGGCCAAGCCCCCTACCGGTGCAGATGAAACAGCTTGTTGACGATCACCCAGCGGCCGTCGATCTTCAGCAGCGACAGGTAATCACTAAACCGCATACCGCCGAATTCGTCGGCGACCTTGACGAAAGCGGCATCGCCCTCGATGTCGGTGATCTCGATATCCATCAGCGGCTGGGTTCCGGGAGGGGCCGGCGGTTCGGCGAGCGTGGCGGCGATGAAATCGTCGCGGGACATCCACTCGACGGCGCCCCGGTAATGGCCGATGATCTTGGCATCCGGATGGAACGCCTTGCGCAGCGCCGCCTCGTTGCAGA
This sequence comes from Hyphomicrobiales bacterium, assembly GCA_900473045.1. Classification (GTDB taxonomy): domain Bacteria; phylum Pseudomonadota; class Alphaproteobacteria; order Rhizobiales; family Rhizobiaceae; genus Pararhizobium. Next base: position 56,882 of record UCKS01000027.1, read on the forward strand.
ACGCCATGCCATCGACATAGAGGTGAACGACTGCGCCTATTGCCTGCTCGTCGGACATGCTTTTCTCCCTTGCTGACGACGCGATCCTAGCACGATGACGCGGTCGAATGAAGGCGAGAGGGTGGATTGCCCTTCCATCTGCCGCACGGAAAACGGGTGGCCCGCGGTCCGCCGCCGGCATAATCTTCATCAAAACCGAGGAGCATCCGATGAAAAAACCGGGATCGATGAAAGCGCTGGAGGATATGGGCCGGGCGCGGTTGTCGGAGAATTTCTTCCTGCGTGACTTCCTGCATTCGGAGATCGCCGATTTCTACGGCATGCCGAATATTCCCGACGATCCGCACCTGGCAATCGCCGCCGGCACAAAACTCTGCGAGGGCCTGCTGGAGCCCTTGCAACGGACGTTCGGGCGGCTGCATATTCGCTCCGGCTACCGGTCGCGTTCGGTCAATGATTTCGGCAACCGCAACAAGCTCAACTGCTCGACCAACGCGGCAACGGCCGCCGACCATATCTGGGACATGCGCGATGCCGACGGCTGCATGGGCGCCACGGCCTGCATCGTCATTCCCTGGGTCTGGGACCGGCGGGCCACAATCGGCGGCTGGCAGTCGCTGGCCTGGTGGATCCACGATCACCTGCCCTATGCCTCGCTCTGCTTCTTCCCAAAACTCTGGGCCGTCAATATCCAATGGCACGAACGGCCGGCCCGGCGCATCCGCAGCTATATCGCGCCCGCCGGACTTCTGACCAAGGCGGGCATGCCCAACCATGCCGGCGATCATGCGGATTTTTACAGGGGTTTTCCGTCGCTCTAACAGCCTGCTGCCAAGCCAGGAACAAGATTGCGCAGCGGGAGCGGCACCCCATTTTCCGTCATGCTCGCCCTTGTGGCGGGCATCCAGCGACCCGACGTCCGTCGGGTCAAGGCCCTTTCAGCTCAAGGACTTGAGCTGACTGGATTCCTGTGACGGGCACAGGAATGACGGAGGATTTGGCAAGCGCATAATTCCCCAAACAACCCGCAAAATACCAAGAAAAATGACTTTGTCAGCGGCCTGCTAGAAACTCATCCGGTAGCGCACGTGGCCATCAGCCTCGGTATAGTGATCGTAGAGCTTTCGCGCCGTCTCGTTGCCTTCGTCGGTATGCCAATACAGGCGCGCCCAGCCGTTGGTCTTGGCCTTGGCGACGAGATCGTCGAGCAGTGCCTTGCCGATACCCTGTCCGCGCGCCGCTTCGTCGAGGAACAGGTCCTCCAGATAGCAGACCGGCTCCTTGACCCAGGTTGCCTCATGCAGGAGGCAGATGGCGAAACCGACGACCCGGCCATCCAGAACGGCGACGCGCATGAACAGCGGTGTCGCCGGGTCGATGATCCGCGCCCAGGTCGTCGCCGTCACCTCCTGCGAGACGGCAACCTTGTAGAAGGTCACATAACCGGCCCAGAGCTTGCGCCACTCGGCCTCGTCGCCTGCCTTCGCATCGCGGATCTCGACACTCACGATCAACTCCCGTTCCATCTATTCGCTGGCCTCGTTGAGCAGCCGCACGGCTTCATCGGACAGGGTGATCGAGGCCGATTTCGCCAGGCTTTCAAGCTGCTTCAGACTGGTGGCGCTGGCGATCGGGGCTGTCACGCCCTTGCGCGCCATGATCCAGGCCAGGGCAATTTCCGCTTGGGTACTACCCGTATCGGCCGCCACTTCATCGAGCGCACCGAGGATGCGCATGCCGCGCCCGTCGAGATACTTGCCGACGCCGCTGCCGCGCGCCGAGCCCTCGAGGTCCTTGTGCGAACGGTACTTGCCCGACAGGAAGCCGCGCGCCAGGCCGAAATAGCTGATGACACCGATGTCCTCGGCGATGCAGAGATTGCGCAGCGGCCCATCAAACGAGGCCCGGTCGTAGAGATTGTATTCCGGCTGCAGCACATCATAACGCGGCAGGTTTTGGCTTGCCGAGATATCCAGCGCTGAACGTAGCTGCTCGGCATTCAGGTTGGAGGCGCCGGCATGGCGGATCTTGCCCTGCTGCAGGAGCTTGTCATAGGCGCCGAGCGTTTCCTCGTACGGCGTCCCGTCATCCGGCCAATGGGAAAGATAAACATCGATATGATCGGTCTGAAGCCGGCGAAGGGAATCCTCGACTGCCTGCATGATCCAGCCGGCCGACAGGCCTTTTTTACCCGGTCCCATCTCGGAGCCGACCTTGGTGATGATCACGGCCTCGTCCCGGGCGCGGCCCTTCAACCATTTGCCGATGATCGTCTCGGATTCGCCGCCAGCATTGCCGGGAACCCAGGAGGAATAGACGTCTGCGGTATCGATCGCATTGAAGCCCGCATCGAAAAAGGCGTCGAGCAATTGGAAAGAGGCTTTTTCATCGGCAGTCCAGCCGAAAACATTGCCGCCGAAAACCAGCGGCGCGATCGGCAGGCCCGTGCGGCCAAGGGTTCGCTTTTGCATGGGGTCGCTCCAGAGTGTTGGGGGTCATCGCTTGGGAGGCGTGAAGTCTGCACCAGGGACATAGGCGGGGTACAGCGCTTTTACATGCCGGGCGGCAATTTTATTCCGGCAAGGACAGCTTGATAGGCACGTACCTCGGGGATACTGTGCCGCCAAAACGGAGAGGACACATCATGTTGCGTTTCGGTATTCTGTCGACGGCCAAGATCGGCCGCGAACTCGTTGTTCCAGCCATTCAGGACGCGGAGAATTGCGTGGTGACGGCAATTGCCAGCCGTGACCTTTCCAGGGCACGCGAGATGGCCGATCGCTTTTCCGTGCCGCATGCCTTCGGCTCCTACGAGGACATGCTCGCCTCCGACGCCATCGACGCCGTCTACATTCCGCTGCCGACATCGCAGCATATCGAATGGACGATCAAGGCTGCCAATGCCGGAAAACACGTGCTCTGCGAAAAGCCGATGGCGCTGAAGGCATCGGAAATCGACGCCGTGATCGAGGCGCGCGACCGCAACAAGGTTCTCATCTCCGAGGCCTTCATGGTCACCTATAGCCCCGTCTGGCACAAGGTCCGCTCGCTGCTCGAGGAAGGCGCGATCGGCACGCTCAAGCATGTGCAGGGCGCTTTCACCTATTACAACCGCGACGCCGGCAACATGCGCAACAAGCCGGAACTGGGCGGCGGCGGACTGCCGGATATCGGCGTCTACCCGACGATCTCGACCCGTTTCGTCACCGGCAAAGAACCGCTCCGCGTCCAAGCGAACACCGACCGCGATCCGGAATTCGGCACTGACATCTATTCGAGCGTGCGGGCCGACTTTGGTGATTTCGAGCTGAGCTTCTACATCTCGACCCAGCTCGCCGCCCGCCAGATCATGGTGTTCCATGGCGACAAGGGCTTCATCGAGGTCAAGTCCCCCTTCAACGCCGACCGGTACGGCGCCGAGGAACTGGAACTGACCAACCAGAACCATTCGCAATCGCAGCTTTTCCGCTTCCAGGACGCGCGCCAGTACAAGCTGGAAGCCGAAGCCTTTTCGCGCGCCGCAAAGGGTGAGGCGCAAGAAATCGTGTCACTGGAAAGCTCGGTCAACAACCAGAAACTGATCGACGCCATTTACCGCGCCAGCGAGAAGGACGGCTGGGAACCGGTCTGAGCCGCTTCAGAGCCAAACAGAAACCCGCCGGCGACAGCACGGCGGGTTTGCATCACCGGCATCATGGATCAGAAGGCCTATGCCTCGGAACGCAGCTCCACGACCAGCGCGATCAGAAATGTCGCGGCCATGCCGGCATTAGACGCCAAAATCGCCAGCCCGAGCGCGAGCAGCGACACATTCCCCAGCGAACAGATCGCTGCCAAGGCAAAAGCGATAATGATCAGCCACGGCGTCATCAAATAACAAATCAGCGAGCGCGTGCCCGCCGCCAACAATCCGATTGCAAATGCGGTCAAGATTATCATCCGACCCTCCAGCCATAGCCACGATGCGGCGACACTGCACCGGGGGCGCTAAAATTGGCTTAAATTTCAACATGTCCGGCGCGATCAGACCGGTTTGCCGACCATGAAACCGCAGGTATGGTGAAAGCTTTGTTGAGAGCAGCGCCAAAGGCTGGCTATCCGCCGCCGGGCACGGCAAAATAGCCGGATGAGCTCGTTCTTCGAATCCGATTCGCCCTCCAATCTCGCCGAGTATTCGGTCTCCGAGCTGTCCGGCTCCATCAAGCGCACGGTCGAGCAGGCCTTTGACCAGGTGCGGGTGCGTGGTGAAATTTCCGGCTATCGCGGCCCGCATTCCTCCGGGCACGCCTATTTTTCCCTGAAGGATGACAAGGCCCGCATCGATGCCGTGATCTGGAAGGGCACGATGAGCCGGCTGAAGTTCCGGCCTGAAGAGGGCATGGAGGTGATCGCCACCGGCAAGGTGACGACGTTCCCTGGATCTTCCAAGTACCAGATCGTCATCGAAACGCTGGAACCGGCTGGCGCTGGCGCGCTGATGGCGCTGATCGAGGAGCGCAAGCGCAAGCTTGGCGCCGAAGGACTGTTCGATCCATCGCGCAAGCGGCCGCTTCCCTATATGCCGAAAGTCATCGGCGTCATTACCTCGCCGACCGGCGCCGTCATCCGCGATATCCTCCACCGCATCTCCGACCGCTTTCCCGTCCATGTCATCGTCTGGCCGGTGCGCGTGCAGGGCGAAGGCTCCGGCAATGAGGTGGCTGGTGCGATCGAAGGCTTCAATGCCTTTACCGCTGGTGGCCCGATTGCCCGGCCCGACCTTCTGATCGTCGCGCGCGGCGGCGGTAGCCTGGAGGATCTCTGGAGTTTTAACGATGAAGCGGTGGTGCGGGCGGCGGCGACTTCGCAGATTCCGCTGATCTCTGCCGTTGGCCATGAGACCGACTGGACCCTGATCGATTATGCCAGCGACCAGCGGGCGCCGACACCGACGGGGGCTGCAGAGATGGCCGTGCCGGTGAAGGCCGATCTGGAGGCTGCGACCTCGGCACTGTCCGCACGGTTGAAATCGGCTGTCGGGCGGCAGATGGACAATCGCCGCCAGAGCGTCCGCGCGCTGACCCGCGCCCTGCCCTCGCTCGACCAATTGCTGGCCTTGCCGCGCCGCCGTTTCGACGAGGCATCGACAGGATTGGGCCGGGGTCTGCAGATGAACACCGCCAACAAGCGGCGCACATTCGAGCAGATCGCTGCGCATCTGAGGCCGGACGTTCTCTCGAACCGGATCTACGAGCGGCGCCAAAAACTTGGCGAACGGATGATCCGCGCCGAGCGGATCGTCGAGCGCCTGCTGCAGCGCTCCGCCTCGCGGGTATCTTCTGCGGATGTGGCTCTGCGCACCTTGCCTGCCCGTTTATTGAGCCAGATTCACCGGTCGCAGGATCGGCTGACGAGCCTTTCCGGCCGGGCCGACAGCGCGCTGCTGGCCGACCTGCGGCGACGGCGCAGCGCGGTTGTGGCGCATGACCGTATCCTGCAATCGCTGTCCTATCGAAACGTGCTGAAACGCGGTTATGCGCTGGTACGCGACGAAACCGGTGCTCCGGTAAAAGGCGCGGCGGCCCTGTCGCTCAACCAGACGATCGCCATCGAATTTGCCGATGGATCGATCAATGCCGTGACGGCCGAGGGCAGCGCCACACCGCCGCCGCAGCCGACAAGGAAACGCGCCGACAAACCGGCGGACGCAGCACCGTCCAAACAAGGCAGCCTGTTCTAGGATGCACATTCTCCTTGTTCTCGCCCATCCACTCAGCGACAGTTTTGCCGCAGGTGTTGCGGCCACGGCGAAGACCACACTGGAAAAAGGCGGCCATAGCGTCGATCTACTTGACCTCTACCGGGAAGGGTTTGATCCTCGTCTGCGCGAAGAGGAGCGGCGCGGGTATTTCGACACGCCCTATGACACGACTGCAGTCGATGGCATCGTTGCGCGGCTCAGAGCCGCCGATGGGCTGATCCTGGTGTTTCCACAATGGTGGTTCAATTTTCCGGCGATCCTCAAGGGTTTCTTCGACCGGATCTTTGCGCCGGGTGTCGCCTTCGACCACGAGAAATCCGGCGGCCGCATTCTTCCGCGCCTGACAAACATCAAGCTGTTCTGGGCGCTGACAACCACAGGCTCGCCCTGGTGGGTCGTCAAGCTCTACATGGGCAACCCGGTGCGCCGCCTGTTGAAACGCGGCATCGCCGCCTTCTGCGCCAAGGATGTCAAATTCCGGATGATCTCGCTGCACGACATGGACCGGGTGACGCCAACGCAACGCGCAGCGCATCTGACGAAGATCGAAAAGGCCGTTGCACAGATTTGACGGCGCGGCCGGTATGCCCGAAAAGAAACGCTTCCGTAACGGTCTGATCGCTAAAATGGAGGCGAATTGAACCGAGGGCGCCCGATGCCGGTGGAATTAACAGCTTCGCAGGCTTTGAACCTCTGGCACAGCGTCTCATTGGAACAGGTGCGGGTCGACAATCGCGACCTGACGCTCCGGCAAATCTCCATTCTCCTGCACATCTACCTCGTACCGCCGCCACACACGGTGCGTGGGCTTGCTGGAATTCTGGGTGTCACCAAGCCGGTTATCACCCGCGCGCTCGATACGATGGGCGATCTCGGGCTCGTCACCCGGAGCCGCGACGAACGCGACAAACGCAATGTGATCATCAAGCGCACCGTCGATGGTGCGCTTTATCTTGAAAAACTTGGCGATCTGATCATTGATCAGGGACGCAAACTGTCTATTTGAGAACCCATGCTTGATCTTCCAGACCGCCGGCTGAATGCCTATCGCACCGATCTTGCCGAGGAGCGCCTGCGCGGCGTCGTCGAGGCGCCCAGCTATGTCAGTGGATCCCCCGGGCTGATCTGCGTGCCGGTGGTGCAGATGCGGGCAAGGCCGGAACTTGAATGCGGCACCGATACCGAGTTGCTGCTCGGCGAAACCGTCCGCGTTCTCGATACCGACGCCGGCTGGGCCTGGGTGAAGTCCGATTTCGACGGTTATGTCGGCTATATCCCCGATTACGCGGTTTCGCCTGTCGTGCGCAGCCTTACCCATATCATTACCGCGCCGCGTACCTTCATCTATTCCGGGCCGGACCTGAAATTCCCGACCGTACAGGCGTTGTCGATGGGCAACCGGATCGCTGTGATCGACGAGCGCGAGACGCGCGGCACACGCTATTTCCTGCTGGAAGGCGGACAGGCGGTGATTGCCAATCACTGCGCCGAGGTCGGCCAGCCGCTTTCCGGTGACTACGTTTCTGTTGCCGAACGGTTTCTCGAAACCCCCTATCTCTGGGGTGGGCGCTCCGGCTTCGGCATCGATTGTTCCGGCCTTGTGCAGCTGTCGATGATGATGACTGGCCGCGCCGCGCCACGCGATACGGACATGCAGGCGAGCGACCTCGGCGCACCGATCGATCGCAGCGAACTCAGGCGTGGCGACCTGGTGTTCTGGAAAGGCCATGTGGCGATCATGGAAGACGACAAGACGCTGCTGCATGCCAACGGCCACACGATGACCGTTTCGCATGAGGGTCTTGAGGAATCGATCCAGCGTATCGGCTGGCTCTACAACAAGCCGACCGGCTTCCGCCGGCCCTGATCAATAGCCGGCTTTTCGATCCACCAGATGCTCCAACGGCAAGCCGCTTTCGAAGCGGATCATCTGCTGTTCGGCGTGGACAAACAGTGCTTTCACATCCGAGGATGCCGCAACGTGCGGCGTCACGTAGACATTGTCCAGATTCCAGAATGGGCTGTCGCTGGCTAACGGCTCCTGCTCGAACACGTCGAGCGAGGCGCCGCCAAGAACGCCCGACTGGATCGCGGCGATGATATCCGCGCTCACCTGACTGCCGCCACGGCCGCCGTTGATCACGACAGGCGCACCAAAAGGTCCCTTCCGGCTGAGCTTTGAAAACAGCGCGGCGTTCAGAATACCCTTTGTCTCTGCCGTCAACGGCAGCAGGCTGACGAGGAAATCGGTCTTTGCCAGAAATGCATCCAGCGCATCGCCGTCAAAGGTCTCGACACCGTCGATCACCTTTTTCGAACGCGACCAGCCGATCGTCTTGAAGCCCATGACCCCGAGCTTGCGGATGCTGTCCTGGCCGAGAATGCCGAGGCCCATGACGCCGACGGTCACATCGGCCGCTTCCGGCTGGCTCAGGTCTTCCCAGACATGCGCCCTGGCCCGCGCCTCGTAGGCCCGATGCTGGCGCAGGTGCATCAGGCAGTTCATGACAACCCATTCGCTCATCCGCGTCGTCAGGCTGCGATCGACGAAGCGGACCAGCGGTACATCCGGCAGGCCCGGCAGTGTCAGCACGTGATCGACGCCGGCACCGCCGGAAAACACGACCTTCAGATCAGGCGCGCGCGAAAACAAATCCGGGTTCGATTTCCAGACGACGGCATAGTCAATGCGGGAGAGATTGCGGCCCTTGTGGGCGGGGTCGGCGAGATTGATGACCTCGCGTCCAGGGAACGCATCCTTCAGAGCGTCCTCGACTTCGCGCGGAATGAATTTCAGATCGACGATGACGGGACTTTTCGCGGGCATGGCAACAGACTCTATTGGCGGACGGCGGGCACATCGACCGCTTCCATGTTGAAGGCGGCGGCCATCAGCGCCTTGGTATATTCTTCCTGGGGTGCTGTGAAGATGCGCTCGGAAGGTCCCTGCTCGACGACCTTGCCGAGCCGCATGACGATCATGTCATTGGCAAGGGCGCGCACGACTTTCAGGTCATGGCTGATGAAGAGATAGGCGAGCGAATGCTTCGCCTGCAGATCACGCAGAAGATCGACCACCTGCGCCTGCACGCTCATGTCCAGAGCCGATGTCGGCTCATCAAGCATCACGAACTGAGGCTTCAACACCATGGCGCGGGCAATGGCGATGCGCTGGCGTTGGCCACCGGAGAATTCGTGCGGATAACGCCAGCGGGTTGCCGCATCGAGGCCGACTTCTTCAAGGGCTGCGGACACCCGGGCATCGCGTTCCTTTCCGGATAGGCGCGGCTCATGCACCTTCAAACCCTCTGCGATGATATCGCTGACGGCCATGCGCGGGCTGAGCGAGCCGAATGGATCCTGAAAGACGATCTGCATGCGATTGCGCAACGGGCGCATCTGGTTGAACGAATAGCCGGCTATCTCGTTGCCGATGAAGCTGATCCGGCCCTTTGACGAGATGAGCCGCGTCAGCGCCAACCCAAGCGTCGTCTTGCCGGAGCCGGATTCGCCGACGACGCCGAGCGTCTGGCCGGCGCGCAACGTCAGGTCGATACCATCGACCGCCTTGACGTGATCGACGACCTTGCGCAGGAAGCCGGCCTTGATCGGGAACCAGACTTTCATATCCTGCGCTTCCATCACCACCGGCTTCGACGTATCGGAAACGGGCGGCACCCCCTTAGGCTCGGAGGCCAACAGATGGCGGGTATAGGCGTGCTGCGGGTTGGCGAAAATCTCGGCCGTCGGGCCGGTTTCGACGATCTTGCCCTTGGTCATGACGCAGACACGGTCGGCAATCTTGCGGACGATCCCGAGGTCATGGGTGATGAACAGCATCGACATGCCATGGTCGTCCTTAAGCTTTTTCAGAAGCTCCAGGATCTGCGCCTGCACCGTTACATCGAGCGCCGTCGTCGGCTCGTCGGCGATCAAGAGCTCCGGCCGGTTGGCAAGCGCCATGGCGATCATCACGCGCTGACGCTGGCCGCCGGACAATTCGTGCGGATAGGCGGCCAGGCGCTTTTCCGGCTCGCGAATGCCGACCTGATTGAGAAGCTCAAGCACCCGGGTCCGCGCCGCAGCGCCGGTGATCCCCTGGTGCAAATCAAGGATTTCGGCGATCTGCCGCTCGATCGAATGCAGCGGATTGAGCGACGTCATCGGCTCCTGGAAGATCATCGTGATGTCGTTGCCACGCACCTGGCGCAGCTCGGCATCCGAAGCCGTCATCAGATCCTTGCCATTGAACAGGATTTCGCCGCCCGGGTGGCTCGCCGCGGGATAAGGCAGAAGCTTGAGAATCGAATTGGCCGAAACCGATTTCCCGGAGCCGGATTCGCCGACCAGCGCCACCACTTCGCCGCGCTTGATATCGAAGGAGATATCGTTAACGGCGGTCGAGGTTTTGCCTCCCTGGTGGAAGGCGACCGAGAGATTGCGCACGGAAAGGAGTGTGTCTGTCATCGTCGTGCTCACCGGAAGGTCTTTCTCGGGTCGAAGGCATCGCGGGCGGCTTCGCCGATGAAGATCAGCAGCGACAGCATCACCGACATGACGACGAAGGCGGTCAGCCCGAGCCACGGGGCCTGCAGGTTGGACTTGCCCTGGCTGATCAGTTCGCCGAGCGACGCCGATCCCGGCGGCATGCCGAAGCCCAGGAAATCGAGCGAGGTCAGCGTCGTGATCGAGCCGGACAGGATGAACGGCAGGAAGGTCAGCGTTGCCACCATGGCATTGGGCAGAAGGTGGCGGAACATGATCGTCCGGTTGTTGACGCCTAGCGCGCGGGCGGCCCGCACATATTCGAAATTGCGCGCCCGCAGGAACTCGGCCCGCACGATGCCGACGAAGCCGACCCAGGAGAACAGCAGCATGATGCCGAGCAATATGAAGAAACCCGGCGGCAGGATCGCGGCGATGATCAACAGGATGTAGAGCACCGGCATCGACGACCAGATCTCGATGAAGCGCTGCATCAGAAGGTCCGTCCAGCCGCCGAAATAGCCCTGTACGGCCCCGGCGGTAACACCGACGACGGCGGATGCGATGGTCAGAGCAAGGCCGAAGAGGACGGAGATGCGGAACCCGTAGATCATCCGCGCTGCCACGTCGCGCGCCTGGTCGTCGGTGCCCAGCCAATTGAGATTGCCGAGCGTGCAGCCCGGATCATTCTCGCCCTGCGGATAGCCGGAGCAGCGCTCGGCCTTATCCATCAGCCAGAAGGGCTTGGTGGGCGCCGAATGCGGAATGTTGGAATTGGCTGTCTGGTAGGAATAGCGGATCGGCGGCCAGATCATCCAGCCGTTCGCCTTGATCTCGTCGGAGATTTCCGGCGTGCTGTAGTCGGTAATCGCCAAAAATCCCAGTTCGCCGAGGAATTTCTCCTCCGGATACTGCACGAGTGCCGGCACCAGCAATTCGCCCTTGTAGGAGACCAACACCGGTCTGTCATTGGCGATGAACTCGGCACCGAGGCTGAGGCCAAACAGGACGAGGAAAATCCAGAATGACCAGAAACCGCGGCGGTTGGCCTTGAAATTATCCCAGCGGCGACGGTTGACCGGCGACAGGCGGCCGGTGCGGCCGGTCACCAGGGCTGGATCGGCGGAGACGATATCGGCGGCCATCAGATATCCCTCCTGTCGAAATCGATACGCGGATCGACCCAGGTATAGACGAGGTCCGACAGCAGGCTGACGAACAGGCCCATCAGCGAGAAGATGTAGAGCGTTGCAAAGACGATTGGATAGTCGCGCTTGACGATGGCGTCATAGCCGAGACGCCCAAGTCCATCGAGCGAGAAGATATATTCGGTCAAAAGCGATCCGGTAAAAAAGGCGGTGATGAACGCGCCGGGAAAGCCTGCAATGATGATCAGCATGGCATTGCGGAAGACATGGCCGTAGAGAACCTGGCGCTCGTTCAGCCCCTTAGCCCGCGCTGTGGTGACATACTGCTTCTTGATTTCGTCGATGAAGGAATTCTTGGTCAGCAGTGTCGTCGTCGCAAAGGCCGACAACAACAGCGTGATCAGCGGCAATGTCATGTGCCAGAAATAGTCGAGGATCTTCTGCCACCAGTTCAGCTGGGCGAAATTATCGGAAACAATACCGCGCAACGGGAACCAATCGAAGAAGGAACCGCCGGCGAACAGCACGATCAAAAGGATGCCGAACAGGAAGCCCGGCACCGCATAGCCGACGATGATCACGCCTGATGTCCAGACATCGAAGGTCGAGCCGTCGGACATGGCCTTCTTGATGCCGAGCGGGATGGAAATCGCGTAGGAAAACAAAAGGATCCACAGCCCCAGCGAGATCGAAACCGGCATCTTATCGAGGATCAGGTCGATGACCGAGGTGTTGCGGAAGAAGCTTTCGCCGAAATCGAAGCGAATGTAGTTCCACATCATCTGGCCAAAACGCTCAAGCGGCGGCTTGTCGAAGCCGAACTGCTTTTCCAGCTTCTTGATGAATTCCGGATCAAGCCCCTGCGCCCCCCGGTACCTGCCGGAGGAATCGTCAGAGAACGACTGCCCGAGATCGCCACTGCTGCCGGACAACCGGTCGCCGCCCTGCTGGCCGGTCAGATCGGAAATCACCTGCTCGACGGGTCCGCCGGGCGCAAACTGGATGACGGCAAACGAGATGGCCATGATGCCGACAATCGTCGGGATCATCAGAAGAAGACGGCGAAGAATATAGGCACCCATCAGCGTCGCTCCCGCCTGCCGCCGTTTCCGGCAACACAATCCGATCCGCAAGCGGTCTGCCACCTGTTTTCAATCAATCCGTTCGTCTCCTTGAAGGCGTCCCTGCCAAACCGGCTAGGACGCCCAAACTGATTCGCATATGTGCATTTGGAGTACATGGTGAGCCCTACGCAAGGCTTTCATGGGGTTCCGGCAGGCTTCGACCACCAGACATCCGGGAATCCCATGCCGTAATAGGGCAATTCCGCCGGATGAGTCAGGTGGCTCCAGTAGGCGACGCGCTGAGCCTTGGAATAAAACAGCGGCACGACATAGTGATGCGCCAGCAGCACCCGGTCGAGCGCCCTTGTGGTCGCCACCAGTTCCTCCCGGTTCGGCGCGAAGATGATCTTGCGGATGAGTTCGTCGATCGCCGGATCGGCAATGCCCGCATAGTTCTTCGAGCCCTGCTGATCGACCGATGCCGAGCCCCAATAGTCGCTCTGCTCGTTTCCGGGCACCAGCGTCTGCGCCCAGATGCCATAGATCATGTCATAATCGAAGCTGCGGACGCGGTTGGTGTATTGCGAGGCATCGACGGTGCGCATGCGGGCATCGATGCCGATCTTCTTCACGCTGTTGACGAAAGGCGAAACCGTCCGCTCGAAGGACGGGTTGGACAAGAGAATCTCGAAGCCGAAAGGCTCACCGGTCTTCGTGTTCACCATCTGGCTTCCCTTGAGCTCGTAGCCAGCTTCCTTGAAGAGCGCGAGCGCCGTGCGCAGGTTCCCACGCACCTTCTGCGGATCGCCGTTGACGGGGTTCGTGTAGGGTGTGGTGAAGACGTCAGCGGGGACCTTGTCCTTCAGCGCTTCCAGAATTTCCTTTTCGCGGCCCTCGGGAAGACCGGAGGAGGCAAGCTCAGTGTTCCAGAAATAACTGTCGACGCGTTGATAGGCGTTATAGGCAAGCGTGCGGTTAAGGTCCTCGAAATCGAAGGCGTAGTTCAGCGCCTCGCGCACCTTCTCATCCTTGAATTTTTCGCGACGCAGGTTCGGCACAAAGGCCTGCATGATTCCGGTGGCACGCAACGGGTTCGGGATCTCCGCGCGAACCACCCGGCCATCCTTCGCGGCCGGGAAGTCATAGGCTGTCGCCCAATGGCTGGCGCTATTATCCTGGTAGAAATCGACATTGCCGGCGCGGACAGCTTCGAACTCGATGGTCCTGTCGCCGAAGAACGCATAGGTGATCGCACCAAAATTGTTCTGGCCAACATTTACGTTAAGGTCCTTGCCCCAATAATCGTCACGCAATTCGAAGCGGATCGAACTGCCCGCATCGAACGACGCGATCTTGTAAGGGCCGGAGCCCATGACCGGTTCCAGAGTGGTGCGGCTGATATCACGCTTGTTGCCCTTCGCATCCTGACCTTCCCACCAGTGCTTCGGCACGATCGGAAACTGGCCGAGAATGTTCGGCAGCTCACGATTGTTCTTCTCGTCGAAGCGGAAGGTAACATCGCGCTCACCGCTCTTTTCAGCCGAGATCACATGGCGGTAATAGTTGGAGAGAAGAGGATTGTGTTCCTTTGACATATTGAAGGAGAAGATGACGTCTTCCGGCGTTACCGGCTCTCCGTCGGCCCATTTTGCTTCAGCACGCAGCCGGAACGTCGCGGAGGAAAAGTCGTCGGGATAGGAGAGGCCTTCGGCAAGCAGCCCGTAAGAGGCGGTGACCTCATCTTCGGCGGATTTCAACAGCGTATCGAAGACGAGCGATGAGACACCGGCTGCCGCCTCGCCCTTGGAAAGAATAGGGTTGAACGTATCATAGGTCCCGGTTGCGGAGAGCTTCAGCACGCCGCCTTTGGGCGCATCCGGGTTGACATAATCGAAGCGGGCAAAGCCGTCCTTGTGTTTCAGGTCGCCAATCGTGGAAATGCCGCCGTGCCAGACCGGCTCCTGAGCCAACACCGGTCCAGTTGCCAGAAACATGGTCGCGGCCAATGCCAATGCGCGTCTGAAATTCATGCCAACTTGCCTCTTCCGTTTTTCATTTTTTCGCTACTTGAACGACAGAATAGGCAAAATCCGGGCAATTGACAGAAGCCGCCTCAAATCGGGCATTTTTTTTGGGTCACGGTTGTGTGTCCGGCAAGGCTGACGCAAAGACGGTGTGTCAGTGTCGGCACGGCAAATCGCAGTTGGGCATCGCTTATGCGCGGATCGCCTCGCAATATCAGGAAACGGACGGCATATGGCACCGACAAAGGCAGGCTTTCTTCGGCATCTCGGATCGGCGGCACTGGCCGGACTGATCGGGCTGAGCCTTGTGGCAGGCGATGCAGTGGCCGCCGACGATACGCCTGCAAAGCAGATTTTCGGCAAGGTAAAGCTTCCAAGCGAGGCCGCAGCAAACCCGATCGGGTTTTATGCCAAGGGCTGCATGGCCGGCGCCGTGGCAATCCCGACAGACGGGCCGACATGGCAGGCGATGCGGCTGTCGCGAAACCGCCGCTGGGGCAATCCGGCGATGATCCAGCTGCTGGAAACGTTCTCGCAGGACGCTGTTCGGCTTGGATGGGGCTCCGGCATTCTGATCGGCGATATTTCGCAGCCGCGCGGCGGGCCGATGATTACCGGACACGCCTCCCACCAGATCGGGCTCGACGCGGATATCTGGTTTCAGCCCAAGCCTGCGCAGTCGCTTTCCGCGCAGACGCGCGAGGACATGCCGTTCATCTCGATGCTCGACAAGAGCAAGTTCCTGACTGTCAATTCAGACCGCTGGACACCCACCCACGCCAAGCTGGTGATGCAGGCGGCGAGCTATCCGCAGGTGGAGCGCGTTTTCGTCAACCCGGCGATCAAGAAGAAGCTGTGCGAGACATGGACCGGCGACCGCGACCTGCTCGGCAAGGTGCGTCCGGTCTATGGCCACGACGAACATTTCCATATTCGCATGTTCTGCCCGCCGGGTACGCCGAACTGCAAAGCGCAGGCACCGGTCGCAAGCGGCGATGGTTGCGACAAGTCGCTTGCCTGGTGGTTCACCAAGGAACCCTGGGCCACGCCGAAAAAAGATCCGAATGCCAAGCCGGTGAAACCACGGTTCACAACCCTGTCGGATTTGCCGAAAGCCTGCACGGCCCTGCTGGCAGCACCTGCAGCCTCGGAACAGTCGGCCACTTTCGGCTCGGCTTACGTGGCACCACAGCCAACACCCGGCGATGCGGCGATCCAGCAGGCTATCCATGCCGGAAATAGCGACCTGCCGGACAATGACGTTCCGGTCCCCCTCGCCCGTCCTGCCATGCAATAGGCTTGGGGCGCCGAAACTTTCGGCGCTTTTCAACTGCCGGGCAGTGCTGTAGAGAAAATCAAATCGATTTAATTCGAGATTTTTCTTGGTCGGCGTGACGCCGGGAGTTCTGTGATGGCAAGCCAGACATGCGTGGCGCTGATTGCGCACGATGAGAAGAAGGACGACATGGCCGCGTTTGCGCAGGCCAATGAAGCCATCTTTGCCAACTGGAAAATTGTCGCCACCGGAACCACCGGCGGCCGTGTGCAGGAGGCCTGTCCCAGCCTTAATGTAATCCGGTTGAAGAGCGGCCCGCTCGGCGGCGACCAGCAGATCGGCGCGATGATCGCCACTGGCGACGTGCAGATGCTGATCTTCTTCGTCGATCCCCTCACCGCCATGCCACACGATGTCGACGTCAAGGCGCTGATGCGGCTTGCCACCGTCTACGATATTCCGATGGCGCTGAACCGGGCGACGGCAGAACGGTTGATCGACTTCAGCCAACCCTGATACAGCTTATCAGCCTTCAGTCCGCACGATCATAACGGAACCCTCCATGCCCACGCTCCCAGATACCGACAGCGGTCTCACCTTTCCGATCCTGATCGGTGATATCGGCGGTACCAATGCCCGCTTCGCCCTGCTCCTCGACGCCTTTGCCGAGCCGAAGCTGTTTCCGATCATTCCGACGACCAGTTATGCCAGCATCGAGGAAGCGCTGCAGACCAGCATTCTCGACAAGACCTCGGTTCAGCCGCGGTCGGCGATCATCGCCGTGGCAGGCCCGGTCAAGGGCGACGAGATACCGCTGACCAATGCTGGCTGGGTGATCAAGCCGAAGGACATGCTGACAGCGCTATCGCTGGAAGACGTGATCATCATCAACGATTTCGAGGCGCAGGCGCTTGCCATTGCCTCGATCGGCGACGAGGGCCGCGAACAGATCGGCCCCGGCTCCATCCTCGAATCCGCCTCATGCGCCGTGCTTGGTCCGGGAACCGGCCTTGGCGTCGCGGGTCTCGTCCATGCCCAGCACACCTGGTTTCCGGTTCCCGGCGAAGGCGGCCATGTCGATGTCGGTCCGCGCAGCGAGCGCGACTATCAGATCTGGCCTTTCCTCGAGCCGATCGAGGGACGTATCTCCGCCGAACAGTTGCTGTGCGGCCGCGGCATCATGAACATCTACCGCGCCGTCTGCGAATCAAAGGCATGGGATCCGAAGCTTGCCGATCCGGCCGCCGTGACCACCAATGCGCTTGCCGGCAGCGACGAGGCGGCGGTGGAGACTATTTCGTTGTTCTCCACCTATCTCGGCCGCGTAGCAGGTGACATGGCGATGATCTTCATGGCGCGTGGCGGCGTCTTCCTTGCCGGCGGCATTTCGCAAAAGATCCTGCCTGCACTGAAGAAACCGGAATTCCGCCTGGCCTTCGAAGACAAGGCGCCCCATTCGGCGCTGCTCAAAACCATCCCGACTTTTGTGGTCACCCACCCGACCGCAGCCCTGTCCGGGCTTGCCGCCTATTCGCGCACACCGTCGCGCTTCGGTGTGGCAATGGAGGGACGGCGCTGGAGAACTTGAGACCTCAGCTTAGGCCCAGACTCGCCAAACAGGGATCAAGGTACTATAGAGCCCGGTAAAATACCGCGCTCCAAAGCGCGCCGGGTTTTAAGGAAACCAGCTTGAAGCAAGCCAAGACAAAGCTCCCCTCAATCGATCGCGAGACCATTACCAGTGTCCTCAAGCGCGTGATCGCGGAAAACGGGCGGGCTCACCTGCGTGGCTACGGCATTGCCGTCGCCTGCCTCGTCCTTGTTGCCGCGACCACGGCGTTTACCGCCTGGGTCATGGAATCGGTCGTCAACGAAGCCTTCGCCAACAAGCGCGCGGATATCGTCCTCTATATCTGCGGTGCAATCTTTCTGGCTTTCGTGCTGCGTGGCTTTGCCACCTATGGTCAGGCTGTGGCGCTGTCGAAGATCGGCAACAACATCGTTGCCAGCTACCAGCGCCGGCTCTATTCGCACCTGATGGCGCTGAGCGTCGGTTATTTCAGCGATACCCGCTCGGCCCGCATCTCGGCCCAGATCAGCCAGAACGTTTCCGGCATCCGCGACGTGCTCAACATGACGGTGACGTCGCTTGCGCGCGACTTTCTGACATTGGTGGCGTTGATCGGCGTGATGATCAGCAAGGACTGGCTGCTGACGCTGATCGTTTTCGTCGTCGCACCGCCATTGCTGATCGGCCTTCGCTACATTTCGCGACGGCTGCGGCTGGCCACACGCGAATCGGTGGAGATCAATAGCCATGTGCTCGGCGCCATGCAGGAGACCATCCAGGGCATCACCATCGTCAAGGCATTCACGATGGAAGATCAGCTCCGGACCAAGGTCGAGGCAATCATCGACAGGGCCGAAAACCGCGCCAACCGCATTGCCCGCCTCAGTGAACGCACCGCGCCGATGACGGAAACGTTTGCCGGTTTTGCGATTGCCAGCGTCTTGGCCTATGCCGCTTTCCGCTCGATCTACGACGGTATCCAGCCTGGCGCTTTCTTCGCCTTCGTCACGGCGCTGCTGATGGCCTATGATCCGGCCAGGCGCCTGGCCCGATTGCAGGTTTCGCTGGAGCGCGCCGTCGTCAACGCACGCATGATCTACGAAATCCTCGATATGGTCCCGCATCAGCGTGACCTGCCGGACGCTGCCGATCTGCAGATCAAGACAGCCACCATCGAATTCAAAAACGTCCGTTTCGCCTATCATCAGGGCGACGATATCCTCAAGGGTGTCAGCTTCATTGCCGAAGGTGGCAAGACGACGGCGCTCGTCGGACCGTCCGGTGCAGGCAAATCGACCGTCATCAGCCTCATTCCGCGTTTCTACGACCCTTCCGGCGGCGAAATCCTGATCGACGGGCAGGACATCGCCCATGTCACCAAGCAGTCGCTGCGCAACGGGCTCGCCTATGTTTCGCAGCAGCCTTATCTGTTTGAGGGCTCGATCCGCGACAATATCCGCTATGGCCGCCCCACGGCCACGGACGCAGAGGTCGAGGAAGCCGCGAAACTGGCCTATGCGCATGATTTCATCCGCACCCAGCCGCAGGGATATGACACGGCGGTCGGTGAAAACGGGGTGACCCTTTCGGGCGGCCAGCGCCAGCGGCTGTCCATTGCCCGCGCGCTGGTGCGCAACGCGCCTATCCTGCTTCTCGACGAGGCAACATCGGCACTGGATACCGAATCGGAAGCCGCCGTCCAGAAGGCGCTTGACCATGCCATGAGCGGGCGCACCGTGGTGGTGATCGCGCATCGGCTATCAACCGTCGTCAATGCCGACAAGATCATCGTCATGAAGGACGGGATCGTTGCCGAGGAAGGCACCCATGAGGTGCTTGCGCAGCGCAGCAACGGCCTCTACGCTCGCCTTCACAATCTACAGGGCGAAACGCCGGCACAGGCGGCGGAAGCAGAAACTCTCATTTGACAGGAACTGGGACGGGCATGAGCGGGACAGACATGAAATTGGTGGTGGTCGGGGCTGCAGGCCGGATGGGCCAGACGCTGATCCGCACCGTCCATGCCATGCCGGGTGCCACCGTCTTTGCCGCCGTCGAGCGGCCGGGTTCGGCTTTCATCGGCCGGGACGCCGGCGAGGTTGCCGGACTTGGACCGACCGGTGTCGTGATCACCGACAAGCCGCTCGAAGCCTTTGTCGAAGCCGAAGGCGTACTCGATTTCACCGCCCCTGCCTCGTCGGTGGATTTTGCAGGCCTCGCGGCCCAGGCCCGCATTGTTCATGTCATCGGCACCACCGGCTGCTCGGTGGACGATGAAGAAAAATTCAAGGCGGCCGGGCGGCATGCCCGGATCGTCAAATCCGGCAATATGAGCCTCGGCGTCAATCTTCTCGGCGTGCTGACACAGCAGGCGGCCCGCGCGCTTGGGCCGGAAAGCTGGGATATCGAAATCCTCGAAATGCACCACAAGCACAAGGTGGACGCGCCGTCCGGCACGGCGCTGCTGCTTGGTGAAGCGGCGGCCCTGGGCCGGGAGATCGGCCTTGCCGAACATTCCGTGCGGGTGCGCGACGGCCATACCGGCGCACGTGTTGCTGGAACCATCGGTTTTGCCACACTGCGCGGCGGCTCCGTCATCGGCGAGCATTCCGTCATCCTTGCCGGCGAAGGCGAGCAGGTGACGTTGTCCCATTCGGCGACCGACCGGGCGATCTTTGCCCGGGGCGCCATTACTGCCGCACTCTGGGCGCGCCACCAGAAACCCGGCTTCTATTCCATGCTCGACGTGCTCGGGCTGTCCTGACCCCTAAAACTCCCCGGAGGAATTTCTATGAGCGGCACCCTCGTCCTTGTGCGTCACGGCCAGAGCGACTGGAACCTGAAGAACCTGTTTACCGGCTGGAAGGATCCCGACCTGACGCCGCTTGGCATCGAGGAAGCCAATGCCGGCGGCAAGGCGCTCGCCGATTATGGCATCAAGTTCGATGTCGCCTTCACGTCGGTGCTGACACGCGCCCAACATACGCTGAAGCTCATTCTCGACAATCTCGGTCAACCCGATTTGGAAACCATCAAGAACCAGGCCCTGAACGAGCGCGACTACGGCGATCTGTCCGGCCTGAACAAGGACGACGCCCGCGCCAAGTGGGGCGAGGAACAGGTGCACATCTGGCGCCGGTCCTATGACGTACCGCCGCCGGGCGGCGAAAGCCTGAAGGATACCGGCGCCCGCGTCTGGCCCTATTACATGACCGACATCCTGCCGCGCGTTCTGGCAGGCGAAAAGGTCCTGGTTGCAGCCCATGGCAATTCGCTGCGCTCGCTGCTGATGGTTCTCGACCGGCTCGACCGCGAGCAGATCCTCTCGGTCAACCTCGCGACCGGCGTGCCGATGGTCTACAAGCTGAAGGCCGATTCCACCGTCGCTTCCAAGGAAGTGCTCGGCGATATGTCCGGCGCGCATTGAGCGCCCGAATAGATCGAACCCAATGAAAAGGGCCGCGCAAGCGGCACTTTTCACGTCAGACCTTACCGGCCTCCCAGCCGAGCATCGCCCGCTTACGGGTGAGGCCCCAGTGATAACCGGTGAGCGCGCCGCTTTTGCCGAGCGCCCGATGGCAGGGAACGACGAACGAGATCGGGTTGCGGCCGACGGCAGCGCCGACGGCCCGAGAAGCGGTGGGCTGGCCGATATCGCAGGCGATATCGGAATAGGTGACGGCCTTGCCCATCGGGATCTTCAACAGTGATTCCCACACACGGATCTGGAAATCGGAGCCGATCAGCACGACGCGCAACGGTTCTTCCGCATTCCATTCCCTGGCATCGAAAATACGGGCCGCGTAACCGGCGGTGGCTGCGCTATCCTCAACAAACTGGGCATTCGGCCAGCGGCTGGCCATATCCTCGAAGCTGGCCTTTTCATCACCGGCATCGTTGAAGGCAAGACCGGCCAAGCCGCGATCGGTGACCATCACCAGTGCCACCCCGAACGGACAGGGATGGAAACCGTAACGGATGGTCAGCCCGCCGCCACGTTGCTTCCACTCGCCTGGCGACATCGCCTCATGGGTGACGAACAGGTCATGCAGGCGCGAGGGACCGGACAGGCCGAGCTCGAAGCTGGTTTCCAAAAGCGGCAGCTCCTCTTGGCGCAGCAGGCGCTTGGCGTGATCGAGCGTCACGGCCTGAAGGAACGCCTTAGGAGAGAGCCCTGCCCAGCGGGTAAAGGTCTTTTGCAGCTGTGTCGGCGACTGGCCGAGATCGCTGGCAATGGCGTCGAGAGACGGCTGATCGCGATAATTCTCGGTCAGCAACTCAACCACGCGGCTGACGGTCTCATAGTCGCTCCCGTGCGGTGTGATATCGGTGGGAATCGATGTCTTGATATCCATGGTCCTATCTCCTTGAGACCAGAGATAATCACTCGGAGTGGGTCCTCGCCACCCGATTCTTGATCTATCGGCGTTTCACCGTCGCCAAGGCACCGGAAAAGGCGGTGGCGAAGGTTTCGCGGTCGTCGCGGTTGAGGAAAGAGCCGATGTCTGTGGTGCGCTGCCGGTCGCTGAGCTGCATCGAAACGATGCCGATCTCCTGATGGCGGGAAATGTTGAACCGTGTCCAAAACGGATTGAACCGATGCTCGGTCATGCGTCCAGCCGGGGTGAACTTGCGCACACAGACATCGGTGCGCGAAACACGGATTTCCTCGCGGGCGCGGGCAGAGCGATAACTCAGCCAGAACGCACCGAACAGAAGCAGGAAATCCAGCCCGAAGAAAAAGACGATCGGCCACGCTCCGATGACCACGAAAACGAAGATATGGACGAGGCTCATCAGGGCGGCGATGAACAGAAAAACCTTGAAGCCCTTGATCCCGAGCGAACGATAGGGTGTCAACTCGGCGGCGAAAACCGGCTGTTCTTCACTCCACATCTCGGCGTTGCCATCGTTCATGGCGAATGACTATAGATGCAGGATGAAAAACGTGAAGCCAAAATCAGCAGCCAAGGCGGCGAAAGCGAAATCCGCGACAACCAGCCGCGCCAGGACAAAGCCGAAAACCATCTATAGCAAGGAAGAGATCGAGGAGATTTTCCGCCGTTTCTCGATCCAGCGGCCGGAGCCGAAAGGCGAATTGGAGCACGTCAATCCGTTCACGCTGGTGGTTGCAGTGGCACTGTCGGCGCAGGCGACGGATGCGGGCGTCAACAAGGCGACACGGGCGCTTTTCGCCATTGCCGATACGCCGGAAAAGATGGTTGCGCTCGGCGAGGAACAGGTTCGCGAGTATATCAAGACCATCGGGCTCTACCGCAACAAGGCCAAGAATGTCATCGCACTCAGCGAAAAGCTGATCGCCGAGTTCGGCGGCGAGGTGCCGCGCACCCGCGAGGAACTGATCACCCTGCCCGGCGTCGGCCGCAAGACCGCCAATGTGGTGCTCTCCATGGCGTTCGGTCAGGCCACCATGGCGGTCGATACGCATATTTTCCGCATCGCCAACCGACTCTGTCTGGCTCCGGGGAAAACCCCGGACGAGATCGAACATCAGCTGATGCAGATCATCCCCGATCACTATCTCTACCACGCCCATCACTGGCTGATCCTGCACGGGCGCTATTGCTGCAAGGCGCGCAAGCCCGAATGTCAGCGCTGCGTCATTGCCGATATCTGCAAGGCGGCCGAAAAAACCAGTGAGATGCCGGCACCGCTGGTCGAACTGCCAGCGCAGATCATCTGACGGAAATGCCGTCGATCAGGGCCGTGATTGCCGTCTCGTAGTCGTCGCGCCTGCCACCCGCTTCGATGGCGAGTGCCGCGCGATCAAAGGCTGCGGACAGAAGCTGGGCGAAGGCATCCAGCAGAGCGGCGTCCTTGCCGTTTGCTGCAAACAGATCTGAAAGGCCTGCCTTCAGACTCCCCTCGACGTGCTCCACGTCGATATCCTGCAGGCTGTGAAGGCCGAGAATGGCAGGACCTTCGAGTAGAAGAAGCCGCGTGCGGCCGGGCACAGCCATGGCATCAAAATAGCCGCGTGCGCCCTCCAGCAATGCGTTGCGGGCATTGCTGGATCCGGCGGCTTTGGCCTCGATCTCGACGCCTACCTGACGGGCTTCGTCTGCGACGACCGCCGCAAACAACGCCTTCTTGTCCTCGAAATGATGGTAGAGCGCGCCGCGCGTCACGCCGGCGGCGCTGGCGATCTCCGGCGTTGCCGTGTCGGCATAGCCCTTTTCGACGAAAAGCGCGCGTGCCGCCACCATCAAGGCGAGGCGCATGCTTTCGGTCCGTTCCTTATTGCTGCGTCGCATTTTCCACCTTTACATACAATCTGAATGTATGTTAATTACAAAACATACAGACTGTATGATAATTTCACGCAAAGGAAAAGAGATGAAAATCACCAGCTATTATCCCGTCATCATGACCGGCGACGTTCAGGGCACGGCCGCTTTCTACATCCGGCATTTCGGCTTCGAAGCGCTGTTTACGGTGGATTGGTACGTACACCTGCAGTCCATCGACAATGAGCATGTGACACTGGCCATTCTCGATGGCAGCCACGAAACAATCCCGGAAAGAGCGCGCGGCGCGGCGTCCGGGCTTCTGCTCAATTTCGAAGTTGAAGACCCGGATGCCGTTTATGCGCAGTTCCAGGCGTCGGGCCTGCCGGTCCTTCTAACGCTGCGTGATGAAGATTTCGGCCAGCGGCATTTCATCACCGCTGATCCGAACGGCGTACTGATCGACGTGATCAAGCCGATCCCGCCAACGGAGGAATATGCGGCGCAGTATACTGCGTCCGTGCTGCCAGCCTGATCACGCTTAGGCCGTAACCGGTCTCCGCTCCGTCAGCGCATAGAGGAGCGCCAAGACCGGCAGTGCCAAGCCGAGCATCGAGGCGACCCACCAGCCACCTTGCGCATAGAGCCAGCCGCCAAGCGCCGAGCCGACGGCGCCACCGGCAAAGAAGGTGGCCATATACAGCCCGTTCAGGCGGCTGCGATACTCGGCGCCGAGCATGAAGATGGCGCGCTGGCCCATAACCAGATTGGTAACGACGCCAAAATCCAGCAGGATGGCGGCGAAGGTGAGAAGGCCGAGTGCCCACAGTGACCCGGCCGGCGCGATATGGGTGATGAGGAATGCCGCCGCGACAGAGACCATCGACAGGCGGGTTGCCGGAAAACTC
Source organism: Hyphomicrobiales bacterium (assembly GCA_900473045.1). Taxonomy (GTDB): domain Bacteria; phylum Pseudomonadota; class Alphaproteobacteria; order Rhizobiales; family Rhizobiaceae; genus Pararhizobium. Next base: position 81,345 of record UCKS01000027.1, read on the forward strand.
CAGCCCTTGTCTGCAAGACGCCCGCTAATGGGGGCCGCGATGGCGCCGGCGGCACCGGCCAGTGCGAACAGCGCAATCTGCCCCTGCGACAGACCGAACTCCGGCCCCGACAACAGCAAGGGCGTCGTTGTCCAGAACAGGCTGAAGGCAGCGAACATGAAGGCGTGATAGAGCGACCGGCGGCGCAGGATCGGCGTGGTTGCGACCAACGTCCACATCGAAGCCAGCAGGGCGCCGTAGCTCAATCCCGTCTGCGGAATACGCGGTGGCAGTGCGCGGCCGAGGACCAAGGCGAGGACGAACAGCACCCCGGCCGAGATGAAGAAAACCATATGCCAGGGCAGGAATTCGGCAATGAAGCTGGAGGCCGGGCGCGCCAGCATGATGCCGACCATCAGCCCGCTCATGACATTGCCGACAGCCTGGCCGCGATGGGCCTCCGGTGCCATATGCGCCGCATAAGGTACGATGATCTGGATGGCAACCGAGCCCAGACCGATGAAGAATGCCGAGGCCAGAAACGGCAACGGAGTCGAGGCAAGTCCTGCTCCGATCACGGCCACCGTTCCGAGCGCCATCACCGAGAGGATCAGCCTGCGATTCTCGAAGAGATCACCCAGCGGCACGATCAGCAGAAGGCCAAGGCCATAGCCGATCTGCGTCAACGTGACGATCAAACCCGCAGCCCCTGGAGACAGACCGAGCGACGCGCTGATCGGGCCGATCAGCGGCTGTGCGTAATACAGGTTGGCGGCAATCAGACCGCAGGCGGCCGCCAGAAGGAACATCATCGCCGATGACATCGCCTTGGGTTCTGTAGCCCTGAATTCCGGCGCCTCGGTTTTGGAAGCAATGTCTACCGGGCTTGCAATACTGGTCACGCTCGTCTCCAAATCCATATCAAAAGACATTCTAAATGATCAGCCGAGCAGCCGCATCGCCACATCGGCGACCGCCATCATCTCAGCGCGGTTGCGGCCGGTTTTCCCGACGATGCGCATGCCCTGCAACAGGCAGAGCAGAGCGCGGGCGGTATCAGCTGCATCGATGCGCGTGGACACCGATCCATCCGACTGGCCAAGCAGAATGCAGTCCGTCATGACAGCTTCATTGGTCGCGTGCGCGACAGTGACGCGCTCGGCGGCAACCGGATCGGAAGCTGCTAATTCCGCTGCCGTCGTAATGACCAGGCACCCCCGTTGACCAAATTCGCCATGGGCAGCTTCGGCATAAAATTGCAAGGCGGCGCCGATCTTGTCGCGCCCGAGCGGAAACGGCGCAATGGCCGCCTTGAGCTTTGTACTGCGCAGAACGCGGTAGCGATCGAAGGCCGCGAGCAGGATGCCGCGCTTGTCCTTGAAGGCCTTGTAGATGCTCCCCGGCGTCAACTGCATCGCATCCGCGAGATCGCCGATGGACGTGCCGTGATAACCGTGCACCGAGAAAACATCGATTGCCCTTTCAAGCGCGGCATCGATGTCGAACTCCCGGGGGCGGCCGCGCGGGCGTTGGTCCTGTTGCAAGTCAGCTGTGGTTTCCATGCGCGCGATATAGGAAATGATCGTTTCCTATATCAAGTAAAATTTGCGTGTAACCGCCGTTTTTCGCTTTCCGCTTCCAAACTGCCGGAAATCCGCTATTACCGGACACCGACTGACACAAACAATCCAGGCGGTTCCGGATGACAAAATTCGACGTGCTCACGATCGGCAATGCGATTGTGGATATCATTGCGCGCTGCGACGACGCATTCCTTGTCCACAATGGTATCATCAAGAGCGCGATGAACCTGATCGATGCAGACAGGGCAGAACTGCTCTATTCGCGCATGGGGCCGGCACTGGAAGCGTCGGGCGGCAGCGCCGGCAATACGGCGGCGGGCATTGCCAGCCTCGGCGGCCGGGCGGCCTATTTCGGCAAGGTCGCCAACGACCAGCTGGGCGAGATCTTCACACATGACATCCGTGCCCAGGGCGTGCATTTCGAGACCAGGCCGCTCGACGAACTACCGCCGACCGCCCGCTCGATGATCTTTGTCACCGAAGACGGCGAGCGTTCGATGAACACCTATCTCGGCGCCTGCGTCGAACTCGGACCGGACGATGTCGAACCGTCGGTGGTCGCCGAAGCGGCCGTCACCTATTTCGAAGGTTACCTGTGGGACCCGCCGCTGGCCAAGGACGCCATCCGCGAATGCGCCCGCATTGCTCACGAGAATGGCCGCGAAGTGGCGATGACACTGTCCGACAGTTTCTGCGTCCATCGCTACCGGGCCGAATTCCTCGACCTGATGCGCTCCGGCACTGTCGATATTGTCTTTGCCAACCGGGCCGAGGCCCTGGCACTGTACGAGACGGAAGACTTCGAGCACGCTCTGTCGATGATTTCCAAGGATTGCAAGCTGGCGGCGGTGACGTTGAGCGAAGAGGGCTCGATTGTCGTCAAGGGCAATGAGCGGGTCAAGGTCGAGGCAACGACGGTTAGCCGCGTCGTCGATACGACAGGTGCGGGCGATCTGTATGCTGCCGGCTTCCTGCATGGTTACACGACGGGCCGGACATTGGCCGATTGCGGCAAGCTCGGCAGCCTTGCGGCCGGTATCGTCATCGAACAGATCGGTCCACGTCCGATGATCTCGCTGTCTGCAGCCGCGAAGGACGCCGGTCTGCTCTGACCGGTTCTCTCGCGATAAACCTTATTTGAACGCTTCGCCCGGATAGGCGCCCCAGATTTCACCCTGTGAAATCCAGCCTTCCGCGCCTTGCGCCTCGGCACGGCACCATTCGCCGTTGCACTCGCCGACATGAACGACGACGCCTGGTTCGATGCGTGCGATGATGGCGCCGCCCGCCTGCGGGTCGCGGCGCATATTGACGAATACGCCCTCGCCCTTGCCACGCATCCATGGGGCGGCAACAGCCGTCCGGTCACCCGAGAGCAGCGCCTGGTTGACCCAGCCTTCGGTGCCGTCGGCATCGCGGATCTTGCGCCAGTTGTCATACTCCTGGGTCACTTCGACCGGCACGCCCGATCTGAGATAACGCCAGGCAACGGCGTAATCGACGCTTGGGCCAACACGCAGATTGACGCTCTTGGATTTCAGGCTGACGAAACGCGGCAGCGGCAGCCCGCTTGCGCCCTTGGCCGCCTGGGCAAAGGCCGGCGCGGCCTCGATCGCGACGAGGGACAGGGTAACTGCGGTGGCGAAAGCGAGCCTGGAAAGGAACTGACGCATGACGAAATCCATTTTCCAAAAAAATTCAGAAGCTTGCCGTTAAATCTCTGACCAACCCCGTTGAAGACAAGCAAATCGTCCGGGAACATCTCGAGTTTTGTTTGTCTTCCCCACCGGGTCTGGTAGAAAATGGAACTGCAGGGAGAACGATCACTCATCTTGGTTAAAAACCCGTCAACAAGGCGAAGCAGGCAGCAATGACCGCGAAGAAAAAACCCAAGGTCTACATCACCCGCAAACTGCCGGATATCGTCGAGACGCGGATGCGCGAGCTGTTCGATGCGGAACTGAACATCGACGACACGCCGCGCACCCAGCCCGAGCTTGTGGCGGCAGTGAAGCGCGCTGACGTTCTGGTACCGACCCTCACCGACCGGATTGACGCGGCGCTGATCGAGCAGGCCGGACCGCAGCTGAAACTGATTGCCAGCTTTTCGAATGGTGTCGACCATATCGATGTCGATGCGGCGGCGCGCCATGGCATCACCGTCACCAACACGCCGAACGTGTTGACCGAAGATACTGCCGATATGACGCTGGCACTCATTCTGGCCGTCCCCCGCAGGCTGGCCGAAGGCTCACGGATCCTGACCGACAGGAAAGAGGAATGGGCCGGATGGTCGCCGACATGGATGCTCGGGCGCCGCATTTCCGGCAAGCGTATCGGTATTGTTGGCATGGGACGGATCGGCACCGCCGTTGCCCGCCGCGCCAAGGCTTTCGGGCTGTCGATCCACTATCATAACCGCCATCGTGTCAGCACCGAGACCGAGGAAAAGCTGGAGGCGACCTATTGGGACAGCCTCGACCAGATGCTCGCCCGTGTCGATATCGTCTCGGTCAATTGTCCATCCACACCGGCAACCTACCACCTGCTTTCGGCACGGCGGCTGGCCCTGATGCAGCCGACCAGCTACATCGTCAACACGGCCCGCGGCGGCATCGTCGATGAGATCGCGCTAATCAAATGCCTGCGTGAAGGCAAGATCGCCGGAGCGGGGCTCGATGTGTTCGAGAACGAACCAGCGGTCAACCCGAAGCTCGTCAAGCTTGCCAGCGAAGGCAAGGTTGTGCTGCTACCGCATATGAGCTCGGCGACGCTCGAAGGCCGTATCGACATGGGCGACAAGGTGGTGATCAACATCCGCACCTTCTTTGACGGGCACCGTCCGCCGGACCGTGTCCTGCCCGGCCGGGATTGATCCGTCAGAGCGTTTTGCGCATCTCGACGAAGGTCGGACGGGCAAAACCGGGATGGCAACCTTCTGCCGTCTGGACGAAACCCCATTTTGCGAAAACATGATGGTTTTCCGTCAGCTCGATCCGCGTTTCGAGACGCAGGCAGGACAATCCGCATTCCGCTGCATAGGCCTCGGCAGCCTGTAGTAACAGGCGCCCAGTGCCCTTGCCCTGCACATCCGGAGCGACGGCAAGCTTGCCGATATAGAGACAATCCGGCGGCTCCGGCTTGCAGAAGATGCAGCCCAGCAACCGGCCGCTCTCGACGGCTGCATAGGCCTTTTCCGACCTCGCCTTTTCCATCAGCGATTGAAGTGTCAGGTGCGCCGCGGAGGACGGCGGATCGATGCGCGGCCGCATATAGGCGAAAGAGGCAAGGATAAGCGCCAGAAGCGCGTCCCAATCGCCAAACATTTCATCGACCGGCACAAAGTTCATCACTTCTTCCGGCCGTATTTGATCGTCTCGAACCGTGCGGCCAGCCCGTCATACATCAAGAGGCGGCCGATCAGCGGTTCACCGGCGCCGGTGACGATCTTGATGACTTCCATAGCCTGCAATGTACCGAGAACACCGGTCAGAGCGCCAACGATACCGGCTTCGGCGCAGGACGGCACGACACCCGGCGGCGGCGGCTCGGGAAAGAGATCGCGATAGCCCGGGTTGCGGCGGCCATCAGCGGCGGTTTTCCAGGGCTGGAGAACCGTCAGCGAGCCATCGAAGCGGCCAACGGCGGCGGTAACCAGGGTGATTTCCAGGCGCTCTGCCGTATCGGCAGCGAGATAACGGGTGGCGAAATTGTCGGAGCCATCGACGATGATGTCATAGGCGGACAACAGCGCATCGGCGTTCGCCGCTTCCAGCCGCTCCACATGCCGGATCACATCCACATGCGGGTTGATCCGCTGGAGTGCATCCGCAGCACTGTCAGCCTTGGTGCGGCCGATATCCGGTGTGCCGTGAATGATCTGGCGCTGCAGGTTCGACAGTGACACCGTGTCGTCATCGACAATGCCCAGCGTGCCGACACCGGCGGCTGCGAGATATTGCAGCACCGGCGCACCAAGCCCGCCGGCACCGATGACCAGCACACGCGCCGTCTTCAGCGCCTGCTGCCCGGCCCCGCCGATTTCCGGCAGGATGATGTGGCGGGCATAACGCTGGATTTCTTCGGAGTTCAGAGGTTGCTTGCTCATGATATCGAACTCTCACCCGGAAACGGTGCCGTTGGCAACGGTGAGATAACGTGCGCGGTCGCCAAGGGCTGAAAACATCGACTGGTCCGTGCCGGTCATGAAGGCCTGACCGCCGAGATCGTCGACCAGATCGAACAGCGCCGCCCGTCTGCCCTCGTCAAGATGGGCAGCGATCTCATCGAGCAACAACACTGGCGCATGGCCGGTCATATTGCCGACCAGGCGGGCATGGGCGAGGATCAGGCCGACCAGCAGCGCTTTCTGTTCACCGGTCGAGCAACGCGCGGCCTCCATGTTCTTGGCGCGATGGCGGATCAGCAGATCGCTACGATGCGGGCCATCCAGAGTGCGGCCGGCGGCGGCATCGCGGTAGCGGCCAGTTCTCATCATCTCCAAATATTGCTCTTCCAGATCGAACGCCGGGCGATGCCATTCGCCGTCGAGGAAGCCGGACAAAGCGAGATCTGCAGCCGGGAATACGCCACCTTCGTGATTCTTATCGACCAGCCCCGCCAAAAGGCCGAGCATTTCCTGCCGCGCCAAGGCCATCGAGATGCCCAGTTCAGCCATCTGCCGCTCAAGGCCTGTCAACCAAACCGGATCGGGGCGCCCTTCAGACAACAGCTTGTTGCGGCTGCGCATGGCGCGCTCGTAATCGGTGGCGCGACGGCCGTGTTCGGGATCGAGCGACAGAACCAGCCGGTCGAGGAAGCGGCGGCGGTCGCCCGAACCGCCGGTAAACAGGCCGTCCATGGCCGGTGTCAGCCAGAGGACGCGCAAATGATCGAGCAATTCGTCCACCGTCTTGACCGTCGTCCCGTTCAACCGAAGGCGTCGTGTCTGGCCTTCCTCAGCGCCTGCCGTGCCCGTGCCGATCTCGACCAGGCCGTCCATGCCTTCCAATTCTGCAAAGACGGAGAAGCCGGTATCGGCGCCGACCCGCGCCACATCGGCATAGGCGGCACGGCGCAGCCCGCGCCCTGGCGACAGGAAGGAAACAGCCTCCATCAGATTAGTCTTGCCCGCACCGTTCTCGCCGGTCAGCACCACATGGCGGGTGTCGAGGTCGAGCGACAGTCCCGCATAATTGCGAAAATCGCTGAGCTTCAGTCGGGAAAGAGAAACCTTGTGCGGCATGGGGAATCCGGTTGCGTGTCGGGGTGAGAGCTAAGCCGAGAGGAGGCCGATGGCAAGGCGGAACATCGGGGCGCATCAAACAGCAAGCGCTGGGCGGGAGACGGATCGGCGCATTCACCGAGATGTGACAGCAGAAATGCCGCGGCGCACACATGTCTAGTTGCGCAGGTTCGAACATTCAAATAAGATTGCTTATCTTATGTATGCTAATGATATGGCACTCCCTCTATGAACCTCACCCCCACCCTTGGTTTTCTGCTTCACGACGTCGCCCGGCTGCTGCGCAAGCGTTTCGAGCAACGCGCAAAACATATGGGCCTGACGCGCTCGCAGTGGCAGACGATCGCTTATCTGGCGCGCAATGAAGGTATCCACCAAAGCGGCCTTGCCGAATTGCTGGAAGTCGAACCGATCACGCTGATGCGGGTGCTCGACAAGCTTGTGGACCGTGGTTTCATCGAGCGGCGCCGACATGAGACGGATCGGCGTATTTCGCTTCTCTACACCACCGAACTTGCCCGCGGGCTTTTGTCCGACATGCGCGCCATCGGCGACGCGACACGTTCCGAAGCCTTGCAAGACATACCCGACGAAGACCGTGAAAAACTCGTCGCCATTCTCGACCTGATGAAATCCAACCTCCTGCAGGCCTGCCGCGAGCCGGCCGATAAAGAAACCCACCATGGCTGACACATCCTCCCTGCGCGTACCTGCCAATGCCAATGCCACCGCTCTTGAAACATCCGAAAGCGTGACGGCCGAGGCAAAGATCAACACAACCCCTGCGGCCTCGGCTGAACCGGCCCCCGCCATCACCCCAGTCCGCCGCCGCAGCCTGAAGCGGCCGATCCTGTTTGCGCTGCTGCCAATCGCGCTTGTCGCGGGCGGTTATTTCTATGTGACCGGCGGCCAGATCATGGAGACGGACAACGCCTATGTGCAGGCGGATATGGTCGGCGTTTCCACCGATGTCGCCGGAACCGTTGCCTCCGTCGGCGTTCAGGAGAACCAGGAGGTAAAGACCGGGCAATTGCTGTTCCAGTTACAACCGGATTCGTTCCGCATCGCGCTGGAGGGTGCGCAGGCCAAGCTCGCCGCATCCCGCAACGAACTTTTGAACCTCAAGGCAAGCTATGCCCAGACACTGGCGCAGATCGCCCAGGTGGAAGCCGACATTCCCTATTACCAGACGGCTTTCGACCGGCAGCAGACCCTGATCACCAATGCCGCCGCATCGCACGCGACCTATGACCAGGCCAAGCACGATCTTGACGCTGCCAAGCAGAAGGTGGCGGTCGCCAAGGCCCAGGCGGAAACGACGCTGGCGCAGCTGGGTGGCGATCCCAACCAGCCGATCGAGCAGAACCCGCTCTATCTCGAAGCCAAATCGGCCGTTGATGATGCGCAGCGCCAGTTGAACGACACGACGGTGCGCGCACCGTTTGATGGCGTCGTCACCAATGTCAACGCGCTGCAGCCCGGCAGCTATCTGGAGGCCGCACAGCAGGCGTTCTCGCTGGTATCCACCAGGAACATGTGGATCGCGGCCAATCCGAAGGAAACCGAGCTTACCTATGTGAAGCCCGGCCAGCCGGTGACGATTACCGTCGATACCTATCCGGGCGTCGAATGGAAGGGCAAGGTCGCCAGCGTCAGCCCGGCCTCCGGCGCCAGCTTCGCGCTGCTACCGGCGCAGAACACCTCCGGCAACTGGGTGAAGGTGGTTCAACGCATTCCGATGCGGGTGACGATCGACGACACCGCCGGCAAGCCTCCGCTGCGCGTGGGTATGAGCACGCTCGTTGCCGTCGATACCGGCCGCGCACGCGGCCTGCCGGATATGCTTCAGAAACTTCTCGGCCATTCGACCGCCAACGCCCAAGAGTAACGGCCATGAGCAGCATTGCATCTGCGGCAACGACGCCTGTCGCCAATCGTGGCGCCATCACGGCCTGCATTATCCTTGCGGTGATCATGCAGGCTTTGGACACGACCATCGCCAATGTGGCGCTGCCCTATATCCAGGGCAGCGTGGCGGCGAGCGCCGACCAGATCAATTGGGTGCTGACCTCCTATATTGTTGCGGCCGCGATCATGACGCCGCCGTCCGGGTTTCTGGCGGCAAAATTCGGCCGCAAGCGCGTTTTGCTGGTGGCGATCGTCGGTTTCGTCGCGGCCTCGGTGCTCTGCGGCCTTGCCCAATCGCTGCCGCAGATCGTCGGTTTCCGGCTGTTGCAAGGCCTGTTCGGCGCGGCCCTCGTGCCCCTGTCGCAGGGTATCCTGCTTGACATCTATTCGGTCGAGGAACGCGGATCGGCGATGGCGCTATTCGGCGTCTCGGTCATGGTCGGCCCGGTGCTCGGCCCGGTCATCGGCGGCTGGCTGACGGAAAATATCAGCTGGCGCTGGGTGTTCTACATCAACGTGCCGATCGGTGCGCTGGCCTTTGCCGGCATCAGCATCTTCGTCAAGGAAACCAAGCTGGACACGCAGGCGAAACTCGACTGGTTCGGCTTCGGCATGCTCAGCCTCGGCATCGCCTCGCTGCAGCTGTTTCTCGACCGCGGCGGCCAGCTCGACTGGTTTTCCTCCGGCGAGATCCTGATCGAGGCCATCGTCTGCGCCAGCGCCTTCTATCTGCTGGTCATCCACACGCTGACGACCAAAAAATCCTTCATCAATCCGCGCCTGTTCCTCGACCAGAATTTTGCCGTCAGCATGCTGTTCATCTTCGTCGTCGGCGTCACCTATCTGGCCTCGCTGGCGCTGATGACTCCCTATCTGCAATCGCTGATGGGCTATCCCGTGGTCACCGCCGGCATCGTCATGGGGCCGCGCGGGCTGGGAACGATGGTGTGCATGTTCGTCGTCGGCCGTCTGATCGGCAAGGTCGATACCCGCATCCTGCTGTTCATCGGCCTGGCGATCACGGCTTGGGCAATGTACGACATGATCGGATGGACGCCGGATGTCTCGCAGTGGACGATCATTTCCGTCGGCTTCATCCAGGGCGCCGGGCTCGGCTTCCTGTTCGTGCCGCTGACGACAATCGCGTTTGCCACGCTGCCGGCCGAAATGCGCGGCGATGGCACCGGGCTCTACAATCTCTCGCGCAATATCGGCTCCAGCGTCGGCATCGCGGTCGTCTCCGCCCTGCTGATCGAAAACACCCAGATCAACCACGCGTCGATCGCTGCCTATGTGACGCCGTTCAACCATGCCTTCCAGGCACCGGCGGCGGCAGGGCTCGACCCGATGACTGCCGTCGGGCGTGCCTCGCTCGACAATATCGTCACGCTGCAGGCGACGATCATCGCCTACATGGATGACTTCAAGCTCTTGATGATCATGTCACTGGCGGTCATGCCGCTGGTTTTCCTGCTGCGCAAACCGAAGGCCCCGCCGGCGATCGACCATAGCGCAGTGATGGAATAGGCGGCGCTAACGCCGGTCGAGCTCCGGGTAATAGCGGAAAATGCCCTGTTCGTTGAAGGCAAGCCTGCGCGCCGAGGCCAGATAGGCCTTGATCCGCGGCAATTCGCGGACCTGTGCATTCAGCGCAACAAGAAGCGGATAGTCCGGTTCCACCGCCGTCATCGCGGCGGGAAAAGCGTAGCGCAATCCCTCGATAAGATGGAACAGCGAGAGATCGACATAGGTCAGTGTCGCGCCCAAGGCATGCACCTGTCCTTGGCCGTTCTTCCGCAGCTGCCTTTCGAAATAGCCGAGGAATTTCGGCAGTCGTTCTTCACGAAAATTCTCGGAGCGGCGCCGCGCTTCGTCGTTCTGGTCCTCGTAATAGAGCGACACGCCGATCGGATGATGGACGTCGTGGATTTCAGCCACGAAATCGGTGATGCTCAGCTGCAGCCCGTGCGCGGTTATCCGCCCTGCTTCGTCTTCCGGCGCAAGGCCGAGCCGGCTTCCAAGGTAAAGCAGGATGTTGGCCGCGTGGGAGACGACGAGTTCTCCGTCCTTCAGGAAAGGTGGAGCAAACGGCGTGACGCCCCCCATCATCGTCTTCATTATCGCCATCATGCGGGCCATGCCGCCGTCGTTGCGGGCGACATCGGCATAGTCCGCGCCCGCCTGTTCCAGCGCCAGACGAACGAACTCACCCCGGCCGGGAATGCCGTCCCAATAATAGAGTTCGTAGGTCATGGTGCACCTTTCGCGTTGGCATACGTCGTTGCGTTAGCGGCCGCAGACAAAAAAGCCGGGGGCATCACTGCCTCCGGCTTTTATATATTGCCGATTATCCGTCCGGCCAGTCGCCGATTGCGGCGATCACTCGATGTCGAAGAAATCCTTCATTCGGGAAAAGAAGCCCGCCGATTCCGGATTGTTTTCCTTCGACGACAGTTCCTCGAACTCGCGCAGAAGCTCGCGCTGACGCTTGGTCAGCTTCTGCGGCGTTTCGATCTGGATCTGGATATAGAGATCGCCGATCTGGCTGGAGCGCAGCACCGGCATGCCCTTGGCCTTCAGGCGGAACTGTTTGCCAGCCTGTGTACCTTCCGGCACCGAAACGCGCGACTTGGTGCCATCGAGCGTCGCCACGTCGAACTTGCCGCCGAGGGCCGCCGTGGTCATCGAGATCGGCACGCTGCAATAGAGGTCGGCACCGTCGCGCTGATAGAACTCATGCGGCTTGACCGAGAGGAAGATATAGAGATCGCCGGCAGGTCCGCCGCGCAGACCGGCTTCGCCCTCGCCGGACAGGCGGATGCGGGTGCCGTCCTCGATGCCGGCCGGAATGTTGACCGAGAGCGACCGCTCCTCGGTGATACGGCCCTGACCATGGCACTTGCCACAAGGGTCGGCAATGGTCTGGCCACGGCCCTGACAGGTCGGGCAGGTGCGCTCGATCGAGAAGAAGCCCTGGGCGGCACGCACACGGCCGGACCCCTGGCAGGTGGCACAGGTGGTCGGCTTGGTGCCGGGCTTGGCGCCCGAGCCGGTGCAGACATCGCAGGTGATCGAGGTCGGCACACGGATCTGCGCCGTCTTTCCGGCATAAGCCTCTTCCAGCGTGATTTCCATGTTGTAGCGCAGATCGGCACCGCGCTCGCGGCCGCCGGAGGAGCGCCGCTGGCGGCCGCCACCCATCATCTCGCCAAAGATGTCTTCGAAAATGTCGGAGAACCCGCCGGCTCCACCGCCCATACCAGCGCCGCCGCCGCCCATGCCGCCCTGTTCGAACGCCGCATGGCCATAACGATCATAGGCAGCCCGCTTCTGCGGGTCCTTGAGCATCTCGTAGGCGAGGCTGATCTCCTTGAACGTCTTTTCAGCTTCCGCATCACCAGGGTTCTTATCCGGATGATACTTCATTGCGAGTTTGCGGAAAGCGCTCTTGAGCTCCTTCTCGTCTGCTGTTTTCGCAACGCCGAGCGTTTCGTAAAGATCACGTTTCATACTTGCAGATTGTCCTGTTGAATAGGCGCGTCAAAACCGGCTGCCCGGCGGTCGCCAAATTTCCTTGCAACAGGATTTAGTAAACCTTCAAGCGCGATACCATAGGCAATACACTATCTCGGCCGTTTTTTATCGGAAAAGCACCGAGCCAGGTTGCTTTACCTTCGTTCTGTGCGTTGCGGCAACGCCGATTCTGGGCAGAAATGAATGGGTTCCCGCACCGAACGGCTTCTTGGCCTCCGCTCACACAGCGTCCCGGCTGAGATCAAGGGTTTTCATGAAATAGACCGATGCCTTGGGAGTGCCGTGGGGATCCACGAAATGATGTGGGACAACACCTATTTCCTGCCAACCCAAGCGACGGTATAAGCGTTCACCAGCCCCACCCAGAACGGTATCGAGAATAAGCAGCGAACGCGCCAGCCGCACCGCTTCCGTCTCTATGGCCAGCATCAGTGCGGTACCGACGCCTCGACCCTGGAAATCACGGTGGACAAGCAATTTGAAAATCTCGGCCCGATGCGGAGCGTTCGGCTCCGGGGACAGATACAGCTGCACCGTCCCAACAACCTGCCCGTCGATCGTAGCGCAGAAAAGCAGTCGCTCCTGTTCGGCAATGGCACTGAAGACGCCCAGCCAATAGGCGTCCGACTGCTCCCGGCTGAAGGGCAGGACAAACCCAACCACAGCGCCGTCTTCGACGCTTTGGATGAGCATTGTCGCAAGCCGGTCTAGGTGGTGCGCCGCATATGCGCTGTCAACAATCGAGATTTCCATTCCGCCCCTCAATTGGCTTTATCGCCGCCGCAGTGTGCCTTGGAAGGCTTTGCCGTTCAACGGCTGCCAAAAGGCCGGATCACTCCAGTATTGAAAACAAAAAAGCCCGGAACCTTGCGGCTCCGGGCTATCTGATGGGTATTCGAAGAAGGCTTATGCGGACTTCTTGCGATCGTCCTCGTCTTTGACTTCTTCATAGTCGGCATCGACGATATCGCTATCGCGGGCTGCATCGGCCTCTGCATCCGCATGGGCCGTTTCAGTCTGCTGCGATTCGTACATCGCCTGGCCAAGCTTCATCGAAGCTTCGAGAAGCGTCTGGGTCTTGGTCTTGATGTCTTCAGCATCCGGCTCGGAGGCTTCGACGGCAGACTTCAGCGATGCGATCGCATCCGAGATCGCAGTGCGTTCGGCTTCCGTGACCTTGTCGCCGAATTCCTTCAGCGACTTTTCCGACGAATGAATCAGGCTTTCGGCTTGGTTCTTCGCTTCGACACCTTCACGACGCTTCTTGTCGTTCTCGGCATTGGCCTCGGCATCCTTGACCATTTTCTCGATATCCGCGTCGGACAGACCGCCCGATGCCTGGATCCGGATCTGATGTTCCTTGCCGGTGCCCTTGTCCTTGGCCGAAACCTGAACGATGCCGTTGGCGTCGATATCGAAGGTGACTTCGATCTGCGGAACGCCACGCGGTGCCGGCGGAATACCGACCAGGTCGAACTGGCCAAGCAGCTTGTTGTCCTGGGCCATTTCGCGCTCACCTTGGCTGACGCGGATAGTCACGGCATTCTGGCTGTCTTCGGCCGTCGAGAAGGTCTGCGACTTCTTCGTCGGGATCGTCGTGTTGCGTTCGATCAGGCGGGTGAACACGCCACCGAGCGTTTCAATGCCGAGCGACAGCGGGGTCACGTCGAGGAGCAGAACGTCCTTGACGTCGCCCTGCAGAACGCCGGCCTGAATGGCGGCGCCCATGGCAACCACTTCATCCGGGTTGACGCCCTTGTGCGGCTCCTTGCCGAACAGCTGCTTGACGACTTCCTGTACCTTCGGCATGCGGCTCATGCCACCGACCAGAACGACTTCGTCGATCTCGGCAGCGGTAACGCCTGCATCCTTGAGAGCTGCCTTGCACGGTGCAACGGTGCGCTGAACCAGCTCATCGACAAGGCTTTCGAACTTGGCGCGCGACAGCTTCATTGTCAGGTGCTTCGGACCGGTCGCATCCGCCGTGATGAACGGCAGGTTGATTTCGGTCTGCTGCGACGAGGACAGCTCGATCTTGGCCTTTTCGGCAGCTTCCTTGAGGCGCTGCAGAGCAAGCTTGTCGTTCTTCAGGTCGATGCCCTGGTCCTTCTTGAACTCGGCTGCGAGATATTCGACCAGACGCATGTCGAAGTCTTCACCGCCGAGGAAGGTATCGCCGTTGGTCGACTTAACTTCGAAGACGCCGTCGCCGATTTCCAGAACCGAGATATCGAACGTACCGCCACCCAAGTCGTAAACGGCGATGGTCTTGCCGTCCTTCTTGTCGAGGCCGTAAGCAAGAGCTGCTGCGGTCGGCTCGTTGATGATGCGCAGAACTTCAAGACCAGCGATGCGGCCGGCATCCTTGGTTGCCTGACGCTGCGCGTCGTTGAAGTAGGCAGGAACGGTGATGACGGCCTGCGTGACCTTTTCGCCGAGATAGGATTCTGCGGTTTCCTTCATCTTCTGAAGGATCATGGCGGAGATCTGCGACGGGGAATAACCCTTGCCCTGCGCTTCGACCCATGCGTCGCCATTGTCGCCCTTGACGATCTTGTAAGGAACGAGGGCCTTGTCCTTTTCGACGAACTTGTCGTCGTAACGGCGGCCGATCAGGCGCTTGACCGCAAACAGCGTGTTTTCCGGATTGGTGACGGCCTGACGCTTGGCCGGCTGGCCGGTCAGACGCTCGCCATCGTCGTTGAATGCAACGATCGACGGCGTGGTGCGTGCACCTTCCGCATTCTCAATGACCTTCGCGTCCTTGCCGTCCATGACGGAGACGCAGGAGTTGGTCGTTCCCAAGTCGATACCGATTACTTTAGCCATGTCGTTCTCTCCTTGCAGCGGACTGTCAGAACCCGGTCAGGCATTCATGCGACAGCCCCTAACGGGATGGTCTGTGGAATATTCGCAGCGAAAACTGCGGTGATGGGGCGTATATAAGGACCAGTGTTTCGGACTGCAAGGCATGAGGACGCCCCGAAGCAGAGGAAATCAACGTCTATTATAACGAAGCATCGCGCGCCGTTACCGAAATCAACAATACTCTCTTGAAGGCGATTGCGGTTCTCGCTCCAGAACAGCGGGGACGTCCAGCAGACATGGCGGTGTCGACGTGATCGTCTGCTGCGGGAAAATCATCGCATGTTCATTGGGTTGACCGGAATGTAATTGTTCCGCCGGTTTTTTTCCAGCCTGAATTTATCCCCGTCGCCTCTGCACCACGCACAATTGTCCGACTGAATTGAAAAGCGGATGGCGTGGCCAATGATTTCGACAGAACCGGCAGACCTGAGCCTGCCACAACTGAGCTACCGGCAGGCGGCGATGGCCGTCGAATTCGAGCGCTGACCTTATGCTTGGAATGGAAGGCCGGTTTTCGCCCCGAGCAGCCGCGGGTCCCGGCCAGCAATCCCGACGGCGGGCAATGGGTTGGAGACGGTTCGGACAGCCGGCCGATCCGCGTCAGCCGCCGCGGGCCG
Source organism: Hyphomicrobiales bacterium (assembly GCA_900473045.1). Lineage (GTDB taxonomy): Bacteria > Pseudomonadota > Alphaproteobacteria > Rhizobiales > Rhizobiaceae > Pararhizobium. The sequence goes on from UCKS01000027.1 coordinate 97,079, forward strand.
CGTGGCGCGGGACAGGTCCGCATTCTCGACAGATGGCAGCCCGTCACGCCCGCGCAGGAAGCGCGGCTGGCGGTCAGTATCGGCCGGATGCAGGAAGCGTTACGCGCCGTTCAAAGACGTGACCCGAACTGGCGGCCGACCCCGCAAGCCTACGAGACGGTCGAGGGGCTGATACGCGCCAATGAATCCGTAACACAGGAAGCGATGCTCCGCGCGCTCCAGTTGCGACTGCCGCGGACCGGCATCGGACCCTATGCAAAGGAGTGGCTTGCGGCGCCAGCAACCAACAGGCGGCTGACCAGGAGGGAACAGGCGGAAATTGATCGCATCGGCCGTACCTACGGATGCCACTGGTGTGGTACAAAGACACCGGGAACGCCGAGGGGGCAGTTCGTAGGCGACCATCAAGTGCCAAAATCAGTCGGCAAACCAAGCAGGATTTATCCGCATTGCTGGCCGTGCAGTAAATCACAAGGCGGGCTGATATCTAAAGGAAGGTACTAATTGATGTCCGTAAGAAGAATTACAATCACGCCCGAATACCTGAGTATTTACGTTGCTGGTCGCCGCAATGTGAATATTCCTCTCCACATGGACAGGCAAGGAATATTTTCTTCCTCTGACTGTATCAACGTTCCAGCTTACTATTGGGGCGACGGAGATACCAATGTTACGTTCGGACCAATTTTAGAAATTACAGGGATAAGAGAACCTGATTTCGACGGGATTTTGAACACACCCAATAACGAACTTATTTTGTTTGATGCTATCGAGCCCGAATTCGCCAGTGCACAAGTGCCGTCCGCGAAAACGCGCATCCGAATCTGGATGGATCACCCGATCGAGCCACAAAACGTGGTTATTGCCTGGGGATAAGCAAAAGCAGTGCGGCGAAGAGATGCTCCCCGATGACGGGTTGATGTTGAGCGCAGTAAATAACAATGCGGACTGATATCTCAGGGAAGGCACTAATTGATGTCCATAAAAAAACTCACAATTGCCCCTGAATATCTCAGCATCTATGTTGCAGGTCGTCGCAACGTCAAAATTCCTCTTCATATGGACAGACGGGGAATATTTTCCTCGCCTGACTGCATCAACGTTCCTGCGCTCTACTGGAACGATGGAGACACCTCTGTGACATTCGGACCGATTTTAGAAATTAAGGAAACGAGAGAGCCGGATTTCGATGGAATTCTGAACACTCCCAATAACGAATTGATTTTATTTGATGCAATCGAGCCTGAATTCGCCAGTACACACGTGCCTTCCCAAAAAACACGTATCCGAATCTGGATCGACCATCCCAGCGAGCCCGAAAATGTCACCGTCGCATGGGGTTAAGTAAGGCAGCCAGTTAGATAGATACTGCTGCAGAAACATTGCTGATGGTGCAGTCAATCTCAAAGCGGGATGGTCTCCAACGGGGGTACTAATTAATGTCCGTAAAGAGAATAACTATCACGCCCGAATACTTAAGTATATATGTTGCAGGCCAACGAAAGGTTAAAATTCCTTTACATATGGACAAGAAAGGAATATTTTCTTCTCCAGACTGCATCAATATTCCGGCGCTGTATTGGAACGATGGAGATACGCATGTAACATTCGGACCAGCTTCCGAAATTATTAAGGCAGGTCAGCCTGATTTCGACGGTATTTTGAATACCGCCAATAAAGAGATTATCCTCTTTGATGCACTTGAGCCTCAATTTGCTATTGCACAGGTGCCTTCCGAGAAAATGCGTATCCGGATCTGGATGAACCATGCCACCAGCCCTGATCAGGTGACTATCGCTTGGAGGTAAAGCCGATACGGTGAAAAAATGTGGCTTGCTGAGGAACGGCAACTCGCAGGGCAGACTTTCATCAAAAAGCGGATTTTGACGCCATGACCGTGCAACATTTGTCGATCGCCCCGGAATATGTAAGCTTTTACGTCGCAGGCCGCCAGAATGTTGATATTCCCTTGCATATGGATAGAAGAGGCATCCTGTCGTCAAAGGACTGCGTCAATATCCCCGCGCTCTACTGGAACGACGGAGACACGCACGTGACACTCGGACCAGCCTCGGAGATCCCGCACATTGGGGAACCTGACTTCGACGGCATTCTCAATACTTCCAATCTGGAGTTCATCCTATTCGATGCGAACGAGCCGCAATTCGCCATCGTGCAGGTGCCGTCCACAAAAACGCGCATCCGTGTCTGGATCGACCACCCAACAGAGCCACAAAATGTGATTATCGCTTGGGGATAGACCAAGGCGGCACGGCGAACAGATGCGGTTCGATGAAGCGTTCCTGTTGAGTGCAGTAATTCGCAGGGCGGGCCTTCATCAAAACGGAGATTTTGACGCCATGACCGTGCAGCGGATGTCCATCGCCCCGGAATATGTAAGCTTCTATGTTGCGGGCCGTCGGAATGTTAGGATTCCAACGCATATGGATCGAAGAGGAGTGCTCTCTTCAAAGGATTGCATTCTCATTCCAGCCTACTATTGGAGCGACGGAGATACCAATGTGACGTTCGGATCAATTTCAGAAATGACAGGGATAAGAAAACCTGATTTCGACGGGATTCTGAACACCCCCAATAACGAACTTATTTTATTTGATGCTATCGAGCCTGAATTCGCCAGTGCACACGTGCCGTCAACGAAAACTCGCATTCGTGTCTGGATAGATCACCCCATCGAGCCGGAAAACGTGGTTATTGCCTGGGAGTAGATCAAGCCGGTGGTGCGGTTCAACCGCCGGTCAGGATGTCGAACAGGGTCGTGCGGCGGGTCGCGCCGGTGGTCTCGCCGACATCGGCCGGTGGTGTGAGCCCGGAATTTGCCGCCTGCGCCGGCTGATCGAAATCCTGCGTGCCAGGCGTCTGTCCGTTGGCGGCGGGTGCCTGCGGAAATTCATCCGCCGCCCCATTGCCGAACGTGCCCGAGATAGCATCGCCAACGCTTTCGGGTGCGGCCTGATTGTCGTCGAACGTCGGCTGGATCCCGGTCGTACCGAAGACCGGTGAAGGCGACAGGCCTTCGTGGGCGGCTGTCATGAAATCGTGCCAGGCCTTGGCCGGAAGACCGCCGCCGGTGACCTTCTTCATCGACTTGCCATCATCATTGCCGAACCAGACCCCGGTGGTCAGATTGCTGGTGAAACCGACGAACAAAGCATCGCGGAAGGACTGCGTCGTTCCCGATTTACCGGCCGCCTGCCAGCCCTTCAGCCGGGCGGCCTTGCCGGTGCCATGATCAATCACGCCCACCATCATCTGGTTCATCTCGCTGACAACAGCAGGATCAAGCACGCGGGGCGGGTTGTCATAGGTATTTTCATAAAGAACAGTGCCGTCAGCCGTTGAAATCCGCCGGATCACATGCGGCGTCGCCTTGAAGCCACCATTCATGAATGGGGCATAGGCCGATGTCAGCTCGACAAGGCTGACCTCCGAGGTTCCGAGCGCGATCGAGGCATTGGACTGCATTTCGGATTCGATACCGAGCCGGCGCGCCAGCTTGATGACATTCTGCGGGCCAACTTCCATCACCAGCTGGGCGGCGATGGTGTTGAGCGAGTTGGCCAGCGCATTGGCGAGCGTCACCTCGCCACGATATTTCTGATCGTAATTTTCCGGCGTCCAATTGCCGATGCGGACCGGCGCATCGTTGCGGATCGACATCGGCGTGCGGCCGATTTCCATTGCGGCAGCGTAGACGAAGGGCTTGAAGGCCGAGCCCGGCTGGCGCCTGGCCTTGACGGCCCGATCGAACTGGCTTTCGGCATAGTCACGGCCACCGACCAGCGCGCGGATGGCGCCGGTGCCATCAATCGATACCAGCGCCGCCTGCGAGACATCCAGCTTCTGTCCGGATGCGTCGAGGCTTTCGGCCAGCGTTTCTTCGGCCTTCTTTTCCAGATTGAGATCGAGCGTCGTATCGACGATCAGATCCTGGCTGATCTCGCCGACCATGCCGGGAAGCTGGTCCATGACCATGTCGGCGACGTAATATTGCGCACCGGACCAGAAGCTCTTCGCCTTGGTCGGTGTCTGCGACATCGCGGTCTTGATCTCGCTGTCGGTGATGAAGCCTTCCTCGCGCATGGCGCCGAGCACGACCTGGGCCCGCTCTTCCGCAGCCTTCGGATCGCGCGCCGGCGACAGACGCGAGGGGGCTTTCAAGAGCCCCGCCAGCAGGGCCGCCTCGCCCAGGTTCACATCCCGGGCGGATTTGTTGAAATAGCGCCGCGAGGCCGCTTCGACGCCATAGGCATTGGAACCGAAAAACACCCGGTTCAGATACATCGCAAGAATCTGGTCCTTGGTGTATTTCTGCTCCAGCCAGACGGAGAGCAGCACTTCCTGCACCTTTCGCTCCAGCGTGCGTTCCGGCGAGAGGAATAGGTTCTTGGCCAGCTGCTGGGTGATTGTCGAGCCGCCCTGCACCATGCGCCCGGTGGTGATATTGGTCAGCACGGCCCTGCCCAGACCAAGCGGGTCGACGCCGAAATGCGAATAGAAGCGCCGGTCCTCGATGGCGATGACCGCCTGCGGGATATACGGCGACATATTTTCGAGCGACAGCGCCTCGCCGCCCGTGGCGCCGCGATTGGCGATGATGTCGCCGCTGACAGACAGGATCTTGACATTGGGCGGCCGGTCGGGAATGACCCAGGTGGTGGCGCTCGGCATGCGCGATCCGTAATAGAGCACCAGTCCGCCGACGCCGATGGCGCCCCAGATACCAAGAACGATGCACCAGTAGACCAGTGACCGGATCAGGCCGGTCAGCCCTCCCCCACCACGCGAACCGCCGCGCTTGCGGGCTTTTCGCGCGCCGGTCTTCTTGGCTCCAGACTTGGAACCACCGGATTTCTTGCCGCCGCCACTGACACGCTCCCCCGCATTCATGCGCAGATCCCCGTCATCACGACCGCGTCCACCCTCGAAGGAAGGCTCTATCCTCTGCTCTGATATCCGGTTTGCTGCCATATCGGGGTGGGTCTGCTCCAGCTGGGCGTTTGGGGAGCGTGGGCGGCACATAGCCCGCAACGCACGATTTCGCACCGTGCGATGAAGTGTAAATGCGGCGATTTAAGGGGGCGTTAAATTCAAGCCGTTGAGTGCCGCCGGTTTCCAGCCCTGCAACGTCGCACTTGCGAAATGTGCAAATAATCGCCATGTAATGATCCAGCACCAACTGCGGTGCCTGAAGCAATTCCATCGCTCCAGCGCGGCCAACTCAAATCCGCTCGCCAGATTTTTGGAACATGCGGCAAGCATGTCCTTAATTCTCTGACTCAGCCTGTTACTCTTTTGCTAAACCGTTTTGCGACGGAATGGCCGTTTTGTGACGTTAATCGTTACAGAGGCCTTAAACAACGATCCAAGGAGACCATCCATGTCGAACCCCTCAGACAAGCCATACGAACCGATCTCTTTTGCAAAGAAGCACCGGATATCGGTTGAAGACGCCCGCAACATCCTCGACCAGGCAGCCGGCGATAAAAAGGCTGCCGACAAGCATGCGCGGCGTGTCAGCGTTTAAATTTTGATGCCCTGTGGGCGGCACCGCTGAATTGACGTGCCGCACAACAGACTTTCCATCTTTGGGAACCATTCCACCGGCCAACTCGTTTGTTGGGCGGCAACAGGAGAACCAAGATGGCAGAAACAACCAATAACGACATTGAATCATTGCGGGCCGAAGTGGCGCGCCTTTCCAAAATCGTCAGCGCCCAGAGCGCCCAGGCCTATAGCGATGTTCGTGACCGCGCATCCAGCGTGCTTGATGCTGCAGGACCCGTGGCGCGAAAAGCGGCGAGTGTCGCCCGCACCGAAGGCAGCGCCATCGCCCAAACCGCACGCGACCACCCGGCAGCAGCCGGAAGCGCACTGACGCTTGCGCTATTGGTCGGTGGGGCGATCGGATTTTTACTCGGTGCCGTATCCCGACAGGACCCCGAGCCGCCGCGCCGCCGATACTGGTAAGGCGCTGGAAACCGGCAGAGACATTCGGAAGGCCCCGTTACTGGGGCCTTTCTCTTGAGGTAGCCGGAACTTTTATTCCCATATCCGGTTATACGGACTTCAAACAGGGGATTGTCATGGCCCAGCTTTATTATCTGACGGCGTCAATCCGGGTGTCGTGCGCGAAGCGATCCGTGAACATACCGATGCGTTTGTTGTAGCAAGCGATCTGGAGGATGCAGATCAGCGCGAGAGTTCACCCGGTACGCGCGAACAACCGTAACCAAGACAACTCTCCCTTGAGGAAGGCCGACATTGGCGAGCCACTATAAATCTCTTTCGTCAGTTCGCGTTGGCACGCGCAATGCGGTGGGTCGCATCATCCAGAGCATGACTGGTCTGGACACCATCCCGCTTCATGCCCCGCACGGTGTTGGCGCATGCGGAGAGCGACAGCAGAGCCAGACAAACGGCAGCGATCACGAACTTCGACATTCTCGGTCCTCCACTAAAAACAGCGATTGGAAGGACATGACGCTGCCGCCGGATAAATCAACCTGGAACCCGGAAAATACCGTGCAACATGATGATGGCTGCGGATAAATTCCACGGAAAAATCGAAAAGGAGGGCGTCTCCATCTTGATCTCCGCCTTATAAAGACCAATGAAAACAATGCGTCAGGCGAAAAATGAATAATAAAACTTGACTGACGGGCCTCGGTAACCTATTTGAGCTTTGGTCGATATTTGTTAGATGACTTTGGTTTTTGCGACTTGTGCGCAATCGGACGAACTTTCCTTCAGATTCGAACAAAAGCTTTTCCGCGACGTTTTGCGGGATGGTTCAACATAATTTGCTAGAGAAAGGGATCGTTATGGCCACTGGCACAGTAAAATGGTTTAACTCCACAAAGGGCTTCGGCTTCATCCAGCCGGACGACGGCAGCCAGGACGTTTTCGTACACGTTTCTGCTGTTGAGCGCGCTGGTATGCGTGGCCTCAATGACGGCCAGAAGATCAGCTTCGAGCTCGTCAAGGACCGCAAGTCCGGCAAGATGTCTGCAGACAACCTGCAGGCTGCTTAATTAAATCTGGCGCGATAATCCGCGCCGGAGAAATGCGCTTCCGCGGTTGACCACGGATGTACTGGCAGGAGTGTCGAAGCGTGTTGTGAAAGGTCGGGTTTTCCCGGCCTTTTTGTTTTTTGGGCCATGCTTTTCCCGGCGCCCGCTTGAAGCCGCGTGATTTTTGTTTGGCGAATGCCGGGTCGCACCTTCAAATCGCCTCATCCGCGTTGAAACTCCCTGTGAACAACAGGAGTTCCGTGCATGAAAGCTCTTCTCATTTCCCTTTCGGCGGCTGCCATTCTGGCCGGGTCCGCGCTTCACGCCGGCGCCCAGGATCAGGCGTCCTATATCGATGACCGCTCGGACGGTCCGGCTCTTGTCCGCTCGCTCTACAATGCCATCAACCGCCATGAATATGCCCGCGCCTACAGCTATTTCAGCGCGCCTGTCGATCGCTATGAGGCGTTTGTGAAGGGGTATGAAAAGACTGTGGACGTTCAGATCCTGATCGGCTCCGTAACACAGGAAGGTGCTGCCGGCAGTATCTATGCTCCGGTTCCGGTGGCGATCAAATCCACGGAAAAGGGCGGCAAGGAGAAGATCTTTGCTGGCTGCTACATCACCCGTATCGTCAACGCAGCAATCCAGGAGCCGCCGTTCGCGGCGCTGCACATCGAGAGTGCCGAGCTTGAAGAGGTTGAAGGCCCCCTGGAAAAAGCGCTGCCAAAAGTCTGCCATACGCCCTCATAGGGCGGGACAGGCTCAGCGGCCGTTCTTTTCACCTGTCTCGGCCTTGCGGCCGGCAAGGAATTGTCCCCGCTCGAAAATCACCACGACGGCAAGCGCGATCAAGAACGGGATGATCAGGTAGAACAGACGGAAGATGGCAAGCCCTGCGAGAACACCGGCCGGGTCCATTTCCGGCAGGGCAGCAATGAAAACCAGCTCCAGAACGCCAAGTCCGCCCGGAGCATGGGAGAGAAGGGCCGCCGAGAACGACGCCAAAAACACGCCGAGAATGACCATATAACCCGGATTTCCAGCTTCGGGCAGGGCGAAATAGATGATGCCAGCGGCTGCGATCAACTCGACGGGGGCGATCAGCAATTGACGCAGCGCCAATGAGGGTTTGGGATATTCCAGCCGGAACCAGCGGGTATGCAGCGGCCGGAAGCCGACGAGGCTGCCAACGATATAAAGCGCGATCAACGCCAGAATGATCAGACCGGTGGAGATAGACGCGCCGATCGGCAGGAAGGTGGCGAAACGGGCGGTGATTTCAGGCTCGACCAAAAGTACGATGGCTGCGAGCATCAGCGTGCCGAGCGCGAATGTGAAGGAGCAGAATGCAACGAGAATGCCGGTCTCCCCGGCCGTGAGCCCCTTTGATCCATAGGCCCGGTAGCGCACGACGGCACCGGAAAAGACCGAGGCTCCAACGGTATGCGACAGAGCATAGGCCGTGAACGAACATACGGTAATGAACCAGAGCGAAATTTTATGGCCGAGATGCTCGAGCGCCAGGTGATCATACGCCGCCAGTGCCGCATAGGCGGCCAGCGTCGCGGCTCCCGCCAATAACCAGCTTTTCAGCGATACGGCTTCCAGGCTCGCCATGAAATCGGCGGCCGAAAGCCCGTGAAGCTCATGGTACAGGCCATAAAGCGAAAACACGATCGCGGCGAGCCCGATTACCGGCCAGGCAAGTTTGCGTACTGTTTTCATGACGCGATTATTCTTGAAATCTGTAGCTGGCAAAATGTCATCTGCACGAAAAGAACACCCCCGACCGGCCCGGTCAAGGGTGCTAACCGTTAACGATGGCGCTTAAGCCGCAAGCGCGTCGAGAATCCGGATCCACGAACGGATGCCCTTGTGGAAGGACTGAAGCTCGTATTTCTCGTTTGGCGAGTGAATGCGATCATCCGACAGCCCAAAACCCACCAGCAGAGATTCCATGCCGAGCATCTTCTGGAAATCGCCGACGATCGGGATCGACCCGCCCATGCCGATCAAAACTGCAGGCTTTGGCCATTCATCCGAAAGGGCCGATTTTGCCGTGTTCAGCAGCGCGGAGTCGTAAGGCAGCTGGATCGCCGGCGAGCCACCGTGCTTGTGAAATTCGACCGAGCAATCGGCCGGGATTTTCGAGGTGACATAGGCGCGGAACGCATCGCGGATCTTTTCAGGGCTCTGCGCACCAACGAGGCGGAAGGAAACCTTGGCGGACGCCTGCGCCGCGATCACGGTCTTGAAGCCTTCACCGGTGTAGCCGCCCCAGATGCCGTTGACCTCGGCTGTCGGCCGGGCCCAGGTGAGTTCCATGACCGAACGGCCCTTTTCACCCGACGGGATCGACAGACCGATTTCGCCGAGGAATTTTTCCGTCGTCATTCCCAGCGTGTCCCAAGCGGCCTTGATCTGCGTCGGCGTTTCCTCAACGCCTTCATAGAAACCATCCAGCGTGACGCGGCCGGTCTCATCGTGCAGCCCGGCCAGGATCTGGGAAAGGATATGGATCGGGTTGGCGGCAGCGCCACCGAAATAGCCGGAATGCAGATCGCGGTCGGCGGCGGTAATGACGATTTCCTCGCCGACGAGACCGCGCAGACCAGCAGAGATCGCCGGTGTGTCCCGGTCCCACATGTTGGTATCGCACACCAGCGCGTAGTCAGCCTTCAACTCAGCAGCGTTGGCTTCCAGGAACGGCTTCAGCGAAGGCGAGCCGGATTCTTCTTCGCCCTCGAACAGGATCGTGACTTCGCAGGGCAATTCTCCGTTAACATCCTTGAAGGCGCGGCAGGCCTCGACGAAGGTCAGGAGCTGGCCCTTGTCGTCAGCCGTTCCACGCCCCGTAATGACCTTGCGGCCACCGTCCAGCTCCTTGATCGACGGTTCGAACGGAGCTGTGTCCCAAAGATTGAGCGGATCGACCGGCTGGACATCATAATGGCCGTAGAACAGCACATGCGGCGCACCGGCCTTGCCGGCCGCGTGATGAGCAACCACCATCGGATGACCGGGCGTGTCGCGCACCGATGCTTCAAAACCCAGGCTCGTCAACTCGGCGACCAGCCATTCGGCCGCCTTGCGGCATTCAGCCTTGTAGGCCGGATCGGTGGAGATCGACTGGATGCGGACCAGATCGAAAAGCCGTTCAAGGCTTTTGGGGAGATTGTCGTCTGCGCGCGTGAGAATGCTGGCCGTGTCTGTCATGTCCGAATCCTTCGTTGTCGGGTCGGAACCTAGACAAAGTTCGCGCCGGCTTTAAGCAAAATATTTTGATGGATGGATGATCACCATGCCGGAACGGCAAACGGCGTCAGTTCTGCGCACCATTGGCGATCGCCATGCGCATATATTCGAGCATCAGTTCCCGCTCGAAATGGCGGAAGCCGGACAACAGGGACTGGTCGGCGGCGAGTGCCGCCTCTTTCGCGTCCCTCTCCCTGTCCTTGGCCTTGGCGGTCAGGAAGATCTGCTGCGCGCGCCTGTCGGTCGGGTGTTTTTTCCGCAGGACCAATCCGTCCCGCTCCATCCGGGCCAAGGTATTGGCCATCGTGGCCTGCTCGATATCGAGGCGGTCAAGCAACTGTTTCTGGGTCAGCCCCTCTTCGCTCCACAGTTCCAGGAGAACAGGAAACTGGCCGGGGGCGAAGCCGAGTTTCTGGCCTCTCTCCTGCAAGGCGCGGGAGAAGCTTTTCGCCAGAAGGCTGGACAGGTATGTTGCTGAATCCATACGGTCGAAGGCCATGTCTATGGGTACCTCTCCCCAAGCTGGAACACAAGTTACATTGCGGGCGATGGACCGGCAGCTATGACGTTTTCACGCTGATGTGACGTGTGCCGGACGTACAAACAAAAACCGCCATGGCGGAGGCGGGGCCACGGCGGTTCTTGTTACAAATTGGACAAAGGCCCGGAGAGGGGGGGATAGGCCTTTGTCCTTACATCTGGCTTCGGCGGGGGACAGGCCTTTGACCAGATGACGGCGTGTTCAGGTGCCGTTGGTTATCATTTGTGGTGCCAAATGTGGCTTTTCAAGGGACTCGCCCGACCCGGCGCATTACAAATTGGTAACGTTCCTGTGAGGGCCCTCAGCTTCAGGGACAGGGCGCCAGCGCTTGCCCAAATCAACTCGCTCAACGACCTGAAGAGGCGGCATTCTCACCATCGCCTTGCCCCGAGGGACAGCGCTCATTTGCTGAAACCATCCCTTCAATCCACACTGGAATATTCATCCGCGAGAAAATCCAGAAGCGCTCGCACCGAAGGAAGCAGTCCGCGTCTCGATGGAAAGGCGGCGTGAATGATGCCCGTCCTTGGAGCCCAGTCGGGAAGAATGTTCACCAGTCTGCCTGCCTGCACGTCTTGCCTGATCATGAAGGTTGGGAACTGGCAGACGCCAACGCCGCGAAGTGCCGCAAAACGCAGCGCGATCATATCCTCCGTGACCAACCGGGGACTGTGTCGGACGACAGCTGATGCACCGTCTGGACCATCGAGACACCAGTCGTGCTCGGATTTCGCCGGTTCCCAGGCGAGGCTCGGCAGCAAGGCGAGATCGGCTGGAACAGCAGAACGGGATAAGCCTTGCAAAAGAACCGGGCTGGCAACCAGGCGCTGGGTGCTATCGGCCAATTTGCGGATCACCAGATCACTGTCATCCAGCGGCGGAAACCGCACGCGGATAGCGAGATCGAAACCTTCACGGATCACGTCAACACGCCGGTTGGTGCTTTCGAGCAAGACTTCCACTTCGGGATACTTGGCCATGAAACGGGCAATCATCTCGCCGAGCTGAAAATAAATCACCGACGAAGGACAACTGATACGCACAATGCCCTGCGGCCCGGAGCGCGTGCGGTCTATCACCTCTTGCGCCGCGTCAGCCTCTATCGTCATGGCGAGGCAATGACGGTAGTATTCGCGGCCTATCTCTGTCACCGCGAACTGCCGCGTCGAGCGCTGAATCAGCCGAACGCCGAGACGCTCTTCCAGCTGCATTATGCGCCGGCTGAGTTTCGATCTTGGCACGCCGAGCTTGCGAGCGGCGGCGGCAAAGCCGCCCTGTTCGATCACATCGACAAAAAACCGGAGGTCGTTGAGGTCCTGCATGGATTTTCATTGTCCTATTTTCAGGACAGAGTAACCCGAATTGCCAGTCTACTGCCATCACTGTCGCAGCAGTATTTTCTCCTTAGCACGATGTCTCGCCAAACACTGACGCAAAGGCAAGGCGACAAGGAGAAAGATCATGAGAAAGGTCCTCGGGGTTTATAGCAATCCCGCACCGCACTGGGTCGGAGACGGATTTCCGGTGCGCTCGCTGTTTTCACAGGCCACGCATGGTGAACATGTCAGCCCGTTCCTGCTGCTTGATTATGCAGGGCCTGCAGAATTCGCACCGGCACACACGCCACGTGGCGTCGGAATCCATCCGCACCGCGGATTTGAGACCGTGACCATCGTCTATCGCGGCGAAGTCGAGCACCGGGATTCGACCGGCAGCGGTGGCATCATCGGACCAGGCGACGTGCAGTGGATGACGGCTGCCGCCGGTATCCTGCACGAAGAATTTCACTCGGAGGCCTTCACCCGCAAGGGCGGGACACTGGAGATGGTGCAGCTCTGGGTCAACCTGCCGGCCAAGGACAAGAATGCCACGCCGGGATATCAGAGCCTGCTCAACCGCGACATTCCTTCGGTGGACCTGCCTGACGGCGCTGGCTCCCTCCGGGTGATCGCCGGCACGTACGGCGGTCACCGCGGACCGGCGCGGACCTTCACCCCGATCGATCTCTGGGATGTCCGGCTGCACGCAGGCCGAAGTGCTTCATTGTCTCTGCCGGAGGGATATACTGCCGCCGTTGTCGTGCTGAAGGGCACGGTCTCCATCAATGACGCGACCGCCGGGGAAGCTCAACTCGTGCTCCTCGACCGAGCAGGCGGCGACATCACGCTGGAAGCATCAAGCGACGCATCCGTCCTGGTCCTGGGCGGCACTCCGATCGATGAACCTGTCGTGATGCAGGGGCCGTTCGTGATGAACACCGCCGATGAGATCCGGCAGGCAATGACCGACTTCCGCAGCGGCCGCTTCGGCGCGATCAGTGCAGCATAATTTCGAGCCAACCCAGCCGAATTCCGTTTTGCGCCTCGGGGCACAACTGCTCGCACCCCGGACGGTGAAGGCAAGGGCCTTCAGACAATCAAGCGAGCCTTGAATGGAAGGAAACAGCCATGACCAGTGAAACCATTCGCGATCCCGCAAGCGATCATCTGCTGACCCCGCAGAATTCCGCCTTCATCATCATCGATTATCAACCGGTACAGGTGAACTCGATCGCCTCCATGGACCGGCAACTGCTCGTCAACAACATTGCCGGTGCCGCCAAGGCCGCAGTCGCCTACGGCCTGCCGATCGTGCACTCGACCGTCAACGTGAAGACCGGCCTCAACAAGCCGCCGATCTCACAAGTCGGCAAAGTTCTACGCGACTATCCGACCTATGACCGCACGACCATCAACTCGTGGGAGGATGTGGAATTCAGGCAGGCCGTCGAAAAGACCGGCCGCAAAAAACTGATCATGACCGCCCTTTGGACCGAAGCCTGCCTGACATTCCCGGCGCTCGATGCGCTTAAGGAAGGTTACGAGGTCTATGTTCCCGTCGATGCCGTCGGCGGTACATCGGTCGCGGCGCATGACGCTGCACTTCGCCGTATCGAGCAGGCAGGCGGCCAGATGATCAGCGTGCCCCAGCTGTTCTGCGAGCTGCAGCGCGATTGGCAGCGCTCCGCCACCGTGCCCGCTTTCATGAACCTGTTCATCGAAACGGGAGGAACCGCCGGCATCCAGTTTTCATACGACAAGGCTGACTAAACACCGGGCGTGAACCCGCGCCACGTCCCCGAAAGGACATTTCCATGACAACGCCAAATACCATCGCGAACTTCAACGGCCAGAAACCGGTGATCGATGCCGACGACGCAGTGATGCTGTTGATCGACCACCAGAGCGGCCTCTTCCAGACCATCGGCGACATGCCGATGCCGGTTCTGCGAAACCACGCTGCGGCGCTCGCCAAGATGGCCACACTCTGCAAGATGCCGGTGATCACCACCGCTTCCGTACCGCAGGGTCCGAACGGCCCGTTGATCCCCGAGATCCACGCCAATGCCCCGCACGCGACCTATATCGCCCGCAAAGGCGAGATCAACGCCTGGGACAATGCCGATTTCGTCGCGGCCGTGAAGGCGACAGGCCGTAAGACACTGATCATCGCGGGCACCATCACCAGCGTCTGCATGGCCTTTCCGGCAATCGCCGCCGTGCATGACGGCTACAAGGTGTTTGCGGTGATCGACGCATCCGGCACCTATTCGAAAATGGCCGAGGAGATCACGCTCGCACGTATCGTCCAGGCCGGTGTCGTGCCAATGGACATGGCTGCGGTCGCGTCCGAGCTGCAGAAGACCTGGCATCGCGCCGATGCGCAGGATTGGGCGGAAATCTACACCAAGATTTTCCCGGCCTATCAGCTGCTGATCGAAAGCTATGCCAGGGCTCAACAGGTCGTGACCGATCACGAGCAGCTCGACTCCCAGCGCGGCTAAATGAAAGACGCGCGGCAAGGTGCAATACCCTGTCGCGCGCCGTTGAATAGCAGGCCCTCTGCCATACAATTTTCACGGCAAAACGTCAGGTAACCGCGTAAAATTCCTTGCCGCTCCGGAATGATATGGACGGCCATCGCGGCCCGCGCTATCCCTTGTCGCCATGAAAAAAGGTGATCATCTCTTCCTCGTCGACGGCTCCGGTTTCATTTTCCGGGCGTTCCACGCCATCCCACCGCTCAACCGTAAATCGGATGGCCTGCCGGTCAATGCCGTCTCCGGTTTCTGCAACATGCTGTGGAAGCTTTTGACCGATGCGCGCGACACCTCCGTCGGGGTGACACCGACCCATTTCGCTGTGATTTTCGATTATTCTTCCAAGACCTTCCGCAACGAACTCTACGATCAGTACAAGGCAAACCGCACAGCGCCGCCGGAAGATCTGATCCCGCAATTCGGGTTGATCCGCCACGCAACGCGCGCCTTCAACCTGCCCTGCATCGAAAAGGAAGGTTTCGAGGCCGACGACCTGATCGCCACCTACGCGCGGATGGCGGAGGCAACGGGTGCTGATGTCACGATCATCTCGTCCGACAAGGATCTGATGCAACTCGTCACCGCCAATGTGTCGATGTATGACAGCATGAAGGACAAGCAGATCTCGATCGCGGAAGTGATCGAGAAATGGGGCGTGCCGCCGGAAAAGATGATCGACCTGCAGGCGTTGACCGGTGACAGCACCGACAACGTGCCCGGCATTCCCGGCATCGGCCCAAAGACCGCAGCGCAGCTTCTGGAGGAGTTCGGTGACCTCGACACGCTGCTTGCCCGCGCCGGCGAAATCAAGCAGCAGAAGCGCCGCGAAAACATCATCGCCAATACCGAGCTTGCCAAGCTTTCGCGGCAATTGGTGACGCTGAAGACCGATACGCCGATCGACGTGCCGCTGGAAGATTTCGAGCTGCATGCGCAGGACGGTCCCAAACTCGTCGCCTTCCTGAAGACCATGGAATTCACCACGCTGACCCGCCGGGTCGCGGCGGCGACCGAGACGGATGCCGATGCAGTCGATCCCGCGACAGTTCCGGTCGAATGGGGCGCGCAGGCGCGTGGACCCGATCTCGACAAGGGCGAAGCGGCTTCGCCATCCGCCCTGTCCTCCGCAACATCGCCGGCACTTGGCAGCGCTGCGGATGCGGCGGCATCTCTTGGTGCCATCCCGGACAGTGGCCCGCTGGTTGCGACACCGCAGGCTCTGGCGCAGTCTCGCGCCGAACTCTTTGCCAGTGCCAAGATCGACCGCAGCAGCTATGTGGCGATCCGCGATCTGGCGACGCTCGACGCCTGGATTGCGGCGGCGCGCGAGACCGGCATTGTCGCCTTCGACACCGAAACCACGTCGCTCGATGCGATGCAGGCAGAACTCGTCGGCTTCTCGCTGGCCATCGCCGATAACAGCAAGAACCCGTCCGGCACCGATATCCGCGCCGCCTATGTGCCGCTGCTTCACAAGACCGGCGGCAATGACCTGTTCAGCGATGGGGTGAAGCTCGCGCCGGACCAGATCCCTGCTGCAGCCGCGCTGGAACGGTTGAAGGACCTGCTCGAGGACCCATCGGTTCTCAAGATCGCCCAGAATCTCAAATATGATTACCTGGTGATGAAGCGCCACGGCGTCAGCATCGTCGGCTTCGACGACACGATGCTGATGTCCTATGTGGTGGACGCCGGCGCGGGCACGCACGGGATGGATTCGCTGTCGGAAAAATGGCTCGGCCATCAGCCTATCCCCTACAAGGATGTCGCCGGCAGCGGCAAGTCTGCCGTCACCTTCGACTATGTCGATATCGACAAGGCAACCGCCTATGCGGCGGAGGATGCCGACGTGACGCTCAGGCTCTGGCAGGTGCTGAAACCGCGCCTGGCCGCCAAGAACCTCAATACTGTCTATGAGCGCCTGGAGCGGCCGCTGGTGCCGGTGCTGGCCCGCATGGAAGAGCGCGGCATCACCATCGACCGGCAGATCCTGTCGCGGCTGTCGGGCGAGCTGGCGCAGGGCGCTGCCGGTCTCGAACACGAAATCTATGGGCTGGTCGGCGAGAGCTTCAACATCGGTTCGCCGAAACAGCTGGGCGATATCCTGTTCGGCCGCCTCGGACTTCCCGGCGGCGCCAAGACCAAGACCGGGCAATGGTCGACCTCGGCGCAGGTGCTTGAAGAGCTTGCTCTGGAAGGCCACGAGCTGCCGCGCAAGATCGTCGACTGGCGCCAACTGACCAAGCTCAAATCCACCTATACCGACGCCCTTCCCGGCTTTGTGCATCCGGAGACGAAGCGCGTCCACACGTCCTATGCGCTGGCCGCCACGACCACGGGGCGCCTCTCCTCTTCCGAGCCGAACCTGCAGAACATTCCGGTGCGGACCACAGAAGGCCGCAAGATCCGCACGGCTTTCATCTCGACGCCGGGCCACAAGCTGGTTTCTGCCGACTACAGCCAGATCGAACTGCGCGTGCTTGCCCATGTCGCCGAAATCCCACAGCTGAAGCAGGCCTTTTCCGATGGTATCGACATCCATGCGATGACCGCATCGGAGATGTTCGGCGTTCCGGTCGAGGGCATGCCGAGCGAAATCCGCCGCCGTGCCAAGGCGATCAATTTCGGCATCATCTATGGCATCTCGGCCTTCGGCCTTGCCAATCAGTTGTCGATCGAACGCTCGGAAGCTGGTGAATACATCAAGAAATACTTCGAGCGCTTCCCCGGCATTCGCGACTATATGGAAAGCACCAAAGCCTTTGCGCGCGAAAACGGTTATGTCGAAACCATTTTCGGCCGTCGCGCGCACTACCCGGACATCCGCTCGTCCAACCCATCGCACCGCGCCTTCAACGAGCGCGCCGCGATCAACGCGCCGATCCAGGGCTCGGCTGCCGATATCATCCGCCGCGCAATGGTGAAGATGGAACCCGCGCTGGAACAGGCCGGCATGTCGCAGCGCGCCCGCATGCTGCTGCAGGTGCATGACGAATTGATCTTCGAGGTCGAGGATGCCGACGTTGAACGAACCATTCCGCTGGTTGTCTCGGTGATGGAAAACGCGGCGATGCCGGCACTCGACATGAGGGTGCCGCTGAAGGTCGATGCACGGGCCGCGCATAATTGGGACGAAGCACACTGACGGCAAGCCGCGACTTGCATCGCGGCTTTCCGGCTGCATGATGGGTCTTTTGATCCTCGTAACGCATTGGAGTCATTGATATGTCCCTGCCGCAATTTCCCGTCTTCGATCTCGGCGCCTTTGAAAAGGCGGATGCCGCCACGAAACGGGATTTGGGCAAACAGGTCGATGCCATTTGCCGGACGACCGGGTTTTTGGCGATCCGCAATCATGGCGTACCGCAGACCATCATTGATGCCATCTGGAGCAAGGCGCACGCATTCTTCGACCTGCCGCCGGAACAAAAGCAAAATGCCCGGGCGCCCTACAAGGGCTATCCGTACGGCTATCTCGGCCCCGAGCTCGAAGCTCTGGCAAAGTCCCGCGATCTCGACAGCCCGCCAGACTTGAAGGAAAGCTTCAATGGCGGACCTCTGACACAGCCGCTATCCATGACCGACCCGGAGGCGCTGGCCTTTTGTTATGCGGCGACGATCTGGCCCGCACAGCCGGACGGCTTCATCGAGGCCTGGAAAGCCTACTATGCTTCGCTCGAAGACCTGGCCGCCCGCATCATGCGGCTCTTTGCCGTGGCTCTTGATCTGCCTGAAAGCTATTTCGAGCGGTTCATCGACACGCCGATCAGTGCGTTGCGCGCACTGAATTATCCGGAGCAACACGTGCCGCCGAAGCCCGGCCAGCTACGGGCGGGCGCCCATACCGACTATGGCAGCCTGACGATCTTGCTGCCTCAGGCAGGCTCGAAAGGACTGGAGTTGATGACGCCGGACGGCCAATGGACGCCGGTGCCGCCGGTTGCCGGGGCTTTCGTCATCAATATTGGTGATCTGATGGCGCGCTGGACCAATGACCGCTGGGTTTCGACGCTGCACCGCGTCGTCAATCCGTCACCGGAAGATGGAGGCATGGCCCGGCGCCAGTCCCTCGCCTTCTTTCACCAGCCCAACTGGGATGCAGAGATCACCGTCCTCGACGCCTGCCTTGGGGAGGGCGAAACGGCGAAGTACGGGCCGGTCCAGTCGGGACCTTACCTGATGAGCAAGTTCAAATCGACCTCGGCCTGATGCAGACGGTTTGCGCCTGAAGGGCACGGCAGATCAGGAAACGACAAGTGTCTCGGCAGCAGACGGCACCTGCCGGAAACTGCCAAACAGACGCTTCAGTCCTTCCCTGCCTTCGACCGCCAGATCGAAACGGCGGCCGAAGAGAAGCCATTCGCTGCATAGCCCGCCCATCATCCACCACAGCGCCTTTGTTGCCGATTGGGCCGTCCAGTTTGCATTGAGATAACCCTCGCTGCGTGCCTTGGTGAAGGCGTTCTCCAGCAATGCAACGTGCCTGTCATCAACCTCTTGCTGCCGTTCCAGAACCGGCAGGAGATCCTCGCCATAAGGGCAACGCAGGAGAATTGTCAGGATCCGCTGGCGGTGTTCGTCCGCGGCCATCTCCTCCAGCCAGTCGCCAGCCGTCCGCTCGATGTAAAAGAGTACATCGGATCCCGACTCTTCGATCTCCCGGGCGATCATATCTTCCTGCGGCATTGGCACGGAATTGTAGAGTTCGAGGAAAAGATCGGTCTTGTTGGAAAAATGCCAATAGATCGCGCCGCGCGTTACACCGGCCGCCTTGGCGACATCGTCGAGTGACGCATTGGAAACGCCTTTCTCGAAGAAAACCCGTTCCGCTGCGCGCAGAATGCTGTTGCGGGTTTCTTCCGCCTCGGCTTTTGTTCTGCGCATGACGCCTCCTCACACAGGAAAAGGCCCGCCTCGCAGCGGGCCGCTTCCTTTACTCTGCCGGTGTGACCGTCGTTTCCGCACCGATCGGCTTCAACGTCGTTCTCCGGAACAGCTTCATCACGAACACGAAGAAGACAGGGACGAAGAAGATCGCCAGTACCGTCGCCGAGATCATGCCACCCATGACGCCGGTACCGATGGCACGCTGGCTGCCCGAGCTGGCACCCGTGGCAATCGCCAGCGGCAGCACGCCGAGCGTGAAGGCCAGCGAGGTCATCAGGATCGGGCGGAAGCGCAGATGCGCCGCCTCGATAGTGGCATCGAGCAACGGTTTTCCGGCCTCCATCTGTTCCTTGGCGAACTCGATGATCAGGATGGCGTTCTTCGCCGATAGCCCGATGATCGCGATCAGGCCGACCTTGAAGTACACGTCGTTTGGCATGTCGCGCAGGGTGACGGCAAGAACCGCACCGATGACGCCGAGCGGCACCACCATCATCACGGAGATCGGAATGCTCCAGCTTTCATAGAGAGCGGCAAGGCACAGGAAGATCAGCAGGCAGGACAACGCCACAAGAAGGGGTGCCTGAGTGCCCGAAGCGATTTCTTCACGTGACTGACCCGTCCACTCATAGCCGAAACCTGGCGGAAGCTTCGCAAAGAGGCTTTCCATCTCCGCAATCGCTTCACCGGAGGAATAGCCGGCATTGGCCTGGCCGCTGATTGGCACAGACGGATAGCCATTATAGCCGACTGTCTGGGTCGGACCGCTCGTCCACTCGATGCTGGCGAAGGCTGACAACGGCACCATGCCGCCATTTGAGTTGCGCACATTGAGCTTCAGCAGGTCAGCCGTCTGCATACGCCTGTTCTCGTCAGCCTGCACCGTCACACGCTGCAGACGTCCGGCATTCGGGAAGTCGTTGACATAGGACGAACCGAGATTGGTCGAGATCGTCGAGTTGATATCAGCGAAGGCAACACCGAACGTATTGGCCTTTTCACGGTCGATGAGCAGGTTGACCTGCGCCGCATCCGGCAGGCCGTCAACACGAACGCCCGAGATGACCTTGCTTTGCGATGCAAGCGTCAGAAGCTGGTCACGCGCTGCCGCAAGTGCCGCAGCCCCCTGTCCGCCGCGATCCTGCAGACGGAACTCGAAGCCGTTAGAGGTGCCGAGACCCTGGATCGGCGGAGGCGACAGCGCAAAGCTGATCGCATCCTTGATCTGGGACATGGCGCCCGATGCCCGGCCGGCGATGACGGAGGCGACATCGTTCGGTCCACGTTCCGACCAGTCCCTCAGTGTCACGAAGGCAAGGCCGGCATTCTGACCGGTACCGGAGAACGAGAAGCCGCTGATGGCAATGATACGTTCAACAGCCGGTTCCTTGCTGAAGATCGCTTCCGTCTGTTCGATAACCTCGGTTGTGCGGTTTCCCGTTGCTTCCGACGGCAGCTGCATGCTGACGATCACGAAGCCCTGGTCTTCATCCGGAAGGAAGGAGGACGGCAACTGCATGAACAGATAGACGAGTCCACCGAGCAGCACGACATAGATCAGCATGAAGCGCCCTGTGCGCGTCACCATGCTGGCGACCCAGCCGCTATAGCCGTGCGAGGCCTTGTCGAAACCGCGATTGAACAGGCCGAAGAAGCCGCGCTTGGTATGGTGATGACCCTTTGGAACCTGCTTGAGGAAGCTGGCGCACAGCGCCGGCGTCAGCGTCAGGGCAAGCAATGCCGAGAACAGGATGGAGACCACCATGGTCAACGAGAACTGCTGGTAGATGACGCCAACGGCGCCGGGGAAGAAGGCCATTGGAATGAACACGGCCGACAGAACCAGCGTGATGCCGATAACGGCACTCGTAATCTGCTTCATAGCCTTGCGTGTCGCTTCCTTCGGCGTCAACCCTTCCTCGGACATGATGCGCTCGACGTTCTCAACGACGATGATGGCATCGTCGACGAGAATACCGATGGCGAGCACCATCCCGAACATCGTCAGCACGTTGATCGAGAAACCCATGGCAAGCATGGCCGCGCAGGTGCCCAACAGCGCGACAGGCACGACAAGCGTCGGGATGATGGTGTAGCGGATGTTCTGCAGGAACAGGAACATTACCAGGAACACCAGCGCCACGGCTTCCAGCAGCGTATGCAGAACCTTTTCAATCGAGATCGCCACGAACGGCGATGTATCGTACGGAATAGAATATTCCACGCCCGGCGGGAAGAAAGTTGCCAGTTCATCCATGCGTGCCTTGATGGCCGTGGAGGTGGCAAGCGCGTTACCGGTCGGCGTCAGCTGCACACCGATAGCGGCGGATGGCTTGCCGTTCAGGCGTGTCGAGAAGGTGTAATCCTGACCGCCGATCTCGATGCGTGCGACATCGCGCAGGCGGACGGCGGAGCCGTTGAGATTAGCGCGCAGAATGATCGCCCCGAACTCTTCAGCAGATGTGAGCTGGCCCTTGATGAGGACAGGTGCACTGGTCTGCTGAGTGATCGGGTTCGGCTGGGCGCCGATGCTACCGGATGCAACCTGGGCATTCTGAGCGGTGATCGCCGCATTGATGTCACCGGCCGTCAGGTTGAGGCCGCGCATCTTGTCCGGATCGAGCCAAATACGCATGGCGCGCTCGGTCGCAAACATCTGGGCCCGGCCGACACCTTCGACGCGCTGGACTTCGTTGAGCACGTTACGGCTGAGATAATCGCCGAGCGAAACCGCATCCATGGATCCATCCGTGGATGTGAGCGCCAGGATCATCAGGAAGCCGGAGCCGGCCTCTTCGACCTCGATGCCCTGCTGGCGCACGGCATCGGGCAGGCGCGCCTCGACGCGGCGAACGCGGTTCTGCACGTCGATCGAGGCATCGCCGGAATCGGTGCCCGGAGCGAAGGTCACGTTGATCGATACACTGCCTGCGGCGCTGGACGTGGACGAGAAATACTGCATGCCCTCGATGCCGTTCAGCTCATTCTCGATGAGCCGCGTCACACTCTGATAGGTCTCTTCCGACGACGCGCCGGGATAGCTGGTGTTGATGGAGATCTGCGGCGGCGCAACGTTCGGATACTGCGAAATCGGCAGCAATGGCAGCGCGATGATACCGGAGATCATGATGAAAAGCGCGACGACCCACGCAAAGATCGGCCGGTCGATAAAGAAACTAGGCATCGATCAGATCCTCACTTCGCCTGTTCGGCGGGCTTGGCGTCTTCCGCCGGCTTGGCGGCAGCGCCGTCCGTGCCCGTCTGTTCAGCAGCAGGCTTCGCATCCGCCGGTTTTGCATCGGCAGGCTTGGCCTCAGCTGCGGGCTTGGCATCGGCGGACTTCCAGTCGGCCGGTTCGACGGGCGCGCCCGGGCGAACCTTCTGGAAGCCCTCGACAATAACCTTCTCATCGGCCTTTAGGCCGTCACGGATGATCCACCGATCGCCAAGAACGTGACCGGCAGACACGGCGCGCAGTTCAGCAGTCTTGTCGTCCTTGACGACGTAGACGTGCGCACTGCCGGATGTATCACGCTGTACAGCCTGGGTCGGCACGGCGATGGCATTCTTTTCAACACCCTGCTCGACCAATACGCGGACATACATGCCAGGCAGGAGATCGCCGTCCGGGTTGGGGAATTCACCACGCAACGTGACCTGGCCGGTCGTCTCATCGACGGCCGCTTCCGAAAACAGCAGCTTTCCAGCATGCGGATAGGCGCTGCCGTCATCCATGAGCAGATTGACCTTGGCTTCGTTCCCGTCACCGGCCAGTGCACCGTCCTGCAGCGCCTTGCGCAGGCGGATGAGGTCAGTCGCGGATTGAGTAAAGTCGGCATAGACAGGATCGAGCTGCTGGATCGTTGCGAGGTTTTCCGAGCCGTTGGCGCTGACCAGCGCACCTTCGGTAATCAAGGCACGGCCGATACGGCCGCTGATCGGGGCCGTCACATTGGTATACTGCAGATTGAGCTGGGCGCTCGCGAGGCCCGCCTCTGCGATCGCCACATCGGCGTCGGCCTGCGCCAGCTGTGCGATCGCATCATCGTAGGTCTGACCGGTAGCGACACCCGACTTCTTCAACTGCTCCTGGCGATCGGCAGCCTGCTTAGCCTGAAGCTGGACGGCTTTGGCGCGGCGCAACGTGCCTTCGGCACTTTCGACCTGAACCTGGAACGAGGCCGGATCAATCCGGTAGAGCACGTCGCCGGCGTTCACATGCGAGCCCTGCTCGAACACACGCTCGATAACGATACCGGTGGCGCGTGGGCGCACTTCCGAGATGCGGGTCGCTGCGATACGGCCAGGCAAATCGTTGGTGATCGGCAGGGTTTCCGTTTTCGTTGTGATCACCGAAACCTGCGGTGGCGGGTAGGCTGGAGCCGCCTGCTTCTCGCCGTCTTCCTTCTGGCATCCTGAAACAATCATCAGGGCAGCCACTGTTGCAGCCAATATCGGTCGGTTCATCCGCATCTTTGGTTCCATACGCAAAGTCCAGCCGCACGGCCGATCATCTTTCTTCAAAGAGATCACCTGCTGCAGGAAGTTCATGAAAATCAATGTGATACGAAGGAATTCCGGGACAGAACGACCGACGCATCAATTATACAAACAGATACGTATGTTAAAACCGGAGGCAGCGCAAGCCGATGATGCAGCGCACAATGAAACGTTACCAAACGACACTTTCGTCAACGTTCGGATACAATTCTGTTTCTGGATCAGCGCAAAACCCGGTCGTCGGCGCCGAAACGGTGCATCGCCGCCTTATCCGGGCTCGCATAGACGATGTCATCGACATCATATCTATGCTCACCGAACAGGCGGACAGTCAACAGCCCGGCAATCTCGGTCTCCAGATAGAGGATCGTGTCGGCGCCGAGGTGCTCGACATGGATGACCTTGGACTTCCAGTCGCCATTGTCGCGAGAGAGCTTGATGTGCTCCGGCCGGATACCGATGGTCTTTACCTGCCCTTCGCCAAGCCTGCCGGCTTCGATCAGGTTCATCTGCGGCGAGCCGATGAAACCGGCGACGAAGGTATTCGCCGGCTTGTTGTACAGTTCCATCGGCGAACCGATCTGCTCGATCTGGCCGGCGTTAAGGACGACGATTTTATCGGCCAACGTCATCGCCTCGACCTGATCATGCGTCACATAGATCATCGTCGCCTTCAGGCTGCGGTGCAGCCGGGCGATTTCGAGACGCGTGTTGACGCGCAGTGCTGCATCGAGGTTGGACAGCGGCTCATCGAATAGGAACAGTTTTGGTTCGCGCACGATGGCGCGGCCGATGGCAACGCGCTGGCGCTGGCCGCCGGACAGTTCGGCCGGACGGCGGGCAAGGTAAGGCTCGAGCGACAGCATGCCGGATGCCTTGGCAACCTTGGCATCGACTTCCGCCTTGGGTGCGCCCATTTGCTTCAGGCCAAGGCCCATATTGTCCTTCACCGTCAGGTGCGGGTAGAGCGCGTAGGATTGGAATACCATGGCAATGCCGCGCTTGGCAGGCGGCGTGTTGACCACTTCCTGCCCATCGATCTGGACGCTGCCGGAGGTCGCATCTTCCAGACCGGCGATGACGCGCAGAAGGGTCGACTTGCCGCACCCGGACGGCCCGACGAAAATGACGAATTCGCCATCCTTCACTTCGAGATCGATGCCCTTGAGAACTTCGTGATTGCCGAAGGCCTTGCGGATGGATTTCAGATTCAGTGATCCCACGTGAGGCGCCTTTTCGTTGTCGCATATGCCTTTCGTCCCGCTGACAGGCCGCGGAACGGGACATGCTTCGTTAGAGTTTGACCGGCTGGCCGGTACGCACGCTCTCATCGGCCGCAAGGCAGATGCGCAGCGACTGGACGGCATCGTCCATGTGTCGTTCGAGATTGATGTTTTCGGTGATGGCTTTCAGCACATAGGCCTGCTCGAGATCGCAGAGTTCCTGGTGCCCCGGCTCGCCGTCCATCTTCAGGTCTTCGTCCGTGTGAACGAATTTACCGTCCGCGCCGGTTTCGGCCTTATGAACGCGAATGACGGCCGTCTTCGTATGCGTTTCGATATCGTCCGACTTGGCATTCGGATCCATGACGATCGAAACGGAACCATTGGGCGACATCACGTCCTTCACGAAGAAAGCGGTCTCCGAGATCATCGGACCCCAAGCGGCTTCATACCAGCCGAGCGAACCATCCTCATAGAGCACCTGCAGATGACCGTAATTGTACATATCGGCGGCAATTTCATTCGAAAGACGCAGGCCCATGCCGCGCACTTCGACGGCCTTGGCATCGGTGATCTGGCACATGACATCGACATAATGGACGCCGCAATCGACGATCGGTGGCGTCGTCTGCATCAGCGACTTATGCGTCATCCAGTTCGGGCCGCTGGATTGCTGGTTGAGGTTCATGCGGAAAACATAGGGCCCGCCAAGCTTGCGGGCTTCGGCGATCAGCCTGATCCAGGACGGATGATGGCGCAGGATGTAACCGACCACCAATTTCTTGCCGGCTTTCCTCGCTGCGGCCACAACGCGCTCGGCATCGGCCACCGTCGTTGCCAGCGGCTTTTCGATGAAGACATCGCAGCCCGCCTCGAAAGCCATGACGGCATAGTCCGCATGGCTGTCGGAATAGGTACAGATCGAGCAGAGATCGGGCTTCAACTCCGAGAGAGCCGTCGCAAAATCCGGATGGATCGTATAGCCGCCAAGCTCCGGCCCCAGCACCGGCTTCGAGCGATTGACGAGGCCGACGATCTCGAAGCCGGGATTGTTGTGATAGGCCAGCGCATGGCTGCGGCCCATATTGCCGAGACCGGCGACGAGGACGCGAACGGGTTTGCTCATCATTTGACTGCTCCTGCGGTAATGCCGCGGATCAGCTGCCGCGAGAAGATGACGTAGAGAATAAGGACCGGGAAGATCGCCAGCGACAGCGCCGCGAGAACCGCGTTCCAGTTGGTGACGAACTGGCCGATGAACACCTGCGAACCGAGGGTGACGGTCTTTGTGGCTTCGCCGGGTGCGAGGATCAGCGGGAACCAGAGGTCGTTCCAGATCGGGATCATCGTGAAGACGGCGACGGTTGCCATGGCCGGACGCACCAGCGGCAGCACGAGCCTGAAGAAGATCGCATATTCCGACAGGCCATCGATACGGCCGGCATTTTTCAAGTCGTCAGAAACCGAGCGCATGAATTCCGACAGGATGAAGATCGCAAGCGGCAGGCCTTGAGCGGTATAGACGAGGATCAGCGCCGTCAGCGTGTTGACCAGACCGGCGGCGACCATACCCTGCAGGATGGCGACGGTGCCCAGCCGGATCGGGATCATGATGCCGATGGCGAGATAAAGCCCCAGCAGCGCATTGCCACGGAAGCGATATTCCGACAGTGCGAAGGCCGCCATGGCGCCGAACAGCAGCGCAAAGAAGATCGAGACGACCGTGACGATCAGGCTGTTCTGGAAATAGCTGATGAAATCGCCCTGTTTCAGCACCGTCGTGTAACCGATCAGGCTGAACGTTTCCGCCGTCGGCAAAGCCAGCGGCGTGCGGAAAATTGCGTTCTTGTCCTTCAACGAATTCATGATCGTCAGGACGACCGGAAAGAGAGCGATCACGGTATAGCCGGCCAATGCCAGGTGAACGAAACCGGAGCGCAGCGGTGAGATGCGTGCTTTTGACATGATCCGTTCCCCTTAGAACTGGTAGCGGCGAACACGCCGCTGGATGCCGAAGAGATACAGCGAGACGCCGGCAAGGATGATCAGGAACATGACGGTTGCGATGGTCGCGCCCATCGAACGGTCGCCGAGCTGAAGCTGGAAGCCGAAGAAGGTGCGGTAGAGCAAGGTACCCAGAATATCGGTCGCCCCATCCGGCCCTGCAAGCGCGCCCTGCACGGTGTA
This sequence comes from Hyphomicrobiales bacterium, assembly GCA_900473045.1. Lineage (GTDB taxonomy): Bacteria > Pseudomonadota > Alphaproteobacteria > Rhizobiales > Rhizobiaceae > Pararhizobium. The sequence continues at coordinate 124,568 of UCKS01000027.1, forward strand.
GATCAGGTCGAACGCATTGAAGTTGCCCACGAAGGTCAGGATCGAGACCATGCCGATCGCAGGCAGGATCAAGGGCAGCTTGATCTTCCAGAACTGGCTCCAGCCGGTGATGCCATCGCATTCGGCCGCTTCGATCACCTCGTCCGGGATACTGAGAAGTGCGGCGTAGATCAGCATCATCGGAATGCCGACATTCTGCCAGACGGAGATCAGTGACACGGTGATCAACGCCGAGCCCGGCTTGCCGAGCCACGGTCCGAAGAAAGCCTTCAAGCCGACGAGGTCCATGAAAAACGGCGTAATGCCCCAGATCGGCGACAGGATCAGTTTCCAGATGAAACCGACAATGACGAAGGACAGGACCGTCGGCATGAAAATTGCCGTTCTATAGAACGCGGCAAGCCGGAGTTTGGGGATCGACAGCATGGCGGCGAGCAAGATGCCGAGCGGATTTTGCACCAGCATGTGGATGGCGAAGAAGATGAAGTTGTTCTTCAGCGCCCGCCAGAAATCGGCGGCCCACCGTTCGTCTCCGAAAAGCACCTGGAAATTGGCAAGCCCGACGAAGGCCGATTGTCCGTCCACGGTATTGAACAGCGACAGGCGCAACGTTTCGATCAACGGCAGGATCATCACGGCGGAATAGACGATGAAAGCCGGCAACAGGAAAACAAGGATATGCCAGCGTCTCGGCCGTGCCGGAATTTGCATGCTGTCCTCAGACGATATGGCGCTGCTCATGGCTTCTGCCGCTCCGACCCGTTTTTCGTCGATCGCCGCGATATGCGGCAAGGCCTGCGCTGCCGGTCCCCGCCGCGCATGCCATCACCAGCAAGCCCGAAGCCGCTGGCTGGATGTGATTTCAGATTACATGTTTTCGGCTGGATGATTTTCTTTTTCGCATGAAAAAACCCAGTCCAGTTGCCGCCCCTCATCCGCCCTATCGGGCACCTTCTCCCCGTAGACGGGGAGAAGGGACAAGCCGCAAACTCCGTAGTCCCCTCTCCCCGCAAGCGGGGAGAGGGTTAGGGTGAGGGGCACGTTTCCCCGTAATCCCAAGTGCCTGTTAGCGCACCTTACTTGGCAGGCTTGTACCAGCTGTCGAGGCCCTTCTGCAGCTTTTCGGCAGCAACTTCCGGCGTATCGGTGCCGTTGATGACGTTGGCCGATTCAACCCAGGTCTCGTTCTCGAGGTTCGGGGTACCACGCGACAGGATCTGGTAGGTCGAGCGGATGGTCGGCTTGCACTTTTCGCGCCAGGAGACGAATTCCTGTGCGAGCGGATCGGCCATCTTTACCGGTGTCGAGTTCAGGCTGAAGAAACCTGGCAGCGAGTTGGCGTAGATATCGGCAAATTCCGGAGAAGCGATCCAGGTGAGAAGCTTCTTGGCTTCTTCCGGGTGCGCGCTCTTGGCATTCAGGCCAACGCCGATGTCGTTGTGGTCGGAAATGTAGCAAGCATCGCCTGCAGCCTTAACCGGCGGTGGGAAAGCACCCATCTTGAACTGGGCCTGCGTGTTGAACAGGCCGATTTCCCAAGAGCCGGCCGGGTAGATGGCAGCGCGGCCGAGCGTGAACAGGTTCTGGCTGTCCGGATAGGTCTGGGCTTCGAAACCGTCGCCGAGGTAATCTTTCCACTTGGCAAGAACCTTGTAGGGCTCGACCCAATCGGCGTCCGTCAGCTTCTGCTCGCCCTTGATCAAGGCGGCGCGGCCTTCTTCACCCTTCCAGTAGGTCGGGCCGATGTTCTGGTAGCCCATGGTGGCGGCTTCCCAGAGATCCTTCGTGCCCATGGCGAGCGGGATGTAGGTACCGTCAGCCTTGATCTTATCGAGGGCCGCGAAGAATTCGGCTTCCGTCGCCGGGATCGCGATACCAAGCTTGTCGAAGGCATCCTTGTTGTAGATGAAGCCGTGGATAACCGAGGCCATCGGTACGCAGAAGGCGGCCGAGCCATCGTCCGTCGTCCAGGCGGACTTGGCGACTGGCGAGAAATTCTCCATGCCGGCCAGACCGGTCAGGTCAGCCAGGTGCTTCTTGTTGTAAAGTTCGAGCGAGGCATCGAATGGGCGGCACGTGACAAGGTCACCAGCCGAACCGGCATCGAGCTTTGCATTCAGCGCTGCGTTATACTCGGTCGGCGCGGTCGGCGCGAAAACGACCTTGATGCCCGGGTTCTTGGCTTCAAAAGCCGGGATCAGCTTCTCCTGCCAGATGGCCAGGTCATCGTTACGCCAGCTTTCGATCGTCAGCGTGACGTCTTCTGCATGCGCCAGCCCGGCGGAGCCGAGGATGCTGGATGCAAGCAGCAGGCCTTTCAAGGTAGTGCGGGTCATTACGTTCTCCCTCATTGTGCGCCATTTTTGGCGCGGTTTTAAAACCCTTGGACTCACTGTGCCGCGACAACAGACAACGCGCGGCGCAAGTTTTGACCGGCTTCGGTAAGGGCCGCTTCTGCAGCCACCACATTTTTTGCCCCAGCAGCAAGAAGAATGGCGATCTTTACCGAGCCTGATGATGTCGTGAGATAACGGCCGGCTTCCGTGGCGCCGATCCCGGCAATATCGGAAACGATGCGGATGGCGCGGCCGCGCAGTTTCGCATTGTCAGCTTTCAGGTTGACCATATGGCCGTCGTAGACATGGCCGAGTTGAATGCCGACAAGCGTGGAAAACATGTTGAAGGCGATCTTCTGCGCCGTGGCTGCACCCATGCGGGTCGATCCGGAAATGACCTCGGGCGGCGTCTGCAACAGAATGGACACTTCGGCGTTCTGGAAGAGTACCGCCCCGGCATTGTTCGCCATGGCGATAACCCGGGCACCGCGCGCCCGTGCCTCATCAGCCGCAGCCAGCGCATAGGGAGTCGAGCCGCTTGCGGATACCGAAATCAGACAATCGCCAGCACCGATACCCGCATCGCGCACATCTTTGCGCGCCAGTTCCATATCGTCTTCGTAGCCACCGGCGAGATCCGTGAGGCTCGCGGCACCGCCGGCGAGAAGCACCACGACCTTGTCGAGCGCGATTCCATAAGTACCGGGCAATTCCAGAGCGTCAGTCATGGCCATCAGGCCCGAACTGCCGGCACCGGCATAGGCAAGGCGCCCGCCGCCGGCGAGTGTGCCGGCCGCGATCTGCGCGGCAGCGGCAATAGACTCGATAGCAGAATCAACAGCCTTCGCCGCAGCCTGCTGGCCAGACGCAAGCAAGCGCAGCGCAAGCGCCGGATGCATGACATCCAGCTCCGTCGCCTTGTCGTGACGCTCCTCGGTTTTCACTGACGGCATACGTTTAATCTCCCTCTGCGCAAATTAATGCCAAAAAAATACCAATTGTCTAGGAAAAATTAAGTTTTTGCCGAAGAAAATTTCCAACTTCTAAAATAATTTATATATTTCAGTTTGTTAATCGATAAATCCAATTAAAGACCAAAATCCACTTGGTAAATGGTATTTTTTTGGTATCCTTTTTCCCGGAGGTATCCATGCCACATTACATTCTGGGAATCGACGGCGGGGGCACGAGTTGCCGCGCTGCTGTAGCGGGCGCCGATGGGCGTATCCTCGGGCGCGGCAAAAGCGGCGCCGCCAACATCCTGACCGATCCCGACAACGCCCTGATCCATATTGTCGGTGCAGCCACGGCTGCATTCGAGGAAGCAGGCATCGCGCCTTCCGAAATCGGGTCGGCCTGCGCCTTGGTCGGCGTGGCCGGCAGCAATGTCGGCGATGCGGTGCATTATGTGAAAGAACGTCTGCCGTTCGCAAGGGCCGACATCGAATCCGATGGGTTGATCGCCCTTCAGGGTGCGCTCGGCGATAGCGACGGCGCGGTGGCAATCCTCGGCACCGGTTCGATCTATATCTCCCGGCAGGGCGATCAGGTCTGCTATATCGGCGGATGGGGTTTCCAGATCGGCGATCTCGGCAGCGGCGCCCGGCTTGGCCACGCGCTTCTGCAGGAAAGCGTGCTGGCCTTTGACCGGATACACCCATCGTCGCCGCTGACGGACGCCATCATGGCCGAGTTCAACAACGATCCGCGCGAGGCCGTGGAATTTGCCCGCGCCGCACGGCCCGGCGAGTTCGGCCGTTTTGCACCGAAAATTTTCGACTATGCCGGACGCAACGATCCGGTTGCGATGGCGCTGCTCAAGGCCAGCGCACAGACCGTCGATGAGGCGCTGGACGCCGTTGTGGCTCAGGGTAGCCGCAAGCTCTGCCTGCTGGGCGGATTGGCGCCGATCTATCGCCCATGGCTGGCGGAGCGGCATCAGCCTTTGTTCATGGAACCGGAGGCGGATGCCTTGACCGGTTCGGTCGCGCTGGCAGCGAAGCGCTTTACGACGGGATCCGCCGCATGACCCAGCATCTTGAGGCCATATTGCCGCTGGACGGTTTGCAGGCCGGGGGCTCTGGTCCGCTCTACCTCAAGCTGCGGCAATCGCTGGAAGACGCTATCCTGTCGGGCAAGCTCAATCACGGCGATGCCCTGCCGCCGGAACGGGATCTGGCCGACTATGCCAGCATCAGCCGCGTAACGGTGCGCAAGGCTGTCGACGACTTGGTCAAGGATGGCCTGCTGGTGCGGCGCCATGGCTCGGGAACCTTTGTCGTCAAGCCGGTAAGCCGCGTTCAGCAATCGCTGTCGCGCCTGACTTCCTTTACCGAGGACATGTCACGCCGGGGTTTGGTCACCACGGCGCAATGGATCGAGCGCGGGCTGTATCATCCTTCGCCGGACGAAATGATGGCGCTGGGCCTGCCCGCCGATGCGCTGGTCGCACGGCTGGGCCGGTTGCGCATCGCCGACGATATGCCGCTCGCGATCGAGCGGGCCAGCGTTTCCGCAGAATTCCTGCCGGACCCCATTCGTGTCGGCACCTCGCTCTATGCGGAACTCGACAAGACCAAATCGCGGCCCGTGCGCGCCGTGCAACGCATTTCCGCCTGCAGTCTGAAGGATCCGGACGCGGCGATGCTTGGCGTTCCGGCCGGTTCCGCCAGCCTGTCCATCGAACGCATCTCCTATCTCGCCTCCGGCCGCGTGGTGGAATTCACCCGCTCGCTCTATCGAGGCGATGCCTATGATTTCGTCGCCGAACTGACTTTGTCGGATTCCTGAGAGCGGCCCAGATAAGAAAGACATGACCATGCAAACCAACATGCGGCGCGAAATCAACGAAATCCCCGAAGCGGCAGCGCGTCTTCTTGAGCAATCCAAGGCGGCAGTCAAAGAAACCGGCGCAGCGCTCCGCGCCAAAGACCCGGCCTTCTTCGTGACGATTGCCCGTGGTTCGTCCGACCATGCCGCATTGTTCCTGAAATATGCGATCGAACTTTCAACCGGACGCCCCGTTGCCTCGCTCGGACCGTCGCTCGCCTCGATCTATGGCGCGAAGATGCAGCTTCAGGGCGCGGCATCGATCGCCATCTCGCAATCCGGTAAAAGCCCGGACATCGTCGCGATGGCTGAAGCCGCGACCAAGGCCGGTGCGGTGACGATCGCGCTCACCAACACCCTGCCTTCGCCGATTTCGGAAGCCAGCACCCACCCACTCGATATTCTTGCCGGGCCGGAAATCGCTGTCGCCGCAACGAAATCCTATGTCAATTCGATCGTTGCCGGGCTTGCCATCCTGGGCGAATGGACCGGCGACACCGACCTGCAGCGCGCGGTTGCTGATCTGCCCAACCAGTTTGCAAAAGCCGTGAAGCTCGACTGGCAACCGCTAGCCGACGAACTGGGTGACGCGGAATCGCTGTTCGTGCTCGGACGCGGCCCAGCGCTTGCCATTGCCAGCGAGGCGGCGCTGAAATTCAAGGAAACGTCCGGCATGCACGCCGAGGCCTATTCGGCAGCGGAAGTGCTGCATGGACCGGTGGCGCTGGTCGAAAAACGCTTCCCGGTGATCGGCCTTGCCGCGCGTGATGCTGCAGAAGGCTCTGTTGCCGGCATTCTCGATGGGCTGAGCGCCAAGGGTGCGCTGGCCTTCGTTACCTCTGCGCAGGCCAAGGCGACCAAGACCCTGCCATTCGTCGCCACCGGACATCCGATCACCGATGCGCTGGCCTTGATCATCCCGTTCTACGGCTTCGTCGAATCCTGGTCGCGTTCGCGCGGCCTCAATCCGGATGCGCCCGTCGCTCTCAAGAAGGTTACGGAAACGAGATGACCGAACAAACAGCTATAGTCGGCGCCCGGATTTTCGACGGCCTGTTCTGGCATGATGGCCAGGGCCTGCTGCTGAACGGCGGAACGATCACCGGCATCCTACCGCAAAGCGACATGCCGGCCGGGACCGCGACAATCATGGCCGACGGTCAGCTGCTAGTTCCCGGCTTCATCGACCTGCAGGTCAACGGCGGCGGCGGCGTGATGCTGAACGACCGGCAGGACGTTGACGCCATCCGCACCATTTGCGCGGCGCATGCAAAGTTCGGTACGACCGCGCTGCTGCCAACCCTTATAACCGACACGTTTGAAATCCGCGCCCGGACCATCGCCGGTGGAAGACAGGCCAGGGCGGAAAACGTACCCGGATTCCTCGGGCTTCATCTCGAAGGGCCGCATCTTTCCGTTGCCCGCAAGGGTGCCCATGACCCGGCGCTGATCAGGCCGATGGATCAGGCCGATCTCGACGCCATGCTTGCCTGCGCCGGGGTTTTCGCTGCGATGATGGTGACGGTCGCGCCGGAAAACACCACGCCAGCGCAGGTGAAGGCGCTCGCGGAAGCAGGCATCATCGTCAGCCTCGGTCACACCGATGCCGGCTACAAGACCATTGTGGACTACGCCAAGGCCGGTGCGCGCACCGTGACCCACCTGTTCAATGCAATGAGCCCGCTTGGCCATCGCGAACCGGGCGTTGTCGGCGCGGCTCTCGATATTGGCAGCCTGCATGCGGGGATCATCGCCGATGGCTTCCATGTCGATCCGGCATCAATGGGCGTCGCACTGCGCGCCAAGAATGGTCCGGGCCGGATCTTCATCGTTACGGATGCGATGTCGACGATCGGCTCCGACCAGACCAGTTTCTTGCTCAATGACCGCGAGATCTTCCGCAAGGACGGCCGCCTGACGCTGGCCGATGGCACGCTGGCGGGCGCCGACATCGACATGCTCGCTTCCGTGCGTTTTGCCCATGAAAAGCTGGACCTGCCGCTCGACGAGGCGCTGCGCATGGCATCGGCCTATCCCGCCGATGCAGCGGGCATCGCCGCCCGCAAAGGCAGATTGTTGCCGGGTCTTGATGCGGATTTCGTTCTTCTGACCGAAGGCCTCGAGATGGCCTCGACCTGGATTGGCGGAAAGCGCGTCTTCCAGGCATAGAATTTTGACGTATCAAGGCGCGGCGCTCAGCCGCGCCTTCAGTGCCCGTACCGCCTGCTCATCCGTTTGCCTGGAACTTGGCGCAACAAAGCCGAGCGATACCAACCGGGCATCGTGAACCGGATTCTCCACCGAACAGGAGGAATGCACTTCCGTTACGGAAAGACGCGACAGAAGCCCGCCGACCGTCTCCAGTGTCACGCCGGAACCGGGCATGATCGAGATGCGACCCTTAGCATCGGCGATGACCGCAGCCAGCGCATCAACGGCGTCAGGAGCTCGTTTCGCACCGCCCGAGGTCAGGATACGCTCGAAACCGAGGTCCACCGCGATCTCGACTGCCTCGGCAAAATCCGGCACCAGATCGAAGGCGCGATGCAACGTCAGCCCTAATCCATGTGCGTGATCCACCAGCACCCTCAAAGTCTCGCTATCAAGACTCCCGTCAGGTCGGCTTGCGCCGAGAACGACGCCGGCGAGACCTGCAGAGCGGGCGGCATCGATTTCAACACGCATCACGTCGATATCGCCGGCATCGAAAACAAAATCGCCCGGCCTTGGCCGGATCATTGCGTAGACCGGAATAGCAACTTTGCCCGCCAGAGCCATCAGCCCCGGCGAAGGCGTCAACCCTCCGACGGACAGAGCCGAGCACAATTCAATGCGATCGGCGCCGCCATCGACTGCAGCGCGAACACCGGCTGCATCTTCGACGCAGACTTCCAGAAGAATATTCGTCATTATGCTTCTCCTGCGAGACCGAGAACGGCCGCGCCGATTAGGCCCGGCTCGATCCGGCATTCACCCGGCACCACGAGAGGGCGATCGAATTTTCGCAAGATCCGGCCGCGAACGGCCTTGTCGATCTCGGCGATCAGCGGCGTCACATTGGAGAGACCGCCGCCTATCGGCACAATCGTTGCGCCGGTGATATTGACGGTCAGCGCCAGCGGCGAGCTGATGAGATCAACGAGCACATCGATGGTTCGGGCTGCTTCCGCGTCGCCGTTCTGCCACAGCGCGGTGATCTCGTGGCTTTCCAGGCACTTGCTGTGCAATGTCAGGTGCAGGCGCTCCATGCCCCGGGCGCCGCCGATCGTATCGACGCAGCCACGCTGGCCGCAACCACAGTCGAAGACCGGGATCGCGACAGGCGGCGTACCGGCCATTGAAGCCACTGCCGGGCCATGGCCCCATTCGCCGGCGAATCCACCTTCCGCATTGATGAGCCGGCCATCGACCACCAGGCCACCACCGACGCCGGTGCCAAGAATGGCCCCAAGCACGATCCGGTAACCGCGCCCGGCACCGGCGCCGGCCTCGGCCAACGCGAAACAATCTGCATCATTGGCAATCAGCACAGGCAAGCCAAGCAACGCGGAAAGCTCCGCGCCAAGCTTGCGCCCATCGATGCAGGGAATGTTGGCACATTTGATCGCCTGCGTCTCCGGATCGACGACGCCGGTAATCGAGATGGCGATGCGATCCGGCTTTTCGCCGGCTTGCGCGATCACATCGCGAAGCGTGCCGACAAAGGCGTTGAAATCATCGAGCGGCGTGACCCGGCGGCCGAGCGGCTCTATGCGGTCCGCCGCATGGGCGACCGCACCCTTGATGGCCGATCCGCCGATATCGAAGCAGACGATCATGCGTCACCACGGATGACGGCTTCGGCCGAGAGCGCGGCAGAGAGCAGAGCCTCGTCCTGATTTTTCTGGCCGGACAACAGCAACCCGACCGGCATGCCCGCATCACCTGTACCGCAGGGAATCGAGACGCCGCAACCGTCGAGGAAGTTGCCGATCGACGTATTGCGCAACGTCCGGCCGTTGATCTTGAAGAACAGGTCATCGTCAGAGAGCAGCGGTGCAATCGGCGGCGCCACATGCGGAACCGTCGGGTGGATGAGCAGCTCGCCGGGCTCCAGGCTATTGGCGAAGGCGGCGATCAATCGCTGGCGGGCGTCGGCGATAGCGATATAGTCGGGCATCGTGATCTTTTCGCCGAGCCGGGTGCGGGCGACGACGCGTTGATCCATGCGCGCAGCCGCTGGCCCTTCCAACCGCGCCTTGTGCAGCGCGAATGCTTCGGCAGTGACCAGTGCGCCGTGGCGCGCGCCGATCTCGAAAATCTCGGCAAAGATCGGGAAGGCCCGGCGCTTGATCCGGGCACCGGCTTTTTCCAGTCTTGAAACGGCAGCTTCAAACGCGGCCACGACACCCGGTTCGGCATCGTCGAAAACGATCGTTTCAGGAACGACAAGCTTCAGGCCACTCAGGTCCGCTCTGTCGATATCCGGCGCAGTTCGTCCGCGCATGGCGGCGTCGATCCAGATGGCATCTTGAACGGTCTGGCACAGTGGCCCGAGCGAATCGAGGCTCTTTGCCAGCGGAAAGACACCCTGCATCGAATAGCGGCCGCGCGTCGCCTTGTAACCGACGATGCCGTTGAAGGCTGCGGGAATACGGATGGAGCCACCGGTATCCGTGCCGATCGCCACCGGCACCAGGCCGGCCGCAACGGCGACGCCGGACCCGGCCGACGAGCCACCCGGAATGCGCGGTACGTCACGCGATGCGGGGTTATGTGCCGTTCCGTAATGCGGGTTGATGCCGAGGCCTGAAAAGGCGAATTCGCTGAGATTGGTGCGGCCGATACTGACCATTCCGGCACCGGCAAGCGCCGTAACGACAGCCGCATCAGCGACCGCAGGCGCGGTATCGGTCAGCACAGCGGAGCCTGCGGTCGTTACCGCTCCCTTGGTATCGAACAGATCTTTCCAGGCGACCGGAATGCCATCGAGCAAACCGAGAGACCGCCCCGAACGAAGGCGCAGTGACGACAATTCGGCGTCCGCGAGGGCTCGCTCGCCCAGCAATTCCGTGAAAATCGATTGATCCTTGTAGCCGGCTATCTTCTCAAGCGACGCCTTTGCAAGATCGACCGGATCGTGGGCGCCGGACTGCAGCAGCACCGAAAGGCCCGCCGCCGACTTATTTGCGTCCACTCCATCCATCGTCTTAACACCCCACAGCTGTCTTGTGGCGGTATCATAACGGGGCCGCAGCGGTTTTGGCAGCGAAAACAGCGCCCTTCGCACATGATTTTCGGCGGCTTTTCAAGGCCGCAAGCGCCACGGCCTTGCCCAGAGACCACGCTCCGCCTACATGCGCAGACAGCGGCATAAATGCCTTTGAAGGAGATACCGGATGATACTCGACGCGGCGCGGCTTTCCTTTGCCAATCTTTTCGCGCCCGAAACGCGCTCGGTTTTCTGGAAAGTGCTGGGCCTCACGCTTCTGGCGCTGGTTGGGCTATGGTTCGCCCTGCGCGAACTGTTCATCTATCTCGCGCTTCCCTGGTTTGATGCACTGCTCCCCGGTACGCCCGGCTGGGCAGGCTGGCTTACCTTCGTTGTCAGCATTTTCGCCAGTTTCGGGCTGGCACTGGTTTTGGCGCTGCTTCTGGCTCCCGTCACCGCACTGATCGCCGGCTTCTTCCTCGATGATGTCGCCGAAGTGGTTGAGAAACGTGATTACCCGAACGAACCTGCGGGCCGCGCCCTGCCGCTGGGCGAAGCGATTTCCGGTACGCTGAAATTTCTGGGCGTCATCATCATCGGCAATATCATTGCGCTTTTTCTGCTCTTGATCCCCGGCATCAATCTAATCGCGTTCTTCCTGGTGAACGGTTACCTGCTCGGCCGCGAATTCTTCGAATTTGCGGCGATGCGCTACCGCTCGCCCGCCGAAGCCCGGCTTTTCCGCGCTAAACATGCCGGCACCGTTTTCCTCAGCGGGCTGGCCCTCGCTGCATTTCTGGCCGTGCCGCTTCTCAACCTGCTGACGCCGCTGTTTGCCGCCGGCATGATGGTCCACCTGCACAAGAAGTTATCGCAGCGCGATCCTGAATTTCAACGGCAGCTCAATTCCAGCAAAGCATCCTTCGGGCGATAGCTATCCGATTTGTTGATATTGACAAATTGTCAACTCGAGCGGATAAAGCCTCATGTCTCATCCGCTCACGCCTTTCATTCCGGTCTGCGACGCCGTGGCCACGCTGTTTTCACCGCATGTGGAAGCGGTACTGCATGACCTTGAAACCGGCCTGATCTTCCATATCGCCAACGCTTTTTCGAAGCGCCGTCCAGGGGACAGCTCCCTCAACGAGGCCGGGCTGGTTTCGACCCTTGAAGACGATGTGATTGGCCCCTACGGCAAGTCCAACTGGGATGGACGCCGGCTGAAGGCGATCACCTCGGTGCTGCGCGATACCGCCGGCAAGCCGGTCGGTCTTCTGTGCATCAACCATGATATCGAGGCGTTTGTCGGTATCTTCGACCAGTTGAAGTCGATGATGGACATTGCCGCGCCCATGCCGAAGACCTCGGCGCTGATGGCGGAGGACTGGCGCGAGGCGGTCAACGCGGTGATCGGCGAGTTTCTCGCGACCCACAGGACCAGCCTCGCGGGACTGACCAGCACGGAGGTGGACGGGTTGCTTGCGCTGCTGGAAACGCGCGGCGTCTTTGCCATCCGCAAGGCCGTCCCCTATGTCGCCGAGATCCTGAAACTCTCGAGAGCGACGATCTACAACCGCCTTGGCGCGATCCGCCAGAAACAGGACGCTGCCGTTCAAGGAGAGCCGCGATGACCAAGCCGATGCGCGATTTTGTACTCGAAACCTTCATGTCGAAATGGGAATTCACCGCCCGATACAACATGACGGCTTCGGATGCCGAAAGCATGCGCCTGCCGGACCTGCTGGCGATGGCCAGCGACGCGGACCGCGCCGACTTCGACAACCTCAGCCTCGGCTATACCGAAACCTTTGGCGCGCCCGTGTTGCGGCAGGAAATTGCGCGAACCTATGATACCGTTCAGCCTGAAAACCTGATCTGCTTTGCCGGCGCCGAGGAAGCGATCTATGTGGCGATGAAGGTGCTTTTGACACCGGATGACCACGCCATCGTCATCACGCCCAACTATCAGGCCGCCGAAACTCTTCCGTTGAGCATCTGTGCGGTCACGGGCGTGGCGCTGGATATCGACAATGACTGGAACCTGGACCTCGGCCAGATCCAGGCCGCGATCCGGCCGAACACCAAGCTGATCTCGATTAATTTCCCAAACAATCCGACCGGCAAGATCCCGCCGCATGCGACGTTCAACGCGCTGATCGAAATCTGCCGCAAGCATGGCATCTGGCTGTTCAGCGACGAAGTCTACCGGCTGATCGAGAGGCAAGAGGCGCTGCGCCTGCCGCAGGCTGTCGATGCCTATGAGCGTGGAATTTCGCTCAACGTCATGTCGAAGGCCTATGGGCTTCCGGGCCTGAGGATCGGCTGGCTGGCTTGCAAGGACGCAGATTTCCTGACCCGTTGCGAACGCTACAAGCATTTCTTGTCGATCTGCAACTCGGCCCCTTCTGAGGTTCTGGCGCGTATCGGGCTAAAGAACCGCGACAAGATTTTGGCACGGACACGATCCATCGTCCGCAACAACATCGCCGAGTGGAACACGTTTTTCGCTGATTTTGCGCATTTGTTCGACTGGCGCGAGCCGGATGGCGGCTGCGTCGCCTTCATCCGCTACAAAGGATCGGAAGGCGTCGAGGCGTTTGCGCGGCGCGCGGTCGAGGAGGCGGGCGTATTTTTCCTGCCGTCGAGCGTCTACCACTCCGAACTTACGCCTGTGCCACAGAACTGCCTGCGTATTGGCTTTGGCCGCCTGCATATGCCGGAGGGTATCACCGTGCTGCGCAATTGGTTGAACCGCAATAGCCTGTAGAGGAAAGCTGGCTAAAGGTCGGCTTCGCGTAGGCGGTAGCCGACGCCGGTTTCGGTGGTGATGTATTGAGGCTGGTCCGGCGTCAGTTCGATCTTCTGGCGCAACTGACGCACATAGACGCGCAGATACTGGACGTCGTCGGCATTGCCCCAGACCTCTTTGAGCAGAAACTTGTGCGTCAGCACCTTGCCGGCATGCTGCACGAGGATGCGCAGAATATCGTATTCCTTCGGCGACAATTTGACCTCGCGGGCATCCACCTTGACGATGCGCTTGACCAGATCGACCGACAGGCCGCCGGTCTGGAACAGCGGCTTTTCGCCCTGCTGCTGCAGCCGGTGACGCAGCGCGACGCGGATGCGCGCCACCAGTTCGTTCATACCGAAGGGTTTGGTCACGTAATCGTCGGCACCGAGTTCCAGCGCCTTGACGATCCCGGCCTCGTCGGTGCGGCTCGACAGGATGACGATCGGCAGTGTCAGCCCCTCCTCGCGCCAGCCGCGCAACAGATCGTGGCCGGGCATATCCGGCAGGCCGAGATCGAGCAGGATCAGGTCCGGCTGATCGCTCTTGACGCTTTCGCGCGCCGCCTTGCCATTGCCGGCTTCGCTGACGGCATAATCCTGCGTTGCCAGGCCGACGCGCAGCAGGCGGCGGATGGGCGGCTCGTCATCGACGACCAGGATCTTGACCGCTGAAAGCGTCATTTCATGTCCTTCAGATTGGGGGCATTCGGTAGCAGTGGCAAGCTGATGGTAAAGACGGCACCGGTGCGGTCGGTGCGGTTTTCCGCAGCGATACTGCCGCCCATCGCCTCGACGAAACCCCGGCAGATGGAGAGGCCAAGCCCGGTCCCCGCCCGGACGTGATCGCCCTTGCGCACTCTGTAGAACGTATCGAAAACCCGTTCCAGATCGCCCTGTGGAATACCCGGGCCTTCGTCGGAAATCTTGATCAGGACCCGCTCGCCGTTGCTTTCGGCCCGAACGCGGATCGTCGATTCTTCTGGCGCATATTTGGCTGCGTTGTCAAGCAGGTTGAACAGCACCTGTTCGAACAGCACCGGATCGACCCTGATCATCGGAAGATCGGCGGGAACCTCGACGTCAACAGTGTGATCGGCCAGAATCTTGCGTCCCCGGCGCAGCGCGCTGCCGACGATATCGCCGGTATAGTGAAAGGCGGCATTCGGCTCCATGGCCCCGGATTCGATCCGGGTCATGTCGAGCAGGTTGGCGATGAACCGGTTCAGCCGTTCGGATTCGTCGGTCACCGTTGTCAACAGCTCGACACGGTCTTCTTCGGGTAGAGCGGACTGATAATCGCGCAAGGTGCCAGCGGCACCCATGATAGCGGCGAGTGGCGTCTTCAGATCGTGCGAAATCGAGGTCAGCAGGGCCGAGCGCAGCCGCCCGGCTTCTTCAGCCAGCCGCGCATTATCGACATCGGCAACCAGTTGCACGCGCTCGATGGCCAGTGCCGCCTGATCGGCGAGCGCATCGAGCAAGCGCTGCTGTTCCGGGCTGAGCAACGGCCCCTGCCGGTCATTGTCGAGACCGATGACGCCGACGGCGGCGCGGCCGGTGCGCAAGGGTACATAGAGACGCTTGGCGCCGGGCAATGTATCGGCACCGCGTCCGGCAGCACGATTGTGCTCCCAGGCCCAGCGCGCCGCGGCAATGTCCGCATCGTCGAGTGTATCGTCCGGTGGATAGCCGGCTTTGACCGCAATTGTTCCGTCTTCCGGCAGAAGCAGCACCACCCGTACCTTCAGCATGGAGGCAAGCTGGAAGGCGGTTGCCCAGAGCACATCGTCCAGCGTGCCGGTGCCTGCCAGCTTTTTGCTGAACAGATAAAGGTCTTCGGTGGTGCGAGCCCGCAGGCGCGCAGCCGCTGCCTGCCGCTGGACACTGGCCGTCAGGTTGCTGGCAATGATTGCCACGATGAAGAACAGGATAAACGCGACGACACTGTCGGGATCGCTGATATCCAGCGTATAGAGCGGCTGCAGAAAGAAGAAATTCAGCGAAAAAGCACTGATGATGCTGGCATAGAGAGCCGGCTTGAGACCCTCGGTCACCGCCGTGGTCAAAACGGCCATCAGGAAGACCAGCGCGATATTGCGTACATCGAGTGACTGGTCGAGCAAAAAGCCGACGCCAAGCGCGCAGCCGACATAGAACGTTGCCAGAGCATAGGGCCGGACCTTGAACTGAACAGGCGCCGGAACAGTCTTGACGCCCGTGGCAACGGCGTCGCCTTCCCGGTCGTCACCGGCGATGACGTGGACGCTGATATTGCCGGCCCGCCGGATGAGGCGGCTGGTCACCGACCCGTGCAGCCATTCCCGCCATCCGGATGTTTTTGGCGTGCCGGCGATGATGTGCGTGACATTGCTGGACGCGGCGAAACGGACGATCTCCTCGGCTTCGTCGGAGCCCGGCCGCGTCAGCGCCTCGGCGCCCAGCCTCTCGGCCAGCCGCAGCGTCGCGGCGATGCGGTCGCGCGCCGCCTCGGACAGATAGACCGATCGGGCCGTCTCCACATGCAGGGCCACCAGCGGTGCGCGCAAGCGATCCGCGACGCGGGCGGCATAACGTACAAGCGATGCGCTGCGTGGCTGGTCATCGACACAGACGAGCACCCGGTCTCCGGCCGCCCAGGGACCGGAAATTGCATGCGCCTGCATATGCGTCAGCAACTGGTCGTCCACCCGCTGCGCGGTCTGGCGCAAGGCGAGCTCGCGCAGGGCTGTCAGGTTGCCGGGCGAGAAATAGTTGTCCAGCGCACGTTGCGCCGTCTTGGGGATATAGACCTTGCCATCATGCAATCGCTTGATCAGGTCTTCCGGCGTCAGGTCGATGATTTCGATATCGTCAGCCCGGTCGATGATCGAATCGGGAACAGTTTCACGCACGCGGATACGGGTGATCTGGGCGACGACATCGTTCAGGCTTTCGACATGCTGGATGTTGAGCGTCGAGTAAACATCGATGCCGCGCGACAGCAGTTCCTGCACATCCATGTAGCGCTTCGGATGACGGCTGCCGGGGGCGTTGGTGTGGGCCAGTTCATCGACAAGAACGAGGCCGGGCCGCCGGGCGAGAATGGCATCGATGTCCATTTCCTCAAGACGACGGCCCTTGTAGTCGATCGGTATGCGCGCGATGACCTCGAACCCATTGGCCAGCGCCTGGGTCTCCTTGCGGCCATGGGTTTCGACCACGCCGATCACCACATCGACGCCATCGGCCTTTTTGGCATGGCCGGAAGTCAGCATCTCATAGGTCTTGCCGACACCGGGTGCCGCGCCCAGAAAGATTTTCAGGCGGCCGCGCGTTTCCTGTTCCGCCCGCTGCAACAGGGCGTCGGGCGATGGTCTTCCATCCATATCGCGGACATCGTCCCGCATGCGCGCTCGTCTTTCCTCATCAATGCCGAAAAGCGGCAGGATGCCGCTTTTGACCATACCGGACATGTCCCAAAAGCCCAGACGATTTGGAACATTGCCGGCAATCAAGTTGCTCACGGCATCGCACCTTTTACCAAGGCGCGATGCCGTGACCGAACAGGTTAGACAGCCTTATCAAGCGCCATGTTCAGCGCCAAGACGTTGACCGCCGGCTCGCCGAGAATACCCAGTTCGCGGGCCTCGACTGCCTGATCGACCAGTGCGCGGATCTTGCTTTCATCCATGCCGCGGGCCTTGGCGACACGCGGAACCTGGAAATAGGCGGCCTCCGGCGTGATGTGCGGATCAAGGCCGCTGCCTGACGCGGTGACCAGATCCATGGGCACGGCGGCACTGGGATTGGTCGCCTTGAGGGCTTCTGCTTCCGTCTTGATCCGATCAAGCAGCTTCGGATTGGTCGGGCCGAGATTGGAGCCGCTGGAGGCCGCAGCATTGTAACCATCTCCGGCAGCCGACGGACGGCCGTGGAAATAGGTATCACCGGTAAAGATCTGACCGATCAGTGCGGAACCAACAACAGTTCCGTCCTTTTCGACCAGACTGCCATTGGCCTGATGCGGGAACAGGGCCTGGGTAATGCCGGTCATGCCGAGCGGATAAGCAAGGCCGGTAATGACGGTGATTGCAACGATCATGACCAGCGCGGGTCTCAATTGTTTCAGCATTGGAATGTTCCTTTAAACGGGACCGTTTTACACAAGGCCAAGGGCGGTGATGGCCATATCAATGGCCTTGATGCCGATGAACGGAACGATGATGCCGCCGAGGCCATAAATCAGCAGGTTGCGCGACAGAAGCGCACCGGCGCCGACGGCACGATAGGTGACGCCACGCAGCGACAGCGGGATCAGCGCGACGATAACCAGCGCGTTGAAGATGATCGCCGACAGGATGGCGCTTTGCGGTGAGGCAAGGCCCATGATGTTCAGCGCAGACAGCTGCGGATAGAAGGCCAGGAACATCGCCGGGATGATGGCGAAATACTTGGCGATATCGTTGGCGATGGAAAACGTCGTCAGCGCGCCGCGGGTCATCAGCAACTGTTTGCCGATTTCGACGATCTCGATCAGCTTTGTCGGGTCCGAATCCAGGTCGACCATGTTGCCGGCTTCGCGGGCAGCGACCGTACCGGTGTTCATCGCCACGCCGACATCGGCCTGCGCGAGTGCCGGGGCGTCGTTGGTGCCGTCACCGCACATGGCGACAAGCTTGCCCTTGGCCTGTTCCTCACGGATCAGCGACAGCTTGTTTTCCGGCGTTGCCTGGGCAAGGAAATCATCGACGCCGGCTTCGGCAGCGATGGCCGCAGCCGTCATCGGGTTATCGCCGGTGATCATCACGGTGCGGATACCCATGCGGCGCAGTTCAGCGAAGCGTTCGCGGATACCGCCCTTGACGATGTCCTTCAGATGGACAACGCCCATCAGGCGGCCATCGCGAACGACGGCCAGCGGCGTGCCACCTGACTTGGCGATCTCGTCGGCAATGGCTTGGATTTCGCGAACTGTGTCAGGACGCGCCGCCGTGTTCTGGCCAGCGACGTAGCTCAGAACCGCATCGACAGCCCCCTTGCGGATCGACGAACCCTCGATATCGACACCGCTCATGCGGCTCTGCGCCGTGAACGGCACGAAGGTCGCATGCAGCTGCGCCATGTCACGGGCGCGGATGCCGTATTTCTCCTTGGCCAGCACGACGATGGAACGGCCTTCTGGTGTTTCATCGGCAAGCGACGCCAGCTGTGCTGCATCGGCAAGGTCCTGCTGCGACACGCCCGAGACCGGGCGAAGCTCGGTTGCCTGGCGGTTGCCGAGCGTGATCGTGCCGGTCTTGTCGAGCAGCAGCGTATCGATGTCGCCGGCTGCCTCGACGGCGCGGCCGGACATGGCCAGTACGTTGAAGCGCACCAGGCGGTCCATGCCGGCGATGCCAATGGCCGAGAGAAGCGCGCCGATGGTGGTCGGGATCAGCGTCACGAACAGGGCGACAAGCACGATCACGGGGATGGAGCCCCCTGCATAGGTGGCAAAGCTCGGGATTGTCACGACGGCCAGAACGAAGATCAGCGTCATGCCGGCGAGAAGGATATTGAGGGCGATCTCGTTCGGCGTCTTCTGGCGTTCGGCACCTTCGACCAGCGAAATCATCCGGTCGATGAAGGTGGAGCCGGCAGCGGCACTGATGCGCACCCGGATCCAGTCAGACAGGACCTGCGTGCCACCGGTGACGGCCGAACGGTCACCGCCGGATTCGCGGATCACGGGGGCTGATTCGCCGGTGATCGCCGCTTCGTTGACGGAAGCGACACCTTCGATGACTTCGCCATCGGAAGGAATAATGTCGCCAGCTTCGACGAGAACGATATCACCGACCTTGAGCGTGGTGCCGGATACCATCTTGAAGCTTTTTAGATCCGTTCCGGTCAGAAGCTTGGCCTGTGTTTCGGTACGGGTCTTGCGCAGCGATTCGGCCTGCGCCTTGCCCCGGCCTTCGGCAACCGCTTCGGCGAAATTGGCAAACAGCACCGTGAACCACAGCCAGATATTCAGCTGCAGCGAAAAGGCAAGATTACCGCTACCGGTGACGAGGTCACGCAGGAACAGAACGGTTGTCAGCGTCGAGACGACGGCGACGACGAACATCACCGGGTTCTTGGCAAGCGTGCGTGGATCAAGCTTGACGAAAGCCGAGCCGATCGCCGGAATGAGGATGCGAGAGTCCATCAGGCTCGCAGATTTGGACTGGCTCATAAGAGAACTCCAGTTTCTTTTGTGTGTGACATCACGGCGACCGCGTCAGCCGTGGAACAATTCGGTAAAAGCGTGGGCGAGACCGCCAATCACCAGCAGGACCAGCATGAAACCGATGATGATGCTGGTTGTCTGCGGGGGCGCCGCTCGCGGCGGATCACCGTCGCGAGGGTTGAGGAGCCTTTTGAACTTCAGTTGAAACAAGCGGTTCATACTGGCACCTTAAAAGGTTTGACCTGATATCATCGCCAGGTGTTCGACGATCGGCCCGAGCGCCAGCGCCGGGAAGAAGGTCAAGCCGCCGACAATCAGGATGACGCCGCACAAAAGGCCGACGAAGAGCGGGCCGTGGGTCGGGAACGTCCCTGCCGAAGCTGGTGCCGTCTTCTTTGTCACCAGCGAACCGGCAATGGCGAGCGCCGGGATGATCACCAGGAAACGGCCCATCAGCATGGCGATACCCAGCGTGATATTGTACCAGGGCGTGTTGCCGGTGAGACCGCCGAAGGCCGAGCCGTTGTTGGCCGCAGCCGAGGTGTAGGCATAGAGGATTTCCGAGAACCCGTGTGGTCCTGGATTTCCGATCGAGGCCACGCCTGTCGGCAACAGGATGGAAACTGCGGTGAAACCGAGCATGGTTGCTGGCAGGATGAGGATGGCGAGAACGGCCATCTTGACTTCCTTGGCCTCGATCTTCTTGCCGAGATATTCCGGCGTGCGGCCAACCATCAGGCCGGCGACGAACACCGTCAGGATGACGAACATCAGGATGCCGTACAAACCGGCGCCAACGCCACCGATGATGACTTCACCCAGTTCCATGTTGATCAGCGGGATCAGGCCACCCAATGCGGTGAACGAACCATGCATGGCGTTGACCGCGCCACAGGAGGCGGCCGTCGTCACGACCGCAAACAGCGACGACAGGACGATGCCGAACCGGACTTCCTTGCCCTCCATGTTGCCGCCATCGATACCCATGGCATGAACCAGCGGATTGCCCGCAGCTTCGGCCCAGTAGGTCACCGTGACACCGGCAAGGAAGAGCACGCCCATCGCGGCGAAGATTGCCCAACCCTGGCGCTGGTTTCCGACCATGCGGCCGAAGACATTGGTGAAGGCTGCACCGATGGCGAAGATCGATACCATCTGGAGGAGGTTGGAGATCGCGTCCGGATTTTCAAAGGGATGCGCGGAATTGGCGTTGAAGAAGCCGCCACCATTGGTGCCGAGCATCTTGATGGCCAATTGCGAGGCGACAGGGCCGAGCGCGATGGTTTGCTGCGCACCCTCGATCGTCGTGGCTGTCACGTAGGCGCCGAGCGTCTGCGGTACGCCGAGATAGACATAGGCAATCGTCAGAACGATGCAGAGCGGCAAAAGGATGTAGAGGGTGGCGCGGGTCATATCGACCCAGAAATTGCCGATCGACTTGCCCGATGCACGCGCAAAGCCGCGGATCAGCGCGATAGCGATGGCCATACCGGTTGCCGCGGAGGCGAAATTCTGCACGGTCAGGCCGGCCATCTGCACGAGATAGGACATCGTGCTTTCGCCGCCGTAGTTCTGCCAGTTGGTGTTGGTGACGAAGCTGGTGGCGGTGTTGAAGGACAGCTCGGGCCCAACCGCGGTCATGCCTGCCGGGTTGAAAGGCAAGGCGCCCTGAAACCGCTGCAACGCATAGAGCACGGCAAAGCCGGCGAGATTGAACAGAAGCAGGGAGAATACATAACTCGTCCAGTGCTGCTCTTCCTTCTCGCTGGTACCGGACAGCCGGTAAAGACCGCGCTCGATCGGAGCAAAAAGAGGCGACAGCAAAGTGCGCTCACCGCCAAAGACGCGCGTCATATAGGCGCCGAGCGGCTTGATGAGCAAAATGACGATCCCGCAGAAGATAAGGATCTGGATCCATCCGTTGAGTGTCATGGCAATAACTTTCCGAACCTGGCGTTGTTAGAAGCGCTCAGGGCGAATGAGGGCGTAGGTCAGATAGGCGAGGAGAAACACGGTCACGCCGGCTCCGAGCACATAATCGACAAGCATTTCTCTTAATCCTTCGAATTAGAGATGGTCGCAGGCCCGGGTATAGGCAAACGACAGCGCGAAAAACAAAACACCGATCCCGATCAAGACAATATCCATCATCGATTCAGGCTCCTTTTGTTGAATTTCATCTTTCCCTCCTCTTCAAAGGAGGGCAGCGACGCGAAAGAGGCCCCGTTTGATCTGCGCGACGCACGATCCGGGGCCTGAATTCCAGACTGACTATCTTCCAAAGGGCATAAGGGTTCGAGACGGGCGACCGGATAGAGAAATAAAAATCTCATAGGCGTTTTGACATGCGGACAAACGCCGAAAGGAACAGCAAGAAGACGTCTGCTTCTCAATTTCATCCTATGGTAGAAGTCAGTCTACACTCTGCTGGCCGTTTGAATAGATCCCGCCCGCCAGCATCCCGTCAAAGCTGCAATCGTCGGCCCTCGTGTATCACCGGGAACACCTTGCGGCGTTTTATTGTGTTTCTCTATTCCTACACTTGTCCTGCAAAGCAACGCGAGATCGCCTGCCCGGCTTGACTTTTGGCGTGGCCAAATCCAGTGATGAACCGTGCATTTTGGGGAAACTGCATGAAATATACGTCCGTGAGCATTGCCTTGGGAGCGCTCTGTCTCGCCATGCCGGCGCAGGCAGACCCTTTGTCGCGCCCATTGCCTGCGGCCGGATCGGTCATTGCCCGCAAATCCGGCGAGGAAGTGCACTTCGTCGATATTTCCGGCTGGCGTTATGTCGATCTGCAGCAGGACCTCTTGAGCGGCGACGTGCTGCGCACCAACGCCACCGGTCAGCTTGCCGTTCTCTTCTCCGATCGAACCCAGGTTCGCCTCGGCCGCAACACCTCGCTGCTGGTCAAGCGGATGGGCGGCAACGGCGATACCGGGCTAGAGCTGCAATCCGGCACGATCTGGGCCCGCGCCGAACGCGGTGGCCAGGGCGTGGTGATCGATACACCCGCAGCAGCGGCCGCCATCCGCGGCACGGACTGGACAATGACCGTCGACGCCGACGGCAAGACGTCGCTGATCGTGCTGGAAGGCCTGGTCGAACTCAGCAATGCCCAGGGCAGCGTCAAGGTCGCGCAGGGCGAAGGGGCGGTGGCCGCGATCGGCCAGGCACCTTCGAAGATTATCGTCGTCAACTCGAAAGACCGGGAACAGATGCTCTACAATCTGTCCCTGCGCGAAGCCTTCAATCTGCTGCCGGTGTCCACCCTCTCCGGGGCTGATATGCGGCGCGAGCGCCAGCGCATATCAGCTATCCCCGCAAATAACCGAAGTGCCGAAGACTGGCTGACGCTTGCCGAAGTTCAGCTCGCCATCGATGGCCGGCAAGCCGCTTCAGCTTCGCTGGCGAAAGCCCGGACGCGCCGCCTGTCCAGCACGCAAACCGCCCGGTCAAACCTTGTGGACGCCTTCATTGCCGGTGCGAACAATCAATACAGGGATGCAGCGCTGCTTTTCGATGCAGCGATCACCAAGCTCGACCCGAAGCGGCGGTCGATCGCGGAATACGGCCGGTATTATGCCCGCTCGCTTGACGATCCCAAACGTGTCGAGAAGCCGCCGGCACGGGCAGTCGGACCTTATGCCGCTGTCGCGGAAGCCTATACTGCAGCATTCTTGCAGGACATCCCGGCCGCAGTGGCCCTTCTGAAAAAGGCGGAAGCCCAATACCCCGACAATGCCCTTATCCCGGCCGCCCGCGCGCGGATCGTCCTGCTTCTCGATGACCGCGAACAGGCGAGAGAAGCCACGGAACGGTCGCTTGCCATCGATCCGGAGCAGGCCATCGCGCTCGATGCGCGAGCAAACTACCGGTCCTCAATCAACGGGGATAACGAAGGTGCACTCACCGATCTGAGGAAGGCGCTCGCTTCAGAGCCCGGCAACGACATGATCTGGAATTCCCTGGGGCTCGTGCAAGCCGGGCGCGATGCCGTACGAGAGGCTGAAAAAGCCCTTCTGCAAGCCATAGCGCTCGATCCGCAGGACCCGCTGGGGCACGTCAATCTGGCATTTCTCTACCTTCAGGAGCTTCGGATAAAGGAGGCAAAGCAGCAAATCGATCTTGCCCGCAAGGCCGATCCGAATTTCGACCTAACCTCCTTCGCGCAGGGCCGTTACGACATACACACCGGACAGATGGACAAGGCGGTCGGTGAACTTCTGGCCGGAGCGGTGTCCAATCCCGGCTATGCGCAGGGCCAGTTGCTTCTCGCCGTCGCGCTCTACGAACAAGGCGACCGGCAAGCCGTCGAGCAGGCGCTCGACAATGCGGACAGGCTGGATCCCAACGATTCGACTATTTCGTCGGTACGCACCGCCATCGCCATCGACGACTATGATGCCGACGGCGCCATCCGCAACGCGCAGGAATTCCTGAAACGCTCACGCGCTGCCGGTGGGGAATTTGCCGCCCTCAGCGCCAGTCAGGACGCCGGATCCGTGCTGAACGATGCGTTTCGCCTGCAGGGGCTGGATGCCTGGGGACAGTATTATGGCGATGCGGTCTTCGATCCGTTCACGAGTTCGAGCTACATCGACCAATATGTGCATGGCAGCGTCAATCCGTTCGCCAACACTCCGATCTACGGTGGCAATGGTATCGACTCCGTACAGAATACATCGAGCTATTCATCCTTTCTGCAGGGATTGATGCTCGATCCGCATATTCTGGCCAACAGCGACAGAAAAGCGGCCTTGCTTCGCTATCCCTTCGTCGAGACATCGCTGACCGGCGGTTTCAATATCAATGAAGGTGAGACGGCATGGACCAAGAGCGGCCAGGTGCAGGGCTATTCCAACCTTCCATTCCCGGTCAGTTTCTTCGGCAACCTGCAGTGGGAGAAGACACCGCTATCGGGCACTTACATGCTGGATGCCGGAAGCTTTGCCGGCGAGACGAAGGTCACCGGCGGAAATGGCTATGTGACCGCAACGCCCGCACCGGACGACCGGCTCGTTGCCTATTTCAACCATTCGAAGGGGGAGTTTCTCTTCGATGTGCAACTGTCATCTATAGGTTCTCTCGACCGCGACGAAAACACAAATTCGACTGCGGCTGGTATCGGCTGGTCTCACACATTCGCATACGAGAACATCCTCAATGCCGGATTTTTCTATTCTGACCAAAACGCCGATATGTTTCGCAGCTTGGACAATCCAAGCGTGGGAGGCTTCTCCGACGAAAATTCCTCCCAGAAAACCTATCTGGCTGCGATCAACCACACTGTTGCGACAGGTGACCTGATCTGGCGATACGGAATTGAGGGTGGTTTCAGCGACGTCAACATTGAGCAAAACTTCAGCGGCTTTACCGCCTCGAGTGCAGACCGGATTGGCCTTGGAAGAACTTATCTCGACGTCCTTCATGATATCGGGCCGGATTTGCAAGCGGAATATGCTCTCTTTGGGACCTATATCGACAACGGCAACAGCGATGTCCGGCGTATCGAGCCGCGTGCAGGCTTGGCTTGGACACCGATCGAAGGACAGTGGTTGCGCGCAGCCTATATGCGCCAGAGTTATGATTTCGGCGCGCCCACCCTTTCGCCGGTCGGCATGGTCGGCATTCAACCCAACCAATTTGGGTTAGGTTTCGACGGCTATGCCGACACGCTGGCCTTCCGCTGGGACGCTCAATGGACCGACAGACTGTTCATCGCCGTCGATTACCAGCATCAGGAACTGCACGATCTATCCATAGCCTATCCCGGCACGGCGCCCATACCCTTACTGCCATCGTCGATCGATCTCAGCGAGGGGCGGATCGACAGGCTTGGCGTGACGACCAACATCGCGTTGGGCAATGGGTTTGGCCTGTCCGCCAGCATCGCCCACACCCGTTCGGAAGATCGAGACCCCTTGAGTTTCAGCTTCGGCGATAATCTGCCCTTCGTGCCGGAAAAATCCGCCCAGATCGCTCTGACCTGGGTCAACGAAGCAAACATCAAGGCCACTGTTGCGGGAAACTACACCGGGCAACGCGATACCGGCCAAAAATACCGCCTGGATGGATATTGGACGCTGGATGCCAATCTCAGCTGGGAATCACCGGATAAGCGCCTGGAGCTGGACCTCGCCGCCTACAATCTTCTCGATGAAAAATTCGCGCTGACACCGCTCGTGCCGGGTTGGGGGCGGGCATTCAAGGGCTCCCTGACGGTGCGTTTCTGATGGGGACACGGTTGTTTCAGCAAGCGTCTGCCCGCCCTCCCTATGCAACAGCCGAAAGGCGGCGCAGCAAACGTCGCCTGGGCCTGCTCGCCCTTGCGGTGGTGGTCGTGGCACTCCTCTCTGTCGCCTCGCTCACCTCCCCCTTCTCGCTCGCCGAACTGCGCAGCTTCGACTACCTCTCGACATTTTCGCCACCGCCGCTTCCGAAGGACGGGCCGGTCATCGTTGCCATCGACGAGCCATCCATGGCCGACATTGGCACGCAGTGGCCATGGCCGCGCGCCTTGCATGCCCGGTTGATCGGCGCTCTGCGCACGGCTGGTGCAAAGGTCATCGGCATCGATGTCATCTTTGCCGAGCCTTCATCCGCCCCTGAAAACGATATTACCCTGGCAGCAGCGCTCGGCCCCGATGTCGTTCTGGCCGGCGACGAGACACTGATCGAGACGCCGCAGGCGGATCAGTTCGTGCGGACAGAACCGCTGGCCGCGTTTGTTGAGCGCGGTGCCAGAACCGGGATCGCATCGGTTCATCTGAGCGGCGACGGCACATTGCGGCAAGTGCCCGGCTATGGCGATGGTTTCGCCGCGCAACTGGCTGCGGTTGCCGGAAGGCCGAAACAGCCGATATCCGGGACGGCGCTTCTGCAGACATTCGGCCCGGCGCGGACCTATCCGACGGTCTCGTATTATCAGGCGCTCGATCCCGGCCAATTCCTGCCGGACGGTTTTTTCCGCGACCGCGTCGTCATTGTCGGTCTCAGCCTGCAGAATGCGCCAACCCTCAAGGCCGGCGGCGCCGATGCCTTTGCCACACCGTTCACCGTGCGAACCGGCCATCTGGTGGCCGGCGCCGAAATCCAGGCGACGATTTTCGACAATATCACCCGTAGTCTGTTCATCAGTAAAGGCGGGCACGGAGCCGTGATTGCGGCGATCGCGTTTGGCGCTCTACTCGCCGGCGGTGTGGTTTTCCGGGCAACAGGATGGGCAACCACGGCTATGAGCCTTGCCGTACTGGTCCTGCTGATCGGCGCAAGCTACGCGCTGTTGCGGCTTGGACATATCTTCATCTCGCCGATCGGGCCGGTATTGGCCTACCTGTCCGTCGTCTCCAGCCAGGCCGCCCTCGATTATGCCACCGAGCGCCGCAGCCGCCGTAACATCACCCGGGCATTTTCGCGCTACCTGTCGCCGGCGCTGGTGGCGCGCCTTGCCGATGATCCTTCGCAGCTGAAACTGGGCGGCGAACGCCGGACGCTGACCATTCTCTTTTGCGACGTGCGCGGCTTCACTACCATTTCCGAGGGGCTGAAGGACGATCCCGAACAGCTGACGGCGCTGATCAACCGGCTGCTGACACCACTGTCCGACATCGTGCTGGAAAGCGGGGGCACCATCGACAAGTATATCGGCGATTGCCTGATGGCCTTCTGGAACGCACCGTTCGACGACCCCCGCCATGCCAGCCATGCCGTCGGAGCAGCACTTCAGATGCTGGAAGCAATCGAGCGTCTGAACGAAGACTTGCGACGGGAAGCGGCGGAGACTGGTACCGAGACACGGGTGCTGAAGATCGGCATCGGTATCAACACCGGCGACTGCGTCGTCGGCAACATGGGGTCGACGCGCCGTTTTGACTATTCCGTGCTCGGCGACGCCGTCAATCTCGCCTCCCGCCTCGAAGGTGAATCGAAGAATTACGGCGTGCCGCTCTTGCTCGGCGAACGCACCGCATCGCTCAGCGCTGCCGATTTCACCATCGCCGAACTCGACAGCATCACCGTCAAGGGCCGCACCACATTATCGCCAATCTTCACGGTGGTTCCAGCGACCGGGTCCGCGCCGCTCGAAACCCACCGGCACTTGATTGCCGCCAAATATGCCGGTAGCTTGACCGCCAGCAGTCCGGCTTTCGCCGAACTCGAACGCACGATACCCCACCTTGCCGGCTACTACCGTTTGCTCCGGACGCGGTTGCCTTGACGGCCAAAATCGCTTGGTTACGACTGGTATTTATGGGTTGTGAGCTGCACTCGGCGGTATTCCCGGATAGCCACTTTGTAAACGCCCGCATGGTCGCAGGGAATGGCGATGTGCTTTGGTTACCCGATCTTTTTTAAAGGGTCCAGAGGTAGAGAGACCCATAAAGCCGGCCAGTTTGGCGCAATTGGTCTCTTTCGCCGTCTCTTTTTCTCGCGGTCTGAACGCCAAAAAGCCCGCGGACATTTCT
>UCKS01000066.1 GCA_900473045.1 Hyphomicrobiales bacterium
GATCGTGTCCCGGGAGGTGGTGTAGGTTCTGAGGAGTAAGGTGGCCATCAGTGTTTTTCCGCTAGGGTCGGGTTGTTGAAGACCAACCTGACGGAAAGACCACCAATGACCAATGACATGATGAACGTGCGCTCGCTTGTTGAGAAGAGCGCTGATGCCGATTTATTGCGCGAGATGATCGGCTTTGCAGCCGAGCGGCTGATGGAGCTGGAGGTTGGCGGAGCCACCGGTGCTGATTTCGGTGAGAAGAACCCGATGCGTCTCGCTCAGCGCAATGGCTACCGTGATCGTGACTGGGAGACGCGGGCCGGAACCGTCGAGCTTCGCATCCCAAAGCTGCGCAAGGGCAGCTACTTCCCCAGCTTTCTTGAGCCCCGTCGGATGGCGGAGAAGGCTCTGACGGCGGTCATCCAGGAAGCGTACATTCAAGGCATCTCGACCCGCTCTGTCGACGACCTGGTCAAGGCCATGGGTATGAGCGGCATCTCCAAAAGCCAGGTGAGCCGCCTGTGCGAAGAGATCGACGTCAAGGTGAAGGCGTTCCTCGACAGGCCGATTGAGGGTGACTGGCCATACGTATGGGTGGATGCCACATACCTCAAAGTTAGGCGCGGCGGGCGCATTGTCTCCGTTGCCGTCATCATCGCCGTCGGCGTCAACAGCGACGGGCGGCGCGAGGTTCTGGGTATGGAGGTCGGCACGTCCGAAGCCGAGCCGATCTGGACGGAGTTCCTGCGCCGGCTCACGCGCCGAGGTCTGCGCGGTGTGAAGCTCGTCGTCTCCGATGCGCATGAGGGCCTCAAGGCTGCGGTCACCAAGGTGCTCAGCGCCACATGGCAAAGATGCCGGGTTCACTTCATGCGGAACGTCTTGGCACATGCCGGAAAGAGTGGCAGGCGGGTCGTCTCGGCCTTCATCGCCACGGCATTCGCCCAGGATACGGCGGAGGCAGCAAGCGCTCAATGGCGCAGCGTCGCCGATCAGATCAGACCGAAAGTTCCAAAGCTCGCCACCATCATGGACAACGCTGAAGAGGATGTGCTCGCCTATATGACCTTCCCGAAAGAGCATCGGGCAAAGCTGCACTCGACCAATCCGATCGAGCGTCTCAATGGCGAAATCAAGCGACGAACGGAGGTCGTCGGCATCTTTCCCAACGATGAAGCCATCGTCCGACTCGTCGGTGCCTTGCTGCTCGAACAGAATGACGAATGGGCCGTCCAACGGGCCAGGTACATGACACTTGAGACCATGGCGCAAATGAGCGATGATCCCCAAATCAGTCTGCCCGCTGTGGCACGCTGATATCCCTCCGGCCCTATGTCGGAAAGCACGGCCATCAGCCGCGACCTACACCACCTCC
>UCKS01000079.1 GCA_900473045.1 Hyphomicrobiales bacterium
AAGCCGGTAAGGCGGTGGAGAAGATCGGGCGCTGCGAAGGTTCTGGGAACATCGCCCTGTTGCATCGGCAGCATGGTCCGGATGGCAGGACGCCCGACGGCGGCTTCGACCGTCTCGACGAAATGCATCAGCTCGACCGGCTGCCCGCCGCCGACATTGACCACCCGGAACGGGGCGTGATGCGACAGCGTATCGATCTCTTCGACGCGATTATCCTCCCCCGGAACCACGTCCATCAACCGGACGATGCCTTCGACGAGATCGTCGATATAGGTGAAGTCACGGCTCATATGGCCTTCGCCGTAGACCTCGATCGGCCGGTCGTCGAGGATGCAATCGACGAATTTGAACAGCGCCATGTCCGGACGCCCCCAGGGACCGTAGACCGTGAAAAAGCGGAAGGCGGTCGTCGGCACGCCGTAGAGATGCGCATAGCTGTGCGCCATCAGCTCACCGGATTTCTTGGTGGCTGCATAGAGCGTCATCGGTTCGTCGGCCCGGTCGGTTTCCGCAAACGGGATTTTCTCGTTGGCGCCATAGATCGAGGAGGTGGAGGCGAGTAGCAGATGCCTGGGCTGTACGGCCTTGGCCAGCTCCAGGATGTTCCAGGAGCCGATCAAGTTCGAATCGATATAGGCCTTTGGGTTTTCGAGGCTGTAACGCACACCTGCCTGGGCTGCGAGATGGACGATGACGTCGGGTTCGCCGATCTCGGCCGCCCGTTCCAGCGCCGCCTTGTCCTCGAGCATGCCGATCACCGGCCTAAAACCGTTGGACCGCGCCAGGATCGCATGGCGCCGCTCTTTCAAGCGGACATCGTAATAGGGTGTCATGCCATCAAAGCCGGTCACGAAGTGCCCGTCATCCAGCAGCCGTTTGGCCAGGTGAAACCCGATGAACCCTGCCGTTCCCGTGATCAGATAGCGCATGCGGGCTCCTTGCCTGTCTTGTCCGCCGTGGAACCAACTATTCCGGACGGCCAATGCTAGTATACGCGAAGCCGTGCTTGGTGACCTCTCCGGACTGATAGATGTTCCGGAGATCGACGAGGATCGGCGTGTTCATCAATGTCTTCAGGCGAACGAGGTTGAGCGCCCGGAACTCGTTCCATTCGGTGACGATCACCAGCGCGTCGGCGCCTTCGGCTGCTTGGTATGGATTGTCGGCATAGGTGATGCCGCTGATCACCTGCTTTGCATTCTCCATGCCCTCCGGATCGTAGCCAGTGACGATGGCGCCGGCGTCGGTCAGTGCCTGAATGACGGCAATGGCCGGGCTGTCGCGCATGTCGTCGGTGTTCGGCTTGAACGTGAGGCCGAGCACGGCGACTTTCTTGCCACGCACGTCGCCGCCGGCAGCCGCGATCACCTTGCGGCCCATGGCGCGCTTGCGGTTGTCGTTGACGGAGACCACGGTCTCGATCAGCCGCACCGGGCTGTCATGGTCCTGGGCGGTCTTGACCAGTGCCAGCGTGTCCTT
>UCKS01000069.1 GCA_900473045.1 Hyphomicrobiales bacterium
CCGATGACCTTGCCCTTCAGATCGCCCACGGTCTTCGCGGCGCTGTCTTTGTGAACCACATAGACGTACGGGCTGTAATAATAGATGCCGGCGAAGTCGATGACCTGCGCACGCGCTTTGGTCGGGGTGACCGACCCGACGCCGATGTCGTAACGCCCCTGCCAGCGTCCGCCGGTCAACGTCGCCCAATCGGGCGTCTGGAAGCTCACCTCGACGCCAAGACGCTTGGCGATTTCCCGGGATACGTCGATATCGAAACCAACCATCTCATTGTTGTCATCGAGAAAACTCTGCGGTGGCCAACTGCTGTTGGTCGCGACAACCATCGCCTTGTTTTCCATCACGCGGTCGAGAGTTTCGCCCGCAAAGGCAGAGTTTGCGGCAGCCAGCAGCGCAGTACCGGCAATAAGCTTCGTGAGAAAATTCATGGTGCCTCCCAGCATGTTCAGCGACATTTTGTAAGATGTCAGACAACCTTTATTGGGCGTACTTGCCCTTATGTCAATGAACGGAATCTCCTGACTTGATGAGAAATAGCACTAAGAATGTGCGAGCAGATCACAAAGTAGGCAGCGCAGCAATTTGTGCGACGCACGAAAGAGTGTCCCAGCTACGGTAGGGAGGCGGCAAATTGGAGCGCAGTTTGTCGATGCCGATGCGCCTTGGCGTGAAACCATGCTTCCTCACCAGACTAATCAGCAATCGCTAGGCAGCCTTACTATTCGCTGCGGGTCTTGACGATCTCATCGAGAACGTAGCCTTCCTGATCGGCTGCACGCCATAGCCGGTGTTGTCTGCCCGCGATGGAAATCACGCCCTCGTCCAGATATCCCTGCGCGACGGTTTCTTTCGTAAACCGGGCCGAATTTGTGGCTCCATTACCGGATCGTATTACAAAACACGACAATATCGCGTCCCAACGGCATTTCCTCGACCAATGACAGGCTCAGAGGGAACTCCTTCGACATTATGGCGGGCCTGACAAACCGTGCGCCTATCAAGCGAAAGTCTTCATATCAATGTCTGGGAAGTCATCCGCCTGAACAGCCGGCATCCGCGCGTCAATATTCTCAGCCCCGGACCCGGCGTCGGCGGGCATCGCAATCCGGTGGATCCCTGGTTCATCGTTTCTGCCGCGACCCAATTGTCACGGCTGATCCGCACGGCGCGCGAGGTCAACGATCATCGGCCGCATCACGTTGCAGGGCAGGTGTTGGAGAAGGCAAAACGCTTTCGTTCTCCAACGGTTTCCTGCCTGGGCCCGACCTTCAAGGCCAATGTCGATGATGTGCGCGAAAGTCCCGCGATCGAAGTCGTCGGGCTCATCGCCCAAGCACTGCCGGATGTCGATATTCTTGTGGCGGATCCCTATCAGCGTTATGCCGGAACCACTGTCAAAATACGATAATCTTCACTTTGAGGGCGCGTATCAGGCGGTGGAGCGCGCCGATATCGTGATGCTCCTCGTGGAGCACGAACCCTTGAAGGCCATGAGGCACACCCGCCTAGCAGGCAAATTAATCTATTATACGCGTGTCGCGTGGCACTGAACCAGCCAGTGGTGTAGCAAGAAAAGGCTTTTTTGCGGATACGACAGGAACGGGCAGAATGAATTTCGAGCGCGTGGCGGATTTTGATGTCGTGGTGATCGGGGGTGGCATTGTCGGGCTATCGACAGCCATGCAGCTATCGCAACGGTTTCCGGGCCTTACCATCGCTGTTCTGGAAAAAGAGCCGATGCTTGCCAGCCATCAGACCGGGCGCAACAGTGGTGTCATCCATGCAGGCGTTTATTACGAGCCCGGCAGCTTGAAGGCAAAATTCTGCCGGGAAGGCAGCGCCGCGACGATGCAGTTCTGCAAGGACTATGGCATCCGCTTCGAGCAGCGCGGAAAAATGATCGTCGCGACCAGCCCGGAAGAGCTTCCGCGCCTGGAAAAGCTCCAGGAGCGTGCGGTTGCGAATGGGCTTGAGGTCCTTCGGATCAGCAAAGCTGAGCTGACAGAACGCGAACCCCATATTGCTGGCCTCGCGGCTCTCTTCATCCCGGCCTCGGGCATCGTCGACTACGGGGAAGTGACGCGGTGCATGGGAGAGCTTCTGATCGAAGCCGATGGCACGATCATGACCGATGTTGAAGTTATACGCATCGACGAACAGGCCGACAGCGTCGAGATCACCCTCGATACCGGTATGCTGCTCAGTGCCCGCCATGTCATTGTCTGCGCCG
>UCKS01000037.1 GCA_900473045.1 Hyphomicrobiales bacterium
CGCAGAAATTCGCGCTTACTCAAGAATGATGTGCACAACATTCGTTGAATCTCCCTCTCTCACGAGGTCGGTTCTACGTGCAACCAGCCGTGTATTCTCAGTGAGCGTTCCAATGAGGGCGCTGTCGCTCTCGTTTAGGGGAGCGTAACACCTGAGCTTGCGCATAAAAGCGCTCATGGAATCAAGCGTGCTAATATCATATATTTAAGCCCCACGACATAACGAATGCTCGTCCTATACCAATTACGCGGCGGCGCATAATTCAATATTTATGCACCGCTTTTCACCGCTGCAATTCCAACGGGTTTACAAAAGTCACGTGCAATCTTTGGCCTTGTCTGCTTCGTGCCAACAGCAGGCATTAAACTTTTACTAGGTTTATGTCGTTGATGATTATCGATAAGCACCATTACGTCCTGCGGTATCCTACGGTGCGGGCGCGCATTCTCTGACGAAAGAAAACATTGGTACACGAGTGCGTGGACTTCCTCGAGGTCTTTCAGGTCCTCGGGATTAACCAGCATGCGCCCCGCTGCCACACCAAGCCCACCCGCCCACTTTCCTCCGGAAAGACCTCAGACAAAAGAGCATCGTAACTTACGCCGAGGCGACCTTAGCTCAAGACGGAAAATGGCTGATGACTGCCTTCATCACAGCCCATCGAGTGCCAGCGGTCACTGGAAAGGACCCTGCCGCAATAATGGCTGCTCATTCGCGGTGACGAGCACGGTGGTTGGCTCAGAGTTCCATGGGCTATTCCCGCCACGGGACGTCCTTCAGCGCCAGGAATAGAAGGCTAGCCGAAACCAAAAGCCTAGCAAAACCAATGTCGAATAGCGCGCCAGGAGCCCCATCTCACGTGTTTGAAAAGCTTCATGAAAGACAGTTTGACGGGAAGCAGAGCCCGTATCTTTGCTGGACGTACCGAAAGGCGTGACAAGAAAACTTCATGTCTCAGGCCCGGCCGCGAGGTATTGAGATTCCGAGATTGTTCCTTGAGATTTCGTAACGCGTGTAAAAGCCACGCCGTCGTGCGCCGCCATACCGTCCCAGCATCATGGCGAAGTACAGATGCGAGTTGCTCAACTGCTGGCCGGCTTCGTC
This sequence comes from Hyphomicrobiales bacterium, assembly GCA_900473045.1. Classification (GTDB taxonomy): domain Bacteria; phylum Pseudomonadota; class Alphaproteobacteria; order Rhizobiales; family Rhizobiaceae; genus Pararhizobium. The sequence continues at coordinate 1,105 of UCKS01000037.1, forward strand.
CAAAGGTTGGGCCCAGATCCTCTTTTGCGGTGGAAAGGATGACTGCATCGGTTGGTTGCGCAGATACCTCAACGTTCGCGGGCTGCGGCTTTTCGTTTTCATCAGGACCTATTTGGGGAGTATCCGCCTTCCCGGACTCATGCGCTCCGCGACGACGTTTTGGCTTTGAACCGTCCTCGGAGCCGAGCATTCATATCGCTTTCATGTCTCGACATCCAATCTAGTGCTCAGTGCGGGTGAGGGAAGGCATGCAGCTCTGCAATGATCTTTTTTCGCGTCCAACGCGGGATGAGTTTCGGTTCGGGTCGAGCCCGGCGATTACCAGGTAGCGGGCATCGGTCGATGCCACACCGGACTAAGGTCTTGTGTCGGAAGCGCAAAGGTCCCGGACGCTAGATTTACGGAACATAGGCGGAGGTGGGTCGTTCAAGTGGCGGTGAAGTAAACGGCATATTGAAAGGCTAAAACCATGCAAATATTAGGTTTGAATATCACGTCCCTCGCGCTTTCGGTCGCATTGTTCGCGACCTCATTCGCGCCCGCAGAAGCTTTTACGGGACCTCGGCACACTCAAATCGCTCAAATCGGGCAAGATGTTGAAGTTGTACAATATCGCCGACGCGATGGTGACTGGCGCCGACGCGATGGCGATGACTGGCGCAGACGCGACGGATTTTACCGTCGTGGGAATGAGGCTTACTACAACGGCCACCGTGGATATTACGAACGTCGCCGCGGGTATCGTCGATATAACGGCGCATGGTTTCCGCTGGGTGCGTTTACCGCCGGCGCCATTATTGGGGGCGCCGTTGCAGATCGGCCGGTTCGATACGGAGGCAGTCATGTGGAGTGGTGCGCCAATCGTTACCGCAGCTACCGGGCTTACGATAACACTTATCAGCCCTACAACGGGCCGAGGCGCCTGTGCAATTCCCCATATTGAACAGGATCAATCTGCAAAAGACGGGGAACGGCCGGGAAATTAATTCCGGCCGTGGATGCGTAACGAATAGATTCCGGGGCCTGTGCTGCTGACGCGTTATTCGATACTCGTCTTCTCCGACATTTAGCCTCGTAGTCGGTGCGCGGTTATCGACACACCTGCGTGTTTCCCGTCACCATGAGACTGATCGCGAGCGTTGGAAACGGCAATTGCGGGCGAGCCTGTAAACACAGGATATCAAGGATCACGAACCAAGAGGGCTGACGGCCTGCGGTTTACCCGAACCCCAAAGAAGGAAATATAATGACCATTCGATCCAGACTTTTTGCGACCGTCGCATTTCCGCTGCTGACGATGGCTGTCGCGGTCGAGCCTGCTCTAGCAGACAGCCTGATGAAGCCGTTTGAAGTCGCGCAGGAAGGCGGCATCTCAACGGACGGCGGCGAACAGGCACCGGAGGAACTGCTGCGCAAGAAGCGCAAGCGAGGTGCCGAACAGTCCCAAGAGGAGCCGGCTGCCGAGGACGGTGAGCCGAGCCGTGCTGAGCCCAAAAAGCCCCAGCAACCCGAGCAGCAGCAGGAAGCACAGCCGCCTGAAGAAGAACAACCGAGCCGTGCCGAGCGGAACAAGCGCCAGCGGGCGGAACAGCAACAGCAGGAAGAAATCCAGTCCTCCGGCGAGAACGAGGTAGGCAAGGCAGCTGATGAGAAGGCCAAGGCGCGTGCTCAGCGCGAGAAATCTCAAAAGGCCGACCAGCAACCGCAGGAGGAACCCCGGCCTGCCGCTGATGACAAGGCGGCCCAGACTGCGAAGGAACGGGCGACAGCACGTCCCGAGCGCCAGAATCGCAAAGATGCAGAAGGCCAGCAGCAGCAGGATGCTCAGCCTTCCAGTGAGAATGAGGCTGCTCAGAAGGCTGCCGAAGAAAACCGCCGTATTCGCGCCGAGCAGAAAGTTCGGGCCAAACAAGAAGACGGACAGCAGCCCGTGGCTGAAGGCGATCTGCGCCCGGCAATTGACGCCGACGCGACTGAAACCCGCCCCGAGGTGATCCCGGACGTGGTCGATCCGCGCAGCAATGAAGAAAAGCAGAAAGTTGCCCGCGATCCCGCAGCGTCTGACGATACGATTGTTCTCCCCGTCGACAACGGTGCCGCCGTTCTCGACAGCGACAAGGATGCCGACAGCGCCGACGGCAATGCCCGCGAAACGCGCAGCAAGCAGCGTGCGCGTGCCCGCGCCGAGGACAAGAATGTCGAGGTTCCTAAATCGGATGAGGAAGCTCAGTCGCGCCTCAGTGACCGTAGTCCAAGCCGCGAGGAGTTGCAGGCCAGCATCACGGAAGAGGGTCGCCGTGTCGATGGCGTTCCGGAATTCAACGCCAAAGACTTGATCGATGCCTTTACCGGCAACGACGGCCGCCGGCCGCGGATTGACGACAGTCGCGACAACAGGGTGGTTCTCGATTTTGGCGACCAGATCATCGTGCGGGGCGACGACCGTCCGCGCCTGCGCCTCAACGCCCGGGAAACCTATTATGAGGAACTCTCTAACGGGCGGTCCCGCGAGGTCATCCAAAGGGCAAACGGTATTCGCATCGTGACGATTTATAATCGCTACGGCGATATCATTCAGCGTACGCGCATCGACCAGGACAGGCGCGAATATTTGATGATCTATGCGGCCGAGACCGACAACGAGCCACGTCCACCACTTTACGATGTCGGCCTGGACCTGCCTCCGATGCGCCTGCGCGTCCCGGTTCGCGACTACATCATCGACACGTCGAGCGAGCCCGATCGTGACTACTATGACTTCCTTGCAGAACCGCCGGTGGAACAAGTTGAACGCACGTACTCGATCGATGAAGTGAGGAACTCCGCCCGCATCCGCGACAAGGTGCGCCGTATCGATCTTGATACGATCACCTTCGCCACGGGCAGCCCCGAAGTGCCAATGTCGCAGGCGAATACCCTGCGCAAGGTGGCCGACGCTATGCTGCAGGTGATCAAGAAAGATCCCGGTGAAACCTTCTTCATCGAAGGTCATACCGATGCGGTCGGTGGCAATGAGCCGAACCTTGTACTCTCGGACGAACGTGCCGAATCGGTCGCCTCTCTGCTGACTGAAGTCTACGACATCCCGGCTGAAAACCTGGTGACGCAAGGTTATGGCGAGCGCTTCCTCAAGGTCCGCACAGAGGAAGCCGAACAACAGAACCGCCGGGTGACAGTCCGTCGCGTCACGCCGCTTGTGCGTTCCGTAGCCCAGAATTAGCGAAGGCATTTTAACCGGACACAATCGCGAAGCTTTCCCTGAGGTGGATGGAGCGCGCGGTGTCCACAGCCTGCGCTGCAGGCCGGGCACCGTGCACTAAAAGGTATTTTACCCAGTCGGCGAGGGAGCCGGATTGATCGCCTCAGAATTCAAGGAGTAACACATGCATATCGAAACCCCGAAACTATGCGAAAACCATCCTGATCGTGACCTGCAATGTCAAGAGTGCATAGAAGGCATTATCCTGGAGATCATCGCCGAAGCGACAAGACAGGGGTGGGAGTCGGTCGAGACGGTGCAGGCCATGCAAGAAGTACTTATGAGATTGCGTCTCGGGTTTGCCGGAGGTCTTGATCCGGAAGATCCACTGAACCTGGCGCCCCAGCCATATTATGATGACCAAATCGAACGTTCGACCTTTCTAACCCGGTCGTCAATTGTCCCGGTACCTTCTCCGCAAACTTCTTTGAGGCGTGAGTGACATCTCCCTAACCAAGAAATCGGGTTTCGCATCGTGGACCTGGATTCGATCAGAAAGCCGTCAATCTCGGAGCGTCTGCCGAGTTGCATTTGTCCATGTAACGCACCATGTCTCCGGATTCCGAAACCGGCGTTCATGGCGACGATGAGACACGCTCTACGACTCTCGTGAGGCGCCGAGCTAACCAAGCTGGAAGCAACCGGCCAGAGGAGTGTTTTATGAGCACAACCATTTGGGATTCGAACGTCGAGCTGAAAAAAGAGTGCGTGGATCATTTTGACGTTATTCGAAATCCGCGCGAGGCACTCGCCTACCTGTTGTCGCAATGGCCAGAAGGCAAAAGAGCCAGCCATGCCAATGCCCGGCGCGCGTGCTTGGGTGCTCTGGCGGGAACAAACACGAACGCCGAAGCCCGCGCTGCATTTGAATTCGCTGCGCGTGAAGCCGGCATTCTCCGGCAGAACTGAAGGCGGACCTCTTGTCCGCGTGTGTGACCCCCGAGCACGAAAAGAACGAAACCCGCCTTCCTGTACGCTGATGTGTTGCAGTTACGGGACGCAGGCTTTGGGTCCAGGGAGATCGGGTGCCCTTAGGTTTAAGAACTGTTCACCCGGCAAGCCCGGCGATATGACTTCTCGGTCGCAAAATCGCAGGCTTTGCATGCCGGCATAGGTTTTCTGGGTCGAGTAGACAGAGGTGCTTTCCGGCGTGGCCTTCGCCTTCATTTTACAACTGCCCAGCTCCGTTACGAAGCGCCATAACGCCTCGTCGACTGCGCGTTGGGCATCGGCCAGAACCCTGGTGCTTCTCCTGCTGTGGCGAAAACAGCTATAGTTGACCGCGTTGCTTATCGCGACCTCGGCAAAACGGCGACAGGCAGGCGTGGCTTCCACCAGCCAAAGGGCCGCCCGGATGTTGATGACAAAAGCCAGTTCGAATTCAATCGCAGTAAACTCCTCATCGAGGGACGCTGGATGGATGCGCTCCAAGACGAGACACCAGGACGGATCGGCTTTCATCAGCATGACTTGCTCCGGTTTTTTGCCATTCGGGGTATATTGGCCGATATCCAACCCGCGCGCCTCAGGCTTTGGTCGTATGCGGGCAGTGACATTAGTCCAGGGACCGAGCTCTGCGGTGCTCCGGTCCGGCTGACACGAAAGTGTCAGCAGATGTCTCAGGATGAGGCATGTCCATAAGGGATGACTTGGCGGGTATGCAGCCGTCGTTGACGCGCTGAAAGTCCAGATCGTCTACCTGGAGCGACGCGGAAACATTACACAAGGTTTAGTCGACAGCCTCGGCTCAGCAATTCCCCTTCGTCGTTGCGACGTATACTCTTTTCTGCCGGTCCTGCATTATTGACGAATAGCCTCGACGCCTTACTTTGTGACGATTGATAGCGCGCCGGAATAAGAGAGTGCGTTTGGGAGCTAAATCAATCATGCGGTTGTTCGCGGAACGTTACCGCCCCAGCTTGGCCCAGCAGTTCCTCGTCATCGGAGGTTTGGTGTCTCTCGGGGCGACGATCATAGTCGGAGCGTTCGTTACCAGTCTAATTGAAGCTGCAGTCACCAGGAATACCGGGGCTGCGACCGCTCTATATGTCGACAGTGTCATTGCGCCACTCCTACCCGACATGCAAACTAACAACGATCTCAGCGAATCGGTGCAACGAGCACTCGACGAGACTTTGGGCCAGGGCACCCTGGGGAAACGGCTATTGTCTTTTCGTCTGTGGCGTCCCGATGGCACTATTCTCTATTCAAATGAAAAAGCTCTGATCGGACAAAAACTACCGATCAGCGATGGACTGCAGACGGCATTGACGGGAACGATGGTTGCCGAATTCGACCACGCCGACGATGTCGGCAGTGAGACCGTGCGCGATAGTGGCCTGCCGGTGCTCGAAATTTACAATCCGGTCCTCCAGCCTTGGTCGGGTGAGGTCGTCGGCGTCTTGGAGTTTTATGAAATCGCCATCGACCTTCAGCAAAGTCTGAACCACGCCCGCTTGCAGAGCTGGCTCGCTGTCGTAGCATTCACGATGTCTTTTTTCGCAATTCTGTCGGCTCTCGTGTTTAAAGGCAGCAAGATGATCGACAGTCAGGACAGGGCGCTGAAGCGTCGCATTCAAGAGCTGTCTGAACTTCTGTCGCAAAACGGCGAATTGAGTGCGAAGCTCCAGCGGGCGAGCGAGCGCACGACAGCCCTCAATGAACGGTACCTGCGACGCCTGGGGGCGGAACTTCATGATGGACCGGCACAGCTTGTCGCCTTGGCAGCACTGAAGGTGGACAGCGAGGCTATCAGCAATCCCCGAACTTCGCGGAGGGTGCGGGACTTGGAAATCACATCGATCAAATCCAGTTTGGATGATGCGATGCAAGAAATCCGGACGATCTGCAGCGGTCTCGTGCTTCCGCAGATAGAAGGCGCTAACCTTCGGGAAGTTATTCAACGCGCTCTCAAAGCCCATAGTGAGCGCACAGGCACGCATGTCGAGCTGTCCCTATCTCCGACATCTCCCCAACTCTCGATCTCAGCGAAAATCTGCGTGTTCCGGTTTCTGCAGGAGGCGCTCAACAACGGCTATCGTCATGGCGGAGGGGCGGGGCAATATGTCATCCAGACCTACGAGGGACAAACTGTCTCTGTTAAAGCTGGCGATCGCGGTCCAGGTTTTGACCCAACCAAAATGAAAACGTCCAGCCTTGGCTTGTCGGGTCTGCGAGAACGGGTTGAAAGCCTTGGGGGAACATTTGAGTTGAAGACATCTGACCGGGGAACTGAGCTGTGCATGTCCTTAAACCTAGATGAAATGGAGCCCTCGTGATGGGAGAGACAACAATTGCGGTCATCGACGATCACCCGCTTTTCCGTGAAGGCGTCATGCGGATTCTTTCGGAAGTCCAAGGTTTCAAAATAGTTGGTGAAGGCTCAACAAGGGAGGACGCGCTTGAGATATGCGCCGCCCTGAAGCCCGATATCCTGCTCATGGATATTTCGATGCCAGGCGGTGGGCTGAATGCGATCCTGCCTATCCTGGAAATCAACTCCGAGCAAAAGATAATGATGCTGACAGTCTCGGAAACAAGCGACGACGTCATGAGCGCCCTGGACAAGGGGGCAAAGGCCTATGTTTTAAAGGGCGTCGGATCACGGGTGCTGGCGGACATAGTCAAATCGGTCGCTGCCGGGGAGACATATGTATCCCCGACCCTGTCAGCGCGGCTGCTCTCCGACATGGCATCGGCCGCCGCCTTCGCAAAGCAGCCCAATCCGATCAACGAATTGACGAGCCGCGAGCACGAGGTCCTGGACCTAGTTGCGGAAGGGCTCAGCAACAAGCGGATAGCGCTCCGGCTCGGCGTCCACGAGAAGACAATCAAACAGCATATGACCCATATTTTTGCAAAACTCGGCACCAGCAACAGAACGGAAGCTGCGATGGTCCTCCGCAGCAATCGCACTCCCGTCTAGGGAGCTGCGGTTCAACCTGCCAGCAGACCAGTTGCTAGCATTGCAAAGATCAGTCCCACGATCGGTATCAAAAGCCAGCGGGCTTCATGCAAACTTGTGTCCATCGTCGGCTCCTATGTTCAACCCACCGTGAATAGAACGCACCGGAATTTGTTCCCCAGGATGACTTAGGACCGACGTTTACTGTGTTGATACAGGACTTTAGCCCTACAATTTTCTGGCGTTCGTCTCATAGAAGCCGGACTGTAGCCCTAGGCGGGAACAGCTTTCCAAGGATGACGTTGTGCTGCTGTAAACGGAAAAAGGAGCCTGTCATGAAAACGAAACTCATTCTCGCATCAGCCCTCGCCACAATCCTGCTCGGCGGCGCCGCTGTTGCAGAAGACGGCGCAGTTACCGGGGCGGCTGGTGGTGCCATCACTGGCGCAATCGTCGGCGGTCCCGTGGGCGCTGCAGTTGGCGGCGTCGCCGGCGCGATCGCAGGCGCTGTCATTGATCCCCCGCCGGAACGTGTTGTCACCTACGTTCGACAGCAGCCTGTACAGCGTTCAGTTGTCCTCGAACAGCCTATCGTCGTCGGGAAGCCTTTACCGCAAGAGGTGGTTCTGATGCCGATCGCGGAGGATCCCCGTTATTCCTACACCATCGTCAATGAGCAGCGTGTCATCGTGGACCCACAGACACGGACTGTCGTCCAGGTAATCCAGTAACGGTAACCTGTCCGGTGACATGATCGCCGTGAAGGAGATATGCAATGAACAGTTTGATCTGGCTCGTTGGAGTAATTGTAATCATCGGCGCAATCCTGTCGTTTATTGGGTTCGCCTAAATTTTGACAGGGCGGTACGCGACGTGCCGCCCTGCTTCGTTACGCCTGCCCCCGCCCGTCACTGAGATCAACAAATGTCATATCAGCACACGCCAAAGTCCAGTTCCTCACTAGGCGGGGTTTTCTTCTTTATTTTTCTTTTGATGGCTGGACTGACCCTGGCAGTGTTCTCCACGAGCATGGCCGGACCGCCCAAACGACAGGTAACGGTGGTCTTGCCGGTTGGCAGCCCTCACTTCGAGCAGAACAAATAGCGTGCACCATTCACAGCTCGACCTCGCGTAGTTTAGGGGCCGCGTCGATAGTGGTGTCAACCAGACGACCTAGGAGCGCTGCCATGTGGCTTGAGCTGACATCTGAAACCGATGAAAAAATATACGTGAACGTTAATCAGCTGATTGTCATTTATCCGGCAGATGAGCACAAACTCACGCGGATTCTAACGTCTGGAGGGCCGATCACGATCAAGGAGCCAATGGCATTTCTCCAGTCAAAACTTGAAGGCGCGACCGGCAAACAGTAATCCAACTTGCTGCAATTCCCCGCGTTCGGGGGCCGCCGAATGTCTCGAGACGCACGCCATCAGTTTTTTTAATGCAGAAATCTCAGTCGGATCTCATCTGCGAGGGTGGCCTGCCGGTTCACGATAGTGCGACCTTTGGAATCCTTCATGATATATCGGCCATTGCGCACGACCTCGCTGATCCCGTCGCTATGGCGAACAGATAATCCTGCAGAACCGGCCTTGCCTTGCGAACTCTGACCCTTCGCGCCTTGGGAGTTTCCCCGGGTCTCGCTTTTGCCCGCGCCCTGATTGCCATTCCCGCCGCCGTTCCCGTTGCCCCCACCGTTCCCATTGCCGCCGCCATTTCCATTTCCGTTGTTGCCGTCTTTTGCAAAAACAGAGTGGGGGGCGAGCTCAAGGGTAAAATCCGAAACCTTCAGTGTGTACGGGGTTGCCGCAATCAATACGCTCAAAATGATGCCGAGTTGAGACTGAACAATTTTTCGGCACGTCGTCATGTGGGGCTCCTTGCGAGCGAACCTCTACGCCCATCATCTCAAAGCACGCAGGCATGCGTGCAGTAGCGCTTTAACTCTGAATTTGACCGCGCCGATCGTCAACGGGACCTGATCGTATTTACCCTCATCCCGACCTGTTCTCTATCTCGTCCAGGCATGAGCCGTTATCTGGTGGGGGTGAAACTCGCGCGACAACAAAAGAACCTATGGTTTAAACGGATTTGGGGCAAAATCTCCTTGTTTGCAACCTCGCTAGGACCTTTGCCTTGAAATTCATTCCAAAGGTCTTGGCTTGTTAGAGGGCCGAAGCCGGATGGAGGGATGCTCCTCAAGAGCTATATTGACAGTAGGCGTGTCTCGCGGTCAGCGCTAGCGCTGAAAAAAGAAGGTTAGGTATCACGAGGTCTGAAATGCCCGACGGATTTACGATTTACGCTTACACCTTAGGAGCTGGGAGTTCCTTATCCTATGTGTCGGACGAAGCTCGGGCCTATCAAGACGCGCGTCGTCATCGTCTCTTCCTCCTCGAAGATCCCACTCGAAAGCCTCCGGAGTATACGATTGTCTATAGGGTTTTGCTTCGTCCGGTGCAGATCGGAGCCCTCCTCGATATTTTGAATGATCGAGGGTGCGCGGTTGAGAGGCTGGTGGAAACCATGGAGCCGATCGGCAAGGTCGTTTGATCATGCATTACGTTTTCGCAGTTGAGCATCATTGGGTCCCAGACCGCCCACGTAAGGGCCAGCGGTTGGCGTGTCGCGTCTCGGCCGGCCAGAAACAGTGGAAGCTTCTTCACCCAACGTAGGACCAATACTCCATCACCGCGTCGATCCGACTGGAAGGATACCGCACTATGACGCATTATGCCTGGACAATAAGAGCGAGCGGTTTACAGGACGTACAAAAGGTCACCACGCTCCCGGAGCTTCACGACGTTCTTCAGTTGTTGAAGCTGCCCGGATTAGCACCGCCGGCATGGTTGACCATGGATCCCTGGCGCGAAGAGCTCTCCGGGGATGGCCGCTACGTCTATGATGAAGGCGGCTCGGATGAATGGTCCCTTGTCTGGACAAAAGTCTATTACGGGCCCGGTGACGTTACCTGACAGTGACGCAGTTAACGAAATCTCCTCCGCTTTTTAAGACAGGAGAACCCGCCGTCCGAAAAGAACGACGGTCTAACCGGGGTGGCCATGCCGCCGTTTCTACGCAGTCCACAGCGTGGGTAAAACATAGGACTTTTGCCCGCCCACTCTGGGGCTTTGGTCCACCACACCAAGCCACCTTTTGGATGTCCGAATTTGCGATATTGAGCTGGCTCGGTTTGTCTGAACAGTTTCGGGTCTCAGGTCAGCGGCGCTCGACGAAATTGTCTTGAAGCCACCCTGCCGACGGACGCGTCAGAAAATCTGAACGACAGTTAACCCCGGATGAAAGACGCATATTCCAAATCAACCCCGCTCCTGTTTTGCGTTGCCTATATTGACAAGCGCCATGACCTCTTCACGAGCTATTGGGCGAGACATCAGAAATCCCTGAACGTTATTGCAGCCCAACGACTTTAGTGCCTCCCTCTGTTCGTTCGTCTCGACCCCTTCTGCCGTTGTCTGAAGGCCTTGCGCCCGCGCCATATTGATAATCGCTTCAACAATCGCGCTGTTTTGACCTCCGCCTATCCCTCCTATGAAGGATTTGTCTATCTTGAGCCTGTCCACAGTGACGTTCTGAACCCGGGAAAAGGAAGAATATCCTGTACCAAAGTCGTCGATGGCAAACTTTACACCCGCATTTCTCAACATCGTAATGTTTCGCTCAGTTTCCTGCTCGCCATTGATGGCAAGGCTCTCTGTGATTTCGATCTCGAGCCGCCTCGGTTCGACCCCCCATTTCGCCAGCGTGGAGAGAACGCGAAGCGGGTAGCCTGGCGAGCTTAGTTCCGCCGCGGAAGCGTTTACGGCAACACTGATTGACGGCAAAAACGCAATCAGGCTGCACGCGTCTTCTAACACCAGACTGCCGATTTTGTGGATGAGGCCAATTTCCTCTGCGAGCGGAATGAAAACGTCAGGACCGATTTGGCCCAACTCCGGGTGTTTCCACCGTGCGAGCGCTTCGACTGAGCAAGGTCCAGAACTGTCTGCTAGGTAGACAGGTTGGTAAGCCACCTCGATCTGGGTCCCCCCTGAGAGTGCATCACGAAGACTATGCTCAAGTTTTCGCCGCGTACGAAGAAGTTCGTCCATATGATCGCCAAACACGGCATATGCGTTTCGACCGGCAGCCTTCGCATGATAAAGTGCGATATCGGCCTGACGCGTTAGTTCGTTCGCATCGGCGCCCGAACCGGTTGCAGTCGCCACACCGACGCTCGCGCCTATCGAAATATAAGCGCCTTCTATCTCAAACGGCTCCCGCAGGCTCGCCACTATTCGGTTGGCTGTGTCGGCAACTTCATTGCTCCCGGTGATTTCGAGTAAGACAGTGAATTCATCGCCGCCGATCCGTCCGATCAGGGCGTGCGGAAGGATACCTCTCATTCTATCTGCAACGAGAGAAATCAACTTGTCACCTATCGGATGGCCGTACGTATCGTTCACTGCTTTAAACCGGTCGAGGTCTACGAAAAGCACGCTACGGACATCTTCTGGCTTTGAACGCTGGAGCCGCACGACAAGTTCGTTTTGGAAATGCGCCCTGTTCGCAAGTCCCGTTAGAGTGTCACGAAGCGCTAGGCTCTGAAGTTCCTGGCGGTTGGAATTAAGTTTGACCGAGCGCCTCCAGATGGCATGGCCGGCCAGGCTTGCCGCGATAAATATAGCAATGACGGAGAGGCCTACTACCGGCAAGGTCGCGTGCAACACGTTCGTTCCGGGTTCGAATGGATGCCAGTTGAAATATCCGATGGTCTCCCCCGATTTCGTCCTGAGGGCGATCTGCGAGTGACTGTAGTCGTGAAGCATTGTGGTCGTGAACTGCATCTCGGCGAATTGATATTCGCCACCGATCTGGATCGGGAAATCGCGATCAAGGAACCTTACGGCTACATGCAGATTTTCTTCACCGGCCCGCTGCTCGATCTCGCCAGTGTCGGAAACAATCGGTTTGACGCTGATCACAGCAGGCCGTCCACCCACGAATTTCAAATCGCTTTCGCCGATCGAGAGAACCCTGTCCGATATGCCGTCCTGATTTGCGGCAGCAAGCCGTACACGCAGACGACTGGCCAATGGACTATAGGCCCGATAAAGGTCCGTCGCCGTGGAGGCGCCGAATGGCTCCGCAATGAACTCGTAGATTACCTGTCCATCCGCTGAGAGCACGACAGCAGCGTCATGCCCGAAGTAGGTGTTCATCCATCGTCCCAGGTTCACGTCAAGCCAGTCGAGATCACGCTCCCTCGTCTTGACGACCGCGTCGTCCCAGACGGTAGCGCTCTCTTGATCATGGGCGACTGATGACCGCAACTTTGATACAATGAGGGTGACGAGATCTTTCTGCCGCGCGGCCGCCACTTCATCCGTTCTGGCTGCCGCCCAGTACAAAGTGCCGAGTAGCATCGCTCCTACCATTGCCGATGCGCCTGCGGGAACAATCCATTTCAAAAACAACTGCGACTGCTTCATGATGCGACATATGCCTTTCCATTGGGCAGAAACCTAGCGCCTCTGAGTTAAGCCGGCGGGAATGGATACGGTTAATAAACTAATTTGCCACTTTACGTGCTGCACAGTGAATTGCCGGCAGAGGGCGGCGATACTGCTGCTGGTAGTCACTCACGAACGAGCTTGCCCCGACATGGCTCACCGATTTGCATCACATCTTCCGCGGCAAGCTTATGGTTTGGACGGTGGCTGAAGTGCAGCCAGCACTGCATAAAGATATGGATACCGAGTGCAGTAAGGGGAGCGGCTACCGCGCTCCTTTTGCTGGTATTTCATGGCTTTTCACTGCTCAGGGCAAAGGAGTTAACAACACTAGATGGACCAGCTTACCGTCGATTGAGGTCAGGATCTCTCTTCCGGAATTCGGAGAGTTATAGTCAAAATGCCAGCAAACTATTTCAGAGCGTTGAGGGATGGCGTTAGATCAAAATTAGAAGATGTGAACGATGTTTCCTTCAACGGCCGATCTTACCGCGGCAGTCGTCAGAGCAATACTCGCGAGGTTGTCGCGCGCGTTGTGTAGCGGTGCCCGGTCATCCTCGATCGCACACATTAGCTCCCCCATCGCTCCACGGAAACCGTCATTGAACCAAGTGCCCACGAGTTCAGGTCGCGCCACGCCGCGCTCTGTCCAGAGTTCAACCGACTGTGTGCCCAAGCTTGGACCGGTGCTGACGAGACTGCCTTTCGTTCCGCAGATGTAGGTGCAGTCCAGGGGCCCATACTTGGTCGCCCCGTTGAACACGAACGACGCCTGGCCTCCTTCAAACTCGACCAGCGCCTGGGCCAGAAGCGGCGGGGCGACGTCCTGATCGACAGCGCGTGCGTTGGTCGCCACCACTGTGGATGCCCGATCGCCGATGAGGCTGACTAGGAAGTCGAACCAATGGATCGCGAAATCCTGAAACAGCAGGTGGTGGTTAGTTTCAAACGTCGTGCCCTTAATCCACCCGTGGTTCCAGTGGATGCCAACATGGCACGATACAACTTGACCAATGAGGCCGCTTTTAACCGCTTCACGCATGTAGCTAAGATGCGGTGCCCAGCGGCCGTTCTGGTTCACAGCAAGCTTGAGGTTGCGTTTTTCGGCGAGCTCAACGAGCCTTAGTCCTGAGTCAAGCTTAAGGACGAACGGCTTTTGCGATAAGACGTGCTTTCCTGACTGGAGTGCGCGTTCGATCATCGCATAGCGCGCTTCGGGATGCGTTGTGATGTCCACGATTTCGATATCGTCACGATTGAGGACAGCCTCGAAATCAGAAGTAGTTTCTGCTTGGGGAAAAAATGCGTTTCTGCGTTCCTTGGCTTTTACAAGGGTGCGATTGCAGATTACCCTCACATCGTAACCGGCGTCCCGGTATGCATCTAGGTGTGCAGACGAGATTCCGCCCGCTCCGATCACGGCAATGCCAGGAGAATAGGATCTGCTGCGCGGCGGAAGATAATCGAGGACCGGCGCATCAACCAAACGCGCGCTCTCAGACTTTAGGGCGTAGTCGCTGTCGGTCGGCCCGCTCATGACAGTAGTCCTACTGTTCGCTTTTCTCTCGCCGATAACACGGCGCTGTCAATAATCTGCTGCCCAATTCGTGAGATTGCCGGATCAAGCGGGCCCACTATTGGGTTTCCAGTTTCCATACACCTGATGAGATACTCAACAGCCGATCGGTGGCCATCCTTGAGGACGTCTACCTTGATGGAGGTTGGAGTGGGTCGTTGTCGGGTCTGGACAGTCACATGCTGTTCGTAGTCAAAACTGGAGATGGTGCCTTCGGATCCGACGATGACGAAACCGCATTTCGGTTGAGGCTGCTGGGTCCAAGGATCTGTAAATGTTCCCCAGCGGGTCTCAAACTTCGACAGACCAGCACGATAACGGCAGATCGTGATGGAATGTTCATCGACTTCTAAGCCCGCGGGCTCGTCCACAACACAGGTTACTTCCAACGGCTTTTCGCCGTTCATGAACCATGTGCCAAGGGTGCTGCCATATCCCAGGTAGTCACGAAGACTGCCGCCGCCGGAGACGTGCTTATACCACCATGAGCCCGGCTTTGCAGCTTCGACCTCCTTTTGGCTAACTTCCGCCTTATCAGCCAAGTGATATAAAGGACCACGGTTCCCGTCGTAAAAATGGACCTCAATGACCTCGCCGATCGCGCCGTCGTCGATTAGTCGCTTTGCCGTAACATGGCATGGATACCAGGCGAGAGGCCAGTTTACCGCGAGAAGTTTCCCGCTGTCTTCCACGGCCTTGGTCATCCGGTCTGAATCAGCGATTGAGGCGGCGAATGGCTTCTCGACGAGCACATGCACCCGGTACTTCGCCAGTCGCTCGACATAGTCGGCGTGATCCGCCGTCGCCGCGCAGAGTATGACCAGGTCAGGCTTTGTCTCTTCCACACATCGATCGACTTCATGAAAGACTTTGTTCTTGCTGAGATTGAAGGCCGCGACAGCCGACTGCATGCGTTCTGCCGATTTATCGCAAACCCCGACTATTTCGGCTCTGGGGTGATGGTAAACCTCGCGCAGCAAATCCCCCATGTGCATGTGATCGAAATTGATACCTGCAACGCGCCAGTTTCTCATCCTGCGGCACCCTCAAGCTCGGTCAGAAAAAGCCTAAGTTCTTCCGGTTCTATTGCAACGAGGTGGTTGTCAGCCGGATAAACACCACTTGCGACATCCGCTGCATATTCGCGAAATGCAGAGACACGTTCGCCTTGTAGGCGGCGGTACTCCGTCGAAAAGTTCCGATACACTTTTGAGTGCCGTGGATAGTGACCGTCGTGGCAGCCAAGAACGTCCGTGGCAAACAGGTACTGGGCATCGCAACCCGCCCCGGCACCCATTGAAATCATGAGCAACGTCGTCTTCTCTGAAATCGCGGCGGCGACCTGAGGCGGAACGACCTCGATCTCGACGGCGAATGCCCCCGCTTCTTCCAATGCCTTGGTCGCTCGCCAAATGTTCAACGCCGAATGCGCAGTCTTGCCAACTGCCTTGAACCCGCCGGTCCAGGTGCGGCGGGATGGAATGAGGCCGACGTGGCCGACAACGGGTATACCCTCGTCGCGCAGACGCCGGACGATACCAAGGCTGGCTCCGCAGTAAACGGCGTTCGCACCGGCCTTGAGCAGCCGGAACGCCACTCGGAGGTAATCCTCCTCAGTAATGTAAGCGCCGGGTTCCAGGCCCCCGACGACGAACGGTCGCGGACAGGCATCCCGAAACCCCGGTTGCTCCAAAAGTTCAGGCGGAACGGAAAGCATGTCGATGTCGGCGAGGCTGGCGGCAGCCGCCTCCTCAAGCGTCTCAACGCGAAGCTTCGTAAGTTGGCGTTTTCCCTTCAGAGAAAGCAAGTCGGCGACGGTAGGCTGGGTCGATATCATTCTATAATCCTAAGCAGCGAGTAGAGTTTTGAGGCGATAGGTTGGTTCGGCCAACAATCGCGGGTCAGGTCGCGCTCTTCGAGCGATCAGCATTTCCGCGACGCGAATATCTTTCGCGATTAAATTTAGCTGTCCAACCGCGCTTGCCGCCACAAGTCTACCTTCTCCATCAAGATGAAAATTAAGCAAAGCGTCTGGGCTAAGCCAGCGCTCGATAGTCGTGCCTCCTGTTTGTGGGAGGCCCACCACCTGTAGGCAAAGTTCGAACTGATCCGACCAGAACCATGGCAACGTCCCCTGCCTGACGTCTTCGCCTAGTATGTTGCGTGCAGCCCTTTCGCCTTGCTCAAGAGCGCTGCGCCAGGATTCGAGGCGCAAACGAACCCCGTCAAGCAGGGGATGAACCGTCGACGCGCAGTCTCCGGCGGCATAGATGTCAGGATCTGACGTCTGTAAAAACTCATTTGTCGAAATGCCGTTGTCAACTGCGAGTCCGGCAGCCTTCGCTAGCGCAACGTTTGGGAGCGCGCCAATTCCTGCGATGACAACGTCGGCATCCAGTGTCAAACCGGCGGTGGTTGAGACTAAAAGCCCGTCAGTCCGATCTTCAATCGACTTTACTCCGGTTCCGAAGATAAACCTCACCCCCTCAGCGCGGTGTCTTGCCTCGACGATGCCTGCGATCGATATAGGTGCACACCGGGACAGAACCTTGTCATTGCGCTCGATGAGGGTGACAGAACATCCCTGTATTGTCGCGCTTGCGGCAACCTCAAGTCCAATCAGCCCCCCGCCGATGATGACAACCTTTCTCCCAGGGTGCAGCCGGGTTCTGATATTCTCGGCGTCCGCGCTTGTGCGCAGGCACAACGCCATTTCACCACCGGGTATAGACGGACGCCGCGCGGAGGCGCCCGTCGCGAGCAGCAGGCGATCGTAGGAAAGATGTCGGCCATCTGCCAAAGATAGGCTGTGGGCCGCCCTGTCGAGCGACTCGACCTTCACGTTGACGAGATGCTCTATCTCCAGCGGCCCGAATTTCGTTGAGTCCGCATTGCCAAAAGTCGAGGTCTCGACCTTCTTTGTTAGGAATCCTTTGGAAAGCTGGGGCCGCTCGTAAGGGGGCAACGTTTCCTCACCGACGACTGTAACCTTTCCTTTCCATCCGCGCTCACGAAGCGCCACGGCGGCTCGTCCGCCACACTCGCCCGCACCAACAATGATGATTTGTCCCGTTGCAGTTTCGTTTGTCATGCGTCGATCTGCACATAAACGCGGTCATCTTCGACCTTCACCGGAAACGTGCGCAGATCGACGCAAACAGGCGCGCCCTTGGCCTTGCCGGACGTAAAGTCGAAACGCCCATTGTGTTTTGGGCATTCGATGATTGTACCCATGACGAGGCCACTCGATAGGTGCACGGCTTCATGGGTGCAGAGCCCGGCAGTGGCGAAATATCGGTCGTCCTCGGTCCGATAGATCGCAAACGTTTGTCCTTCATGATCGAACCGAATGACATCTTCGTTTTCAATATCGCCTGCAGCACAGGCATCGATCCAGTTTGCGATCATGACGCCCTCCCCGTGTTTCGTTCTGCGATCTTGATGATTGAGCCATGGTTGTAAGGCGCTGCTGTTGTGCCGCCAGGGAGCCTGCGCACCACGAAATAGGACGGGTCTCGCATCTGCTTCAACACAGTCGGAATGATCTCGCGATACGCCGCCAGTGTGCTCGGATAGGGCGGCGGGCAGTCGTCCTTTACGAGAGCATGAAGACGGGGCAACGCATGGTATGGCACCATCGGGAACATGTGGTGCTCGATATGATAATTCATGTTCCAGTAGAGAAAGCGGAAGATCGGGTTCATGTAGACGGTACGGGTGTTCAAGCGGTGATCGAGCACATCTTCTGCAAGCCCCGTATGCTGGGTTAGTCCGAAGAAGATCGCCATGAATCCTCCGTAGAGGGTCGGCAGCCCAATCAGCATCGCCGGCAGGATGGTCTGCAGCTGGAAACTCGCTACTGCGACGATGGCAAAGATCAGCAGGTAAATCCGCGCAACGAGGTACACCTTTTGGCGCTCCATCTCCGGAATAAACGTCTCCTCTTCCTTTGTCAGCCGCCCACTTGCGTGTAGAAAAAGACCCTTGAGAGTGTGACAGGTGCTCTTCAACGCGAAGATGTTAAGGATGAGCCCTATTCCATCGGGCGGACGGGGCACCGCAATCTCCGGATCCCGCCCCACAAT
Source organism: Hyphomicrobiales bacterium (assembly GCA_900473045.1). Taxonomy (GTDB): domain Bacteria; phylum Pseudomonadota; class Alphaproteobacteria; order Rhizobiales; family Rhizobiaceae; genus Pararhizobium. The sequence continues at coordinate 19,445 of UCKS01000037.1, forward strand.
GATCGTGTCGGTGTGGTGGCGCGTATGGCTCCAGCGCCAGACCGTCGGTTCCCGCAAGATCATGAAACTGGCGACGTAATAAAGGATATCATTCATCCACCGCGTCTTGAACGCGGTACCATGGCCTGTCTCGTGCCATCGGCTGTCGCTTGATGAGCCGTAGAGAACGCCGTAGACGACGAAAAATGGCACGGCCCACCACGTACCCCAAAAAAACACGCCGCCGGCCGCTGACAAAACAAGACATGAGACCCAGAGGGCCGTGTCTCGCAAGGCCGGACCGTCGCTTCTTTTCATCAGTTCCTTCAATTCCTTTCGAGGGATGGAACACGAATACCATTCTGCAGCCGCGAAGCCATTTTCTTCGGCCAATCGCGCGTCTCGTCCGATCAGGCTGTAGTCTCGTGCAGTTGCTGGCATAGCGAATCCTATAGTGATCTCTTACCCGATCGGCTTGGAAATTGAGTAGATCGCATCATTTTGATGCTTCAATTTGAGGTTAATAGGATTTATACGGCGATGTCAACCAAATTTGGGGATAGGCGACCGAGCGGAGAACGTCATCACACTCACAGACACATCGATAGAACTCAAATTGAGGTTTCATCGTTGACCGTGATGTTAGTGGCGCCTAAGTTGCGTGATGAAAAAAGCGTAGGCGGGGAAAGAAAGTGATGAAAGCAAGACCGAAGGTGGACGAAATTGCGCGGCTCGCTGGCGTCTCGAAGGCGACGGTGGACCGCGTCCTCAACAACAGGCCAGGCGTCCAGGAGCACACGCGTGCGCATGTCGCATCCATCGTCGCCTCGCTGTCAGACGACCAGGTCGAAGGGTCAGACTCTGGCAAAATCCCCCTGGATTTCATTCTTCCGGGAGGCACAAACCCTTTCATCGCAGATCTTGTGCGACACCTTGAACGCCAGGCTGCCCTCCGTACGGACGTCGATGTCGCGATCCACAGATTGAACGGGATCGAGCCGGAGGAGGTCGCCGAAAAACTGGGGCGTTTGCGGCAGTCCTGTCAGGGTGTTGGTCTCATCGGCCTGGACAGTCCGGCCGTACGCGAAGCCGTGCGCCAGTGCATTGGCGCAGGAATATCGGTTCTAACCCTGGTCTCCGATATCAGCCATGTTGGTCGCGTCAGCTATGTCGGAATCGACAACCGGGCCGCCGGACGTCTTGCAGGTTACCTCATCGGCCGCTTCATGCCGGGGTCAAAGGGAAAAATTGCGCTGATCGCGGGAGCGCTGGCCTATCGCGGTCACGAGGAACGGGAGATGGGCTTCAGGCACGTACTGGATGAGCGGTTCCCCTTGCTCGAGATTATAGCGGTCCGCGAAGTTCGGGAAAATGCGGAAAAAGCCTACAAAGAAGTCCAGATGCTCTTGAAGGAACAGCCTGAGCTCGTTGGTGTGTACTGTATCGGCGCTGGCCACGAAGGTATCGTGCGCGCCCTCAAGGAAGCGGGTCGGGAAAAGTCTGTCGTGTTCATTGGGCACGATCTTACCGACGATACCCGCCAGTATCTCCTTAGTGGCGTCATGGACGCTGTTATCGATCAAAACGCCGGGGTCGAAGCCCGTGAGGCGATCGACCGCCTCGTGCGTTCCACGCGAGGGGAAACGCCGGTCTCCGCGGCGACGATCCGCATCCAGTCCGTGTTCAGCGAGAACATTCCAGCCGACGACTGAAATCCTTGAGAGGCAGAGTATGGATATCATAGAAACCGACGTCGTCCGTGTCGTTTTTGATCCGGAAGGCGGCGTCGTAGACGAAGTCATCTTCGAACATGGCGGCAGACAGATCAGCCCCCTTCACAAGGCACCTTGGGTCCGAGATAATGAGCAGTTGGATACTGGCATCCCTCTCATCGAGCGCAAGCTGGCTGGCGACTTCTTCTGCGCGCCCTTTGCATTGCCCTCGGCGGAAGTTCCGCTTCACGGCTGGACCGCAAACGGTGACTGGGATGCGTCGGATGATGCTCAGCAAGCTGCCGTGGGTCTCTACAATTTGCGCCAGAACGTTCAAGGAGGGCTAGCCACAAAAGAGATAAGGCTGCACCCCGGTCACCCCGTCGTATACCAGACACACACGATCACGGGAGGAACGGGGAACATCCCGATTGCCCATCACGCGATGCTCCATGTTCCTGGCGGTGCAAACCTTAGCTTCTCGGACAAGACGTTCGGCAGTACAGGCCCTTCGCCCCCTGAACCGGATCCCTTCCGAGGCCGTTCAGTTTTGGCGTACCCGCAAACGTTCGACTCTTTGTCGTCGATAGCAAAGTCAGATGGAAGTTTGGCGGACGCGTCCCATTATCCCTTCGAAACAGGGCATGAAGACGTCGTCGTGCTGACGGAAAAGCAAGGCGCATCATTCGGGTGGTCGGCGGCACTTGCCGCCAAGGACGGCTTCATTTTCTTCTCCGTCAAGGACGCCCTTGTCCTTCCGCATACCGTGTTATGGATGAGCAATGGTGGCCGTGCTTATCCACCGTGGTCCGGACGGCATACGGCGGTGCTTGGAATCGAAGAGGCAGCGATCAGTTTCCATCTTCCAGACGCGCACACGAGTGACGTAAACGTGGCGCTGGGCCTTGATCTCGCCCCAGGCCGCACCACGAAGATCCGCTACGCTTTTGGAGCAATCGAAGTACCGAGTGGATGGACACGCGTGTCAGAAATCTCACTTGCCGATGGCGTATTGATCATAAGCGACGTGGACGGGGGAAGATGCACGATACCGTTTGATTGTCGCTTCTTTGAATACGATCGAAACAGCACCTCATGTTGAGGAGTTGCTCCTCAGGTGCCCCTCCCGCCGTTGAGGAATAAGGTGCCAATCCGGAAATCCACTTGACAGCGACGCAAACCTGTCGTTAGTTGCAAAGCATCAAAATGATGTTTAAAAGAAATCATTTTGATGTTGGCTCAGGAGGCCAACTCAAGAGGTTGCCCGTTGAGTTAGCGGGCCATGGGAGGAGAATTCAAATGTTCAAGAAAGCAATCACGTTGCTATCAGCTGCGGTCCTCGCTGCTGGAGCGGGTTTCGTCTCGACCGCCCACGCTGAAGGTAAAACCTATTATTGGGTATCGCATGGCTCACCGGCGGATCCGGTCTGGACCTACTTCCTTGCAGGCGCAAAACAATGGGCTGCGGATACGGGCAATACGGTCAACACATCCTTTCAGAACGGGGACGTGCCCGCCCATCAGGAAGCGATCCGGGCAGCCATTTCGGCAGGTGCGGCTGGCATTGCGACGACCAGCCCCGATCCGGGATCGTTGGTTGAAGTGGTCAAGGAGGCCAAAGCGAAGGGTATTCCGATCATCAACTTCAATACACCCGATCCTCAGGCAAACTTCGACGCCTACGTCGGCGGCGACAACAAGACTTTTGGCAAAAATTGGGCACAGTACCTGGTCGACAAGAAGCTTGTGAAGTCAGGAGATTTCGTCTGGATGCCAGTTGAAGTTCCAGGTGCCACGTATGGCGTGCAGGAAGAGGAAGGCATCGCGAGCGTGTTCAAGCCTTTGAACATTACTTGGGAAGTCACCGACGCGACGCTGGATCAGGCCGAAATTATCACGCGCATGTCGGACTACCTGACGGCAAACCGTTCGAAGATCAAGGCAATCATCGGTCTTGGCGATCTGGTAAATGGCAGCATCAAGCGCGTGTTCGAACAAGTCGGCGTCAAGGCTGGAGAGATTCCTGTTGTAGGCTGGGGCAATTCAACGGACACCACTCAGGAAGTGCTCAACGGCTACGTAAACGCTGCACAATGGCAGGATCCACAGGCGACCAGCTACATGGCATTGTCGATGGCCGCCATGGCCGCGAGCAAGATCCCACCGGGCTTCAACATCATCACCGGTGCTCTGTACGAAAAGGACAAGGCCGAGTTTTACGACAAGATCCTGTCGGGCAAGTGACCTCTTTCGAACTCAGGCAGGCTGCGCCACCCGGTTCTTCCGGGTGGCCCACCCCAATCGGTGAACATCATGCAACAACGCACTTTTTTGCAAAGCTTCGTCTCGAAGCCGGAATTCGGTCCGCTCGTCCTTTTGGTGCTCGAGCTAGTGATCTTTTGGTCCTTCAATTCAGATTTTCTTTCGCTTCCAAACATCAGCAACACACTCTCATTTACCGTTGAACTCGGCTTGATCGCCTTGGCTATGACCTTGCTGATGACTGCCGGGGAATTCGACCTGTCAGTTGGATCCGTGTTCGGATTTTCAGCCGTCCTGATGTGGACCCTTTTCAACAGCGAAGTGATGCCGCTCGGCGTTGCCTTTCTGGTCGCGATCGCATTCAGCCTGTTCATTGGCTTCATCAACGGTTGGTTCGTCACCAAGCTCAATATCCCGTCCTTTCTTGTCACACTCGGCATGCTCCTGGTCGTCCGGGGTACCGCCCTCTATGTCACCGATGGTTTTCCACAACGGACATGGACAGCAGAAGGCAACTGGTTTGCCGATTTGTTGGCAGGAAGCTTTTTCATTGGGAGCTTCCGGATGTACATGTCAGTCATCTGGTTCGCGCTGGCCGCATTTGTTGCACATTACATTCTCACCAAATCGAAAGCGGGCAACTGGATCCAGGCATCGGGTGGGAATCCAAATGCAGCACGCGCCCGCGGTGTGCATGTCAGCCGCACCAAGATTTACTTGTTCATGGCTTCATCCGCGATGGCGTCTCTGGCAGGCATTATTAGTTCAATTCGCACCTCGGCGGCCAACCCTAACAGCGGAACTGGCTACGAACTCGAAGTCATCGCAATGGTGGTTATCGGCGGCACAGTGCTGACAGGCGGCCGCGGGACAATCATCGGAACAGTTCTCGGTATCTTCATCCTGCGCGTTATGCGCAACGGCATCGTCATGGTCGGAGTACCGGGTCTTGCCTACAACATCTTCATCGGGGCGATCATTTTGGGAATGATGGCGCTGCACTCGTGGCTCGAACGCCGACACAACGCGGGAGTATAAAAGATGGCCGAAGATCTCATCCGCATGGAGAAAATCAACAAGTTTTACGGTCGGATTCATGCCCTGCGCGACGTCAGTCTGACGGTTAAGACGCACGAAGTCGTTGGTCTGCTGGGCGACAACGGTGCAGGCAAATCCACCCTGATCAAAGTTCTTTCCGGAGCCGTACCGCTGACCAGCGGCGACATCCTGATCAAGGGCCGCAAGGTGGAGCTCACAAGCACGGCTGATGCCATCGCGAACGGTATCGAGACGATTTTCCAGGACTCTGCTCTAGTACCGCAGCTTTCGATCGCCCGTAATCTTTTCCTGGGACGTGAACCCGTCAAGGGCAACGGGTTTCTAAACAGGCTCGATCAGGAAGCGATGAACGCATCGGCACGCGAACTGTTAAAGCGGGTTGGCATCACGAAAGACATCCCGCCTGAGACGGCGATCTCGTCTCTATCTGGCGGCGAGCGGCAGGCGGTCGCAATCGCGCGCGCCATGCAATTTGACAGCGATCTCATCATTCTTGATGAGCCGACAAACAACCTGGGGGTCGCAGAAACCCAAGGTGTATTGCGATTTGTGCGAGAAGCCCGTGACACAGGACACTCCTGCATTTTTATCGCTCACAACATCCACCACGTATTCCAGGTCGTCGATCGCATCATCGTTATGCGGGGGGGCAAGGTCGTGGCAGACGACATTGATCCGAAAAAAACGACGATTGATGAAGTTGAGCGGACCATCACGGGCGAAGAAATGCTCAATGCCATCACGGCATAACTGCCTGGTTTTTAAGCTAGCTGCGATCGGCTTTCACGAGTCACCATCATAATGCGCCGTCCCTGCAACGACTTCGGCTGCGGGGACGGCCGTCCATTCAACGAACCGTGTCAGACCCTGATACGCCGAAACGAACAGCTCCTCATCATCCTTCGAAAGTGAAATCAGATTGACCAACTTCGTTCTGACAGTATCGTGCAAATCCACCCGCGGCATCGTCGCGGCGATCACCGGTTATCTGGCCGACGAAGGCTGTTACATCACCGACAGCTCGCAGTTCGACGACATGGAAACCGGCCTGTTCTTCATGCGCCTGACCTTCATCAGCCAGGAAGGTGCGACGCTCGACAAGCTGAAGGCCGGCTTTGAGGCGGTAAAGACGCGCTTTGGCATGGAGGCCGATATCCTTGATTCAGAGCACCGGATGAAGGTGCTGCTGATGGTGTCGCGCTTCGGCCATTGCTTGAACGACCTGCTCTACCGCTGGAAGATCGGCGCGCTGCCGATCGAGATCGTCGGCGTCGTCTCCAACCAGTGACCAAGGCCAACAAGCCGCAGGCCGAAGCGCGGATCATGGACGTGGTCGAGCAGACCGGCACCGAACTGATCGTGCTTGCCCGCTACATGCAGATCCTGTCGGACCAGATGTGCCAGAAGATGTCGGGCAAGATCATCAACATCCACCACTCGTTCCTGCCGTCGTTCAAGGGTGCCAATCCCTACAAGCAGGCCTACGAGCGCGGCGTCAAGCTGATCGGCGCGACGGCGCATTACGTTACCGCCGATCTCGACGAGGGTCCGATCATCGAGCAGGACATTGCCCGCATCACGCATGCACAGTCGGCCGAGGACTACGTCTCGATCGGCCGCGATGTCGAAAGCCAGGTTCTGGCACGGGCCGTGCACGCCCATATCCACCACCGCACCTTCATCAACGGCAACCGCACCGTGGTGTTTCCGGCGAGCCCGGGATCCTTTGCGTCAGAGCGGATGGGGTAAGAACAAGTTCCCGCAACGAGTAGCAATGGTAAATGATTGGAGTTCGGGATTGACCGTCAGCAGAACTCGCTGTGATGATTCACGAGGTTCACGCTGTTGAAATTGTGCAAAGACCATCTTCCACGGCCACGCCTCCGACCATGGGTGCGGAAGAGGTAAAGAACAGGAGTGCGTTTGTTGGTGTGGTCGCGGACTACCAACCTACGGTGTTAGTGATTGCGGTTGTGCATCAGAGTCTCGCTGCCTAAAGGCTTCCACCAGCGAACCGCTGTTGTGATTGAAACCACTCATTTCATATCCCGGCGGATTCGCCGTCCTTCTCTCACAGGTCTTATGGAACATATGCCGCGATCCCACCGATCTCTTGTGAGTGAACCAGATACTTCTACTCCGACAAAGATCTGTTGATGCAGATCAATTTCTTGCTTGTTTTGGCCGCAGGCCCAAAACACTTTTTGGCCGCCCTTATTTTAGGGTTACGGAGACGGGAGCCTGCCGCTCCCAGCGGGTCGCCGTGGACCGCGTGGCATCAGGGCACGTTGCGATCTATGATCAGAGCTGCGCGATAAGGCGGTTCTCCGTACCAGGCCATGCGCTCGAACATGGCGTGACGTATCGGCAGATCGACGACATCGGCGGCGCTCTCGAGTGCATCGGCTTCGAACCATGGGTCGTCGACGAGGAAATGATCTTCACTTACCGCATGCGCCACAATCCAATGCGGTGCCGTCCGGCCATGGGTCTCCATTTGATCGATCAGAACTACGGCGATAGAACCGGCAGTAACAGCGTCCCGCAGTTCGGGGATGGTAAAGGCGCGGTCCTAAACCGTGATACCGGCGGCGAGAACACGGCTCTTGAAGTCGGCCTCGACGAACTTCATCAGATCACGCTTGGGTTGCGTGTTGCCGCGATCGATCAGGATCGCCTCGGGCGTGCTCATGAACACCTTCACCGGATAATTGCGCGATGCCGCCGCAAGAGCCAGCCCGTAGGGATCGCAACCGCCGGGGCCATCCATCGACACCACCGTCGTCGCTTCCCGCCACATCGCTAGTTCCAGAAGACGATCCATGCCGGCAGAAGGGTTGAGGCCGGCAAATGCCATCATCAGCGAGGCAGACCCGCAAGTGAAACCGGTCGTTTGAGCATAAATCGGCGTCGTCGAATTCGCAGTGGCCTCGTTATTCCTCAACCGGCGCTCGGAATATGTCGCGCCTGGCCGCACGGCAGCAATGCCTGTAAACGCCCTCAAGCTTGCGGGGATATCTTTTTCGCTTGTGTCCGCGGCAATGCGCCAGGTCAGAATATCGCTGTCGAGTGACAACTGCCCCAATACCGATACCAGTTCCCGGCCGACAGCGTTGGTGTCGATCTCGTCGGCATCGATCCAGAAATAGGCGATCCGCAGCATCGTGGTTGTGCGCCGCCGGCGCCCGACGAGCAAACCGACAATGGCGCCGCCCCGGCACGCAAAGAAAACGACGCGGCCCCGCGCCGACTGGATTGCCGTCAGGTACTCCGACACTTCCGTCGGCAGTCCTTGCGGTATTTCCTCGCCATCGAGAAGCTGCGTGACGTTGATGGTTTCATCCATGTTAGATCGCCTGCCGTCGAAGCGCCTGCAGTCTTCCCATCTCCAAAGATCTCCCAACGTCTGGTCAACCGCCAGATCCCACATTTCGCCCGACGCCCGGTTAACGTTACAGTGCCCCAAGGACTGGAGACAGTTTTGCATCCCAGCCTAACAAGAGCGGTGCTGGCCTCTCTGCCACTGAAGAGGTCCGTCGTCTCACCGCCTATGTCGCCTATCTCACCGAGAAAGTCGCGGAGGTTCAAAAGCCACAGAATTCATTATCAGTGAAGCTGTCCAACTCTCTAGGTACAATTGTTGGCATGACAATGATGGCCGGGCTTGTCGCAGGGGTGAGTTTGATGGCGCGGGGGCTTGTCGAGTTCTTCTCGCTGACTGACAACGCCCTGCAACGCCGGCAGCGGTATATCTGACCGGCCTATAGCGCCCAGGGATCATCACAAAAACACCAGAACCTCATCTGCTAACCCGTATGACATCGTGCCCCGCTTCCTTGGCCGCTGGCAGCAGAGTAATCTCATGATGCTGCGCGAATCCGTCGCGCGCATCCAAGTACTGCATCCCCGAACGAAAGCAAAAAGTAAATTCTCCGGAATATATTGGATTTGATATATTGACAGCGGTCAAAATTGCTCGTGTAGTCAATAATCACGGCATTGGGTTTACTGAAGTCGGGGGGGGGCAGGAATGAAATTTCCCCAATTCCGTTTTGCGTTTTCACAGCTACGGTTGAACTTACCCCATTCATTGATATGGCTGTCGAGGCATAGCATCGCAGACATACTTAAACAATTTCAGCCGACGGCCGCGGTTGCTACGGTGCTTCTAAAAGGGAGTTTCGCATGGCAAGTCTGGATTTTGGCCTAGTTGCCCAATTAAAGCGTGCCGGGTTTGGCGTCGATCCCATGAACCCGGTCGGCAAATCGACCAGAAATTTTCTGCTGGCAGCGAATCCCGAATGGCTAATCAGTGTCGGCCGCCTCGTCACTGCGCTGTTCGCGGTTCTGGCCGTCTATCTCGATCCAACCCAACCCGCAGCATTTCTGGATGAATTGCAGGTGACCCTTGGCCTTTATGCCGTCTTTTCCATATTGCTGGTCCTCTTTCCGTTGCGCAAATCCCTCGACAGCCCGGTCCACCTCATCGTACACATCGTCGATGCTGCGGTAGTTGGCTGGCTGGCTCTTTTGACAAACGAACTGACCAGCCCGTTTTTTTCCTTCCTGCCGTTCATCCCGCTGGCGATGACCATGCGCTGGGGTTTGAGGGGAGCGGTACTCAGCGCGCTCATTCTGCAAACCGTTCTTATCATCGTCGGTCTGCCTGATCTGGAGGACGGTGATTCCGAACTCAACGTGTTCATCATGCGTTCGACCTATTTCATGGTAGCGGCCGTGATGCTCGGCTATTTTGGCGTTTATCGCGAGCACCACCGCCAGCGTCTGACGCAGCTTGCCGACTGGCCGTTCGATGCCATTACAGGCGATCGCGCGTCATGGCTGGGCGGCCTTTTCGAACACGCGGCCGAAGTGCTGGGGGCTCCGAGCTTGATGGTCGTCTGGCGAGATCAAGAGGAGGACATTGGCACTGTCGCCTATTGGCTGAAAGGAAATTTGCGGCTGATTGACATTCAGGACACGGCTTTCTGGGAACAGCATGACCCGGAGCCGTTGCCCGATCCCGCCAGCGGGGGTGTATCCGCTGTCAGCGCGGAAGAAGTTGCTGCCATTCTATGTGATTTGCCGGAGCTGGCGGGGGAAGTTCGCAAACCGCATACATATATATGCTCCGCGGTGTTCTCCAGCATCCGGTATCGAGGAAGGGTTTTTGTCATCGATCCGGCCTGCCGTCCCGACGAATGCAGTTCGCTCACCGAAATCATCGCGATGAGGTTCAGATCGGAACTTGAGCGCCTAGCGCTGATGCAGCAAACAACCGAAGCGGCGCGATCAGAAGAACGCGTGCGGCTCGCGCGCGACCTGCATGACAGCATCCTACAGGATCTTACCGCGGCGAGCTTGAAGCTGAAACTCATCACCAAATCTGTTCCTGACAAAATCAGAGCGAATGTGGTCGATGTCAATACGCTTGTCTTCGAGCTGCAACAGCGGATTCGGATTTATGTCGAGGACCAGCGATCTGTCGGCAAATATGGCGAAGCGCCGCTGTACCAGACGCTGCCGGGTTTGATCAAGCTTTTGCAGCAGCAATGGGATTGCCAGATCGAGATTTCCCTTGTCCCCCCGAACATGGACGTTCCTCAATCGATGCTGCATGAAATCATGCAGCTTGTGTCGGAGGCCACGGCCAACGCTGTCCGCCACGGCACAGCGACGCAAGTGCGGATTAAGCTCGTTCGAGGCGATGGCGAACTGGAACTCGAAATCTCCGACAACGGCTCGGGGATCGGAAATGATGTCGAACCGAAACGGCCCCTGTCGCTGTCCGCGCGCGTCAATGAACTCAAGGGTAAGCTGACGTTCCGACGCGCCTCGCCCGGACTGAGCATACGCATTGCATTGCCTTTGAAACTGGAAGTCCGCTGATGTATTCCGTGGTGCTCGCCGACGATCACCCTTTGCTGCTCCGTGGATTGCAGGGTCTCTTAAATGCGGCCCCGGATTTTAAAGTTCTGGCGGCGACGGCGAGCGGGGCGCAGGCGCTGTCGCTCATTTGCGATCTCCGGCCCGATTTGGCCGTGCTCGACGTTTCCATGCCGGATGTCGGTGGACTGGATATTCAGCGGACCATCTTTGCAGAGCGGCGGCCAGTAAAGGTAATCTTCCTCGCCGCGACGCTGACGGGCCGCCAGATCGCAGACGCAATATCCATCGGAGCATGGGGCATCCTCTTGAAGGAATATGCCCCCGAAGCACTTCTGGACTGCATGCGGCAGGTCGCAGGTGGAGCGAAATGGCTGCCCCCGGAGCTCGTGGCGAGAGCCACCAGCGCGGGGCCGTCCGATGGTCCTCAAAAACTCAACCAGCTGACCACACGCGAACGCGAGGTTGCGGTGTTGATCTGCGGAGGATTGTCCAACAGGGCGATTGCACAGAAACTGGGAACGACTGAAGGAACGATCAGCATCCATCTGCACAATATCTACCGGAAGCTGGAGATCACCAATCGAACAACGCTTGCCGCGCTCCATGTGCAATATACGGCCACCCAAAATGGTTGATCAAACCGATGTAACAAGGGGCTGCGTCGCCAGAATTTCTCGGGTCGGCCTGGGGTTGATCGTCGGGGGGACGTTTGTCTATCTTGCCATGCGCAACGTCAGCTTCGGCGAAGTCGGCTCCCTGCTTAGCGGGGCGACCGTCGCGCCGCTCTTGTTCGCCATCCTCGCCTTTGTGGTGGACTTCCTCCTGAGGGCAGTCCGGTTCTGGATGATGCTTCAGTCCACAAGTGGCCGCCACTTTCCGTTGCGACTGACAATCGGCCCCTTTGTCGCCAGTTTCGGCATGAGCGATGTCCTACCCTTGCGGGTGGGCGATGGCTTTCGGATTTTGTGGTTCAGCCGTCAGTTCGCCATTCCGGCGGGGACAGTCATCGGCACCATGATCGTTGAACGTATCCTCGATCTCGTCACCATCGTCCTTTTGGGCGGCATCGCACTTGCGCTGGTGGGCGTGGCGGCTCCACCCCCGCTGGTGTGGAACTTCCAGCTTTTGCTCGTCATCGCGCTTGCCTGCGGTTTGGCGGTGCTGTTTGTCCCGGCATTGCTATATCGCGTCCTCGAAATACTATTCCACCGAATAAGATTCGGCCCGATCGTCATGTTGATCACTGCGTTACGCTCTGCAGCGCAAGCAGTCACGCAAATCAGCTCTTGGCGCAGGCTCACCCTGCTGACGGTCATGTCCCTTGCCTTGTGGCTTTTGGAAAGTGTCGTCTTTCTCGGAGTGTGGTTGAGCCTCGGCGGATCAATCGATGCCTTGCTGAAACCGTTCATCGCCTTTGCTTTCAGCACACTTGGGACGCTGGTACCCAGTCTTCCCGGACATTTCGGCCCGTTTGAATTTTTCGGGCTTCAAGCCTTTGCTCTAGCCGGAGTCGAGACATCGATCGCAGCAGCCGTCGTGTTGCTGGCACACCTCATCCTTTGGGCGCCGACTGCGCTTTTTGGTGTCGGCTGGCTATTGTTCGCGGCGGCGCCGGGACCAGATGCTTCGGGAAAGGTTCATACCTCGGTTTGAACGGACCGGCACTTTTCAGCCACTCAGCGAAATCGGTTTTCGATGGCATGTGTCGCGTTGCGGTGAGCAACCGCCATGACAGTCCCCTGCGGGTTAACAATCGTCGGTCCACACAAGAGGGACGCGTCGGCGATAAACAGTCCATCCGCGCCGCGCACGCGTCCGAAAGAGTCCGTCGCGCATACGGCCTCGTTTTCCCCCATCGGGCACGAAGAAAAGACGTGCACTGAGGTCATGCTGCCGTCTTCCCCGCCAAACATATCTGGAAGATTGCGGACATCGATCATGGAGCGAAGTACCGGATAACCCCGGATGCTAGGATAGACAGCGACTGCGCCTGCTGCAAACAGCGCTTCGGCCAGTCGTTTCAACCCATTGGCCAACGTCCTGAGGAGCTGTTCACTTTGCCGGACGGTAACCAGAGGATCGCGGAAGAAAGGCAGGTTGCGCACCGTCGCCCGGCCGCTAGCCGCCTGCACATAGTATATCCCCATCCGGCGCCAATGCTGCTCGATTTCAGCGAAATGGCCGGCATGGTGTGCCATTGCCAGTCCCAGCATGGGCCGTTTGCTGATGGAGCAACCCATGCCGAAATCCGGCTCGAATTCCCGGATCTGATGAACCGGATCGAGGTCGCCCGGCTTATTTACATCCTCGCCAAACTGCGCAACGACCTTCAGCATCGGGTGGAAATACAGGGAGTTGCCGATATTTTTTTTCAGACCGGAGCGGCGCAAAAGAGCGGGTGTCTGGACCGCGCCGCAGGCGACGAACACGCGGTCAGCGGAAATCTCTATCTGTTGTCGCGGTCGGCCATCTGTCGGCGCGTGCTGGGCTTTCACGAACCATTTTCCGCTCGCACGCGTAAGGCGGTTCGCAGTCGTGTCGGCGATCAAGCGGCCACCCGCCAGGAGAAATCGAGGAACGAAAGTCTCAGACATTGACTGTTTGCGGCCAGGCGCTCCAATGCCGCCGTATCGATACAACCGCGGTGCCTCGATCGCCTGCCAACCGAGACGGGCGGCCCCGTCGTAGAGTCGTGTCGATACAAGCGGTTTGTCGCCAGGCAGATATTCGACCTGCGCGGTGCGTTCGCAGGCGATGAAGTGGGGCTTCAGTTTGTCGAGAGACAAATCCTCGACCTCGAATTCTGTCTTCCACAGATCGAGTACATACTCTGGTGTCCGGTGATAAAGACCGCGGTTGACCTCGCTGCCGCCCCCTACACAACGTCCCTCGACATAGGCGATCTTTGACCGGCCGGTGGCGATGCAAATGCCGGCATTTCGATATTTGCGAAGGACTTCCTCTCTCGAGAAGTGGGGAACCGACTGAAGCGACAGATTTGGCCCCTCTTCGATCAGGAGCACCGACGCCCCCGCTTCAGCGCATAGCGTTGCGGTTACTGCACCGCCCGGACCTGACCCTATGACCACGATGTCCGCACTCATCTTTCTGCTAACAGGCTCAGTCATGTTCAGGATTTCCTTCACATTCGACATCCTGCTCGTAGATTTCGGAATAGACACCAAAAATCGTAAAAGTCCGGTAGAAGGCAATAAGTCCTGACCGGATCTGTAACCGCGAGCTTCGCCAGCGATTTACCTGATCTTCGCGGCGGTCTGAGCTAAGTCTGTGGAATGGCTTTCCGGTCGCCGGATAGGGCCAGGCATCGAAAACGACCGTCAGGATACGGAACGCCAAACGCAGGTAGTCAGGCATCCCAGCATGTGTCGCCAGCACATAAGTCACGATGGATTCAACGTTTTCAGACTGCCTCGCCGACGGCAATTCCTGCCGGAGAAGGATATTCACGATCGCGCGGACGCATTTCTCAAAGCTGGGAAAGGCAAACGTTCCCCCGGTATCCGCTGACTGGACCACCGGCTGAAACAGCGTATCCTGATAGGATCGGAAGGTTCCGCATCGGGGATCCCGGCGCCTCGATTTTATGATTGCCGGCATGCCTGCACGGTTTGCTGCCGCCCAGTCGCGGTCAAAGCGGTCACCGATCATCAGTGAGCGGCTTGCTTCGAAACCCGTGGCGTTGAGTATCTTGTAGAGGCCAGCCGGGTCAGGCTTCAGCCTTTGCACATCGCCGTCGGTCGCACTGACCACCAGATCCGCCTTCAGCGACAGGGCCTCGAGCTTTGCGGCGGCGGAATAATCCGAAAACACTGCAATCGTCCGGCCCGAGCGGTGGAGGGCGTCGAAAAGCGCTTCGATCCCCGAATAGCGGCAAGCCCTGAGATAGATGAGCGGACGTTGTTCGATCCATTCATCGACAACCTCACGAACCTCGACCACGGAACAGCCGCATCGCATCGCCGTGTCTTCAAACTGGCGATTCATGAAATCTACCAATGCACCTTCGGCCAATGTTTCCCGGCATTGCCGGTATATTCTCAGTACATTTAGAGTTTTGAGGCTTCTCGTCTTCACGGAGACATGCAGCAAATTCAGCGCCATGCATGTCCTTAGTCGCCTTTGATTATAGAGGGTGCCGTCAAGGTCAAAGATGACGAGATCGATGTCGTTCCAGAAGACGGGTTGGCTGTGCTGCTTCATCTTGTGTCGACGGGTTTGAAGCTGGGTTCGGACAGGTCATAGAGCCATGGCAGGTCCACGAATGACACTGCCACGATCGACGATATCGCCAGTATCAGCGCCCCGACAAGGCGGCGCGACCGAAACATCCGTTCGGGCCGTTGCGCGATCGAGTCCTTCAATAGAGATAACCACAAATAGGATGCGAACAGGATCGCAATGAAAGGCAATGCCACTATGTATTCAAGGCGGTACTTTGTGAGGAAAACGGCAATGAAGAATGCTGATATCATGGCGTAAAGTAAGCAGGAGACCGTCAGGCTCTCGGCCGTATAGGAACGGAACGATCGACGGTAGCGCTGGAGCAAATCCACGCCAGCGCTGCTGGAAATATCCCGGTATTCCGACAATCGCTTTGCTCCCATGAGGAAGGCGCCGGCGGCCCAGTAGCCCAAAAGCAGGCTGCTGGGCGGGAGTGTCACCTGATCAAGCATCGTCCAACCGAGCGTCAATCGGATAGGATTGTTCACGGACTCGGAAATCACATCCAGATACGGTACGTCCTTCGAGCGAGCAGGCTTCACGTTGTAGATTAACCCAGAGACAAGAAAGAGGACGGACGTGTAGAAAAACGATGTTCCGACCGTCGCAGCAAGCAAGAGGCCGGTCACTGCAAACACGGCGTACTCCAGATAAACCAGATGGGGCGACAGCGACAACCGCACGGCGGTGCGCTTGTATTTGGTCGGATGAAAGGCGTCAAATTCGCGGTCGAGCCATTCGTTGATCACATAGTTCGCCGAAGCGATAGCAATCGCGCTTATGAAGCCGAGGACGATTGCTGCTACGGCGTGGTCCAGCGGCGGCTGTAGTAAAGTATAGGCAAGAATTATCCCTGGCAGAACGAAGACGTGTTTGCTCGCATGGTCGAAGCGGGCAATCGCCAAATATTCGTTCAACGTCGCCCGGAGTGGAGCGATGGCAGCAGATGGGTTACAATTGTCAGCCTGCATGTTCTTGCCCTCTGGTTCTTGCGGCGGCTGCGTCATGGCTTCAGTTTTCGTCGTTCATTTTGGGTATTGTGTAGATACGGCCGTCTGCCTCGGTCGCGACGTTGACGAGTGACAGGCGCTGTTTCAGATCCGCCTCGGTGACGAGATAGAAGCGCCAGTCAAAGGCGTCTAAAAACGCGACATAGGAATGCTCCTCCGCGAGTTTGTTGCGCAACGTCTGCAACTGCATCTCGAATGGATTGGTCGGGTCGTCGAGGCCCGTACGCTGCCGGATCACTTCAGGAAGAATGTGGGTTTTCCGGCGCAGCACATAGGCGATAAGATCGTCGCCATTGCTATAAATAGATGCATCCGCCGGCAGATGTCGCAGCGCTTCGACGATCGGGGAATTCTGCCATTCGAGGCTGGCAAAGCCGATCCCCAAGCGATACGCCTCGGCCGATCGCACAGACGTCCGGACCACATGGCTGCCGAGCACCAGAACGGCAACGCAAACAACTCCATGATGGAGCAGTTTCATCAACCCCTTTTCGTTTCTGACATGAGCCAGAACGATAGTCACCATAAGGACAGTCGTCACGTAAGCCGGAAAAGCGTAGCGCCCGGTCAAGGACAAATTCGCTTCGGCCGATGTTGAGAGAACCATGAAACCCATGTAGAAGACGAAAAAAAGTGCAAGAAGAGTAGGCAGCAGGGCGTCAACGACCTTGGTCTCACGCACATGCTGCAGCATTTTCTGGGCCTGAAAGACGATCATGCAGACCACAGCCAGAAAGAATGTGCCAAGCAGGGCGAGACGGGCTGCGAACGGCACTTGGTCGGGCAGCAACCACGCCGTTAGTGCAGTCAAGCTCGTCATCCATTCCCTGGCTCCCATGTTGCCGTAGAATGCCAGCTCACGGCCAACAGAACGGCCGACCATAATGTGGCTCATCACCGCCCAGCACAGGAAGATCGCTGCGCTCACCAACGCGAAAACAGCCACGTCGCCGAAACGGCGTGCCAACGCATGCCGTGGAACGAGAAGAAGGCATATCGCAATCGCCGTACCAAGTGGTGGAGCCGTAAACCGCGCAAGGGTTGCAAGGCCGAGTGCAACAGCGCTTGCCTTCAACCATGCTCTGTCGTCGGTCTCCAGATAGAAAAGCAAAGCAAGCACGGTCAGCAGAAGGAAAAACAGGAACGGGGGCTCCGACATCGCGATCGAATGAAATGTTACGAACTGAGGGGAGAGAGTGGTGATCGCTGTGCCAACCGCGGCATAGACATAAATGCGGGTGGCGCGCACCAGCAAATGCCAGATCAGAACCGTGTTCGCACACACGAAAAACAACCCGATCGCCTTTGCACCGTCATTGAGATCGGCTCCGGTGAATGAAGCCAGCATTAGCAACCATGGATAGAGCGGTGCATCGTAGGGGCGCTCGCTGATCCCCATGTAGCGTACGCTGTCTGGATATATTCCGATGCCGTGGCGGGTGTTGATGATGAACAGAAGGGCCGACAACAGGGCAAAGAAGGCCCCGCCGCGCCAGTAAAGTCGCCGGCTCAGATCAATGACTGGTGAACGTATGGTATCTGTCGAATCGAGGATGCGAGCATACATGGTCAGGTCCCCATCTCAGACGATGTCGGCGCAGTTCAAATGATGTCACGAAAGACGCGTTTAATGTTTTTTGCAACGAAACGAACGGTCGCATCGCCGATGCCACGGGAAAGGATTTCATCGAGCGCCGCGATGAGCTTGTCGATCTGCTCTTCCCGCACAATAAAAGGCGGCATGAAATGCAAGATGTCGCGTGCGCCCGGCTGGAAGTGCACCAGAATGGCGTGGCGGTCGTACAGCTCACGGACGAGGGCGCCAATCAATACCGTCTGGTAGGTCTGAAACAGCGGATTTTTGCTGACATCCACTAGTTTTTCGGCCAGTTCCTGATGAAAATTCAAACGGATCGCCTGAAACATGCCTCGTCCGCGCACATCTAGAATCTGCTTCGGATGCTTTGCCTTCAGCGCATGAAGCCCCTTGGACAGATAATCACCCATCCTCTCGGCGTTTTCGATCAGTCTTTCATCCTGCAGAATATTCAGCGTTTCGATCGCAACTGCGCAGCTTTCTCCAAGTCCGCTGAAGCTTGAACTGTGCAGATTGCAATCCTGTTTGTTGCCGTAGGCGCGGTCAAACAAGGCCTGCGAGGTCACCATCGCAGCGACCTCCCGCTTTCCACCGCCCAAGGTCTTTGCAAGGGTCACGATGTCGGGAACGACATTCTCGTGCTGGAAAGCGCAGAACCTGCCGCTGCGTCCCATGCCAACTTTGACTTCATCAAAGATGGAAAGGATGTCGTTGTCCCGGCAGAGCTGAACGAAGTCGGTCAGATAACCTGCTGGAGGAATCTCGCAAGAGGTGCCTCGGATCGTTTCGACCATCGCGGCAATGATGGAGTTGTCGCCGCGACCACCCGTCTCAATCTTGATCGCTTCCCGCATGGCATTGATATCGCCATATTGGATGTAGATGACGTTTTCCTTTGGCACGCCCAGGAGGAATCCGGATTGCACATCTGTCGCCGTAGTTAGGGACAGCGCCCCGTGGGTCTTGCCGTGGAACGCACCCCGCATACAGAGAAATTTGGTCTTCCGGTTTGGTGTCTGCACGCGTTCGCTCAGTTTCATGGCCGCCTCGTTCGCCTCCGCGCCAGACACGGCGAGGAACGAGACGTTGAGCGGCTCGGGCAGGAACTGGGATAGATTGTAGGCAAGCGCGCCCTGCAATTTATGCGGCGCAATCTTGATGCAATCGATCACCTTTCGCTCGTGACATTTGCGCTCGGCCTCGATAATGCGGGGGTGATTGTGACCAAGTCCCAGAACTCCAAGACCAGCGGAAAAATCGAGCAGAGTCCTGCCATCGTTCAGCCAGATTTCGACGCCCTGTGCGCCTCGGATATCCATATCCTTCAAACCAAGAATATCGAAGAGTTGGAGCATGTATTTATTCAAATGTTGCGAATAAAAGTTGTTCGCAACCGCATTATCGAGGTCAAGGCACTGATCGAGAGAGAGCAACGACCGCGCTTTATTTTCGAAGTTGTCCACTACAACGGCTGTCAGCATCGCAGTCACAATGTTTCGCTCCTCACAAATCTCTGAATTAGAGTTTTATAACATGCGCGTCGGTACGCCGCCATTTAACGAATGATATATATGCTCGGCGATTTTGCCATTTGAGAAGCAGAGGTTATTGCAGGATGTTGGTACCCGCGAGGCTGCGAGATCGTGGCAACGAGGGTTGCGAACTGTTTGGGGATCGGCAATTTGACATTGTCAGAGTCTTGCAGTTGGGCTTGCACCATATGAATCATCTCGACGCCAGCCAATGTTGACCCGCGTATCCTAAAAAGAGCCCTGAAGCCGTCGATCGGTCTGACACGCCGCTTTATCCGCCGGGGATCTTACTCGATGATCGTTCAGATTCCCATCTTTGGCCCATCATCCGTTGGAATTACCTGCTGCAAAGACTATGTAGTGATAGGAGGTTTTCGGGTCGGCGAAGGGCGCTTCCCGAAAGGGCCGAGCGCCTTCGCACGAACGGCGGGGGCAGCCAGGCCGGGGTTCCTGCAGCACGGGGGCGGTATCGCGCTGAGGGGCTTGGCCACTGCGGAAGCTGTCATCGCCCCGCAACGTCCTCGGGGCGGAAAACACAGACGATCATTTGGCGACGGCGAGGCAGAGGGCTGGCAGGCCTACGCCATCAATGCCGAATCGAAAGCTCCCGTGCCGTGGACGGCGGAGAGCCTGAGGTTTTAACTCCGCAACGGATGGCGTGAACTGCAAGGTGTCTCACGCGGTCCGATGGCCGAAGTGACGGGTAATCTTAGACTGTTGGTGGATAGCGATGTTTCTGCGATTGCAACCTATGTCGCTCCCATCATGCGCGAGCTAGATCTTGTGCGCAGTCGCAGCGGTTAGGCGCTCGCACAGGAATTCGAGAGCACAGCTCCTGCCGTTGCGACGGCAGACAGCCAGTCAGTCGCCGGAGCTACGTCGAACGCTCAAGGTCCCGGCGATGCTCTCTACCAGGCGGCCTCCGCCACCTGTAACGAGAGAAGCGGTCGCCAGCCTTTCGGTAGGCTCGACTTCCGGCTGAGTATAGCCACACCGAATCCGCAGAACATTGTCAATGTGACGCTGTTCGGGTTGCCGCCAGCCGATGGAGAAGCGAGCGCGATCATGCCTGGATTTGCGCCGACGCTCCCGGATACTTAGATGCCGACCCTAATTTCCTACATGCGTCAGCGGTTTTCCGGCGGGTAGATGTCGCCACGATGGTGGCAACGACCCGGTCCGGCGAGCACACCGTGATCAGCCTAGATTTCCGGCGATACCGCTTTTCGAAGATTTCCGGTAAATCGAGGCGCTGGCGGTCATTCAAGGTATGGGTTCCCCAGTCATCCAACACCAGCTGCAGATTCTGATGAAGCCGCCCCTTTGTTCCGAGATGATTGCGCCCCCGGGATTCCGGGATGATTTCTTGCCCCCTTGAGGCTGGGGTCCTGCTGGTCTTGATTGTTGTCAGTCGTTGATCGTCAGGAGTGAAGATTTAAAGGTTTGATTTCGCCGTAAGCTTTCCCCTGACAGATCGATATGGTGTGCGTTGTGTCCAAGGCGATCGAGGATGGCATCGGCGTAGGTCGGATTTGCGCAGCGCTTGCCAAATCCTCGACGATCTTTCGAAAACCAGCCTTCACGGCGTCGACCTGGGGATCGCGCTCCATTATGGTGTATTCAGTTATGGCAATATTGGCTCTGGCCGTCGTCTCGATTTCACCCTTATCGGCCTCGACGTAAACATGCTGAGCAGAATCCGAGGTACTTGCGGGGACTTGAAGCTTCCCTTGTTGATGTCCCAGGTTGTTTAGCGAAGCAGTGGAGTCGTCGACCGATTTCGAAGGGAGCTATCGTTTGAAGGGTTTCCAAGATCCCATAGATATATACACCAGCCGTCAACTGGCCGGATAAAGACGGAATAGGTTTTATGGAGCGAGCATAGCAGATAGGTTTAATAATCTGAGGGATCGTCGGTATGGGAATTACGTCAATGGTCGGCGGGAGCCGGACCTACTAAGAGCTTTGGGGGTCGGCGTCAACGAACTGGCGGCTTCGACAGTTGAAAAAAAGGAACTGTAAGTAAAGAGCATCTATTTCAAGAACGCATCGAGTCTGCTCCGCGAACTCCTGGCGATTAATGGTCGAAGTATTTGCAGTTGCCCGCAGCCACGCATGAACGACTCAAGCCGGTCGTCACTCGGCAAGTTGATCGCCTTGAGCCATATCGAGCCATAGACACGTCGCGCCGACCACCGCGCGAAGGTGGACGCAATGGAACGTTAAGCGGAGGTCCGAGGCTGTTGCGATGGAGTAGGCCAAAAATGTCGCCGTTTGCGACACGGATCCTGTTAACTGCATTTCATCCTGCCGCTCTGGCAGATCGATGGGGCTGTCCAAGCCCATTGCCTCGCCCAACTCAAATTTGAGCTCCAACCTTTTGCCAGCGTTCCGACCTCAAGCCAGACGGTTTCCACGTCCTGTAGTGCACGCTGGAGTAAACGCGCATCTTCAGTTCTTACCTGAGGCTACGTTCCCAGTACCACGCTACGTACATTTTCCTGTGGTCATGCAGCCTGCCCTTGAGAACAGACCGGATGGCACGGATGTCGTTCTTCTCGCAGGCCGCCCAGACGAACGTTTCCTCATCGATGGACGCAATAGCAGCTGTGGCTTGCGACAGGAGAAGACGGTCTTGGCGATCCGGATAATGACACCGGTGCAGCCAGCTGACCTCCAGCGTCCCATGTGTCGGAAGCGGCTGTTCCTCTGCCTCATTCTCGATTTCGATGATGGCGCGCATGTGCGTGCCCGCAGGGACTTCGGCTGCGATACGGGCGATGGCCGGCAGTGCGCTTTCGTCGCCGATCAAAACGATGGTCTGTGCGGACGGCAGACAGCCGCCGCCTGGGCCTAGAAGCGCCGCCCTGTCTCCGATCCGGGCGTCGCGTGCAAAGTCAGCACCCCGCGTGGATATACCAGGCATCGGATGCTGCAGGAAGTCGATCCAGATTTCCCCGCGCTCGATATCGATGGCGCGGATCGTGTAGACCCGAACAAGGAGCTCGTCTTGCCCTTCCGGCCATGCGATACGCCCATCCTCGCGAAAGCCCGGCCAGACCGGCGGCCTGCCATTCGGCGGAACCAGCAGGCGGACATGCATATCGCCACCTGCAAAAGGCGTGATATCGGCGCAGGAAAAGATAACCCGGCGCATGTTCGGGGTTACATTTTCAGCGGAAACCACTGTTATCTCATGAAGATTCGGCAGGGCCGGCAAAGATGATAGCGGCGTCCAGTTCAACTCCAGCGGCTCGTCGCCGGCAAAGTAAAAAAGATGCTCCGCGATATCAGTACGGGCCGCCTGAAGTGCCTCCAGCGTCGAACAATCCAGCTCGATCAGCAATGTCCCATTGTCTGCACGAATTCTGACGATGCTGGTCTTGCTCCGCAAAATCGCCAGATGATTGTTTCGCTCGACGTCGGCATGCTCGATGAAATGCTCGCAGATTTCGTCCAGCATATGATCGGTACTCGCGGGGATAGCGATACCCGAGAGCTTGAATGATGGAATGGCATTCATAGGCGCGTCTCCTTTTGCGCCGTCGCGGGCGCATTGCTGGCCATCCGGTGGCGGCCAATCGGCAACATGATTGGCCGGGCGGAAATGGGATCGATCATGATGCGGCTTTCCAATCCGAAGACCTGCCGGACCATGTCCTGCGTCAGCACATCTTCCGGCGTGCCGAAGGCGTGAACGCGCCCGTCCGCCATGGCGACGAGATAATCCGCATAGCGTGCTGCCAGATTGAGATCATGCAGAACCATCACCACCGTCGTGCCGCGCGCCTGGTTCAAATCCGTCAGGAGATCGAGCACCTCGATCTGGTGATTGATGTCCAGGAAGGTCGTCGGCTCGTCGAGCAGCAGGATGTCGGTGCCTTGGGCGAGCGCCATGGCGATCCAGACGCGCTGGCGCTGACCCCCGGAAAGCTCATCGACCGGCCGCTCGGCAAGATCGAAGGTTTTGGTGGCCGCAAGCGCGCTGTACACGGCTTCGTCGTCCTGCCGCGTCGAGCGGGAAAACAGGCGCTGGTGCGGGTGCCTGCCGCGGCTGACGAGATCGGCAACGGCAATCCCTTCCGGCGCCACTGGTGACTGCGGCAACAGACCCAATGTCCTGGCAAGTTCCCGCGAGGGTGTGTGGTGGACGGACTTGCCGTCCAGGAGCACCTGTCCCTGTTTGGGCGAAATCAGGCGCGACATGGTGCGCAGCAGCGTGGACTTACCGCAGGCATTGGCGCCGACGATCACGGTGATCTTTCCCGCAGGGATCGTCAGGTCGAGATCCCGCAGGATTTCCCGATCGTCATAGCCAGCCGAAAGCCCGCTGGCGGCGAGGGAATGAACAGTCACAACGAGCCTCCTGTCCGGTTGACGCGGACGATCAGAAAAATCAGGTAGGGCGCACCCAGCGCGCCAGTCACCACGCCGACCGGATAGCGGCTCGGCAAGAGAAGCTGACCGGCATAATCGCCGGCAAGCACGAGAATGGCTCCGACCAGCGCCGATGGCAGAAGCAGCGATCCACTGTTTCGCACGATGCGCGCCGCAATCGGCCCGGAGAGGAAAGCCACGAAGGCGATCGGTCCGGTGACTGCCGTTGCAGTCGCGATCATGCCGACGGCCGAGACAATGACTAGCATGCGGGTTCTGGCGACCCGGACCCCGAGAGCGGCGGCGGTATCGTCACCCAGTTGCAATGTTTCGAGATCGCGGGTGCGGCTGAGCAAGAGCCCGCCGAACACAGCCAGAGCGAGAAGAAGCGGCAGCGCCTGCGAAAGCTGCGCGCCGTTGACGCTGCCTGTCAGCCAGCGCATCGCCTCCTGCAGGCTCCATGCGGGCGCAGACGACAGGATGTAGGCGATCACGCTTTGCAGCATGGCCGATACGCCGATCCCGACGAGGATGAGGCGTGTTCCGGCAATACCGTTGCGGAACGACAGCCCGTAGACAAGCACGGCGACGCCCAGGCCTGCGGCAACGGCGAGGATCGAGACCATCGGCCCTGTAATCGACAGAACGACGATCGCGAATACGGCGGCGGCTCCGGCGCCCGAGGTAATGCCGATAATGTCGGGGCTGGCCAGCGGATTGCGCAGCATGATCTGGAATGCAACGCCGCCCAGCCCGAAACACATGCCGGCAAGAATCGACAGGATAGCGCGCGGCAAGCGCAATTGGCCGACGGTAAAAGATGTGCCGGGCACGTCTTCTCCGAGCAGCAACCGGATGACGTCCAGGGGCGGCGCGAACGATTGCCCCACCGAAAGGGTGATCCCGAACACGGCGAGTACGAGGGCAAACAGCACGGCGAGCAGGACGGCGTGCCTGCCCGCGCGGCGGCGGCGGTTGGCGATAAGGACGTCGATTGTCGGTGAGAATACGCTCACAGTTCCCCCACCCGCTGGCGCCGGACGATCCAGATGAAGAACGGAGCCCCGATCAGCGCCGTGACGATCCCAACATCGATCTCGCCAGGCCGGGCGGCGATCCGCCCGAGGACATCGGCGCCGAGCAGCAGGCAAGCACCGCCCAAAGTGGAAAACGGCAGCAGCCAGCGATGATCGACGCCGATCAACGTCCGGCAAAGATGCGGCACCACCAGTCCCAGAAAGCCGATCGGCCCGCACACGGCGGTCGTCGCGCCGCACAGAAGGATGGCGCCGAGCGAGGCGACCGCGCGCGCTACGGCAACCCGCTCACCGAGACCGGCGGCCAGTTCGTCGCCCAGAGCCAGGGAATTCAGCTTTCGTGCAGACAAAAGGCTGATCGCGAACCCAACGGCAAGAAACGGCAGCACCGGAACAATCCGCCCGTATGTCGCGCCGCCGACGCCGCCGATCTGCCAGGACTGGATACCACCAGCAATATCGCCCCGTGGCAGCACAACGGCGATGGTAAGGGACGCAAAGGCAATCGAGGCGGCGGCACCTGCCAGGGCCAGCTTGAGCGGCGTTGCGCCGCCTCTTCCAAGCGATCCAATCGCATAGACGAAGACAGCCGTGCACCCGGCGCCTGCGATCGCCGTCCAGATATATGCAAGAGCCGAGGACATTCCGAACCAGGCGACGCCGATGACGACAGCGAGAGAGGCGCCCATATTGACGCCGAGAATGCCGGGATCGGCAAGCGGATTGCGGGTAACACCCTGCATGATCGCGCCTGCAAGCCCCAGCGAGGCGCCCGCGAGTAAGGCGAGCACGGTGCGCGGGATGCGCAGCGCAATCGCCGCTTGCCCGATATTGTCCTGCGTGCCGCCAAGAGCCGCAGCGATATCGCTCCATTCAACGTTGCGGGTACCGACCGTGACCGATAGGGCGAGCAGGAGCGCCAGCACCGCGATGAGCACCGCCAGCCAAAGGCTTCTCACCCGGTTCGACCGGGTTGCGGACACCCAGCGGCGGTCCGATGTCTTGAGGATGCCAGTGGTCATTTCGCTTTCTTGGCCGCCTCGCTGAGAAGCGCCACATAGTCCTTCAGCACCCATCTGATCGAAAGCGGCGTCGGATTTGCCGCGTTTCCGACCGGATTGTTGCCGAGCATGACGAGAGACTGATGCGCGACCGCCGGCATATGCGCGGTCAACGGGTTGGTCCTCAAAGACTCAAAAAGCGTCTGGTCGCCGTATGTCACCAGAATATCGACATCGTCGAACGCATCGATCTGTTCGGCACTGATCGAGCCCGCGAATTTTCCGGCTTGCGATGCCGCAAGGACGCTCTTTGGAGACGTCAGCCCCAGATCGGCGAAGAACTTCACCCGCGTGTCGTTGGTAGTGTAGAAATTGATGATGCTGAGATCCGATGCGCTCAGATGGGTGATGAACATCGCCGACTTGCCCTTCAGCTCGGGATGGCCGTCCAGCGTGTTCTTGATGTCGGCTTCGATGTCGGCAAGCAGCGCATCGCCCTCTGCCCGCATGCCCAATCCAGCACTGTTGAACCGGATCATCTCGCGCCAATCGGTCGACCATGGTGCCTGCGGATAGGCAATGACCGGGGCGATCTGGCTCAACGTGTCGTAATCGGCCTGGCTGAGGCCGGAATAGGAGGCAAGGATGACGTCCGGACGGGTCGCCGCCACAGCCTCGAAATCGATGCCATCGCCCTCGTCGAACAGCACCGGCCTCTCGCCCTTGAGTTCGTCCAGCCGCTCAGTCACCCAGGGCAGGATGCCATCTGCGTCATCGTCGCCAAAATTGGCGCGCGCCATGCCGACAGGAATGATACCGAGCGCCAAGGGCACCTCATGGTTCGCCCAGGCAACGGTTGCGATCCGCTCCGGTTTCTTCTGAATGACCGTCGTGCCGAAAGCATGCTTGATGCTGATCGGATAGGACTCGCTTTCTGCGGCCAGCGCGGATCCCTGCGTGACAATCCAGACACAGGCTACCAATACCTGTGCGCAGAGACGGAACAGTCTCATCGCCATACTCCATTCGACACTATAAGTTGACCTGAACTCTCAGCTTCAATGCGCGGCGTCAACGGCAAAGCAACAACGATGTGGAAACCGCGCATAGATTTCCGTGGGATCCTACAAAACCGGGGAATTGTACAATACTGGATCCAATCACTCCAGTTAATAGATGCATCGGGGATGATGCCATTGAGCCGACACGACGCGGGCGGCTTGTTTCGCTTGTGACAGCCGGATGCGATGGTTATCGGCGCCCGAAAACCGTGTCGGCCCCGCCGATCAACAGCAGTCACGTCAGTTTGGATTTAAGAAAATGGACATCGACAGAACAGGCGCCCGGTCACGGCAGGCCCCGATCCGCCATCGCAACGCGCTGCTTTTCGCCTGCACGGCACTTGTCACTCTGATACCAGTCTATTCGATTGCCCAGGACGCCAACGGCAGCGCCACAGCGCTGGAAACGCTCACTGTCCAGGCGGGGTCTGGCGCGGGCGTCCTGAACACGGATGACGACTCGCGCTCGATCGTTGCCACGGAAACGACCGGCGCCGGCAAGATCCCGACGGATATCCTGACGGCACCCGCCTCGGTCTCCGTCATCACCTCCAAGGAAATCCAGGAGCGCGCCGCCGATACCGTCGAGCAGGTCGTGCAGTACACGGCTGGCGTGACCACCGATTTCTACGGCTCGGACGACCGCTATGACTATTTCGACATTCGCGGCTTTACGCCATACACCTATCGCGACGGTCTGGCGATCGGCCGGACCTTTGCGGGTGTCCGCGAAGAACCCTACGCCTTCGAACGTATCGAGATCCTGAAGGGCGCCAGTTCCGCAGGTTTCGGCGCAGCCGAGCCGGGCGGATCGGTAAACTATGTCACGAAAACACCGAAGAAGGAGCGTTTCGGCGAAGTCTATGGCACCGGCGGCTCGTTTGCGCACAAAGAACTCGGCTTCGATTTCGGCGACAATTTTACCGAGGACGATACCTTGTCCTACCGTTTGACCGGCAAGTTCCAGCGGTCGGACGCCGAGTACGATTATTCGCAGGATGACGAGAACTTCATCATGGGCGGCCTGACCTGGCGCCCGACCGACGCGACAAGCCTGACATTCGTCTTCGATCATCTCGACAAGGACGGGGTTCCCGGCAGCGGCGGCCACCCGCTCTCTACGGATTTCGACCGGGACACATTCTTCGGCGAACCAGATTATTATTTCAGCGAGACGAACCGCAACACATATAGCGTCCTGTTTGACCACGATTTCGGAAATGGCCTCAGCTTCCATTCCAACGCCCGCTACAGCAATTTGAATGACGGATTCGGCAGTGCCTATATTGGCAGCACGCCGACAGACGGCTCAACCGAAGCGGGCCGTTATTTCTTCGGCAATGATAAATCGACCGAGCAGTTCATCATTGACGCGCATCTGGTGTACGAGACGAATTTCAACGATGTGGAGAGCCGCACCCTTTTCGGAGCCGACTACAACAAATACCAGTCCGAAAGCGACAACTTCTATACATCAGCACCGCCGATCGACTGGGAAAACCCGATCTATTCCGGTGGCCCCGGTTCTCTGGTGCCTTATGCCAGCACTAACAACGACCAGAAAACCAACGGGCTTTATCTGCAGCAGGACTTGACCTTCTTCGACAAGCTTACAGTCAGCGTCGGGCTGCGCAACGACTGGCTCGATCTCAGCGAAACAAATCTTATCGCGGGCTCGACGGCCGCCGGTAATCACAGCGAGTTCACGAAGCGGTTCGGTGTCAGCTACAAGGTGACCGAGGAGCTGGTTCCCTATATCAGCTACGCCGAATCTGCGGCGCCGCCCGCCTCAGGCGCCGACCCGACGACCGGAAAGCAGTACGAAGCCGGGATCAAATACCGGCCGGAGGGTTTTTCGGCACTGATCACCGCTTCCATCTACGATCTGACCAAGGGCAATATAACCGTCTTCGATCAGGTGACATACCTGCCGCAAACAGTGGACAAGGTCAGGCACCGTGGTTTCGAACTCGAGGCCAAGGCGGAAGTGACCAACAATATCAATGTTATTGCGGCCTATAGCTATATCGACTCCAAAATCGATGAGCCCGGCGGCGACAATGATGGCAACCGCCTCATGCGCGTGCCCAAGCATCTGGCATCGGTCTGGGGCACCTACACATTGGAAGGCCAGGGCGCACGCGGCGACATGACATTCGGGGTCGGGGCCCGCTATACGGACTCCTATTTCACTGACATCAGCAACACGACATCGTCGCAGAGCGCCGTCGTCTTCGATGCGGCCTTCACCTACAAGATCCAGGAAAACACCACATTTCAGCTAAACGTCAACAATGCGTTCGACGAAAAGCATGTGGCAAGCAAGGACAGCGGCGCGGTTTACTACAATCCCGGCCGCTCAGTTCTGGCCACGCTTCGCCAGACCTGGTGAGATCTCTCTCCCACCCGCAAACAGCGCTGGCGGGAGATTTCAGCTCTGTTGCAGCTTGCGCCAAGCGGCGGGTGTTTCGCCGGCAATCTGCCGGAACACCCGTGTCAGATGCGCCTGATCGGAAAACCCGAGCTGTGCTGCAATGGTCGCCACCGGAAGATCGCCGTCTGCGAGCAGTTGTTTTGCCTGATCGATCCGCTTGGAAAGCTGCCATTGCAGCGGCGATTTTCCGGTTGTTTGCTTGAACACGCTGGCAAACCAGCTTTCGGAGAGGTCAACCGTTGCAGCCATGTCGGCAATGGTCATGCGGTAATCGCCACGCTTCTCGATATGGGATTGCAGCTTGTTCATCTGCGCCTGGGTCAACCTGCCGGCGGCTCTCTCGCTGGTCTCTGCGGGAATATCCAGAAGGCCGGCAACAATGCTGCCCACGAGGCTTTCGGCATAGACGGCATGTTTCGACGGGTTTCTGATTTCGTCGGCGAGCAGTTTTGCCAGCGCTTCGATCGCCGAAACATCCTGCAGTTCCACAGGGCGGCGTATCGCTGTCTGCGCTGCCGAACTGCCGACCGAGGGCATAAGATAACGGAGCGCCCGGTCCTTGTGCAGATGCAGATTGAGATGGCTGAAGCGATGCGCGCTCTTGCTGCTGGTCCACATCGGAACCCCGGCCGGCACATAGACGGCCCGCGCCATCGAGCGTGAATTGCGGGTGAAATCGTCATTCCGGTCGGAAATTCGGACATTCGAAGACACGTCATTGAAGAAAAACATGATCCGTGGGTCGTCGGCCAGATAATAGCCGCTGGCACCCGCCTGGCTTTCCGCTTCCCACAGGACGCTGACCAGTCCATCCAACTGGCGCCACTGAACCGGTGCGGCGACCTGAATTCCTTCAGTCTTCCAGGACATGGAATGCCAGAAGCTCATTAGTAGGTTGCCCGCCCTTTTAGGAGGCCGATGATATATCAAGGCCGACAGTTCAACGCACCGTTCTCACGCGTCACGTTAAGTTGAGAGGATCTCTCATATTATTAGCGTGATGGCAAGTAAAGATAGTATGCGACCAGATTCAAACCCAAGGGTAATGCTCGGTCCCCCCTCGACTGCTGAGATTACTTACCGCGGGAATTTTTGGCGGCATTGATCGGACACGATCGCCAGACAGTATCTGCAGAAACGCAATTATCTTACATCCGACCCGGAACCTGAATAGTATGCCTTGAAGGGAGCTCAATCGCGTGGAATGAACCGCGAGATGTGTCGGAACGAGATAGCAGACGACCAAATGGTGCGCGGCAAGTAAATCGACTTTGCGCTGACAAGCGCCATTTGCTTGGCCAGCCGCCGCCGCCTGCCAGCGTGCAACGCAACCCTCCACAGGTGGCGCTTCTCCGTGACGGTTGTTAGAGCCACTTCCAATAACGGACGGTTGTTAGAGCCACTTCCAATAACGACAAACTCTGACGTTGCAGTCAGACCGCAAGCTGTTCTATCTGCCGCAACCTAACACGTCTTGTGTGAGAGAAGACCGTTTCACGCCAGCACCAACCGCCTTTCCGTCTTTGCATCAAACAGATGCACTTTGCCGACATCTGGCGTTATGGCCAGTGTGTCGCCAGCGGCCAGCTCCAGCCTTTCTCGGACGGTAGCGATGAGATGGTCTGACCCAAACGAGGCTGTCACCTGGGTTTCGGCACCCGTGGGCTCGATGAGGAGCACGTCGGCCGTCACCGCGCCTTGACCGATGGCAAGATGCTCCGGCCGGATTCCATAGATGACTTCCGCTCCACGCTCCAGCGCTGCTCCGGCAGGCAATGGCAGTTCACCGCCGCCGTCGGCAATAAAGGCAAGGGGACCAATGGCGCTGATCTTTCCGCGAATGAGGTTCATTCCTGGCGATCCGATGAACCCCGCGACGAAGAGGTTGGCGGGACGGTCGTAGAGGTCGAGCGGTGTGCCGATCTGCTCGACGAAGCCATCCCGCATCACCACGATCCGGTCGGCCATCGTCATCGCCTCGATCTGATCGTGGGTGACGTAGATGGTCGTCGTCTTCAGCCGCTGGTGCAACTGCTTAATCTCGGAGCGCATCTGAACCCGCAGCTTGGCGTCCAGGTTCGATAACGGTTCGTCAAACAGAAAAACCTGCGGATTTCTGACGATGGCGCGGCCCATGGCAACGCGCTGGCGCTGGCCGCCTGACAGATTTCGCGGGTATCTGTCGAGCAAATGCTCAAGCCCCAGAATTCGCGCGGCGTCCAGGACCCGTTTCCTGGTCTCTTCCTTCGGCGCTTTTGCCAGTTTCAGCGAAAATCCCATATTCGCTTCGACCGTCAGATGTGGGTAAAGCGCGTAGGACTGGAAGACCATCGCAATATCGCGCTCCTTGGGGGCGACATTGTTGACGACCTTGCTACCGATCGAGACCGTTCCGCCGGAAATCTCCTCAAGCCCTGCAATCATGCGCAGCAATGTCGATTTTCCGCAGCCGGACGGGCCGACGAGAATAACGAATTCGCCGTCTTGGATATCAACATCCACTCCATGCAGAACTTCGAAATGACCGTAGCTCTTGCGGACATTCGTAACGCTTACTGACGCCATAACTTTCTCCGGCTGTATCATCGTATGTTCGTGTATCCGGCAGCAAGCAGCCACCGTTCGTTTATCGGGCTGCCGTGGCATCAAAATAGAGCGCCAATGCCGCATCGATCGCGGCAAGGCAGAGGTCTCGCGGCCGGGGTGCGACACGCTTTTCCACGACGCCGGCATGAAGCCTTCCCAGATACTGACCGATCAGCGTTTCGGGAATGTCGCCGGTGAACCGGCCGAACAGGTCATCGACTGCAGCAGAGGCCTTGGCGTCCGGCCAATAGTAGCGGATCCGGTCGCTATAGCTGAAATGCCGCTGCAGCAGCTCTTCGTCCGCTCCGCCGCTGTAATGGCCGGCCCAATTTGCAGGCTGCTCGACCATAAGCGCTTCCATGGTTGTCACAAGGTTGGCTTCACCGGCTCTCCGGTCGATCACATCGGCGATCGCGTCGAGACCGTATAGAGCTTCACGCAGCGCAAACGTCAGTCCCGGTCCGACCTTGAGGATGGCAAAGCCTCCATCGACAAGGGCAGATAGGGCGGCGGCGGGCTGGTAATCGGTGGAATGCGCTTCGAACAGCAGTCCGGGCATCTCTTCCAGCGCCGCAATCAGCTCGTGCGCCCGGTCCGGTTTGTAAAGCGCCACATTTGCGTTGCCGAATTCGACACCCGGTTGAACGACGATCCCGATGACACGCTCCATCGCCGAAGCCACCCCGGCTCGGGTGAACGCAGCTCGGTGAACAGCCAGCGTCTTCATAGCGGCATCCGCACGCGTGACTTCGATTTCGTCGAGCTCGTGCGTCGCTCCGCCGGGCGGCGGAACTTCGGTTCCGATGATATAGACGGGCGGACGCCGTCCCGAGCGAAGTGCTGCATCTTCTGCAGTTTTCGCCAGGCGGGCGGCCCGAGCCGAAGTCAATTCGTCTTCGAGCGCCAGAGGTTCGCCCGCGCAGCCCATCGAGGTATCGAGATGTATCTTCTCGAACCCGGCCTCGACATAGGCTGCAACCATCGCCTCCGCCCGCACCATCGCGTCTTCTGCCGGAAGTTTCCTCCATGGATTGGGACCGAGATGGTCGCCGCCAAGAATGATGCGCTCAACAGGAAAACCTATTTCGGCGGCTATGCCTTCGATAAACCTTCGAAAATCCGAGGGCTTCATCCCGGTATAGCCACCCTCCTGATTGACCTGATTGCAGGTCGCCTCAATGAGCGCCACCTGATCCTCTGCAGCGGCGCGCCGGAGCGCTGCTTCTATGACAAGCGGATGCGCCGAGCAGACGGATGTGATGCCGCGCGGGAGAGGGAGACGTCTTGCGCCGAACAGCTTTTGAAGCGCTACTTCGCGATTGTCGTCGATCGCACTCATGCCAGCGTCACAACCTTGGTCAGGTGCCGGGGAGAGACCGTGTCGATGCCTCTGGCTTGGGCTGCGCGCTCCCCAAGGATCTGCAGCGCCGGAAGCACGGCAAGACCGGCGAGCGAAAGACCGGCGTCAACTGCAAGCTCGATATCCCCCGGTCCGCCGAACCCGATGACCACCGCGCCCTTATCCCGCAACTCTTCGACAAGCTTGATTTCGGCTTCCTTCTGATCCGAGCTGTAGAGCATGATGGCGACTGTCTGACCGTCAACCAGGCTGATCGGGCCATGCCGGTATTCCAGCGGATGGAAGGCCTGCGTCATGATCTGGCTCATTTCCATCAGCTTAAGCGCCCCTTCCAAGGCGACCCCGAACAGCGGGCCACTGCCGAGGAACACGAAATGCGAGCGGTCCTCAATGATTATGGGCAGCTCAGCATCGAGCGCGTCAGCGAGCCGGCGGGCGGAGCCGACCAAAGATGCGGGAATCTCCTGCCCGATCATCTGCAAGCCCAGAAGGACCATGAGGCTGGCGGACACGGTCATGACGATGCCTTCGTCCGGATGGGTCGCGGCAGCGATCAACCGGTCGCAGTTCTTGGCCAGCGCGCTCTCCGCTTCGACGGTAATCGCCGTCACGAACGCGCCGGCAGCCCGGCTGGCCTTGGCGGCCGCCACCGTTTCCGTCGTCTCGCCACTGCGGGAAAGGGCGACAATGTGGGTCTTGCGCCATTCCGGCCAGAAAACTGATGGGCGATTTAGCCACTCGGCACCGGGTGCCGCGATGGCTCTGCGTCCGGCCATATTCGCATAGGCGGCAAGGGAGAGTGCGAGATTGTACGAGGTGCCGCAGCCGACGAAGACGAGCAGTTCCTCCCCGCTGGTCTTGGCGTTCGCGCCGATGGCTTTTTCCCAATACGGGAATTGTTCGAAAATAACCTTTTCGGTCGTGTTCATAGGGTCTCCGATTATTTGACCGAACCAGCCAGCAGGCCGCTGACGAGGTAACGGTTGAGAAAGATGACGACGAGGGCGGGAATGATGATCGCGATCGAGCCGCTCGCCGTGATCAGGCCGTAGTCGATGAAATTCTTGGTCACGAATTCCGGGATCAGAACCGTCAGGGGCTTTGTTGCTTGCGGCGAGAAGATCAGCGGAACGAGATATTGGCCCCAGGCGCCAAGGAAGGTCAGGATCGCCGCGGCGGTCAGGCCAGGGCCGGCCAACGGCAGCACGATGTTGAAGAAGATATAGAGCCGGCCCGCGCCATCAAGCTGGGCTGCCTCCTCCAATGCAATGGGAAGCGCTTCAAAGACACTTTTCAGCAGCCACAACGATAGCGGCAGGAATGCCGAGACATAGATCAGTGCGACACCGACATAGGTATCAACGAGATGCAGCTTGATCATGATCTGATAGAGAGGGATCAGCACGGCATAGGCGGGGATTGCCAGCGTTGCCACAACGATAATGAACAGCGCCTTGCGGCCGGGAAACTGAAGCCGTGTGAAGGCATAGGCCCCGAAGGCCGAGATCGCCACGCAGAGCAGTGTCGCCGCAACCGACGTCACCACACTGTTGATCAGTGCCGCGCGGAACTGCTTGAAGACTTCGACGCCGCCGATCCGGGCGATGTTGACGCCGAGCAACCGTGAATAGTGATCCAGCGTGAAGTGCTGCGGAAAGAAGTTGATCGGCCGGGTCGAAAAATCGGCGCTCGGCGTCACGGAGCTTGCAATCGTCCAATAGATCGGTCCCAAGGACCAGACCAACAGGACGGCAATGCCGGTCCAAATCAGGATTTTATAGGACAAAGTGGTTTTCATCAGTCGAACCGTGTGTTGCGGTAAACGCGAAGGACATAGACAAGCGAGATCAGCAGAGACACGAGCGTGACCACCACCGAGAGCGCCATCCCATAGGAAAACCGGAGGTTCTGGAACGTCTCGAGATAGATCTGAACGAGCACCGGCCGCGTCTCGAGGCTCGCTCCGGCAAGCACCCAGGCTTCGTCGAAAAGGTTGAAAGCGTTGACGGTCGCATTCGTCATCGCAACGGCGATCGCGCTGCGAACAAGAGGTAAAGTGACCAGTCCGAACATCTGAACACGGGTGGCGCCATCAATGCGGGCGGCCTCATAGAGGTGCGCCGGAATGCCCTGCATGGCCGCAAGCACGATGACGATCGTCAGCGGCATCATACGCCAGACGTGCACCACGGTGACTGCGATAATCGCGCTGGTGCGGTCGTTGAACCAGACATGGTTCTCGAACGGCAGTCCCAGAGCCACGAGAATGCCGTTCAGCAACCCTGCGCCCGGCTGATAGATCCAAAGCCAGATGACCGAATTGACGACGCCGGGAAGAGCCCAGGGCAGGATGACTGCCGCCAGCACCCACTGACGCCCGGTCTTTATCTGGTTGATCAGGGCTGCCGCCAGAACACCGAGAATAATTTCCGCAAGAACGGCAAGGACGACATAGGTGAGCGTATTGCCCCAAGTCGTTGCAAGCTGTGCGTCGGACAGCATCCGGCTGTAATTCTCCAGACCGACAAACGGCGTGCCGACCTGCATGGGATTAACCCGGTGGAGACTGTCCCAGACGGTTCGCCCCATGGGATAGAACACCAGGGCCACCATCGTGATCACGATCGGTGACACCAGCAGCAAGCCCAAGGTGGTGTCGGCGTTGAAGCCGACCCCACGCTTGTTTGCAACATTGCCGGAAGCAACCACGCTCACTGCGCCATCGCCTGCTTGGCGGCAGTGGCAATAGCCTCCATTGCCTGGTCTACGGTCATCTGGCCCTTGGCGGCGCTGTTGATCGCGGTGTTGACGCCGCTTGAGAACTGCGGATACCAGGGTGGAGTGCCCTGAGGGAACAGCGCTTCGACAGTCTTCGACTGCGCAACAAGCGCATCGCCGCTGTTTAGCTTTCCGGCTTCATTAAGTTCGGACAGGGCAGACGTCCGTGTCGGCAAGAACCCGTTGACCGCGTTCTTCTTCTGAAACTCCCTGCTCGTGAACCATTTGACAAAAGCGACCGCCGCCTCCTTGTTTTCCGACACGTTCGGAATGGCCAAAGCTTCCGGAAGGCCGAAGCTGCGGGTTTCACCGCTTTCTGTCGGCACCAGGATCGCTTCAACCTGGCCTGCGACCTTCGACTGCTTAGGGTCGTTCATCTGGCCAAGACGGCCGGGTTCGCCTGAAATCATGATGCTGGTGAGGCCTTGGGAGAACATGCTCTCGTTGATCTGGCTATCCTTCAGCCCGGTCGAAGCGGGATCGACGAGCCCGTCCTTTAGAAGCATCAGTTCGAAGGCCAGCGCCTTGTAGCCAGCCGAGTCTGGCTGCAGGAACAGAGGATTGAAATCCTTGTCGAAGAGCTCGCCGCCAAACGCCTTGGTCAGCAGGTACCAGCTTGTGGAAGCGCCTTCCGTCGCCGAAACCGGCAGGCCGATCGGATATTCGGTGACACCTTTTTCCTTGATCGCCTTGGCTGCGGCCACCAGATCGTTCAACGTCTTTGGCATGTTTGCAACACCAGCATCGGCAAAATGCTTCTTGTTGACGAGCATGACGCGGAAGTCGTTGGTGTAGGGGATACCAAGCAGCTTGCCATCGACGGTGAAGATCTTGGCAACACCGATATCTTCGAGTGTGTCGGCATCGATGACGTCGTTCAGCGGCATATACCAGCCGGCGGCACTGAACTGCCCGGTCCATGACCAGTCGAACTCGGTCACATCAGCCGGGGCGGTTCCGGCAACCAGAGCCGTGACCAGTTTGGGCCGGATATCGTCCCAGGACAGCGTCTGCAGATCGACATGAATGCCGGTCTCGGCCTCGAAATCCTCCGCGATATTTGGCCCTTGCGGCGAGGGCATGAGGACCGTGATTGATTGGCCCGCGAGCGGTTTTGCGTCTTGACCAAACGCCGGCATGGCGATGACCAGTGCCGCTGAAGCAAGTAGAGGCAAGATGAATTTATGCATGTTCCCATCCTTATTTGTTCTTGAGCTCAATTCACTTGGATGCGCGGTCACAACCTTTTGCCGTGGCCGCGATTTGCCCGAACCAGCCTTCTTCCAAGGGCCAGTCGAGACGTTGGGCGGCCACAAGGAGCGCGCCGCCGATGGGGGGAAGTTTCGGCTGCACTGGGGGGCTGCCGATGTGACGTTCGAGCGCGTCGAGGAGGAAATGGCTTGAAAACGTGCCGCCAGCATACGTCCAGCGGGCATCCGGACCGCAATGCCCGGCAACGGCGCGACAATGTTTGGCGAGTTCGTCCGCAGCCCTTTCGACAAGCCCGGCGGCGCCCTCGTCGCCCTTCATCGCAACCTGATCGACAAGTCTCGAAAGCGCTGCGATTTCGGCGCGCGGATTGGTGAGCGTGCTGACCCATGCACCCAGTCCGTTCATCGGAGCGGCATGGTCGATACACAAATGATCGAGCAGGGCTGCTGCAAGCGCGGTCGGTGGCGCGCGCCCGTCCAGGCTTTGACTGACGAGGCTAAGCGCCTGCCGTCCAATCCAGTGACTGCTTCCCTCGTCGCCGATCACATCGCCCCAGCCGCCGCTTCTTGCAGACGCACCTTGGTCGTTGCGCGCCCAGGACATGGAGCCTGTGCCGGAAAGGACGAGGATGCCCGGCCGGCCGGCAAAGGCTCCCAGATGCGCTGCATCGACATCGTTGAGAACCTGCCGGGGAATGCCCGGAAAAGCCTGATCGATCGCGTCGCGCTGCAGAGCGGAGAGATGCGAAACCTCACCATAGGCGGGCAGCGCGGCAGCAACGGCCGACAGCCGCGCTTCATGGCGGAAGGGCTCCAGGTGCCGCTCCAGTTCCTGCCTCCAATTCGGGTCATCCATGGGATTGACCCCACCCCCGATCGATGTCCTCAGGATGCGACCACTGTGGTCGGCAAGCGCGACCAGTACCTTGCTTCCACCACCGTCGATACCGAGGATCAGCTCGCCGCTCACTCCTTGCCCCCCAGATCCGCAATCGTCGTATCGACGCCGAATTTGTCGAGTTCGTCGTGCCAATGCGGCGTCAACCCGGAATCGGTAATGACCTTCGCGGCATTGAGCGGCGCGACCTTGTAGGTTGCCATCGTCCCGAATTTCGAGGAATCGGCGAGCACGAAACGGTTGGCCGATCGCGCAAGCATGCAACGGTTGAGACTGGCCTCCGCGCTGTCCACACTATAGATCGCGCCGTCCGGGCTGATTGCACTTGCACCGAGGAAGAGTTGGTCAAACCATATCGTTTCCAGCATCGCCTCAGCCTGCGGTCCGACGAGCGAGGCATTCTCGCTGCGCAGCTGACCGCCAAGGACCACCACCTCCAGATTGGGAATATTGAGGAACTCCTGTGCGACCGTCAGACCGTTGGTGAAGATGCGAAGCGCCAAGGGATTGATGCGAATAAGGCGCGCGAGCTGCAGGACCGTCGTTCCTGCGTCGAGAAAGATGGCCGTTCGCGGATGAAGCAGGTCGTAGGCGGCGGTCGCGATGGCACGTTTAGCCGACAGATGCCGCTTTTCCCGCTCCTGAAATGCTACTTCCACCGAGGATCCTTCGGCGATCCGCGCCCCGCCATGCACCCGGTCGATCGCGCCTTCCTGCTCAAGGATCTGCAAGTCTCTGCGGACGGTTGCAAGCGACGCGCCGATCGCATCAGCCAGCGCCTGGATGGTCGAAAAACCGTTCGCATAGAGATGGCTTCGGATGGCATCGCGGCGATCGACTTTCACTTCCACCACCTGACTCATTCAATGCTTCTCCCGCAGAGCGCATCACAACTTCCGTCATATTTCCATCCAATGTGATCAATGTCAATCACAATTATGACGTATTATGATTTTCCGAAATGAAATTTTTGAATGTGTAAAAACACGAAAGGCGCGCCATGCGATGATGGCGTGCCTTCTTGAGGACGTTGGGATGTTGGTTCAGTGATATTTGGGCAGAAGGTCACCATGCCGCTCGATCAGGTCATCCACCAGCTTCCAGATCTGGTCGGGCGACAGTTCGGCGGAGGTATGCGGGTCTAGCAGTGCGGCCTGGTAGATACGATCACGGCTCTTCGTCAAAGCCGCCTCGACAGTAAGCTGCTGCACCGAGATGCTCAGATTCATGACGGCGGATAATTGAGACGGTATGCGTCCGATCCGGATTGGCTGGATCCCGTTTCTATCGACATGGCACGGCACTTCGACGATGCACGCGTCAGGAAGGTTCTTGATCAATCCATTGTTCGGCACATTGCCGTAGATCAAGGCCGGGTTACCGGTCACGGCGGCGTGAATGATGCCGGCGGCATATTCGTTGCTGCGGCAGACCTCGATCGGCTTGTCGCCTTCCAGGTCCTTGCGCAGGGCATGCCATTCGGTGATCTGCTCCTCGCAGCGGCGGATATATTCATCCAGCGGGATGTTGAGCTGCTCGATGAGGTCCCCCCGTCCTTCCTTGATGTACCAAGACGTATATTCGGAAAAATGCTCGCTCGATTCCGTCACGAAGTGGCCGAGCCTCTTCAGGACATCAAACCGCACCCGATCGTCCTTGGGAACGCGGCCTTCGGCGGCCAAGGCTTTCAGCCGGGGGTAAAGATCCTCGCGACGGCCGTCATGGTGCAGCTTTTCGTATTTCAGGAAAAACGCGACATGATTGATACCGACGGACACGTAGTTCACGTCGGCAACGTCCTCGCCGAGGCATTTGGCGAGATGAGCGGCGGTGTGCTGCACGCTGTGGCAAAGGCCGACCGTGCGGATTTCAGGGGCAAGTTCCTTGATCGCCCAGCAATTGATGGCCATCGGGTTCACATATTGCATCAGAAGCGCTTGCGGGCACACCTCCTGCATGTCATGGCAGATCGACTCCAGAACCGGGATCGTTCGCAGCCCGCGAAAAATGCCACCGATCCCGAGCGTATCGGCGATCGTTTGTCGCAGACCATATTGTTTCGGAATCTCGAAATCGGTCACGGTGGCCGGTTTATAGCCGCCAACCTGCATCATCAGGATCACGAAGTCGGAGCCCCGCAATGCCTCGCGCCGGTCCAGCGTGGCTTCGACCCTTACCCCTGAAAGACGGAGCGTTTCGCAAATCCGCCGCGCGACGATCTTTGAGGTTTTCAGGCGTTCGGGATCGATATCGAACAGGCTGATGACATAATCACCGCCCGCTTGGACCGACAGGACATCCCCCAGAATATTCTGAGCAAAAACGGTGCTTCCGGCACCCACCAGGCAAATTTTCGGCATTGCAATCTCCAAACAAGTGGTGATTGAATCATGCTCCTTTCTAATCAGAGTTTCCTCCTGATATTAGACTATTATTTCCGGGATTCGAGCATGACAACGACAGATGACGAGCGTCACGAATGGATCGGGGCCAAAGGCGAATTCCTGATTGAACGTCATACGGCGGATACGATGACGTCAGCGCACTGGCACGATCACATCGAAATAAACCTGCTGCTGGAAGGCACTATGACCTATCTTTTCAATGGCAGGCAGGAACAGGTCGATGCCGGGCGTTTGATTGTATTCTGGGCAGCCATTCCCCATCAAACTATCGCGGTCAGCGACAATGCTCCACTTGTCTGCATTTATCTTCCCCTTACCGACTTTCTTTCCTTGCCAATCGACCGGGACGCAAGACAGTCGATTATGCAGGGACGATTTCTGGTTGAAAGAAATCTGGAAACGACGGATTTTATGTCTTTACCGCGATGGGAGACCGAATGGCGGTCGGGGAGTGATACGCGGCGAAGATTGGTCGCAGAGGAAGTACGACTGCGGATGCGCCGTCTCATCTTGGACCAGGTCGAGATTGAGAGCGTCGAGCCAACAGCCTCCCCGGCTTCGCTGGCAAGCCATGCCGTCCGTCATGTCGAACAGCTGATCGACCTTATCAATGCCCGCTATGCAGACCCGATCAGCGTTCCCGATCTCGCCGATCTCGCGAATATGCACCCAACCACCGCCAATAAAGCCTTCCGCACCCTTTTGGGAATGTCGGTGAATGAGTATTTGACACGCTACCGGATCACCAGAGCGATGCAGCGCCTGACGGATACAGATGACCCTATTTTACAAATCGGTTTCGACTGCGGTTTTGGTTCCAGCAGCCGGTTTTACGAGATTTTCAAAGAACGAACAGGCACCACACCACGTCGTTTTCGAGAATCCGTGACATCCACTCACACCCCCTCGCCTTGAACGGATACGAACTCAAGCCACTCCAAAAATCGCTCGGGTGGGACTATAAAGCGCATTTTCTCTGCGCTGCGAGCGACGGCGCAGAGGATAACGGGAAAAAGCGCGGCCGGCTCCAATGCGGGGAGCGCGCCCCTTTGCGCTCAGAGATGAGCGTTTCATCGTCGGCCGCAAAAGCGACAAACAAAGAAAGCGTTGGGTGGATCCGATGCTCGCAGCGGCCGCAACGTATGAACCGACAGGTACCGCTATGTTCGATCTACCGCCAGCGGAGAGTTGGCTCAGTTTGGCGTGCTCGAACCACTGCGATGTCTCAACCCCGCAGCTGTGATCCGTCCACAGCGGTTACCGAAAGTGTGGTCTATTTAGACTTCCAGTACTCCAGCTTCCAAAATTGCAGTCGAACGCCTGATGGCTTCTGCGTCGAGGTGCGCTAGAATGCCGTGGCTTTTGCACTCAACACAACAAGAATTGTGATGAACGAAGTATGGGTTGCCGTCACCATTTTCGTCTGCCTCTCGCTGGCATCTTTGGGCGCAATGTTCGTATCGCCAAAAATGCTTGCACGGCATCGAGACGATGACACGAACGGCGTTATTCGCCTCATCGCGAATATTTTCGTGGTAATGTCTTCTCTGGTGTTCAGCCTGATGATCAATTCGGCAAAGAACACTTACGAGAACATTGACAGCAGCGTGCATGCTTTTCAACGAACATTATCCTGCTCGACCGTTCGCTCCGCGCATATGGTCTTAGCGGAGTATCGGCGCGAGAGAGGCTGCATGCGTACCTTGAATACGCTGTAGCCAACCCCGCGCGCGCCGACATGACAAAGCCCGACGATGCAGGGCGCGCACTCGATGCGATCGGGGACGCGCTTTTGTCTATTCAGCCCGACGGTGATTTCCATCAGACGTTACTAATCGACGCTAGACAGCAGTATCACCGGCTGATTGAGCAGAGGTGGGCGATCGTAGAAGGAGCCGAAGGGGTAATCCCGATGCCATTGATCGTTCTTCTCACCGCCTGGCTTACGCTCATATTTGCCAGCTTCGGCTATAGAGCGCCTCAGCACGGAGTGGTGATAGGATCCTTTGTGATCGCCGCATGCCTGATCGCCGCAGCATTCTATTTAGTTTTGGATATGGACATACCATTTCACGGCCCCATCCAAATCTTGGATGAACCCCTTCGACGTGCTCTGGCAGAATTACAATCTTAAAATCACTGGAACTAGGGAAGGCGCGCGATGGGCCAAGCGCAATCCAGTAATCCTGCTAACGCGAACCTTTTCGCTTGGAGAAGCCTAGGTTCGGTGGGCTTAACATCCTTTTGCTTATGTGTTGTTCTTGAAGCAATCGAAACCTCCGGCCCAGCTTCCCTTTGCATGGAATTTACGGACGGGCCAAAAAATTGGCCCCTCTGGAAAGGCTAGTTCGGGCCCCACGCGGACCGTTAACTGCTAGAGCGTCCGTCACGAACGCGGGCATGCGGTGCGTCTGTGTTAAGGGATAATTACCCGTCGCGGTGATTAACCAGGGTTCGCAGCGGACAGCCTTGCATAGTGCGATTTGAAAAACCGCGTTTTCGTACCCTTGTCTCGCACGAGGAGGTGCGCCGCTGCTCTGCGTAGCTGCTAAGGATGTCGATGCACACGCGTGACAGGATTGCAGCGGTTGGCCATCGAAACGGTGATTAGCATCAGATCTGATCGGAGGCCGCTGATTCAAGGCCTTCTTGAAGCTCATTCAGCTCACAAGACCGGCTGTGGACGGTTCCATCCGATAGGGCTTGTCTATAAAGGAGACCCGTTCTACCTTAACGTCGTCTGCGGTTTGTTGGCTACTTCGATATGTGGGACGACACCATGCGCACGGTGTCGATTATCTTCGTCTGCACAGTTCTCTCGATTGCCATCGGTCTTCCCATTGGGATCATAATGGCGCGCTCTGACCCGGTTCAAAGGGTTGTGAGCCCCATCCTGGATGTGATGCAAACGATCCGAGCTTCGTTTATCTCATTCCTGTCGTTATGCTGCTGGGCATCGGCAAGGTTCCGGGCCTTATCGCAGTGGTTATCTATGCCATCCCGCCGATGATCAGGCTTACAGACCTGGGCATCCGCTTGGTTGATAGGGATGTTCTGGAGGCCGCGGACGCATTCGGAGCGTCGAGCAAGCAGAAATTGCTCAAAGTTCAACTGCCTCTGGCACTGCCCACGATTATGGCCGGCATCAACCAGACGATCATGATGGGGCTGGCCATGGTGGTCATCGCCTCAATGATTGGCAATCAGGGGCTCGGTCAGCCCGTGCTTAAGGCTATAGCCAACCAGTACTTCACTCTTGGCATCTTCAATGGCCTTGCCATCGTCGGCATTGCCATCATCTTCGATCGCGTCAGCCAAGCTTATGGTAAGCGACTACAAAAGCATCGGGAGATCGTCCATGGCTGAGCATGTCTTTGGCGGTATCAAGATCCGCCACCTGTATAAGATCTTCGGACCCAATGGCGCCGCCCACATTGAGGCCGTCAAGAAAGGCCTGAGCAAGACCGAGGTAAACGAGAAGCACGGCCACGTTCTTGGCCTTCGCATCGAGATTCCATCAGGTCGCATCCAGGTCATCATGGGCCTGTCGGG
This sequence comes from Hyphomicrobiales bacterium, assembly GCA_900473045.1. Taxonomy (GTDB): domain Bacteria; phylum Pseudomonadota; class Alphaproteobacteria; order Rhizobiales; family Rhizobiaceae; genus Pararhizobium. The sequence continues at coordinate 63,427 of UCKS01000037.1, forward strand.
ATCCGGCAAGTCGACGCTTATCCGCCACATAAACCGGCTGATCGATCCGACCGCAGGCGAAGTTCTCGTGGACGGCGTCGATGTAGTGAAAATGCCGCAGGCGGAATTGCAAGAATTCCGGCGCCATCAGACGGCGATGGTGTTTCAGAAGTTCGCGCTGCTGCCCCACCGCACCGTGCTAGGCAACACGATCTTCGGTCTCGAAATCCAGGGTGTGCCACGCCAAAAAGGCGTCGACACGGCCATGCGCTGGCTAGAGCGGGTCGGCCTCAAGGGGTTTGAGGGAAAATACCCCAACCAGCTGTCTGGCGGTATGCAGCAGCGTGTCGGCCTTGCGCGAGCGCTCGCCAACGATGCCCCCGTCCTGTTGATGGACGAGGCCTATTCCGCGCTCGATCCGCTGATTCGCACCGATATGCAGAGCGTATTGCTGACGCTGCAGAAGGAGATCAGGAAAACCATCGCAATATGGTCGAGGAGACTTCGAAGAAGATGAGCAGATTCGGCGAGCCACAAATCCTTGCTGTCCTTCGCCAGGCGGAGGGAGTTGTCCCTGTACCCGAGCTGCGCGGGAAACACGGGATGAGCACATTCTCCTTTTACAAATGGCGATCCAAATGCGGCGACATGGACGCGTCGATCATCAGGCAGATAAAGGCCCTGGAAGACGAGAACCGTCTGCTGAAGAAGATGTATGCCGAGATGAGTTGCAGGCCGAGCTTCTGAAGGAGGCTCTCGGAAAAAATGAAGCGGCCATCTCAACGTCGGGAGGCTTACGGCTTCGTTCTCATGGGTGACAAGGGCTGCCACTTTTCCTTTCGTTCACGGCGAACAAAACGTCGCCCTCTGGAGTTGAGCGATCACTCATCGGTTGGGATGCGGATTGTTAGAATTGGGTCACTCATCATCGTTCGCGGCTTCAGCAGCTGAAGCAGCAGCGTTGTCCCTCGCGGTTATCCAAGAACCCACCATTTGAGCGAGAATGCGATTGGTTTCTTCTTCAGGCGTTCCAGCAGCTTGTTCATGCCGGATGCGAGCGATCCACATTTTGAGTTCTGATTTCGTCGGGTTCTTTTTCATGAGGTGACATCCTGTCGAAGAAGTTTGTCGGCATCACACAAAGGCTTGATGCGTGGAAGGCAGTTGTCAGCAATCTCAATCAGCTTGTGCGGCTCCAAATACAACAAGCCGGTCAAGACTACGGTTTTCGTAAACGTGTCATCAGCTTCGACAACGATTCGGTATTAGGTAGGAAATGCCACAAGATTCTGCCCGGAGAAATAATTCAATCCTCCGCTGTCGAAGGAGTTGGGTTGTATGGCGTCGTCGACGGCAAAGCTGGCTGAACTCGATGCCAGGTTTTAGAAAATCAAGGCGGAGAGCCACCCCTCCACAATCGGTGCACGACTACGGATGGTCTTCGCGCTAAAGCGACGACAGCTCTCCTCAAGCCGCCGCGGCTGAACGTGAGTTTGCAAACATTAAGGACGCTAAATTAATGGTCTGTCCCGCCATAGATCCACATTGGAACGGTGCTGCCCGCTTTGGCAAACCCAAGGCCCTCGTAGAAGCAAACGGAGTTACCGTCCGCCGTGAGCATTATCTGATGAAAGTCAGCATATTTCTGAAGCATTGCGGTCATCAATTTGCGACCGATGCCCCGTCTCTGAAAGTCAGGATGCACAAGCAGATGGGGAAAATAAACGACCAGGTGCCCGTCAGAAACAGCATTTGCCAGTCCGATCAACAGATTATTGGAACGTGCCGTTATCAGAGTGTGCGAGTTGTGTAGGGCAGCCAGTAAACTTTGGGGTTTCTCTGCAGATGACCAGCCGTTGGCTTTATAAATGCTCAAGACTTCCTCTTCACAAGGTTTTTCATTTATTAGAATGTCAACTTTCATGTTTTCTCCAGGCTGGAATGGCCCCAAAGCCACAATCATGTTTCGACCGATATGGACAACGTCAGCAAGCCAGTCTCAGACGTTTGCGTTCCGGTTGCAGAAATCGAACCATCGGCGCGGCTTATCGTTTACTGCGTGTGGGCACCACTCGCCAGAAAGGCTTTTCAATGGACTGTGCCGTTGATCACCATCTTCGATATAAACGCATTCAGTAGGTCGGGATCAAAATGCCCCCGGGACCGCGTCATAGTCTCGATGGCTTCAGCCTGCGACCAGGCGCGTTTATAGGGCCTCACCGACGTCAGGGCGTCGTAGACGTCGCAGATCGCGGCTATGCGTGCAGCCAGGGGTATTGCCAGTCCCGTTAACTGGTGAGGGTAACCGGTGCCATCGAATTTCTCATGGTGATAGAGACATATGTCGAGAACAGGTTTTGGCATACCATCGATCTGTTTTACCAATTCACACCCTCGGGCAGGATGGGTCCGAATGACCTCGAGGTCATCGGCCGTCAGCTTTCCAGGCTTACGCAATAATTCGACTGGTAACAAAATTTTACCCAGATCTGACGGCCAAGGAGTGCAGAAAGGTTCCCTCGTCCTTCTCCTTGAGTTTTGCCACTGCGATCATAGCGCCGGCATTGGTCATGGCCTCCAACATGATCCGCTCTACGGCCTTGTCGGCCGCGTCGAGACGAAAGCTCCCTCGAGCGCGAGCCTCCACGAGGACATCTCTCACACAAGGTCGCACATCATGGATAGCCTCTCGTGCGAGCCGGATTTCCTCCGCATTGAACCTTGAATTGAGATCGGACGCGAAGCTGACAAGGTCATTCCCGACGCCATCCTGAGAACCTTGATCGACATCCAGCCCTTTCCGCGTGTCGATAACGACACTCATCGCGCGGCTGTTCATCATGAGGTCGATATCAGCAGGAGATAAGATGGGCCCAGCTATGCGAGATGGCACCACTACCGCGCCCTCAAGTTCCTCAACGTACATGCCCATACGGACTTGATGCAGCCTTATCCGTTTCCTCATCCTTGTCTCCCAGGGCGCTCAAGCGTGGAACGGAACCTCCCGCATAAGTATTACTAATTTCCAAAAATAATTGGATTGTTCTGAAACGTACCTCCTAATGCCGGGAGTACCGTCCGGTACGCCGTAGAGTTTGGTTACGACGTGACAGTCGTGAAGGACGCAGTTGCCGACTACTCGCCGGAAATGATGCATGCGGCACTTGAGGTCAATCTGCCCAGTTACGCCAGCGCGATCGTCGGCACGAAGGAAACCGTAGAGGCCATAGCCCTCACCCCCGCGGTCTAATCTCGACTAGAATCCGTCACTGACGACCGGCGGGCGATCTCAAGCCGCCGGTTTTCGCATAATCTCAAAAGTAATACTTTTTGAACTCCAAGGGTTGGCATCGCCTTTTTCAACTCCTATGTCATGGCGACAGCCACGTTGCGAACATCCGGTCTGATCTCCCCCCGTCAAAACGGAAAGGTGATCCGGGCGGTTCTTTCAAAGGATTTCCACTATGACACTTTCCGGCGACCTTTTTATTGGCGGAGCAACCGTGGCCGGCGGCGCGCCAACTTTCTCTGCAGTCAATCCCGCCAACGGCACGACGATGGAACCGAGCTTTGCGGGCGCGACGAGGGAGCAAGTGGAGAACGCCTCGGCTTTGGCGTGGGAGGCCTTCCCGGTTTACAGGGAGACCTCTCTTGAAGACCGCGCCCGTTTTCTCGAAACGATCGCGGAAGGCATTCTTGCACTGGGCGACGATCTCATCTTACGAGCGATCGATGAAACTGGCCTTCCGCGCGGTCGCATCGAAGGGGAGCGCGCAAGAACAGTCGGACAGCTCCGCCTGTTTGCGAAGGAAGTCCGCGACGGAAATTTTCGAGAGCTACGTTTTGATCCGGCTGATGCCGACCGCAAACCAGTTCCGAAGCCAGACCTTCGGCTACGCAACATTGCCCTCGGCCCTGTCGCAGTGTTTGGGGCGTCAAACTTTCCACTTGCTTTCTCTGTCGCAGGCGGTGACACCGCCTCCGCCCTCGCTGCTGGCTGTCCAGTTGTGGTTAAGGCGCACTCGGCCCATCCCGGAACGTCCGCACTGGTAGGCAAAGCCGTCGCAGACGCCGTCACGGCATGCGGTCTTCCATCGGGGACTTTCGCGCTTCTGTTCGACGCAGGGTTCGAGGTCGGCCAGGCCCTCGTGGCCGACCACCGGATACGTGCAGTCGGCTTCACAGGCTCGCGCCGTGGCGGCACTGCGCTGATGAAGATTGCATCGGATCGGAAGCAGCCCATTCCAGTTTACGCAGAAATGAGTAGCATCAACCCAGTCATTCTCTATCCGAATGCACTTAGAAGTCGAGGAGCCGAGATCGGTAAGTCGTTTGCATCTTCGCTGACTCTAGGTGCCGGTCAGTTCTGCACCAATCCAGGTTTGATCATAGCCATCGACGATTCTGGCCTCGACGCGTTCATCAAAAGCGCCGCGGCAGTGCTTGCGGAAACCCAAGCTCAAACCATGCTGACGGGCGGGATTTGCGAAGCCTACCGTAAGGGTGTTGCAAAGCTGGCGGGCTCGTCCTCCGTATCGCAAGTCGCGATGGGGAATGAAGGTACGCCCTACCAGGCCGCAGCCGCTCTTTTCGAAACAAACGCGGCTGCGTTTCTCGCGGATCCCGACTTACAGGAAGAGGTATTCGGAGCCTCCGGACTGATTATTCGTTGCCGGGACGAAGCGGAACTGAATAACGTCGTTGAATCCTTGGAAGGCCAATTGACGATCGCGCTGCACGTAGACACCGCCGATCTTTCGGCCGCCTCGCTGATGATCCCGAAGTTGGAGCTTCTCGCCGGCCGCCTCCTCGTCAACGGTTTCGGAACCGGGGTCGAGGTGTCCCCGGCGATGGTTCACGGCGGACCTTATCCGGCCACTTCAGACGGGAGATCGACCTCGGTCGGCACTTTGGCAATCCATCGGTTCCTGCGGCCCGTTTCCTATCAGGACTTCCCGATCGACCTGCTGCCGGAACCTCTCAGAAGATCATAACCGGCTCAAAAAACGTTGCGGAAGTGATCAACACTTCCACGACGTTGCTCTGTTTCCAGCTTTTAAATTTCAGCGGCAATATTTTATTGTCGCCAGTGAGAGTATAGTCTGGAATCATTTTGACTGGTAGTTTTCCTTTTCGCGCCAGCCCACCAAATCTCGTGCAATGAATTGATCGCAAATAACTTTTGTGGTCTAGCTGGCTCACGGCGAAATGGGAAAATGGGTTAAATTTTTGCGACAATCAACAGACATAGCCAGATCGATGTGAAATCAAACAGAACGTCAACGCGTTAGGTTTGCCAATCATGTTCCTTGCGTGCAATTTACGCGTTTCTCGATCTTCGGTTTCATTAAATGATGGTGCTAACGCTTATTCGTCTCCTGGCGCGTCTAATCACGATCGCGCTCCTCCCACCTTTGCCACCGCCTGATCCCGCGCTGGAACGACGTCGGCCGTCCCCGACGCCCCTGTTTTTCTGAAACGAGGGAACCCGAAGAGATTTCGGGACCCCGCTCTGGAATTATCCGGCCCGCGACGATCGGGGCCAGAGGGGTCCATCGGCGAGATGGGAATGCGCCGGCGAGCGTCTAACCGAACGTGACGTCGAGCGTGATCGGCACCGCCGCCAGCGCCTTTGACACAGGGCAGCCTTCCTTGGCTTTATTGGCAAGTTCGGTGAACGTCGTCTCATCGGTTCCTGGGACCCTCGCGGCGAGTTCAAGGTTGATCGCCGTGATGGCGAAACCTCCTTCGACGCTCTCAAGCGTGACTGTCGCCGTTGTCTTCAAGCTTTCGGCAGTAAGGCCCGCTTCTCCCAGGATGAGAGATAGCGCCATCGTGAAGCACCCGGCGTGGGCTGCGCCGAGAGCTCTTCCGGGTTTGTTCCGGCGACGCCCTCGAAACGGCTGGCGAACCCATAGGGATAGGAACTCAGCGCGCCGCTCTTTGTCGATATCGCCCCCTTCCCGTCTTTAAGGCCCCCGTCCCGTGTGCTGAAGCTGTGCGTTCAATCTTCATTTTCGTTCCTTTTTTTGGCTTCGGTTGTTTTATGTTTTTGGAAATCGGTGCCACCGCGATGACAGGAGGTCTGGTCCAGGAGCTTGCGGATCGCCAAAACACCCGTCGCGGTGTCGGACCAACTCTGCCGCCAGACCAACAGTCCTGTGACCGAAGGGCAGGGCGCAAATGAGCGATGATCCCCAAATCAGTCTGCCCGCTGTGGCACGCTGATATCCCCCTCCGACCCATGTCGGAAAGCACGGCAAACAGCCGTCAGCTACACCACTCCCGTGGACACGATCCAAGTTCCGAAAGGTTCTTGAGAATTTCCTTGACCAATATCGCTTCGGCAATCGCCTTATCCGGGCTGCTGACCAGAACCTCAGGCTCGATAATCGGGATCAATCCACTCTTTAGGATCGTCGATGCCACGTCAAATTGTTGCCTGACAGCAGCAGAAATCCCTCTTGAACCGCCCCGGCTTTGCCGGAGACCCCACCTCGTGAGAAGTAGGGTCTA
>UCKS01000070.1 GCA_900473045.1 Hyphomicrobiales bacterium
TCAAATGCCGGGACTAAACACCTAAGCGGGCAACGGGGACAAGTCGATGCGCCACCAGCAGTCTCGCAAAAAGCCACAACGCCGGTCAATCATCAAACAAGTACCGGACATAGCTTTCGGTCTGGTCACCGTCGGGGTCACCGGCGACTTCGGTGCTGGTAATCTTATCTCGTCCGTCGCTGCGACTGCCCAAGGATGCGAAATCAAAGGCAATGTTTCGATCAGCAGCCAAAAGAAAATTTTATCATGCGCCCGGGCAAGAGGGTTATGAGGCGACAAGGATCAGCCCCCGAATATGGTGAGCGCTGGTGTTGCTCGGAAGAAGAGGCCATTGCGGCTGGCTGGCGGAAAGCGGGAAGGTGAGGGGCTTTGATAGCAGCAGACTGAAGGCCGCTCGGCGAATTTGGAGGAGTATCCCTTCGAGTAGACAGACTGATCAGGCAGGCAAATGCACTTTACGAAAAGGTCCAGGCAGAAGCTCCTCGTTTGACGGCTGCAATCAGTCGTCTCAACGCTCTCGTATTGCTGTATCAGGTGAGCATGGATATCCAACCAACACCCATGGAATGACCACCAATCTCTTCCTGTACCCCATGGCGATCGGCTGCCGACATGGTATGGCGCTGAGAACGGCTTGAGAGTTGCCCGCTTTGCCGCCGCGATGCCTTTTGTTCGGCTGTACCCTTGAATCAATAGTTGACTGTCAAGTGGATGTTAAAGGTGAAACCCGTACTGTGTCGATTTTTATTGATCCGTTACAGGGTTCAGCGAAGTAGCGGTCGAGAAGGCACTTCCATTTCTCCACGATTAGTGGGATCATTGTCAACTTACTCATCAATTTTCAGTTTTTACATTATCAATGTCATTTCAATGAGGATGCTTTAATGATTTCCAGATCAAAGGCGGTCACGCCTCCAATCGCTGATTTTCTCAACCAACTCGAAGAAAACCGATCAAATTTTGCGAGGGGGATATTTCCGGCTGATGGCTGGATTGCACCTGCCAGCGACGGCGGCTACTCGGTCCGTGCATGGGACAAACGCGGTATGAAGATCGAGCACTGCCCGACCGCATCTGATGTGAGCATCGGCTTGGCGAAGCTGACATATGCGGTTCTGTCCAGTCCAGCTGTGGCGCGTCATGTTTCGCATCAGTTTTACAAAGAGTTCTATGAAGCTGTGGATGCAAGAAGACCGCGTTTGTTGACAGCAGCTGAAGCGAAGCTCTGTGGTGGCGCAAGAAAAATTGCCGAGGCGATGCCGCTCTACCTTGAGGCTATTCGCAACAGGGACGAAAACGAAGACATCTCCCGAGATGAAGCTACACGGACGCTTAGAACATCGACGTTCCGAATCGACAGGTTCATTAGGCGCGCAAATTCTCTTCTTGCGAACGTAGAATTCAAAACGATTCCGAGAGATTTGCGGCCGCCATCCAAAAGCCATGAAACGATCAGCGGCTTGCAATAAGTTCGCCGGTAAGATGCCGCTCGTCTCGACACATCCAAAAATTTTAGGGCGGAGGCATCGAGACCAGCAGCGCGAACGATCACCGATCCAATTCCAACCAACCTATCTCGGCGTTCAGCCGATGGTAATGGTTCACCGCCGGCTCGCCGCCGCTTCACAAAAATCGGTAATTGTGCAACTGTCCTGTCGAAAAAGTATTGTTCAGGCAGCGCGGCACCAGCAGGATTTTCGATGACAGTGCGACCAGAATTGACGCCACCCGTTATCGACTTCTTGAACAAGCTCAACCAAAACCAAACAACTTCATACAGGGGGTATTTCCCGCAGATGGCTGGATCACACGCGACGCTAACGGAAATGGGTATGTCGTCCGCCTATTGGGACAAATCTGGTCCAACGCTCGAACACTGTTCAACGCAAGCCGATGTCATCGTTCGGTTGAACAGAGCAGCCAGTCGTGTCTGGATATAAGGTTGCTCGACAAGTTTCGCATGATTTCTATCAACGTTTTTTTGAAGCCGTCGAATCACGACGACCACACAATTTGACTGAAGCTGAAGCAAAGCTCTGTGGTGCCGCGAAAAAGATCAACGAAGCGATGGTTCTTTACAGCGACAGGTATGCAGGAAGAAAATCTTCGCAAGAAGCACTGAATAAGTTTTGCGGTCTAACGTTATCAGTCGATAGGTTAATTGTACGAGCAAATGAAATTTACTCGAAACTGTAGAGTGAATGTGGCTGTCGTGTCCGATTGCGACCGACACGAAGTTCTGCAGCATCAAAAAATTTGCGGCAGGTGCATCCGAGTGCAGGGGTGGGCAGCGGTCCGAATCCTCTACGTATATGATCATCCTCAAGTTGGTTTTCGTGATGTACCGATAAGGCACGACAGCGGAAGTTCTCTACCTGCAAAAAAAAGGCGGTGGATAGGCCGCACATCTCACACGAATTACAGTGTACGGCGGCACCCGAATAGCTTTGGCGGCACGTTGTCATCGTGTGCTTATAAACGGATGTTTGGGGAGTGCCGTATACGGGCGTTGAAGCCCGCGCCCTCGGTGCAACGATGAAGCGAAAACATTGAAGCGGTTGCCAAGGCGGATCGCTTCGCAGAGACAGTTGCACCCATCGCTACAAAGCTCCGCACCCTTGACCCATCATCGCATCCGGAACACAATGAGAACATTCTGTCTAACGCGATGCAATGATTATGACCAAAGCCAGTGATGCCCTTATCGAAGTCTTACGCGACATCAACGCCACGCCAGACCAGCCAATCGAAATGTATGCGATAGGCATTCCCATGATTGTCGAAGCCGACGATAAATTCACCGAAGACGATGTCTACCACGCTTTGATTTTGCTTCAGTCGCGGGGCATCATCGAGCTAATGGAGGGCAACCGGTTGAGGCTAGTGAAGCCGCTTCCACCAGGAATTCGCCAATTCGATCGATTGGGTCCGTATGGCTAGTACAACTGAAACTCGACAATCCGTTTTGCATCTTTTGTGGTGGTATAACACCAACGACTTCCGTTGAACACATGCCGTCGCGGGGTTTATTCGAGTTCAAAGACCGACCGAGGGGCCTAGAGTTTGCGTCGTGCCAAGGGTGTCAGGATTCCACACGGCGGGAAGAGCTTTTAAATCATTCGTGAAACTGGTCGAAGATTTCCCGGGCTTTTCCAAGCGATGCACATCGATCGGTAATCCCCCGTTTTTAACGGGGCTCCGCAGTAGAATTCACGCGGCCATTTTCAGTTCTGTGCGGGCGTTATGCCACCGATGCCCATATCGGGCCGTTCGTTGTTGTAGGTCCATAGCCACTGCGTGGCGAATTCCTTGCTTTCAGTGATGTATTGGTCGAGCCATTCATGTCGGACGGTGCGGTTGTACCGCTCGACATAGGCATTCTGTTGCGGCTTCCGGGCTGGATGTGGCTCAAAGCAATTCCTTGTGTTTCGGCCCATTCCATCAGTTTGCCACTGACGTACTCAGGTCCATTATCCACACGAATGGCGAACGGTTTGCCGCGCCACTCGATGATCTGGTTCAGACTGCGGATGACGCGTTCAGCAGGCAGCGAAAAATCCACCTCGATGCCCAACCCCTCGCGGTTGTAGTCGTCCAAGACATTCAAAAACCGGAATTGCCTACCGTCTTCCAAACGATCCGCCATGAAATCCATGGACCAAACCAGGTTCGGTGCTTCCGGCACGGTCAAGGCATCGGGCTTGTCCCGCTTCAAACGCTTGCGTGGCTTGATCCTGGTTCAATTCCAGTTCGCGGTAGATGCGGTACACGCGCTTGTGGTTCCAGCGATGTCCCCGGACATTGCGCAGGTAAAGAAAGCACAGGCTGAAGCCCCAGATCTTCTTCGCCCTCGTCAGCCCGGTCAGCAGATCGGCGATCTCAGCGCAAACGCAGTTTGTCGCCGTGCTCGTTCTCGTCGTTCAGCTTCGCGCTATAACGATAACATGTCTCGCTGACCTCGAAGGTGCGGCAGGCGAGCGCAATTCACCCCGCACAACGCCACTGCTTTCCCAGCCATCTCTCGGCGTTGAGATGGCTGAGTCATTATGGGATGGTCCGTCTTGTCCTTCCGTAGCATTATGAGGCTGTCAAACCGAAGGAGGTTGCAATGCCCACAACGCAATGTGCCGCGTTCAGCGCATGTCTACGGAATTGATATCGGTAAGAACATCTTCCACGTCGTCGGTCTCGGAAGCGATGGCGTGGCAGTTTCAGAAAGTTCGTTTCCGACGCGATACGCTGCTACAGATCTTCGAGCGCGCAGCGCCGGCGATCGTGGGAATAGAATCCTGCGCTGGCTCTCAATGGATTGCCAGGAAGATAAAGGCTCTGGGACATAGGTTGCGCTCGATCCCGGCGCTATTTGTGAAGCCCTACGTAAAATCGAACAAGACCGACATCATCGATGCGGAGGCGATCGCTGAGGCAGCTACGCGACCAACGATGCGGTTTGCAGCGCTCAAGAGCGAGGAACAAGCCGATCTTCAGGCTTTGCACAGGGTGCGAGACCAGATGATCGGAACGCGAACCCGTCGGATCAATCAGATAGCCTTTTGCCTCGAATACGGGATCACGCTGCGTCAGGGCGCAGGTCTGTTCAAGCTCGACCTGCCACAGGTTCTCGAAGACAAATCGAACGACCTTTCGTCGGCGATGCGTAAGCTAGAACAACGTATCGGTGACGTCACACGCGAGATCGAAGCAATAGCCAGTCGAGAGGATGTGGCTCGACGGCTCATGACGATCCCCTTTATCGGAGCATTGGGGGCGACTGCAATTCTTGCTGCGATTGGCAACGGTCGGCAATTCCAAAAAGCCCGCGATCTGGCTGCCAAGTCATGGTCTTTCGGATTTTCGTTTCGTACTTTGATCATAAGCATTCCTCCTGTCCGCCCAACATTCAGAAGGAACCGCTTGGTTTCCGGGCGGGGCAGTGGCGTTTGGCGTTGTTGAAAACCGCGAGATTACGAATGGCGACTCTGAGATCGGTGGCGTGAATAAAGCATGACGCGACGAGGGCTCGACACCCTGCGAAAGGATGTCGAGCCAAGCTTGGCTCGGGTAAGCCGTTAGGGTTGCGCGGGTTTTTGTTCGGCCATCCCTTGTTTGAAGGCGTCGACCTCTTCAACCACACGATCCTTGATGGTGTCGTGGGTATCGGAGGCCACTTCAACGACCTTTTCGTACACTTCGGACGCAACCCCTTTTCCACGGTCGACGACATCCTGCGAAGCAGCCGTGACTTTTTCCTTGGCGCTGTCGGCGGCATCACCCAGCAAGTCGTCCTCCATTTCTGTATGGGGAAGTGCTGCACCGATGGCTGCTCCGACCGCGAAGGCGAGAGCACCTCCCACAAGAGGCTGGTCCCGGAACTGCTTCAGTATAACGTCGTTTAGCTTGTCGGTTTGTCCGCGTAACGAAGCGGTGGCGGAGGACGTTTGGGCGGACAAGGAACTTACCGCTCCAGATGCCGCAGCACTCATGTCGCTCGCCGCGCCTTTTGCTTGCTCCCATTTATCAGAAACCCAGCCCGATGCAGCGTCGAGCATAGCGCCCGTCTCGTCGGCGATCTGTTCGATCTGTTTGCCGCTAGCATCTGCGAAGCCCCGGTATGTTGCCCCCGCTTCATCAACGAAATGCCCAGCACGGCGGCCAGTTTCATCTGTCAGGGCCTTGAGTTTCTTGCCCGTGCCGTCAGAGAAGTGACTATACGTCGATCCGTTTTCGGCCTCTGGAGGGCCGAGACGGCGTACTGGGCCATTGGCAGGATAAAGTGGGTATTCTGCAACGTTGTACGACGCGGCAGATGGCCCGGAGGGTGTTGAGCCCTTGGCCATTAGCCAGGCAAGGCTCACGCCGATCAAAGCGACCGGCAACGGATTATTCTTGAGAGCCTGACCAAGATTGGTGACATATTCGCCGCCACCGCTGACCTTGGCGTAGGTCAGGACCTCATCGACTAACTGGCCGGGCGACATCCGTTCCTGGATAGCGTCGATGCGATTTCCGATACGCTGGCGATCCTGGTCAATCTCCCTCTGGAGGTCGGCCGATGTTTTCTCGATTGAAGTTTCCATCAGATTTTCTCCTTCACAGCATCAACATCACGGCGAAGCGACGTTGCGGTTCGATTAAGCGTCATGTTGTTGCCGCGAAGGGCCGCGAGGCCGCGCGAAACAAGTGCCCAAGCAATCAAAGCGACCACAATCCCAACGATCAACGAAGCCAACGCGGTCGCACTTGTGTCGCTGAAACCCTGTGTTACGAGAAAAGCGGCAAGACCGCCGACAACGGCGCTCAGCAGCACGCCAACCGCTCCGATAGCCAGGACAAGCCCGATGATGAGGACCTCGACGCCGCTCATCGCCTTCGAAAGTTTTTCCGAAGCTTCAGTCTTGGCGAGATCGATTTCCTTGCGAAGCAGCCCGGTGACATCGGTGACAAGTCCGCCGAGTAGCTCGGAAAGAGGGGCATTCTCGGGAGACTTAGCCATTTTCCTGACCTCCGGTGCGGTTGGAACCAAAGGTAGTCGCAGGAGAATTGGGCGTCACGGAGGGTGTCCTCTTGGCGGACGCGGTGAGAAAACGGCTGGCGGTCAGTCCAGCCAGCGCGGCGATGCCGAGGAAAGCCAACGGTTGCTTGCGGCCGAATTCCTCGGCCATGTTGGCGATTTCGCCGATGTCCTTACCTTCCATCTGTTTCGCGAAGCCTTGAACGCTTCGCCCGATTTGCTTGGCGTAGCGACCGACTTCAGCCTGGTCAGACCCTTCCAGTTCAGTGCCTACTTTTTGAAGCGCGGTCGCGACCCCGCCGACCTGCCGTGCAGCAAACGTTGCCTGTTCTGCGACCACGTCCTTCACTTTCTCGACAGCGCTATCCGCGCCAGTCTTGATCGTGTCCTTTGCCGCTGACATGTCATCGGCGACCTTGTCCTTCAGGTTCGTGAACGATGCTTGAGGTTCCGCGACAGAAGGCGGTGGTTCAAACGTGGGCGATGTTTGCGACAATGCACGTGACCCGTCTGTTGGATCGTTAAATTCACTCGGCATGTTAGCCTCCCATGGTGAAAAAACGGCGGTCGCCGTACCCTTGAACCATGAATTCTCGGCTTTGTTCCGGTGAGAGCCCCGGCAGCCATGTTTTTGGCACAGCCAAAGGCCATAAGATCATCCAGCTTTGCGGGATTTCAGTTCCTTCGCGACCGACTTCTTCAATGCGTCCATGATGTTCACGACGTTGCTCTTTTCCTCGTCATCATCCTTCGTGGATTTCGACGTCTTGCTCTTCGACGGCTTCTTGGCTTTCTTCTTCTCTGCTATCAGTTTCAGCAAGCTTTCCTGGATCGGGTCGGACACCATATCCGGCGACCAGTCCTTCAGCCGTTTTTTGATGACTGCCTCAAGGGCTGAAACGCCTTTAGCATCCGACTTTTTATCTACGCCTGTGAAATATTCGTTTTCCGGCCGCACTTCATCTCCGAAGCGAAGCGTCCAGACCACGATGCCTTCGCCTCTCGGTTCGAGCACGACCGCTCGTTCACGGCGCCCAAGAACGACACGAGAGATGCCAACAACGTCCTCGGCCTCCATGGCTTGTCGGATAACCGCGAAAGCCTCGTCCCCGATTTTGTCGTTTGCGGTGAGGTAGTACGGCGTTTCGAGATAGACCCACTCGATGCTGCCACGCGGCACGAATTTTTCGATGTCGATCGTACGGACCGTCTCCAGCTCGACGGATTCCAGATCCTCGTCGGTCAGGAGCACGTAATCATTCTCGCCGCGCTCGTAACCCTTTGCCTCATGCTCGTCCTTCACGGGCTTTCCCGTCACGCTATCGACATACTGCGAGACCACCCGGTTTCCGGTATCCTTGTTGAGGGTATGGAAGCGTACTTTTTCGGATTCAGACGTGGCCGGGGTCATTGCCACAGGGCAGGTGACGAGCGAGAGCTTGAGGTAGCCTCTCCAATAGGGGCGACGTGGTGCCATCGATCAACTTGCTTTCTTAGCTGCGGGTTTTGCCCGGCTCTTTGTGGACTTGGAAGCCGTGGCCTTCTTGCCCGAGTTGGCATTGGCGGCCTTTGGCTTGCTTGCCGAAGGCTTATCCATGCCAGCACTCTCACGCAGTGCTTTAAGCAGGTCGTTCGGCTTGGAAACCTTGATGGGCTTCGGCTTCGGAAGGGTCTTGCCCTCCGCCTTCGCCTTCACCAGCGCAGCGAGGGCATCCTCGTAGCGATCGTCGAATTTCGCGGGGTCGAACTCGCCCTTCTTCGTGGTGATGATGTGCCTTGCCAGATCGAGCATCTCGGCTTCGACCTTGACTTTGGCTACGTCTTTAAAGACTTCGTCTGAGGACCGAACTTCGTAATCATAGTTGAGGGTCGTCGCGATGATACCCTTGCCATGCGCCCGGATCAGGACGGTTCGCATCCGCCGGAAGAGCACGGTTCGAGCAATTGCAGTGGAACTGGTATTGCTGAGGGCATCGCGGATGCTGATGAAGGCGTCATGATCGGCTTCGTCGACTGGCACAAGATAGTAGGGCTTGTCAAAATAGACGTCATCGATCTCCCCACAAGCGATGAAGGCTTCTGCCTCCAGCATTTTGTCAGAGTCTGGCACAACCGCTGCCACTTCATCGGGATCAATCATGATGTAATCACCGTTGCCCGTCTCGAAGCCCTTGAGCTGTTGGTCGCGTTCCACGACTTCCTCGGTCTCACTGTCGATAAACTCGCGTTTCAGGCGGTTTCCGGTGATCTCGTTGATCATATGGAAGCTGATCCGCTCGGATGTCGAGGCTGCCGTGTAGAGGCCAACGGCACAACTGATTTCACCGATCTTTAGGTGACCTTTCCACTGAGCGCGATGTGCAGCCATTTCTGTCCTCCGAGTCCGTTCCGGAGAAAACTCAACGCCGCCTAGTTAGTTCCGGCGTTTTCGTTCGGATGGATCATCGTCATTTAGGGCGAGGGGTCAATGTTGAGGTTTCAGCGCAATGGCCGAAAAACCTGTCGCCGAACAGGATGGCAATGAAACCACTGGGGGACCAACAGCGTTTGAACAGGTGATGGAACATAAAGGACAAGTTGCCATGGCAGACGACAGCACCACGACAATACGAGCAACGTTCGAAACCCGTGCGGCAGCTGACCTCGCCGTCGAACACCTTGTTCAGCAACACGGCATTTCCAGGCCCGACATTTTCGTTCAGTCCGCGAGTGGTGAAAATACCGCCGGCTCAAGGCCTTCCGGTGGCGATGCCTCGCATGAAGGCGGCGCTCGCCACGATGGAGCATATGAAGGCGAGATCGAAGTCTCTGCGGATATCGCCGCCGATCAGGTCGCCGCCGTCCAACGAAGCTTCGGAGATGCCGGAGCGATCCGCGTTTCGGGCAAATAGCAGTTTAGGGGCCGCCTTAAGATCGGCCGGTTTCTTGCGTCAGGATTATAAACCATGGCCGACAATCTCTCGACGTACCGCGGCAAGCGCGATTTCAAAAAGACCGCCGAGCCCAGCGGAGAGGCGAAGGTCAGTGCGTCCAACCGTCGCCGGTTCGTGATCCAGAAGCATGACGCGACGCGCCTGCATTATGATCTTCGGCTGGAGCTGGACGGAGTGTTCAAGTCCTGGGCGGTGACAAGAGGTCCTTCTCTCGATCCTGGCGACAAGCGCCTTGCGGTTGAAGTGGAAGATCATCCGCTCGACTACGGTGATTTTGAAGGCACCATCCCCAAAGGCCAGTACGGCGGCGGGACGGTGATGCTGTGGGATCGCGGCTATTGGGAGCCTGAGGGAAAGAAGACGCCGCAAGAGGCGCTCGCCAAGGGTGATTTCAAGTTCACGCTTGAGGGTGATCGCCTGCATGGCAGTTTCGTACTCGTCCGCATGCGGCGTGATCGCGATGGCGGCAAACGCACCAATTGGCTGCTGATCAAGCATCATGACGACTATTCCGTCGAGGAGAACGGCGCAGCCATGCTTGAGGAGAACGATACATCGGTGGCGTCCGGCCGGACGATGGAGGCTATCGCGTCCGGCAAAGGCAAGAAGCCAAAACCGTTCATGCTGCAAGGGGGCGCGGTCGAAGCGGATGCGGTGTGGGACAGCAATCACGGTCTTGCGGCCGAAGAGCGCAAAGCCGGGTCAAAGACTTCAACCAGGTCAGTGAAGAAGCCCGCCGCGACGAAACACGCTAAATCGACAATGCCGGACTTTGTCCCGCCGCAGCTTTGCGAGACCCTGGCGCGTCCGCCATCTACAAATGGCTGGATCCACGAGATCAAGTTCGACGGCTATCGCATCCAGATGCGGGTCGAGAACGGTGAGGTCGCCCTGAAGACCCGCAAGGGCCTGGACTGGACCGCGAAATGGTCTGCGATTGCTGGGTCGGCGTCCAAGCTTCCCGATTGCATCATCGATGGTGAGATCTGCGCCCTTGATGAAAACGGCGCTCCCGATTTTGCCGCTTTGCAGGCTTCGCTGTCGGAGGGAAAGACTGACGACCTGGTCTTTTTCGCCTTTGATCTCCTGTTCGTCGGCGACCAGGATCTGCGCGAATTGCCGCTAACGGAGCGAAAGGACAGGCTCGCTGCATTCTTGTCCGACCCTGGCGACGATCCCAGGCTTCGCTTCGTTGAGCATTTTGAAACCGGCGGCGATGCGGTGCTGAAATCCGCCTGCCGCCTGTCTCTGGAAGGTATCGTCTCGAAACAGGCTGATGCGCCCTACCGGTCAGGCCGCACGGAAACCTGGGCCAAATCGAAATGCCGCGCCGGGCATGAAGTGGTGATCGGCGCCTATGCCACGACCAATGGCAAGTTTCGGTCGCTTCTGGTCGGCGTCAATCGCGGCAGGCACTTCGTCTATGTCGGCCGAGTCGGCACGGGCTATGGCGCAAAAGTCGTCGCGACGCTTTTGCCGAAGCTGAAGGAAAAGGAGACCTCAAAATCACCGTTCACAGGCATCGGTGCGCCGAAGAAATCTTCCGACATCGTCTGGCTCAAACCCGAATTGGTCGCCGAGATCGAGTTTGCCGGCTGGACGGGGGATGGCCAGGTTCGACAGGCGGCATTCAAGGGCCTTCGAGAGGACAAGCCGGCTGAGGAGGTGGAGGCCGAGACGCCAGCGTCCCCGATCGGAAACGAAGTGCCCGATCCCGAAACTGACAAGTCGCCACCCAAGCGTTTCCGCAAGGGAGCGAAGGCCGAAGTCATGGGCGTGATGATCTCCAGTCCGGACAAACCACTTTGGCCGGATGCCGGCGACAACGATCCGGTTACCAAAGTCGAGCTTGCGCGCTATCACGAAGCGGTTGGGCCGTGGCTGATCGACCATATCAAGGGGCGACCTTGCTCGATCATTCGCACCCCCGATGGAATTGGCGGCGAGCAGTTCTTCCAGCGCCATGCCATGCCCGGAACGTCCAATCTGCTTGAGCTTGTCACCGTCTTCGGCGACAAGAAACCCTATCTGCAGATTGATCGTGTCGAGGGACTGGCTGCGATTGCTCAGATCGGCGGCGTCGAACTTCACCCGTGGAACTGCCAGCCCAGGCAGCCGGAAGTCCCTGGGCGACTGGTCTTCGATCTTGATCCTGGTCCGGATGTTGAATTCTCCGCCGTCGTCGAGGCCGCACGAGAAATCCGTGACCGCCTCGAAGACCTGGGGCTTGTCAGCTTCTGCAAGACGACCGGCGGCAAGGGCCTGCATGTCGTCACCCCCCTGGCCGTGCCCAACGGCAAGGAACTCAGTTGGGATGAGGCGAAGGGTTTTGCCCATGACGTTTGCCAGGATATGGCGCGCGACAATCCGGAGCTCTACCTGATCAAGATGGCCAAGAACCAACGCGAGGGCCGCATCTTCCTCGATTACTTGCGCAACGACCGGATGGCGACGGCGGTTGCGCCATTGTCGCCACGCGCACGTCCCGGAGCAACAGTCTCGATGCCCCTCAACTGGAGTCAGGTGAAAACAGATCTCGATCCCAAGCGGTTCACGATCCGCACCGTGCCCGAATTGTTGAAGAAGAGCACCGCCTGGCAGGATTACTGTGATGGGCAGAGGCCGCTGGAACAGGCAATCAAGCGGCTGGCAAAATCCCGAAAGGTAGCGGCGTGAGGCCTGCGGGCCACAAGCAATTGAGCAATGGAACAAGAAACGACCAGCAATGTAGAGGCTGAAACACCTGTCGGCGCGACGACGGACCTGCCTCATGATCGCATCACGGTGCAACGGTTCCGGGAGACGTTTCCGCGTGCCCGATGGAGCGACAGGTTGAACGCCTGGTTTGTGCCGGGCCGCACTGCTGGCAAGCGCATCGGGCGCTGGCTCGCCCGGATGGAAGCAGAAGCCGATGCCTTTGCCGACGAAAAGGGCAGGGATGCGTTCGCCTTCGAACCGATCGAAAGCCGCTATCTCGAAGCTGCCCCATCCGGTTTGCAAATCCGGACGCCCTATTCGCGCACGGTCGTCACCGAAATCCGGGAAATTCCATTGGCGCGCTGGGATGCCGATCGCCGCCTATGGACAGTCCCTTACCGGTCAATGGAGGACTT
Organism: Hyphomicrobiales bacterium; assembly: GCA_900473045.1. Lineage (GTDB taxonomy): Bacteria > Pseudomonadota > Alphaproteobacteria > Rhizobiales > Rhizobiaceae > Pararhizobium. Next base: position 12,558 of record UCKS01000070.1, read on the forward strand.
GCGACGGCGATGGCCGGCGATCGAAGCGGCGGCCGAGCGCAACGAGCCCCATGTGCGAAAGGCGCTACGTGAGGCTTTGAAAGGCACCGAGGAGGAGCAGGCCGCCAAGGCGAGAGCCAGTGAGCGCCGGCGAAAACGCTATCCCGTACCGGTCAATGACATGCCCCCGTTTGAGCGCGCAATCGGTACGCATGCAGGTGTCGTTATCTTCACCGAAACGCAGGGCGAGCTGGCAGATCCGGAAATTGTGACCGCGGTCTATTTTCAGCCGCCATCAGACGAGGAATATGTCTGGGCGGCCTGGCGGCCAGGGTCCCTTGAAGAACTGGTCACGACCTGGCCAGCCCGAACGCCGCCGGGCGAGCGGGAAGTGGCTCGCGGCTGGTGGGTGCCGGATCTGGACGAACTGCGGGTTGCACGGCAGAAGGCCAGATCGAAACGGCGCGCGGAGCAACGGCGGCAGGCAGATTAGGTTTGATTGGAAACGCTATTGAGCGGAAATAGACGATGACTCAGATGGAAAGGTTTCAGGGGCTTCCACCTGTGGAGCCACACGAGATGATCGGACTGTGGACGGGCCGGGGTATTCCGTCCGGCCACCCTCTGGACGGGGTGCTCGAAATCTCGGCTGGTTTGGCAAGCGGTTCTCGGCTCAGATGCGTGCCGATGCGCTGCTGTTCCGTGGAGGGGAAAAACGCCTTGTCGCCATCGATCCAGCCTTTATCCCACTTCGGCTTGCACTAAGTTTCCACAAGCTCGGAAGGACCCGAGCCGCAAGCAACCTGTTTTCCTATCTGCTGCGCCGACTCAAAGCCAAGGGTCCGGTAGCGGCTTTGAAAGCCGTGCCGTTCCAGGGGGTGGCCAGTGCTGCGATGGTCTACGACGCGCAGCCTATCGTCGATCATTTCCGCAAGGTCGACGATAATCGCGTCATGGGAGCTATGGTGATCGATGGCGACGACCGCGTCTATTTCTTCGAGCTCGAGCGCGTTGAAGAGATGTGAACCGATGCGGCAGACTAAGCTGCCGCATGAAGCTACACTGCTCATCGAATATGCGGGTCGCTATTGCGCTTCTTGCTTTGGGCTACCAAACTGCCAATTTCCGGCGCGAGCAGATCATGCCGGTCGGCAAAAGCGACAAAAACCGCCCGGGCCTTCTGCGCCTCGATTTCACCGTCTATCGCCGCCCTGCACGCTTTGATCGCCAACTCGCGCGAATGATCTGCGGCGTTTCGCCAATCCATCAGGATCTGGTAGGCTTGCATGACCGATTTCACCTCGGTCGGGATACCAAGACCCAAGAGGATCGTGACGGGCTTCTCGAACATATCGGGTTTCATGGGCTGCTCCTTTCCGTCTCCCCCGATCGTATGTTTGGATGAAGCGGGGGAGCGCTGGAAACGTTCCCCGCTTATGATCATGACTTGGCAGCCGGAGCCGGCTGTGAATGCAATCTGTCGAAAGCTCGCGCGATTAGGCGACCTTCAGCATCCTTTGATTTCCGGCCGCGGCGCTTCCTGATTTCCACGACGAAGTTTTTCGCTACACGCTTTTTCATCGCAGATGCCTTACGCGACCTGACGTTCCGCTTCGATCTGCAGCGGGGCGGCCTGTTCGCCACCCGTGCCGATCGCGATCTTGCGCGGCTTCATGGCTTCCGGGATCTCGCGTTTCAATGCGATGCTCAGGAGACCGTTGACCAGGGAGGCATCTTCGACCTTCACATGGTCGGCCAGTTCGAAGCGGCGCTCAAACGAACGCCCGGCAATACCGCGATGGAGATATTCGCCGTCCTTCGCTTCAGCCTTCTGACCTTTGATAACCAGCACGTTGCGTTCCTGGATGATGTCCAGATCGGAATCACCGAACCCCGCGACCGCCATTTCGATGCGGTAGTCGTCGTCACTGGTCTTGACGATGTCATAGGGTGGCCAGGTGTCGATCGCCTGCAGACGCTGGGCGTTGTTCAGCAGATTGAACACGCGGTCGAAGCCGACGCTGGAGCGATAGAGCGGTGCAAAATCAAGTTCGTTTCTCATAACCAAATCCTCCGTAAAGCGAGATGGAATGGAGACGCGGAAACTCGGGTCTCCGGTTTTGCCAGCCCCTGTCGGCGGCTGACGAAAATGATCTAATTTCGGCGGAAAACGGTTTCAAGATTTCCGCCGAATTTTTTTCGAGGTCCTTCCGCCGCGCCCGGAGGTTAGCCATAAACGGAGGCGGGAGCGGTTGGATGCTCGTAATTTTGAGAAGGATCGGTCCATTAAGTCCAATGACGACAAATCCACCTTGACGTCCCAAGGTTAGTGCGGCACGGACGCCTGAGCCCGGCCCTGCTTGCTGATGATTTGCGCCAACGTGACGGGCCTTAGCCCCTGCGCATCGACCCCGACATCGAACTGGCGTGGAAGCGGCTTGAGCTTGCCGTGCGAATGCCCATGCAAATTGATGGATTTCTTACCCATCTTATTCCACGTTCGAAACGCGTAATGGCAGAGAATGAGATGCAAGCCGTCGACTTCGAGCTCGCGATAGTGCTGAACCGATGTCCAGTGGCTGGCTGACGTCGTGGTCTCCGGGTCGTTATTCCCGACGATCAGATGTTTACGACCATGGAGCCTGCCCAAAAGCTCGTCGCAGTCGCCGCCCTTGACTGACATGAAGTCGCCGAGGTGCCAGACATCGTCGTCATCACCGACCACGGCATTCCAGGTTCCGATCAGGGCGGCATCGTGCTCCGCCATATTAGGGAACGGACGTCGGTCGATCCTCAGGACCCTGGGATCGGCGAAATGGGTGTCGCTCGTGAAAAAGATCATGCGGCTAAAATAGGTTCAGCCGGTCATGATGCAAGGCGACAGAAATGGGCATCCTGCACCCTTTCGGGGAACAACATGAACCAGCTGACGTTTTCGAGGTCTCGAAACAACTGGAGTAGTTGAAATGGTCACTATGGTTGGTAACGAAAGCAATATTGAAAAGCTCGTCAAGGACCTGCTCTATCTGGAGCATGATGCAATCGCAGCTCACGACTCCTGCATCGAGCGGCTTGACGATAAGACCCTCAGCACGAAAATGGCCGAATTCAAGCAGGACCACCTCCAGCATGTGGTCGTGCTCAACGGCATGGCCCGCGAGCTTGGCATCGAAGCGCCTACCGAAGGCGATATGAAAAAGATGCTGACGACAGGCAAGATTGCACTGGCAGATCTCATGGGCGACTCGGCCATTCTCAAGGCCATGAAGACGAACGAAGATGATACCGTCACCGCTTACGAGCGCGCATCGCGCCACGAAGATGCCATCCCCCGGTCGAAGGCATTCTTCATGAAGGCCCATGAAGATGAGCTTCGGCATCGTGCCTGGATGGAGACGACGGCCAAGGTAATGTGATCTTGAAGATCCCGGCGAGGACCTCATTTAAGGCCACTTTCCGAACAAGCCACCAAACTGCAGCGATCGATGGTCGTGCGTTTTGGAGAAAACGAGGGCGCTCCCCGTAAATTGGTTGAGCGCCCCTTCCTTGTCAGCCACTGGATCGGAAAAATATGGCAGCATCCCACCTCATTATTTGCCTTCACGGTATCGGTGCCTCGGGCGCACAGATGAAGCCAATTGCCGATGCATGGCGCGGCCATTTCCCTGGTGCGACATTCGTGACGCCGGATGCACCGCTGAAAAACGGCTACGGTGGCAATCAATGGTTCAAAGTCGATGGTATGCAACTCGAGCCCAAGCGTATTCAGGAAGCGCGTGGCGCCTTCGACACAACGATCGGCGACGTTATTCGGCGCGAAGGTTTCGATGGAAAGAACGGCAGCATCGCCTTCGTCGGCGTGTCGCAAGGTGCAATCGTCGCGCTTGACGCAGTCGCCTCCGGCAGGTGGAAAGTTGGAGCGCTTGTGGCCTTTTCGGGTTTGCTGCCGCCAACGACGATTTCCCGATCCGGCAATCAAACCCCGGTGCTCCTCATTCATGGAGCCGACGACCGGACTATCCCGTCAATGGCCTCGACTGTCGCAGCCGGACAGTTGAAGGCGGCCGGTTTTCAGGTTGAAATCGATATTGATCCAAGGGTCGGCCACACCATTTCACTCAGCGGCGCGAACAAGGCGCTTCAATTTCTCCGCCGGACGCTTTTGTAGTCGATAGTGCTGACGTCGCCCTCCTCCTCGAATTCGGTCGGCGTAACACGGAGGACAGATTTCAAAGTCAAATCGTATGTTTGGATCGCCGTCTGCTTGTATGTGCGGTGGAGTTATGTTGAAATCTTGATCACTCGGACCTCGAGAAATGAGGACCACGCAAGGTACTACGTCGCTGCAGCATTCCCTTCCTTTTCAAGCCAAGCCGCTCTTCCAGAGCTCGACCATAGCGGGGTTCGAGTGCGGCTTGGTCCACGGCGGCCGCCACGATCTCCTCGTTACAACGCGACACATCGCACAATCCCGCATGCTCGATCACTACCGGATCGCTCGTGAACATCGGATGACGACCGTGCGCGACGGGCTCGTGCCCGGTCATCACGTCGTTGAGCGTCTTGCTGCTGCAAGGCGTGCCGGTGTCGAGGCCATCTGGGATCTCTCGCATTACCATCGCAACCAGGATCCGGTTCGCTGCGCCAGGATTGCTGCCGAGGCGGCATTGGCCGTAAATGGCCCGGGCAGGTTATGGCTTTGTCCTGTTAATGAGCCGTCGCTCTACCCGTCAATCGCTGGCATGCCCCGGCACGAGGCGATCGACATGGCGGTCACAATGGCCTGCGTGGCTCGCGATCATCATCCCGATGTCGGCATCCTGACAAACGATCCGATTACCGGTGTAGGCGACCGTCAGTTCGAAGCGACCGACGCGATTGTTTCGGCGGTTCATGTCGATGTTGTCGGGGTGAACTACTACCCTCATACGGCGCGGACGTCGCTGGTGAAGGTGTTGATGGCGACCTGGCGCCGCTACCGCAAGCCGATCATGGTGTCGGAAACCAGCTGGCATGATGGTCACCCCGTCCACCACCGCCGTTATCCCGGGCTAAACAAAGGCACCTGGTTGCGGCATGTCAGCGAGCAGGTCGACATTGCCAGGTTCCACGGAGCCGATGTCGTTGGCATATGCTGGTACCCGATTGTCGATTGTCCGCCCTGGCATGCTCCACAATCCCGCAGCCGCTGGAGCCATGGGCTGATCCGGAAGGATCTGTCGGTGGATCCATGGCTATCGGCGGAACTGGGACGGGTCGCCATGAGCGACGCTGCCTAGGCAGAAGACCTGCGGAGCGTTTTGGCCGGGGATAGTCGGTCCCGCCTTCCGCGTTGCGGCGCTATGCTAAGGCTCCTGCGGCTACCCGTTTTCCGGCCAAAGCGCGTCGAGAATTCCCGCATTCCCGGCCTTTCCGGCCGGCGCTATGCTGAAAGCTCCGATGCTCTTCTTTCTTTTTTCAGGCGAGCTCCCAAGGTGGGCGAGCCGATGTAACCCGCCGTGGCACGATCTTGTGGAATTCCGTTCGGACTGGACCGACCAGCCGCCGATCGCCACCCGCGCCCGATTTAGACACCGAGTTTGAGGCTATTATCTCTATCATTTGCACGTTGCAGCACTGATGGTTTCGCAGCCCTCCGTTTCGGATCGCACGAATCTGGGAAAATTGTAAAAAATGAATTGGCGGCGTTACTTAGCTACGGTCTCCGTAGAGTCCTGATAGTTGCGTTGCGTTTCGCGCGAGAAACGTCGCATGTTTATGTCGTCGATCAACCGCTGGCGCAGCGGGCTAACGGGCGTGTCGAGATGGGGTACTGCATGGTCAGGCTCCTTGTTAAAGAAACTCGTCATGCTCCGCCTCTGCCGGACGACGTTCAACCCAGGGCGCAACCTCGCCTATCCCCTCTAACTCTACCGCAGACGCCCTCCCGCGCAGCGGGTTCGTTCAGCGGCCCCAAACTAGACATTCTAGACAGGCCAAGTTTTTGGCCCGTCTATAAATTCCTCGTAAAGGGCAACTGGATCGACGGTTCGATTCCTTTCAAGGCGATATGATGTTGCCGGGGGCGGACCGGAGGCGGTTACAGATAATGGCGACTTGTTTAGCCGTTGTATTTCCCGGCGCACTCGATCGGCCAATTGGCAGGACAGCAGTCACGACCTGACAACCTCACTCTGCTTTTTGTCGCGATACAGGGCACGGTAACGCGCAGGTGATTGGCCAAGGGCGCGGCGGAAGCTGGCGGCAAAAGCGCTATCGGACGCATAGCCGAGCGACTGAGCTATCCGTGGCAGCGGCTCGTTGCCACGCCGCAGGCGAGCGGCTGCAAGCCGCATCCGCCAGCCCGCGATATAGTCGATCGGCGATGCTCCGACAGTGGCGCGAAATTTCTCGGCAAATCCGGAGCGGGACTGGCCAGCAAGAGACGCGAGTGCCTCAACCGTCCAGCGGTGCGACGGATCGGCGTGTATTGCCCGCAGTGCCGGCGCCAGGCGGGCATCCGCAAGGCCGGCGAGCCAGCCGGGATGCTGTGATATCTGGCGCGCCATATAGGCACGCAGGACATGGATAAACACCAGCCTTAGCAGGTCGTTGCAGGCGATGCGAGCACCAGGTGCTGCGCTGTTCCACTCCATGTCCAACTGTTCGAGTAGCCAGCCAATTGGTCCGGCCTCTTCTCGGTCGATCACTACGACAGGCGGGAGGGCGTCGGTGAGGAGTGATCCGTCGACGGTGTCGAGGTTGACGCTGCCGCCGAGCAGAACGAAATCCCGACCATCGCCCACTGAGACATCAAGACTGCCCCCGGCGAACACCTCTGCCGCCGCTGTCGGCTTCACGTTGGGATCGCTGCAAAGCATAAACGCTTTGCCGCTGACCACCAGACAATCGCCGGCTTCAATGCGCAACGGTGCGTCTCCCTCCGAGATCAGCCAGGCACCGCCTTCGCAGATCGCATTGAATTTGAGGTAGCCCGGTGGCGGAAAAGCAACAGACCACGAGCCTCCGGCGGCAAATCGCACGGAGAACAGCGCCCGCGCATCGATAGCGCTGAGCACGTCCGACAGAGGATCTTGGATGTTTTGGACGATCACGACAGAAATCCGGATCTTGCAGGCTGGGGGCTCCGAGAACCTATCCAATATAAGGGACGGACACCAGAGCCATAAATGAAGGAGCAACGACATGTCCGAACAAAAACCTATTGGATCTCGTTTCAGCGCATACAGCACGGCGCGCGAGGTCACCGAGGGCATCGATCTTTCCGGCAAGACGGCGATTGTCACCGGCGGCTATTCCGGTCTCGGCGTCGAAACGACGCGGGCGCTCGCAGGTGCCGGCGCTCGTGTCATCGTACCGGCCCGCAATCGCGAAAAGGCCGAACGTACACTTGCCGGTATCGACAATGTTGTTATCGAAGCGATGGATCTTGCGGATCCCTCATCGGTTGCCGCCTTTGCTGGCAGGATCGTTGCGGCGGGCATGCCGATCTCAATCCTGGTCAACAGCGCCGGCATCATGGCAACGCCGCTTGCCCGGGATCAGGCTGGGCACGAGAGCCAGTTTGCCACCAATCATCTCGGCCATTTCCGGCTGGTTGCAGGTCTGTGGCCAGCACTTGTCAAGGCAGACGGCGCGCGGGTGATCTCTGTATCGTCGCGCGGTCATCAAATCGGGCCGGTCGACTTCGACGACATTGATTTCAAGGCGCGCCCCTATGACAAGTGGCAGGCCTATGGCCAGGCGAAGACGGCAAATGCGCTGTTTGCGCTTGCGCTTGATCGACGTGGAGCAGCGCTTGGCGTACGGGCATTTTCATTGCATCCGGGCGTTATCCTGACCGATCTCGCCCGCCATCTTAGCGAAGACGAGATTAATTCTTTCGATGTCTATGACGCGAATGGCAATCGCCGGGTCGATCCCTCGCGCGACCTCAAGACGCCGGAACAAGGGGCAGCAACGAGCGTCTGGGCAGCAACGCGGCCCGAACTCAACGGTATCGGTGGTGTCTATTGCGAACATTGCGAGGTTGCCCTGCCGCAGGCGGAGACGGATGGCACCAAAGGTGTGGCGCCTTGGGCCATGGATCCACAGGCAGCTGAACGGCTCTGGCTGCTTTCGGAGCAATTGGCCGGCCTGTCACTGGGTGACCGTTTGGACTGAGCCTATAAAGCACGCAGGCAATGGACGGCGATTCCTCTCGGGATGGCCGTCCATACAGCGCTGGGCCGCATTTACAGGCATTCAAAATAGGGATACCATGTATCCTTAATTGCAATCCGAGGTCTCCCCATCGCATGATACTCAAAAGCCAAGTCGAATGGGCACTCCACTGTTGCGCGATTCTCGCGGGCCTGCCTGACGGGCGATATCTGTCGACCAAGGCGCTGGCAGAGCTGCATGGGCTTCCGAAGGAATATCTTTCAAAGGCACTTCAGAGCCTGTCACAGGCAGGCCTTGTTCATACGACGCTTGGGCCTTCGGGCGGCTATCGCCTGGCAAGGGCACCGGCAGAGCTGACATTTCTTGATGTCGTCGAAGCAGTGGAGGGGAGCGGTCGGACCTTCGTCTGTCAGAACATCCGAGCCAACAACCCGTGCCGACCCAAGGGCTTCTGTGACAGCGGTTCGTGTGCGATTGCACGGATCATGTGGGAAGCTGACGAAGCGTGGCGGACGGCGCTCCGGAAGGCTACGTTTGCGGACCTCGGGAAAACGCTGGAGCAGGAGATCGACCCGGGCATCTGGGCCGGAACCTTCGACTGGGTGCTAAAGCGCGCAGGGTAGGCCGCCGACCGATCCAGATTTCTCCATCTTGTCGCCCAGGCTGGGCACGACGAGATAGGCTTGTGCTGGCATTGCAAAGCCAAGACCGTGGGTCGCGCATTGTTGGCTGACGACGTCGATGATCTCGTTGCGCGCCGGCACACGGTTGGCAGGGCTGGTCACGCGGAACAGCAATTCGACATCGATTGCGATCGCATCAATGCCCTTGAACGCCACGACGGGCTTGGGCTCCTGAACAATGAACCGGCAATCCTCCAGTGCAGACACCAAAATTGCTTCAATGGCGGATGGCTGTCGGTCGGCTGCAATGCGGATGGCCAATACGACGAGGTGCGATTCATCCGGTCGCGTCAGGTTGGTGAGACTGAGTTTGGCGAGTGCGCTGTTGGGGAGAACAACAACGTTATGTGCCGGCGTCAGGATTTGCGTCGAGCGCCAGTTGTTCTGGATGACGCGTCCTTCTGTGCCGTCGGCTAGCTGGATCCAGTCGCCGATCGAGAACGGGCGGCCAAGTGTGAGGGCCACGCCAGAGAACAGGTCGCCCAAAGTGTTCTGGAGGGCAAGCCCAAGGATGATGGCGACCACGCCGGAGGTGGCGACGAGCGTGCCGATCGGTGCGCCGAACACGAAGCCGATGATGGAAAGCGCTACGCCCAGATAAACGCCGGCGACGATCAGATCCTGGATCAGTCGTGCCTCCTGCGGCCGGCGGTCGAGCGCAATGTAGAGGCGTACGAAGCCGATCGTTGCCCAGGCGAGGTGGACCCACCAGAGAACGCGCGCGGATTTCCCGAGATAGGCGGTCAGGCCTTCAAGCTCTCCCGTCGTCACGCGAAATGGAAGGATACCCTGCGACAGGAACGTCGCGGTCATTGCTGCAAAGAACAGGATCTGGACGATGAGGCGCGCCGTTGGTCGATCCTTGCCCTGAACATGCCAGACAAGGATGCCGATCACACCCACGATATCGACGATTGCGAATGCCAGTGCGGAAAGGTCAACGGCCATGGCAAGTCACTCCAGACTTAAAGGGCAAAGGGGACCGGATGCGGCGACGGCATCCGGTCCTTGCCGAGATCCTTACTTCTTGATCGGGTAGGTCAGTTCCTTTTGATTGGTATCGACCACGAAGACGGCAAGAAGCTTGGCGGGCTTCGTGTCGCTGCCGTTCTTGCTGACACCGTGGCGGTCGCCCGGCAGTTCGGAGAAGTGTTCTCCCGCCTTGTATTCCGTGACCGGACCGTCATTGACCTGGCTGAGGATCGATCCTTCCAGCACGGTGGCATAAATGAATGCGCTGTTAGGATGCGTATGCGCGTCGGAATACCCACCCGGACCGTACTCGACCAGAACGCCCTTGAGGCTTTTGCCCGGTACATTCGGCAGCTCGTGTTCATAGACGAGGGTGACCTTCGATGCCGAGCCGCCGGAGGAGTCATGGGCGATGGCGGCTCCCGAGGCAAGGAGTGCAATCGCCATTCCTGCAACTGTTTTTCTGATCATGATGTTCTTCCTTCATAGATGCGGAGGGGGATTTCACTTGCGAGCGGTGGCAAACCACTGTTCGAAACCGATCTTGCCGAGCTGCGGACTGTTGTCAGAAACCAGCGTGCGGTCTTCCAGGCGGGCGCCGAAGTATTCGGCCTCGGGATCGGCAACGACCTGTCGGGTATCTCCCGTCGCTTCCATATAGCGGGCGACCAGTTCGTTCAGCGGGAAGCGCTCCGGTCCGGCGATCTCGATCAAACCGTTGACCGGGGGTTCAAGCGCCACGTCAGCCATCGCATCCGCGACATCGTCGGAGGCGATGGGTTGCACGAAGGCCGGCGACAGATGCACCTTGCCTTCAACCAGGGCGGACTGCGCGATGCCGCCGAGAAACTCCATGAACTGGGTTGAGTGAACGATCGTGTAGGGAATGCCGGCCTCGCGGATCAGCTTCTCCTGCGCCAGCTTGGCGCGGAAGTATCCGCTTTCCTGGAGCTTGTCCGTTCCGACGACGGAGAGCGCGATGTGGTGCTTCACGCCAGCCGCCTTTTCGGCAGCGAGCAGATTGCGGCCGGAGGTCTCGAAGAACTCCATCACTGCCTTGTCCTCAAAGGATGGGGAATTGGCGAGATCGAGCACCACATCCGTTCCCGCCAGCGCCTCGGCCAGCCCCTCGCCGGTAATGGTGTTGACGCCGGTATTGGGAGAGGCGGCGATCACTTCAATGCCTTTTGCCCGAAGGCGGTCGGTGGTCTTGGAACCGATCAGGCCGGTTCCGCCGATGATGACGATTTTCATGGTCTTCCTCCGTCAGTCGCGCTGACGTCGTGTGGGTGTCGGTGGAAATTGGGTTGTCTTTCGGACCTTAGCTGAGGCCTGCCTTGTCGAGGCCGTAGAGCTTGTCTGCTGAGCCGGGCACGGCCTTGAAGGCAATGCTGACGCGGTTCCAGGCGTTGATGGTCATGATGGAGAAGGTGAGGTCGGAGACTTCCTTCTCCGAGAGCTGGCCGCGGACACGCTCGTAAAGCTCGTCCGGAATGCCGCCTTCAGGCAGCTCGGTAATGGCTTCCGTCCAGGCAAGGGCTGCGCGTTCGCGGGGAGCGAACAGGTTGGATTCCCGCCAGATCGAAACGTGATAGAGGCGAAGTTCGCTCTCGCCGTGGATCTTGGCTTCCTTCACATGCATGTCGAGGCAGAAGGCGCAACCATTGATCTGCGAGGCACGGATATTGACGAGATCGCGGATCGACTGCTCGATGACGCTGTCTTTCAGCGACATGCTGAGCTCGGATATCTTCTTGAAAAACTCGGGGGACTGGGCTGCGTAGTTGAGGCGCTGTGTCATGGCTTTCTCCGTTATTAAGGACTCGTAGTATCCTTATGGATATCTAATATCCTTAATCGCTGGACAGGCAACCAAAACCGGCCTAAGCTTTCGGCATAACGCTTATTCCAAATGGTATGGCAGAGGGGGGAGCAGGATGGACGTCGTTTCAGCGCTGAGGACATTCTTGCGCGTGGCCGAGACAGGTTCGTTCTCTGCTGCTGCGTCGGATCTCGGCTTGACCCAGCCGGCAGTGTCGCGGCAGGTCTCATCGCTTGAGGAGCATTACAGCACACGGCTGTTCCACCGCTCCACAAACGCCCTCTCCCTGACCGTCGAGGGCGAGCAGATGATTTCGATGGCGCAGAAGGTTATCGATGCTGTGGAAACGCTGGGCGAAACCGCGTCGGCTGATGGCGCCATCGCTTCCGGAAAAGTCAGGATTAGTCTGCCGGCAGCGCTCGGCCTCTACATCAGCGACCGGCTTCCTGCCTTCTTGAAGGATTGTCCTGACCTGTCCGTTGACGTCCTCTTTTGCGAACAGTCTTCGGACCTGGTCGGCGAGGGGATCGATCTCGAAGTCCGCCTCGGTGAGGTGTCCGATAGCAGTCTGATCTGTCGCCGGATCGGCTGGACGACAGCCTTCCTTGTTGCCTCACCCAGTTATATCCAGAGGCGGGGTATGCCCAACCATCTCCTTGAGATCCCCGACCACGATTGCATCTGCTACAATCGTGGAGGCGAGGGGCGGTCCTGGAGTTTTTTGAATGGCGCCGACATTGAAAGGGTCAAGGTCGCCCCGAGGATGATCTTCAACAATACCGCGGCGGTGCATCGCGCGGCGCTCTCCGGAGGTGGACTGGCGGTGCTGTCACATATTCTTGCACGTGAAGACATCGCTGCGGGTCGCTTGGTCAAAGTGATGCCCACCTTTCCGCCTGTACGGTTGCCGATCACCATTGTCTATGCCTCGCGCCGCAATCTTCCGCTGCGTGTCCGCGCTGTTCTGGATTTCCTGGTCGATGCCGTTGGTGAGGATGTATCGATGGGGACGGCCGAGGCGGCTACGTGACCTCACGGCAGGCCGGTCAAGGCTGACTAACCGCGATGGGGGTCAGCTTGACGGCGGGCCGCGACGATACATTTTCCCGAGAAAGGGGGACGAAATTCGCGGAAGCCGAGCCTCCTCCCACGCGATATGTTTGGTCCTGGATACCCAAGATAAGCCGGAGGTGACAGCGTGGAATTCTCATTGAAAATCTTCTCCGAACGGTGGGTCGCCGGTTCAGATCCTTTCAAGACTTGTAGTTCGCAGTCCCAAATGCCCATCACGCCGGCTCATTGAGCATTTTCGATCTTGACGGTGACCTTCCCGGGTCGGTCAAACACCGAAACGTCGCCTTGGACCTGCCCCAGGATCACGATACCGGGCTGTGGCACGCGTCCATCACGGTAGTAGATCACGAAATCCCCAGAGCTCCACAAACCCAAAGTACCGGTGGAAAATTCGCGCAGACGGGGTGCGGTTGGCAAGGCGGCCGGCAGGTTCCCCGTCTTTTCCTGACGAAGATGATCATCCATATCGATCGTCAACGGCAGCATCGCTGCAAGCGCGCTAGCGGCGGCATTGTCCGCCAGTTCGGCTGAAACATTCCCCCAGTCGGACGAGATCACAATACGGTCCTGCGCCAAGGCGGATCCTCCAAGGTTGAGCGTGAGAGCTGCGGCAATAAAACCCGCGCCAAAAATCTGTTTCATGTTTGACCCTCCATTGTACGAGTACGTATCTCGTCGAGCTGTCTCAGACAGATCATGGCGTAGTGGGAAAACACTGCCACGCCTGCCATCACCACTGTCCAATGCGCGAAGAACGGCGAGACTGCAGAGGTGAAGTCCCAGAACTCCAGGCTGTAGCCGAACATCAGCTTGGTCGACACGCCGAGCACCGTAAAGCTCCAGGCACCAACGCCCAGAAGCAACAGGGCCGCCAGCCGTAGCACGCCGGACCTGATCCGTGACGGTGATAGCCTAAAAACGGTCCCGGCCACTGTCATGACGCGCGTCCAATGGGTCCCTGCATGAACGGCGACAATGATGGCAACCCAATATGCCGAAAACCAGTGAAGTTCGATGATTGTCACGTCGTTGCTGAACTGGGCAAAGCTCAGAACCGACCGTGAGATCAGCACGCTGGTGACGACCAGCACCGTCATGGTTATCCCAAGCCAGATATGCGTCACCAGGACCACCCATCGGCGCGCGCCGTAACGGCCGCTGCGGAGCTTCAGGAACCAGCGCCGGTTCGTGGTCAGGTGCCATCCAAGCAGGCCGAACATCAACGTGCCGAAGATTTCATGCGGACCGTTGTCGAGCCACCAGTAGGCGAGGGCCGATATGAGGAGGGCCGCCATGGCGGCAGGAAGAAGCAATCGATCTCTGGCTGACCGCAACATCGGAGCTTTCACCTATGTCACAGCGGATCATCGTCGGACATCGCGCCGCTCATGGTGAACATGAACTGCTCGGACTGTTTCGAGCGATGACAGGAGTAGCAACGGGCGACATTCTCGTCGGCCTTAACGCTGCGATCCGGCCAAAACCACTGGTATTCCCACTGATCCGCGCCGGCACCGATCTTCTGGGCGACGAGGTAACGTGTCAGAATATCGCTCTGATAATCGACGAGAACCATATGAATGCCGGTTGGAACAGGTTGCCCGGCTTTGAGTGCCGCAAGAGCGGCCGGGTTTGTCAGCATATGCTCGCGGGTGATGCCTCGCCGAACCGTTGTGTAATGCACGAGCTGTTCAAGCGGCGGAAACGTCACGGAGTTGGATGCTGCAAACGCTGGGGTTAGCGACACCTCGGTGTCAACAATGAAGTAGCCGGTGAGGACAATGGCGAGCGGCGCAACCAGCAAGGCGGACCGGCGAAACACTTTCATATCTTTTCTTTCAAATCGTGCGGTGGAAGCAGACAAACGCCTCACGTGCTGTGGCTCACAATCGGTGGATCTGGAATGTTGCCCACGCAAACGGCAAAGTCCGCGTGGGCAACGAGCAAAACCTCATCCGGATCGTTGCTATGCGAGGTGCTGATCGAAAAAGCCCTTCAGCTTGTCGAAGGGGATGAGATCGACGCGGTCATAAAGATCGACGTGGCCAGCCCCCTTGACCCATACGAGTTCCTTTGGCTCGGACGCGCGGTTATAGGCGTCCTGGCTGAATTCCTTCGAGTGTGCCTGGTCCCCCGAAATGAATAGCATCGGCCGCGGCGAGATCGTCTCGATGTCGTTGAACGGATAGAAGTTCATGAACTTGACGCTGCTGCTCAGCGTCGGCTTCGTCGTCGTTTCGCGGGTCACACCAGCAGGCGTGAACTGGCCACGCGGCGTGCGGTAGAAGTCGTAGAACTCGCGCTGGATTGGATCTGTATCAGCCGTCAGTTCAAGCGTGGTGCCGCCGATGTACTGGACATTTGCACCATCCGATTCAGCCCAGCGCTGTTCGGCTGCGGTCGCGATGAACTGCTTACGCTGCTCGACCGTCTGCGACTTGTTAAGCGCATCCCGGAAGGCTGCACCCATGTCATACATGCTGACCGTGGCAACGGCCTTGATCCGCGGGTCGATCTTGGCAGCGCTGATGACGAAGCTGCCGCTACCGCACACACCGATCGCGCCGATATTCTGGCGGTCCACGAAGTCACTCGACCCTAGGAAGTCGACGCCGGCACTGAATGCTTCGGCATAGGCTTCCGGTGAAACCAGATTGCGCGATTGGCCTTCGCTTTCTCCCCAGAAAGGCAGGTCGATCGACATGGCGACAAAACCCTGCTCGGCCATTTTGGTGGCATACAGGTTTGCGCTCTGCTCTTTTACAGCCCCCATTGGGTGACCGACAATGATAGCAGGGCTTTTGGCTGCCCGGTCGAGATCCCTGGGAAGATAGAGGTTGCCGGCGACAGACGTCTGGTACTGAGTTTTGAACGTAACCTTGTGCAGGGTCACCTTGTCACTGGTGTAAAAATTGGACGCGCCGTTGGACATGTCTTGCGCTGTTGCTTCCATGATATCGAACATTGACAACGCGCCGAGCGCGGCTACGCCGGCGCCGGTCATTTTGAGCAGGTTGCGACGGTCGATACCGGTGCTCGAAACATGCGTGTCGTCGTCTGGGATGATGTTGTTTGTCATTGGGATATCTCCTGTTGTGGTACCTTAGTGGAATGCAATTTGAATGGATGACCACTGGTTCATGGGCGCGTTGACCGCCAGGCCGCCACAGCCAGCAGGGATGATCCGGCAAGCAGGACTGCGGCGAACAGGAAGGTTGACCACCAGCCAGTGGCGTCGAACAGCACTCCGCCCGTAGATGCCCCGAGGGTGATGGCGAGCTGAATGGTTGCGACCTGCAACCCGCCGCCGGCCTCCGCGTCGTCAGGCATGGTGCGGCTTAGCCACGTACCCCACCCGACCGGGGCAGCCGTGCCGAACAGACCCCAGCCGATCAGCAGGGCGGCTGTGGAGGTAGCGGATGATCCGCCGGCAATCAGGCCTAAGGCGATCAACGCCATGATGAGCGGGATTGCCACGAGAATGGGAAACAGCCGGTTCTGAAGCAGATGGCTGATGAGGTAAGTTCCCACGACACCCGCCAGACCCATCAACAGCAGCAGAAGGGAGAGGGTCGATATCGACACTGCCGTCACCGTTTCCAGAAATGGCCGCAGATAGGTGAACAGTGCGAACTGGCCCATGAACAGCAGCATGATCGAGGCCATACCGATCGCGACCTGCGGGCGGGCAAGCAGCCGAAACACATTGGATGATCCCTCATTGCGCTGCGGCGGCAGAGACGGCAGGCTGACCCACTGCCAGACGAGCGCGACGAGGGCGAGCGGAACGACTGCGAAGAAGGCGCCTCGCCAGCCGATATAGCTGCCTAGCAGGCTTCCGAGCGGCGCGGAGATCGTCGCGGCAATGGCGTTGCCCGCGTTCAACATGGCCAGACCTTTGGGCACAGACTGCTCTGGAACCAGTCGCATGACGATGGACGTCGACATCGACCAAAAGCCACCGATGGCGACCCCCAGCATGGCGCGGCCCATCATCAGAACGAGATAGTTCGGGGCAAAAGTGACGATTGTTCCGGAGATCACCAGGATCAGCGAGAAGGACGCAAGAACCAATCGCCGGTCCAGCCGTCGCGTCAGACCGGCCACACACAGACTGGTCAGGACGGCGAAAATACCGGAGATCGAGATCGCTTGTCCTGCCCGTCCTTCGGTCACGCCGAGTTCGGTGGCGATCGGCGACAGAAGGCTGACCGGCATGAATTCCGATGCGATCAGCACGGCGACGCATAGGGCCATCGAAACGACAGCGCCCCAGGCGGCCTTCGGCACAGCCGAGTTGGCAGGCGCCACCGCGTTCGGTCCGGCTTCGCCATCGAGAAATTCTGTGTGTGTGAGAGCTTGCTGTGTCATGGCGGCAATATATGCCGGGCGCAGTTCGATGATTAGTCATTGCAATTAGCTTGGACTTATCGATCTATGACATGAATGGACGGTTCAGGAGGCGGCGATGAAACGCGAAGATCTCAATGACATGCTGTGGTTTCTCGCGGTTGCGGAAGAGCGAAGCTTTACGAAGGCGGCTGCCAAGCTCGGGACATCTCAATCGACAATCAGCCACACGATCAAGAAGCTTGAAGCCCGGATGGGACTACGTCTTTTGACACGCACTACCCGCAGCGTTGTTCCAACAGAGGCCGGAGAGCGATTGATCCGCTCGCTGGCGCCGCGTATCGAGGAGCTGGAGACCGAGATCGACGAGTTGATGGAAATCAGGGACAAGCCGACCGGCTCGGTTCGCATCACCCTGTCGGATCACGCCCTAGAGAGCGTCGTCTGGCCGAAGCTTCGGCCTGTGCTCAAGCAGTATCCGGATATCAAGGTGGAACTGAACAGTGATAACGGCTTCAGGAATATCGTCGAGGAGAGGTTCGACGCCGGCGTGCGCCTTGGTGAGAGCCTTGACAAGGATATGATTGCCGTTCGCATCGGTCCCGATTGGCGCTTGGTTGCAGTCGCCTCTCCGGACTATCTTGAGAAGCGAGTCGCTCCAGAATCGCCCCGTGACCTTGTTGCTCACGACTGCATCAATCACCGGCAAGCCCGGGCCGGCGGGCTCTATGTGTGGGAGTTCGAGAAAGACGGTGGAGAGGTCCGGGTCCGCGTGGATGGCCAACTGACGTTCAATACGTCGTATGCCATGATCGACGCGGCCGTCAGCGGGTACGGGATCGCTTATGTGCCGGAGAGCCTCGTCGGAGATGAACTATCTTCCGGAGAGCTTGTCCAGGTTCTCGACGACTGGTCGCCGATGTTCCCGGGCTATTATTTGTATTATCCGAGCCGCCGGCAGAATTCGCCCGCCTTCAGAGTTATTGTCGAAGCATTGAGGGTCTGAAGATCTCAGCGAACCGCTGAACCCATTTTCACTCATTTTTTCGGAATAGCTTTCGGTTTCGGTTGATAAAGCCGCCGTTTGACGTTCGCCCGCAGAGCATTGCGGAGATCTTTATCCGTCATTGAAAGGTCGAACCATTCGGGATTAAAGTGGCCACCGCACCAGCGAATGGTTTCGGCGTATTCGGGATCCTCCCGGTCGGCGATAATCTCCAGGAACCGCTCATAACCCGACACACCGCCGACGTCCTCGGGCGGTCGCGCTCTCTTGCCATCGACGCAGCTGCCGTCCCTGGGTGAGGTCGCGAGCGTCAGGAACTCCTCGACCATGACGGTGTGCCGCCAGCCATCACCGAAATCGTAATGGTAGCTGAAGACGGCGCCTTGCTCGAAGTCCAGCAATCGAACCTCTGTTTGATCGAAAACCCTAGGATCGTCGTCGGTCGCATCCTCGGTCAGGATCTCGACGTCCCCGTACCGCAGGCCGCCAATACGGAACTCATAGAGATGATAGTTCCACCAGTTGAATGCGGCCTGGATCCCCCAATGAAGTTGCTCCAGGTTCCAATGGACCGGCAGGATAAGACGGCGCCAGATGACCGGCTCGATCTCATCGATGGAAACTCTGACCTGTACAGCGTTTGCTTCGAACATTGCCTGATGAACAAGGTTGGTGGAGGATTGCCGAGAGTAGACCCGAAATATGCCCAGTTTCAAGCTACTGGGGTTCAAGACGAGAAGGAAGGCCGCGACATCAGCACCAGTCAATGATTATCCTGCTTGACATGGTCCGCTTACGCCAGGAGCCTGCCATGAAACCATGCGGACGGAGGGAAGGGATGGTTCAGTCGATCGTGGAATTGCGGAATGTCGTGGGCACGGAAGCCGCAGTGGGTTGGGCCGGAGGCCATACCATCGTGGTCGATAGGCCGGAAGGCAAGGCCGGTGGTTCGGGCCTCGGCTTCAACGGCGGGCAGTTACTCGCTTTGGCACTCGGCGGTTGCTACTGTAACGACCTTCGATATGTTGCCTATATCTCGGCGTCGATATCGGAGAAATAGCCGTAACGGTACATCTGGAACTGGACGGTCTGCCTCTTGTCGCCACCAGCGCCGCCCTTTCCGTGAAATGCACGACATTGGATGGGTCCGATCCAAAGATCTCGATCGATCAAGCATGGTCGATCTGCACAGTAGCCAATTCCCTCAATCGTGGCGTCCAAACCATGCTGAAGGTGGGATGATTGCTGGAGCAGAGTGATCCGTTGCACTTTTCGGGTCGTTAGCAGCAGCGCGTCGTCATTGCCATGTCGCCGGCTTTGGACCGCATCCCCGTGCTGTTTCACGTCGGTTCATTTCCTATCAAGGCGCGCACCATACTTCTGCCATTTGCTTGTTACGGTTGTCGGATGACTCCAGCATCCGGTCGTCAGCCGACCCAACATCGTTTCTCAACGCGATCAGGACTTGATGAACTCCTGAACGCGTTTCGCAAATGCGTTCATCTCGAATGGCTTCGTGACGATCTGCATGCCTGAATCGAGGTGTCCGTTGCTAAGGACGGCAGTTTCGGCGTAGCCAGTTACGAACATGACTTTGAGGTCTGGGCGAAGTTCGCGTGCCGCGTCCGCGACCTGCCGTCCGTTCATGCCGTTCGGCAAGCCGACGTCCGTGATCAGTAGATCGATCTTGGCCTCCGATCTGAGAACCTTCAGACCGTCAGGACCGTCGCCTGCTTCCAGCGTGCGGTAGCCAAGGTCCTCGAGCACTTCGACGACGAGCATACGAACGAGTGCCTCGTCGTCGATCACAAGTACCGTTGCGCTGCCTTTGGCCGCTGGATCGGCGCTTTCCACCTCGACATTGGCGGAAGCGGCTTCGGCGATAGCATGACGTGGGAGAAAGACAGTGACGGTCGTCCCTTGCCCGACCGCTGAATGAATTCTCACGTGCCCGCCCGACTGGTTTACGAACCCGTGGATCATGGACAGTCCCAGCCCCGTGCCAAGACCGATCGGCTTCGTCGTGTAGAACGGTTCGAACGCACGCTTCACCACCTCTGGTGTCTTACCGACGCCGTTGTCGGACACCGCCAGTGACACGTACTCTCCGGCAGGTATCTCCCGTAGGCTCCCGGCGGCCCGGTCGATTGTCCGGTTGCCCGTCTCGATGGAAATGGTAGCTGGCAAGGCAAGTGGCCGAGAAGCATCCTGAACTCAACGTGATCCTGGCCACCAGCTACGCTGAACTGCCAAGAGGAGAGGGTGCCGGACTAGCGCGTTTATCCAAGCCGTTTACCCAGGAGCAGTTGAATGACGCACTTGCCGCTGCGGTCTTATCTCGTTAGCCGCCGTCGGGACCTCCATAGCAGGAGGCGATCGGCGCTTTATCAGCGAGCTTGTCGACATCTGTACGCGGGATGAGAAACTATTCGTCCCTGTCTGCGTTTTGGACCTTGAGCAATTTTCGAGGTCAAACGTGTCCAATCCAGTGCCATCCGACATTCATGGAGATCTCCCCGCTGCAGCGACAAACCAAGGGATGGCTGATCGAAAAGAGCTTTCCGCCTTCGCGTTTCAGCGCACGAGAATGCCAATGGTTGTCTCCGACGCGCGGCAACCTGATTATCCCATCGTACTTGCGAACGATGCCTTCCTCAGTCTAACCGGTTACACCGCCGAGGATGTTCTCGGCAGGAACTGCCGCCTCCTGCAGGGAGAAGCGACCTCGAAGACAGCGGTTGCCCAGATCCGCGCCGCCGTTGCTCAAGAGCGCGAGGCCACGATCGAAATCCTGAACTATAAGAAGGATGGTACGCCTTTCTGGAACCAGCTGCATCTGAGCCCCATTCACGATGACCATGGAAAGCTCGCTTACTATTTCGCGTCGCAAATTGACGTCACCGACTATCGGCGCGTTCAGACGCTCGAAGAAGCCGAACACCGTCTGCTTCTTGAAGTAGACCACCGGACGAAGAATGTTCTGGCAATCGTCGATAGCATCGTCCGCCTTTCCAGGTCTGACAACGCCGCGAGTTATGCAGCGTCCGTCCAGCAGCGTATCCAGGCGCTGTCGCGCACCCATATGCTTCTGGCCGAAGAGGGTTGGCAGGAGGTGGAGCTGGGTGCCCTTCTTCGGGCGCAGGTTCAGGCCTTTCAGAGCGGCGACATCAATATCGATGGACCCACGGTGATGATCCCGGCACCATC
Source organism: Hyphomicrobiales bacterium (assembly GCA_900473045.1). GTDB lineage: Bacteria > Pseudomonadota > Alphaproteobacteria > Rhizobiales > Rhizobiaceae > Pararhizobium. The sequence goes on from UCKS01000070.1 coordinate 33,814, forward strand.
AGCTCAACCAATAGGGCTTGTAATCCATGAGCTAGCCGCCAATGCAGCCGTACACGGCGCGCTTTCACAACGGCGAGGCCGCTTGGGTATCAGTTGGATGCCACACAGTTCCGGTTTGACACTCACTTGGATCGAGCGGGGCGGTCCAATACCGAAGAAAGAGCCGGGGCGGGGCTTCGGAAATGTAGTTCTCGGCGCCATTGTCGAAAAGCAACTTGGCGGTCGCATTTCCCGGGAGTGGCGCGACGATGGGCTGTCCCTGGTGATCGAGCTGCCTGCTCTGGATCGCGTGGGACACGGGATGCAAGAGCGGCCTTAGAACGGAGTTGGCGAAAAGAAACGGCTTTGCTCGCGCGCCGGATTTAAGCTCAATATCGCTGATGAAGGCTCTTCAAGCAGCCCCCGAAAGCCTAGCCCGTATCAGTTCGTGAACGCTGCTGAGAGGCAGCGGCTTTCCGAACAAATAGCCTTGGATCTCGGTGCAACCCTGCTCCCTTACGCGGCTCAGCTGATCGCTCGTCTCGACCCCCTCCGCAGTGGTCGCGATACCTAGACTTGCGCCGAGATCGACGACTGCTTTGACAATCGCCGCGCAATCCTTGGAGCTCCCAAGTTCGCGAATGAAGGATTGGTCGATTTTGATCTTGTCGAATGGGAAAAGCCGAAGATAGCTCAACGACGAATATCCGGTACCGAAATCGTCCATGGCAATTCGGACACCCAAACTCCTGATATGATGCAAGGTCGCCAAAGCCGTGTCGTTGTCCGTCAACAAAACAGACTCTGTAATCTCGAGCTCAAGCCGAGACGGCGGCAGCCCAGCATCACTGAGCGCGGCGATCACGGTGTGGGCAAGCGTCTGGCTCTTGAATTGGAGAGGGGAAAGATTGACGGCCACCCTAATATGCCCCGGCCAACCAGCGGCATCCTGGCACGCCTGACGCAGCACCCATTCGCCGATGGGCACAATCAATCCGGATTCCTCGGCTAGGGAAATGAACTCCGCCGGAGAAACCAGACCGCGCTCAGGGTGATGCCAGCGCAAAAGCGCCTCGAAGCCAACAACCTTCTCGGTATTGGTGTCGACCTGCGGCTGGTAATAGACCTCGAACTGGCCGTCCTCCAGCGCCTGCTGAAGAACAAGCTCGAGTTGCCGCCGCTCCTGCCTGTTTGCATCCATTGCGGTTTCAAAGAAGCAAAACGTGCCTCTTCCGTTCGACTTCGCCTTGTACAGCGCCGTGTCGGCATGCCTTAGGATGGTATCGGCAAAGTCGCCATCGTCCGGGGCAACAGCAATCCCTATACTGACGCCTATGCGGATGGGTTTTCCATCGATGATGAACGCTTCCGATATAACATCGACGATCCTTTGAGCCAGGGAAGAAGCCTCGTCGCGTGTTCGCAGATCCGTTTGGAAAACCACGAACTCATCACCACCGAGCCGTGCGATGCTATCGCCCACGCGCAAACAATCGGTCAACCTGTCCGCAACAGCTTTGAGCAAAAGGTCGCCCACGCCATGCCCCAGCGTGTCATTTACCTCCTTGAAGCGATCCAGGTCCAGGCAAAGCAAAGCGCTTGTTTTACCGCTGACGGCAAGCGCCATGTCGATCTTCTCACGCAAAAGCGACCGGTTGGGCAAGCCTGTCAGCGGGTCGTGGCCGGCCATGTATTTGATCTGTTCTTCCGCGCGGACCGCGTCCGTCACATCTTCATGGGTTGCAACATATCCACCATTTTCCATTGGCTGATGCGAGATCTTTATCACCCTGCCATCGAGCAGCAGTGTATTCTGGCTTGCAGTAGACCCTTTCAGCGTGGCTTCAGCCACGACGTCAAAATAGGTCTCGCCGTCGGCAGGTGCGTTTCCCACGGTCAGCCGATGATCAAGAATTTCCTGCAGGTTGGTGCCCGGGCGCGTCAAATGTTCGGGCAGATCGTACAAGCGTGAATATGCTGCGTTACACAGCATCATATTTTTGTGCGCATCGTACATGCATAGACCGTGCGGCATGTTGTCTAAGAGCCTGACTCGAAAA
>UCKS01000106.1 GCA_900473045.1 Hyphomicrobiales bacterium
AAACATCGCCTTCGGCATGAAGGTCTCGAAGACCAAGCGTTCGACTGCAGAGATTGCCAGCCGCGTCGCGCATCTGCTGCGCCTCGTGCAGCTCGAAGGCTTGCAGGATCGTTTCCCGGCCCAGATATCCGGCGGGCAGCGGCAGCGCGTGGCCCTTGCCCGTGCACTCGCCGTCGATCCGAAGGTGCTGCTGCTCGACGAACCCTTCGGGGCGCTCGATGCCAATGTCCGGCGCGACCTGCGCCGCTGGCTGCGCAAGATCCATGACGAGTTGGGAATCACCACACTTTTCGTCACCCACGACCAAGCCGAAGCACTCGATCTCGCCGACCGCGTCGTCATCCTCGACAAGGGCAGGATCGTTCAAACCGGCACGCCGGAGGAAGTCTGCCGCGCGCCGGCCAGTGCCTTCGTGATGAATTTTCTTGGCGACGCCAATCGCTTGAAGGTGACGGTTTCGGGTGAAAAGGCGCAGATCCAGAATGTCACCTTCGATGCGCCCGATATCGCAGACGGTGCGGCAGAGCTATATTTCCGTCCTGCCGACGTCACCTGGCGCGAAGATGGCCATGGCATCCAGGCAACCATCGCCCGCGTCATCGACCGGCCCGATTCCAAGCGCGTGCTGGCTCTGACGGTCGATGGTCAGCCCATCGAGTTCGACGCCGCCCCCGAATTCCCGTTCCGGGCCGATGCGCGCGGCTTCGTCGACATCCGCCGCCCGCGCGTCTATCCGGCTTGAACGCACTGTCTCAACGCGAAAGCCACCGGGTCTTGCGATCCGGTGGCTTTTTTGTTGTGCTTGAGCGTATGAAAATCGCTTAGTCGCGCTCGGCCGACGAGGCCCACAGGTTGATGTCGGCTTCCTTGGCGTAGACGTCGATCTCGGCCAGTTCTTCCACCGTAAACGTGTCGTTCTTCAAGGCGGCAACACAATCGATGATCTGCGACGAACGGCTGGCGCCGATCAGAGCCGAGGTGATGCGGCCGTTGCGCAGAACCCAGGCGATCGCCATCTGCGCCAGCGTCTGGCCGCGATTCTCGGCGATCTCGTTGAGTTTTTTGATATTGTCGATGATCGACGGGCGGATGAAATCCTTCTTGAGGAAATGGTTCTGTGCCGCCCGGCTGTCGGTCGGGATGCCGCCGAGATATTTGGTCGTCAGCATGCCCTGCGCCAGAGGCGAGAACACGATCGAGCCGATGCAGAGATCTTCCAGCGTATCGACCAGGCCGTCATCCTCGACCCAGCGGTTGAGCATCGAATAGCTCGGCTGGTGGATGATCAGCGGCGTGCCTAGATCCTTGAGGATCGCGGCAGCTTCGCGGGTGCGCTGCGAATTATACGAGGAGATGCCGACATACAGCGCCCTTCCCGAGCGGACGATATGATCGAGCGCGCCGCAGGTTTCTTCCAGCGGCGTTTCGGGATCGAAACGGTGCGAATAGAAGATATCGACATAGTCGAGACCCATGCGGGCAAGGCTCTGGTCGCAGGAGGCGATCATGTACTTACGGCTGCCCCATTCGCCATAGGGACCCGGCCACATGTCGTAGCCGGCCTTGGACGAGATAATCAGCTCATCGCGCAGGCCGGAAAAATCGGTGCGCAGGATTTCGCCGAATGCGGTTTCCGCCGCCCCCGGAGGCGGGCCGTAATTGTTGGCGAGGTCGAAATGGGTGATACCGAGGTCGAACGCCGTACGGCACATGTCGAGCTTGCGCTCATGTGGCGTCTCATGGCCGAAATTGTGCCAGAGGCCGAGCGAGATCGCCGGCAGCTTCAACCCGGTCTTGCCGCAGCGGTTGTACTTCATCGTCTCATAGCGATTGTCCGCCGGTTGCCAGCTCATTGTCTTGTCCTGCCCTGTATTGGAAAACGGAATTCCCGAAGCAGCGATGCTCCGGGAATGATGGGGATAAATCCGGTATATTTTATTGTGATGACGGTGCAAAGCGATACTGCCCAGCACCCCCAAGATTTGGCTTTTATGTCTACGCAATTCCGGACGCAAAACCGCTGCACACTTTTGCTGGAATTGCTTCAGCGCAGCAGAGCCTTGGCTTCTTCGATGCCAAGCGCTGCCGGCTGGGTGCAGGTCGTCGTCAGTTCGACGAACCGGCCCTCCTCGCCCGATTTCAGGATCGACACCATCACATCGACGCCGTGCAGTGCGCGCTCCAGCGAGCAACGCGCGTCGCGGCCTTCGAGGATGGCGATCGCCATGTCGGCAAGGCCGGCCGTGCGGTAGTTCGCCATCATGCCCTGCTTGTGTTCCTGGTTGGGAACGGAGAACGGATGGTCCCAGGTTTCCAGCGGCTGGATATCCTTGTCGCGGCCGCTGGCCGAAACGGTACCGCCGAAGAAGTTGGGGTCCGGCACGAACAACGAGCCCTCCGTGCCGTAGAGCTCCATATTGGCGTGGTTGTGCGACCAGACATCCCAGCTGGCCGACAGGGTGATCGTCGCNNTGTCGGCGTCTTGACCGGAATGACTTCGCCGTTGCGCGGCTCGCTAGTGATGGTGCGGTTCGGGCTGGCCATCGAGGTCAGTGCTGCGACGCGCTTCACCGGGCCGATCAGGTTGATGAGGTTGGCGATGTAATAAGGGCCGAGATCGAGGATCGGGCCGCCGCCGGGCAGGAAGAAGAAATCCGGGTTCGGATGCCACATCTCCATGCCCGGGCTGAGCACATGGCAGGTGCCGGAGGTGACGCGGCCGATCTTGCCCTGGTCGATATAGTCGCGTGCCAGCTGATGGGCACCGCCGAGGAACGTATCCGGGGCACAACCGACCTTGAGATTGTTGGCGGTGGCGATGCCGCGCAGCTGCTCGCCCTGCTCCAGCGACAGCACCAGCGGCTTTTCCGAATAGACGTGTTTTCCGGCTTCCAGGATCATCTTGGAGACCGGGAAATGCGCGTCCGGGATCGTCAGGTTGACGACGATGTCAATCTCCGGATTGGCCAGCAGTTCCGCGATGGTTTGTGCCTTGACGCCATATTCGGACGCGCGCGCTTCAGCGGCGGCCGGGTTGATATCGGCGCAGGCGATCACCTTGATGCCCTTGAAGAGCGGCGAGAGCGTGAAATAGGTGGTGGAGATGTTGCCGCATCCAATGATGCCGACACCAAGGTCCCCTGTCACTCGTTCCTGTGTCATGGTCTGTCTTTCTCTCAGTAGGTCTTGATCGACGCGATCGAGCGCTCGGCCGTCGCCTTGTAATCCTTGGGATTATCATGCTCGACGATGTAATATTTGGCAGGTGTCGCAGAGAGCGCCTTAAACAATTTGGCCCATTCGACGGTGCCGTGGCCCACATCTGCCCAGCCGTCCTGATCGGCATTTTCACCGGCCGGGGCGATGTCCTTGACGTGCACGGCGGTGATGCGCTTGCCGTATTTCTCGATATAGGCGAAAGGATCGGCACCGCCGCGAACAATCCAGGCGATATCGGCTTCCCAGGACAGGTTTGGTCCGCCGGCAAAGATATGGTCCTGCGGGATCGATCCGTCCGGCAAAGCAACGAATTCGAAATCGTGATTGTGCCAGCCGAAATCGAGACCGGCATCGCGGAAGGGCTTGCCTGCCTTTTCCAGCCGCTCGCCAAAGGCTTTCCAGCCGCTCGCGTCGGTCGGGCGGTCCTCGGCCGCAAGATAAGGGCAATAGATCGACTTGATACCGAGCGTTTTGGCGATGTGCAGCGCGCGCGCCGGATCGGTCTCGAGCAGGTCGAGGCTGAAATGGGCCGACGGCATGGTGACGCCGCTCTTGTCCATATCGGCTTTCAACGCAGCCAGGGCTGCATCGTCCAACGCTGAGTAGAGTGCGCCATATCCCTCGACCTGTTTGTAACCGGTGGCACCGACCGACTTCAGGACATCGGCAAGCGGCGGGAAATTGCGGGCGCTGTAAAGCTGGAAGCTGACGGTCTGCATGGGTATTCCTCCTTGGGATCGATTATGGGAGCCAGGTGTCATAGTCCGATACCAAGAGATGGCTCGGCTTGGTGTCTTCCTGGATGGTAGAAAAGCGGCCGACGGGCTCGCGGAAGTAATTGTCGGTGAGGTCGTCGTTGACGGTGGAAACCTCGCCCATCAGCACATCCGCCCCCTCCGCCCAGAAGGCGTGCCAGTTGCCCGGCAGAAGCGTGACGCTTTCGCCGGGCGACAGCCGCAGCGGAGCCCCGGCCTTCAAGGTGCGCAGGCGGGCGTCGGCGGCCACCACCACATCGGTGGTCTCGTCAACGTTGCCGTCGGGNNAGAGAATTGTACATCTGCAGCACCAGCGTGCCGCCGCCGCGATTGATGATGTCCTCGGTCTTGACCGCATGCCGATGCAGCGGATTGACCTGATCTTTCGCGGCAATCATCAGCTTTTCGGCATAGAGCATGCCACGGCCATGGCTGAGCGCTGCGGCCGAACCGTTGCGCAGGGTGAAGAGAACAAGGCCGAATTCGCTGAAGCGTCCCTCACCGAAATCGGTGATGTCCCAGCCGAGACGGCTGTCGCGGAGCGACGGCGTATCTGACGCCACCCGCGTTTTCAGCTCATCCGGCGACCAGTAGGCGAACGGCGGCAGGACGAAACCATGCTGGCGCATGAACGCATCGCTTCGCTCGATGATGGCGTTGACTTCGCTTCGCAGCATGATGGCCTCCTATCCATTGCCCTGGCAGGATTGCAGATCAAAGCCGATAAAGACTGGTACAACGACTCCCGCCAGCGGCTGCCGGGGCGTGAAGCGAATGACGCGGCTTTGCCCGGCCGTAAGGTCGAAGGCATTGTCGGAATAGCGGCCTTCGACATCGGCTTCGATCATCACATGCAGGGCAAGGCCGATTGCCGAAACGGTGACACCATAAGAACCGTCGCCGACCGGGATTGCCGTGATGGAAAGGCCGGAAGGTTTCAGCTCGAGCGCCTTGTAGGTGCCGTGAACATGATGCCCCTCGCCCCGCATGCCGTTCGAGGCCTCGAACGACCAGAACAGCAAGGCATCCTTCGGAATATCGGAGGCGGCGATGCTCATCAGCGTATCGGCCCGATCCGGACTGCAGGTTCCGGCTGCTGCCGCCAAAGGCTGCTTCTCGCCTGAGAGCGACACCAGGAAGGTCTGGAGTTCGACCGTAACCGGCGCCGCCGTGTCGTTGACCATCGAAAAGCTGATGGTTTTGCCATCATCGGATGGGATAGCAGCCACCGCGACCGGCTGGAAGAACCGGCGGGTCATGTAGTGCATGGCCTTCCAGTTGCCGCCGTAATCAAGGCTGGCCCAGGAGGCGACTGGCCAAGTGTCATTGAGCTGCCAGTAGAGCGTTCCCATGCAATGCGGCTTCAGCGACCGCCAGAAATCGACGGCCGTGCGGATCGCCAGTCCCTGCTGGATCTGGCTCAAATAGACGAAGTTGGAAAAATCCTTCGGAAAACGGAAATAGCGGAACATGGTGGCGGCGATGCGCTCGTTGCCACCGGCATTCTTCTGGTGCGCTTCCATCACCGGCGACGCGACGTTCAAGTCCTTCTGCTCGGCGAATTGCCGGACGATCGGCATCGAGGTGTAGGACTGGAAGCCGAACTCCGAGCAGAATCGCGGCCGCACGGTTCGGTAATTGTCGAACGACTTGTTCTCGTGCCAGACCGACCAGTAATGCATGTCGCCGGAACCATCGGCATGCCAGGCATCACCAAAATTGAGCGGGCCGACCGACGGGCTCGACGGCCACCAGATCGCCTCGGGTGCAGCCATCTTGATGCCGGTCTCGATGACACGGTTCAGGCGGTCGTAGGACACCAGATACCGGTCGCGATCCTTGCGGCTTTCCTCAAACCAGGTGAGCGCACCCACCAGTTCGTTGTCGCCGCACCAGAGAACGATCGAGGGATGCGAAGACAGGCGCTTGACTTGATAATCGACCTCGGCCGCGACATTCTCCAAGAAATCCGGCGTCGAGGGATAAAGATTGCAGGCGAACATGAAATCCTGCCAGACCATGATGCCGAGCCGGTCGCAGAGATCGTAGAACCAGTCCGGTTCGTAGAAGCCGCCGCCCCAGATGCGGATCATGTTCATGTTGGCATCGACGGCTGACTGCAACAGGTCCTCGACACCTTCCGGCGTCACGCGCGACACCAGCGCATCGGCCGGGATCCAGTTGGCGCCCCGGCAGAAGATTTCGCGGCCGTTGACACGGAAGGCGAAACGGCTGCCAGCCGCATCCTTGTCGGTCAGCAGTTCGACGGTACGAAAGCCGATTTGGCGGGTGACTGTCTCGCCTTGCAGGGCGACTGTCAGCTGCGACAAGGCCTGCTCGCCGCTGCCCGCCGGCCACCAGAGTTTCGGGTTATCGACGCTGAAGACATGGGTGATCCGCGTTTCGCCTGCGTTGACGGCGCAGTCCAGATGCACTCGATCGCCGTCCAGTTCAAAATCGAGCCCGACGACGCCGGGCTCCTTGGCGAACAACGTCACGGTAACTTGAAGATCGATCGCACCGGCCACCTGCGGCACCTGCCGCGTTGTCACATGCTCGATACGGGCAGCGTTGAGTTTTCGCAAGGCGATCGTGCCATAAATGCCGAGCGGCGCGATGGCGATGTTCCAGTCCCAGCCGAAATGGCATTGCGGCTTGCGCAGCATGTTGCCGTTGGCGATCGGTGAATTGCCGGTCGAATACGGAATGTAGAACGGTTGATCCGCCTGCCTCTTGGCTCCCGCAGCGATCGACGAGCGCAGGACGACGCGAAGCGTGTTGTCGCCCGTCTTCAGCGCCGGACCGACGTCCGGACGATAGCGGCGGAAACAATTGTCGGACGCCAGCACGAGTTGATCGTTGATATAGACTTCGGCGATCGTATCGAGGCTCTCCAGATCGAGATACCAGTTGCCGGTGAAATAGTTGGCATCGACATGGAACTGCCGCTGCAGCACCCAATCCTTATGCGCAACCCATTGCACATCATCCTCGTTGCGGCCGGCATAAGGATCGGAAATGACACCTGCCGCCTGCAGTGCGCTGTGGACATCGCCGGGAATAGTAATCGTCAACGCGTGGCTGTTATCGGACGAAGCAAGCTGCCAGTCACCGGAGAGATCGATGGCGGAGGCGGAGAAGGCAAGAGCAGACATTGTGGCAATCCATTCGCAGCCGGCCATGAAAGGACAGGCATCATTCGTTCGGGCGCGATGGCCGCATCCCTTCGGCCATCAAGAGTTTCGGGTATCAAATCCTGTTTTCAGTCGCGACATCGAAAACCGACGCCAACGACATGTCGAAGCTGAGCTTTACCGCCGTTCCCGGCGCATAGCGCCGCGCGCCGGCAATACGCACCGATATGGTCTGCCCGGCCAGCTTCAGCCACAACAGATTGTCAGCGCCCATCGGCTCTTCGATATCGACGATCGCGTCATGGATTTCCGCGCCGGGTTCATCGACCTTGACGTGTTCAGGGCGAACCCCGAGAATGACCTTGCGGCCGGCCTCAAGCGGGCCACGGGCCGGATAGGCATCCATGGCGAAATCGACGCCGTTGATCTCGATGACCTTGCGGCCGCCCTTGTCCTTGATCTCGCCCCGGAAGAAGTTCATCGACGGCGAGCCGATGAAACCGGCAACGAACAGGTTTTCCGGCATGTTGTAGATCGTCATCGGATCGGCCAGCTGCTGGATGACGCCGCTTTTCATGACGGCGATCCGGTCTGCCAGCGTCAGCGCCTCGATCTGGTCATGGG
>UCKS01000071.1 GCA_900473045.1 Hyphomicrobiales bacterium
GTAAGCGCGAATTTCTGCGCACCTTCTGAAGCCTGGTGCTCTCAGGCATGAAGTGTCCACCAAAATAGGTGGACACCAAATCATGTATGAAGATGCTCCTAAACTGCAGGTGCGGCTTGTTGGCCGCGACGGCCGCCGCCGATATGACCTTGCCTCGAGAGATCAGCTTGTCGCGGCGTGTTTAAAGCCCGGCGTTTCGGTCTCGCGGCTGGCTCTGGAGCACGGCGTCAATGCCAATCTCGTTCGCAAGTGGGTGAAGAAGGCCAGAGAAGAGCGTGCTTTGCCCGCGGTCTCGGCGTTCGTTCCGGTTCAGATTGCGTCGGATACGCACACGTCTCTTGCCAGCGGTCGACTGACGAAGACGGAGCCGATCAGACATTCTCATGCATCCAACAAGGTGAGCGCTCTGCTGCCGAACGGGGTCAGTCTGACCTTGGAATGCAGCGATGTCGATGGACTGGCGGCGATCATAGGAGCGTTGGGTCATGTTCAGACTGGACGCTGATCTCAAGGTCTACCTGCATCGCGAACCGATCGACTTCCGGGCGGGCATCAACAGCCTTGCTGTCCTGGTGCAGGAGGTGATGGAGCTCGATCCCTTTGCTCCCGCGGTCTTTGCCTTTTGCAACCGCCGTCGTGACCGGATGAAGCTTTTGTTTTTTGATCGCTCGGGCTTCGTGCTAGTCCTGAAGCGGTTGACCGAGGACAAGTTCCGATGGCCTCGACGCGAGGTGCCGGTCGTTGTGCTGACGACAGAACAGCTTCACTGGATTCTTGACGGCATCGATATCGATGCGATGACCCGCCATCCGGTGCGGCAGTATCAGATTGCCGGTTGAAGGTGGCGCATTGAGCTGTTGACGCCACGAGGCGGTTCAGATTCAAGAATGGGATGGTACGAGCCGGCGATCCTGACATTGCAGTGCTGATGGCGCAGTTGGCGGCAAATGCTGCCGAAATCGCCGCGCTCAAGGCCGAGAAGGCGGCGCTCTCGCGGCGTGTCGTCAAGTTGGAAGAAGAGCTGGCGCTTGCACGGCTGCACCGTTTTGCCCCACGCAGCGAAAAGCACATCGATCGTCTCTTCAACGAAGCCGAAGCGGCCGCGGACGGGGATGATCGTGATTACGGCGATGACGTCGCCGATCTCCCGGATACGGGCCTGCCAGCGGTAGAAGTTCAGGCGGGAAAGAAGCGTGGCCGCAGGCCTTTGCCGGACGACCTGCCGCGCGAGCGTGTCGAATATGACCTCCCTGAGGATCAGAAGTCATGTCCCTGCTGCCAAGGTCAGATGCATCGCATGGGCGAGGCTGTTAGCGAACAGCTCCATATCGAGGTCAAGGCAAAGGTCCTGCAGAATGTTCGGTTCAAGTACGCTTGCCGCCATTGCGACCGCACCGGAATCAACACGCCGGTCGTAATCGCGCCTATGCCGAAGCAGCCCCTGCCGGGCAGCATCGCGACGGCCTCGACGCTGGCCTTCGCGCTCGTCCACAAATATGTCGATGGCACACCGCTCTACCGCGTGGCGCAGACATTCGAGCGGGCCGGCGTTCCGATCAGCCGCGGCGCTCTCGCGCACTGGGTCATCGGTTCGAGCGAGAAGCATCTTCATCGCATCTATGATGCGCTGAGATTGCGGCTCAGGTCACAGTCTCTCATTCACGGTGATGAGACGACCGTGCAGGTCCTCAAGGAAAAGGACAAGGAAGCCACCAGCACATCGTACATGTGGGCCTACCGCAGCGGCGAGGATAGTGACGAGCCGATCGTGCTTCTCGACTACCAGCCGGGCCGCGGTCAGATTCACCCACAGACCTTCCTTGGCAAATACCGCGGCATACTCATGACTGATGGCTACACAGCCTGGCGCACTCTGGATGGTGCCACCCACGTCGGATGCATGGCCCATTCCCGGCGGCGCTTTGTCGAGGCCCTCAAAACAAGGAAAAATGGAGGCGGCCCGCCGGAACAGGCACTCCGGCTCTTCGAGCAGCTTTATCGGATCGAAAGGCAGGCGCGAGAGATAAAGCCCGACCTCGGTGAAACGCAGGCCGACTGCATTCACCGCTTCCGGCAACATCACAGCTTGCCTGTTCTGAATGCTCTGAAGGTGTGGCTCGACAACATCGCGCCGAAGGTCGTGCCGGATACAAAGCTCGGCGACGCCGTGTCCTACACTTTAAATCAATGGGATTATCTGACGCGCTACACCCGCGACGGCAGGATGCCGATTGATAACAACATTCTGGAACGCGACATCAGAGTTTTTGCGACCGGGAGAAAATCGTGGCTATTCAGCGACACCGCTGACGGAGCCAAGGCCAGCGCTGTGATCTACAGTCTGATGCTCACTTGCCGCGCCTGTGGGATCGACCCACTCACCTGGCTGCGCCATGTGCTAACTGAGCTGCCGCAGCGCGACGAAGCGGCCGGCGTCGTCGACCTGCTACCGTTCAACTTCTCCAAAAACTCTGCGGGCTAATAAAGCTGGATATCGCTGCCGATGTGAGGGCGGTTCAGTGCCGTAGCCGTCAATGCGCATCGAAAATCGCGCTTAC
>UCKS01000014.1 GCA_900473045.1 Hyphomicrobiales bacterium
TATCTCTCGGTCAAGCTTGATGATCCGAGCTTCCCGGCCCCGATCTACGCCACGCTCGCCGAGGTCGAAGGCGAGGACGGCCTCCAGCTCATCTGGTCCCGCCCGAACCGGGATTGATTGACATCACGAGGCTCCGCCCCACCGGCGGAGCCTTTCCCGTATCGGAACGGCGGCGCGCAATTAGCGCCCGTCGAACCTGGCGAGCATCTTGCGCAACTGCGCGTTCTGCTCGATGAGCTTCTTTGCAAGCTGGCGCCGGAGCGCAGCAACCTCCACATCCAGGTTAGCCATTTCATCCGCGAAAGATTTCGGGCCGGCAGCGACGGCAGGGGCGACCTCGTCGGTTTGGGCGACGGAAACCACCGGCTCCACGATCGGCTTAATCTTCTTTTGGCTTGCCGGCGCTCGCTCGACCGGTGTTTCGGCAGCTCGGGTCGGCGTGGGAGCAGGCGGCTTCTCGTCAGGCTGTTGCGATGTGGGGAGCGCTGCCGGCTCCTCGTTTCTGGCTGGGGCCGCAGGAGCTTTCGCTACAACTGGTGTCGCCGTTTCGATGTCCGTCGAGTCAGTATCTGGGTCGCGCAGGTTTGCCTCGACTTGCGCCTCGGAGTCGGCCTCCGCGGAGCGGTCGGGCACCGCTGGTTCAATGTCCGCGTGTTCCTCTTCGAGGGAGGGTCTGTATTCGAGAGCAATGGTCTTCGGCGCGACTGCTGGGCTCTCGTCATGGCTATCTGGTTTCGGTTTACGTGACACCAGGTCAGCCACAAATCTCCATGGTGTTCTCATCGCATTTACCTTCAAAGCATGGCGGCGGGGACATTGCCGCGGTCATTCATTGTCACCAAAACCGCATTGATCTCGGGTCAATCATACGAAAGATCGGCGGCGCCATCGCATGGAATAGGTGGCGCCGCTCAAAAAAAGCCGAAATCAGCCCTTGCCAAGGCGCTTGCGCAGATCTGCATTCTCGGCGCGCAGCTTCTCCGAGAGCTCCTTGCGAAGCTGCTTGTTCTCTTCCTCAAGCTTGATGAGGTCGGCGATATCGTCGTTGACGTCAACAGAGGTAGCGACCGGACCGGAAGCAGCAGCTGCAACGCGGGGCGCGCGACTGGCGGCCACCTTCGGTGTAGCAACCGGCTTTTCCGCCTTGACCGGAACCACTTTGGAGCCGCGCTTGGCACGTGTCTTCTTGGCCGGCTTTTCTACCGGTCCAGAGGTAGCATCGACGGTACTGGCTTTGGCGACAGCTTTCGGCGTCCGTGGCTTGCGGGTCTTCTTCTCAGCGAGGGTAGGGGCCGGCGTTTCTGTCGCGGCAGATGCTTCAATCGTGGTTTCGTCGGCCATCAGTGTTCTCCTCTGTTAGGCCGCCAAGCTTTTGATTCGCCGTTACTTAAAGTCAATGCGGAAAGCGGTGTTTTCGCCTGCATTCGGCGTTTGCCACGCCGCCATCTCTACCGGGTAATCAAAGCCGGACCACGCATCGAGCGAGGTCTGGCTTTTTTTGGGTGCCATACGGAGAGGGAAAAACCTGCTCAGTATCCGATGATGATGCCGACGGGATTGCCGTCGTCAAGGATGAGCGGTGCCCCCAATTTCGAATTGGCAGCGTAGCCGCCAACACGAAATCGGCTCCCCCACTCCCCGGCGCTGCCGGTCGCTTTAGCGATCCCTGACATCGTCATTCCCTACCCGGCGCCGCTGATCGTCTTTCACATAGGAGATCAGACGATGACCTACGAACTTGAATGCCAGATCGAAGAACTCCGTGCCGAATTGCGCAATGCTGTAGACCCTTGCGAGCGCGGCCAAATCGAGGCCGAGCTCGATCTCGCACAGGCCGAACTAACGCTGGCGATTGCCGAGCTGGATGGCCGCGCCGATACCGAGCCACCGTTTTGAGGAGCGATGTCGAACTGCGTCGGCATCATATGCTGTCGCAGATCTCGTGTTGATCCGATTTCACTGACATCAGGGATGGTGCGTCCCGGCGTCGGGCTGCAACCTGCTGACGCCAGAATTTTCCCCCCTTAACGCTCCTCGCGCATCAAAATTCAGTCGCCCTCAGGTCCTCCGCTCCGCTTCGGCCCTGCGGGTGCAGCCCTCCTTTCCGGTCCGCTCTTCATCCCCGCAATGAAACCCAATCAACAGGAGTCCATGATGCAACAGCTCGCAAAATTCCTCAGCGCCACCGGCCGCCGTCTTCGCACCCTTGGCAAAGTCGTCAGTCACCTCTTCCGCAAGAGCAAGCTCGGTTTGAAGATCGCCATCAAGATTCCCTTTTTCGCCGACGTCGAGCTCAACATCGAGACCGAATGGGAATGGCGCGAGTGAGCGCCGACGGGCTCGGCCTTAACCGGCCGAGCCGCCTAGCACCAGGGTTCGCGACGACCCGTCCAGGTCCGGGCCAGTCCTTCCGAGACGAGGATATCGCCGAGGCTGTGGCCATCTCGAACGAGAACCCGGAGGGCGCGACCGTAGCGATCCTTGTCACGACCCGGCCATGCTCGCATTTCGAATGGACCTTGGTTGACCAGTTCGATCAATCGCTCGGTCGCTCGATTTCCCAGAGCAAGTTCCGAGGCGCATTTGGGCTCGCTGATCTCAGGTGCGTCTATGTCGGCAATTCGGACTTTCGTCCCATCGATCCATAGTGTGTCGCCATCGATGACGCAGGCGATCCGATGGCCGCCGGTGCATTTCTCAAATATTGTCGCAGCTATATTCGGTGGTGCGGCCAGTGTCATCGACGCAGCACTGCCCGCGAGGGCGATGGTGAACACGATGCGGAGCACTATGCCGCGCATAGTGAGGTTGCGCTGCCATCTCTTTTTCCGGAAGTAAAGCCAGAGCCCATGCGAATATGCCAAACGTCGAATGCTCCTGTTTATCGTGGCCGATGTGTGGATGTTAGCCAGTGTCTGCGGGAGATCGCCGACCATCAATGACGGGCTGCCGAAGGGGTGACCCGGTATCCGCGGCTTCGCTTGCGGCGGAGAAGATCCAGGAACGTAGTGACCGCATCTTGCTCTCTGGCAAAATGCTGGGTCTTCATCTGGCCCTGGGCTCCAATCCGTCCCCAGCGGCGTGTCAGGCAGATTTCGCCGAACAGGTTGGGCTCGATCGTCATGGCATAGAAGCGAGCCATGTTGCGGGCTTCGTCCGTGCGTTCGACATAGAGGCGGTAGGGTTGAATGAGCATGTCAGCATAATCGCTCCGCCGCCAATTTTCGTCCAACGAGAGATATGAATCGATTGCGTCGGACCGATTCATTTCCGTGAAGTTCCGGTGAACACTATGGGCGGTCCGCCTGCGGCGTTCAGCTCTATCCGCTGGGGCGAACGAAGCCCAGAGGTCTTCGCCCATCCGGGTCACGATCTTCCCGCGAACGCCAGGCGCCATCAGTGCGAAGGAGCTTCGATCAATATCCGAGGAAGCCGAGGACATCACCGCCATAGAACTCTCCGTAGCCGTCGGAATGACCAATGACTTCCCCACTGTCCTTGTCGATCAGCGCGCCGTCGGCCTCGCGTACCACCGCCGTGATGCCGTGCTTGCGGCATTCATCGATCGCTTGGGCCGCCGTCACTGTGCTTCGCATGCTTCCCAATATCTCACCGTTGGGTCCTCGATCTATCGCACAGCCGGTTCATGCTTGCCGGAAGAGTTCTTGTGAAACCGGTTCTCTCCGACACAGGCCTTCATGTCCTCGCGGCGGAACCAGACGGCGCGCCCGCATCGAAGGGGTGCATTGCCCGAGGTGAAGACGATCTGTTCGTCGCCGCGCATGCGCAGCACCTCGTGCGGCAGGACCAACGGCCGGCGGCTGAGCTGCTTTGATCGCGACCGTGACGATCCCTTCATTCCGGACGATCTGTTGGTCTGGTCGACCTCGACCGTGGTATCGCCACATCGCTTCGAGATGTAGTCGGCGGTATCAGGATCGTTGATCGTCGCGAACGAAATCCAGGATGCGGATTCGAACCATTTGCTCGTCGCATCACGCCCGCCATAAGCCTCGCGCATCTGGCCGAGCGACTGGAAGATCATCGTCAGCGTGATGCCGTATTTGCGGCCTGCGTCGCGAGCGGTCTCAAGGATGCGCAGATAGCCGAGACGTGCCACCTCGTCGAGCAGGAAAAGGGTCCGATCCTTCACGTCGCCGTTGCGGTTATAGATCGCATTGAGCAGCGAGCCGATGACGACGCGGGCAAGGCCCGGATGTGCTTCCAGCACCTTGAGATCGAGCGCAATGAAGATGTCCGTCTCGCCGCTAGCGAGATCGTCGGTTGCGAAACTGTCGCCGGAGACCAGACCGGCATAATTGGGATAGGACAGCCAGTGCGTCTCCTTGACCGCATTGGCATAGACACCGGAGAACGTCTCCGGCGTCATGTTGACGAAGACGGCGACGTTCTCCTTCACGAAGCTGGATTGGGACCCCTCGTAAATCTTCGTCAGGCGTGCTCGAAGCTGCGGCTCGGGTTCGGACAAATTGGCCCGGACCCGGCGCAAAGTCTGGTCTTTTTCGTCGATATGGCCGGACAGACAAACGTCGGCGATCAGCGCCGTTAGGAGCTGCATGGCCGAGGCGCGAAAAAAATCGTCACGGGCAGATGCCGTACGCGCATTGTCGGTCATGATCCACGTCGCAACGGCGACGATATCCTCTTCCTTGGTATTGCCATGACGACCGATCCAGTCGAGCGCATTGAAGCCGACAGCAGACGCGGTTGGATCGAGCACGATCACCTTGCGGCCGGCCTGACGCCGATGTTCGGAAACCATCGGCGCGACCTCGCTCGACGGATCCAGCACAACGAGACCGCCGCCCCATTTGAGCGCGGTCGGGATCGTCACCGAGGTCGTCTTGAAGCCACCGGATCCGGCAAAGACGATGCCATGCGACGATCCGAAGGAACCATCAAAGCAGAGCAGCGGTGACCTGCCGCCGGCACCCCAGCTTTGTTTGTCATCGGCCCGGAACGGCAAGGCGGCAACACTATCGCGATCGACGCGGTATCGCTCGCCGATGACGATGCCACCGTGCTCGGGAAACAGCTTCGCAGCCTCCTGCATCTTCATCCAGTCGGCCTCGCCGTGGACCGCGCGCCTGCCACCAATCCGCTTCGGTGCTGCCATTGCGAAGGCGGCATTCCCCTTGATCGCAACCCGCAAGGCGAAGACGCTTCCAATGAAGGCGATGCCGGCGCCAGTCATCGTTGCCGGGTCGGCATACGCGAGAACCGATTGACCGGCTGGCACGTCACGGGCAATGCCGGCCAGGCGGATTGCCTCGCGTGCAGTAGCGATCATGATGACCGCAGCACTCCCGGCCATTACGCTCAGACCGGCGGCCTTGACATTCGTCGAGCCATTGGCGGCGAACAGCGCAACAACGCCGATCGCGGTTGCCGCGACGTAGGGCAGGGCGAGACCAGCCCTTCCCAGCATCAGCTTCGCCGGTGCTGTTGTTCCGAGCGCCGCCAGCCGATGTTCCAAGCCTGACGTCAGGATCATCACTGAGACCATGATTGCCGCGGGCAGGATTGCCAGAAGCAGCCTATTCGCCGTCATTGCCGAGGGCCTCCGCACCAATCGCCGCCAGTCGGGCCTTCTCCGTCTCGTCGCCCTTGATCCGCCTGTTGGCGTCGATCAGCAGGCCGAGCAACAGAGCACGCTTTTCGTAGCGCAGCCCGGCCTTGACGATCAGGCCGCCGAGCTCGATTTTTTCCCGCGTGTCCTTCTTGCGCGCATCTGATGTCACCGCTTTAACCATGCGCTCAAGCCTCACCAAGACCGCCCGCATCCGCGCCAGGCGACTGCGTCGCGGAATCCCCGCTCGCGGCTCGTCCATCTCCGGCGTCCTTCTTCCCGGTCGCAGCTGGTTTGCCTCCGCGAAACCGTTTGGCGATCTGCTCGAAGGCCGCCTGAAGCTCGGCCTCGTCAATCTCGATGTCGCCAAAACCAGCCTTCAGCGCGATGCGGCCGATGCGTTCGGCCTCACGGGTCTCGGCCTGCTTGAGCTGGTCCTGCAATCTGGCGATTTCTTCCCTGATCTTCGATGACGGCTTCTTCATTCCGGTTGCTCCTTTGAAGTCTGGGCGTTGCACTTGCGACGCCCAGATTCTTCCGGATGTGCCTGAATTGAAATCTGCAGATCTGCAGATCGCCAAGGGCGATGCTTTTGTGAATGATCCCGCCGTTCCGAAGGAATGGCTCCAAGGGCGCAATTATACGTCGCGATGCGACGCGTTGCTTTCATGCCTTGGCGGTGCCCTATGGCCCGAGCCGCTCCGACGAACCCCGTTCGAACCTGGAGTTTCCTTCGCCGTGGCCATCGCCCATTTCTCAGCCAGCATCGTCAGCCGCGGTTCCGGCCGCAGCGCGGTGCTGTCTGCGGCCTACCGGCACTGCGCGAAGATGGAGTACGAGCGCGAGGCCCGCACCATCGATTACACCCGCAAGCAGGGCCTGCTCCACGAGGAGTTCTTGGCTCCCGCCGACGCTCCGAAATGGGTTCGTTCACTGACCACTGATCGGTCTGTCGCCGGAGCGTCGGAGGCCTTCTGGAACAAGGTCGAAGCTTTTGAGAAGCGTGCCGATGCGCAGCTTGCCCGTGACCTGACGATTGCCTTGCCCCTGGAACTGTCAGCCGAGCAGAACATCGCCCTGATCCGGGATTTTGTCGAGCAACACATCCTGGCGAAAGGCATGGTCGCCGACTGGGTTTATCACGACAATCCCGGCAATCCGCACATCCATCTGATGACGACGTTGCGGCCGCTCTACGACGACGGGTTCGGGTCGAAGAAGGTTGCGGTCATCGGTGAGGATGGCCAGCCGGTTCGGACGAAGTCCGGGAAAATCCTCTACGAACTTTGGGCCGGTTCGACCGATGACTTCAACGTCTTGCGAGACGGATGGTTCGAGCGGTTGAACCATCACCTTGCGATTGGCGGTGTCGATATACGCATCGATGGACGGTCCTATGAGAAGCAGGGTATCGATCTCGAACCCACCATACATCTTGGCGTCGGGGCCAAGGCGATCGAGCGGAAAGCGGAGCAAAAGGGTGTCCGCCCGGAACTGGAACGGATCGAGCTGAACGAGCAGCGACGCTCGGAAAACACCCGCCGGATCCTCCGCAATCCCGCCATCGTGCTCGACCTGATCACGCGGGAGAAAAGCGTCTTCGATGAGCGCGATATAGCCAAGGTCCTGCATCGCTATATCGACGATCCCGGAGTCTTCCAACAATTGATGTTGAAGATCATCCTGAACCCGGACGTGTTGCGGCTGCAGCGCGACACGATCGACTTTACCACTGGCGACAAGCTGCCGGCGCGCTATTCGACCCGCGCGATGATCCGGCTGGAGGCGACGATGGCGCGGCAGGCGATGTGGCTGTCGAACCGGGAGGGAAGGGGCGTTTTGCACTCTGCTCTCGACGCCACCTTCCGTCGACATGAGCGGCTGTCCGACGAGCAGAAAGCCGCGATCGAGCGCATTGCAGGACCTGCCCGTATCGCAGCCGTCGTCGGACGCGCCGGCGCCGGCAAGACCACGATGATGAAGGCAGCGCGCGAGGCGTGGGAACTGGCCGGATATCGCGTTGTCGGTGGTGCGCTTGCAGGCAAGGCGGCTGAGGGTCTGGAGAAGGAGGCCGGCATCGAGAGCCGCACGCTTGCGTCATGGGAGCTGCGCTGGAACCGCGGCCGTGATGGTCTGGATGACAAGACGATCTTCGTCATGGACGAGGCCGGCATGGTTGCCTCGAAACAGATGGCCGGCTTCGTCGATGCGGCGGCTCGGGCGGGTGCGAAGATCGTCTTGGTGGGCGATCCCGAGCAGCTCCAGCCGATCGAGGCGGGGGCCGCTTTCCGCGCCATTGTCGATCGCATTGGCTATGCCGAACTCGAAACCATCTATCGCCAGCGCGAGGACTGGATGCGCAAGGCATCGCTCGATCTCGCGCGCGGCAATGTCGAAAAGGCATTGAGTGCTTATGGTGCCAACATCAGGATTACGGGCGAGCGTCTGAAGGCCGAAGCTGTCGAGCGCCTGATCGCAGACTGGAACCAAGACTACGATCAGACGAAGACGACGCTGATCCTCGCCCATCTGCGCCGCGATGTGCGCATGCTGAACACAATGGCGCGTGGCAAACTGGTGGAGCGTGGGATTGTCGGAGAAGGCCACGTCTTCAGAACCGCCGATGGCGAACGTCGTTTCGACGCCGGCGACCAGATCGTCTTCCTGAAGAACGAGGGATCGCTCGGCGTCAAGAATGGCATGATCGGTCATGTCATGGAGGCCGCCGCAAACCGCATTGTTGCAACGGTGGGCGAGGGCGATCAGCGGCGCCAGGTGATCGTCGAGCAGCGGTTCTACAACAACCTTGATCACGGCTACGCCACGACGATTCACAAGTCCCAGGGCGCCACCGTCGATAGGGTCAAGGTGCTCGCTTCCCTGTCTCTGGATCGGCATCTGACCTATGTAGCGATGACCCGCCATCGTGAGGATCTGCAGCTCTACTACGGAACGCGGTCCTTCTCCTTCAACGGCGGACTGGCCAAGGTTCTTTCGCGAAAGAACGCCAAGGAGACGACGCTCGATTACGAGCGCGGCCAGCTTTATCGCGAGGCTCTGCGCTTCGCTGAGGCCCGCGGCCTGCACATCGTTCAGGTCGCTCGCACGCTGGTACGCGACCGGCTCGACTGGACGCTGCGCCAAAAGGCCAAACTTGTCGATCTCGGCCAGCGTCTTGCTGCCTTTGCCGTCCGCTTCGGCATCTTCCAAATCCCTGACACTCCAACGATGAAGGAGGCCGCACCCATGGTCGCAGGCATCAAGACATTCTCAGGCTCTGTTGCCGATACGGTCGGTGACAAGCTTGGCGACGATCCCGTCCTGAAACGGCAATGGGAAGAAGTTTCCGCACGTTTCGCTTACGTCTTCGCCGATCCCGAAACCGCCTTCCGCTCGATGAACTTCGACACAGTTTTGGCAGACAAGGAGATGGCGAAACAGGTTCTCCGGAAACTCGAGGTGGAGCCGGCTTCGATCGGCCCGCTGAAAGGCAAGACCGGTATCCTCGCCACCTGGTCGGAGCGGGAGGCGCGCCGTATCGCCGAGGTGAACGTGCCCGCTCTCAAGCGCGATCTTGGGCAATATCTTCGTATGCGCGAGACCGCCACGCAAAGGCTGCAGACGGACGAGCAGGCGCTGCGTCAGCGGGTTTCGATCGACATTCCAGCCCTGTCGCCGGCGGCGCGCGTCGTGCTGGAGCAAGTGCGTGACGCCATCGACCGCAACGACCTGCCCGCCGCGATGGCTTACGCGCTCAGCAATCGCGAAACCAAGCTCGAAATCGACGGTTTCAACAAGGCGGTGACCGAACGTTTCGGGGAGCGCACGTTGTTGAGCAACGCTGGCCGTGAGCCCTCCGGAAAACTGTATGAAGAGCTCACCAAGGGCATGAAGCCGGAACAGAAGGAGGAGCTCAAACAGGCCTGGCCGGTGATGCGGACAGCGCAACAGCTCTCCGCCCATGAGCGCACCGTTAATTCGCTAAAGCTGGCCGAGGAACAGCGTCTAATCCAGCGCCAGGCGCCGGTGCAGAAGCAATGAAGCGGCGATCGGTTATCCTGTTTTTGACCGGCGCTGCCGTCGTCATGTCCGCACTGGCGGCGACTGGGTTCACGGGCGGCTACCGGCTAAACCTGACCCCAAGCGAGCCGCTCGGCCTCTGGCGTATCGAGAAGCTTCAGCGTCCGGTCTCTATCGGCGATCTGGTGTTTTTATGCCCGCCCACGACAGCCGTTTTCGAAGAGGCGCGGCGGCGCGGATACCTGCGCCGAGGGCTGTGCCCCAGCGGATTTGCGCCGCTCATAAAGTCGGTCGCCGCACTTCCCGGACAGCGTGTCGACATCACCAATCACGTGCTCATCGATGGTCGCCTGGTTCCCGCATCGTCTGTGTGGCGCACGGACGGCGAGGGCAGGGCAATCAACCCCGATCCCGGCGGTGTCGTGCCGCCGCACCATCTGTTTCTTCACTCACCGTTTGCGAGTTCTTATGACAGCAGATATTTTGGTCCGGTTCCAGATTCCGGTCTTCTCGGTCTGGCGCGGCAGGTCCTCACCTTCGATCCGTGATCGCGGTGGCGATCATATGACTGGTCGCTGGAAATCCATCCTGCTGATCATCGCGGCCATTGCCTGCGGCTGGGTCGGCTGGAGCGGCGAGGTGCTTCTTCTTCCGCTCGCCATGTTCTTTCCTTTGCTCTGGGCGATTTCGTCGTCACGCTCGATCGCAGCGCTTGTGGCGGCGAGCTATTTCCTGGCCGCCTCCCGCGGGTTGCCGCAGGGTGTGACCAACTTCTATAGCGCCGATCTCTGGCCGGGGCTTTTGCTCTGGGTAGTGGCTTCCGCATCCTTCGTCGCTGTCCATGCGGTGTTTTGGACGAAACCTCGTGGCGAAAACGCTTCCGAGAGAAAAGGAACGGATGCGGCGAGGGCGCTACGCTATCTTATCGTGATCGTGCTTATGGCGCTGCCGCCCTTCGGTATCACTGGTTGGGCGCATCCCCTGACGGCTGCCGGAGTGCTGTTTCCCGGTTGGGGATGGTGGGGGCTTGTCGCGACCGCGATCCTGTTGGTCCTCATGACCGGTCGAAGATGGCAAATCGCGGTCGCAGTCCTCGGAGGACTTCACGTCTGGTCCCCCACGAACTGGACGCCCCCGAAATTAACACCCGGCTGGATCGCCGTCGATCTGAAACAAGGGGGAACCCTCGGGCGCGATCGCTCGCTGGCCTCTCAACGTGATCTGATTGACACGGTGCGCAAGGCCGCCGAAGCGGGCGAGGATGCTCGTGTCGCGGTGCTGCCCGAAAGTGCACTCGGCTTCTGGACGCCGACCGTTGCGCGGGTCTGGCAGGAGGGTCTCCGTGGCTCGAACCTCATCGTCATCGCAGGTGCCGCCGTCATCGACCCACGGGGCTATGACAATGTCATGTTGGCACTTTCGGCCGACGCGGCAAACGTCCTTTATCGCGAGCGCATGCCGGTGCCGGGTTCGATGTGGCAACCATGGTTGCGATGGACCGGGCAGGGTGGTGGCGCGGGGGCCGACTTCTTCGCCAATCCGGTGGTCGAGGTTGACGGAGTGAGGATCGCGCCGCTGATCTGCTACGAGCAGCTCATTCTCTGGCCCGTCCTACAATCGATGTTGCATTCGCCTGAGGTGATCGTTGCCGTTGGCAATGGCTGGTGGACCGAGAACACCGCGATTGTCGCCATTCAGAAAGCGAGCGCGATCGCTTGGGCTCGGCTCTTCGACCTTCCCATTGTTATGGCATTCAACACATAGGGAGTACCTGGGATGCTCGATGCCGTTCTTATCCATCAATGCGCCGATCCTTCCCTCAAGCCTGCTATCGTTGAGCAGTTCATCGCGAAAGCCGGATCGCAGGACCCGCTGGCCGTCACCGTGCGCTCCGACAAACGGGTGGTGCTTGTGCCGAAGCCGACAACACCCGAAGAGGCACTGGCTCTGATCCGCGACAATCTCGGTCGCAACACGGTTCGCGTGGGTATCACCCAGTATCCGGCAGGCCTCGGCATCGTCGAGGCCGGTCAGCTGAAGCCGGAGATGGTCGAGCCGTGTGAGAATATTCGCATGGGGACGGCGCTGTTTGCAAAAGTCTACCGTATCGTCACGAAGTGGTATGGTAATCCAACGGCGAAAGATGTCCTGCCTCAGGTCATGGATGATGCGGTCATTGCCTGGCAGACTGGGTATTTCGAAGGGGTAGCGGTGTTCCGGGCGGAGGATCCAGGGCAGGAGAAAATCACTCGCCCCGCTACGGCCGATCCCGAAGAATCCGAAAATGGCAATGACCCTAACAAAGATAACGCCGCGGCTGCAACCGCGACCGACACGGTAGCGTCCGATCCGAACAAGGCAGGCATCAGGATCGATCTCTCGGGGATCGGCGCAAGGCCTTAACCAGGACCTCTCTGCAGATCTGCAAAGCGATTGTTCTTCCAATACCCTAGCGGAAACAGTCTGAAGCTTTTATAAGACCGGGCAGGGCAGTACGCGCTGCCCGGGGGTGTGGAAACCTCTATCTGGCGGTTGGTGTCGGCCGATACGACACCAGAATCCTCTGGCCATTGGCCGGTGGGCCTGCGACGTATGTCCAGGTGCTCCGGTGCTAAAGGTCGCAGGACTGTCCAGATACAGTTTCCAACCCCCGGCTTGGGATCAGAGATTAACGTTTGCGGGGGCGCACCGCAGACAATATCTTAAGGTTGGATCACCAATGGATTTGAAAGATTCAGCAGTGTCGGACACATGTGAACTGCGCTCGGTGATCGGGCTCACGCGCGGACTTCCAACTTCAGACATCGAAACGTTGGCGGTGAATGCCATTCGGTTGCACAGGAAGTTCGTCGAAAAGGCGGATCAGTTTTTCCAGGCGCTGCCGGAGGATTATAAGAGGGGGAAATCTGTCGGTGGCGAACAGCATCTCGAATACATCGAAGCGATGATCGAGATGCATGCGCAGATGAGCGCGGTTAACACGCTGATCGGTCTCCTGGGCTACATCCCGAAGGTTTCGGTCAACTAGCACTGCACCTAGATGAGCCCGGCACGGATGGCCAATGCCACCAGGTGCGGCATTGTATGGATCTGGAAGCGCTTTCTCGCCTCCTCAAGTTTGCTTTTCACGGAATTGTATTTGACGCCTTCGAGATCGGCAGCTTCTTCCATCGTCTTTCCGACCGAGATCCAGTTGAGGTAGGCGGCCTCCTTCGGGTCGAGCCAAGCCGGGTGCTGTGCAGTCGGAGTAAGGGGCAGCAAGGACATGCGGGTGTGAAGCTGCCCAACAGCAGCGGCTGCCGCGACAGGATCGATATCGCGTTCGAGGTCAATCGAGGATTTTTCAGAAGCGAGCGTGAACATGGAAGTCGATCCGTTGGCAGCTCTAATGGGTATGGTGATTCCAGAACGGATCCCGAAATCCGCTGCATGGCCGAAGAACGCCCGCTCCTCCTTCGACAGGTGCCGCCGCTCATCCTCCCCGCTCCACGTAAACACCCGCTTCATTGACTTTGCGCGATTTACGATCGGATCGATGGCTTCGAATTTTCGTTTGAAATAGATCGATCGCCATTCGGATGGGTAATTTGATGAGGCAATCGTGTGGCCCGGTCGGATGTATAGATAGGCGTAGCCGGAAAAACCCGCTTGATGGGCAAGATGGGTCAAAGCGTCCTTGAGAACATTCTCATCGCCCCGAAGCGCAGCAAGGTCGATTAGCTTGTCCAGCCAATGTTGCATATTTTACTCCGTAAATTGTCATGTGGGACAGGTCACAAGGCACTCCTCCCCAAGTGTTTTTAAATATAAATACAAGTCTAGATTGCATAACCCTTTTTATGGAACTGCGCTATGCAACGCGCAAGCTCGAACGTAAAAATCAATTCTGCCAAAGTAGCGCTAATGCCTCTCAAAGAATGAAGATGAACGGCGGGTACGCTGGCCATTGTGAAAAGTTATTGCTCTTGAAGGAATTTGAACCTTGGATCTACGCTTCAATTTACCTAACCCAATGAATACAGTAAGTGGCATCCGTCTTTCTTCCGCAGGTCTAGCGAAAGAAGCTTCGAAAACGGTCATTATCGGAGATGACTGTCTTTGCGGGAAAAGGCGCCTCGTTGGAGCCGAACGGCATCTGCGCGCGTAATCTCCAGGTCTCAGGTATGTTCCAATGCCTTTTTATCTTTGCGTCAACCAGCGGGTTATAATGCTGCAGACTAGCTCCAATTCCGATGCCCGCGAGCGCGATCCAGACCGAAAGTTGGGCCATTCCAGAGGCTTGCTCTGACCAATCTGGGAAGTGATCAGCGTATAGGGGCCACTGATCTTGTAAGATCCTGATCACATTCCGGTCCTCGAAGAAAAGAACAGCTCCTGCTCCAGCTGCAAAGCTGTCGATCTTTCTAAAGGAGTGCTTCTTAGCTTCTCCTTCGACGATATGACTCAACTCCGACTTCACAATATCCCAGAGTTTTTGATTTTCCTCGCGATGCAGGATCACAACCCGCGAACTCTGCGAGTTAAACGCCGAGGGTGATAGGCGAACCGCCTCGCGAATAAGTGCATCGATCTCCTCGTCGGGAAGGGCGATGTTTTTGCCAAGTGAATACTGCGTTCGACGTTTTGCAAGAAGTTGCGCCACCATAATGCGACTAGCGGATTTTTCGTTTGGCAGCTCCAATTTAATCTCCTGGTTTTCTGTCGAAACAAGCATGAGGCCTGGATCGCCGACGCAATAGCCCGTCAAGGCGAAACCCGTTGTTGCGGAATTACGAACGACGTCGGCACGCCCTTACTGCGTGGATAAAGTTCGGGCGGCTAACGCGGGAGAGTTCCGAGGCGAAGGGCCACCCTCCCTTCCCAAAGTCGACCATAATGCCGGGTCAACCTCGCCTCCTATCGCGGCGGTTGACAGTGATCTTCACCAGGACTGTAACTTGGCGGTTCCGTTAATTCAGCTCGGCCCTCTCATGTTGCTGAAGTACATTAGTGCGACCGCGGGGCGAATTGGGAACTTGACAATATTTAATGCCCCGTGTTGCAGTAGCCGCAATTACTGGAGGGGGGTGTTGTTGATGGCGGAACCCGAGTCTGTTGAGATCTTGGATCTAATCTCTTTCATTCGGGTGGTCGAAACCGGTAGTATCGCGGGTGCGGCCAGCCGTTTGGGGATTGCCAAATCGATCGTCAGTCGCCGCATCAGTCGTCTAGAAAATTTTCTAGGTGCAACACTACTCACACGTTCCCAAAAGGGAACATCTCTCACAGATGTTGGCCGTGAGTATCATGTGCGAGCAGCTTCTGGGCTGGCCGAGTTAGAGTCCGCGCAGGAAATGGTTGTGAGGTCAACGACCGAAGCATCCGGTCAGGTTAGAATTTCGGTTCCCGTAGCATTCGGAGAGTTCTGTCTCGCTCCACTGCTGGCAGAGTTCGCCCTCCTCCATCCACGGATCCATTTCGATGTCCGCTTTGAAGACCGTCAGCCGGATCTTGTCGCCGAGGCGTATGACTTGGCGGTAAGGATCGGAAGCATCCCTGATTCCGTGCTGATTACGAGAAAACTTGCAAAGGTCCGTTGGGCTGTCGTCGCCAGTCCCTCCTATCTAGAAGCCAGAGGGCGCCCCTCAAAGCCCGCTGAACTGGCTGCGCATGACGCCATACTCTACTCCCTCGATACGGTCAGCTGGCGTTTTCATGGTCCGGATGGGTGGGAACAAGTCCGCGTGAACTCACAATTTCGCACAGACAATGGTCAAATGATGCTTGCCGCCGCGCGCGGCGGACTTGGTATCGTGGTACTGCCGATCTTCATGGTTCAAGGTCCCCTGGATGCGGGAGAACTTGAGATCGTTGTGCCCGGTTATCAGCACGAAGGTGCTGATCTCCACATTTTGATGCCACCGGCACGCGCCGGAATAGCTCGGGTGCGTGCACTTGTGAACTTTTTGTATGAGAAATTCGAACGTGAGGTCTGATGGGAATTGCCGACTTACGAGTTCGATAACTCGTGGTTTTCTTCGCATTGGCGCTACGACCTGGCTCAAATTCGCTAAGAGAATCCTGTCATTCTCTACGGCGTTCTCCCCGTAAAATTAGCTAAAGCTCATTTCCACTGGGACCGCGATGCGCTCCCGGAGGGTAGTGATAGGCGGGAACGCGGCCGAAGAGTTCCTTACTTTCTGTAGCTGGGCAACGCGGCTTCGTGTCGAGCGCGTGCGGCAGAATATTGCAAGAGCTGGAAAAGAGAACGCTCTGCAAAACGACGCTTTCGGTTTTCCGGTGTTGCCAGAATCTGAACTTAACGTTCCGGATAGCCATACTTTCGAATGGCTAAGATCCGTTCAATATCGTTTTCAGCCAAGCGAGAACGCTTCGCTCAAACTGAACAAGGAACCAAAAATGTTCAACTCAAAAACACTATTCGCCGCCGCTGCCCTTCTGGCATTTCCTGCGTCCGGCGCCGCAATAGCTGAAGGCGACTACTACCAGGGACTCGCTGGCCAGCAAGTAACTTTCATTGACCCGTTGCAGACCAGTAACAATAGCGACCGCAACGTAAATCGGAGCGACTTTCTCTTGCTGACATCGGGCCAGACAATCGACAGCGGCGATTACTACCACGGCGCAAGCCGCCCGATCTAGTCAAGCAGATCATTCACGACCCCGGCATTCCGCGCGCAGGTAGCAACTTGGCACGGAAGCCATAGCTTCAAGGAATCGATATGATTACCAAGTCTCTCAACCTCAGTGCCGCTCTCGCAGCCTTCTTCGCGTATGCGGGCACCGCGGTCGCGGATGGCGATTACTACGTAGGTGCTTCCAGGCACGCGGATAGCCACATTGACCGCATGCCGACGAACAGCGTTGGCGACCGCGGTTACGTCCTTCGGCAAGACACGCAACCCAAGGCAGATAGCGGTGATTACTACGAGGGAGTGGAGCGTCCGCGATAACCACCAAGGAAAAGCGAAGGCCAGCGGCTCCGCAGCTGGCCTTCGCTGATTCTGGCTTGATGTAGGCGTCCATCCCAAGAGTAGCCGAATTCGGCGGTGCTCAGATCCCCTAAACTGGATATTCTAACTGTAATTTCTCGCGGTATTTCCCGGCTGGGAAAGGGAGCGGAAGCATGAGGGCATCGAGGTTCTCAGACGCTCACAAAGCGCAATTTGTGAAGCAGGGCGATGACGGTGCCGGAAACGGCGCACGTCACCTGCTTCCGCCGAAATCGTCTAAGCAGCAATCGGTCCATCCCGGGGATTTGCACAGGAGTTGATAAACCTGATGGTCTGCCAGCAGCGACCGAGCGATTTGCTCGATGCGATTTCGTTCGCGGATTAGGCTTCGCCCTTGGCCAATAAATTCGCGGAACATGCTGATCGCGACGGCGTCTTCGGCTACACGCAGCGCGCTGGAGCGCCAGGACTGGTGATCGAGGAGGGTGGCGACCCACAGTCGCTAGCCTCGGAAGCTATGGCCTCAGGAACGATCGCGAAGCTTGCGGATCGACTGAAGCGGCGCGGTCGTGTGGCGCAATGGAGACATCTTCACCATCGCACAAACCTGAGGCCGTGATGCCAGGAGTTGAAACGATGAGGCTCGCGATCCCATCGTCGATCTTCGAAGGCCAGGGCCTACCATGAGACCGCAAGATCAGATGATCTTACCCGTAGGACGGAGCGCACTCGACAACGTTTTGCCTTTGTCTTTCAAGTGATTGTGCCAACAAGGCGGGCAATCGAAACTCTCGCCAAATCGGCGAAATCCTGCTCGACCTGCGACAGTTGATCGGTGACGCTGACACGCGCTTCCACCGCGGATGATATGCGGTCGCGCAAGGTCGGGTCGGCTTTACTCGCATGTTCGATCAGCGCGTGTATGGCCGTATCCGTTGCGAGCTTCTGAGCGCTTTGCGTAAGAGCAGATTTCTCGCGTGTCTCCCTTTCGAGCTCCGCATGGCTCTCTTCCTTTCGGCGCCTCGACCGAATTCCGTGTTCTTTTTCCCAATACCGGGCTGTACCGCGCCCCGCATAGAGTATGTCCCACGCGTACTCTGGATCACCACCCTTGGCCGTATCCGCATTCGCACCACACAGGTGCAAAAACAGTCGACGCATGGCGACGTCCGCAAAGTAATTTTGGGCAGTGGTTCGTGGTCCATGTGACTGAAATGCAGCCTCCGATTCCACTGCCGCTCGGCTGATAGCTGCATGTATCGCATCCATCATAACTCTTTCCGCCTGCTTCAAGGCGTCAACGTTGTCCTGCAAATCATTATCCTTTCGGAAGTCCCATATCTAATTTGAGGGGATGTCGACCGAGTTGGTCAGACATCTCCGTCGATCTGCCAAATTGGATTGGCAACATTAAGTGGAAATTACGCAGCACAACCGAATGAAAATCTCCATTGAAGCTCCAGCACTCGAAGCCCGCCTCAAGGAAGCACACTTTCCGACCAACTGGCGCCAATTATCGAAGCACGCCAGGCTTAAGCGCGATGTGTTTGTATTCGATAAAGTCCTCAATGGCGGCAACCCCGTTCAGCCTCCCGAGACCGGATTGCTTAAATCCACCCTCCTCCGTCCCGTCATACACCTTGGCCCAGTCGTTGATGAACACGCTTCCCGCTTCAAGCGCCTGTGCGACCCGCAACGAGCGATCCAGGTCCCGCGTCCAGATTGAGGCGGATAGCCCGTAGTCATTGTCGTTTGCCAGTGCGACGGCTTCCTGCTCATCCGCAAACCGCTGGACTGTTATTACAGGACCAAATGTTTCCTGCTGAACGATAGGCATGCTGTTATCAGATACTTCCAGCATCGTCGGACGGAAAAAAGCGCCTCCCGCCAAAGGTCCTTCTGTCACCGGCCCTCCTCGCACGATCGCAGTCGCGCCTTTTGCCAATGCGTCCCTTACCACATTGTCGACACGCGCGACGTTCTGTTTATCGATGAGCGGCCCCATATCACTTGCCGGATCGGCCGCAGGTCCCACCTTGACGGCACGAAGCCTTTCGGCGAGGCCGTCGCGTACCAGTTCATAGATTGAACTCTGCACCAGCAGCCGTGAGCCAGTCATGCAGAACTGACCAGCAAAGATGGTGAGAGCCTTTTCGAGAACAGGCAGCATGGCTTCAATGTCGGCATCGTCAAACACGATCATTGGGGTCTTGCCGCCGAGTTCGAGCCCGAACCGCTTCATTCTCTTCGCACCGATAGCCCCGATGGTTCGCCCGGTCTGTGTGCTTCCAGTGAAGCTGATCGTCGGCACATCGGGACTTTCAACCAGAAGGGCAGCGCCGTCCGCACCGCTCTCGACGAACATGTTCACGACGCCTTCCGGCAGGTCTGTCGCTTCCGCGAGGACCTCGGCCAGAACACTGGCGATCTGCGCCGTCTGACCGGGCATCTTGACGACGACCGTGCAGCCGGCGGCGAGCGCTGGAGCGAATGAACGAACCGACAATATGACGGGAGAATTCCAAGGGACGATGATCCCTGCCACTCCAATCGGCTGGCGCAGAACCACGGAGAGGCTGCCGGGCTTCGGCAATGTCGCTCGCCCTGCCTCCGTACGCGCCATCGCAGCCCAGTATCGAAGCTTGCTCGGACTACCGTCGATCTCCAGTGCCGCCTCACCGGGCAGTTTGCCGTTTTCAAGCGAGAGGATGTCGATCAGGCGCTCGCGATTTCGCTCGATTGCCGATGCCATCTGATCGAGCACCCTTGCCCGAAGCTCAGCATCGTCGCGCCAAGCGGTTTCGCGGAATGCGCATTTTGCGGCTTCGATTGCGGAATGCGCGGCCGCTCCGCCATCGTCCGGATAATCTCCGATCATCTCATATGTCGCCGGATCGATGGAGCGGCCGCGTTTGGAAGACGTGACAAAGGTGCCGTCGATCCAGTTATTTGCGGAAAACGTCGTCATTGACTTGTCTTTCTGATGTTGCAACGGCGCGGGCATTCATGGGCGGCCTCCGGACACAACGGGCAATGCCATGCACATTCGATTTCGAAGTGTGCCGGAGGACGATCCCGGTTCAGGTCAGGAACGGTGGCGGATTTTCGCCCCGCAGGCGGTAGTTCGGCCGCGGCCTTTCCAGACGAATAGACTCCAGCACGGTATAGGCGTGGTATTTCGTCTGGGTCGTCACGCCCGCAAGCCGCTCGGACCAGAGATGGCCATTGCTACTCTTCTTTTCCAGGACGTATTTCGTGGCAAAATTGGCCATCGAGTTGATCCAGTTCTCGGTGCCGGAAAACACCTGATCCCAGCCGGCGCCCTCCAGGATGCTGACGAGCGCATCCGACCGGCTGAATCGATCCACGGCTGCCTGTGCTCCGTCGAGGACGTCCTGGAAATACTCGATTGAAGCTGCGACCGTTTCCGGCGTCCCGTATTTCATGTGATGGCCGGCCACGAGGAAATCGAAGTCATATTCCATCAGTTGCTTCTGGGCTTCGTACCAACCGGTAATATTCTGCGATGCGTCGCAATGCATGAAGGTGGCGCTGCCGGGACTGACGATGTCGATGACGGTCAGCACCTTTTGGGCTGGCGCATAGATAAAGATGTTGCCGGGGCAGTGGTTCTCGCCTTTGTAGGACAGTTCGAGCGTCACCCCGCCGACGACAAGCAGATGATCCTTGTCGAATGTCACGGTAGGCACTGGTCGGTTCGGATCGGGAAACCGCTCGAGCAGTTCCCTGGTGATTTCGTGTGCGACGATCTCGACATTCGGTCCGAAAACAGAGGCGGCGCCGATGTGATCGGTGTGCCAGTGGCTGTAGATCAAATGCGTTACCGGTTTGTCCGTGACGTCTTCGATCGCGGCCAGCATGTTTTCACCGATCGTCGGCGGTGCGTCGATGGCGACGACACCGTCGCTGGTCACGACGAAGGCCGCGTCATAACCGCCGCTGGTGACCCAGTAGAAACCGCCGCGAAGCTCCTCGACATGGTAGCCGAGCCGCTGGAAGCGTTCGGAAGAGAAATACTCAGGATAGTATCCCTGCGGATCAGCGGGGTGTTCCCCGGCCTCCGGAAAGCCGTAATGGTCGATCCCGAAAAAGTTAGGCTCGTCGGTCGCTCTGATCAGCTTCTGGTGTCGGTCGCACATGTGATAAATTCTCCATGATGTTTGCGATATCGAAAGAAAAGTGGGTGGGTGGTTAAGCGGCTTGCGGGGGAAAGCGCAGGACGGCCTTGATCACGCGTCCTGCCGCGACATCGTCAAATGCCTCATTGATGTCGGCGAAGTCGTAGAAGGTGAGCAGCCTGTCGAACGGGAAACGACCGTTTCGATAGAGACCGACCAGTTCCGGAATCATCAGGCCGGAAATGGCATCGCCCTGGATAATCCCGATGAGGCTTTGCCCTACCGTGAGCCGGGATGCGTCGACAACCGCGCCCGAATGGTCGTTGAAGGCGACGAAACCGAACTGCCCCATCGGAGCAAGGGCACCTATGCCGGCGTCGAGGTTCTCCTTCCGGCCGCTCGTGTCGAGGACGTATTCGACGCCACGAGAGGTGATATCCCTGATCGCCGCGGCTACATCGGTTTGCCTACGCGGGTTGACGCAATGCGTCGCGCCGAGTTCGTAAGCGAGCTTCAGCCGTTCGGCATTGACATCGATGGCGATGATGATTGCAGCATCGGCGACCTTGGCAGCCATAATCGCAGCCAGTCCCACCGCCCCTACTCCGAAGATCGCGATCGAAGCGCCAACCGGCACTTCCAGCGCTTTCAAGACCGAGCCGGCTCCGGTCTGGAACCCGCAACCGAGCGGCCCGAGCAGTTCGAGCGGGACATCGTCCGGGACCTTGACGGCGTTGCGCTGATGAGCGAGCGCATAAGTGGAGAATGAGGACTGACCAAAGAAGTGCGCATGGAGCCTGTTCCCATCAGGCGCTCCAACGCCGATCGTTCCATCGAGCCTGGCGCCGGCGAAATTCGTTTCCCAGACGTGGTCGCAGTAGGCCGCATGGGAAGACATGCATGGCTTGCAGTGGCCGCAGGAGTGATAGGAAAGAACGACATGATCGCCGGGCTTGAGATGCGATACGGTCGATCCGACACGTTCAACGATGCCGGCGCCCTCATGACCCAAGATCGCGGGAAGCGGCGTCGGCATGAGCTGTTGCCTGACATGCGCATCGGTCGCGCAAATACCCGTAGCAACCATGCGAATGAGCACTTCGTCGGGGCGCGGTGCCTCAAGCTTCACTTCACGAAGAATGAAGGGCCCATTTTTTTCTTCCAGTACGGCTGCGGTCGCTGATTGGGTCATCTGTTCCTCCATGTGCTGATTTCGGATACTGGGACGAGTGATCCCGCTCACGGACCAGCGGCGGTCCATGTTCGGAAGGCTTGATCCGATCCGCTTGAGTTTTGGACGAGCGGTGGTGAAGCGGCTTGTTTTCTCAGCCCGTTTGCGGGCCTGCTGTTCGCGAACATATCCGTGCTGTCGAACGGCTAAAGACAGCAATGGCGGAACGTCGGGTTGCTGATAACGAAACCCTCTATGGTTTCATGGCAGCTGGACAGTCAGATCAGACAGGTCGCATCGTGCCGGCATTCGGGAATTTGCCTTGGCGGTATGCGGTATAGTAGCCGGCAAGCTCCTCTTTAGAGCCTGCGATAAATGGGCCTTGTGCCACGACATGGATGTTTTGCGGTTGGCCTGCATACAAAAGCACGCGCGCGCCATTCTCACCCGCCTTCAGCCTCATGGCGCTTTCACCGTCAGTTGCCAGCGGATTGGTCCAACCGACCTTATCCGTAGTGAGAGCCGTCGCTCCGGTGCCTGCCTCGATTTCGCCCGCGATGACCACGACGAAGCCATTATATGATGACAGCAGAACCTGCTCAAACTCGGCGCCTGCCTCAAGCCGAATTTCGACCAAGGTTACAGGCACGACATTCTTTGTCGATGCGATGATCCCTGCCGAACGACCACTGTAAACGGTCGCTTCGAAGCCGTTGCCGCGATGTACCGGCATTTCGTCACGTCTCAGGATCTGCACCCTCGGCGCCATGTTGCGCTCCCGCTCGGGAAGAACCAGCCACAGCTGAAACAGACGCATCCCTGCCGAAACCTGGGCATCTTCCGAATGCACGATACCGCTTCCGGCAGTCATCCACTCCACGTCTCCTTCGACCAGGCGTCCGCCGGCATCCTCCATGGTGCCGCGAAGCATGAACGTGACGGTCTCCAGGCCGGCATGAGGGTGGGCCTCGCCGAATTGCCCCTCGCCGGTCACGTGATCGTCCGCCATCAAGAAGAATGGGTCGGTCGCGGAAAAATTTCCCGGTGCAACGACGACGGCTGCTTTGTGCCTCTCGCCCGCAAAGCCGGGGCCGAGAGGCGGTGTGGTTGTAATGCTGTCGATGGACCTTTGAAACATCTTTGCTGTCCTCGTGAAGTTGAGAGGTGAAACCTGTCCGCTCTGTCAACGAATGTGCAGTGATTTTGAACGAGGCACCGCTCGCAACAAGTCACGATCCCCCGAACTCTATGTTGCCAAACCAGCAACGCCTCAGGCCACCGGAATTGCGCTACGCTGCTGCGGATTGATGCCGACTAACCAGCAACGAGAGCACGATGATGAGACTGACGCAGCGTGTTCGCAGCTTTTTCCGTGAGGAAGCATGGGACTTTCCCGAGCATGAAAGACCAGTGGTCCCGGGGTCGCCGGCGACACCAGAGCATGTCCTGACGCTGCGGATCGCCTACGCCCTCGTCGCAATTTTGGTCGGCCTGACGGGCGGACTGGGCAACGCCCTCGTCATGGTCAACATTACGGAGCTAAAAACGGGCTTGGCGTTGAGCTCCGTTCAGGCGGCCTGGCTGCCAATGGCCTATGCCATGACCAATATTTCTGCCAATCTGCTGCTGATCAAGTTCCGCCAGCAGTATGGTCTGCGTGTATTCACGCTGGTTGCCCTCGGCCTGTATGCTCTCCTCTCCATTACCTATTTGTTGACCGCAGATCACTGGCTCACACTCGCCATTAGGGCTGCAAGCGGCTTTGTTGCGGCGGCGTTAACGCCGTTGTCTTTGTTCTACGTGATGCAGGCCCTTCCGGGCCGTTGGCGCGTCAGGGGGCTGATACTTGGCCTTGGCATCTCGCAGTGCGCGTTCCCGCTTGCGACCGTCATCTCGCCATGGCTGTCTATCAGCTCGCATTGGCAGTCGATATTTCTGTTCGAAGCCAGTCTCGCATTTTTCTCTTTCGCCGCCGTCGGGACGTTCCGGCTGCCACCCGCCGAGCGAGAGCGAGTATTCGAACCTTTGGATTTCCTCACCTTCCTGCTTTTGGGGGGTAGCCTCGCTCTAATTGCAGCAGTGTTGGGGCTCGGACGACTGGAAGGATGGTTCGAGGCGCCTTGGATCATTTGGTTTCTGTCGCTCGCGCTTCCGATGATCATCACCGCGCTGATACTTGAGAACGGACGGACCGCACCTCTCCTCAACCTGCGCTGGCTCGGGAGCGGTGATATCGTCCGCTTTGCTTTTGCAATTCTCATGGCCAGGGTCGTCCTTGCCGAACAGAATGTTGCAACCAAGTTCGTAAGCGCGCTAGGAGGCAGCGACGAACACCTCAGAGCACTTTCGATTGTCACCTTTGTCAGCGCTGTTGCCGGCGTGATCGTGAGCGCTATCACGGTAAAAGTCGAAAAACTGGTGATGCCCATGATGCTGGCGGTCACTGCGATAGCTGCCGCGACACTTGCCGACAGCTCCGCCACGAGCCTTGAGCATCTGCCCTGGTTTTATTTGTCCCAAGCGGTGATCTCATTCGCGGCCATGTTCTTTCTCGGGCCGGCATTGGTGTTAGGCATCACGAGCGCGCTGCAGAAAAGCGGCCGAGAACTCTTGAGTTTTATCGTGCTGTTTGGGGCGATCAATTCGATTGGCGCCCTTACCGGCCAGGCTTTGTTCGGATCCTATATCGACGGCGTCGCGACTGTTTCGCGAGATTGGATCCTTGCCCATCAGAACGCCTTGCGCTTGGCAGCGGTGTTGGCTTTCTTAACGGCGGCCTATCTGGCTGCGCTCCTGGCAATGCGTATCCGCCATAAGCTGGTGGAAATCTGCCGGGAGAAACAGGTGTCTGCTAGCGGTGCAGCCGCTTTCGATCCGGTCGGTCCGACCAAGCCGCAGTCAGGAATGCCTTGGCTCCCGCCGACCCTTTCGTTTCCGGCGCGGGTGGTCTTGAGCGCTATCGCGGCAACCGGTGCAATACTTCTTTTGGTCGCAGTGTGGCCGCAGGGGCGCTAGGCGATATCCATGGCGTGGATGTTCGCTCATACCACTTATCGATTTCGTCGCAGTGCCGGGGTCGACTAGATCTTGCTCAGGACGCAGGTAGCGTTCCGTAACGTGATTTGGAGCATTGCAGATGTCGGATAAGAAATTTCGTGTGGGTATTATTGGAGCAGACACTCACGCAAGTTGGGCAGGCGCATCGCATGTGCCAGCTCTGGCGTCACAAGCTCACCTGACGCTGGCGGCAGTCGCGACCCGGCGCGAGGAAAGCGCCAAGGCGGCGGCCGAAGCATTCGGCGCAGAACTCTGGTTTGCCGATCCCTACGCGATGATCAGTGACGAAACCATTGACGTCATCACGGTCGCCGTGAAGGTGCCGGCGCACAAGGATCTCGTGATGGCCGCCTTGCAGGCGGGTAAAGCCGTCTATTGCGAAGCGCCTCTGGGCGCAACGCTGGCGGAAACAAACGAGATGGCCGCAGCAGTCGGGTCTTTGCATACCGCGATCGGCCTGCAAGGCCGGCATAATCCTGCCGTCCGACGTGCGGCGGAACTGGTCGCGTCAGGAAAGCTGGGTCGCTTGATGTCCGCCCGTGTCGGCGCAACCACATTCGGCTACGGTCCGCAATCTCCGAGCATGTACGACTATTTCAACAAGGCCGCTTCTGGCGCCAGCTTCATGACGATCACGGCTGGCCACGTGCTGGACGTCATCGAGGCTGTGCTCGGCAACATTGTGGAGGTCGATGCGCGCACGGAGTTGCTCTGGCCGGAGATCGAGATCGTCGATACAGGCGAAACTTCACAGCGAGAAATTCCGGATCATCTCGATCTGATCGCCAAGACGGCAAGCGGTGCGCCTGTATCCGTGCAGATTCTGGCGGGCGTGCCTGCAGATGAGGCGAGTTTTGTATTCGAGATCCGTGGTTCGCAGGGCTGGCTGAAGCTGACCGGCAATCATCTGGCAGGCGTACAAGTCGGAGACATTTTACTTTCATCGAGCGTGGAATTCGCTGCGCCCGATAGGCCGGTCGCCAACGGTGTCGGTCCGACCGCGGCCGAATTCTGGTCAGGCGCCGCTATCAATGTCGGAGAGGTCTATGCGTCCCTGGGGCGCGATCTGATGAACGGTACATACACCACTCCCGGCTTCGACCATGCCCGCCATAATAACCGTTTGATCGCGGCCGTCGAGCTTGCGGCAAGAACTGGCGAACGGCAGCAGATCGTGTAAGGCGTCGCAGAAGGGCTCGGCATTCGCAACGAATGTCGAGCCGGCCGTGAACGCAATCAATGCGGAAATACGTTCAACAAAAGCTACCGCCGCCCGCCAAACTCGAGAGTTTCAAAAAGAAGGACGACATCATGCAAATGCGCAAGCTGGGTGAAAGCGGGTTGTTCGTGTCGGAATTGTGTTTCGGCGCCATGACATTCGGCGGAACTGACGGATTATGGGGAAAGGTGGGAAGACTTGGACAGGGGGATGCCGATGCACTGGTCAAGGCCGCTCTCGACGCCGGCATAAACCTGTTCGATACGGCAAACGTCTATGCGCACGGACGCAGCGAAGAAATACTGGGACGTTCGCTGAAGAACCTTGGAGTGTCGCGCAGCGATGTCGTGATCGCCACCAAAGTCGCCTCCGCCATGGGTGACGGACCAAACCATCGCGGCGCTTCTCGGGGACATATAATCTCCGAATGCCGGGCAAGCCTCGGCCGGCTGGGTCTGGACCACATCGATCTATACCAGATCCACGCATTCGATTCCGCGACACCGATCGAGGAAACGCTGGAGGCGCTCGATACACTCGTCCGGGCCGGCGATGTTCGCTACATCGGTCTTTCGAACTGGGCCGCGTGGCAGGTCATGAAGGCGATCGGGATAACACGCGCCAGAGCCCTCGCACCTGTCACGTCGCTGCAGGCATACTATACGCTTGTCGGACGCGATCTGGAGCGGGAGATCGGCCCGCTGCTCTCATCGGAACGTGTCGGCCTCATGGTTTGGAGTCCGCTTGCCGGCGGCTATCTCACCGGAAAGTATTCTGCTGGCGGCAATGCCGCAGGCGGTCGACAGATGGAATTGGACTTTCCACCCATCGATCGCATCCGAGGAGAGCCCCTGATCGCGGTCCTGAAAGCTGTCGCGGAGAAACACGGCTCCAGCCCGGCGCAAATCGCGATCGCCTGGCTGCTGAAGCAAAGGGTCGTCTCGACCGTCATCATCGGTGCGAAGCGCGTCGAGCAATTGCAGGAAAACATTCGGTCCGTATCGATTGACCTGGACGATGACGATATGGCGAAGCTCGACGCGGTCAGTCGTCTGCCCGTCGAATATCCGGGCTGGTTGCTGAATGACGGAAACGGACACTCGCGGTGACACGGAAAAGATGCTTGAGATTGATGAAGGATGGGCTTAATGATCCATTGCATGAATTTACATGGGATCGATCTCAATCTTCTCGTTGCCTTTGACGCTCTCAATTCCGAGCGCAATGTCACACGCGCCGGAAGCCGTATTGGCCGGACTCAGCCAGCCATGAGCGCGGCTTTGTCGAGGTTGCGGTTTCTGCTGCGTGACGAATTGTTCGTTCGCGGGCCGACCGGCCTTCAACCCACACCTCGAGCCGTAGAACTCGCCGAACCTATTTCGCTTGCTCTGCGGGATATTCAGCGGACCTTGCAATTCACGCAGGGTTTTGATCCCGGCAAATCGACCATGTCTTTTTCCATTGCCGTTTCGGCGCATGCAGGTTCAGTCATATTGCCGCGCCTCCTGTCACTGCTTGAGGAAAAAGCCCCCGGCATTGATATCAAGGTCAGGGATTATAGCAGCCGCGATGACGCGATTTCCCTGCTCGACAGCGGCGGCGTCGATCTGACCGTCGGAACTCCTCCCGCGCCTACGAGCCGGATCCTGAGTGCCCGTCTTTTCCAGGAGCGGTTTGTTTGTATCCTGAGGAAGGATCATCCAATCGTCGGCCGCCCTTTCGATCCCGAGACGTTTCTGTCTCTGACGCATATCCTGGTCGCGCCCGACAATGAGGGCCTGGATGTTGCAGATGCCGCATTGGCTTCGAAGAATTTCAAGAGGCGCGCGGCCGTGACCATTCCCCATATGCATGCCGCGCCGGCATTGGTTGCATCATCGGACATGGTTGCGACCGTCGTCGAAAGCGTGGTTGCTCATTCAGGCTTTGCAAAGCGCCTCGCTGTCTTCGATTTCCCGCTCCCCCTGAACCCGATCCCATTCGTGCTGTCCTGGCATCGTCGCAATGACGGGCACCCGGCACAGCAATGGCTGAGAAACGGTCTGCTCGCCGCGTTTCCCCACGTGTGGCTCGCTTCAGAAAACATCTGCAGCGATCTTGCCCGGCAGTACTATTAGGCGGCCATCCGTATCGCCGCCAAGCAGCTCAGAACGCGGAACGTTCAATTTGGCATCACACGGCCATCGGCGTCTGATGCACGACGATTGGCGCATGGAAAGGAACACGGTCGTAAAGATCAACGATGTCCTGGTTCATGAGGCGGACGCAGCCGGATGAAACAGCTTTGCCGATGGATTGCCATTCGGGGTTGCCGTGGAGACGATACAGCGTATCCTCTCCGTTCTGGAAAATATAAAGGGCGCGAGCGCCTAGCGGGTTACGGAGACCAGGATCCATCCCTCCGTTCGCAACAGAGTATTTTTCCAGTTCGGGTTGCCGGGCAATCATCTCGCTCGGCGGCTTCCATCTTGGCCAATGCTGACGCCAGTGGATATATCCGTTCCCCTCCCACGAAAATCCGTCCCGCCCGATGCCAACGCCGTATCGCAACGCGCTTCCGCCATTTTCCACCAGATAGAGAAATCGCCTTGGCGTATCGACGACAACAGTTCCCGGCGCCTCGCCGGTCGGGTCAGCAACGCGCTGCCTGAGATATTCCGGGTTCATTCGCTCAAAAGGAACTGCGGGAACGAAATGTCCGCCGTCTTCAAATGCAGCGTAACGGGAAGCGAGTTCCGGGTCGATCGGTGAAGGCATTGGATCGGTAATTCGCTGAGGCGAGTTTGAGGCCGATCTTTCTTGCACTGTTGTGCATCCGCCGAGTATTCCCGGCGCCGCCAGAGAGCCGAGTACAAACGTACGGCGAGATATGAAACTGTTTGGATTCTGCATTATGGAAACTGACCTTCGGGTTGGGCCTGGCATACATTGCTTGAATCGCACAGTATCCCCCCGCCGACCGCACATTCCATATCTGCATGAGTGATAGCCCTCATAACCGTTGGCTATGTCGTGACCGCTACCGCTGCTCCGCGGAGATTCCTTCAATGGTTCTGAGGCGCGGCATGACGAAGTCCGTAAATGCTCTAACGACCGGTCGCATAAACTTTGTGGACGGATAAGCAAGGAAAGCTTCGGTAGATCGGAGCCAATATTCGGGCAGCACCCTTACAAGTTCGCCGCCGGCCAGCAACTCCGATACGAGGTTCTTCTGCACCAGTCCAACGCCGCGACCACGTAAAAGTGCTGCAATCATGACATGTGCATTGTTCGTTGTGAGTATTGGCCTGACGACGACGTCCTCAGCGCGCCCGCCTGGCCCCAACAGGGAAATGGTGCTGCGCTGAGCGAGCATCTTCGGGGTACCGATGACGTCAAGCTCCGAAAGCCGTTGTGTGTCTTCGATCCCCCCCACCTGTTTCAGGTAACGAGGGGACGCGACGAGAAATCGCTCCACCCACCCAATGCGGCGTGCGATGACCTCCTGATCCTCGATTTTTCCGTAGTGAAGCGACAAATCGAAGTTATCATAGACCAAGTCGATTGTGCGCTCGTCGAGAGCCAGTTCGACGGAAATCCCGCAATGCTCATCCTGAAATTCCCCGACTATCCGTTCGAGATGACCAACACCAATGCAAGATGGGGCGTGAATTCTCAGATTGCCTTCAATCTCACCTGTGTTGATGCGAACGCCCTCCAGCGCCGCGTCAATCGATGCGATCGCAACGCGGCTGGCCTCGTACAATTCGAGCCCATGCGCCGTCGGGCGAACGATTTTCGACGAGCGCTCCAGAAGCCTGGCTTGGACGTGCCGTTCCAGGTTCGAGATATGCTTAGTAACCGCCGGCTGCGTTACCCCGAGGTCCCGTGCCGCAGCCGTAATCGAACCCTTCTCGACGGTGCGGATAAAAGCTTTCAAAGCAACGTTGATATCCATGATATTGCTCTTGGTTATAATCTTCTCCGGCCATAACCAAGAGTTTAGAATATGGCGTGATGATGTTTGGGAACGGCAAACCGCCAAAATTTAGTGCGCCTGCCCACCGCAATCGGTCAATCATCTTGCGAGTTGACTAGCCCAAAACGGCGATCAGCGGCTGGATGCCAGCCCGCTTCTTATTTCCGTCAGTAATCGTTTCTGCTGATTGTTCGTACTATCGAGGGC
The DNA here is from genome assembly GCA_900473045.1 of Hyphomicrobiales bacterium. Classification (GTDB taxonomy): domain Bacteria; phylum Pseudomonadota; class Alphaproteobacteria; order Rhizobiales; family Rhizobiaceae; genus Pararhizobium. The sequence continues at coordinate 30,315 of UCKS01000014.1, forward strand.
ATGAAGCCAGAGCAGCGCTGCTGCTTGCTGTTTCCCACTTCTGCTTAGAGCGTTGTCGAATTCTCTCATCCATGACCCGAGATGTGCGATGTAATCGTCGGCAAGCGCTGAAATCTCGTTGTCGCTGCTACTTGGCCCCAACGCATCGAAACGATGCCCCAGCTCTCTTACGGTAGCACCATGTTCGAGATCTGCCAGTTGGTCGTAGAGCCGGGCCAGTTTTGTGCGCTGCTCTTTATCCAAAAGGTGTGACAGGAGTACAAATTGCTCTCGACCGGCTCGTACGGCTATAGGCTCTCGTCCCGCCTCAAGCGCCACCAACGACGCGGCGAATTCCGGCGCCATGTCGGGCGGTCCTTTGCCGTCGCGCAACGCTGCCACAATTCGGCGTTGATGCTCGAGAAGTTCGATCTGCCGGGTCAGCCCGTCATGAAGAGCCTCTAAACTGCCTATGCTCATCCCGGTATGATCGTCGAGAAGCGTTGGGATTTGCGAGAGCGAAATACCGAGCGCGGTCAATCGAACGATACGCAGCAGCCGGATCAGATGCGGCAGGCCGTAAATGCGATATCCATTATTCGTCCTTGGCGGCTCCGGCAAAAGTCCGATCTGGTGGTAGTGCCGCAGCGTGCGGATACTCACGCCCGCCAGTCCTGCGATCTCCTTGCTGTGCATGAGCCCCCCTCAGTGCTCGCCCCTCAAATGCCTTGCCAGAAAGCGCTCGATCCTTTGGTAAAGCTCAATATTGCTATCCTCATTGATGAACCAGTGCCCTTCGCGCTCGTTCAGAAGATAGTCAACCTCCACTCCATTGGCGCGTACCGTTTCCACCACCAGATCCGCCTGTGCCTGTGCGACACGTACGTCGTTCGCGCCGTGGACCACCAAAAGCGGTTTAGAGATGCAATTAAGCCGGCTTGCCGGCGAGCGCGCAAGCATGTCGCGGTTCTGCATCTCGATGTCTGGATCGCCCATGTAAGTAAGGTAGGTGTTGATCAGCGCAGGCCGCACGAATGGGACGGCCCCATCCAAAAGCACGCGGAGATCGGACATGCCGGAATAGTCGATAGCGGCAGCGAAGCGCTCGGGCGTAAAGCTGGCGCCCACCAGCGCGGCATAACCGCCATAGGAACAACCGTAGATCGCCACCCGCGCCGGGTCAGCGATACCCTGCCCAATTAGCCAGTCGAGCCCGTCGATCAGGTCGTCATGCATACGGCCGGAGAACTCCCCGATCGCGGCTTGCATGAACGCTTTGCCGTAGCCGGTCGAGCCGCGAAAATTCACCTGCAGCACGGCATAGCCGCGGTTGGCGAGGAACTGCACTTCCGGATCATAAATGCAAGCATCGCGATACCACGGCCCGCCATGTACCAGAAGCACGGTCGGCAGCGCACACGGCTCATTCCTGGCATCGAACCCGACGGGCAGAGTGACATGGCACGGCAACGTCAATCCGTCGCGCGACGTCACATCGATGGGTCGTACGCTCGCCAGCCGCTCGGCTGAGAGCTCTGAAAATCGCTCGCCAAGCACATACGCTTCGCCGCTCTCATGTTCGTAAAACCATGTCGTGCCGGGATGTCGGTCATCCCAAAATTCGATCACCCATTCTCCCCCACCGACATCGCAGGAAATGTGTCCTATTTCCCCGGTTGACAGCCGCTGTAAGCTATCTAGCACGGCGGCAAAATGCGGGTTCAGCGGCCGTATCTTCTGTCTTTTGCCAAGGTACCGTAGTCCCAGCAGCTCGCCTGTCACAGGATTGGTGATCAGGCTGGACGGAAAGCGCGGATCGGCCTCAGGTCGCGGCGTATCGAGGCTGCAATCGGGTTGGCTGTCGATTACCCTTTGCCTGCCCGTCGCAAGGTCGATGGCGGCAAGATAGGTGTGGTCGCTCCCCGTATTGCAGCCGACGAAGATGCTCTTTCCATCCGCCGCAACCATCAGCGGCATCGGCCCGATTGGCTGGTCACGCCCCTTAAGTCTGGCCAACGTAATGAAAACCCCATTCTCGTAGCGAGCCAGTTCGTGGTCACCGGCGTCGTCGATGATGAAGGCATGCATCGGACTGTTCGGTGTAACGATCCAGCGTACGAAGCGATTAGGACTTTCTGCAGCGATCCTGATTTCACCGTTTTCGATATCGACCTCGTACAGGTCGATCAGGCCGGAACTTCTGAGGTTCATCTGCACGAAAGCCTTGCCCGGAAGCGCGGCGGAAAAGTCCAGGCCCATCACCCGCACGCCGGCAAAGGGCGTCAAGTCGACAGTTAGCGCCTTCCCGCAAACCGTTTCTGCCCCGTCCACCTCTACGCGATGAAGGTGCCAGTTCTCGTCGCCCCGGCTGTCCTGCACGAAGAGAATGTGGCGAGCATCGCGCGTCCAACTAAAGCCGTCGATATTGCGCGTGTCATCACCCGTCAGTCGCCGCGCCGCGCCTTGTCCGACAGGCCGCACCCAGATGTTCAACCGCCCACGCCAGGGCGCAAGATAGGCCACCAGCCGGCCATCGGGAGAAATCTGCGCCCGCGAAAATTCCGGCGTGCCGAAAAACGTTTCAATCGGGATGAGATCAGGTGCAGTCATGTCGAACCTCGCAACGTCGACGGACCGCGATGTCTCGCGGGCCGCCCACACTAAAACAATATCGACACGTGACCTAAACTATGACGTCACGTCGGAGTCAACGGTAAGAGCAAGCTTGGTCCGGCACTTACGTAATTTCTGCGTAACTGTGAAATCCCATAAACTGCCGGCGGGATCGCGCTTCGCTCTCGCAATCGAATGAATTTACCGAGAAAGAAGGTACATCAAATGAGCAAAGCCTCCCCGGATCACGTTTTCATGCGACGCTTATCTGTCGGAACGGTGTTCGCAGGCCTCCTTATCCTGACCGGCTGCCAGACACCGGAACAGGAACGCTACGCCGACCTCGACACTTGCTCTGGAATGGGCGCACGATACGGATCATCATCTCATACCGGATGCATGCTACAGCAGCAGCAGCGCCGTGACGACGCGCAATTGCGGACCCTCGAGGCTGCCAGGCTAAGCCAGATCATGGCAGAAGATGCGCGCCGGCAGCATGAGCGCATGAAAAGAGAGAGACGGCGGGATTAGTTTCGAGTTCGGTGGGAGGCTGAGCTGATCGAAACCAATCTCTGGAGCGGCTTTCGGCTGATGAAGACCAATTTCGAGACGTTTGGCCTCAAGCCTCTCACCAATGATGCGACCCCTCTATGGAAACCGCATTTAATCGAAGTATCGACACGGCTCTCGGCGCCTATCTAACCGGCAGCACCATTTTCCTACCTGTGGCGGGGAAAAAAGCGGTCTATCGGGCAAAGGTACGGGGCTGCCGCCGAGCACGTCCTGACACTTCACGCGCCTATCGTCCCACTCCTTTCTTGCGCGCGGTCTACCAAGCCTTTGAAATCATCTATCTCGTAAGGTACTTCATTTAGCGACATGAAAATCTTGCTGGTCGAAGACGATCCCGAAATGGCCGAAGCGCTTCGGACAGCGCTTTCGAGGCATGACTTCGTACTGGCGGCTGTGGCGGATCTCGCCATGGCGCGAGAAGCGATCGCCGTCGAACGATACGATGTTGTTCTCATCGACCGCCAGCTTCCAGACGGCGACGGCAGCACTTTGCTCGCCGAGATCCGGCAAACAAGCAATCCACCGCGCTCGATAATCATCTCTGCCATGGGATCCACGAGAGACAGGATAGCCGGGCTCAACGGAGGGGCCGACGACTATCTCCCCAAACCGTTCGAGGTCGATGAACTGATCGCCCGCCTTAACGCAGTGGCACGCCGAACGCCTGAAGCCAAGCCAGACATCATCACGGCCGGCAATATCCGTTATGATCGGGTGACACGAGACCTGTACGTCAACGGCATCCGGCAGGAGCTCGCTCGACGAGAGCTTTTGATCATCGAGTCGCTTCTCAAGAATCTCGGACGAACGGTGCTGCGGTCTTCATTGGAGGAAAGCGTTTACTCCTTCGACGACGAGATCCAGTCGAATTCGCTGGAAGCCAACATGTCGCGCCTGCGGCGGAAACTAGAGGATGCTGGTGCGGATATCGTCATCCGCAACATTCGCGGCGTCGGATATTTCCTCCATGAGCAAAAATAACATGTCGCACCGTTCTCTCCGCTGGCGCTTCACTCTTGGCTTCATCACGCTTCAGCTCCTCACCATTATCGCCTCGTTCGGGCTCGTTCTATACATCGCGACGTTGAGTGCTCCCCCGTGGTGCGGTCCCATCAACGTGGTACCCGCAAGAAATCGCAAAATCCGTCACAATTGACCAAAATGGCGTCGTGGCGGTCAGCCCCACGCAGGCGCTCCGAACTGTGATGGATGAGCGGCCTACATCCTGGTTTGCGGTTCGTCTCGCAGATGGCACAACACTCACTCATGGGGTGATGCCGAAGGACATCGGTGAGAATGCTGCTTTTCTTGACAATTTTCGCAGCGTCGAACTGCGCGGCTGCGTCGATGCCCCGATCGACAGGCCACGATTGATAAAGTTCAGACAGCAGCGGGTGAAGCGACGATTATGGCTGGGGGCGTTTCGATGTCCCTTTACCAGCTCATTTTTGTCGTAGGTCAGATAACGATCGGCGTGCCCGCCCTCATACTTCTTTTAGTCACCCTCGTCGGTGTCCCTTGGGTGACAAAATGGTCGCTTCGCTCCCTCGGGACGCTCACCGACCGATTGAACAAAGTCGATTTTGAAGCCCGAGGCGGTGTAGTAAACGAAACCGGACTGCCCAAAGAGCTGTTGCGGGTCGTCAGGGAGATCAATCTCGCCCTCAATCGGCTCCCGCCGGGTTCGAGAAAACAGAACGCTTTTTCGTCAACGCAGCTCACGAACTGCGCACGCCCCTTGCCATAGTTCAGGTCCGCTCAGACACCTTGCCGCAAAGCGACGAGAAGCTTCACATTCAAAAGAGCATCAAACGGCTGACCGCCATCACAAACCAGCTCCTGGATATCGAACGATATCGACAGAACCCGCCGATTTCGAAGAAAATCGAATTAACACATCTCCTGTCAAAGGTCGTTGCCGACCTCGCGCCATTCGCGATTTCCGAAGGCTACGAAATCTCTTTCGAAACCGATGTTTCCAAAGTGTCCCTTGAAGGTGACGAAGCGTTGGACCGCGCCTTTTCAAATCTCGTGCGTAATGCCATTCAATATGGAGGCGGGCGCGGCGACATCGTGGTCAAGGTGAAGGCCGATGGTTCCGTCCTTATCTCCGATCAAGGCATCGGCACAGCGGGGGACCTTCATTCACGCATTTTCGAGCCATTTTATCGCGTCAATCCTCATGGATCCGGAGCGAGTCTCGGCTTGAGTATGGTCAACGAGATCGTCGAAAAGCATGGCGGGTTTATCGAGCTCAAATCCTCGCCGGACCATGGGAGCGTATTTGCTATCCGCTGGCGAAACGCATTGCAGATTGCCGGGCGTGGTTAGGAATACTGGAACTGCGCAACACCATCGGACCGGGTGTAGGTCGCTTCGCCCGCCGCAAAGTAATTGCAGTCGCCGATTCGCCGTTACCGGTCTGCTCGCCACCTCAAGCCGTTTAGCGGGTGTAACGTTCCCGTAATTTTGAAAGTTCATGACTGCAGGAAAGGCGCTTTATCGAGTGGTAGAAGTATCTGTCTAAAGCGCTCCTTACAGTCTCGCGAGTGGAGTTTGAATGCGCATTTTTCTAAGTACAGTGGCTGTCCTGTTCGGGATCGTGCTGCCGGTTGTGCCAGCGGCATCCGAGGATGATATCCGCTCGACTGTCGACAGAATCGTGAAACCTGTGATGGCTGAACATCAGATTCCAGGCTTTTCAGTCGGTATCCTGCTCGCTGGCCAGCACCATGTTTTTCACTACGGGGTCTCGTCCCGAGAAACGGGTTCACCCGTGGACGGCGCGACACTGTTCGAGATTGGCTCTTTGTCCAAACCTTTCACCGGAACATTGCTTGCACGCCTCCAAGCTGAAAATTCAATTTCTCTCTCGACCCAGGTCAAAGAGCTTCTCCCGGAACTATCGCAAAGCCCACTCGGAGCGGCCTCGCTTCTCGATCTCCATACGTACGTGGCGGGAGGGCTTCCACTGCAGTTCCCTGCCGGGGTCAATGAGCAAAATTTTTTAAGCTTCTATAAGGCTTTCGAACCCACTGGCGAAATCGGCACCAGTCGCCTTTATTCGAATACGTCCATCGGACTGTCTGGCTATCTCGCGGCAAAAAGAGCCGGCGCTCCCTTTCCTTCACTTCTTGGTAAAAAGGTGATCCAGCCGCTGAACTTGTCGGATACCTTCCTTTCGGTTCCCAAAGATCGCTTGAGTTCATATGCACAGGGCTATACGAGCGCCGATGCACCGGTACGGGTCAATCCCGGCGTATTCGACGACGAGGCTTACGGCATCAAGACAACCGCGGCTGACCTTCTTAGCTTTGTTGAGGCGTCGGTAAATCCCGACCGATTCAAAGGCCCGTTGAAAACGGCATTGATCGCGGCTCGCTCGCCGGTTTACCAAGTTCATCGAATGTATCAGGGCTTGGGTTGGGAACTCTATCGCGCTCCGGCCAGGCGCGCTGATCTACTTCAGGGTGTCGATCCCGACTTCGTCCTGAAGGCCAACAAAATTGATCCTCCCAGTTTGCATGTGCCGGCGGAGATGGTTGCCACCGTATCAAAAACAGGCTCGACGGCCGGCTTCGGAGCTTATGCCCTCTTTCAGCCTGAGCGCGGTACCGGAATTGTAATCCTTGCGAATCGGTTCTGGCCAAACCCCGCTCGCATCGAAACTGCTCATTCCATACTCGAAAAACTCGACCCCGGGTTCTTTGACGATTGACCGCGCGGAGTTCGCGCATCGGGTGACCGCATCCTCGCCCGAGTATGCCTCCGTTTCGGACAAACACTCCTGCTCACTAAAGGATTAGAAGATGAAGAAGATAGCGATATTTTTGATCGCATTGATAATTGCATTCTCCGCTGCAATCCCCGGTCAGGCGGCCCCGGTTTTTGTCCCCTCGAACCCGGACACTCGGTACAACGTCCAGAACGTTCAGTGGAATGGCGACCGAAGGTGGCGGCCTAACAGACATAATTGGCATGGCCATTATGGTCATCACCGCCCAAGCTATCATCGCCCTTGGCGCCAGCACAACCGCCCTTGGCATCATCACCGGCGTCACAACAGTTCCAATGCCGCAGCGGTTCTCGGAGGTCTTGCAGCTGGCGCCATAATTGGTGGCGCTATCGCGCAGTCCCAGCAACCCCGCTACGAACTGCCTCAGCGCGACTTATACGGAGACAGGCATGTCAGCTGGTGTTTCGCGCGATACCGTTCTTACCGCGCGTTCGACAACACCTTCCAACCATTCAACGGGCCTCGCCAGCAATGCTTTTCACCCCACTGAAACGCGAAAAGTCAAAGGTGGGCCGGATCCCGGCAACGATATTCGCGCACAGCGATATCAAGCCAGAGATGTATAGGTTTTCTGGCACACGCTCTGTATTTTGACATGGCAGAGGTCGCTAGTGTCAGGCAGCGACCTCGCCTTTGTCGTGCTCGTTTGCGGCTAGGGAGCCGCCCTCGAGATGATAGACCGTCGGTTCCTCCAAGAAATATGCCCGTATGCCTCTCATGAACTCCTCATGGTCTTCGCTCGCTTCGAAACCTGGAGTGTGATCCTCAAGCGAGCGCCATAGCACGATTAGGTTGAAGACCTTCGGCGTTTCGATCCCCTGAGCCAGAACGTGACCGCGGTAACCCTGCGCACGTGTGAGCAGAGGAACAACGCTCTCGAATGCCTGCCTGAACTCTCTGATCTTGTCCTCATAGACGGGCAGCACGGCGATCTCATAAATCATGGTTGCACCTTTGTGTCGGCCGACGGGCCAATGGCGATGGCGATCTTACCCCGCAAACCGTTATTGGGTTTCTCGAGCCGCGAATGGGCAAGCGGAAGGTCGGCGAGCGAATAGACGGCGCCTACGTGCGGCCGCAGCTGACCGCGTTCAACCAGTGTGCTCAGCTCGTCAAGCTTGCCTTGGTTCTGCCTCGTAAAGACGAAGTGGTAGCTCGCGTTCTTACCCCATGCCTCAATGAGGTTCTGCGGCTGTGCAATGTCCACGATCGAGACAACGCGACCAAGTTGCGCGAGCACCTTCGGGCTGCGGGACAATGTGTCGCCGCCGAGGGTGTCAAACACGACGTCTACCCCGAGGCCTTCGGTTTCCCGCATGATGGCGTCGACATAATCTTCTTTCCTGTAGTCAATAACGACATCTGCCCCGACACTTCGCGCAAACTCGAAGTTTTCTTCGCGCACGGTCGTGAAGACCTTCGCGCCGATGGCTTTCGCGACCTGGATGGCCACATGCCCTACCCCTCCCGCGCCACCATGGATCAGGATGCTTTCTCCCACCCTGAGGGCAGCACGCGAGACAAGAGCTTCCCAGGCTGTTCCGCCGACCAGGCTCAGGCTGGCGGCTTCCAGATGGCTGAGCGCGCTGGGCTTCCTTCCAATGATATTCTCGTTTGCAACGTGGTATTCGGCGTAACTTCCCGGACCATCGAATATTTGCGGCGTGTACCAAACTTCATCTCCAACCGAGAACATCGTCACGCCCGTTCCCACCGCTTCGATAACGCCGGACACGTCATGCCCCGTAATGGCCGGCAATGGCACGTAGTCACAATAGTCGCCGCGCCGAACCTGATAATCCAAGGGGTTGACGGACGTGGCATGGACGCGAACCAGGACTTGTCCCGCCTGGGGACCTGGCTTCGGCACGTCGGAAAGTTCGAACGATTCCGGGCCACCGAAGCGAGTGAGGATGGCTGCTTTCATGGTCTTGGTCATGGTATTATCCCTTTGATGGTGGCTTTGACTGGCTCGCCATACATGGCGCCGTCTTGGTGGCTCCTATTTGATCTTTCACGATTGCTTTCGGTAGCACCTCCGTTTTAGGATCAGTTTCAACAAACATTTGAAAGTCATCTCATGGACGTGGACGATTTGAGTCTCTTCGTGCGTATCGCCCAACTGCACAGCATCAGTGCCGCAGCCCGCGACTTGGGTCTGACGCCTGCTGGCGCGAGCGCCAAACTCGCCGCTCTTGAGCGGAAACTCAGCGCCAGGCTTCTCCATCGCACCACGCGGCAAGCGACATTGACGGAGGACGGCCTCGCCTTCCTGCCACATGCGGAACATGTTGTGCTCGCGGCGGAAGCTGCCCGAGCGGCGCTTGGTAGAGGGCAGGCTGCGCCTCGCGGCACCTTGCGAGTAGCCGCCCCCGCCTCGTTCGCGCGAATGCATATTGTGCCGGGTCTGGCTGAATTCTGCAGGCAATATCCCGAACTGGCACTTGATTTGCGTATTTCGGACAGCATCGTTGATCTGGTCGAAGGTGCCTTCGATGTGGCGGTTCGCTATACCGACCTCAGCGACTCATCCTTTGTCGCGCGGCGGCTTGCTCCGGACAATCGGGTGCTGGTCGCGTCGCCCAAATATCTCGAAAAACACGGCCGACCTAGTACGCCCGACGACCTAGCGGAACATACCTGCCTCGTCGTCGGCACGCTCGATCTCTGGACGTTTCGAGGGAAAGGTTCGGAGGTGATCGAGCGGCGTGTCACGCCGAGCCTTCGCATCAATGACGGCACTGCAGTGCGCGACGCGGCTTCTGCCGGGCTTGGCATCGCTCTTATGGCGACGTGGTGCGCGTCGAACGAGCTGCGATCTGGCGCACTCGTCCCAGTCGTTTCAGAATATCCGCTAATCTCAACACAGACACTTTGGGCGTTGTATCCCAGTTCTCGGGAACTGGCACCGAAAGTGAGAGTGTTCATCGACTGGCTTATCAATCGGTTTGGCAATCGACCCTACTGGGATAAAGGACTAGAAGACATCCTCGATCACCGTCGATGATACGTGATTACTGTCCAGTTCCGATGCGCGCGCGAACACGAGTTCATAGCGGAGCGACGCGGTTTTGCGCTTGAACGACATGATGTCACGATCTGATGGATCAGTGACAAAGCAGAAAACACCTTGGGACGTAAACAGTTCGATCTAACGGAAGGCGAGGGACTGAGTTCGGAGCAGGATCGCAACGAATTGCTGCAGGTGGCTGAAGGAAACCGGCTTCATTATGCGCTGTCGCTTTGAAGAGCCTTGTATATTTATCTGCCAATTGTTGACCCTTAGATCGACCCTCGTCACTCACTGCCTCTTGAACCCGAGGATGACCATCGCTCCAATAAGGGCCGCCGAGGCCGCGTAAAGTGTTACACCAGTAGAGCCGAAGCCGTCGATGATGAGGCCGCCAAGACCCGATCCTGTCGCAATCGCGACCTGGAAAATCGACGCCAGAAGTGCACCGGCACTTTCGGCGTGATCAGGTGCCGCGCGGGCATTCCAGATCGAGATCGCAACGGGGAAACTGCCGAAAGCAAATCCCCACAGAGCGGTCGACGCGAACGCAATACCCGCAACGGCGCCGAGAAGGGTGAGCGCAAATGCGGCACTCGATATCAGGAATGCGGACAAGGCGACGGCCCAACCAGGATTACGCTCGGCGATGACGCCCCCTGCGAAATTTCCCAGGAAGCCGGCAAGGCCGAAAACCAGGAGAGCAAGTGAGACGGTTGAAATGTCGAGGCGCGTAACCTCTTCCAAAAATGGGCGGACGAAAGTGAAACCGGCGATGTGGCCTGATACGACGAGGAATGCCGTTCCAAAACCGAGGGCTACCGAGCGGCGGGACAGCGCCGCTTTGAAGGAGCTCAGGCTAGGCGCGGCGGTGGGGGGTAGCTTGGGAAGGGTTAGTATCTGGATCACCAGCGCAACCAAGCCAATGCCGGACCCGGCAAGGAAGGCGGCGCGCCATCCCCACAGTTCTCCAAGGAAAGTGCCAAGCGGTGCAGCAAAGACTGTGGCGAGGGAGATACCCATGATGATGATCGAAATAGCCCGCGGCACCTTGTCGGCAGGGACCAAACGCAAAGCAAGCGCGGCCATCATGGCCCAAAAACTACCGAGAGCGAAGCCCAGAATCGCGCGAGAGGCCAGGAGTACTGTGATGCTGGGGGCATAGGCCGAAAGGACGTTGGAGATGATGAGCATCGCCGTCAGGCCAAAAACAATCTTTTGGCGGTCCAGCTCGCCTGACACTAGAATGAGAAATGGCCCGGCGATCGCAGCCACGGCGGCTGTAGCCGTGATAGCCTGGCCAACCACACCCATTGAAACGCCCAGTTCGGTCGCTATCGGCGTCAGCAGACTGATTGGCAAAAATTCCGCGGTGACGAGACCAAATGCCCCAAAGGCAAGCGATACTACGGCTGGCCACGAAGCAGGTGACGCTGTAGGCAGATCATCGCGCTCATTTGAATATGCTGTCTCAGACAAAGGAATTTCTCCGGATTAAGGCGAAGGTTAGCCCAAGGTGGTTGTTTTCGGGGCGCGCCGAACTGCGATCCCTGCAGCGTCGCCTCGCGCGTTCCGTCATTGCCCATACTGAGTATTGGTAGATTGGTGAGGTGTTAAAACTGAAAGGGTCGTTGGAGCGCGGTTTGCCCGTTGCTCCGGGATATTTCAGGATGTGAAACCGCCATCAGCCCGGATGTCAGCACCCGTAACAAAGGAGGCCTCTGGACTTGCAAGGAATGCGACAACGCTCGCAATTTCCTGAGGCTTCCCATAGCGGCCGGCCGCGATACGCGAGATTTGCATAGCCGCAAACTCGCCATCGACAGGATTCATATCGGTGTCGGTTGGGCCCGGATGTACTGTGTTGACTGTGATGCCGCGTGGCCCGAGGTCATGTGCCAGGCTTCGGTTGAAGCCGGCGACAGCGCCCTTGGTGAGGCCATACGCTGAGAGCCCAGGAACCCCGGCATATTTCGTAATTGAACTGCCGATCTGTATGATCCGGCCGCCATCCTTCATATGACGCACGGCTTCCTGCGTAGCAACGAAAACGCCTGTTACGTTGACCGCGAGCATTGCCTGATAGTCATTGAATGCGATTTCGTCGATCGGGCCGGCGAAGGCGATCCCGGCATTGTTTACAAGAATGTCGAGGCCTCCGAACCTATCGACAGTCTCTGCGACGGCGGCTCGTATTGCATCCGGATTAGCGGCATCGGCTGCAATAGCCAGGGCGCGTCCCCCCGCTTTCTCGATGGCGAGGGAGACTTCCTCAGCCTTCGCAGGTGATCCGCGATAGGTGAAGGCGACCTGAGCGCCGTCAGCTGCCAAACGATGGACGATTGATGCCCCAATCGACCGTGAGCCACCGGTAACGAGTGCGATCCTGCCACTTAATGGCAAGTTTCGAGAGAAGGATTCTTCAGTCATGATTCACTCCGTCCAGTTCATGTATTTGGTGGAGTGATATTTGCGCAGTCCCTTTCTAGACCACTAGTGGAGAGTCGATTGGATCACATTCAAGCGTCTGTTGAATATGGAGTAATTGATGCGGTTCCGGTGCCACCTTTTTTCGCGAGTGGCAAAGACGGTGAGCGTTACGTAAGACTTCCGGCAAGCCGAGCACTTAGGCGCTCGCGACGAAAATACTCTGTGTAGAAATCGATGAATGCGCGCGTCTTCAACGGTTGAAGCACGCGGCCCGAATAGTACAGCGATATAGACCCGGCATCGGCATACCACTTCGGAAGGACGCGTTCGAGCGCTCCACTTTCCATTTGCGGCAGCACGTCGGGTACCGCCAACAGTGCGATGCCTAACCCCGCGATCGCCGCCTGCGCCATGGCCGCCGCGTCGCTCATCACGATCGTCTCGTTGAGCAGCGCGCGCTCTTCGCGCCCTTGGGCGTCACGCATCATCCATTGCCGTATCCGGCCCGAATTCGAGGACCGCATCAAGATTCCGGAATGATCGGCCATATCAGCAGGGCTAATTGGCCGGCGACGTGCAGCAAAATAGGCGGGCGATGCGACCGCGATAACGTGAACCGGTGCGAGCGTCGTGGAAACGATGCCCGGATTGAGCTCAAAACCACCGCCGATAGCGGCGTCAAAGCCCTCGGCAATAAGATCGACCTTGCGGCTGTCAAAATGCCAGTCAGGTCTGATGCCTGGATAACGAGCCAGAAAATCGGGCAATGCGGGGAGAACGTATCCCATCGCGAACGACAAACTCATGCTGAGCTTCAAAACGCCGACGGGCTCGCCCTTCGTTTGTGATGCCCCGTCGATTGCCCCCTGAAGGTGGTTCAGGCTGTCGCCGATGCTTACCAGAAACGACTCCCCGGCCTCGGTCAGGGTCAGCTTCCGCGTTGAGCGGTGAAACAGCCGTATACCGAGGTTCCTTTCCAGCATTGCAACATTCCGGCTGACTGCGGCCGGTGTGATCGAGAGACGCCGTGCAGCCCCAGAAAAGCTGCTCGCTTCTGCACTTCGAACGAAGGCTTCAAGGTTCGCCAGTGTCTCCATAAACGTAACCTTCAAACGTTGATTGAAACTAAAACAATTCATTTATGACTTATGCTGCGTGTATTTGCCAGCCATATTCCAGCCAACAGCAGCACCGGTTTTCTGCAACGCCAACCGCATCAGGCCCAGGATGCAGCGGGAAAACCGACCGTCGCAGACAAAATTCTCACGAACCGTAAAGGAGTGGGTCATGACCGTAGGAATTATCGGAGCCGGCAATATAGGCGGTGCATTTGCCACTGCGCTTGCCAAGGCGGGAATCGAAGCCGTGATCGCAAACAGCCGAGGACCGGAAAGCCTCACGATGCTTGTTTCGAAGCTAGGCAGCACGATCCGGGCTGGAAGCCTGCAAGAGGCCGCGGCGCAAGACATCGTTCTCGTGGCGGTCCCGTGGTCAAAGATACCTGGTGCGCTCGCCGGTTTGAACTTCGACGGTAAGATCGTAATTGATTCCAACAACTCTATCGAAGCGCCGCTTTACCGGCCGGCGGACCTTGGCGGCCGCACCTCAACGGATATCTTCACCGCCCTCGTGCCAGGCGCGCGCGTCGTCAAAGCGTTCAACCACCTGACGCCAAAGCAACTGTCGGGCGACCCCCGCTCTGAAGGAGGCAGGCGCGTCCTGTTTTACTCGGGCAACGATATGAGGGCGAAGGCTGAGGTCGCCGCCATCATTGATCGCCTCGGCTTCTTCGGGATCGATCTCGGCGGCCTCGCGGTCGGCAGCCAGTTGGTTCAGTTCCCCGGCGGCCCGCTGCCCGCACTCAACCTCGTCAAGTTCGATTGAACATCGCTGCGCTCCTTCCTTCTGCAATCGGAACGCCGCGCGCCATCTGGAATAGGGAGACAAGATCATGACAAGATTCATTCAAATACAGTCGGCCGGCGGACCGTCGGTCTTGCAAATCATCGAGAAAGAACTGCGCGCGCCTCGTGCCGGCGAGGTCAGACTCATTCAAGATGCGATCGGCCTCAACTTCGTCGATACGATGGTACGAAAAGGTCTGTATCCGATGGCGTTGCCAGCGGTCCCCGGTTTTGAAGCGGCCGGGACGATCACCGAGGTCGGATCCGGCGTCGAGGGGCTGTCGGTCGGCGATCGGGTCGCCTACTTCTTTTCGGAAGGCGCGTATGCCACCGAGAGGATCATTCCGATCGGGCCGCTCATCCGCCTGCCCGCCGATATCTCGAACGAGATCGCGGCGACCTACCTGGCAAAGGGCGGGACAGCTTGGATGGGGATGCGTGGTCTCCACAATCTGAAATCCACCGACACAGTGCTGGTACTTGGGGCATCGGGGAGCGTGGGTGCTATCCTGTCTCGCTGGGCGAAGTCGCTGGGTGCTACAGTGATTGGCGTCGGCGGATCGCCGGATAAGCTCGACAAGGTCGCGGCCGGTGCTACTCATGCCTTCCACGCTGGCGAGCCAGATATCGCCGCCAAGATCCGTGCGATCGCACCTGACGGTGTCGACGTCGTTTATGATTTCGTCGGCCGGGCGACCTTCTCGTTGGGCGTGTCAAGCGTCCGAGATGGTGGTGTAATTGCCGCGATCGGAGCCGCGACGGGTCAGCCAGCGCCGGCCCCCGATCTTGTGCGACGAGGCGTTGATGTCCGCAGCGGCGGCACCCCGCAATACGTCCGGGGACCGACAGTCGAGATCGCGACCTCTCAGCTATGGGATGCGCTGCGCTCAGGCATCTTCAGTGATCTCGAAACCGTCCTCTATCCGTTCGACGAGATAGCCCGCGCGCATGACGACATGGACAACCGCCGCTTGAGCGGTCTGCCGGTCCTGATCGCGTAATCCGAAAATAATTGTGCGGCGGCAGGCCGCACGGACGCCCGCCGCAAGGCGGCGGGGCGAGACTTTTCCCCTGTCGATAACGAAAGGAATAAATCGATGAGTGAACTAGCAGGTAAACGTGCGCTTGTGACTGGTGCGTCCCGCGGCATTGGAGCCGCGATCGCAATCGCATTGGCCGAAAAAGGTGCTGACGTAGCGATCACATACGAACGCGCCGCTGATCGGGCAGCGCAAGTGGTCGCAACGATCGAAGGCAAAGGGCGCAAGGCGTTGGCTATCCAGGCTGACAGCATGGACCCCAATGCGGTCAAGCGGTCGGTTGATGAGGCGGCGCAGGCGTTGGGTGGCCTCGACATATTGGTGAACAATGCCGCTATCGCGATCTACAAGGATGTGGCGGATTTCACCGTCGCCGAGATCGACGCCCTCTTCGCCGTCAACGCTCGCTCCCCGATCCTGGCATCGCAGGCCGCGATGCCGTATCTCGGCCAAGGCGGCCGGATCGTCACAATCGGTTCCGCAGGCGCAGAACGCATTGTGGGACCATCGACGGTTTATTCAATGACCAAATCGGCACTCCAATCATTTACCCGCGGTCTGGCGCGAGAACTTGGCCCCCGTGACATTACTGTCAACCTCATTCAGCCGGGATCAACCAACACGGAAATGAACCCGGCCGAGGGCGAGTTCGGAGATTTCCAGCGTGCTCTAATTCCGCTCGGCCGGTACGGCGAGCCGGAGGATGTCGCGGCTGCAGTGGCATTCCTCGCATCTGGTGCGGCCCGGCAAATCACCGGAACCATCCTGACAGTGGACGGCGGCACGCTAACCTAAGACATGCCGACGGATCCATGGCTTGTAACGTAGGAGGTCTCAGAGTGGGGGCTAGCCCGGTATCATCAACTACTAGCTTTCCACTCTCACTCCACGAGGTGGCTTTGGAGCATTGGATCGAATGGTGTGGTCGAACCGCGTCTAAGTCGCGCGTCTTTCAGGAACGGACTGGCCATCGGCTGGGGTACACCCTGCTCGGAATCGTGTTCGGTGAAACACTCCGATTGCAGTTCTCAACGTGGCCAGCGGTCTGTGACCGCACTCACAGGCCGGACATTTTGACTACACCCTCTGAACGCGATTTGCGCTGAAACCCTTGCCTACCGACCGCTCCACATATGGGTCAGAGCCAATATGCCATGTTGGAACATGAACTTGCACGGGGAGTGAAACGCATGTTGGGTGGGTTGCGGAGATAGCAACGTAGGGTTCCTCAAATGGCGGCTTCTGCGACACCCGGGTATCAGTATCATCCTAACATCGATCATTTGGAGATCCCGACATGCCCGCAGTACTCGTCCACGGCGTACCTGATACCCACCGACTCTGGGACACCGTCCGCTCTTATCTTCAACGCAAGGATATCGTTACGATCGATCTCCCCGGCTTTGGCAATCGGTTGCCGCCAGACTTCAGGTCAACAAAGGAAGAGTATCTCGACTGGCTTATCCACCGGATCGCTGAGATCGGCGAACCCGTAGATCTGGTCGGTCATGACTGGGGCTGCCTGCTGACAGGCCGTCTCACGTCGATCCGACCGGATCTGGTGCGGACCTGGACCGGCATCAGCGGACCAATTGATCCGGAATATCCCTGGCACTATCTCGCCAAGATCTGGCAGACCCCAGGTGAGGGCGAGCAATGGATGAAGGAGCTCGACCTCGATGAATTTGCGGCGAAACTCGTCGAGGCCCAGATGCCGAAAGATGCGGCGGATGAATCGGTTCGGCATCTCGATGCCACCATGCGGGCGAGCATTCTCGCACTTTACCGTTCCGCAATCGAGGTCGGGGCGGAGTGGAAACCGGGTCTGAGTAGCATAACTGCGCCAGCCCTGGTGATCTGGGGCCTGGACGATCCGTTCCTGCCGCACCGCTTCGCCGACGAGCTCGGCAATGCCACACACGCACGCGCTGTCGTGAAGCTACGCGCCTCGCATTGGCCGATGATAGAGCGTCCGGCCGATGTCGCGCGCGAACTCGAGGCCCATTGGGCTCACGTTTACCTCCCTGCGCTTGCATCACGTGGGCTCAAACCCACGCAGCCGCAACGCACGGCAATGCTTGGTCACTAAGCACCCGAGCATTTGTCCGAAAACGAAACCATGGTGAAGCAGCACGGCGAGCATTGCCCGGGCTGCACCAGACTGGAGCACGCCTACATGACAAACTCAGCAAACACCCGGATTGGCGTCGGCATCATCGGCGCCAGTGCCGATCGAGGCTGGGGCGGAATTGCCCACGTCCCCGCGCTGCGGGCGCTCGATGCATTCCAGATCCGCGCCGTCAGCACGACCCGTATGGAGAGTGCGAACGCGACTGCCAGCCTCCTGGGCGCCGATCTTGCCTTTGACACACATCAGGCGTTAGTCCTGCGGCCGGAGGTCGACTTGGTGGTGGTTGCGGTCAAGGTGCCTGATCACAAGCAGATCGTTACCGACGCGCTCGCCGCGGGCAAGATGGTCTACTGCGAATGGCCGCTCGCGCGAAACCTATCGGAAGCCGAAGCGCTGGAGGGGGTTGCCCGTGAACGGCGGCTGCGCACGGTCATTGGGTTGCAGGGCGGCCTGCACCCGCCGATCCGCTATCTCCGCGACCTCGTCCGGCAGGGCGTGATCGGCATGCCGCTCAGCACGAGCGTTCGGGCGCATCTGAACGACGAAATGTGGGTTGGCCGATATGACCCGCCATTCGAATACATGGCCCGCGCAGAGAATGGCGCCACGCTTCAAAGCATCATGCTCGGCCACGCACTCCAACCGCTCGCGCACGTACTCGGCTCGTTCGAGAGCCTGTCCGCCGTCGCGGCAAATCAGCGCGGCGACGGCGTCCGCCTCTCGGATGGCACGTCCCTCCTGAAGGACGCGCCGGACGAGATCATCGTCGCCGGCGTTCTCGAAGGCGGGATCGTCACCTCGCTGCACTACAGTGCCGGGCAGTCCGCCGGCTTGGTGTGGGAGATCCAGGGCACGGAAGGCAGTCTGCTCGTGGAGACGGCGTCGGGCTACATCCACTTCGGCGATGTGACCATCACGTTGCGCCGCGGCAGCGAGCCAGTCCAGCAGCTACGGGTCCCATCCGCATATGCGGCTCCGGACCTGCAACTCGAGGCGCCCGCGGCGGGTGTCGCCCGCCTCTACGCCCAGCTCGCCGCCGACCTCCGCGACGGAACCGCAGATGCGCCGGACTTCGCGGTCGCACTCGATCGTCACCGGGTGCTCGAGGCGATCACAAAGGCCAGTGAAACGGGTCATCGCCAACGTCTGTCCTATCCCGCCTAGTCAACACCAATCTCTGAAACCCTGTAGGGGCCTGACCATGGTCCTCAACCGCCAGCAGAGGGTTCTCGCTGAAGGCGCGACCGCATGCCGGTTTGTCCGGCCTGCAAAAGGGGCGTGACCGGAGGCGGAGGCCGCTTGCGGGCTCCTTGAGCGTCAGCGAACAGCAACCGGCCGGCATCAGACGGTTCGCCCGAACACTTCGCAATCTCCAACGGACATCCACAACGGAAACGAATCGGAGGCAGCGGTTCGAGTGAGAAGTGTCGCTGGACGAGACTGTGAACACCGCCGATAATCAGGCCATGAACTCAGAAGCAGCCAGTTCTCCAGCTACTTGCGAGGCTGATTTCCAGTCGGAACTCCCTTCACTAGGCCATCACGCATGCTTTCCAGCCATTAATCACGCGCCAAGGCCTCGATCGGATCTAGCTTTGCAGCGTTGCGGGCGGGAAGGAAGCCGAATACGATTCCGATCAGGGTGGAGCAGGCGAAGGCCACAATGATGGAGCCAGAAGAGAAGATCATTTTAAAGTCGGGGCTCAGCCAATTGAAAAGAGCGCTGATCCCGAGGGCGAGCATCACTCCCATAACGCCACCGACAAGGCAGACCAGAATGGCCTCGATCAGGAACTGGGAGAGGATATCGCTGCGGCGAGCGCCAACGGCCACACGAACCCCGATCTCCTTGGTGCGCTCTGTCACGGACACCAGCATGATATTCATTACGCCGATACCGCCGACAATCAGCGAGATCACGGCGACGGACGAAATCAGCAAGGTCAGGGTCTGCGTGGTGGCCTCGATCGTCTCGCGAATGGTCGCCGAGTTGGTGAGGAAGAAGTCCTTCGCGCCATGCCGACGCTCGATGAGGCGCGAAACTGCGGCCTCGACATTGCCTGGATCGACATCGTCGCTGATACGGACGGTTATGCCGTCGACGTTCGAACGACCCAGCATGCGGCCCATGACGGTCGTGTAAGGCGCATAAACGGTCAACGTATCGACCGCCGGGCCGAAGGAGTTTTCCCGTTTCGTCACCCCCACCACCCTTGCCGGCATCGTGCCCAGAAGGATGACCTGTCCCACCGGATCAACGCGGTCTGGAAACAGGTCCCGCGCGGCGTTGGCATCGATCACCACATTCTGGCTGTAAGCGGTGACGTTCTGGGCGTCGAACAGTTGTCCATTCGCCAACTCAAGGCCCCGCACACGAAAGAAGTCCGCGCCAACTCCGGTGACTGACGCATTGACGGCCACGGCGGCGCGCTTGACGGTTACGCTAGTTGAGACGGTTGGCGTCACGCTGTCGACATAAGGCTGGTTCATCAGTGCTTCGGCGTCGGCGGGAACCAGGGTCCGGATTTTGCCCGCTTCCAGATCGCCAATGCCTTTCCCGGCCCGCACCTCGATCGTGTTGGTGCCGAGCGAACTGATACTGTTCAGGATTTGCTGCTGCGAGCCGGCTCCCAGTGCCGAGATAGCCGCCACCGAGGCGATACCGATTATGATGCCGAGCATGGTCAGAAGGGAGCGGATTTTGTGCGCCCATATTGCTGCACCCGCCATACGAAAGGCCTCAGTCATCCGGTCAATTGCACCACGCCAGCCAGCGCCCGGTGCGTGTTCGCGGACGGGACGGGCCGTCGTGGACTTGGATACATTTCGCTCGTCGGAAATGATAACGCCGTCGCTGATCTCTACAACCCGATCCGCGTGTTCGGCGATCTTCTTGTCGTGAGTGACGAGGATGATGGTGTGTCCTTCGGCGTGAAGCTCGCGCAGGATCTTCATGACTTCGGCGCCACTATGCGTATCCAGCGCTCCGGTCGGTTCGTCGGCCAGAATTATCTCGCCGCCATTCATCAGGGCGCGGGCGATCGACACCCGCTGCTGCTGGCCGCCCGAAAGCTTGCCCGGAATATTGCCCGTCCGCTCGGCCAGGCCCAGCCGGGTCAACAAGGAGAGCGCTCGCTTGTGCCGGTCGGATCGGCTGCGTCCGGCATAGATGGCCGGTACCTCGACGTTGCTGGCCGCGCTGAGATCGCCAAGCAGATGATAACGCTGGAAGATGAAACCAAAACGCTCACGGCGTAGCGCGGCCAGTTCGTCCACGGACATCTTCGAGGTCTCGCGTCCTTCGATCCAGTAGCTGCCGTCCGTCGGACGATCGAGGCAGCCAAGGATGTTCATCAGCGTCGACTTGCCGGAGCCAGAAGCGCCGATGATGGCCATCATCTCGCCGGCCTCGATGTCGAGGTCGACGTCTTTCAGCACCCGCACCATCTCGTCGCCTGCGGGGAAAGCGCGGGATACCCCACGTACGCGGATCAGTGGTTCCGTCATAGCGCGCCCTACCGCTTCGCTGCGGCCAGTTGAGCCTGACCATCCGTGCGTTTATCCGTGGATGCTCCCAGGACGATGGTCTCGCCCGCCTGAAGACCACTAAGGATCTGGATGTCCGCGCCGTTGTCGATACCGACCTGTACCTGCCGGATCTGGACCTCGCCCACCGCGTCCAATATGCGGACACGCGCCGTATCGCCTGCCCGGGGCGCCCCTTCCACTGCGCTGAGCGGAACCAGCACGGCGCCGCTGACGCGGCTCAAGACGATGGACACCTGCGCCGTCATCGAAGGCCTCAGGACCCCGTCCGTGTTCGGCACGTCGATCAGCCCGGTGTAATAGACAGCCCCGTTGGTTGAGCCAACTCCGCTCGCGGCCGCGTTGCCCTCGTTGGCGATGGAGGCTGGGGCCGGTTCGACTTGCCGCAACTCTCCATCGAAACGGCGCTTCGGATCGCCAAGAATGCTGAACCAGACCGGCAGGCCACGGCTTACACGCACGACGTCAGCCTCGGAGATGTCTGCGCGCACCGTCATTGTGTCCAATCGCGCGATCATGACGATGGTCGGCGCGGTCTGCAGCGCATTCACGGTTTGACCCTCGTCAGTGACGATCGCCACCACGGTGCCGGCAATCGGGGCGGTGATACGGGTATAGCCCAGCTCTACACCCGCGGATTCGAGCGCGACCTGCGCCTGGGTGATCTGAGCCTCGAGTGCTTGGACCTCCGCCCGCGCATTGTCTCGCGTGGCGACCGCGGCGTCATACTGGGCACGCGGCGTCGAGCCAACTGCCAGCAGGTCACGCTCGCGTTCGAAATCCTTCTCGGCTTTCACCAGACCGGCCCTACGCGCGGCGTGAACGGCGCGGATGTTGGCCAAAGCCGCCTCGCGGTCCCTCAAGGTGTTGCGCCGTGTCTGGGAATCGATCTCGGCCACCAATTGGCCAGCCTCGACGATGTCACCGATCTTGACAGCCAGATGCTCAATACGACCCGAGGCCTGGGCGCCGACACGCACCAGCTCGAGCGGTTCGAGGACCCCTGTCGCCAACACGACCTCTTCAATGTCACCCGTTCTCGCCTGTGTGGTCACCAGTTCAGGCTTCGCTGGTGGACGCATAAACACGAGCCAGACAACCATTAGGCCGACAAGGGTCACTGCCGCCAGGATCAGACGCTTGCGGGTAATGTGTCGTGTCATCAGGTCTTGGTCCACGCTATTCAAATCTGCCGGCTTTCTCTGTCACGAGAGTTACCGCAAAATTACGTGTAGCTGTCGTCGCGCCTGGCCCGGTAGGCACGCGCTGGAAAATCAACCGATCGACAAGAGTGCTTGCAATGTGGATGACGTGCCAGAGATTGCCCGTCAGACGTCGGGCAATCGCGGCCGTGCCCAGCCAACATCGACGGATGAAGGCGGCCCTATCGCTGCTGAAGAACGCGCCTCTCGCGCCAGCGCACGATAAAGGTGCTGCCCTTGCCTGGCGCGGAAGAAAGCTCGACGTAACCGCCATGGCGGGTCACGATCTCGTTGACCATACTGAGCCCCAGTCCCGCACCTGAGCCGTGAGGGTTGACCCGGAAGAAAGGCTCGAATATGCGCGAATGCTTATCGCTGGCAATTCCAAAACCCTGATCGGCGACGGTCACGCTGCCGTCAGCCTCAATACCGACCGATATCTGTCCTCTTCCACCTCCGTACTGGACTGCGTTCCGGACCAGATTGACGAACGCCCGCTCCAAAGCTTCGGCATCACCAGGGACGAACACGTCGTCCGCGTCGCTGTCGAACGAAATCTCGTAGCCTTCGGCGATCGCCAAGGGAGCAAGGTCGGCGACGACCTTCGCCACAACGCTGTTGAGATCGACAGGTGCATTCTGCTGGGGCTTCTGCCGGTACTTCTCGGTGTCGAGAAGCTGGTTTGCGATCGCTGTCAGTCGCTTGATGGCCGTCTGCAGGTGGGTCTTGTCAGAACTTGGTGAAAGGGTATCTATCCTCACCTGCAGGACAGCGATCGGCGTTCGAAGTTCATGCGCCGCGTTGACGAAGAAGCGCTCCGTCGCCTCAAAGCCACTATCAAGACGGCGCAACGCCCTGTTGATATCGCGCACCAGGCGAAGCACCTCATTGGGCAAGCCACGCTCTTCCACCAAGGCGCCCCGTGTGTCGAGATCAATCCTGTCAAGACGCGTCGTCAGATCGCTGAAAGACCGCAAAGCCCAGCGTGTGACAAACGGGACGCCAATCAGGGAAATGGCGACGAGGATCAGCGCCGGCACGCCGACTGCAAGGTTCCCCAACAGCACAGTCACACCATATTGGGACATCGAAACGCCGCCAGCAAAAATTGTTGCCTCCCCGGCAGGGGTGTCGAAGCGCTGCATGCGGGCGACACTCAACGGATCATTCAGATCGCCATGGAGCTCGAGACTTTTGAACGTCCGCAAGAATGGCATGTTGTCGGCAATTTTCCGGGGAGGCGCGCCGTGTGCGAAAACAATATCTTTGCCCAGATCTGCTACGAACCACAGTTCAGGAGCGTCCTCCATAATCTCCTGAAGCTTGGCCGTCGGCGCCAGATGGGTCCGGCCATTCGGCTCAAGACGGACCGAGTTTGCGATTTCCTGAGACAGCCAGATGGATGTGATAGCGACATCAGGCTTGAGGCCGGAAAGGAGATAAAAAACCAGGCCCAGCGAGGTGATAACCGCGCAGAGCTGCAGGACAATAAAACCAAAAGTGAAACGCCAGCGAAGGGATGATCCGGCCGCCTTATTTGTGCTCATGATGATAGTAGCCTATTCCACGAATGTCTTTGATAGCAATCTCGGCCTCCGCTTCGCCAACTTTCGGCGCAGGCGGGACATTTTGAGTTCCAGTAAGTTCGACTGGATCTCGTCGTCAACGGAATAGACCTGCCCCTCAAGGGACGAGCGCAACACGGTACGACCACAGTTTCGCAAAAAGTTTCGATGGAGAGCAGCTCCCCATAGTTGAGCGCACGCCAAACAAAATTGACATGGATAGAGCATGATACGCGATCATTTCTGACGTTTCCCGCCGAAATTAAGGATGGCCCGGCCGCCCTTCCGGTTCAAAGCTGCAAGGGCGTCCGTCAATCGTTGCTACGCACTAACGCGGAAAACGTATGGCCGCCGAAAATTACGTGAAAGTTACGCGGAATTGTCGGCCGTGACGCCGACCCATGAAGCTAGCGAGCCGGCCGAGTTGGCCGCGCGGTTGTCCATCAGCAACGGCGTTTCGAGAAGGAGGGAAGCGCCGTGCAGATCCATGTGCATGTCGGCCTCACACTTGACGAGCCGGTCTAGTTTGCATCGTCATCCAGTATCATTATGGTTGATATGTAATGGGGGCGGATGTAAAGGCGGGAAATTGCCGATCTGATTGTCAGCGCTTCATCGATATTGGCTTGGAAAGACAATGTCCTGATCTATCAAGACATTGAATTTGTAGCCGGGCCGGATCTGTAACGTCGGTTGCACGTCCATATTCCGCTGGATTGTCCGGTCGGCCACTCGCTCAAAGGTCTCGGCGAAATTCCGCCTCGCAGCGTCGGAGGCCGTATCCTGGGTGGCAAGCGTCGAGCTCTGGGGCACCGCCATGTCGATGCCCGTCCCGATCAACGCGATCATGACGGCCGAGCCGAAGGTTTTGAGATAGTGGTTGTTCACCTTGTCATTGAAGCCACCGTACCCTTCAGCATCCGTGCCGGCCATGCCGCCGATTTGCAATGTCGACCCGTTCGGGAAGATGATGTCTGACCAGACGACGAGCACGCGGCTCTGGCCGAACGACACCTTGCTATCGTAACGGCCGAACAGTTTCGTGCCCTGGGGGATCAGCAGGCGATGGCCTGTTGCGCTGTCATAGACATTCTGGCTGACTTGGGCAGTGATACGCCCTGGCAGGTCGGAGTTGATGCCGGTGATCAATGTCGCCGGAATAACGGAGCCGCGTTTCAGTTCGTATAGGGACTGCTGGGGTACGACACGATTCGGCAGGTATCCGAGATCCTTGAGATCGGCATTGAAGAAGTCTTCCTTGGAGCTCTGTCCGTTGGGATCGACGTTCTGTCCGCCCAGACCGGCGCGCAAGGCCGCGGCGTAAAGATCGGACGCGTTTCCGTTCGTGGCAGCTGGGGTCGTCATCCGGGCCGCGGCGGTATCATCTTTTTCCGACCGTGTATCCAGCTTGCCGCGATCGATGGCAAGCGGCGCGTCATAGGCGGAGTCCCGCGCCTGTATCCGGGCCATCCGCTGGCGTTGCTGCTCGCGCAGAACCTGCTCCTGTTGCTCACGGGCGAGCCGCGCCCGCCAAATCTCTTCGGGCTCTAGTTCCGATCCGCGCCGTTGCTCCTCTATTTGTTCGGGCTGCGTGAACGGATTGGCCACCTTCTCTTCGGCCTGCTTCGTATCGACTGGCGTCGGCTGGAACGTCGTCTGCTGCTGCGGCTCGCCAATGATACCGTCGGTGACGCCCCGCTTGATCTGGTCGGCATAGGTTGACGCCGGATTGCCCGAACTGGTGTCCGGACCGTTATCCTTGCCGAAGTAAAGCCCGCGCGAGGCGAGCCCAAAGAAGATTATGCCAAGAAAGGCGACGAGCAGCACGATCACGACGATGACCGGCAGACGGTTCACCCGCTTGATGCCGGACGTGGCCTGACTGTTCGCGGCACCACCAAGCTTGAGAGACTGCACCATGATGTTTCCCCCTCACCCGCGCCGCATGAGCGAAAGGGGGCTTGCCGGTGTCGCACCCGATGTCGTCACTGTGTAGGCCCGGCCGAGTTCGATGCTGCTCGTCGAAAGGCGCGCGAGCACCTGGCCTTCGTAAGGCACGATGACGTAGGCGAGCGGAACGATCGCCGCACCGCCATCCGTCTTCTGATCGGTGACAACGGCATAGCCCCATCCCTTCAGGGCTGCTTGAAGCGCCTGTCCGAATGGAGAACCATCCTGTTTGAGCGCAACGGTTGCCTTCCCCTGTCCGATCTGTTCGGCAAGACGGCTGACCATATCGCCCGCAATGGCACCCGCCGCGGGTCCGGAGATTTCTGGAGGTGCCGCGCTGGAGGCGAGGACGTCGGCGTCCATCGACTGGCATCCGGAAACGAGGATGGCGAGGGCAGTCGTTGCGGCGAAGCACCGGATCGGGCCCAGACGGTTTCCTGTGCGACGGAGGAGCTTCAACATCACCGCCCTCCCCTGCTGATCTTCACCTTCTGCTGTTTCCAGCCGACGCCTGAGACAAGGACAGCACGATCAATATTGTAATCGACCACCATTATGTTGTTCTTCATGCGATAGTTGACGATGCGGTTCTGTCCGCCGGAGACGACGAATAGAACCGGGGCATCCTGACCGGAGATTGATCGCGGAAACTGGATGTAGGTTTTTTGCCCATCCGAGTAGACCCGCGTCGGCCGCCAGCCGGCACTACCCGACACGGAATAGGCAAAGCTCAATTGCTCGGCCGGAACGCCGGTGCCGGGAATGGTGCTGGCTTCCAGCCGAGCGTTGACGTCTGCAAGCTTTGCCGAGACGTCCTCCGGATATTCGAAACCGACGCGCGCCATATACTGCGTGGCATGTGATTTCAGCTGGATGTGATAGGTCCGGCGGGAAGTGGTCACGACCATCGACGTGACCAGACCCGGTTCCGACGGCTTGACGATCAGGTGGATCGCCTGCCCACCGGCCGCACCAGATGTCGCAGGCTCCACCTTCCAGCGCACAGTGTCGCCGACGAGCACATCGCGAACGACCTCGCCACCCTGAAGCTCGATGTCGCAGACCTGCAGTGGCGAGCAGACGACTGAGGGCTGCACTTCGCCATAGAGGAAAATGACCTTTCCATCCGCTCCTTTTGTCACGAGGCCGCGGCTTCCGCGCCATTGTGTCGAAATCCCCATGCCTTTCGCCTCATTGGCGGTGACACCATCGGCGGCGAGCGAAGCAGACGGGAGAAGGGTTAAAGAGACAGCAACGGCGATAGCAATGATGCTGGCGCTCATCGTGACCCTCGATAGTTCGTGCGTTCTGTTCATGTTCGGGGCCATGTCTTTCAAAGCTGTGCAGTCCAGTCGAAGTCCCGGAGATAGAGACCGATGGGATTGAGGCGGATGACGCCCTCGTCCTGGGGCGGCGTCAAAGTCACGGTGGCGATCCCGCGGAAGCGGCGGGTGGCGGTCTCCTTGCCGCGGCGATCCCGCTCAAACTCGGTCCAGTCGATCTGGTAGCTCTGGTTTGATAGAGCGACGATGTTGTTGACCTCGATCGCCACCGTTGCGGTCTTCGCCTTCTCGAAGGGCGAATTCGAGCGAAACCAAGTGTTGACCTTTTCTGTGGCGGGATCAGAAGTGCGCAGCAGTCCGTAGGTGCGGTCGATATATTGCTTCTGCACAACCGCGTCGGGCGTCACTGAGCGGAAGTTCGACACGAAACTGCCGAGTGTCGCGCGCACCACACGCGGATCGGCATACTCGATCTGCTGCGGGAACCCGGCATTGACTGATG
Source organism: Hyphomicrobiales bacterium (assembly GCA_900473045.1). GTDB lineage: Bacteria > Pseudomonadota > Alphaproteobacteria > Rhizobiales > Rhizobiaceae > Pararhizobium. The sequence goes on from UCKS01000014.1 coordinate 57,839, forward strand.
TGCCGAGCTTGTCGACTTCGACGATATAAGGGATCAGCTTGACCTGCGTGCTCTGGTAGAGCGCGTAACCAAAGCCGATAACGGCCATGGTCATTCCGGCTATACCGACGACGCGCCAAGCGGCGGCCGCTTTTACGTACGAGCCATAACGCTCGTTCCATTCGTTGCGAGCAGCAACATAGGGATTATCGGGAATATTCTGTCCGGCCATTCTGTAGCGTTCCGTCACTTACTGTCGTTGATCGGCGGTGGTGGAGGCGGTGTGCCTGGCCGGCCGGATGGTTGATCGAGTTTGGCGTTGGCAAGGCCGAGCATCGATCCGGCATAGGCGCCGGGCGAACCAATCGCCTTTTCCTTTGCTGCCGAGCCGACGGCACCAGCGGCTCCGCCAATCCCGGCTTGCATGCCGCGCAGGGCCGCACTGGCAAGAGACGCGCCCCCTGCCCTTGCGGCACTGGCGGCCCCGAATCCTCTGTTGGCAGCACCGATCGTCAGGAAGCCGGCGCCGAGTGCCGCGGATGCCGCTTGCCCGCCGTGACGAATGGCCTCCATGCCGCCGCCGACCGATGCGCCCTGGACCACGCCCTGCAGGATCGGCGGCACATACATGGCGATGACGAAGACAACGACCGAGATTCCGGCGATCGCTAGCGTGGTGATGAACTGTTCCGATGTCGCGGTTGGTACCTCTGCCAGACCGAGAAGGATGTCCGAGCCCATCTTGGCGATCATCACCAGCGCCATTAGCTTCATGCCGACGGAGAAGGCGTAGACTAGGTACTTGATCGCGAAATCCTTGGTATGGGAAGAGCCGCCGAGCCCAAGCATGATCATGCCGGCGAGCAAGCCGACATACATCTCGACCATGACGGCCACGAAGATCGCAGCGACGAGGCTGAACGACACCACGACCACGACCATGGCGAAGACGGCAGCGATCGCCAACGCGTTATCCTCCCAGAGACCGAACTTCGCCTGTTCTGACATCTTCGTCGCGACACGAATGCCGGCATCGAAGATGTTGGCGGGAGATGCCGAGCCGCCACCGGCGCCGATCTGATAGAGACTGTCGACCACGGCCTTGGCGAACTCCGGCCCCCTGTCGAGGATAAAGGCGAACAGGCCGATAAACATGATGCGCTTGACGAGTTCAGCAAACCAACTGTCGAGCGAGGCGGCGTTGATTGCCAGCCAGACCGCAGCGATCCCGACCTCGATGCCGGCTAGGATCCAGAATAACGAGCGGGCGGCATTCATCACCGTGGTCTCCCAGCCCTTGGCGGCGGTGACGACGGAATTTTCGAGTGTGGTCAGGACCTGGCCCTGTTGTGCCAACGCCGGCGTGGTCGCCAACAAGACGACTGCGGTCGCGATAAACATCCGTTCAAGCGTGCGGGAAGACGGAGCAACTACCATCGCGGCTTCATCTCCTGGCCTCCGCGAATGTCGCGGTTGGCGTCTCCACCGAAGAACTCTTCACGATGTCGGCGCCGGTCTTCGGAAGGAGAGCCTGTCGCGATGGCGCCAGATCCCAAAACTGACTCCGGTCGAAACAAGCCCGAGGTTATGGCGCTTGCACCCGCCGCGGAGACGACCGCTACAAGGGCGATAATGACGATCAGACGGGGACTCACCAGCGTGGCTCCATCGTTTGGCCGCCCCTGATATCGCGCTCGGTCCCACTGAAAAATTGTTCGCGCCGCGCTTGCGCCAGATCCTTTTGCGCCTGTTCGGACTGGTACCAGGTTCCCATCATCGTCATTTGCTGGGAGACCAGACCCCGCAGTTTCTGCATCTGCGCGACCTGCTGCGCGGCGATCTCGTGCCCGACCTGCAGCGCCTTCATCTGGCCGTCGGACGATTCCGACATTGACCTGAGCTGCGACATGGTGCTCTCCTCGCTGGAGAACTGATCGGCCGTAAGGTTGGCGGCCTTCAGGGTGCCGGCAATCGTGTCGCGATTGGTGTCGGACCAGTTTTGGTACGTGGTCGAGAAGCTCGCTCCATCCGGCAGGTTGCTCTTCATCTCGGCAAAGCTTTGGAAGCGCTGCTTGAGCAAATCATCGACATTGCCCATGGAGAAGGCGACGCCCTGGCCCTGGTTGACGACATTCTGGAGATTCTTCAGGTCGTCTTCGACCTGGCCCCAGATATGGTTCGGAAGCTGCGCCGTGTTCTGCAGCATGTTGTTGTAGATGTTGAGCTGGTTCTGGATCTGTTCAGCGAGCTGCGAGATCTGAGTGATCTGGTTGTTCACCTGCTCGGCGGACTTGCCGACTAGGCTGATCAGTTCGGCATTATTGGCAAGCTGCGTCCATTCGGTTGCTTGCCCCGTGACACCCCCGGCTTGCGCAGGAAGAGAAAGAGCAGACGAGAGCACGAGAGCCGCACCAACCGCGGCGCGCGATGTCCTAGTGGATGGGAATGAGCGTGTCGGCATGGGCGATCCCCCTTTGCTGGAGCCAATGGAGAGGCCAGCTGGCCCCATGTTCAAGATGCAGAGCGCGGATGCGCTTGAGGTCTTCCTTTCCGGACGCTCCGACAAAAGAGAGCGCCACCGGCCCAAGCGCCATGTCGAACAGTCGGCGCCCCTCGGGCGAGACGACGTAGTAGTCACGCTTCGGGATCGCGGTCGCGACGATCTCGATCTGCCGCTCGTTGAAGCCGATGCGCTCGTAGAATTCGCGCGTGCCCGGCTCCCGCGCGGCGCCATTCGGCAGGCAGATCTTGGTCGGGCAGGATTCCTTCAGCACATCGATGATGCCGGACCGTTCGGCATCAGAGATCGACTGTGTGGCGAGCACCACAGCGCAATTGGCCTTGCGCAGTACCTTCAGCCATTCCCTGATCTTGTCGCGGAACACCGGGTGGCCGAGCATCAGCCAGGCCTCGTCAAGAATGATCAGGCTGGGCGCACCGGTCAGGCGCTTTTCGATGCGTCGGAAGAGATAGGTCAGAACGGGCACAAGGTTGCGCTCGCCCATATTCATCAGCTCCTCGATCTCGAAGCACTGGAAGGCGCCGAGCGCCAGCCCGTCTGCTTCAGCGTCGAGCAGCTGACCCATAGGCCCATCGACGGTGTAGTGATGCAGAGCGTCCTTGATCTCCCGCATCTGGACACCCGAGACGAAGTCCGAGAGCGAGCGGCCGCGGGACTCGGCCATCAGGCCGACCTGCCGTGAAATGGCATTGCGGTAGTCCGGAGTGATCGTCACGCCCTGCAGTGCCACCAGCATCTCGATCCACTCGGAGGCGAAAGCACGATCGCCATCGGTCGAGAGCTCGGCTAGCGGGCAGAACGAAAGTGCCCTCCCCTCCCCTGCTTCCTGAGCGTCGCCACCGATCTGATAATGATCGCCGCCTAGCCCCAGCGTCAGCGGAAGCATCGAGCCACCCTTGTCGAAGGCGAAGATCTGCGCACCCGCGTAGCGTCGGAACTGGGCTGCGATCAGTGAGAGCAGCGTTGATTTGCCGGAGCCGGTCGGGCCGAAGATCAGCGTGTGGCCGACATCGTCGACATGCAGGTTCAGCCTGAACGGCGTCGATCCGCTGGCAACCTGCATCAGCGGGGGCGCTCCGACCGGATAGAATGGGCACGGTGCTATCGGGCTTCCGGACCAGATCGAATTGAGCGGGATGAGGTCGGCGAGATTGCGCGTGTTGATCAGCGGTTCGCGGATATTGGCATAGGACACGCCCGGCAGGCTGCCGAGAAAGGCATCGGTCGCGTTTATTGTCTCGATCCGTGCGCCAAAACCTTCCGCCTGGATCAGCCGGCGGACCGCCTCACACTTTTCTTGAAGACGGATTTGATCCTCATCGAAGAGGATGATGACCGGCGTATAGTAGCCATAGGCCACGAGCTGCGACGACGCCTCTGCGATCGCGTCCTCGGTCTCGGCCACCATGAGCATGGCATCCTGGTCGAGCGACCGCGACTGCGTCTGAAACAGTTGGTCGAAGAAGGGCCGCACCTTTTGTTGCCATTTCTTGCGTGTGCGCTCGAGCCTTGCGCGGGCTTCCTCGGCGTCAAGGAATACGAAGCGGGACGACCAGCGATACGTCAGCGGCATCAGGTCGAGACTGTTGAGGATTCCCGGCCAGCTTTCCGCGGGCAGGCCATCGATCGCTACCACACCGAGAAACCGGTTCTCGACCAGTGGCGTCAGACCGTGCTGCAACTCCGCCGTGACCAGCCAGTCGAGGTACATGGGGATCTCTGGGAGACGCACCGGGTGGTTCTCGCCGGTGATGCAGAAGCGGATGAACTGGAAGAGCTCGTCGTAGCGGGCGACGCGATGACCGCCGCGCTCTGGCGTTTCGCGAGTCATCATCCGTCTGATCGATACGACGTTGGCGAGATATTGCTCGACCTCGCGGATCGACGTCAGAAAACTTGTCCGCGCCTTGTCGGCATAGGTGGCGGATCGGCTGCCGACGTCGGAATAGACATAGCGCGTCAGTCCGGACCGCCGCGGTTCCGGTGGGCGCCAGGTCAGTATCAGGGCATGACGGCTTTCGTAATGCCCTCTCTCCTTCTGGAAATGCGCCCGCCGTTCCGCATCGATGGCGCGGGTGACCGGATCGGGGAAATGGCTGGCTTCCTCCGTTGGATAATCCCCCGTCGGCACCCTGACAGCCTCAACCTGGATCATCCAGCCCGAGCCGAGGCGCGACAGGATGGCATTGATCTGGCGTGAAACCTCGTTGCGCTCGACGTCGGTCGAACTTTCGCTGTCCGGTCCGGCAAAATACCAGCCGGCCATCAGCGAGCCGTCCTTCAGGAGAATGACGCCATTGTCGACCAGCCCGGCATAGGGAACGAGATCGGCAAAGGACGGTCCGGAATGGCGGAAGGATTTGAGAGCAACCATGCCGTAGGCCCTCAATACCTGCGCCACGGCGATGACGTCGCGCGGTAGAAGGTCTTGTAGGAGATATGCCGGATATAGACCCTTCGCATCAGCGGATCAGCCTTGGCCATCGCTCGAAGGGCTGCGACCGTTACCACCCAGATTGCGATGCCGAACAGCGCCGCATACCAGGTCAGGACGACGAAGATCAGGATGACGGCGGCGAGCGCCGTCACAAGCACAAGCTCGCGATCGGCGCCCATCAACAGACTTGGGCGCGACAGCGCTCGATGCACCCGCGACCGGATGAGGTTGGAACCGACTTCAACCACGTCCCCCCTCCCCTGCCACGGACAGCATCGTCCCTGGGACAGAGATAACCGAAGCAAAACCTGCCTCGGCTTGATGCTCGCCAATCGATGCGCCGGTCGCGCCGAACAGGGCGACGATCTGGGTGGCGCCGAGCAGAACGCCGCCGACCAGGGCGACGTAGCAAAGGCGACGGGCGAAATCGTTGAGTTCGCCGCCAAAGATCAGCATGGCGCCGGCGATCGCGACGGCGGCAAGCGCGATGAATCCGGCGACGGGGCCTGTGATCGACTGCTGGATCTGCTGTAGCGGCGATTCCCACGGAAGGCCACCGCCACCTGAGCCCGCTAACGCAGGCTCCGAAAGGCTTAAGGAGACGGCAGTAAACACGCTCAATGCGAGAATGGAATAGGTCTTACGCGACATGGCTGTCCTCGTCGATCTGGGCATAGTGTTCTGTCTGATAGTGGCTGTTGCGGTATCCCTCGATGTGGATCACCTCGCGGACCCGCCTCCCCTTTCCCGTCCGCTCGATCGAGACGACCAGATCGACCGCCTCGCCGATCACCTCCTGCATTGGCTGCTGGCTCACTTCTGCCGTTAGCTGTTCCAGCCGGCGCAGCGCCGACATCGCAGTGTTGGAGTGGATGGTGGTGACCCCGCCGGGATGGCCAGTGTTCCAGGCCTTCAGGAGCGTGAGCGCTGCACCGTCGCGGACCTCGCCGACGATGATACGGTCCGGCCGCAGTCGCATGGTGCTTTTCAGGAGGCGGGCCATATCGATCGTATCGCTGGTATGCAGGCCCACTGCGTTTTCGGCTGCGCACTGGATTTCGGCGGTATCCTCGAGGATGACCATGCGATCGTCGGGTGCGCTCAAGACGATCTCGGCGATGATTGCGTTAGCGAGCGTGGTTTTTCCGGAGCCAGTGCCCCCGGAAATGACGATGTTCATGCGAGCGTCAATCGCGCTACGGATGGCAGACGCTTGCGCCTCCGTCATCACCTTCGAGGACACGTAATCACTGAGCGGTATGAGACGCGAGGCGCGGCGTCGGATCGTGAAGGCGGGTCCGGATACGATTGGCGGAAGCAGACCCTCGAAGCGATGGCCACCGATCGGCAGTTCGCCGGAGATGATCGGGCGCTCGTCATCTGCCTCCGACTGCAGTGCGTGGGCCACACTGCCGATCACGACTTCCGCAGCCGCTGGCGCCATGACCCCGGCTTCGGCTACACCGTGACCGAGGCGTTCAATGAACAGTCGGCCGTCAGGGTTGAGCATGATCTCGACGACTGTTGCATCGTCGAGCGCTACGCAGAGCTGGTCGCCAAGTGCGTCCTGGAGTTTGCGGACAAGTCTTGTGTGGGAGCGAAGCTGGGTCACGCTGCGCTCCTCTCCGAATGATCTTCAGTACGAGAGAGAGCGGACCGATAGCTCGATGGGCGAACCTGTTCGAAGCTCTCCTGATCCGCTGGAAGTGTGCCGGCAATGGCGACAGTGTTGCCAATTGCCACCGGTTCACCCAACCGCGCCATTGGCCAGCCTGCCCGGTTCAGGATGCGCTCGAAACGAAGATCAGTGGCGGTAACGATCCTGTGGTAACCATTCGCCATCGACCATTCGATGATACCGGCGAACATGGTGAGTGTTGCCAGGTGGAGCTGACCCCCTCCCCTACCTGCGGGCAAAGTCGTATCAACGCAGAAGCGCGAACTCTCGATCATTGCGCCGTTTGCATTGAGCGAACCATCCCTCAAGAGTTGCGGAAACGTCAGCTCCAGCATGGTCGGGCCCACAGCGGGAAGGAGGCGTGCGCATCCGACCACCTTGTTGCTGGAGGTGGCGAGGATGTAGGTTGGATTGAGTTCGTCGTACTGATCCCGCTCGCCACCATCCATGACGGTGACGTCCCATTCGAGCCGCCCGCCAAATACGTCGGCGCGCAGCCTGTACATCTGCTTGAGAAGAGTCTGATGCTCGACATATCGGTCGGGCGAGATGGTGAAAACCTGCATCCTTGTCTCCGCGTGAACTTCGTCAGCCGGATGAAGATCATCTCAATCCACGGTTGGCCATCTGCAGATCTGCAGGCGGTGATTCTGGTGAGTCGGGGTAGCCGAGTTGTGAATCAAACCACGGCGGGGTGTGCGAAATGCGCTGGATTTCTGCAGATCTGCAGTTTCCACCGAGTTTACCTCCTGGATTAATTCTGCCTAACTGTCAGTAACACCTCGCAGATTCGGCGGAGGCCCGCCGGTCGGGGTAATGTCGTTAACTCCTTGTTAACCCTATTTTCCTTGCCACGGTTTGAGAATCGGGCGATTGTCACGATAATTGGATCAAATCCTGAAAATTATCGTGACTGAAGGCGAATAGCTAAATGAACGTGAAAATGGCCGCTTTGGAAAAAGTGACGAGTTTCGCGGATACCATTCTCGCACAAGGCGGGGATATTTCCTCGAAGCTCGACATGCTGAGGCAGGAGAAATTCCCGCCGAACGCGCAAAAGACGCTTCGCCAATTTTCGCTGGCGGAAGTCGCGGATTTTGTCGGCGTTTCGCAAAGCTATCTGAAGAAGCTTCACCTCCAAGGAAAAGGCGTCGAGCCGACAACTACTTCGACTGGCCGACGTTACTATACAGCCGATCAGGTCAACGAACTTCGCCAACTTCTCGATCGTGTCCCGCATCGCCAAGCCCATGAAAAGCTTCAGGTCATCGCGGTCGTCAACTTTAAGGGTGGCTCGGGAAAGACCACGACGTCGGCTCACCTGGCGCAGTTTTTGGCGCTGAAAGGCTATCGTGTGCTTGCGGTTGATCTCGACCCCCAAGCCTCGCTAACGGCGCTTTATGGCATCCAGCCGGAGCTGGACGAGAAGAAGTCTTTCTACGAGGCACTGCGTTACGACGATCAGCGCAAGTCGATCAAAGACGTCATCCAGCCCACGAACTTTCCTAACTTGGATGTGGTGCCAGCCAACCTTGAACTGCAAGAATACGAGTATGACACGCCGATCGCGATGCAGCGCAAGGATTCGACTGCGGGCAAGCTCTTCTACACCCGCATTGGCGATGCGTTGGCAGAAGTCGACGATCAATATGATGTCATCGTCATCGACTGCCCTCCCCAACTCGGTTATCTCACGCTGACAGCGCTGACTGCGGCAACATCAGTCCTTATTACCGTGCATCCCCAAATGCTCGACATCATGTCGATGTCCCAGTTCCTATTGATGCTTGGCGAGATCCTCAAGAGTGTTGAGGGTGTGGGCGTCGATGTGTCGCTCGACTGGTTCCGCTATCTCGTCACTCGCTACGAGCCCACCGACATTCCGCAACAGCAAATGGTCGGCTTCATGCAATCAATGTTTGCGCAGCAGATGATGAAAAATCACATGGTCAAGTCGACCGCGGTGTCCGATGCAGGACTGACGAAGCAGAGTTTGTACGAGGTCGAGCGTGCGCAGTTCACCGCGACCACATACGACCGAGCGCGTGAATCGATGGATGCCGTGAACAACGAAGTGATCGAACTCCTGCAGAAGGCATGGGGGCGACGTCATGCGTAGTCGATTGTCAGCGGTACAAACCGTACTTTTCGGAAATGAAAACAGCAGTTTGAGTGACTACGGGGTGCAATTCAATGGCACGTAAGGATGTTTTCGCGAACATAACGTCGCCCGCAAATTCAGGCGCCGAGCGGCGGGCAACGCCGGGCTATGCGACGCACGGGGCTTCCCGATCCATGATCAGTTCGTTGAGCGAGCTACGCGACAAAGTCGCGCAGGCCGAACAGCAGATTTCCGGCGAGGTGATCATCGAACTTGATCCTGAACTCTTGGACTCGTCATTTGTCGCCGATCGGATCGGGGCGGACGATCTTGCTTACGGCGAGCTTCTTGAGGGTATTCGCGAGCGCGGACAGGACACACCGATAATGGTGCGCCCTCACCCGACAGCAGATGGTCGCTATCAGATTGTCTTTGGACACCGCCGAGCGCGCGCCGCGAAGGAACTCGGTCGCCCTGTTCGCGCCGTTGTAAAGCCGATGTCCGACGCGGATCATATCATTGCCCAAGGACAGGAGAATTCGGCTCGTGAGAACCTCTCCTTCATCGAGCGTGCGATGTTTGCACAGCGGCTAACTGAGCTTTCCTACGAGAAATCGGTCCTCCAGGTGGCGCTTTCCGTTGACGCGCCGATGTTGACGCGAATGCTGTCGGTGGCCGGTCGCGTTCCAGCGGATATCGCAAACGCGATTGGAGCGGCAAAGTCTGTCGGCCGCAATCGCTGGACCGAATTCGCTCAGTTGATCGAGAAGCCTTCAACGCTCGAACTTGCACGAACGTTCATCAGCGATGCTTCCTTCTCGTCACTGGAGTCGGATGCGCGATTCGAGCGCCTTCTGGCCGAAATCAAGAAATCCTCGAGACCTGCAAAGCGTCCGAGCAACGCTAGCGAATGGCGTGCCGAGGACTCAAGTGTCCGTGCGGAATTCAAAGGAAGCGGGAAGAGCTACTCGATCGCCCTGAAAGCGAACGACGCCGGTAGGTTTGGGCGGTTCATCGCCGATAACCTTGACCGCTTGCATCAAGAGTTTCTGACATCAACCAAAGCAGAGGGAAAGTAGCGGCAAAAGAAAAAGGCCCCCAAACGTCGCCGTCGTGGAAGCCTTCCTCATGTCTAAGCAGCCTGAGAATCGCATTTCCATGAATCGCAGTCAAGAGTCTTTGGCGCCAGTTTGGTGAGCGGATTTTCTTTGCCTTTCGAAAGGTAAGAGGAAAATGCAAACAGGAAATGTGACGACGCCGTTTGGGCGGCGGCCGATGACGCTTGCCTTGGTGAAAGGTCAACTCGCAACGGCAAACATCAAGGCAGGAAAGATAGTCGACAAGTGGAAGGTCTATCGTAGCACCTGCGAGGCGAGAGCGTTGCTCGGCCTGCGCGATCGAGCGCTCGCCGTCCTTAACGCACTGCTGAGCTTCTATCCAGAACAGGAGCTGAGCGAAGACCGCAATCTTGTCGTGTTTCCATCGAATGCGCAGCTTGCCATCCGCTCCAACGGAATAGCAGGAACGACATTACGAGAAAACCTGGCGCTCCTGGTTGATGCGGGACTGATTCATCGCAACGACAGTCCGAACGGCAAACGCTACGCGCGTAAGGGACACGATGGTGAGATTGAAACGGCCTACGGCTTTAGCCTCGCGCCTCTTCTTGCGCGCTCGGAAGAGCTCGCTCTGATGGCTCACGAGGTCGCCGAACAGAGCCGCCAGCTTCGAATTATAAAGGAACGCATTACGATAGCGCGGCGCAACGTACGTAAGCTGATCACGGCTGCTGTAGAAGAGGGCGCCTCTGGGAATTGGCAGGCAGTTGAGAGTGCCCTTGTCGCGGCTATTGCGCGCGTGAAATTCGCAAAGACAGCGTCGGCCTTGGAAGCTTGCCTCGATGAGCTCAACCTTCTCAACGAGGAAGCCGTCAACATGCTGGAAATTCAGCTAAAACCGCAAAAATCCGACACCAATGATATCGAAATTCGTCACCACATACAGAATTCAAATACCGAATTATCTATTGAACTTGAACCTAGCTCTGAAAAAGAGCAGGGCGAGCCGGTGGTGCGTAAACCGAAACACATTGCCGAGCCGATAAAGGCGTTTCCGTTGGGTATGGTTCTGAGGGCATGCCCTCAGATTTCCGACTACGCAGTCGGGGGGAGCATTTCGCATTGGCGCGACTTGATGGCCGCCGCGGTCGTCGTCCGCACCATGCTCGGGGTAAGTCCGTCAGCCTATCAGGACGCGTGCGAGATTATGGGACCGGAGAATGCGGCGGTGGCTATGGCTTGTGTTCTTGAACGAGCTGGGCACATCACGTCGCCGGGCGGCTATTTGCGAGATCTTACGAGGCGCACGGAGGACGGCAAGTTTTCGCTTGGGCCAATGCTGATGGCGTTGTTGAGAACGCAAGGCGGAGAGAAAATGTCGGCTTAAATGGCCGGTGCCTGAAGCCCGTTTTTTGTCAGCGGTACAAATCGAGTTTTTCGTGAGTACAAACAAAGCGATATCCCGTCGAAAGCCTGTCTTAGGACGCCAATGTTTTGTAATTTCGCCAAAGAGTTTGAAGCGCACTGCGCTAAGTCCCTGCAATCAGGCATCGAGATTGCCGAGCTAAGCCGTGCGGCTTTCGGCTCGCGGACCAGTTCAGCCATGCACGAACCGTCCCTCACACAACATCTGATGTTCAAGCTGCACGAGCTGGGCTCCAACCGGCTCAGGGTGCTTCTTCCGCAGGAGAAGTTCACCGGAGGAGACATCGAGATCCATATGCTCCTTCCCGGAAACAAGTGGATCGGGCTGATCATCCAGGCCAAACGAGTCGATCTGGATAAAAGCGGCCGCTATGAGATCCTGGAGTTAGGGCATAATGAGGGACAGCAGTACGCGGATCTTATCGCTTTCGCAGACAGCACGAACATGCTTCCGTGCTACATGTTCTTTCTACCGGAGAAAGCAGCAGGGGTATCTCCCAACCGGTCCGGAGCGATGATCTGCAACGCGGATCAGTTAGCCACCTCGATTCAGAAACGCCCACATCTTCTCAAGGATCTCTTACAGTATACGCGTAAATTCAGTACCTTCCTGTGTTGCCTGGATGAAGACAAGGAACATGAACTGACACATCGCCTAGCGAAAATCTTTGTGACTCGGCGCATGGAAAAGCACCCGCGTATGCCTGGTATGAATCCTCCTCCTGATTACATCGTCGAATTCATGAACACTGGGAAGATAGCAACGAGGTGGCGGAGCAAGGGGCTCGGAGTCGCAACAATCGACCTGCGGCCGTGATGCCCATCACTGCGTCCGAGCTGCGCGCGCGCCTGTCCCAGTAAACCAACGATACCGTGTCGCTGACGTCCGCAGCGGGCAGTGTCATCAGATCGCAGGCATGCCAGCGCTGCCAATGGCGTGCGTTCTGGCAAACCTGCCCGGGGAGCAACCCCCAGTCTTCCAGCTCTTGGAAGCCTAACTCATAGCGAAAGTGGATTTTGAGCCACCCGAGTTTCCATGTTGACGATCTGACGAGGCAACGCTTGCGCTGTCATGACACATGAGGGATGCTAGTTCACGGGTCCCAAGGTCATTTCATGCGTCCGGTTGTTTTTGCTATCATCTCCGTTGTCATGATCACCGTCGGGGGTGTCGCGAGCGCGCAGCCTTGGAAAAGCGTTGAGCCTTCATCCGTAGGCTGGTCCGCCGGGGAGTTGAAGGCGGCGCTGGACTATGCCGCCAGCCTGAAGCCGACTGCGGTTATGGTGGCGCAGAACGGAAAGCTGATCGCCAGTTGGGGTGAGGTGACCCGAAAGGTAAATGTCGCTTCCGTGCGTAAGAGCCTGCTCAGCGGACTTTATGGTATTGCGATTTCAGAAGGTCGCATCGATCTCGGCAGCACCCTTGCCGATCTCGGCATCGATGACAAAACGCCGACTCTTACCGGATCGGAGAAACAGGCGACGGTGCGCGATCTGCTCATGGCGCGATCGGGCATCTATCATACCGCAGCTTACGAAACCGCCGACATCCGTCAGAAGCGCCCGGAGCGGGGAAGCCATGCGCCGGGTACGTTCTGGTTCTACAACAACTGGGATTTCAACGCGCTGGGGACGATTTATCGCCAGCGGACCGGCGAGGACATTTTCCGGAACTTCGTGGAACGCATCGCTGAACCCATTGGCATGCAAGACTTCGAAGCTCGGGACGGTCGATATGTGACCGAACGTCAGTTGGAGCATTCCGCCTATCCGTTTCGCCTCAGTGCCAGGGACGCGGCCCGCTTTGGCCAGCTCTATCTGGATGGAGGGCGCTGGAGCGGGCGGCAGGTCATTCCGGCGGCATGGGTCAGAGCATCCACTACAGCATACTCCGTGACCGATCGCGGCAGCATGGGATACGGCTATCTTTGGTGGACGTTGAACCCCGCTTCATTCGGCGCTGGTGCGGCGCTGGCGTCCGGTTATGGCGGCCAGGCGATTGCTATCGTGCCGTCAAAGCACCTGGTCGTCGTCCAAACAGTGGACCCGGCCCAAAACGCGAAGGGCGTCAGGACGAGCCATTTCATCAAGCTGTTGCAGCGGTTCGTCGCCGCCGCGCCGTGACGAACTCTGGTTTAGGGCGCGCGACGGCTTTCCATACGTTGGAACGCTCTCCCATGATCGGGAAAGATGATGGACTTGATGGAGCGAAAATTCTAGCAGAACTCCGAGACTTAAAGCCTGCTGTCGGGCGACGTGAGGGATTGACCTTGCGTTCCCCGAGCGTTTGTATTGCCGAAAACGTTGCACGCCAGAGAAGGAAGTTCCTTGAAAACTGCGATCATATTCGACTGCGAATTTCTCTGCCTCGAAGGCTCGCAACGCAGGTTTTGGTGCGCAGCCCATGACCCTGATCCTGTTATCGCTCAGATCGGCGCTGTAAAGCTTGGGCTTGAAGGCGATATTCCAATTGTCGATACCTTTAAAGCCTATGTCCGTCCGATAGATCGATTTGGCAAAAGGTATACGCTCGATCCTTTTTTCACAAAGCTGACCGGCATCACCGAAGAAGATATCGAAAGCGAAGGCCTGGCTTTGGAGACCGCACTTGCGCAGGTCGACAGCTTTTCCGATGGCTCCCGGTTCTGGTCATGGGGTAAGGACGAACTGAACATGGTAGCGATCAGCTGTTATGTTGCCGGCATTCAGGCACCAATCCCCGCTCATCGCTTTGATAATGCCGTTAAGCTCCTCCTCGCGGCCGGAATGCCTGTTGAGGATCTCGCAAAAACACCGAGCAACAAACTCGCCGAATACTTTGAGATCGAGCACCCACCTTTGCAGGGTCATGATGCGCTCGACGATGCGCTCTCGGTTTCATATACGCTGCAGCACCTAATGAAGGCTGGAAGATTGCAGCCGCACGTGTTCGATGGCGAATAATGTCATACCGAGGCCAAAACGTAGGGCTTGGTGGCCGCTGGCACAAGACTTTTGCCGCGGTCCAAATCTAGTAGTGGATTAGGTCTTCACAGCATTCGGGCGGCACGCCCACTTCGTCGCATTGCGTTATTATAATAGCTCGAGGCTTGTTGGACCGATTGATGGCGTGACTGTTCCATCGCCTCGGGGAGGGGGATACCGCGGTTCGCGGCCTCGGTCAGATATCCCGACCGCAACCCATGCGCCGAAAACTCCCCACTGTCCAACCCTGCCATCTCCGCCCGCTGCTTCAGGATCGCATTGACCGACTGCGGATCGATCTGGCGCCGCGACACAGTGCCCCACCGCCCGATCGCCCGAAACACGCTGCCACTGTCGATCTTCGCCGCCACCAGCCAGGCATTCAATGCCTCAACTGGTCGGCCGGTGAGATAAACGACGTCGTCCTGCTCGCCGGTCGTGGTCTTGGTGCGGCCGAGATGGATGGCCAAAGAGGGGAGGGGAGGGCCGTCGGCCACCTCGATCGGTGGCTCGTCGGTCAGCTGTTCGCGTCGCAGTCCGGCAATCTCGCTGCGCCGGCGGCCGCCGGAGGCAAAGGCGACCATCAGGATGGCGCGATCCCTGACATCACGCAGGCTGTCGGTTGAGCAGGTGGCGAGAAGCTTTGCCAAAATATCGCCGGTCACGGCTTTCGCGCTCTTGCGCCCCCGGGTCCGGGGGACCGCGCGCACGGTCAGGCGGATGGCGGATTTGAGGGCAGGGGAGGCGAAGGCGCCGTCGAGGCCGCGCCATTTGGTCAGCGTCGACCAGTTGGCCAGGCGCCGGCGCACGGTCGCCGGCGCATGCGGGCCGACGGATTTGAGAAAACCCTGGCGCCGAAGGTTCTCGTCGACATCGGCCGGCATGCCGTGATCGGCATCGGTCTCACGCCGCTGCGGGTCCCAGAGGTGGTGAGCGACGAATTTCAAAAGCAGGGCCTCGGGCGCCGGCCAGGGCAGGGAGCGTCCGGTGGCGGCCATCCCCCAAGCTTCGATATAGGCGAGATCCGAAGTCAGGGCGCGCAGCGTATTGTCGCCCATGCCCTGGTTGACGAGATGGCGGAGCGTCTCGACATCCTGGTCGGTCAACAGTTCGGCGAGCTCGTCGCGACGCTCTATCGGCAGCACGGCGGCGATGGTGTCGAGTTCCTCCGCGCGTCGCTCGACGGCGGCCAGTGATGTCTTCGGTTTGGCCACAGGCGCTCCAAAAGGACGGTTTCGGCGGCCTCCAGGGCCATGATTTGCCCCGATTCTGCGTGATTTGCGACTGGATATCAACTACCATCGATAAACGCTTGTTATCGATGGTTAGACCTCCAACCAGCGATCGTACCATGTAGCGAACGATAATATTTAGATAGAGTTCCTATAAGAAATCATTTACCATGATTTCAATGTCTTACGATCTATCAAAGTTGCCCATCCAGATCCTGCTGCAGCCGATTTCCGACGCCGGCATCGCGCTGGCCCGTCTCGATGAGCGCATCGCCCGTTCGCCGGTCGGCGAGGGTTTTGTCGAACGCTCGCACTTCACCGATGCCTGCGCCTCGGTTTGGATCGACGGCGAACTGGTCCATCTCGAGGACCTGGTTTTGCATGACGCCACCAAAGATATCCGCACGCCGACCCATGAGCTGACCATCGCCCGCGACGTCTTGCGAACTCGCCGGCGCATCGCCGGCCAGTCACCGGACTGGGCGCTTTCGGCCGAGGGCATTCGGACGCTGCGGAAAACTTCCGAGATCACATCCGCGGACACAGGCGAGGTGGAGCCGGCCGGCATCATTCGGCCCCCGGTCGCTATCGATCCGGAAGGGGATGGGGAGGAAGTCGACAACATCGAAAATCTCCCTGGCGTCGACTATGCCGCCATCGATGCGCTGCTCGCCCGTTCGGAGGCGGCCATCAAGCAGGCAAAAAAGCCCGGCCGGGCTCCGGCCGATCCGCTGGTCTATGATCTCGACTGGGACGAGGATGCCCGCCTCGACGAATGGCACGGCTTCCTTCGCCAGGCCGAAAACTTGCCGGCGGTGCTGCAGGCAATCGTCGCCCTCGATGCCTGGAACGAACTTTCCGTCCTTCAGCACGCGCCCTGGCTCGGGCGGCTGCTGGCCGCGTCGATATTGCGTCAGGCCGGCGTTACCACCGGTGCCCATCTGGCGGCGATAAATCTCGGCCTGAAAACGATCCCCGTCGATCGCCGCCGGCATCGCGATCGCGAAACCCGGCTGCTCGCCATTGCCCATGGTCTGATCGCGGCTGCAGAGATCGGACTAAAGGAACACGATCGGCTGGCTTTGGCGCGACAGATGATGGAACGGAAACTGACGGGAAGACGAACGTCTTCAAAACTGCCGGAACTGGTCGAGTTGGTTATGGCGCGGCCGCTGGTGTCGGCCGGCATGGTTGTGAAGACGCTGGGCGTCACGCCGCAGGCGGCGCGGCGGATTGTGGGCGAGCTGGGGCTGAGGGAGATGACGGGGAGGGGGAGGTTCCGGGCGTGGGGCATAATATAATTAGCATCGATCGCTTTTGCGCCTTGGATGAGCATGTAGCCGATGCTTCGGGCTCACACCGCTCTATAGCATAGTCGTCGGGTACCGAAGCAGCGCTGCGGCTGCCGCTCCTGCACCGCCGGGGATGAAGAAAACCAATACGCCTGCAATACTGAAGCCGCGGCGCGGCTGATCGAAATACCCGGTGGATTATTCCCTTATTACGCGAAAGACACAACAACTCCACATTGACGAATCACTTCCGTCACTGTCCTCATGGTGGCAATGCGGATCGGGTACTGCGTGCGCTTAGTCTTGTGGGGGACCTATGGCACAGGCGCTTGTCGAACTTGTTCGCTTTTCACCCGATTCCGCGTTGACCGCTGTCTGCGAGCACGATGGTGAGCGGTTTACGGTTCAGGAAATACTTGCCGAGACCGCTGGCGCCAGGGCTACTCTGGCGTTGGACGGGGTCCTGCCGTTCATTCCGGCACGATTGATCAATGACAATCGCCTCAAGACGCCAGCGGAAGTCGCGGACGACCTGCGCGGCGCATACGCCGCTCTGCGTTCCAGATTGTCAAAACTGGAGATCAGACGCAGCGCCGCGTTTTTTGGTCTCCAGCTTGCCGCAGATGCGGGCCTGAGCCTTTCGCTTGTCCTTCCGGAACTGCCGGGCCAGACGGCGAACCTGCAACCTGTGGGCCTGAAGGCATCCGTCGATCTGACCGCATCGGCGGGTCCCGTGCGTGGCCGCATCGGCCTCCAGATAGAAATCACCGCAACAGGCCCGAAGATAGCGGGAGAATTCGGTTGGCCGACCTTCGGGTTCTCTTTCCCAGGCCTCGATTTCGGATCGCTTTCGTTGCCGGATATGAGGTTGACGCTCCCGAACATGCCTGCATGGCTGCCCGGGTCGAAAATCAGCTGGGCCAGCAATCCTGTCCTTCGTATCGATACATCAGCCGGCTTAAGCTTCTACATCGACGATGGCGGCAGCCCCGGGCTGCCCGTATCCGCCGCCATCGAAGTCGAGAACGCACCTTTATTGAAATTGGAAGCATTTCAGGTCGGCGGTCCCGTCAATGCCTTGACCGTGACCGTCTCGCTTTCGGTCGCGGCGATGAACGGGTCCCTGCCGAACGGACGAAAGTCCATCGGGCCTGTCAATGTGACATGGACGGACGTTAGACTGGAGGCAACCCTGACAGGGTCAGTCCTGGTGGTAACGACGGTCGTACCGTCTCTGACCGTCGAGGGATCGAATTGCGTCATCGAGGTCACCTTCGATCTCGTCAGCGAGTATGATCTGAGGCTCGGCTCGAACAGGCAGGATGTGCGCAATTTCGCGGTCCGGCAACCGACGGGAAGCCAGATCGCACAAATTATTGTCAAGGAACTGCGCGGTCTCACGCGGGTAATCGTTCCGATCGAGCTGCCGAACGTCGGAATGCCCGACCCGTTGCTGAGAGCGCTCGGCGGACTGGTGGAAGATGTCATGAAATGGCTTGGGACCGGCGCCGCAGCGATCGGGCAGGGGCTCGTCGGCCTCGCCCGCGGCGTCGCTGATCTCGGCAAACGGCTCTTCGACGCGCTGGGTAACCTCGGAACCGCGGGTGCCGGCATCCTGCTGGAAATCCGTTGGGACAGCACGGCAGGAAAAATAAGACAGATCATCCTGTCCCGAAAGGGCGCTGACATACCCGCAGGAGAGATCAGCCGCGGCGAGCTGACCGTCAAATTCTCAGGGGGAAGCGGGCCATTTCTTGTCTTCGACTTGATCGACAACTGGAGTGCGATCGTCGTTGCTCCTTCGGCAGATGTCTTCGAGGCAAGCCTTTCGACCGATCTTTGGCTGACCGGAGACATGGGAAACTCACCGGCGCGAGGCGACGATGCGGAACCGCTTTTGACAGTGAAGGCGGTCGTGCGGCCACCCGCCGCAGGACAGCCGTCTTCTCCGGTGGCAATTGCCATGCTGCAACATGGCCAGGCCCGTTTCTTTCGCGGTATGGGGGCGGGGCCCGCCGAGCCGATCGCCGGCGGCATAAGTATCGCGGCTCCATTCATTCCTGGACCGCTGCCCATAGACGTCAATTTCGATATTCACCTCAACGAAAACAAGATCGCATCGATCTTCCCGAGCGGGAGAGGCAGTTCCGTCGGCGGGAAGTCGAATTCGCCGACCGTCAAGATACTGAGATGGCGGCAGGTTTCGGCCCAGGGCAGTTCGCGCCAATTCGACCTGGACCTGGAAGTCGATCCGCGTCTGGGAGGGCGCACGCTTAAGCCTACGATCAGGGCGACCCTCGATATGGAGCGATTTGCACTGCAATTCGACGGCGTGGACATTCCCATCGACGTTGCGGACACCGTTGATGTCTTCGGAGCCAGGTTGAGCATTGATCCGCCCAATGGCGGGTTGTTGCTACGTCTTTCCGAAGCACCTTCTCTTCGACTGGGAAAGGGTACACGCGCCGTCTTGGCATTCGATCAGATCGGCAGCGGCGAGGAGGCCCTGAGCTTCGAAGCGACAGGGGAGGCGGGCTTTGCTCTGGGGGCAGCCGGGCTCGATCTCGTGGCCCGCGTCGTAGACCGTCCGATACGGTTACGAGGACTGGACACACCGTTCCGCTTCACAAGTGGAGATCTGCGCGTCGAGCGGGGGCGGTTGCTTTCCGCCGCAGTTGTCGGCAGCGGGGCTCTTCCACCGGCCTTGTTGGGCGAAGCCAGAATCGATGTCGGCATTCAAATCGGTCAGGACGAGAACACGAATGCCCTTACCATCAAAAGCGCAACCGCTCGCCTTGAGCGGGCAGGCGAGCCGCTTGTCTGCGAAGGCACGAGGTTCCACTTCGAATTGACGCATGTCGGCCTGGGCTTCAAGCTCATCGACAGTCAGGTCCATTTCTACGGCGAGATCACCGGCAGCGCCACGTTTCGCCCAAATCCCGGAGAGCTTGCCGGCGGACTTCTGTCGCGATTGCCCGAAGCAAGGATCAATCTCGATCGCGCGCCTATCGCCGGAGACGGACGCGCACTCGCCAGGGCCATAAGCTTCCAGGTCCCCGTCGAACCGCCGGCCCGAGCGAATCTGTTCAATCTTTTCGATTTCGAGCTGCGAGGGGTCGGTTTTCATCCGTCCTACAATGGCTGGAGCGACAACCCGCCGGCGCTGTCGCTATCCGGCCAGGTCCGCTTCACGGACGCTTTTGACGTCATCGAGCCAAGTTTCGAATTCCACAAGATGTGGATCACGCGTCCCGAAAGTGGCAAGACTCTGCCTCGGATCAGACTGGATGGCCTTGGCGTCGGGTTGCGCATCGGTGCGATGGGCGAGTTCGCAGCCACGGCGGTCGCGGTCGATGGATCGCTTCCAAGCTTGTATGCCCCTGATGTGTTGCCGGCAAACGTCACCGCCCACGGCTTCCTCGCATCAGGTCGCCTTATGCTGAAAGGCTGGGCGGCGATGTCGGGCGCGGCCGGGTTTCTGGAACTCGAGCGTTCGGAGGAACCGGGAAAGCGTAGATTGACGTTTTTCGTCTACGCGCAGCAGGAGCAGCTCGCCGAACCGATACCGACGCCGGTCGGTACCTTGTATCTTCGGGAAGTCGGATTTGGGCTGGGTTATCGGTTCACGCTTGCGGGACTGGCACAGACGGACGCCGTTTCTGACCCCAGGGATCTTATCAAGGTCCTCGATCCCATATCAAAGCGCCAAGGCGATCTCGGGAGTTTCCCGGCCTGGCAACCCGAGCTCGAAGGCGATCGAATAACGCTGGCGATGCGCGCCCTGTTCAGCGTCACGACGGCATCGTCGCCGACAGTCTACGATGCCGAGCAGGAAAAGGAACTCGACAATCCGGTGCTGTTCGACGTCGTTGCGGCGCTGCGCAGTGACCTGACATTCCTTCTGTCGGCGCGGGCATGGATCGCCGTCAACTATGCGGATTGGAGAAGCGTCAAGAACGACTGGCGTGAAAAGCCGCTCCTGCGCGGCTATCTCTACATCTCGGCTCCGAAGAAGACCTTCCTCGGGCGGTTCCTTTCCGATCGGACAGGCCATATCGGCCAGCATCCGAAACTGCCTGAACCGCTGACCAAGGCTCTGACCAACGTCCAGTTCAGCTCGACACTCTATATCACGCCCGGTCTCTACCATCACGAGTTCGGCTGGCCCTATGAACTGAAGTTCGACCTCGGGAGCCCGGATGACAAATTCTATGCCAGCCTGAGCGGCGGCATGGTCACGAGGATTGAAGATGGCGCGATACTGAACGGCATTGCGTTTGCCGCACGCGGACATGTCAAGGTAGGGGGACGCGGGGGCGGCAGTGTCGGCGCTTCGGCGGAAGCAACGGCCGAATTCTCGCTGGACAGCAAGTTCATCGCCTACATCAGTGCGCAGCGACCCGTTGAAAGCCTGTTCTACGGTCGTATCCAGCTTGCCATCAGCCTCGAATTTTCAATCCGGTTCTGGGTGGACCTGCAATTCTTCAAGGCAGAGGCGAGCTGGAGCGAGCGGGTCGATGTCGAGGTCGATCTTGAAGTGGCCATAGGTCCGCGTGGGCTTGGTGCTCACGCGCGAGCATCGATCTCTATCCGACGCTTTGGCAGGGGACTTAGGCTTGGCGTTTCAGTCGGCATGAACGAGGGCATGCTCAACAGTGCACGAGCGCGTGTCGAACGTTTCATGGCGCTCGGGCTCGGAGCCACGGTTCCCGACCCTGCAAGCGGCCTTGCGCCACTGCCCGAACCGGCTCGAAAAGCAAGAGCCGACGCTGGAGACACGGCGCTTGAGAATCTTGCGGATCGCCGAGATGCCCTTCCCCTGCCCGAAACGGAAGACGCTGGTCCACAGAAACCCGCGGGACCGCCCGAGATCGGGGATCTCGTTACGGGTTGCGATTTCTGGGCTATCGTCATTCCGGTAGCCGGCAGAGAGGATCGCGCGATCCTTCAGTTCGTTCCACGCGACGGCGACCTTGTGCAAAGGGCGACGTTGTTCGAAACCCGACCGCATGGAGACTTTTTCGTTTCACCCTATCCGGTCGCAAGTGGACAACACATCACCGACGGGCACGAGTATATATTCGATGCACCGGATGATATCCTGCACGAACTCGGCTTTCTTCCGGGCCAGAGGACCAGGAAGCCGGACTGGGCACGTCAGATCGACGCGAAGTCCGGAGGGACCGTCGGCGATCTCGTGTCTGCCGGTTTCCTTTTCCCGGTATCGGGGCGTTTTACCCAGCCAAAGGCGAACCTGCCGAACGATGTCACGCCCAAGGAAAAGGCCGATACGCTGGGATGCCTGGAGGCTCGCGGCAGTTTGATCGGTCTGGTCTGCGACCGCGCCCATCAGCTGGCGCAGGCGTTGACGGAGGACAGAAACGCTGCTGCTCCGGATGTGATCGATCCACGCTGGTTCGGCCTCACTTATGTGATTGGCAACGATGGTATCGCCTTGACCGATACGCTCGAAAAGCTCTTTCCGACAAGGGGCGGCAGTCCGCGCCCGGCGGCATTCACTATTGCGAAGTCCGACGATATCGGGGGCGGCGCACCCTCAAGCCACCAGGTCGCACTGTTCAATCCTGTCGAGCGCTGGTTTGAAAATGCTCAGCCGCAACCAACTGACCCCAGGGCTTTCGTCAGGAACAGGGTAATCTGGCTGGATTGGGACCTCGAGCCGAACTGGGGTGCGTCGGACACGCATTTCGACGATCCTGAAAGCCATCTTCTCCACTACGTCGTGCAACGCCACATACAGGTCGGCAGTGAAGTGAAGCGGCAATTCCATACCAGCTGGTTCGCCAAACGTGGCGAGGTGGCCGAGCTGATCGAGACCGAGCAGGGCGATAAATTCCAGGCCCTCGATCGACTAGCAGATCTTCCGGGCGAGCTTCGACAGGCACTGTTGTTCTTCCAAACCTACCGCGCCGATCAGGACGTCAATGCTGCACAGCATGACGAATATCGCAAGCACTTCGAAGTGTGGCAGCAGACATTCTCAACGGACGAGCCGATCAGACTGGTGTATTCCGTCATCGCGATCGACAACGGCAATACCCGGACAAGCCCCTCAGTTCCATTCTTCTTCAAGATCGGGCTTCCGCCCAAACCTCGAGCCCTGCCGCTTACCAGGAGTTCCATTGAATTCTCCTACGTCCCGGTTCAAGGTCAGACGTTCCGGTTCCCGACGACGGGCGCCGAACTGCCGGCGAAACTCTCCATGTTTCTCCAGACCGCCCCTGGCCACGACGAACCGATCCTGCCGGACATCGAGCTCTACTTCGATACCGACGACGGCGAGCGCTCAGGTATCTACGGCGCGGATCTTCTTGACGCGCAACGCCATTACAAGAAGCGCATTGACGCTGACGAAACCGCGCCGACTGCGATTATCTCCCGTTCCAGGCCACGTGGCGCCACCGTGCCGGTTTATGTCTATGTGGTCGACCCCGAACGGCCCGATCCTGCACTGCAACCCGAGCTTTTCTATTGTTCCTCGCTCGAGCTTGAAGAGCTTGCGGTCTTGCCTGGTCGATCGACCCAGATATTTGCGAGACTGAAGCGATCGGATGCGGAACTGAGAGACCCGCAATGGACGCTGTGCGACCTGAAGCTCCGGATCGCGCGGCGCCCGAACAACATCGCCAAGATGCCGCTCGACAACCAGCGCGACGATTTCATCGCGCCGGTAGCCGAGTTTGAAATGCCGCGTGTACGAGACGCCCGCCTTCTGGGATCCAGTGCTCTCGCCGCCCAGAAAGGCCTGCTTCACAAACTGGTTCCGCGCCCCGATTCCTCATGGACACAAAGATCATCCATGCTGCAGACGGACCATGAAAATCGAAGTGCCGTCCGCTTGATATGGCAGGCGCGGCCGTCGACCTTGTGCGACAACTCACCGGCGTTTGCGGACCTGATCGGCGGTTTCGACGTCTTCACGTCATCGCGCCACCGTGAACCACCGCAGAAAGATCCGTTGACGGCAATGGAACTGGCCCGCATTGCGCGGCCACTTGGGCGCATTCTGGTGAAGCCGCGCGCATTGCTGAGCAGCGAACCTGCACTGGTCGAAGACTTTTCCAAACTCCAAGTCTTCTATCCCAGCGAGACCATGAGGTCTGGATGGAATGGATGGTATTCCTCGGCCGAATCCCGATTGATCTGGCCGGAGCGCACGCAGCGGCGGGCGCTTTGCCTGGTGCCGGACGAGGGATTGATCGGAGAAATCTTCGGCAGCGGTCGGCCGACCGATCTCGAACTGCGATTCGTCGAGTTCAAAGGTGAGGGGAGCAGCCTCGGAAGGCCAGCCAGCCTTTCTCTTCAGGCAATCGGCGACCTCAAGCCGGAGGGAAGCCTTTCAGGCCCGGACGTTGACGGATGGCAGAAAATCCACCTCGACGAGATCAGGCCCGCCGCGCTTCGGGGACTGCTGCAGCAGCTCAACCGACCAGTTGTTCCCGAGGGGGCCCCTCCGGAACGAGGCACGCTGCAGGTTCGCTACACGTCTGGAGGCAAGCAGAGATCGTCGGAGAACAATGTGGGGCTGGCCAGCGACCTCCACCCGCTGCTGACCGACATGCTTGATCTGCTGAGGTATGAGAAGGAGAGCTTCGAAACCGGTAACGGATATCGCCGGTTTGAACCGATTCTGGAAGGCGCGCCGGCTCCACAACAGGGTATCGTTCAAAAGAGCGACGCGGGCTCGGAGACAGGGAAGTTGCCGGCTGCCCAACTGCTCAGCGACACGGCGCCTGAGCGCGACAAGGCGGGATGGTCCGCATTGCGCCAGCTGGGTCTGGCGACAGGTTTCCGGCTCTGGGACACGGAGACCGACGACTGGGTAAACCCGCGCGACATGGACTCTCATTTCAACTGGGCTTGGGCACATGCCGTCGAGCGGAATTTCATAGAGACGTGGACATTCGGGGCACCATTTCTCGAGCAATTCTTCGACCCGGAAGAAGTGTATGTCCTCGGTGGCGAAGATCGAACCAACTATCCGAGATTTACCGAACCGAGGGGCCTTCCGCTTCTACAACTGTCGCTGAGGCCGATCATCGATCGCTTGCAGCAGAAAGTCTTCTGGAGACGGCCAGAGCACATCTACTACGTGGAAATAAAACCAAAAGCTGCGGTGACAATCACTGCTGCGGCAATCAAGGCAGCGTTCGAATGCGAGGCGCTGATAGAATTCCGCACCAGTAAAACGGGATCCTACGGCGATCCCGGGGTGTGGGTTGGTGAGAACCTTACAGGAGACGACCGGTTCCGGCCAGTGGCAGAATACACTGTTCCGGCGGCACCGGAGGCGCCATCTGCAATCTCAAGAATCGTTCTACTCGACCAGCAACTCTCTCCGGATCAAATCGTCGCCAAATTAAGAGCGAGCTTCAATACGGTCGACCTGCCGATCTCGGTCATCACATGGTCGCCTGCCGATCCGATCGCCGACAAGCCAGCCATCAATCCTTACGTGTTCTTTGATGCGCTGCCGGCTGCGATCATCAACCGCGTGGAAAGGGCGAAGCTCTTCGAAAATGGGCATCAACGGCTGAAGAAGCTTGCAAGCAATCGGTATGGCGGCTGGACTGGGACCGTGGATGAAACGGCGGCGATCCAGTTGTGGGAGCGTCGGTTCTTCGAATACGGTCTGGGCGGCGCCTTGGCAGTTGACCGTGGCGCGCGCTTTGCGAGCATGGGCGCTGCCGCCGCGACGATCGACGCACCCGCCTCGCTGCGTCGAGCACCCGACGAAAGAGGGCGCGTCAGCGTTCTGCTTCTCGACAACAGTGGGCTTGGGTCGTGGCGGCGTTTCTATGTTCGTCCGTTCGGCCGGTACGACCACCTCGCGGAAGCAAGCGGTTGGCCCTGTTCCGACCCGAACCTCCTGACAGAGGCGGATCTCGCCAACGGCATGCTTTCGAAGCCCTGGATTGATGTCACACTGGATCGAACCCGCGACGTCGCCAAACCGGTGCTCCTCGCCAGCGCATATGCGATCGAGGCAAAGGCTCTCGTCGCGGTTGTCGCGCATTCCGACGAGGAAATCCTGGCCGCCGCAAACATTCCCCAGGCGGGGGCCCGCCAGATTGGTTCATCCGATATCGGATGGGAGCATCAACTGGGAACGGTGGCCCACAAATGGGCCCAAGGTTTTCTTCCCGGCGTGCCGAAAATTCCCGAGCTCCAGGCGAAGCTCCTGGAGCCCCAGGACGCGGGACCGCTGCTCGAATGGATCATCAAGCAGGCGACCCCGCCCGAGAAACTCGGGAGCCCGGGCGTCGCTGGGGCCGGTCTTCCCGACCTATGGCGAGGCGCGAATGCTGTCGCCGCCTATGATCTCCCGTATCTGTTCGACTACGAGGTTCTTCTAGCGAACGGAGCTGGCGCAGCGATCTCCCCTCACACGCGCTCGGCGCTTCCCAGTCCCCGAGCGATGTCGCAGATCCGCTGGCAACACGATGCGACGCTGGAGCGTACCGACAACGAGGTGGTGATCGAGTTCCCGCTCGCCCGTTATGTTGATTGCATGGAAGAGGGAAGCCGAGATGCCTGGTACGAGCCGGCACACGAATCTGCAGCCCTCTTCGAGCTTCCTGATCCCGCCATCATCTACCGGTTCCAAATGAAGACGGCCGCCGGCGATATCCGGTCGCCTGAATTCGATCTCGAAGCCGACGCGGAAGACGCCGTCTACCGCCTTACGGTCACAGGCCGAATGTTCAGATTGAAAAGCCTGGGCCGGCCACGCAAAACCGGGCGCGACTGGTCCATCCGGCTCGTCCTTGAGCGCATGAGCACCGACATCGCCGGCGACGTCCTCCTCGAAGCCGTTCCAGTCCGAAACATCGAGCAAATGTCCCCCGTCGAAATAAGGAACGTACCATGAGCCAGCTGCGCGCAGTGAGTATCCTCGCTTCGGCGACGCGTTCGCCGTTGTGGCAAGCGGACGTGGCCGTGGCCTATGCCGGGCGTGACCCCGACCCGAACAATCCGCGCCCGGTCGTTCAGAAAACGCAGGCCTTGCGCGTCCTGGTGCAGTCGGCAGTGGCCGAAGACCTTGTCATCGCTGGTCAACACTATGCCTTTCATAAACCAAGGTTGCTTGTGGCGGCGGTGGAAGCAAAAGGCGACGAAGACAGTAACTGGGCCAAGTTGACTGTCGGCCTCGGCGGTGCGAACGCGGAAAAAATCGTCCTCATGGACACCCGTGCAGACGTGAACGATATTGTCGTGACGCCGACCAGACCTGGGGACGCCTGGTCTGTCCACAAGGACGAGATCGAGGTCCCTGATTTCGCACTGGTGGCGGGGCAGATCCGGACCTGGTTGCGGTTGAGGACGTTGGGGAATGGTCAAGCTCCGTCGCAAGAACCGTGGTTCGGTTACCGCAACATCAACGGTGGCGACCGGTTGTTCTGCAGCTCGTCCAACAACGACGGACTTGAAGTGTTTACGCGCCACGATGGAGGCGTGTCCTGGCTCCCTGTCGTGCTGAGCGGGGAGGGGATTACGTTCCTGGCCAAGGTCTCGGATCCGCGACAAGCTTTCACGGGAAAAGAGGAAGCGATCTGGGCCTGGGTCCAGATTTCGCAGGCAGTGGATGGGGCGGAGCCACGCTACCTCGTCAGGTTTGTCGAGGCCTGCGCGGCACCCGCCCCCGCGACGGACTGGTCGTTTCCCTGTCCCTTACTTGACCAAAATTATCCGCTCGACGTCGAGCGGCGGTTCCACGAACTGTTCCAGGCCACCCGGCTCAATTACGATATTCGCGTCGATTTCGACGATCGCCCAAGCGTTCCGCCATTTCGATGGGAAATGAAGTTGCGCGAGGGGAGCTCGAGACCGCTTTTCCCAGAAATGCAGTCCGAGTGGTCGGTCCAGTTCGATTCGGCACTGTTTCGGATCAACATTCTATCCACCATCGACGGGATTGCGAGCACAGCTTCCGTGCGATGTGACAAGGCAAGGTTGAACATCGTGCCTGCTGGATCAAGGAGCCTCAGTAACCTGACTTTGGAGAGCGCGTCCGACGCAAGCAATACAAGACAATTGCAGTTGTCCCGAAGGGCGTCTCAGGTGTCGTGGTCGGCGTCAAACCCTGGTCGCGCCACATTCGCGACCGGGCGGCTGGAACTGGAGGAAGTTTCAAAGCGTCTGAAGGCGATGTACGGTGCGGCCGGCATCTACAATGACGATCAAGACGGCCCTGGTCAGGCGTTTCTCCCAGTCCGGCACGGCTGGATGCAGCTACCCCTGTCGCAATCGACGCCCGGCCGCGACTTTGCTGGTCTCAAAGATCCAGTAATGATCGGAGATGCCGCTTTCATACTGGATCAGGATCGCGGTTTTGCGATCGAAATAGGCGAGGCGAGTGCAGGCAAGCTCGTCCTGGCAATCGGCCAGAACAAATCCGACGCGTGCCCAAGGATCGACCTTGCGTTCGACGATATCAGCGGCAGATTAAGGGGCCTCGTGCATGTGGCCGACTGCTCCCCGGCCAACGGAGAAATCCTGCCGACCCTGCGGCGAGGCGCGACGCGGGAGTGGCCGGTCCGATTTGGGGCAGGCCCAGGGGAGGGCTTCATCATGGCCCCAACCAATATTCTAAAGCGCGAGGTGCAGATCGATACGAGCCCAAAGGAGAATGCAGCGATCGAGCGGGGTGGAGTTGCGTGGTTGAGAGCGGGCGCATGGATCTCGACAATCAACCTTGCCCAAAGCACGGGAAGCGGTCTTCCCGTCGCGGCGCGCAGCTATGTTCCCCGCAGGTTGAAGCGCACCAGCAAGCTGCGATGGGATGCCGCGAGCGTTTTGCCGACGGTTGACCAAAGCGCGCTCGGCGATGTCTGGGAGATCTGGGAAGGCGCTCCCGGTGCGACCCAGATTCTGCCGTCGCTGGCTGGGATCGAACGCCATGGCCTTCTAGAGGAGTTCACCTACACGCTTCGTCACGACCTGCCGCCGCTCGACGATCTGAATGCCGGGATGGAACTCGATGACACGCCCATGCTTCTGCTGGGCGAGAAGGCCGATAACGCGAGAGCACCCGCGGCCCTTGCGACGGCAGTTGCGCCAAATCGCCTGATAGAGGCCTGGCACAAGATCCGAAACAATGCGCGTTTGACAGAAACGCGTTTGCGGACCGCTTTCGCGAGTGCCGCATCTGATTCAAAGGTGGACGTAGGTGGCCTCGCGGAGCCCTTCACCTGGTCTCAGGTCAAATTTCAGTTCGACCAGAACAACGAGCACGGTCTGCCCCTTGGTGCATTCACGCTCGACGGGGAGCGCTATGAGGGTGACGGAGCTCTGGCGGGTGTGAATTCGCCTGCGCTGCAGCTTGAACACGATGGGCACAAACTCAAACTCCCGGTGACGGGCAACGCAACGCCCCGCTGGCGCGCGTCACGATCAAGATTGCTTCACGACGTTGCCGGAATGGGCATGGACCAGCGGCCAAGCCTTGCCAGGCCGGTTGAGGTGCTGGGTTCGGCGACGACCAAGGTCGTTCTCAAGACCTTGCCCGATCCGGTCTTGTTCCGCGAGGGTGTAAATTTCTGGTTCCGCGATCTTCCCCTGACGCAAGCAGGAGTATTCGATGGCGAAGATGGGCCAGACCAGCTGGGCCCGGCGACCGACAGGTGGTCTCAGCAAAGCTTTGCGCGCAGTCTTTACGAATGGCGGATCTGGTCGACCGACTCCAACTCGCAGACAAGCGGGGACATACCGCTCTCGCTCGGCTTTGTGGCACGTCCGCTTCGGCTGCGCCGGGTCGAAACAGCATCCGGGAGGCCTTCCCTTGTGGAGATCATCGCTTCCGTCATCGCCCCGCTGTCGCTTGATGCCAGCGGGGAGAGCGAAGCGGGAACAACCGCTCCGGCCCGTAATCTGGTCCTCCTCAGTTATACCCTTGCCAAGGGGAAAGGGTACGTTCTCAAGGTCTCCCGCATCAGGATCGAAGATGGCCAGGTTGTTCCCGTCGACACAGCAGGGAACGGGGACAGGAGCTTCGTTTCCTTCGACATAGCTCCCGCAATATCGCTCCGAAGATCGGAAGAACAAGGTGTTGCGCGTCCCGCTGTCCTCCGACTGAAATTCAGGGACAACGGTGAAATCGACGACGCGAAACTGTCGATTACGCTGTTTGGACAGAGACTGGAGTTCGAGCCGTCTGGATGGGGCGATGGTCCCGATGAATCATCATTCGATTTCAGAATCGTCGGTTCGGGAGAACCCGGCAAGCTCGATTTTACGCAGTTCGAGTTGCGCTGGTCCAAGAGTCCAGATCGTCCTGCTCCACGCCCGGAGCTTCACGCTCGGCCCTTCCTTAGAAT
Organism: Hyphomicrobiales bacterium; assembly: GCA_900473045.1. Classification (GTDB taxonomy): domain Bacteria; phylum Pseudomonadota; class Alphaproteobacteria; order Rhizobiales; family Rhizobiaceae; genus Pararhizobium. The sequence continues at coordinate 87,863 of UCKS01000014.1, forward strand.
TCCCTTCAAGGTCGCAGACAAGCGCGATGCGCAGATCACGATAAGTCTCTCTGACGGTTCGATCGGATGGTTTGGAACGAGCATTGACGGAGTTCTGGTGCATCTGTCCGTCGACGATCCCGAAATCCGGCTCGAACCCGGACACGTGAGAATCTGGAACAGCCCGATCCGGGGGCTGGTATTCGATCAGGCGACGGCATCCGGACTGCTATGCCTCGCCCAGGACCGAACCGTAACAGGGCTGTTTCAGCTGGAGGCATCGCGGACCTCTCGGGGAAAGGACATCTTCTCATCCCGGCTGCGCCACAGCTTCCTTTTTTCCGAGAAAATCTGGAAAACCACGCTTGATCTTGACCTTGAAGGGGAGGGGGAGAGCAGGCTTGAGTGGCCCCTTGACGTTATACCGTTGACCGACAGCCATCCGGAGACGGAGGCTGGCCGACCATTCACCGTCAAGATCAGCGCGGGGCAGGCGCTGACCCATTTCGTGCGGTGTACCGTCGAGTGTGCGCGCGTTCCGCTCGAGGTTCTGACGGGGGACGGTGTCCTGCAGCAGCCTTGGTACCTGCCTATACGCGTACAACATCGTCTGGAAGGCGGTGATGGCAGCCAGGCGACATGGACGACCCTGGACGAGGCGTGTCTGGCCGATCTCGAGAAGCTGACATCGCCGCGACCGACGGTCTATGGCTTCGCGGCCCGGTACAGGGGGTCCTATCGGGGCAAGACAGCGAGCGGTCCACCAGAGAGGATCGGCGGCGGCCTCTTCGAAAGAGCACTCGCGGCCGCGGGCTTTCCCGACAGCTTGGTGCTCGAAGAACTTCGCGGAAAGAAGAGCGTGTCCGGCCTGGTGCTGACGGGCGCCGGCACCACGCTTGTTCAGCTCGGCGACAGGGTCGGAAATGGCGAGGCACCCGACAATCCGATCGGAGAAGCATCAATACTGCTAGCCATGCCATGGCTGATCGGGATCGAAGACGCATCGCTGGGGCCCTTGCAACGGCTCAGACAGGCGCCAACCAGTGGCACCAGAGAATGGTCGACGGCCTGGTTCGATAGCCGAGCGCCGCGTTTGACCGCCTCGGCGCGCGTCGTTCCTCTGGCCCTGGGAAGGCCGTCCTCGGCCATCATGGCCGCGCAGTTGTCGCGACGTCTCACCGATGTCGTCGACGAATCCCTCGCGTCCGTCGAGCAGCCTTTCTTTGAGACAACGGACAAATTCAAATTGTCCGAAGCCCCTCTCTTCATGCGATCCGTCGTCGTGCTCAGCAGATACTGGAGCGGCCTTTCAGCGATCGGAGACCTGCAGGCCCGAATTTTTCAGCCCATCGTTCGCGGGGACGGAACGGCGATCCTCTTCGCCCCTACCTTGAAATCAACGTCTAGAAGGGCGCAGCGGAAGACGCGGGCAATCGGTGTGCATCCGAACGGGGTCGTCTTTACCGAATTAAGAACCGATCTTGGCCTGGAGGCAGCTGACGTTACTTCAAGCGGATTGATGCGCACCTTGCGCGACTCGCTTGATCCGGAAGCACTCCTGTTCGGTATCGTAGGCGTCGAGGATGACACTGGAGCGAACCTTGGCAATGGCCCCTGGGAGGGGTTGACGTTCTCACCTGTCATGGTCGGAAACAGCCGCCAACGGCCGTCGCCGAACGCCTTCGGTATCCACGATGAAACCGACGAATTAGTTGCCGCGTCGTCGCTTGGTTGGCCGGAACCACCGCTCGTGGGCGAGCCCCCCCGGGCCATTGCACTCGGCGACAACAAACCGTTTCAGAGTGCGGATGCTGCGCTGGCCGGAAGATTTGCGAGCTATTCGGTGGACGCCGGGGCCAATGCGGCAGGCAGTCCCTGGCTGACGCATCATCATCCGGTCGTTTTTGCGATGGCTGCAGTTCCAGCGGCTTCGGGGTCGGCGCCGCGGCATCAGGATGTCGTCCCCCGCCGGCCGCGGCTTCCGCTTGTCGATCATCCCCCGACGATCGTGCCGGGCCGCTTCGCGATCGCCACCATGGGCCGTAGGCCGGGGACGGTTTATGCGGATGTCGTCGCATTGAAGTCCGCCGGTACCGCAATTTCGACCGTCGAGGGGGTTTCGCTGGCGTATCGGGCGACACTCCACCCCGTGGCAGCTGGACAGGATCGGATGCCGCGCGCTACGGCTTTTCCAGCGAATGTCATCGATCTGGACTGGCGCCGCGAGACGTTCGTGGTCGGGAAGGATCGCAAGTGCCGGCTCGATCAGGTCCCTGCAGTCTCATTCAGAACCTATCCCCCGACCGATAACGGAGGCAGGAACCCAGGGCCGGACAAGCTGGTCACATTCCGGCTCAGGACATCGTCACTGGCACTGGCCAGCGCCACCGAAATCGAACTGATCATCGACGGCCCGCTGCCTTCGGAGGGATGGGCGCCTTACGAATGGCATGAATTCCGGTTTCGCGTCGGCGACAGGTACTGGCCACTGGGCCGCTACGTGCAGCGTGGCCCGGGGCATATATCCCTGGCGATAACCCCGGTGCAATCCGAGGAAGTCCTGGAAGCGACGCGTCGTGCGACCGGAGACACGATCATTGCCTGTGAGCTTCAACTCGCAGCGAAGCCGCCGAATGCAAGCGGATTGACGGCCGCTCCCAGCCTGTTGCTGAGATTACCGATCGCCATTGCTGAACACGATCAGCCGCGACTTGATATCAGCCAGTCAACTGTGACGTTCGGTGATCCGGCCTATGATCGGATGCTTTCGAGCATGACCGTCTCGGACACGCGCAGAGCAGGGCAATCGCTCGTGGTTCTGGCTTCTGACCGAGAAGCCTACGATCGATCGACACCCATTCTTTTTGGTCTCGCCAGGCGGGAACCGAATGGCTCTGTCACCTGGCCGGTTTTCGACTTCACGATAAGCTGGACCCGCGACGGGGTCAGCAAACCGCCGTCCAGTCCGTTCACCTCTTCCGGCATCACGGCTCTGACGCTCGACGAGATATCACAAAGACTAGACGTGCCCGCCCTTGCGCCCGGCGACAGACTTGGCATCTCGGCAACCTACACGGACCCGGCGACCGCGGCGCCCATCGAGCTGGCCTTGCAAATCGTGGTCTCGCGAGAACCAGTCGTGCCGCCGGCGCCTGCGATATATCACCTGATAACACGCCATGGCTCGGCGCTGCCAGACGCGGCGACGGCCCTGTCGGCAAGCGGACCGCGTCCCTCGATCATCGAATATGGTTCGCTGGAGCAGGATCTGTTGAGCGGCTATGTCAGGCGCAGGGGATTGTTCACGTGGTATTTCACACCCGACGTCGATCCGCAGTTTGATCGGTTCGGCTATCTGATCAAGATGGATCGGTCCGGTGCTGCTCAGATGCCGAAGCGGGTCGAGGATTTCGAGCCGGCGCAGGAGATCTCGGTGGCGATACCCATCGAAGCCACCAGAACCGCATGGAGATAAGAGCGGATCGATAAGAACGACCTGTTAATGTTGATCAATGTCGTTCAATTACTGGGCTAAGCCAGCATATCGAATGACCGTGCCAGATCGAACTTTTGGAGTACAACGGTAATAACCAAATTGGTTTTACCGTTCCTGTTGAACCCAGTGAAAAAGCGTAGTCTATTTCAGACAATATTTACGTCTCTGAAGCCAGAATGGAGGAGGAACGATGTTCTTTAAATTTGGAGTAGTCTTGGTCGCGTCGTTTATGGCGATCGACGTCGCGCACGCTGATCTGTCACTTCGTCAGATTGAGCGATCTGAATCCCTCGCACCCTTTATAGTTGGGGGCGCTCCCGCTGATCCGGCATTGTGGCCGGCGACGTTGGTTTTTGATACTCCTGCGCGTTGCACGGCTACGGTCGTCGGGCCGAAAGCCTTGATAACGGCCGCGCATTGTTTAGACGCGAGCAACACCGGTAGCGCCATCCTTGCAGGTCAAACGATTAGTTTGACCTGCAAAGTTAATCCAAGCTACCCCAATGACCAAACTGCCGACGTGGCGATGTGCGCTACCTCGGCAACGATTACGGCACCGGGGCTGAAATACGAAGTTCTGAACAATGAACCGGGGTTGGTCAAAGTCAAGGACAGCGTGGTTTTGCTTGGTTTTGGCTGCACAACTATCGGCGGAAACGTCAGCGATGTCCTGTTCGTCGGCAGCGCAGCCATAAAAAGGACCCCTTTGAACTTTCAGCGGTATGAAGCAGAGGGGGGAGCACAGATTTGCGAAGGTGACAGCGGTGGCGCCGGTTATCGCGTGCTAAGTTCCTCGAAGAGAGTGGTTTTCGCTGTGAACGAGTCTCGAGCGCCCCACGAACCCCTCTCATATTTGAGTAGCGTAACAACGCCCGATAACATGACATTTATCAGATCGTGGGCCGTCTCAACAGGGAACAGTTTATGCGGCTTTGACACGGGCGTGTCAGGGTGCCGCCACTAGCGTTAGTCTATTACAAGGCTTGCTGAAGTTGGACTGCTTAGGCGGCCTTTTTTGGCGCGCCTGTCCAGCGACTCGATCGTGAGGATAGGTGCGTCGCGAAGCCACGTTGGAAGCGGTCATCAGGTTGAGTTCGATTCCCAGGCGAATTTGTCGTAGCGGATGCCGCGAGCTATGTGGAATCTCGAACCAACGGGGGAGGTTGATATGGAATGGTTGGCAGTGATCTTGCTAGTCTTTTTCGTGCTGATCAATATCATTGGGACGTGGTGGTTCGTGCGTGCCACCAGTGTGGATCCTCGCTTCCCCTTGCCCGCAATTTCAGGGAACGTCGAGCGCTTCTGGTTCATCGTCGACTGGATCACGCTCCTGCTTCTGCCGGCCCTACTCTGCGGCGCTGCATCCGTCGTTGTACAGAACCCTGATGCGGCGGGGTTTCGCAATTTTTTGTACGGATGGCTGATCGGCCGCGTAGTGGCACCAGTTATCGCGCCTGAGGAAGACGCGTCGATCCAAGAGGTCGGGTTGCTCGGATATCTCGCGCATCGATATCAGGAATTTGGCCGCTCGCTTTTCATGGTCCCGCTGATGCAGATCGTCGTTCTTGTCGCCGTCGCGTGGGTCATGGACTGGATTTTATGGGGAATTGGAATTCGCGAACTGTTGCAGAATTCGTCTGACTATCTGCTGCCGGTCGCGGGTGTTCCAATCATGATACAGGGCATGACCAATCCGCCGGTCTTGACGCCCATGCCGGTGGCAGGCTTGATGGCATTCGCGCTTGTCCTCAACATGAGGCTGACGCCCATCGGCCTCGCCCGATCGAAACATGCAATGGGGATAACGTTTATCGCTTTGATTGCCGGCACATGTTTGCTCGGCCGGATCCAACTCTTCTCCGGGATAGAGTATCGGGCGTGGCCTGGCTTGGAGTGGTCCGAGCTAGCCGTCGGTTTGATCGCCCTCGCGCTCGGAACCGTTCCGCCGCTGACGATCGCGTTCTTCCAAAGGAAGTCATCAGGCCGCGGAGCAATTGCATAGAAGCTCGTAAACGATTCTTGATATGGAATTGGAGGCAGCGCGCTCTACGCCCAGAGCCAGCAGAGCAGCTAGCACAGAAGTTACTTACAAAGGCTGCCGGGAAAAAAACGTGGCGCGTTTGGCGATTTTTTTGGCGGATTGCTCAACCCGGTTCTGGCTTTCCTCCAGCAACGCGAGATCCAAAGTGCGAAGCAAGACGCGTTAGACTGATCCTAACCTGTCATTTGGCACTTAATCGCAAGAATGCGGCTGTTTGGATTTCGCTTGGCAGATAATTTGAGATTCGCGACGAAGAGAATCTCAAATTACGTGCAAATGCCGAGACTTGCGTGGGCCGCGATGTCGTTGAAAATGCTGCCAAAGCAATCTCTATTCCCGCCCGCGTGTCATTGCGAAGTCACTGAGGAACATTGTCGATTACTTCGGCGGCTGATTCTCATATTAAGTGCCAAAATCCGCACAACAATCTCATATTAACTGCCTCGTCTCAAATTAAGTGCCGCGCTATCTTATTGAAAATATTAAGGTGAGAGTCTCACGGTTAACTGCAAAACGACACGAGCAAGGAAGCCCGGCCGGGCTGCCGAACAAAATCCGATGATCTATGATCTCGACTGGGATGAGGACGAACGACTGGAGGAATGGCGCGGCGTGCTGCGGCAGGCCGAAAACTTGCCGGCGGTGCTGCAGGCGATCGTCGCCCTCGATGCCTGGAACGAGCTGTCCGTCCTTCAGCATGCGCCCTGGCTCGGCCGGCTATTTGCGGCCTCCATCCTGCGGCAGGCCGGCGTCACCACCGGTGCCCATCTGGTCGCTGTCAATCTCGGACTGAAAACCATTCCCGTTGATCGCCGCCGCCATCGTGATCGGGAAACGCGGCTATTGGCGATCGCCCACGGGCTGATCGCGGCCGCCGAGATCGGGCTGAAAGAGCATGACCGGCTGACGCTGGCGAAAACGATGATGGAGCGGAAGCTGGAGGGGCGTCGGACGTCGTCAAAGCTGCCGGAACTGGTCGAGTTGGTGATGGCGAAGCCACTGGTGTCCGCCGGCATGGTTGTGAAGACGCTCGGGGTGACGCCGCAGGCGGCGCGGCGGATTGTTTTGGAACTGGGCTTGCGCGAGATGACCGGGCGGGGGAGGTTTCGGGCCTGGGGGATTATCTGATCGCAATAATGTTGGCAGAGAGTAGGGGGGAATACTGACTACAAAATTGTCCGCTCCCTCCGGTTTGGACGCTCAAATCGCCTGCTGAATGGTGCTTACAAAAGACTTCTCAAAAGGGACAGGTCGACACTTGCATGTGGATCAAATATTCTCAGGTTTGATAAGACCACGTCCAACTCGAACAGCGGCTCGAGGTTTGCACGTATTTTCCTCTATTACATCAGCAGACCTGTCGCTAACGGAGAGGCAGCCCCTCGCCGCGGTCGCAGTCAAACTTCCTGCGACGCCTCAAAATCGACGAACGCGCCTGCAAAGAAAAGGTGACGCTTGGCCGGCCCTCTGTTGGTCTTTGGAAGACCGGCGATTGTCGCGTGCGATCGTTTGAGCAGCGCGATCAGGAAGAGGTCGCAGCTCTCGACCACCAGCTTTGGACGGAGCTGCTGCGTAGCTTTCAGGTGCCTCACGAATGCCGGCATGGTCTTTTTGACGGTGTCCTGCAGCAGGGCAGGAGACAGGAATTGGAAGAGCTCTTGGGGCTGCGTGAGCTTCAGCGCCTCAACCGTGTCCCAGAGAGCATCGGCATTGAGGCGATAATTGATGGTCTTTCCGGATACAGTTGGCCCGAAATGATCTTCGAGTGCTTCGGTCAGCGCCCTAACATCCTTGATCCGGCCTTTACTGAGGATTTCCTGCTGACGCTGCGCTTCTACACGACGCGCATTCGCATTGATCAAGCTGGATATGATGTGATCGCCTGATTCCGTCAGCAGCCCAAGGGAGTCCAGCATCAGGACTTCGTCATCGCTCAGGGATCGGCTGTCGCCCTTGTAGCGCATGTCGTGCTCGATTTCGTTCCAAACATGTGCAAGCATACTGGTAATCTGGATTTCGCAGTGAACGCCCCTCAGGTTTAGAAAGCCTTCGGTCAGATGTTCTGGCCGAAGACAGACCTGCATATGGGTCGCTCGATAGAAGTTGGACTTGTCGTGCTTAACGCGCGCACTTTCTTCCTTTCGCTCGGTATCGAAGTCGGTCTTGCCAACGGGATTGGCAAAGATCTCTTTGACAAGTTTGTAGACCAACTCACGGTCATGCTCGGTATAGGTCATCACACGAACGCCCGCCAGGTCGCCGACGCAGTTGAAGACGTCACTCCTCGCCTTGAAAAGCGCGGCCTTTTTCTTCTCGTGCGACCATTTGGTTAGCTTTCCACGAAGACTGGCTACGCTTTTCGCACGGCCGGCGACTCTCGCCATGACATTTCTCTTCTTCAACTCCCCTTCCAGCAAGGCGACGACAAAAAGGTAGAGCTTTGTCAGGCGGTCGTGTGAATTCGAGTATTCCTCGCAGCATTCCGTCACCATTTTTGTGTCGAGCGGCACAACCAGTTTCCTCCAAGCTTGATTTTTCCGGTTGTAAACCGCCGGACTTAACAGACGATGATTTCGTGCCTCCCCGCAGCGATAGGAAATGAAAAACTAGAACGCGGATGCTGGGAAGATCCGGGTGCCCTTCGGAAACCCAGCAAGCGGACCCGAAAGACGACGCCAAGCCGTTGCAGCGGGCATTGACTTTGCCCGCTGCAACGTTTGTATCGTGGGCGTTAAATCGAAATTCGGCTCGGTTATCTTGTGTATAGAGCTCGGTCCGGCATCTGACTCGCGCAATGATCGCATTCGAAATTCCCTCCTTGGAGAAAACGAAGATAGGCACTGGTTCGCAAAAAGGTCCACGAGCCGAGACGCCTGCAGCCGAAACAGCGGTCCACGGCAGGTTGCGTCGTGTCCTTCTCGTCGGGTGGTTGTTCCGGGGCGCACGGGAGTTCGACATCGGTATCGTGACCGCAACGGCTTCGCGCAACTGCCGATCGGCCTTACCCCGGCGCGGGGTATGCGTTTTGTAATTGGAACACCAGCATTGATACCAGACTGCAGCAGATGTGTCGGCCGATTTCATAACGTTATTTGCCAAGAAGAAACGTGACGGCGCAAAGTTCGTCATGCTAGATCTACAACTCTATGGGGCAGGTCTTGAACGATTCGACGGAGGTTAGCGACGATTGGCTCGGCCAGTCGCGCGATGTCTGTCGCGCGCGGATGTTGCGTTCGCACGGCGCTGATCGGATGGCCTTGCTGCGCAGCTACATACGGCTGAATGATGGTCGAATTAGTCTTGGGGACGTAGGTTTAGACCTCTCCAGCGAGGAACTCGCGACGGCAAGCCGTTTCGGGATCCAGGTTGCCAATGGAACGGCCAGGCTTACCGTTGAAGAGTGGAAGGACAGTTGCGGGACCTTCCGACCGCTCATTGACCTAGACTCCCACCTGCGTCGCATTGACGAAAGCTGCCCTGCGGACGCCGTTCTTCTACGACACACAACCCATTCGGGGTATCGTTCAAGCACTCAGAAATCAGCTGTGCGGGCGATGCTTACCATGCCAGACGCAAGCAGTCTGATGGTCTGCATGCCAACCGGCGCTGGAAAAAGCCTCCTTTTCCAATTGGCTGCTCTCGTGGAGCGGGCGGCAGATCCAGGTGCCTGCGTTCTCGTTATCACCCCGACCATTTCGCTCGCCCTTGATCACCAGCGCACCTTGCACGGGATTCCGGGGCTGGAGAATGCTCGCGCACTTGTCGGCGTATCAACCGCGGCCGAGAGAAACGCTCGCCTTGAGACGTTGAACGCTCTCCGTCGAGGCGAAGTCCCCGTCCTCTTCCTGTCGCCAGAACTCGCGCTCGGTGACGCTCGCGCTGATCTTCTTGATGCCGCTGCCTCAGGCGATGAAAAATTGTCGCGGCTTGCAGGCCGGATCACGTCCGTCTTTATTGACGAAGCTCATATCGTCGAGAGCTGGGGCCGAACGTTCCGGCCGGACTTTCAGCGACTTCCGTCTCTTTTTTCTGATCTCAGGCGCAGGCAACCGAAACTGAAGACCGTTCTGCTTTCGGCAACGCTTCCGCCGGCCGCTCGAAAGGTCCTCCAACAGGCTTATGCGAGCGCCGGCGAGTGGCTGGAGATCGACGCGCGTGTGCCGCGCCGTGAGTTCGACATCGCGATCAAGTCTTTTCCCGACAATGAAACGCGCCACCACGACCTTGACTGGCTCATCGATCGCGCTCCCCGCCCGCTGATCGTCTATACCACGCTTGCAAGTCGCCGTTCTCTCGACGAGGAACGAGGAAAGGAAGAGCTTTCCGCCGTCGAGATATTCGACCGTCAAAAGAGCCGTGGGTTCAATCGAATAGCAATCTTTACTGGCGAAACCGGCACCGCTGAGCGCAAAGCGATCGTCGATGGTTGGGCGGCGGGTCACATCGATTTTGTCGTAGCAACATCCGCCTTCGGGATGGGTGTTGACAAGAACGACGTCCGAACCGTCATCCACGCTTGTTTGCCCGACGGTCCATCGAGGTACTATCAGGAGATTGGCCGTGCGGCGCGTGACGGCAGACAGGGGTTGGCGATAGCCCTTTTCACAGATACCGCAGAGGAGGGCCAAGACGACGTTCAATCGGCGATTTCGATTGCGTCGGGTTCGTGGCTTACGCGCGCGAAAGCTGAGCCTCGCTGGAAAAGCCTTTATGAGAACAGGCTCCAAGGCATATGGCAGGGGAGCACTTTCATGCTTACCGCCGACCTCAATGCCCTTCCGGAGAAATTGCGTGGTCGGCGCTCCTCGGATTACAATCGCAGTTGGAACATGAGCCTGCTTAACCTTCTCCAGCGCGCCGGAATGATCCGCATCGCGTCATGTGATGCGAAGGAGCAGAAGGAAACCTGGGAGATCGAGGTTACGGACGAGCGCTTACTTGCAGAAGATATCGCTTCTGTCTGGGACGAAGTGTTCGACCTGCGTTCTTGGGAACAAAAACAGTCGGCAAGGGAGGTTCGGAAGTTTGCGCGCATCATGCAAGATCCGGGAAAGGCGTGTGTCCTTCGAAGCGTGTTCGCGTCCATCCAGCACGCTGAGGCCGAATACATAGAGGAATGTGGACGTTGCCCAGCATGTCGCCGACGCGGCATCAAACCGATCGTTGTGCGCGAAGGGCGCGGGTTTGAGGCGAGTTGGGCTACCGAAAACAGTTCTGCACATTTGTTGCCTGCCGGCATCACGATCGTGGCGCCCGATGATCCCAACATGGATCACGGTCTCGGCGAAATTGCTCAACGACTCGCACACTTTGGCGTCGAACAGTTCATCGTTGCGAGCGATCTCGCTGACAGATTTGCAGAAGCTCTCATCCCGACGACAGCGCAATTCGGGTTCGTCCTCGATCATGACAGCGTTCTCGGTGTGCGTCCCGTGGCTGTCGCACGTGTTCCAACAGCCTTAGTCATAAGGCCCCATGACAAAGCGATCGAAGGGCTTCTCAACACTGTCCTGTCTTGGATAGAAAATGGGAATATGAACCAGCTACTGTTGATCGTCGAACCGCATACCGAGTTTCTGGGCCGTCGGGTGGATCAGGTGATGTCGCGTCGGGCTCCCTATGACATTTCTTTTTTTGACGTTTTGGAAGGCGAATTCCAATGAGCATTCTCTCGAGCACCCAAGGGACTCCTGAGCGGGTCTGGTCTTTGGTGTCGATCATCGCGGCAGGCGAAGGCGAACTCGAGCGATCTGAGGCATCAGATTGGCTCAATCCCGGCTACATGAAGGATCAACAGAAGATCGTCGAAAAAGGCGAGGCGTTTGGCCAGGTGTTGGGTGCTGCGACTGCGCTCGGCGCTGTGCAAGCTGAGGGCAAGCTTCTCCGACTTCATCCGACCTGTCCTACCACCGACATCGCGGCTTTTGCAGACTGGTGCCATGAACAACTATGCTCGCTCGCGAGCGACCAGAAAGATGCCGTGATCCTTGAGACCTATGCCTGGGTCGCGTCGCGCTCCCTTGAATTGAGGGAGACACGTTGGTTCGGTGCGATGTCGCGTGATGAATTTGCCGACGCTGCCGCTCGAGCCCTGCCGGATGGAAAGGATGACGACGGTGACCGCCGCATTAACACATCGAAGTTGGCGAGTTGGCGCAGATGGCTCAGATTTTTCGGCCTGATGGAAGAGCTGCCGCTGCCGGTGGCCAGGTCCCAACCTTCGTCGACACTCAGGCTGGCCAAGGAAATTTCAAGAAGCTCTCTTCCACGCGAGACCGTCATTCCTGCGGACGACTTCCTCGCGGCCTTCAGGACCACTATGCCTTATCTTGATGGGGGACAAATGTTTGCTGAGTATATGCGGCGCCAAGGCATCAACGCTGCTCCCAAGACCCTTTCCCCTATTCTCAGTTCGGCCTTACGTGATCTTCACGATGCCGGCACGATTGAGCTGAAAACTTTGGGTGACCTTTCCTCTTACGTCCGAATGACAGGCGATTCCAAGCATGGTGTCAGCGATTTCTATGCTGTCGAGATACGCGGAGCGCTCCAATAATGACGGTCCCTTCGAAAGCCTGCTGGCGTTCTGACGAAGTCGCCCGAATTGTCGCCAACGAGGCCCTCGAACATCAAGAGGCGATCTTTTTGGCAACCCATAGTCCCATAAGGGGCTTTGAGGTGACAGGCAGCCACCAGAACGAGATAGCATCTCCAGATGAGCAGGCCGTCCTCGAAACGCTTTCAGACCGGGATCGAAACCATGCTTTTTGCGTGGTTCAGGGAGAAGCTGGGTCGGGAAAGTCGCATCTCATCCGCTGGCTCGCGGTCAACTGGCCGTATGAAGACGACCTGACGCTTCTGCTTCAGCGAGCGGACGGCAGCCTTGAAGGTGCACTAAGACAGTTGCGGCAACGACTTCCCGACGAGTTCAAGGCGCTGTTTGATCGTCTGGGACGGCGTCAGCGCGCCACAGAAGACGGGCGTGCCAAGAGCTTTCTCAGCAACCTCGCCAACGCGCTGCGCCCAAATTACTACGAGAAGGCTCCCGAGGATGTCGCTTGGTGCGCCGAGTATTTGCCGGGAGCCCTGATCGACAATCTAACAGTGAAGGAAGAGTGGGAGGGGCCCGCGCGGATCCTTCGGCTACTTGACGGAAAAGGCGCGGATGGAGAGGACGAGCGGAATTCGCAGTCAGCAGTTTTCAACCTCTTTGACATGGTCACTCTTGCTGCGGCGGCAAGAAATGTCAGCGGTTCCGGCGTTAGGGGTGGCACGGAGCGCCTTACAACCAAAATCCGCGACGAGGCGGACATCATTGAGGACTATCGGCTTCAGGGCTGGGACGATCCAGACGAATTGGAAGGTAAGATCAAAAAGGAGGTGCCCGCCAGCATCGCTCTGATGGAGGCCCTCAACCGCCGGCGCAATGACGCGATCCAGCATCTCCTTGGTGTTTCCGCAGAAGGGTTGAAAGATCTGTTTCGGGAGGTTCGGACTGCGCTTGCAAGCCGCGGTCAACGGCTGGTTCTTCTCCTTGAGGACATCACAAGCTGGGAAGGGATCGATAATAGCCTGATCGACGTGCTTGTGACGAACGCCGATACGCGCGCCAACGAAGGGGATTCCGATCTTTGTCCTCTGATCTCCGTCGTCGGCGTCACCCCGGCATATCGAAACAAGCTGCCGGCTAACTATCGTGGGCGCATCACCCATGAGCTGAAACTTGGTTCATCTCGCCACGAAGGTGAGCTGCAGGATGTCGCCGCTCTGCGCGAGGAAAACGCCCGCCTCGAATTCGTTACACGTTACCTCAATGCAGTCCGCGCCGGCTCGGGGGCGTTGTCGGACTGGCGCGAACTCAGACGTGGCAGCCTCCACGCGGACCTCCCCAACCCTTGCACGCATTGTGAGTTCCGTGAGGGTTGTCACGCAACCTTCGGCGCACAAGACGACGTCGGATTGTTTCCATTCACGGCAAGGTCACTTGGAAATCTGTTTGCCGCATTGAATGACAGAGACAATGGTCTGACCTGGAGAACGCCAAGAGGGATGCTGCAAGCGGTGGTGACGCCAGTCCTCACGCAGGCAGACGCGATCCAACTGGGGCAGTTTCCGACCCGGTTGCTAGACAGTCGGGCGCTTCTGCCAGAAAGCCGGAACCTGTCGCCGCTTGCGGAAACTATGCTGACCACCCGGCTGTCGGGAACTGGCGTAGACAGGACGCAGATGTCCCGGCTTATCGCCTACTGGGGTGACCGAAACCGGCCAGTGACGACAAGTCTCGACGCCGACGAAATGGCTTTTGCCGGCATCTCGCAGAAAATATATGAAGCGTTTGGGTTGCCTTGGCTCGGCGACGACACGGCAGAGATCCAGGTCGAAAACGCCACTCCGGCGCTGCCTCTTGACGAAGAGCCGCCGGCCGCCCCACTCGAAACCAGCGGTGGAGAAGTCAAACGTGAGTGGATGCCACGCGCTCAGCCACTGAAGACAAGAACGACTCCGACTCCGCCAGCCCGTGGTCCGGTCGTCAACAAGACCGATCTCCAGCGGATGCGTGATCAACTCCAACTGTGGAGAGAAAAAGGGGTCCTTGAGGACCTATCGGGCTGGAACCGCGTGCTTCATCGGCTTGTTCACGCTGTCGACCCGAGCAGTGTGGGGCTTGACCAGCACACGTTTGAAAAGCTGTTTACTGATGCACAGGTTAAGCTTGAGGGAACTGGGTCGAGCCGGCGACAGTCCTTCTGGATACCCAAGGATGAGTGGGTATTAAACGGTCTCGACGCATTCCAGACCCTCTCCCTGGAGAAATCCCTCACTCTGTCGGAAACGGAATACTACCGGCGATCCCTGGCAACCATGCTGCGGCGCCTTGCGCCAGCGATGGGTGACTACGCGAACTTGCGCCTCGGCTTTTCTTCAGAACGTGAACGATGGGAGCCGTCTGTATCCTGTGCCCAAATCCTCCTGGCTCGGGCATGGCTGCGTGGCACGACGACCCCAGATCTGCCGCTTCCTATCCAGTTCCGGGCGATCCTCTCCGATGAAGATGGTCCGGAAAGCGACCCGCAATCCCGCACGACCAATTGGCAGGGATTCCTCAGCAAAACCCACCCCCACAATAAAATGCTGCGTGGCGCTCTTCGCGAAATGCTCTCGCTCCCACAGGGCGAGTCGAGGGCATTTGGCCTGGCCGATCTTTCGAAGGTTGCCCCGCATCTGACTTTGTTTCGCGCGACTCTGCGGTTTTCTCCTTTGCCCAAGGAGACTGACTCAGGCATCCCGCTGTTTGAGACAATGAAGGAGATCATCGACAGCGTCGGAGGGTCATTGCAACCTTTGCTTCGATACGAGCGTGAGCGGCTCGACAATCAAGTTGAAAGCCTGGAAAGCCTGCGTCGCGGATACGGAGTTCGTGCCCATATCGAACGGTTGGAAAAGGTGATTGATGCGGTCGCGACGCATGTACCGGGCGCAAGTCCGGATGCCGTGAAGAGATGGAAAGCCCAGTTCGATCGGGTCAAGCCTCGCTTTGAGACGAATGCCGCGAAAGACGTCCAGCTTTTCATGGCTGAAGTCGCAGATCTTAAAAGTGAAAACAAAGTCTTAGGGTTGAAAGGCGCGGTTCTGGCCCCCTCCCGTGACCTGGCGCTGTTTCGTGAACTTGCGTTTGACGGCGAAAACCTCGTCAAGGCATTGCTTGACCACGTGCGAGACAATCTCGATCTGAAAGCCGAAACAGGCCGGCTTGCGAAAATACACGCGTTTGGAAACATGCTTTCGGGAGCACAACAGCAGGCGATGGCGGAGNNGAAGCAGTTAGCCATCAGAAGGTGAGCCATCAACTCGATCGGCTCGTAGAAAAGCTATCCGATTTTCATCAAGTGAAGCTTCGCCTTTCGGCGCTTGGCGACATCGCTGATCTGATCGACTTTCGTGATGAACATGTCAGAGAGATGGAAGCATCCTCATTATACGCCGGCAAGGCTTTAGAAGCGGCAAGCGACGCAGCTTCGATCCTGCAAGCCGAAGAGGCTTATGGCGAACTGAAGAAAGCCATGCAATTTGCTGACAGATCCCTGCGCGGCAGATGGCGGACCCTTGCAAGCGACTTCGCAGCACTTTCAACCGTTGGACGAATGCTCCGTCAATTTAGCGATACTGAGGACGTCGGAAGCAGAATGGAAGCTCTCGGCACGCGCGCCGAGCAGTCAGTCAACCTGGCGAGTGCTGCGGACCTTCGAGACACGATCAATTGGCTGAGGCTGGAGCGCAGCAAACTTGAGGCCGAAAAGGCCGCAATGACAAAGAACAGTGAAGTCGACGATTTCCTCGCAAAATTGGCCGTCGGCGAGGCGACCCTTGCCTTACTGACGCCAGTCGTTTTCCAATGGATCGCTGAACATGGCGAGCTTGAGGATTTCGCCATTAAACCGGCAGAAGCCAAGCACGCCACCATCTAGTTGTCAGCTGTTACGCTTCGTGGCAGAGGAAACCCTCCAGAAGTGATCGACTGGTAGAGGACTGAACGAGCGAGTCACCCATCAGGTCACTGCCCTGATGGACGCAAGCCCGACATCCATCAACGCAAAGCTTCATGCCGAGGCGTAATACTTGATCGGCTAGGCGGCTTTCAGGACTGAAACTTCCGTCCAGGGCAGCGCCATCGATCTGTGCGTAGGCTGTCAGCATGGTTCCGGCAACTGATTGGCGATCACGCTCTGCATCTTTCACGACAGCGCTTGCCAATTCCCACGTCGTTGGCATTCGCCCAAATTTACCGCGAAGATCGGTTTCGACAGCCCTCACCTGTGTCGCAATTTCATAGACCGAGACCCGATCGGCCCCGAGGATCTCATTGTGGAATAGGATTCTCGGTATAGCGCTGGGTAGCGGTTCTCCTGATATCCCAAGTTCCGCGGCGATCGCATTTAACTGCGTTTTGTCGATCGGATTGATATCGCGCCAGGACGCATGCCGGTCGGTCATGGCGAAGAAGCGATCAATCGCGGAATCCTCAGCAGCGTTCGGGCAGCTATCCAAAAAGCCGCCTCTCCAGAGATCTTGAAAGTCGGAATACTTTTCAGCGAATGTACGGGTCGTTCCATCGCCGTGGGACGATGTCTCGAAGACCGCAATTTCAGGGTTGCCGGGATCAGCGAACTGGATTGGCAGGCGAACATGAAACATCAACCCTGCGACATCGCCGCCGCTGACGAAGGCCAGAGCTTCCCTCAGACGGATTGCAAGCGAATGGAGGATTGTGCTTTTAAGGTAGCGATGGAGCAGATCCCGATCGCCGACTGCGCTGATTGCCTCCGCGATGAGCGGCTTAAACCTCATATCGCCAAGCGAGGCCGCGGTTTCGGCAACGCGGCCCGTGGTGAGAAGGGGATGTTGGCTCAGCATTTCGCTCCGAACATCGCCGAAGACTGTGGCAAGGTCCTCTGCCGACCAGTATCGCAACAGATTTGATAGCTCTTTGCGCATGCCGTCAGACGCTACCGCGCTGAAGATCAACTCAGCGGCACGATTGGCGTGATAGGCATTGACCCCGTAGGCCAGTGCCTTTTTTTCAATCAGGAACCGTGCCATCTGCGAGCCATGCCACCTGCGCGCAAATGTGTTCGCTTTGAAACCATCGATCGTTTGCCCGACGTACGTGTTGAGACGATCGTCATTGACGGTGAAGGTGACGCCTTCGGGGTGAAAATGGTAACCGTGCAGCACGGGGTCGCTTTTGCCCGGGACGGTGAAGAACTGAGTGACCGAAAGCGGGTCGACGTTCGGACCTTCCGCCTTGATTTCAGCATCCGCACCCCAGAATACCTTCGCAACAGCGAGACCCGTGGTATCCTTCCTCGAACTGCTACCAACGAACGCATCCGTTCGATCAAGCCAGGCGGCTGACCCCTCGGGATCGATCCGCCGCGCCTTGCTTCGGTCAGTCTTCAATATCGGAAATCCTCGCAGCGAGGCTTGCGAGTCGTGCTTCACGCGGTGATCCGGCGGTGCCCCTTCCGGCGCCGGCACGACCGTTCCTGCCTGGATCATCCATCGTGAGGTGCAGTCAGCGCCGTTCATTCGCCCTAGTCGCTGAACCGTAATTTGACTGGGTCGGAAGTATTCCGGTTGAAGATTTGGCAGAGACGCGACGACGTCGTCGGGCAGAAAACCTGCTGGATCGGGGAGGACCACAGATGGGGCCGCGTCATAGTCGGCGGGATCAAACCAGGGCACGGTTCCGTTTTGCGGGACACGCCAGTGAACATCCGCGCTATCGTACCGACGCGTGCCATTGCCTGGTGCAAGGGAAAGCATCGCAAGCGCAATATCGTGCCGCTGGCCCAGGGGTTCGCCCGCGACGATCAATCTCAACTGTGGGCCGTCTCCACTTTCGAAAAGGAGGTTGGGCATCCAATCACATCGCTCCCGAAAATCCTTCGCGTACGTCGCGCCCTCCACCGCTCGATTTTGCGCCCGAACCTGTGCCCAGAAGGCCGGAAGATCGGCAGCGCCGAATTCGGTCCAGGGTTCTGGTCCAAACACCGCTGTGGCGAGGTTCTCTGCATGCGCGAACGCTCGGTTCCCCGGTGCCGCCAAAGAGATCGCATTGCCTGATATGCGTTGGTAGGCAGCAAATCCATCGAGGATCGTTGAGACCAGCTGGCCGCGGCGCACAAAATGATTGGATGGGTTAAGGGGGGTGCTGAGAGCCTTCGGCTCCAGCATTGTGCGCGGTCGACGGAACCACCATGTGTCGCGGCTGGAATAGATCGAAAGCGTCACGCCTGTGATCGGTCTGTCGTCGGAGCCTCTGCCGCCCCGGCCTTTTCTCTGGATGAAACTTGCGAGGTTGGAAGGCGCATAGTGCTGGTAGACCATCATGATGTCCGGATCGTCATATCCGACCTCAAGCGACGAGGTTGCGAAGATAATGTCAGACCCTTTGATTGTCTGCTCGACTGCTCCTTTTGAGCCAGCGTGGATAGGTTGGGGAGCGACCATCAGACGTCCTCCTGGCCGAGATTTTCCACTGGCCTGAATTTGATCCGGGTCTGTTGCCGCGAAATGCCAGCATTCGCCGTTGCGGAACGTGTCGCATCCATGCGGCTGCTCACAGCATCGATCTCGCCTGGCCCCGGTGAGAGGATTGTCGGGATAGCGTTTCGTTCGAAACGCGGCGAGCCCGTTGTCCTCCGCGCTCGTAAAATTGCTATGCAAACGGCGAAGTTTGTCGATCGAATCCAGGAAGACAATGCTCCGGAAGCCGCCTTGTTTTCCCGTCCGGCGCCGCATGCCATGGGCAATACACATGATTGTCTGAATGGACGTCGAAGCACCCGCTATATCGTGGCCTCGAGACTCGATTTCGGGCTGGACAAAATAGAAATACTCCCTACCGCGTGGGTTGATCTCCTTTTCCGCCAATTGCGGCTCAATTTTCTCGACATTGCCTGTTCCAATGAGGTCGCTCCACACCCGCTGCGGGGCGCCCAGCGTGGCACTCATGCCAATCATGAGCATGGTCGGGCTGTTCGGATCCCGCTGCGCGCGTGCCGCCAGACGCCGGAATGTATATCCGACTTGTGCGCCATGAATGTGTGAGTAAAGGTGGATCTCGTCGGCGACGAGCGCTCGCGGCGCGGCGAAATCCGGATCATCCCCGAAAATCCGTCCCGCACGCGCATCATGCATCCACTGATGGAGCGAATCCGTCGTCGGAAGAAAAAATGTCGGTGGATTGGACCGCATCTTGGCTTTGGTGCCGGCCCACCCTTTGAACTCAAAGCTGCATCCGACACAGGCCAACCTGTCGAAGCCGTTGTCACCATCAGCAACATGAAGATGGAGATCCGTTCCGCACTCGGGGCATTTGAAAAACGGAAACAATAAATGCCGAGGTCCGAATTCCTTCCAACCAGCCCGCAAATCCCAGTCTTTCAGGCTCGTGAACGCCTCGGGGACCCCAGATAGCTGAAGTCCAGCACTCAGGCACGGCATATCATTCTGGCGGGCGAAGGCTGCGAGATAGCGGACCAAGCGTTGTCCCTGGTTGGTGGCCAATCTGATGCGAGGATAGGCAAGGATGGCGCTCGTTCCGCGGGCTCCTTTAAGCGCGTCGCCTGCCGCCGCCGCAATGAGCGGGAAAAGCGCTGCCTCGGTTTTTCCAGAGCCGGTGTCTGCGGCAACCACGAACGATTTCGGCTCCGACCGGATCCATGCCGAATGCAGCGCTTCAAAGCTCCGTTTCTGGAAGCCTGCAAGAGCCGCATTGTCGCCCCACAATTTCGACAGCGCTTGCTGAAGGCCGTTCAGTGCAGTTTGGTGTTCGAACGACCCGCCGCAATCGATCTGCTCGAACACACTGCCGATCTTCTCGGTCGGCTTTGGCTTGTCGCGATCGCGCAATTCGACCTTCAGGCTTCGAACAAGATAGGGTCTGCGGTCTGCATCGTCCTTGCCAAACCGTTGCTTGACGTAGCGAAGCTCCCTTGCAAGTTCAGCCATGCGGCTGCGGATGCGGCCTTCGCTGGCGATCATGATCCAGCCATTCGCGAGCAACCTTGTTACGGCGTCTGCGACGTCATTTCGACCTCTTCCGATTGCTTCGGCCAGCATTGCCGTCGATGTCCAGGCCTCGACGACACCGAAGTTGATCCTCGACGCTTCAAGATCTTCCAGCCCGTTCAGGATCCGGAAATCGTCATCTGACAGTTCCGGCAGGTTCTGCTCCGAAGGTTCGACGACGATATCATCGGCTTGATGCCAGTCGACCGTCAGCTTGCCGGCCGCACTGCCGTAAATGACGAGGCCATCGCGCTGCAATCGATCGACTCGGGGTTTCAGCCGATCGGTCTTGTCTTCATCGATCCAAGCGAAATGGGCTCGCACGTTTCGATAAAGAGGAGATAACTGACCTTTGCGCTCGTCTTCGATGACGGATGGAAGCTCCCGGTGCACCGTTTCATCGTCGACAGGATGAACCAGGCGCCAAGGCTTAAGCGGTTTGGCCACCCAGAAGCCTTGGCTGGCCTCGTAAAGCTCGATACAGCCGTAGGTGAAAAGTTGCGACAATTGGGGGAAGAGGTTGTCCGTCGTCGCCCGGGCCTTTTGCAACTCGAATTCTGTTGCGGTTCCAAAACTTGAACGCATTGAGAGGCGGTCAATTGTCTCGAGCAGGTCGGCGAGATGGTCTGGCAAGGTGATCACGCCCGCGCCATCTGGCTCGTTGGAATCGACAACTTCATTATGTTCATCTGGTAAAAAGCCGATGCGCCGGATTTCGACCTTCGCGACACCGTTCATGCCGTCCTTCATTGTCAGGCGCGCATGAGGGGGAGCGTTGAAAACGAACTCTCTAAGAATCTCAGCCTTGTCCATTTGCTCCTGATCGGAGGGCACAGCATCGAGAAGGCTTTTGCTCACGAAAACGATGAGCTTGGTCTTCGCACGGGTGATCGCAACATTCAGCCGTTCTGACGAGAAAATGAAACCCGCTTCCGCCGTTGCGAACTCCGCGTCGGCGACCGTGTAAGAGAGCAGGACAACATCGCGCTCCTTTCCTTGAATCCGATCTACGGTCTCGACAAACGAACCCGTCCGGAGATCCGAGGCGAGTGACGCTCGGATCAGTGAGTTTTGCGCTCTGTGGGGACTGACGATTGCAAGGTTGGAGGACCAAAATTGTGACGTGACCTGTGTCCCAGAACGGGCTCCGACCATGCGGTCTGCGAGCTTGCTCGTCAGGTCTGCAACGAGACGGGCCTCGAACGGGTTCGAGGTTGCGGCAATCGGTCCCTCGTAAAGCAGGATCGATACGGGATAGGATGGATCAAGGACGGCGATCTCCCAGTCCTCCAAGCCGTTCTCCCAGCCGGACTGCAACTGCAGGGCCTTTTCCGGCTCGGCCGACCGATAGACGCCAGGATAGAATTTTTTCTCGGGGAAGCTTGCCAGAGGTCGGTTGAGCCTGAATGTTTCGTCGAGCGCGTATTCCGGCAGACCGGCCGATTTCAGAAGGGCATAGAGCGAGCCGCCTAGCTGACGCTCGCCCATCTTGATTTCCCGACTGGCGCGTATCGGTGGAAGCTGACGATCGTCCCCGGCAACAACAAGGCGTCCGTCTTCTCGAAGACCGCCCATTGCCATCAGACCTTGCGACACGACCATTTGGGACGCTTCGTCGATGCACACCAGATCAAAGAGATCGCTTGTGAAGCGGTCGCCCGTGGTGCTCGCCTGTAGCAGACGAAAGAGCGACCAAACGGATCCACCGGCTACGACTGCATCGTAGGTAAGCGCGTTGAGGGCATCCGCCTCTCCGCCGTTGCCAAGGTAAGGTACCTGTTGAATACGGGCGTCGACTCCGTTGGAAGGCGGCGGGCCAAAAAAATGCGTTTCAAACAAGCCGGGGCAATGAATATTGGACTGACGAACCACCGTGTCGAGCAGATTGCCGATCGCGTTGCGTGTGAAGGCCGTGACGAAGACATGCGCTCTCAGCCTACGGCGCCGACGCGCCTGGACGTATCCGAGTATCAGCCATGCGAGGAGATGGGTCTTGCCGGTACCTGGAGGGCCGAGGATTAGACCGGCACGCTGCTCTGCGAGCCCTTCCCAAGCGGCGGTTTGTGCTGGTCGCAAGGGATGGTCTTTTTGTCGAGCAAGGCCAGGTTTGGCGAAATCGTGCAGAGCCTCTCGCCAAATGTCAGGATCGTCGGCAAGTTGACCGAATGAGGCAGGATCGCGAAGGAATGCGAGGATTTGGCTTCGGATCGTCATCGCTCAGGTTCCCAGATAGTTGACGAATGACGCAGCGCGCTGTGTGTTGACGTCAAAAAAGGCTTTGTCGACGAACCAGCCACCGGGTTTTACGCGGTCCAAGAGAGCTCGATATTCTTGGCTCCGAATGACTTGGCGATTGATCTCGATACACACCTCGTCGTCCGACAAGGAGAATTCCGGTTGAACAATACGACAGCCGATCTGACTCCAAAGCGCCGGGTTGAGGCGCAGATCCGGGGTGTCATCATGCAGGATCAAAGACATGTCGCCGGAGGAAAGATCAGCCTGTTGGCTCCCCTTCGGAATTCGGAAGATAATGCGTCGGCTGCCTTGTGGTCCCTTGAAGTGCCGGTCGAAATGTAAGTTGGCGAGGCATTGGCCTGCATCGCGGCGCCTGCGGAAAGGACGCGCAAGTCCAACCAGTGCCTCGAGCAGGCCTGCACGGTTCTCCAGAATTTCGCATGCCATCAGAACATCGAGGTCAATGGCATTAAGCGGGTTGAAGGTCGTCTGAAACTGGAAGGGCCGTTTCGCAAGACGAAGAAGCGCATGGCCGGATGCTGTCGCCTCTCGGTTCCGGTCCATCAACCATCCAATCAGCCCTGTCATTGCGCGCAGCCGGGAACGGACGTCTTCACTTATTGATTCGACCGACTGCGCCTTTGAGGGGTTTTCCCGCAGGGTACGGATAACTTCAATCGACAGAAGGGATGAAAATGGTCGCTCGAACGCCGGTTCCGGTCTGTAGGCGTACGATCCTGCGCCGGCGACGGCTTGGCTGACCTGGCGCAGGTCATAAGCAACCGAAACGGGCAGGGCATAGAGTTGTTCGATGACGCTGCGCAGTGCCGTGGCGGGTAAATGGTGTACGCCCCGAAACTCGGGCTCGGGGACAACCTCTTCCGGCGGAAAAAGGCGCACCAGGTCTAGGAGGCCGGTTCTGATCGCTGCGCTCTCGAGGTGCCGACCGATCGCAGCCTGTATGTTGACTGCCTCGGAGGGCTCATAGAGAAAGATGTGTGCATAGATCGGGTCGGCATCAAGAGTGCCATCAGATACTGAGCGGTTATGAGCGTCGATCTGCGTAAGGTCGGAAATCAACTCGCCCAGGACATCGATCAGAACTGCTCCCTCATGAGCAAGCGATCCCGACTCCGGTATCTTGACCTTTGCCGACCGAACGGGCTGCCCGTTTTCAACGCGACAATATCCAAGAGCAGCTATCCGGTCGTCGACCGGATCATGATCGACGCTGAGGAGCAATGTGCAATCGACCTTCGGCGGCATCAGATAGGTATGCTCGTCTTCTGTGCGCAGGACCGACCGATTGGCCAAGGCCTTGGCGCGGGTTACCAAAACCCCCGCCCGGCGACTAAGCGACCAACTCAGTCCGGCCGACTTGCTCAGCCCCTCTGCCTCGGAGAGTTGGGCGACCGATTTGATGGAACTGTTATTCAGGAGTCGTTTGGCCTCGTGCGACAGACCGGCCACTGCTGACACATCGCGGTGTGCCGGAGACAACTCCGGAGAAATCGACTTGCGACAGTGCTCAAGGTAACTGCACTGCTCGCATTTGAAATAGACGTGGAAGAACGTCTCGTCGATGTCGTGCCGCAATTGTTTGGCAGCGATACCGGGAAGGATATTTGCGCAAAAATCGTCGACAAGACGACGGTATGGCGCCAGTGCAAACGTTTCGGCATGGTGGCGTCCAGACTCTGCAACTTCGCCATCGGCGACGCGCCAAATTTCACCGTGCCCGCTAACGCGCACGTTGTTTTGACCCATCTCCTTCAACACCTCGTCGAGCACTTTTGCGTAGAACGCAACCTGGGTTTTATGGAATGGGGTGGCACGCCGGGTCGCTTTGACATCGATGATTGTCAATTCGACGATGTCTGCATTCTCCCGAGACACGTCTCGTCGAACCAGATCGGCGATGTTGCGATTGAGGAACAGACCAGTCTCTTTTAAAAACTTGGGTGGCCGGTCGGGTAGGAGATTTATCTGCGCCGCAAACCTCTCCTTTCGCTGGCCTGCAAGAAAAGCTGCGCTTAATGCCTCTGGCAAAACCTTTTCGTCGCGACTGGGGCGGAGAACGTCGCGGCCGAGGCGGGCTACGACTTCCTCCTCGAACCGAATGCCGAGGATAGCCCAGGACTGTTCCCGCTTGTCTTTGGTGATCGGTATGCCCGCAAGCTCGCTGTCGCTGGAAAGTTCGTAGCGGACCTTGCGCTCGCAGCGATATTGAAACCACGAACTCACGGTGGTCGCGCTGAAACCTTTTGCCATTCTCAACCCGAGCTTGTGATTCGAACCCCGCCTTTGACGATGGAGCGCAGATTGGCGAAGCGCAAGCTCTTGGTTTCATTGGTGGATTAAAGGCCGCCTCATCCATCGCAGGCAACCATCGAGAGTACATCTTATAATGGCTCCAGTATCTCTAGAAATCTTTACGGTATATCCGTCACAGTCGAATTGACAGATATACCTATCCCGGTTACATATCGACCAGGTCGACTATGGGATAAACCCGTCGTTCGACAGAAAGGCGGATGTCATGAAAATAATAGCTGATCCGGTCGCCTAAAAACGCGCAGCGGTGCCCGGAGTATGTCGCGCAACGAGAGAGGCCGAGGACAGCGCTACACTGTTCTCGGCCCGCAAAATGTACCTTCGTGAAAGGAACCCTTATATCATGGCGATTCAGATTCCCGTCGTCAAGGGAAAGACGCTTTCGACCGAGTACTGGTTGGGAAGCTTGTCATTCTCAGCGATTTCAAAATATGTGAAACTTCCCGAAAATACCGACTGGGATGACGTGTTTGGTGGAAAGGGCGGGCAGGAGGCGCAGCGTAAGCTCGCCAAAACGCGCGTCACCAACGAAATCGTCCCCTACCTCCTTAACAGCGATGACGCCTTCTTTTCGTCATTGGCGCTGATCCTTGTCCCATCTACCGGCAAGCCTCTCAAGGAAGGGTCGGACTTCAAGTTCATCCCGATTGCTGCTGACGGCAAGATCGGCACACTCGAAATCGACGAGAGTGTCGATATGTTTCCCGCAGACGGACAGCACCGGGCCGCCGCCATCATCGACGCTCTTCGGCAGGATCGTGGCAGGATGACGCCTCAGGAAGTTCCCGTCGTCCTCTTGCCATACGTTGACAAGGACAAGCTTCGCCAGCATTTCAGCGATCTCAATCTGAATGCGAAGCCGGTCTCCCAATCGATCGGCTATGCGTTCGAAAGTCGCGATCCGATCGTCATCGTCACGAAGCGGATCATGAAGGATGTGCCTCTTTTCGAAAAGCGCGTGAACGAACTCTCCAACTCCTTGGCCAAGAAATCTCCCGACGTCATCACGATGGGAACCTTGGTTCAAGCTCACCATATCCTCCTCGAAGCGCTCTACGGTTCTAAGTACAAGGACGAGGCAGAGATCACCGATCTTCGCCAGATTGATCCCACAGATGAGCGCGTCGATGCGGTGGCCGAGAAACTGCGCGACGTTTGGGAGGTCGTCATCGATAACATCCCGGAATGGGATCTACTGATGAACGGCAAGGTTTCGGCGCGCGAGCTCCGCGAAGGCGACGAGGCAAAAGGAACGACGGGCTTTGTCTTCGCGTTCGGTCTGGGATGGCAAGCGATCGCCACAGCCGCGGCCGCCCTCATCAAGGACGAACGAGATGACTGGTCGGAAGATCTGGCGCATTGCCTGAGATCGGTGGACTGGAGCAAAGGCGGGCATTGGCACGGCATCGCAATGGTCGGTGACCGCGTCAACAACACGGGACCGGGCATCAAAGCCACTGCCGGATACATCCTGCGAACAGGTGGGCTTGGATCTGAAGGAGGCGCGGTGGGATCTTTGGTCAGTGC
Source organism: Hyphomicrobiales bacterium (assembly GCA_900473045.1). Taxonomy (GTDB): domain Bacteria; phylum Pseudomonadota; class Alphaproteobacteria; order Rhizobiales; family Rhizobiaceae; genus Pararhizobium. The sequence goes on from UCKS01000014.1 coordinate 114,052, forward strand.
TGCGCCCGAGGACGCAAAATAAGAGCCAGGACAATCGATAAGGGGAAGGGGCGGCTTTGCCGCCCTTTTTCGTGACTGGAGCAGTCGTGATCCGAGGTCAACGGCGATTTTCCCGCTTCGCTCCCGCCATCAAAATCGCCGTTTCCCGCTGCGCGGTGACATCGGTTCCCGCCCGCTCCTCACCGGAACCTGTCGTCCCGCATGGTGCGGGAAGCAAGGAGACGGAATATGGGAACGATAGGGAAATTCAAAAAAGAGGGCGGGGTCTACGAGGGGGTAATCGAGAGCATGACCAGTGCCGCCCTACCGGCGCGGATTGTGCCAGTCCAATCGAAACCGAACGCCGAGGCCCCCGACTATCGCGTCTACCGCGGCGAATCGGAGGTTGGCGCCGCGTGGCGCAAGAAGACGAGGGCTGGCGACAGGTACCTCGTCGTCACGCTCGACGATCCAGCTTTCGCATATCCGATTCAATGCAGATTGACGCGAGTTGATGAGGACTATGTCCTGTTCTGGACTCGCAAATAGGTCGACTTCCCGCTCGCCTGCTGAGGTGAGCGGGTCTTGTCTTCGGCCTGAATGAGCAGCGAAGCGGCAGCGTCAAACGTTGCGGCCTGGAATGCGGCAACATTCCCGGCCTGCAGTTCCCATTTAGGCTGAAACGCACCGGGGACATAAATTGTCTTCAAGCCCGCTTCGCTGGCCGGTCGGATATCACGGGTCAGTTGATCACCGATCATGTAAACCGTCTGGCCGTTTCCCGCCAAACCTCTTACACGCTCGAACATCCGCGCGGTTTTTGGCGCCTCGAAGACCCTGTCGATGTATCCGCTGAGATCATGATGCTCGATCGTACGCATGACGCGTTTACGGCTTCCCTCAGTCAAAACGACGGTTGTTGCGCCTGTCACGGCGAGATCACGAAGACCGGCAAGAACTCCAGGCAAGAGGTCCGGCTGTGACGCAATCATGTCGAAGAAGGTTCGCTCAATCTGCGATATGGTTTCCGAGGCAAGGCGAGATTGTGATCCGTCGCGCCACGCGCGGCGGACAGCTTCGTGTTGCGAAAGTCCCTGCAAAGCAAGCGCAATTGCCTGGATCAAAAGCCGCGGAGGGTAGCGTAGACCAAGATGATGTTGTTCAGCGAGGGCCTGATCGAAGCTCCTGACATAATCCAGGCGCGACTCCATCGGAACTTGCCTTCCCACGGTGTTCTCAACAGCAAGAAGGAGCGCAAGTTGCGCTCGCGCGAACACTCCGTCAGTGTCCCAAAGCGTGTTGTCCGCATCGACAAGGACAAGAGGTCCCGCGAGACTGCTGTCAAGGCGCGGTGGCGCAGGGCTGACCGTTTGCTGCCGTGGAGACATTGTTTCCACCTGTGACGCACACCGAAGAAATCGGTGTCTCTATGCGAATCACCGAATTAGACTCCTTTTTTGCCGGCGGCACAAAGGCAAATACCAGTGCGGTCACGGCAATCCAAAGGATCAATGCTTTGATAGCCCAGGACTGCAAACGCTGAGCCGGTTCCAAGACCCTCACCTTGTCGGCTACTTTCACGCCGACAAGATACGTCTCGACGATATAATTCTTGAGATACTTGACCTTAATGTCGGGCGTTATTTTCGAGCTGTCATTGAGGTCGATGAAAGCACGCGCCCAGTTCTTAGGCTCGGTCCAGGAGATCGGCATCCAAAATACCAGCGACCCGGGATGTTCGGCGCTCGTCGTCGTCGGATATCGAAAGCGTGACCGGATCGCGTGAAACGTGACCAAAGCACCGAATGCGGCGAGCAGTGCAAACACTGCAAATAGACAGTAGCTTGCAATGATCAAACCGCTTGTGATGACCTGCTGAGCGCCGGACCAACTCAACACCGAAAACGGATAGCCATCCGCAAAACGATTGAACAGAAGGCTCGCGAAGGCTGACATGAAGGTCACGATGGTTAGCAATCGGGTCGCCTTGCCATCCTGATAGTCCGTGTGCTTTGTGACCTCGTTGAGAGAGTCGCGCGCGAGTTTCAGTGCGTCATCCAGCTTGGCGTCGTCGGCCGCAATTTTTTCGATCTCTTGTTCGATCGTTGCGATAACAGTCCCGTCATTGATCGTAGCTTGGGCGCTACCTGTCGCTGAGCTGCGCGGAAAATAGGTTATCGGGCGACCGAAGGCGGCTTCACAGATCGCCTGAACGCAGCCCAGCGATTCTTTGCCCGTTTCACTCATGCCGGCATCAACCCCAATCGTCGGTCGCGGTTACGGATCCAGAAGAGAACCGGCAGCGCGGCCACAACCATGATCAATTTGCCGACAACCTGTCCAGCCAGAAAATCAAGCGAACCGAATGCTAGCCAAAGAAACATCACGCTATCCACGATGAGGCCGACAATGCTGCTTGCAAAGGCCGCTTTGACCAAGCCCTTTTTCTGCAAGGGCGTGAACACCAGCAGGTCAGCGAACTCGGAGATCAGGAAGGCGCTTGCGGAGGCCAGCGCCAAAGACGGCGCCGTGAAGGTCGTCGACAGGAAGGCGCCGACGATGATCGCTCCCACGGCCCACCAAAGGCCCAGGCGCCGTTGGACAAGGTCGCGTAGCACAAGTGCAAGTCCGACGAGCAGCACCCCGCTCGGTGCCGTCAGGCCGAAGCCGACCGGGATGAGGCAAGGACCCTCTGGCACGCAAACCGTGCCGACATGACCGATCATATAATTGGCGAGCGGGATGCAGGCGGCAAAGCCAGCCAGAAATATCCCGCCCTCAATCCATTGCCTGTTGCGCGTCGTCATCCCGCCTCTCCTTGTCACACTTCTTCAGCGACGAAATTTTCGTAGCCTTTTGCCCGAAGATCACAGGCCGGGCATGTGCCACAGCCATAACCCCAATCATGAAACTCGCCTCGCTCGCCGAGATAGCAGGTGTGGCTATCCTTCACCACGATATCCACCAGCGTCCGGCCGCCCAAATTCTTGGCCAGTTGCCAGGTTTGCGCTTTGTCGATCCACATCAACGGTGTGTCGAGAACGAACCGCTTTTCCATTCCGATGTTGAGCGCCACCTGCAAGGCTTTGATCGTATCGTCACGGCAATCGGGATAGCCGGAATAATCCGTCTCGCACATTCCCCCGACGATATGCTTTAGGCCGCGACGATAGGCTAGGGCGGCTGCAAAGGTCAGAAATATCAAGTTTCGGCCAGGAACGAACGTGTTTGGAAGGCCGGATTCGGACATTTCGATCTGCATGCCGCTGGTGAGCGCCGTATCCGAGATCTCACCGAGTGCGGCCAGCGATATCGTGTGATCGTCGCCAAGGCGATCTGCCCATACAGGATTGAGCGCACTCATTTGAGCGCGCAACGTGTCCCGGCATTCGAGCTCGATCCGATGGCGCTGACCATAATCGAAACCAACGGTCTCCACGCGCTCGAAGCGGTCGAGCGCCCAGGCAAGACAAGTCGTTGAATCTTGGCCGCCTGAAAATAGCACCAGTGCAGTCGTCGACATCGCCCGGCTCCTTCTAGTTGCCTTCAAATTCCGCCCAGCAGGATGGCGTTTCGAATACCTTCACGGAATTCAACTCGTTGATGAGCGGCTTGACCTTTTGCCAAATCCAGACAGCGATATTCTCCGCCGTCGGGTTCTCGAGGCCGTTAATATCGTTGAGTGTATGATGATCGAGGTTCTCCAGAACCGGCCCGAAGACCTTCTCCACATCAAAAAAGTCGATCACAAATCCAGTTCGTGGATCGACGACGCCTTTGAGCTGCAACTCGACTCGATAAGAATGACCATGCATGCGATGGCATTTGTGCGTTGTGGGCACATTCGGAAGTCTGTGGGCCGCCTCGAATGTGAAAGCTTGTGTGATTTTCATGGGATCCCGATCATTTTGTGTGTCTGCAGGCTGAGCCGCCAGCGGGGGTTTTCAAGACAAAATGCCGTCACGGCCGCGATATTTTCGATCTGCTCGGGCCCGTCCATCGGCTGCAGGAAGTAATGCTCGAAGGAAACGTCGGGGAGATCGTCCGGTAGCAACCGCGCCTGCGGATAAACGAGCTTCAGCTCACTGCCGGATTTGAGATTGAATGGCGCGCCGGCTTTTGGACTGACGCAGATCCAATCGATGCCGTCCGGCGGTTCGATTGTTCCGTTCGTCTCGATGGCGATCTCGAACCCGTGTTCGTGGACCGCTACGATTAGCGCATCATCGATCTGCAGCAGCGGTTCACCGCCGGTGAAGACGACATAGCGCCTGCTCTCACCGCTCCCCCAAGTCCGAGCGATCGCCGACGCAAGCTCACCGGCGTCACGAAATTTGCCGCCGCCCTCGCCATCGGTCCCGATGAAGTCTGTATCGCAGAACTGGCAGACCGCCTTATGACGGTCTTCCTCGCGGCCGGTCCAAAGATTGCAACCAGCAAAACGGCAAAACACCGCGGCGCGCCCGGCTTGAGCACCTTCCCCCTGGATCGTCTTGAACAACTCTTTGACAGAATAGGTCATGATAGGCCCACCAGTTTTTGTGGAGCAGCCTCGGATGTATCCGGCGCCTGGCTGCGGCGACGTTTGATATCAGCTCGAACAATGCCAACCAGGTACTGTGCAAGCGTGACGATGTCGCGATTGACGTTTTGAACGGACTTCCAGTTGCGCTTGTCGTTTTCGCCGAAGTTCCATTCTCCAGACGTCCAGGCTGTGTTGTCGATCAGGCAGGCAAGGCCCTTGGAAAACTCATCTGACGTTCTTGCGCCGTCGAGCAACGCCAAGAGTTCCATGACATAGCCGAGCGACATGATCCCTGCGCCATGCACGAGCCGAGAGGTCTTCGGCGTGTGATCGACCCATTCTTTTCGGAAGACGTATTGGACGGCGCCATAAAAGTCGCTGATCAGTTTGAAGCAGAGGTCGGCGCCATCGGGCTCGCGAATGAGTTCGCGCATCACGCCGTCGCTCAATGAATTGATGATCACACGCTGGATTGCCGTATCCCTGATGATGCCGGTGGGATTGGTGTGCTGATAAACCTGCCCCTTCAGCAACGACTTTTCGTCGTAGTTCAAGCGCGCGGCGATCTCGGCGGCAACGGAGCGATCGCCGAGCCGGCGCGGCAGGCCGGTGACAGTTGGCAGCAGTTCGTAGATCAGCGATTTCGGCAGGGGCCGCGTGTTGTTGATCAACACGAACTGCCGGCGGAGTTCCTCGTCGTCGCGGCAAATAATTGCGGACACGAAGACCTGGAAATCTTTCTCGTGAACCTGCCCAAGCGCTGTGAGGCGCTGTTGTCCGTCGACGACCATGCCGGGAGCGCCGGCGGCGATATCGATTTCGACCGTGCAGCGTCCATCGGCGCTTTCATCGAACACCTGGACGCTGTTGGTAAAGGCCACGACGATCGGGTTTGGCAAAATTGCTTCCGGCTTTTCCAGGTAATCCCGGATCTCACGAATATGGCCGGCGATCTGTGGACGCTGAAAACCGCTGAGCGCGCCGGCATCATCGCGCGCAACTCGCTCGATAACGGCAAACTTCTGGAGATCAGACGCTAGCGCTGCAAATGAAAGGACTGTGTGCGCTTCGCTCTGTCGGGCTCTGATCGCTTGGAATTTCAATGTTGTCATTTCGGCCACTATTACTTGGGAGTTGGTCGACCAGGGCATCGTAGACGCCCAGATTGTGAATGCCGCGCCGCTTGTTGCGATTGCTCGCTCGAAAGATCACGACTTCGATCGAAAGTGCAGAGCAGATGGGGCAGTTGCACCGCTTCCAGGGCCTGTCGCGAAGCGTTCGCTCATAACGATCGCGGAGGTCCTTGACTGCTTTGGCGCCGGGTAACTCGTCGATTGTCGTCCCCATCACCGCAGGCGTGGCATAGGCCAGGACGCTGTCGAGCGTCTCTTCCAGTTGCGCTTCGCCTTTATCGTAGGAGCGCAGCGCCGCCAGGGCGGTCTTCTCCATGGAAACGAGGCGCTCCTGGTTAAGCGACCCGCGCTTTGCAAGGCGCTGCAGCTTGGGGTTCTCAAGCGCCTGAGGCACGCGAATGGCTGTGTAATATTCGAGTTTGCCGCTCTTTGTCGGAAGAAAGTAGTTCGCCTTCGCATCCTTGAATGCGCGGATCAACGGCGACGTCGTGTCAAAGCTGGTGATGTTAAAAGAGCCAAAGGTATGGATCTCATCAGCTTTTGCAAAACCGAGAATATGAAGGCGGGTAGTTTGCGGAATGGCATCCCGGATCGCGATCAGGCAGGATTTGATCTGTGCCGCCTTCAGCGGAACGGTGCCGCCGAGTGCCAGATAATCGTACCCCATCGCGACCAGACGGCGGGCGCCTTCGGCCATGCTGCCAGGGGACCAGCCCTGGATGACGCCCATCGGGGTGAAGCGGTTCGACATGTGCTGCGTTGCCGTCCGAAAGGCGGCCGCATTCTCAAGCGTGATCTCAAAGCGCCGGCGTGCTTCTTCAGTGCCGCCTTCAAACCCGGTCAGGCTCTCGTCGAAGTCGAAAATGATATGGTCGACTGAGCAGCCATGGGTGAACCGCGCATCGTCGTAAAATTCAGCCGTGTCCTCCGGCGTATAGGGAGGCCTGTCTTCCTTATGATATGTAAACGCCCCGCAATCGCCAAAGATCGGCAGATGTTCGAATGCTGGCTTGTCGAGCCGGAGAAACTCCCGCGCACCGACCCGGCGGAAGCGCATTGACTGTGCTTCCGTATATTTTCCGCCCACCGCCGCGCCGCCGACGATGCCGCGGGAAACGAGCATACCTTTGTATGGGGCGTATCCCATGATTTCGTGCGGGTAAGCGTCATCCCAGTAGGGCGTGCGGCCCTCCGAATAGCGGTCCCGGAGAAAGTCGTAACCGGGATCGACGTGATCGAGACTGTCGGCAAAAATGAACTTCATCGTGTCGGCCTCGATAACTTGCGGTCGAGCTGCATCAGGTGCTCGGCAAGCAGCCGATTGTGTTGCGGTGTGCCCTGGATCTCATTCCACTGGAGGCCTAGCCCCTCCCAGGATCCTTCCGTCCAGGCACAAAGGGGCGCGATCCGGTGCAATGCCTCCCGGACCTCGGCCTCCGGCGTCGCAGAACTGTCCGCGCGCAACATCACCTGATCCATCAAAGCGCCCATTGCTTTGATGCCGGCAGAATGCATCAGCCGGCTTTCCGTCGGTTGTTTGCCCCATGCCTCCCGGAACACGTCGCGGACGGCCGTCCAGTATAGGGCAAGTGCCTCGTACATCGCGTCGGGATCATAGGCTTCCGCCGAAAGCTTATACTGGTGAAGAGCTCCATGAGGGCCCTTGAGGTTTTGCTTGATCGCATCGATCAACGCCGTGTCGTTGACGACGCTTTGCTCGCCACCGGCGTCGGAGGCACGTCGGATCAAGCGATAGAACGGCGACTTTTGTTGCCGATTGAGGAGATTACAAAGTTCGCTTGGCAAGCGGTTGGCGGCAAGGTCCTTTGGCAGGAGTGACCCGACTTCAGGGAGCAATTCGTTGATCAGCCGGACGTCCAGCGCCTTGACCTTGTTGACCAGGATAAACTGCTCGCGATGCACCTGCACATCCTGTGAAACGAAGCCGACGACCGGCACAGGGAAACGACTGTCTTTGGCTTTAGCAAGTGCCAGGGACCGCTGTTGGCCGTCGACGATCCAGGCGGCTCGCTTGCCGTCCTCGAAAAGCGGAATATTCAACGTGCCCGAAACACCGACTTCCGAAAGCCCTTTCGGCTTTGGGCCGCGTGAGACGTCAAATGTCACGTCGGATGAAAGAGCAAGGGTAATCGCGTTCGGGAAGAGGACCGGCCCGCTGTCTAGAAACTCGACGATGGCCTTGACGTGGCTTTTGATTTCCTTGCGCTGGAAGCCCTTCAGATCCTTCTCATCGCGATGGATACGACTAATGTTGGCAATCCGCGTCAGATCCGAGCCATGCAGAAAAAACGCATAGACGTCGATACGATCGCCTTGTTGCGTTTTGACCGCCCGAACCATGAGATTGTCTTTGACGCTCTTCATAGCGCCCTCTCTTCACGGATCTCGGCCGCTAACCTGGAAAATCGTTTTTGCTCGCAGGCGATATTCAATTCATCGCGCAAGATCCGCAGTAGCTTTGTCGACCGGCCATCGGCGCGCGACCAGTGATCGCGGACGATGGATTTGAGATCATAATCCGACATCCGCGTGCCCGACTTGGGAGAAGGGCGATCCCATCCGGCAAGCGCGACCTCAACGAGTTCGGCATGTTCTTTGGCTGTCGCAAGTGGCGCCGAGGAAAGGACGTTCTCGACAAAATGGCGAACGGCACGGGACGCGAAATCAGACCGAGTGCCGGGCAAAGTGCTTTGTGGGCCGTCCAGGCGGTCATCATAAGGAAGTCGGACATGTTCCAGACGAGGGTTCAGATCGGGCACATCGCGACCGCCGACAATCCTTATCCTCTCACACAATACGTCCGAAACGCGCTGAAGGGCAGGAGCCACCATTCGCAAATAGGGGGACGGAAGTGCTATTATGACAAGGCCGCTTGATCGGTCGAGCAGGTCGCTCAACGTCTTGTTCCCGCCAAGCGCTGCCCACCAATCGGCGTCGCCGTGACCCTGAAGCTTGTTCAGGATACAATCCGGGCTGCCTTTGGAAACCGTCAGATTATAAGAGGGTATCTCTTGCTGACTGCGGATGAGGCCGAGCCCGGCCGATACGATATAGAGTTCAGCCTGGGCGGAATCGGCCGCTTTCTTGGCTTCCACAAATGATCGACCACAATAGACGTCCTTCGCCGGGGCCACGACCTCGACAGTTGCAATCCTTGCCATCCAGGCATCCGCCACTTGCCCTAAAGTGCCGATCTCCAAATCTCGGGCGCACAGTAAAGGGCTGGGGGTAACCCGCTTTCTTTGCGTGCAGGCGGTGAGGATAACGGGCATAATGGGCGTCTCTGTGGGCGTCACCCATTTACTGGAGCAACCTATTTCGCTAGTGACATAACTGCGCTGCGGCATTCAGGTCAATACAGAAACTGCAGCCGTTCTTTGATGTCCCCTAGAAACTGCGCCCCTGAACTTCGGCGTCGCAGTTATTACGGACAGGCAAATTGAATTCGAAAGGTCCTTCTATCCGTCTCGTCTGAACGGCCACACGAATATCGCCGTCATCGGGCGCGCCGTCCCCAAGCTGGCGCCGGCCTGGGTCGTGCCGCTGATCGGCGCACCAGGGCTCGCCGCGTTCATCAATGACCTGCGGGTGAGTCTGGTCGATTTGCTTTGAAACATTGCCGGTGTGAGTGCTGCTCGTTCATCCAGGTTCGGTTGAGGAGCCTGCGTTCGTCCGGCACTGACGGCCTCATCTTTCGGTGTGTCTCTCGTCGGTAAACGACAAATTCAGCGTTTCCTGCAGCTTGCCCAGCGTTCCGTCCTTTCGAAACCGAATTCCCGACACCATAAAGCTGACGCTGCTGCCGCCGGAATACAGCGTTACGCCCGTAACCGACAGCCGCAACAGTTTCCCGCGGCTTTCGGACGTAACAATGTCCCCAGGCACGATTCCAAGGATGGACCGGGCAAGCGCTGATCGTTCCGCTTCGAGTTCGGTATCCCATCGCTCGAGCTCTGTTTCGACATGACGGAACGCGTCTCGTGCGGCTTGGAAGGGACGCTCCTCCCCAAACCACAGGCGATCCACGACCGAAAGGATTTCTCCCGGGACCTCCTTCTGCATTGCGTAAGCGGCGTTGCTCATCATCTCGTGGACCCGTTCCGCCTCTTGCAGGGCGCGAAGCCGGTCCGCATAGGGCGTGATTGCCACTCCTGAAATCACTGGTGAGAGCACTTTGTTGGAAACGGGCATGAAGTCGACTGGCATCACCTCACGCAGGCCGATCCGGTTGGTCGCATGCCGCTCGGGCGGGTCTTCCTCGCGCCATGACTTGCGGTTCCACTCCACCCAGATCTCGCGCGCCGAAATACAGAGCCAACTGTCCAGGAACAAGTGCGATTCCGGGGAATAGAGATGGTGCGTTGACCAGGCGTGATCTGCCGCCGTCAGCGGCATGACCACGTGCTGGAGTTCTTGATCCCGGACCATCCCCGAAAGGGCGGCGATCCGCTCCTGCAATGGCACTGTTAGTCGGACAAAGATCACCGGCCCGTCGGCCCTGAAGGATGTGCGCTTGCTCTGGGTCTCGAATACCAAGAGTTGCTGCCGCGCCATCGGCAGCAGGCGCTCAACGAGTTTGGCAACGCTGTTGCGGACAGACGGTCCCCAGCGCGTGGCGATGCGACCTTCTTCCATCCAAGCCTGTGCACGGCCTTGAATGAGCAGCACGACCTGTGCTGCCACATCGCGATCAAGATTGGCGAGCGGCCTGGCCCCTGGCAGTGGAGCAATACCGGCGCCCCGATTGTTCATCTCCGACAGCGCCATTTCGAGGAACTGGCGCTGCAGTTTCGAAAGCGATTCTGCTGTTTTTGCACGCAACTCGTCGCGTCGCTTGGTGTCGAGTTCCTCGCGGAAAGCAACCAGGGCCGGTCGGCGTGGTCGCTGCCCGGCCTGCATGCGAGCCCAATAGCCCCGAGGTGGCTTTGGGACCTGCAGCTTGGTGCAGAGTTTGCCGATCGCCACGTCCGAAAGGCCAAGTTCCTTGGCGATCTCGCTGGTCGGTTTCTCCCATACGAGAGCAAAGAGTTCTTCTCTGGACAGTTTCCGTCGTGGCATCTTCAAGCATCTTTTTCATGCGAGCGCCTTCATCAAGGCGACACCAGTGTGGCCATGCTCCACACGACGGTCGGCAGGCTGGATAGTCACAACGTCCTAGAACTACATGACCGATACATTCTCTGCTTTGGACTTTCCGGTTTTGCGATCCTGTCCAACTTCGAAGCTCACCTTATCGCCCTCACGGAGTGAACCGCCACGTTGCAGCGCAGACACATGGACGAAGACGTCCTGTCCGCCATCCTCGGGTGTAATGAAGCCGAAGCCCTTGTCGTCGTTGAAGAATTTGACAGTACCGGTTGCCATGGAATTCCAATCCTATCTAAGCGTGCCACGATTTTGCAGCGAAGCTACAACGGGAGTTGGACCGCATCAACCAACAAAAGCCGGTCCGTCGCTGGCGCTGTACGGCCAAGCTTCGTTAATATCCGAGGAACGGCCCGGCGGGGGCAATCTTTCCTGCCTTCCGCTTTTGCGCGCGTTGCTGAAAGCTCCGATGCCTTCCATCGTTTGTCCGAGACTAGGCTTGGCCTCGACGGAAGAGTGGTCAATCCTGTAGCCAGCAGTGGGCGCGCGTCTCTTTACCTGTGCGTCTAATCTTTCCGATACTTCGATCGGTATCTCTCATCAGGTGCCTGCCAATTCTCAATGAAGTCCAGGGGATCGATGCTACCCATCATGGCCCTCGCAAGTTCCAGCCGTTCTTCGAGGCGTTGGCGACGCTCGTTGTCGAGATTATTCAAACGCTCCTCCGCATCAGCGAAGAAGCGTTCTACAGCCATCGCCTTTCCCCATTTCTCAATGGTTTCGGCAAGCTGCTGCCGGCTGTCTGAGAGAGCCTGCGCGACTTTTCGAGCGTCCTCTCGTCGCTCGTAGCGCTCCCATTCTTCTGCCCGCTCTTTTTTTCTCCTGGCTTCGGCGGCGTCTTCGGCGATCATCAGCTTCAATATGTGATCATGCGAAGCTTGCAGCGTCTCGACGATCGTGGAAATGACTTTTTCGAGGGGCTCCTCCTGCGTGTCCTGCCATCTGGCCGACCACTCGACACCCTTCTTTGGAGAGTAGGCGATTATCCTCAGGCGGCCGGAGGGCATGTCCTGCTCCGTCGTCCAGGAATGTGTCATCTGCCAAGATTTCATTGACCGGACGAGCCTGCTGTCTTCGCGATAGTAATCGCCGTTGACGTATCGCATCGTCACCCTTTCAGTCATTTCCGTGACGGCCAGGCCTATAGGCACGCTGTCGATGTAGAAGATGGTAGGCCGGTCGGGCCCCCAGATCCCGCTTGAGTAATAACGTCCATACTTCCGGTCCTTGAGCTCAACCTCCTGCTCGGACACGGGAATCCGACCAATGTCATCGCTTTGCGGGGCGATATGAACGTGATACCCCCGCTCATCCAGGGCAAGGTAAAGGGCGTTCGCGATACGGAGTGTCCTTGGCAGTGCGCCTTCCGATGAAATCAAGTCGGGGAGGAGCCGCTTGTATGGCCGCAGGAACTCACCGTCCTTTACCTCCCTCGACTTACGCAAATGCCCCTCGACACCAAAAAGCAGTGGATGATGTTCCATCCGGCGGGCTTTCTTGTGGGGCTTGTCCTTCGACTGATCCTTAGGTGTTTTCGGTCGGTGTGGCTTCGAGATCGCCGGCGTGATCTCGATCACTTCATCGGGCGCCTCCGGCAATGCGGGTAGCTCAACTGGGAGACCTAGGGATTTTCGCGTCCAATACCCGGAACCAGGATAGGGGACCTGATGTTTCCTGCACACCGCAGCTAAGGCGGTCCCCGTCGTGCCCAATTCCGCGGCAAGCTTGCGTAAAGGCCGGGCACTTACGAGCTTGTAAAGCTCGAGCCGAGACAATTGCATGCGTCAGCATTCCTGTTTTTAAGATTCTTTGATCGGTCCCCCTGACGAAGAGATGGAACCTCGCTACCCCGCCAACTGCATTTGGCCCCAGGTCCAGCACTCCTCTTTGCAGGCATGATGGAACTCTAGGTCCTCGCTGAAGGACCTACCAATACGCCGCGCACCTTCGGAAAAGCCTTTCAACGCATTCTCCTTCAACTCGCCCTCTTGCGAGCTGCCTTGATTCACACAGATGGCCGTCAGCAATGGAAGTTTGCGCGCGTGGCAGATTTCCAGAAGCCGGTCGAGGTGTCCATTCTTTCCGTTCAGCTGATGTCGCGCCTTGCTCCACTCGACACCGCTCGCTTTTGCCAAATCTCCATAGGTTATGCAGGTCCCGGAGACGGCAGCCCGCTTCAGGGCTGCAAGTGACTTTTCAAGATCAAGGCCTGCCCGCCTTCCAGCGCGGCGGCCCCTTTCTTCGAGCAAATCGAGATACAATGCGGCTTCGGTCTGGCAGCGCTTCTCAAAGTTCCTGATCCACTGATCGATCTCGACATCCGTCTTGTTGGAAAAATCGGCCATCGTCGTCTCGCTTATTGATTGTGGCTTCGCGCGACATGTTCGTCGCCGCCACCCGGTCTCGCCCTGATTCCTAAGGCCATTCTATCTCAACATAATAGCGCCCGACATGACGCAATTGGATCATCTCTGAGAGCGATCCCTGCCGGCTTGTACAGCGTTCGAAGCATACTATCTCTGGTGTAACCCCCGAACTGGAGCATCGCCATGGATCGAAGCGCGGCCGATATGCTGCCGGAATTCTATATTGAAATTCTTCCGCCGGACCGCGATGAAAAGTGTGCGTCGGATGCAACGACATGTCCGTGCTGTCGAAGGTTACGTCCGGCCTCGAGCATGGATGACGATGGCTGCGGGATCTGCGACGAATGCCTGGCACCATGAACGGCGGCGGAAAAACACTTCCATCAACCCAAGCGACGTTTGAAGACGCCCTTGCGAAATTGCCGGACGGCTATGTCGACGGACATTTTGGTAATCGATCTTGGGGCGTCACCGTCAAGCGGTCGCAGGATGGCAAACGGACGTGGCTCTATGGCGAGGAGCTTAGCGGAAGCGATATCGTCAGCTTCAACCTCTATCGATTGGCTGGACCTGGGCCGACACTGAAGCCGTGCGAAATGTCCTCCGCCAAGGTGATCGAATTCGTTCTCGGTTTTGAGCCCAGCACGGCGAAAGCCTCGTCTCGCCGATAATGGTCGAAAAATCAGCACAGGATTTATATTGCATTGCAGCAAGCGCAGGGCTGCACTGCGATCTGAGCGCTGGCAGTCGGGGCAGCCTCTGATATGTTCGGGTCAACGAAGCGATGCACCTCCTCCCGCAGAGCTTCGTGTTTCAGGCGACCCACTCCTCCTCCCAAGGGGAGCCTGACGGAACAGCGGCACTCCTCCTCCCAGCCGTTGTTCGATTTTTTGCAAAAGCCTGCCGCACCTCCTCCCGCGGCAGGCTTTTTCGTTTTCCGATCCATTCAAGCTTTGAGTTCAGCTGTCAAAGCAGAATGCCCTGTTCCACCGGCTCTCCGGATTTCGACACGATCGTGGATCCGTACGGTTCACGAGATGAAATGATCAGCGCGTCATTGGGTAATGGGCGGGCCAGCTCCTTGGCCTCTTCCCATGGCGCCCGCATCCAGATGTCGGTCTCGTCCTTGGTCAGCAACAGGACCGGCATGGCCTTTTCATGAATCGGCTTCACCAGGTCGTTGGGATCCGTGGTCAAAAACCCATAGAGATCGTCGGTGGTCAGGCCGTCCCTGACCTTTCGGACACTCTGCCATTGCGGCACATGGAGACCGGCAAAGAACATCAGCGGCTTACTTTCGTCGCGGGAAAACCAGGCATTGGGCACGTTTCCGCCATCCTCCTGGCTGGCCGGATCCGGTTCCGCGAAACTGGTGACCGGGACGAGGCATCTGTTTTCGACGCCAAACCATCGCTTCCAGTGCGGAAAACTGAGCTTGCGCACGTTGGTCGTGCCGCGGTCGGCCTCCATGCGGATCAGCTCTTCGAGATCGAAGGGCTTGCCCTTGGCAGCAAGTTTCTCGGCCTTGGCTTTGGCCGCTTTCTCAAGTGCGAAGCGTGGCGAGGGCAGTCCCCAGCGCGCATGGACCAGTTGCTTCTGTCCGTCGGCGGTATTGCGGACGATCGGCCCCATCAGATCGGGGTTCATCTGATAGGCCGGCATCAGATTGATCAGGCTCTCAGCATCCTGGGCCCATTTGGCGACCCAGTCCTTGTCTTCCATGCGATAAAGATTGCACATAGCAGGCCATCTACTCCGATTGAGCTCGAATGGTGATCAATCTAGCGGATGGTACCGAATTCGCTAGTCGAGCCGGAAGACGTCGGCATTATCCTGGCGTTCTCGCAGGCCTTTGTAGGACGGATGGCGCAGTTTCCCGTCCGTCGTCCAGGCGCGAAACTCGATCTCAGCAATCAACGTCGGCTCGGCCCAGACAATATCGGCACTTCCAGAATAGGGCAGGGGCGGCTGCTTTCGCTTCCATCGCAACGTGTCCAGCATCTTCCGCAATCGGATCGTTTCAGCTTCCTTGAAGCCCGTGCCGACGCTCCCGACGTGGACGAGCTCATCGCCACGATACGCCGCGAGCACCAACGAGCCGAAGCCTGCAGGGGATGCCGTCGACCGCTCATAGCCGACGATGAAGAAGGCCTCGCTCTGGACGCATTTGACTTTCACCCAATCTCCGGTCCGGCCGGAACGATAGGGCTGATCGAGATGCTTACCGACGATGCCTTCCAAGCCGAGGCGGCAGACGTGCTCCAGCAGCACAGCTGGTTCGCCATCGAGTGTTTCCGATAGCCTGACGGCGCCGACTTGATCATTCATTGGGCCGTTTAACGTGTCCTCGAGAAGGTGTCGTCGAGACCGGTATTCGACACCGCGCAGATCATGGCCATCAAGGTACATTAGATCGAAAGCGTAGAGGACAGCGTCCGACGCCCGGTTGCCAGCTTGTTTGCCCGATGCGCCCAGCGATTGCTGTAGCAGAGCAAAATCCGGTCGACCCTCATCGTCGAGCACGACGGCCTCGCCATCGATGATCATTGTTGCCGGCCCGAGCGCTTTGGCGGCCTGCTCTATCGCTGGAAACCGATGTGTCCAGTCATGGCCGCCGCGGGTCAGGATCCGGATCCCTTGGGGCTCGATATGAACGGCAAGGCGATAGCCATCCCATTTCAGCTCCCAGCTCCACTGGTTTCCCTTTGGGGGATGAGCCTTCAACTGCGCCAGCGCGGGCTCGACGCGCTCAGGCATGGGATCGAAAAGGAGCTGTGGTTGGGCCGGATTTCGCTTCCTGCGCGGCCGGGAACGGATCGGGGCCTCGGCGTCACGAAGGAGGGGTTTTGATCTCGGAGGCTTCTTCATCGCCCCAGTTCAGCAGAAAAATCTTAAAGACACTGTGACGATACCGACTTGTCCCCGCAATTCACACAAAGGGAGTAGCGCCTGCAAACGGTCGAAAAAAACCCGCTGGCCGCTATTGGGCTGATTCCCATGGATATTCTGCTGATTTCTAATGTTCAGGATAATATTCCCATGCCTCCGGTTGCTTGACTCTTCAATCGGCTCGGAACAGAAAGAGAACATCCGCATTTTGATCGACATGATGTCGGCCGCCAACACGACCTCGAAGGGAGCCGTGAACGATGACTGCTGCCCGGGAAAGGGTGATTTCCGATCTGCGCGAGCGCATTGCCTTGCTGGAAGGCGTGTCAGCCAGAAAGGCTGGCTGTCTCTCCTTCGGCGTGCCGGAGATCGATGCGGTCCTGCCGGGAGGTGGTCTGGCCCATGGCGCCCTGCACGAATTTGCCGGTGGCGGGTCGGGTACGGTGGATGGTGCGGCGGCGGCGCTGTTTGCGGCGGGGATAGCAGCGCGGACCAAAGGTCCTGTTGTCTGGTGCCTGACGCGCCCCGATCTGTTCTTTCCGGCACTCGCCCAGGTCGGACTGCATCCCGACAGGGTGATCTTCGTCGAATCCGACAGGGAAGAAGATGTGCTCGCCAATATGGAGGAGGGGCTGTCCTTCGGTGGTCTCGGCGCGGTCGTCGGTGAACTCGTTCGCCTGCCAATGGTCAGCTCGCGCCGCCTGCAGCTGGCGGCTGAGCGGACAGGCACGATGGCGCTCGCCGTCCGACGCTGGCGACGGCAGACGGAGGCAAATGATTTCGGGCAGCCAACGGCGTCGACCACGCGATGGCGGGTGAGCGTGATGCCGTCGGAGGAATTGCCAGTGCCGGGCGTGGGGAGAGCCCAATGGTTGCTGGAGTTGATGCGCGTGAAAGCGGGTGAATGTGCTGAGTTTCTCGTGAGGGCGTGCAATGACAAGGGTTGTCTCGATCTATCTTCCGGATCTGCCGACGGATCGTATTCGTCGCGCCGATCCCGGCATACCGCCTGAACAGGCGATCGCCGTGATCGCCCGAAGCGGCTCGAAGCGCTGGGTGTCGGCCGCCGACGCAGCCGCTAGGAAAGCCGGCGTGCATGTCGGCATGCCGGCGGCCAAAGCACAGGCGCTGTTTCGTGGCCTGATGCTGGTCGATGCGGATCCTGCAAAGGATGTCGCAGCACTCGAACGCATTACTCTCTGGGCGCTGACGCTTTATTCCCCGATCGTCGCAGTCGATGGGATCGACGGGATCGTCATGGACACGGAGGGTGCCGATCACCTGCAGGGCGGCGAACTCGCAATGGTGACGAAGATCGCCAATCAGTTCCTGGCAAAGAAGCTTACTTCACGTGTCGCGATCGCCGACACCTGGGGCGCAGCACATGCCTGCGCCCGTGCCATCAACCGCGAAACGGTCATCGTGCCTTCAGGTCAGACCGTCCGCGCCGTCGATAAGCTGCCGATATCGTTGCTGCGCCTTCCCGGGAAAGTCGTCAGCGATCTGCGCACGCTTGGCTTCCAGACAATCGGCGAATTGGCCAACACGCCGCGCGCGCCGCTGACGCTTCGTTTCGGCCCGGAGATCGGCCGGCGGCTCGACCAGATGTTCGGCCGCGCCTGCGAACCAATCGATCCGATCCGCACCGCCGAGCTCGTCGAGGTCAACCGCGCCTTCGCCGAGCCGATCGGTGCTGCCGAAACCATCAACAAATATGTCGCCCGCCTGGTGGTGCAACTGATCGAGGAGCTGCAAAGGCGCGGCCTCGGTGTTCGGCGCGCCGACCTGATCGTCGAAAAGGTTGACGGTACGCGGCAGGCGATCCGCGCCGGCACGGTGAAGCCGGTGCGCGATGTCGTCTGGCTGACGAAGCTGTTTCGCGACCGGACGGAAAAGATCGAACCCGGTTTCGGGATCGAGAAGCTCAACCTGGTTGCGGTGATAGTCGAGCCGCTGGAGGAGCGCCAGAAATCCTCCTCGCTGGTCGAGGAGGAAGTGAAGGACGTGACGCCGCTGATCGATATCTACGGCAACCGTGGCCAGCGTGTTTATCGGGTGGCGCCGGTTGCCTCCGACGTGCCCGAGCGCTCCGTCCAACGCATCGGTCCTGCTGCCGATCCGGTCGAGGTCACCTGGGTCAGCCATTGGCGCCGGCCTGTCCGGCTGCTGGCGCGTCCCGAACTGATCGAGGCAATCGCCTTGCTGCCGGACCGGCCGCCGGTCTCGATTACCTGGCGCGGAAGGCGCCGGAAGGTCAAGCGAGCCGATGGGCCGGAACGGATCTTTGGCGAGTGGTGGCGGCGCGACGCCGAGATGGAGGCGGTGCGGGATTACTTCGTCATCGAAGACGAGGCTGGCGAGCGTCTTTGGGTGTTTCGCTCCGGTGATGGCATCGATCCTGAAACCGGAAGCCACCGCTGGTTCATGCACGGGATCTTCGCATGAGCTATGCCGAGCTGCAGGTCACGACCCACTTTTCCTTCCTGCGGGGTGCAAGCTCGGCGCAGGAACTGTTCGAGACCGCCAAGGCTCTCGGCATCGAAGCCCTCGGCGTTGTCGATCGCAATTCGCTTGCTGGAATCGTCCGGGCACTCGAAGCATCCCGCGCCACGGGATTACGCCTCGTTGTCGGTTGCCGGCTCGATCTGCAAGACGGCATGTCGGTGCTGGTCTACCCCACCGACCGGGCTGCCTATTCCAGGCTCACCCGTCTCATCACGCTCGGCAAGTCGCGCGGCGGCAAGAACAACTGCATCCTCCACTGGGACGATGTCATTGCCTACGCCGACGGCATGATCGGCATTCTTGTGCCGGACCTGCCGGATGACGTCTGCGCGATCCAGCTGCGCAAGATGGCCGAGCTGTTTGGGGATCGGGCCTATGTGTCGCTCTGCCTGCGGCGCCGGCAGAATGACCAGCTGCGGCTGCATGAGATTTCCAATCTTGCTGCGCGGTTCAAGGTGCAAACGGTCGTCACCAATGATGTCCTCTTCCATGAGCCAGGCCGCCGGCAGTTGCAGGACATCGTCACCTGCATTCGCACCCGCGCGACGATCGACGATGTCGGCTTCGAGCGCGAGCGCCATGCCGATCGATATCTGAAGCCGCCGGAAGAAATGGAGCGGTTGTTTCCGCGATACCGGCAAGCCCTGGCGCGAACCATGGAGATTGTCCGTCGGTGCACTTTCTCGCTCGAGGAGCTTACCTACCAATATCCGGAGGAGGCGATCGTACCGGGCAAGGACGCCCAGGCCTCGCTGGAGCACTATGTCTGGCAATGCGTGCCTGATCGCTATCCCGAAGGTCTGCCGCCCGATGTGTTGAAGGTCGTGCGGCACGAGCTCGGTCTCATCCGCACCATGAAATACGCCCCGTATTTTCTGACCGTCTTCTCGATCGTGCGCTATGCGCGGTCTCAAGGCATTCTTTGCCAGGGCAGGGGCTCCGCTGCCAACAGCGCCGTCTGCTACATCCTCGGCATCACCAGTATCGATCCCTCGACAAACGATCTTCTGTTCGAACGCTTCGTGAGCCAGGAGCGCGACGAGCCGCCGGATATCGATGTGGATTTCGAGCATGAGCGGCGCGAAGAGGTGATCCAGTGGATCTACCAGACCTACGGCCGGGAAAAGGCGGCACTCTGCGCCACCGTGACGCGCTACCGGGCCCGCGGCGCGATCCGCGATGTTGGCAAGGCGCTCGGCCTGCCGGAGGACGTGATCAAGGCCTTGTCGTCGGGCATGTGGGCCTGGTCGGAGGAAGTCTGCGATCGCAATGTCCGTGAGCTCAATCTCAATCCAGACGACCGGCGTCTTGTGCTGACTTTGAAGCTGGCGCAGCAATTGATGGGCGCGCCACGGCACCTCGGCCAACACCCCGGCGGGTTTGTCCTCACCCATGATCGGCTCGACGATCTCGTGCCGATCGAACCGGCCACGATGAAGGACCGTCAGATCATCGAATGGGACAAGGACGATGTCGAAGCCCTGAAGTTCATGAAGGTAGACATCCTGGCCCTTGGGATGCTGACCTGCATGGCCAAGGCCTTCGATCTCATCCGCGAGCACATGGACCGGGAACTCGACCTGTCTGACATCGAGCAGGAGGATCCTGCGACCTATGCGATGATCCGTAAGGCCGACACGCTTGGAACATTCCAGATCGAAAGCCGCGCGCAGATGGCGATGCTGCCGCGTCTGAAGCCGCGGACCTTCTACGACCTCGTGGTGCAAGTCGCCATTGTCCGGCCGGGCCCGATCCAGGGAGACATGGTCCATCCCTATCTTCGCCGACGCGAAGGCAAGGAAGCGGTCGAATATCCGACGCCAGAGTTGGAAGCCGTGCTCGGGAAGACGCTGGGCGTGCCGTTGTTTCAAGAGTCGGCGATGAGGGTGGCGATGGTCTGCGCCGGCTTTACCGGCGGCGAGGCTGACCAGCTGCGCAAATCCATGGCGACCTTCAAGTTCACCGGCGGCGTCTCGCGGTTCAAGGATAAGCTCGTGTCCGGCATGGTGAGGAACGGCTACACGCCGGAATTCGCCGAAAGGACGTTCTCCCAGCTCGAAGGCTTTGGTTCCTATGGTTTCCCAGAAAGCCATGCGGCCTCGTTCGCGCTGATCGCCTATGCGTCGAGCTACATCAAATGCCATTATCCGGAAGCCTTCTGTGTTGCGCTGATCAATTCGCAGCCGATGGGTTTTTACGCGCCGGCGCAGATTGTCGGCGACGCGAGAGCCCACGGCGTTGAGGTGCGGCCGGTCTGCATCAATCGGTCCCGGTGGGACTGTACGCTGGAGCGGATCGGCAATACTGGGCGCCATGCTGTCCGGCTGGGCTTCCGGCAGGTGAAAGGACTGGCGGTCGCTGACGCGGCGCGCATCGTCGCGGCACGCATGGACAATGCCTTTGCCTCGGTTGATGATATGTGGCGACGATCCGGCGTGCCATCGGAGGCGCTCGTCCAGCTTGCCAAGGCCGATGCCTTTCTGCCGTCGCTGAAGCTTGAGCGCCGCGACGCGCTCTGGGCGATCAAGGCGCTACGCGATGAACCCTTGCCGTTGTTTGCGGCGGCTGCCAAACGGGAGATGGCGGCGATTGCCGAGCAGCAGGAGCCGGAGGTGGCACTTCGGCAGATGACGGACGGGCATAACGTCATCGAGGATTACAGTCATACCGGACTGACATTGCGGCAGCATCCAATCGCCTTCCTGCGCAAGGATTTATCAGTGCGCAACATCATCACCTGTGCCGAGGCGATGAATTCGAGAGACGGGCGATGGGTCTATACCGCTGGCCTTGTGCTGGTCCGGCAAATGCCGGGATCGGCCAAGGGTGTCATGTTCATCACCATCGAGGATGAGACCGGGCCTGCCAACCTCGTTGTCTGGCCGACGCTGTTCGAAAAACGGCGGCGGGTCGTTCTCGGATCCTCGATGATGGCCATCAATGGCCGGATCCAGCGGGAAGGGGAGGTCGTGCATCTTGTCGCCCAGCAGCTGTTCGACCTGTCAGGCGATCTGGCCGGCCTTGCCGATCGTGATGAAGAGTTCAAGCTGCCGGCAGGCCGTGGCGATGAGTTCGCCAGAGGTGGGGGGCCGGATCCGCGAGATGCGCCGAAGCCAGTCGTCCAACCGCGCGATATGTTCGTGCCTGATCTGCGTATCGATACGCTGAAGGTGAAGGCGCGCAATTTTCACTGAAATGCTCAAGCCGAGCGGTAGAAAACGGCGCACATCGTCTTAGGGCCGCATTAGTCTTCAAGCGTGGTAATTTGGGGTGCTTCGGCGGCGATCGGTTTCGGCGTTGCATTTGGAAACGGATGAATTGGCAATGGAAGCGATGCGATGCGCGCTTCTGTCTCCGGCGTGACATGACAGCGGAGGCCGGAGACGGGCCCTGCGCCATATCGGGCAAAGTACGGCTTTATGAGGTTGTAACCGCGCTGGTCACCTGATTGAAAGTGACGAAAAATCCAGTAGGCGATCAAGTCCGCCATCTGAATCAGCCGGGACGCCCTGGAATCCAGGAAAAGGGGAACCTCTGCAAAATTTCGAAGTTGTCCGTTTGCGTGTCCCACATGCTTGAAGACGTGAGACAAGGTCTGGATTTTTTCCTCGTAATTGCTTTTGTCGAGGATGACCAAGCCGCGTTGAGGGTTCTTTTTCTTGTAAAGTGTTTTCAGATAGCCATCGAAACACGAAGCCACTTCCTCAAAGCTGCGGGCAAGAATGTCATTTGGATCAAAAAGCTTCTTTTCAATGACGCAGGCATAGACTTTCAACTGCAGCTGCTTGTCGGCCAACAGCGACAAGATATCGACGACGGCTTGAACTCTGTCGTTCGGAGGCACACCTTTCCAGGTCCCATTGCCCGACCGCATCGGATTCCCATGAAACTCGATATCTCGGGGATTGGTTGCGCTGAAGCGCGCCGCGACTGGGTCTATTTGGGCTTCCAGCCAGTGGGTTTGACGCTCGAAGATGCTGAATCCGGCAAGGACGAAGAAGTCGGAGCTAGGATCATGAGAGTGACCCGACTCGTCGAGATAAAGTAGATGCAACGAATCCTCCAGAAACGAAAAAGCGGACCGCATGCGGTCCGCTCGAATTCGGTAAGCCGAGTGAAACAATCGTTCAACGCACCGACGGATCAGCGCTCTCGACTATGAGCAATATATATCTGCTGCGTGCTCGCTTTTCAAGGGGGCGGCTCGGCATGCGAGAGAGCCTGACAAAGAACCAGATATATCGTCCAGTCAGCCGTCATTCTAAGGCGCCAAAAAAATAGGGCCATCGGAAAACCGAGGCCCTTGAAGTGTGAAGGTTAAAACCTCCAGAGGGGAACAGCTGATACGATGGCACTGGGAGGAGGCCGTCGCGTGCATCAGCTATGGGCTTTATGCCTAGAATATATGCGATGCGCAAACAAAAATTGTGCAATGCACCTATGCGCAAAGCGACGGGATAATCGAGCGCCCGGAAGTTCGCGGCTTCACGTCCCATGGAAACCGTCTCCACCAGTCGTGGGTGTCGACCCCAAACTGATGTCCGGAGTGGAGGGAACCAAGCACCAAAGTGTCGGGGGCAGCGAGGTCCGCATCACCACGATCATTGTCGGTCGGAGGCGGCCCATAGGAGGCGGCCCATTCCCGCTCTTGATGGATGGCTTCCTGGTCCGGCCCCGGATCTCCGTCGATCAACCCGCTGACGGGGTCCGCTAGCAAGCTGCGGCCGCTGCGGCTGCGCCTTCGCGGTGATCGCGACCGTTTCCGGACACTGACGGGAGCCATCGAGCGGGAATGGCCCGCTCCAAAGATGGAGCCCTCAGATGAATACCGATCTTTTCCTTGCGCAGAACCACGCCTTCCAGCTTTCCCGTACCCTGATGGTTCCAGTTACGCTCTTCCGGACGGGCGACGAGTTCGGCGTTCTGCCGAGCGACGAACTCGATGACGAAGACGATCTGGAGATCGTGCATGAATATGTTCCGGGTGGGTCTCATTGAGACCCTTCCTTTTCTCAGGTGCCGCTTGCGAGCGGCAGGCCGCAAGGGAAGCTTCGCCACGGCTGGCCTTTTGGCATCGGCGCCGAGCTGCAGATCTGCATGTTGCCAGCCGCGCCCTTGCCCCCTTTGCTCTTCGCGGACAGTCGGAAACGGTCCCGCAAACTGCGGGAAGAGAAGGAACAAGCAGAAAGGCGGACGCAAGAGCGCCGGCAAAGGAATGGAGAAAAGAAAACTGGAAGATCTGCGGGACCGTGTCCCATGCACCGTTGTGCTGGAGCAGGCCGGTTTTGCAGTCGATGTGAAGGAAAGCACCCGCCGAGCGGTCAAATATCGGCGCGGCGCGGAGATCATTATTGTCATCCACCAGGGGAGGGGCTGGTTCGACCCGCTCTCGGACGCCAAGGGCGATGTCTTCGGCCTCGTCGAGCACCTCGATGGCGTTTCCTTCGTCGAAAGT
The DNA here is from genome assembly GCA_900473045.1 of Hyphomicrobiales bacterium. GTDB lineage: Bacteria > Pseudomonadota > Alphaproteobacteria > Rhizobiales > Rhizobiaceae > Pararhizobium. The sequence goes on from UCKS01000014.1 coordinate 138,070, forward strand.
CTCAACCAGGTCGCCGCATTGGTCGGCTTCGCCGTGGACGAGCCGGTCTGGACCCAATCCCCCCGAGAATACACCCCGCCCGATGCCATTCCCGAACGCTGGGCAAAGCGCCGCAAACCGTGGCGGGGATCGATGACTTGGCGTTATCTGCGGATTGAACGCTGCCTGCCGGAGGCCATTATTCACACCGCCATCCGGGACGATGTGTTGCGGGAGGGTCCGCAAGGCAGCATGTGGGCCGCGCATGTCAATGATCATGGTGCCATCACCGGATGGGAAGAGCGCGGACCCGACTGGCGCGGCTTCTCGACTGGCGGTTCAAAAGTGCTGTTTCGCTTCGGCGCCACCGACGCGCTCCGTCTCTGCGTCACCGAAGCGGCGATCGATGCTATGAGCCTTGCCGTCTTCGAAGGGTTGCGGGAAGGCAGTCTTTATCTCAGCACAGGCGGAGGGTGGTCCCCGAATACCGAAGGCGCGATCCGCAGGCTGGCGGTGCGTCCCGGCACCCAACTTGTCGCTGCCACGGATGCCAACATCCAAGGTGAGACCTTCGCCAGCCGATTGCGTGACATCGCCGATGGGGCTGGTTGCGACTGGCTGCGCCTCACGCCTCCGGCCGAAGACTGGAACGACGCACTGCGCGCCCGGGAAAAGGAAAAGTACGAGAGGGAGAAAGAAGGGAGGCGAGGCCTGCCGCATGCCCGCCGGCTGCGTCAAGGGTGAAGCTTCGCCCGGCTGTGCCGGCCCTTGACCCGCCCGACGGAGAGGCGGCCTGAGGGGAGGGGTCAGGAAGGGCTGAAGAGACGATGGCAAACCATCAGGATCCGCCGCGCTCCAGTCCGGACGAGGCTGAAGGAGCCCGATCATGACCCTCTCCACCATCCGCAAAGTCTTTGAAGGTGTTGCCGATCGCCGGCAGATGTTCCGCATGTTCGACCGCCACGCGCAGCGCCCGAACCGATGGGAGGGCGACGACATTGCGCTCTACCGCAACGAGTGGTTCGAGGTTGGTGAGGCTGAGCACAACTATATGTTCGAAATCCTCCCGCCGCTCTGGATGCGAGGGGAGATGTTCGCCATGCGCGAGTTCCTGACCGGCTCGCTCACCAGCATCTTTATCACATTGTTGATTGACGGGCACATCCGCCACTTCCATGGCTATTGTGATCTGGCTGACAAGGGCTCGCCCGAAGGTATGCGCAACGCGATCATCGAGCGCGAATCCCGGCCCGTTCGGGCGATGACGCGCGAGGAACGTCTCGACCATATTTGGTCGAGCACGGCCGATGACTATCGCGGCTATGCCGGCGAACGTTGGCCGTTGAGTGATCACGGAAAGCGTACGGTCCTGCTATATGGCGGCACGGAGGGCACATTCCTGAAGCTGCTCGATCAGCTCACCGATACCGAGATTTCCGCGAAACTGCCGGTGCATCTGCGATACCTGCCCGACGCGATCGCAGCGTGACGGAGGCGCGACATGTTCACTTTCTCTGCCACCGACGTTCGCGCTTTGCTGGCCCGAGGTCGGGAGGATGCGCTGGCAAATGGGGGCTTCCGGCTTCCGTATCACCGGATATCCCCGGAAACCGAGGCGAGAGCCGGCTTGTGGCTCGTCGGCGACGAGGGCGTTTACATTATGTCCTCCGGCAAACTCGCCGAGGGACAGCGTCCCCTACAGCGGTATGGTCTCGCGTATCGCCGGCGAGGCTATCGGAGCCGATAAATTCCTGCCGAATATGGGTTCGGAGGAGCTCCTCCTGTGCTTGTCCCGCCAGGCACTGGAAGCATCGTGCGCCGAGGCATCCGTGCAGCCTCGGCCCAAGGTTCGTGAAACCCGAGCAGCGCTCGTCGAGCATTTCGCGAACGAGCACTTCGTCCATGCTTCGGCGCGCTTCGCCCCGCCAGCCGACGAGTTGCTCGACTGGATCCGGGCGAGCTCAGCTACGGATATTGTCGGCGCGGCCTCGCAAGATGACGGTGGCGATCATGTTGACGACCCAGCCGAGGATCAGGAAGGTCACTTCGACGAGGCTGCGGATCAGGACGATCTGCAGGATGCAGATTTTTCTGACCACGAAGAGCACGACGCCGGCTTCGATCAGAGGGAGGCAGCGTGACCGCCGTCTCCCGGTCGAACATGGCAGCACCCACCCCCGAAATTTCGGGGGTGGAGTTTGCCACTAGTGCGGACGGTTTATCCGTCGACAGGCCGTCCTCCTTCATCGGCTGGCGAAGCTTGGGGGATGGGCGATGATCAGCGAGCGCGCTTCGAATCAGCTGGCAAAAGCAATCGTCGCCCGGCGAGAGATCCAGCGGCATCTGGAATGTCTGACCCGGCAAATTGCAGCGCGCGCGGGAAGGCAGACGACGACGGTGAAAGCCCGGAGCCGAGCGCGTCGCCGATCGGGTCGTCGTACTTGCCGTCAGGAGCTCGTCGACCGCCTCACCTTCCAGCGTTGGGTCGAACTCGACATGATCCACCGCAGGCTGGCGATGCAAGAGAGTGTCATCGGTGAACTGCAGCATCGCGACGAGCGACCTTTGCATCGTCGGGCGACATAGGCAGACCCGGAAACGTAGCCGCTGGTGCTGAACTTGCCCGGCTTCGATGTCGTCGGCGTGGCGGGTTTGGCCGCGTCTGTTCCTTCCCGCTAGAGCCAGAAATCGGGCCGTGCTGGACTGCCCTTCTTGTTCGCTGCGGTCTGAACCGGCGGCCGGGCGTTTCAAGGCCGCTGTCGCGCCGCGTGGCGGCCGACCCGGCCTCCCTGCGCGAGGGCAGGCTCGCGGTCCCATGCAGGTCAAAACCTGCTGGCCCGCAAACCTGCCCTGCTGGTTCAGCCGGATCGGACCTGTGAAGCCGCCCGTCCTTTGCCGGTTCTGGTCGTCCGCATCGAAGGGCAGACCGGCACGGGCCGGAACCGCTTCGGCAGCCAAGGAAGGAACAGACATGGCCAAGCCATCAACTCATAACCGCTCCAACGCACGGATTGCGCAACTCCGCAAAGGAGCAACCCTCGAAATGGTGCGCCTCACATGCCCCGATGCGGCCCAGGCGCTTAAGATCACCGAAAGTTTTGGCACCAGGGTCGTCGACAGCGATGGCATCCGCAGCCTGCATGAGCGGCTGATCATTGAGACCGCCGACAGCCTGTCCGAAGGCTTGGGCGAGCGGGCCATGCAGATCCATCTGCAGCGCATCGTCGGGGCCTTCGTCGGATCGGCGCATGGCGCCGGGCAGTTTTACTCCCGCGCCGTCACCGAGGCGCGCGACGCAACAGCCAAGGCATCCAACGATGCCCGCGACGAGGATCTCGACGGTCCGGTCGGCTATGACAGCGCCGCACAGCGCAAGCGGGAATTCGCGGCTGACATGGGTATCCAATCCCACGCGCTGCGCATGGCAGCCGAGGGCGCGGTGGCGGCCTACGAACAGGTCGTCGGCGAGAGCTGGAAGCCATTCGACCGGCCGGTCGAAAACCCGGGCGCATCGCTCGACCGCAAAGCGGCCGAAGTTCAGATGGCTGCATTCGGATAACTCATTTGGCGGGGTCGCACCCCGCCTTCTTTTCCTGGTCCAAGGCCGGTGCTTACAGCGCCGGCCTTTTCTCATGCCGAAAAGGAAAACTGGAGACGCGCCTATCGCGGTCCGCCCCGCTCGGCGGTCCTGCAGGAGCCGGGTGCCCATGCAACGGCTTTGCCGTCCTCCACGCTGTTGCGGCCTTCGGTGCATGGCCACCATCGGCCCCTGACTTCGGACCTCCGTGACGGACCGCGATAGGCGCGGTCCCTCGAAAGGAGAGAAGTCATGACAAAGAAATCAGAAGCGGGCCACGCGGAAATCTACACGCGGATTACCGATCGGATCGTCGAGGATCTGGAAAAAGGCGTCCGCCCCTGGATGAAGCCGTGGAGCGCTGCCAACACCGATGGTCGTATCTCGCGGCCGCTGCGCCACAACGGCCTTCCTTATTCGGGCATGAACGTTTTGCTCCTGTGGTCGGAGCAGATGTCGCGCGGCTTCGCTTCCGCGATGTGGATGACGTTCAGGCAGGCGCTTGAACTGGGCGGGGCCGTGCGCAAAGGCGAGACCGGCTCGACCGTTGTCTTCGCCAGCCGTTTCACCAAGTCCGAAGCCGACGGAAACGGCAACGAGGTCGATCGGGAGATCCCGTTCCTGAAGGCGTATTCGGTGTTCAACGTTGAGCAGATCGAGGGTTTGCCCGACAGCTATTATGCGCCACCGGCCAAGGTCCTTGATCCGATCGACCGGATCGAGAGTGCCGATCGCTTCTTCCGCAATACCGGCGCGGTCATCCGGCACGGCGGCAATCAAGCCTACTATTCGCCCGTCATGGACTACATCCAGATGCCTCCCTTCGAGGCGTTTCGCGATGCTGCCGGATACGCAGCCGTCCTTAGTCATGAGGCGACGCACTGGACAGCGGCAGCGCATCGCATCGGACGTGACCTGTCCCGCTATGCCAAGGACCGGACGGAGCGGGCGCGGGAAGAACTTATTGCCGAACTCGGCAGCTGCTTCCTGTGCGCTGACCTCGGTATCGCGCCGGAACTTGAGCCGCGGCCGGATCATGCATCGTATCTGCAGTCGTGGCTATCGGTGCTGGCCAACGACAAGCGGGCAATTTTCCAGGCGGCCGCCCATGCGCAGCGGGCAGTGAGCTTTCTGCATTCCTTACAGCCGGAAGCGGATTTGATGGCTGCGGCCTAATGCTCAAGCGCGGTCGTCACCACCGGTGGCGGCCACGTGATCCGTATCACGCTGGTCCCTGAGACCTTGTGCAATGTCAGCATCCAGCCTTCCCCAGATCGACGGTTTTGCGGCGTCGGGTTTGGGTTTACGGGATGGTTTGCGCTCATGATGAACGGCTTTGTCTGCTGACGCATTGGTCCTCCAGGCTACGATATCGCACGAGGCGTCGTGGAAAAGCCGGCCGATGTCTGCGTGGAGCTCGTTTCCCCAATTGAAGCAGGCAACGACGACGGTGCAAGTGGGGCAGGGCGCAGGCTACCATTCCTGACCGAGGCAACTGCGGCGGGACGCCACTGCCATATCCCTTCCCGTCGGAGTTTCCAGCAACCCATCTGCGGGCTCGATGAGGCATGTCTGACCGGAGACCGGCTGCGCCTCGATCGTCTTCCCGCAACGACAATTCGCAGATTTCTTACCCCGGAAGGCTGCGCCCTCCTCCTCGCCCGCTAACAAATCTGCGACTTGCCGCCCTCCATTTCATTGCGGCCTTATCAGGTGCGGTCCGATCGTCACCGGTCTGTTCGACAGCCATCGAGGCCGCGATGGGCGCGGCCCGAGTACGAGAAAAGGAATACGACAATGGCAACCATCGGCACCTTCACCTCCACCGAAAACGGCTTCACCGGCTCCATCCGCACTCTCGCCCTCAACGTCAAGGCCCGCATCGCCCGAGTCGAGAACCCATCCGACAAGGGCCCGCAGTTCCGCGTCTACGCGGGGAGCGTCGAACTGGGCGCCGCCTGGCAGAAGAGGCCGCGACTATCTCTCGGT
>UCKS01000072.1 GCA_900473045.1 Hyphomicrobiales bacterium
CGCCGATCTGGACGTTGCGCTCGGGGTTGCGCGCATGCCAGGTGAAGGTGGACGGCGCAGTCTTCAACAGCTCCCGGCACAAACCCTTTGGAAAATGTACGCGCTGTCCGCGAACGTCGGCTCCGGCCTGCTTCCAAAGCGCCAGCGCTTCTTCATCATCGCGGAACTCGATGCCGATTTCTTCGAGAATGAGATCGGCATTGGCCTCGATCAGTGCCAGGCCTTCCTCGTCGAGCACCTCGTATTCGCGGATCTTGCGGGTGATATAGGGAAGCGACGGCGGTGCGCCACCGCCGGTGCGCGAAGCACGACGGGCCGCGGCACCACGCCCCTCGCCGCGCGAGCGGCGTCCGCCGGTTTCTTCCGTTTGCTCGGTCACATCTACCATTTTGTTATCCTCTCCCGCGCTTCGTCTGCGCACATGTCGAGCCTATGCTACCAAGCCCCAGAATCCGAACGGTTCTCAATGCGCCAACGGATGGCGCAACTCGAACACGATCACGGCGAGCGCCCGCCCCGCGTTTCCAGACGCTCGGCCGGCCTGAATTGCCGATACCATATTTTGCGGCGGGCAAATCATGAAAGCCACTGTTTTCAGAAGATGCTGTGAACGCGGACTGGCAGCGATCGTCGCGCCGTCGTTTTTCATCGCATGCGACGTCGCTTTCGAAAAGAGCTTTTGGAAACAACAAAGCTAAGTATAGTACCTGCGTCGGCGAGGTTTGAGCCTGACAGCGCCAGGAACCGAGGAAAACCATCATGGCAGACGACGAAATCATTCTCGAGGATCTCTCCGACGACGAGCTCGTGCAGCAGATGCATGACGATCTCTACGATGGCATGAAGGAAGAAATCGAGGATGCGACCCGAATCCTGCTGAAACGCGGCTGGGCGCCTTATGATGTCCTCACGCAGGCGCTGGTCGAAGGCATGCGGATCGTCGGCGTCGATTTCCGCGATGGCATCCTGTTCGTTCCTGAAGTTCTTCTCTCGGCCAACGCCATGAAGGCTGGCATGTTCATCCTGCGTCCGCTGCTTGCCGCCACCGGCGCGCCAAAGCAGGGCAAGGTGGTCATCGGCACCGTCAAGGGCGATATCCACGACATCGGCAAGAACCTTGTGGGCATGATGATGGAAGGGGCCGGCTTCGACGTCATCGATCTCGGCATCAACAATCCGGTCGAGAACTACCTCGACGCCATCGAGCGCGAAAAGCCCGACATTCTCGGCATGTCCGCCCTATTGACCACGACCATGCCTTACATGAAGGTCGTGATCGATACGATGAAGGAAAAAGGCATGCGCGACGATTACGTCGTCCTGGTCGGCGGCGCGCCGCTAAACGAGGAATTTGGCCGGGCTGTCGGTGCCGATGCCTATTGCCGGGACGCGGCAGTCGCCGTTGAAACCGCCAAGGAATTCATGAAGCGCAAGCACAACCAGTTGGCCGGTGCCTGATCAAGCGAATTTGAGCATGCAAAAAACCGGCCGCGCTGATGAAAAGCGCGGCCGGTTTTCTTATTTCCTGCCCAGCCGTTAGTTGGCAGCGCGATCAACCTTGCGGCCGGCATCCTGGGTCGCATCCACGGTGTTGGCGGCATCGGCACCCATGCCGCGAATGGTATTGCCGCACGAAGCAAGCGTGGTGACCGAGAAGAGCACGAGACCGATAGTGGCGATTGTCTTTGCTGTCATGGATCGGGTTCCTTTATTGTGACAGATAACGTTGACGTGGAAGAAAGATCTTCAGCTATGGAACGCACGAAAGCGGAAAAAGTTCACGTCATTGCGTGCGGCGCGATTGCCCGCGAAATTCTCGCCGTCTGCGAGGCCAACAAGCTCGGTCATATCGACCTGAGCTGTCTTCCCGCCATCTGGCACAACACCCCCGACAAGATCACACCCGGCATCAAGAACGCCATCGACAAGGCCCGTGCCGAAGGCTTTGGCCGCATCTTCGTCGCCTATGCCGATTGCGGCACCGGCGGATTGCTCGACAGGCTCTGCGAAGAGGAAAAAGTCGAACGCATCGCCGGACCCCACTGTTTTTCCTTCTTCGCCGGCAATGCCGCCTTCGAGGCAGGATGGGACGAGGATTTCACGTCGTTCTTCCTGACCGATTTCCTCGCCCGCCAGTTCGAAGCCTTCGTCGTCGAACCGCTCGGCCTCGACCGCCATCCGGAACTGCGCGACATGTATTTCGGCCACTACAAGAAACTCATCTACCTCTCGCAGGTCGAGGACGAGAAACTCCAGGAAAAAGCCCGCAAAGCCGCAGACACGCTCGGGCTGACCTACGAATACCGGTTCACCGGTTATGGCGACCTGACCGCGGCGCTTCTGCACGCCTGACCAGCCGGAAACCATCTGTTAGCCTTGCTCTCAATTTTGCACTAAGCGCCGCATTTGATTTAAGTGCATCGTAACTGCCTGCCGCCAAACTCGCCCGAAGAAACACAATAAAAGGTGACGGGGATGACGGACATTTTCGCAACGGACCTATCAGCAAGGGCGGCGGCACACAGTCATCATCCGCAGCAGCTGTCCCAGCTCCTGCGCAATCTCTCGCTCAATGCAGGTCCGAAAATCACCCTGCGCGATCTGGCCGTTGCCATGGAAGACCGCTCTTTCGGCGCTTTCCTCGTCGTCTTTGCCCTTCCCAACCTCATCCCGCTGCCACCGGGCGCCACTTTCATTCTCGGCCTGCCGCTGATTTTCATCGCCTGGCAGATGTTTGCCTCACGCCGCGCCCGTATCTGGCTGCCGCAGCGCATGGGCGACTATGCCTTCGACAACACGACGTTCTTTGTCTTCGTCAACCGTATCTCACCCTGGCTGCAGCGCGCCGAAACCCTGATCAAGCCGCGCGGCTGGTTCCTCGGCAGCCGTTTTGCCGAAAGGCTGATCGGCCTTCTGGCGCTCATTCTGGCCGTGGTGATCTTCCTGCCTATTCCCTTCGGCAACTGGCTGCCGGCCTTTGCGCTTGCCGTCATCGGCTTTGCCCATACGGAGCGGGACGGGATTGGTCTCATTGCCGGCGCCCTGATCGGCATCATCTCCCTGGCCGTCGCCGCAAGTGTCGTCCTGGCTGCCGGTGCGATCCTGGCCTTCATCTTTTAAGACAGGCGGATTGCCGGCATGACCTCCACAGCCAACCGACAGATCGTCATCGTCACTGCTGGTGGGCGCAATCCGCAGATCCTGATCAATGCGCTGGATAGCCGCTTTGGCAACGTCACGGTTCTGCTGGAACAGCCCGAATCGAAGACACTCTTTCTGAAGCGTCGCATCCGCAAGCTGGGGCTGCTCACTGCAGCTGGCCAGTTTGCCACGATGGTGGCCTCGAAGTTCGGCAAGCGCTTTACGGAGAAACGTACAGCGGAAATTCTGCAGCAATACAATGCCGATGATCGCGAAAACCCTGCCATCCCGGTCATTGCAGTTGATTCAATCAACATGCCAGACACAATCAAACGGATCGGCGCCCTGCAGCCGGCCGTCGTGTTCCTCGTCAGTTGCCGCATGCTGTCCGCATCGACGCTGTCAGCCATGCTTTGCCCGGTCATCAATTTCCATGCCGGCATCAATCCGCGGTATCGTGGCCTGATGGGGGGATACTGGGCGCGCGTGGAAAACGACGAGGCCAATTTCGGCGCAACGGTGCACTTGGTCGATGCAGGCGTCGATACCGGCGACATACTGTATCAGTCCCGCATGACGCCGTCGAAAAGCGACACGATGCACACCTATCCGCTGCTGCAAACCGCAGCGTCCACGGACATTGTCATCCGTGCCATCGAGGATGCGCTGTCGGGCAATCTCAAGCCTCTGCCAACGCATGGCAATTCGCGTCAATGGTACCATCCGCCGATCTGGACATGGCTCTGGAATGGCGTGACGCGCGGCATCTGGTAGTTACACCAAGGATCGATGATAGGAGCCGAACCAATGGGCTCCTATCATCGATCGTTGGTATATATCATCAACATTGAGGACAAGTCGCTTTTGAGCATGACGCGCGTCGTGCCAAGGTGAGCCATGGCGTGGCAAGATGCGCATTGTCGGGCAAGAGGAGAATTCGGGCATATGGCAGATCGCATTATCGTATACTGGCGCGATATTCCGGCGCAGGTCATCATCAAGCAGGGCCGCAAGAGCGCAAAGCGCGAGTTGACGTTGCGTTTTACCGAAGCCATCGACATGTGCGCCATGCGCACCGGCGCTGCCGACAGCGGCGATTACCTGGCGGAATGGCGCAAGGCCGACCCGACCCCGGTGTCCGACGATCTCGAGGCCGAGGCCGACAAAGCCGCGGCGGAACTCGAAGCGGCCTATGACAAGGAGCGCCTGGTCGCCCTGGTCAAATCCGGCGGCAAAGACAATGGCTGACGTCAAACCCGGCAATGCCGCTCCTGCCAAGAAGGCCGCGACCGGCGCCTATACGCCGGCGGGCGTCTCGCCCAACCGCCGTTCGCGCCGCAGTTACACGATCCGGCTCTGGGCCGTGCGCCACTCGCGGTTCCTCGAATGGTTCTATCACCGCTTCGCCGACGTCTTCCTGCTGCTTCATCCTCTGTGGAAGGCCATCGGCTACAATCGCGTTGAAACGCCCATCACCTTCATCGAGCGCAACGTCAAGGGCCTATTGTTCGACTGTCGCATGTGCGGCCAGTGCGCTCTGTCATCGACCGGCATGTCCTGCCCGATGAACTGCCCTAAGCAGTTGCGCAACGGGCCCTGCGGCGGCGTTCGCGCCAATGGCAATTGCGAAGTCGAGCCCGATATGCCCTGTGTCTGGGTCAAAGCCTGGGAAGGTTCGCGCAACATGGTGAAGGGGGATGCAATCCTGACCGTGCAGAAACCCGTCAACCAGTCGCTGCGCGAAACCTCGTCCTGGCTGCGGGTCACTGCACAGGCCGCCGAAGCCCGCGAAGCTGCTGCCGCTGCAAAGGACGCGTGAGCCATGGCCCATATCGACGAAAACCCGCTTGGCCGCCATCTTCCGCTCGATCCCCTGCCCGGCCACTCGTCGCGCGGCCGCCTGGAGCGCGTCCTGCGCCGCGGCGAGTTCGCCGTCACTGCCGAACTCAATCCGCCCGACAGCGCCAATCCGGAAGACGTCTACGAGCGCGCCGCGATCTTTGAAGGCTGGGTCGATGGCATCAACGCCGTCGATGCGTCCGGCGCCAATTGCCATATGTCGTCGGTCGGCATCTGCGCGCTGCTCACGCGCATGGGCTATGCCCCAATCATGCAGATCGCCTGCCGCGACAAGAACCGCATCGCCATCCAGGGCGACGTTCTGGGCGCGGCCGCAATGGGCGTCGCCAACATTATGTGCCTGACCGGCGACGGCGTGCAGGCCGGCGACCAGCCGGGCGCCAAACCGGTCTTCGATCTCGACTGCATGTCGCTGCTCGAGACGGTGCGGGTCATGCGCGACAATTCGAAGTTTTTGTCCGGCCGCAAGCTGACGACACCGCCGCAGGTCTTTCTCGGCGCGGCGATCAACCCGTTCGCGCCGCCCTATGATTTCCGTCCCTACCGGCTCGGCAAGAAGATCGAGGCNNAGACCGCCAACTGGATCCGCAACAATGTGCCCGGCATCCATATCCCGGATGCGATCATCAAACGGCTGGAAGGTGCGCAGGATCAGAAGAAGGAAGGCAAGCAGCTCTGCATCGACATCATCAACGAGGTGAAGGAGATCAAGGGCGTTTCCGGCGTGCATGTCATGGCCTACCGGCAGGAAGAATATGTCGCCGAGATCGTCCATGAATCCGGCGTGCTGAAGGGACGCACGCCCTGGACGCGCGAAGCCAATCCCGGCGACAGCCGTGTCGCCGAAAGGCTCGATGCGATCCGCGACGGCAAGCAGGAAAACCAAGAGGAAATGGCCGACGTCGCGGCACACCGTCAGCATTGACATCAGACAACTGTGGCGCGGCCGCCAGGCCTTGCCTTTGACAAACCATCCCGGCGCCGATCAGGCAGCGCTCACCGACCCGAAGGATCAGACATGACCCGCACCATCGTTGCTTCCGCCACCCGCGAAATCATTATCGGCTTCGACCAGCCCTTCTGCGTCATCGGTGAACGCATCAATCCGACCGGCCGCAAGAAGCTGGCCGCCGAGATGATCGTCGGCAATTTCGACACGGTGATCAAGGATGCGCTGGAGCAGGTGGCAGCGGGTGCCACTATGCTCGACGTCAATGCCGGCGTCACCTCGGTCAATCCGAACGAGACCGAGCCTGCCCTGCTGGTCCGCACCCTCGAAATCGTCCAGGGACTGGTCGATGTACCGCTGTCCATTGACAGTTCGGTTACCGCAGCAATCGAAGCCGCGCTGAAAGTTGCCAAGGGCCGGCCGCTGATCAACTCGGTCACCGGCGAGGAGGAAAAGCTCGAGGCCATCCTGCCGCTCTGCAAGAAATACGACGTTCCGGTCGTCGCCATCTCCAACGACGAGACCGGCATTTCGATGGATCCGGACGTTCGTTTCGCAGTTGCGAAGAAAATTGTCGAACGCGCCATGGATTATGGTATCAAGCCGCACGACATCGTGGTCGATCCGCTGGTCATGCCGATCGGCGCCCTCGGCGATGCGGGCCGCCAGGTCTTCGCGCTGCTCTACCGTCTGCGCAACGAACTCAAGGTCAACACCACCTGCGGATTGTCGAACATCTCGTTCGGCCTGCCGCATCGCCACGGTATCAATGCCGGCTTCATCCCCATGGTGATCGGTGCGGGCATGACGTCGGCGATCATGAATCCCTGCCGTCCGCAGGAAATGGAAGCCGTTCGCGCGGCCAACGTCTTGAACGGGACCGACCAGAATTGCGGTTCCTGGATCATGACCTATCGCGATCACAATCCGGCAGGTGGCCATGCGGCCCCTTCCGCAGCAGCACCCGGCGCCTCCAGTGGCCGCCGTGGTGGCCGTGCTGGACGCGCCGGACCCCGGGCAGAAGAACCGGCCGACGCAAAGGCGGAATAACCGCCAGAAAAGAGACATGATGTTTTTCAGTGCCGATCTTCTCGACGAATTCGCCAGCCTGTGGTTCCAGGCCCCGATGGTCATATCCTCGCGCCTGCTGGATTTTGCCCTCTCCGGCGGCTCCCCCAGCGGCACGGCTGAAGTCGGCAGGATGATCACCGAAAAGCTTTCAGCGGCCAGCGAAAGCATCATGGCCGTCAATGCAGCGCTGGTGAACGAAGGCATGATTGCCGCCACCGCGCTTGCGACCGGCACCTGCGCCAGCTTGGCCGGCGCATCCGACCGTGTCGCCGTCGCTGCACTAAAACCATATGGCAGCCGTGTTCGCGCCAATGCGCGGCGGCTCAGCGAATAGGCCACTACACAGGCCAAACTACATAGGAATGAACTGACCGTGTCCGCCCAGGAAAACAAAAGCGACCCCCTCGTCCTGTTCATGCCATCCGGCAAGCGCGGCCGTTTCCCCGTCGGCACGCCGGTGCTGGACGCAGCGCGTTCGCTCGGCGTCTACGTTGAAAGCGTCTGCGGCGGCCGGGCAACCTGCGGGCGCTGTCAGGTCTCTGTGCAGGAAGGCAATTTTGCCAAGCACAAGATCGTCTCCTCGCTCGACCACATCTCCGTCAAGGGGCCTAAGGAAGAGCGCTATGAGAGTATTCGCGGCCTGCCGGAAGGCCGCCGCCTGTCGTGTTCGTCGCAGATCCTCGGCGACCTCGTCATCGACGTGCCGCAGGATACGGTCATCAATGCGCAGGTGGTCCGCAAGGCGGCGACCGACCGGGTGATCGAACGCAATGCCGCCGTCCAGCTCTGCTATGTCGAGGTCGATGAGCCCGACATGCACAAGCCGCTCGGTGATCTCGACCGGCTGAAGGTCATGCTGGAAAAGGACTGGGGCTGGAAGGATCTCCTGATTGCGCCGCACCTGATTCCACAGATCCAGGGCATTCTTCGCAAGGGCAACTGGGGCGTCACCGCCGCCATCCATCGCGACATGGACTCGTCCCGCCCGTTCATCGTCGGCCTCTGGCCCGGCCTGAAGAACGAAGCCTATGGTATCGCCTGCGACATCGGCTCGACGACCATTGCCATGCATCTGGTTTCGCTCTTGTCCGGCCGCATCGTCGCCTCTTCCGGCACGTCCAATCCGCAGATCCGCTTCGGTGAAGACCTGATGAGCCGCGTCTCCTATGTGATGATGAACCCGGATGGCCGGGAAGCCATGACCAAGGCTGTTCGCGAAGCCATCAATGTGCTGATCGGCAAGGTCTGCGCCGAGGGCGAGGTCGATCGCCACGACATTCTCGACATGGTGTTTGTCGGCAATCCGATCATGCACCACCTGTTCCTTGGCATCGATCCGACCGAGCTTGGCCAGGCACCGTTCGCGCTCGCCGTTTCCGGTGCGCTACAATACTGGGCGCACGAGATCGACATCGACGTCAATCGCGGTGCCCGTCTCTACATGCTGCCCTGCATCGCCGGTCATGTCGGCGCCGATGCTGCTGGTGCAACGCTTGCCGAAGGGCCCTATCGCCAGGACCGGATGATGCTGCTGGTCGATGTCGGCACCAACGCCGAAATTGTGCTTGGCAACAAGGACCGCGTTGTCGCCGCATCTTCGCCGACCGGACCTGCCTTCGAAGGTGCTGAAATTTCCTCCGGCCAACGGGCAGCACCCGGCGCCATCGAGCGCGTCCGCATCGATCCGGAAACACTGGAGCCGAAGTTCCGCATCATCGGCGTCGACAAATGGTCTGATGAAGAGGGTTTTGCCGAGGAAGCCACGGCCGTTGGCATCACCGGCATCTGCGGCTCGGCGATCATCGAGGNNCGTCGCCGAGATGTATCTCTGCGGCATCATTTCCGAGGATGGCGTCGTCGATGGCGGCATGATGGCGAAGAGCCCGCGCATCCTGCAGAATGGCCGCACCTTCTCCTATCTCCTGCATGACGGCGACCAGCGCATCACGGTGACGCAGAATGACGTACGCGCCATCCAGCTCGCCAAGGCCGCTCTTTATGCCGGCATCAAGCTTCTGATGGAAAAGCTCGAAATAGAGCATGTCGATACGATCCGCTTTGCCGGAGCGTTCGGCTCCTTCATCGACCCGAAATACGCGATGGTGCTCGGCCTCATCCCGGATTGCGATCTTTCCGAAGTCAAGGCCGTCGGCAATGCCGCCGGGACCGGTGCGCTGATGGCGCTGCTGAACCGCGGCCACCGCCGTGAGATCGAGCAAACTGTCAGCAAAATCGAGAAGATAGAGACGGCACTTGAATCAAAATTTCAGGAGCATTTCGTCTATGCGATGGCGCTTCCCAACAAGGTCGATACCTTCCCGAAACTCTCTGCTGCCGTCACTTTACCCGAACGCAAGGTGATGTCCGACGATGGTGGAGACGGCGGCGGTAGGCGCAGACGCCGCAGCCGCGAATAACCGCCTTAGACAGTGGGAACCAAATGACCCCGGCGGCGTTTTTGCGTGACCGTGGATCAGATGCTCTCGCAAAAACAGACACAACGCTCGCGCGACGCCATGCAGAAGGCGGCGGGCGAGCTCGTTTATCTCTCCAATCTCGACGGCGGCATCACCCGCAAGCCGGGCAAGCGCGCCTTTCTCTATTATGACGCCAATGGAAAGCGGATCGAGGACCGGGCTGAGCTGGACCGGATCGCCGCCCTCGCCATCCCGCCCGCCTATACAGATGTGCTGATTTCTGTCGATCCGCAGTCGCATCTGCAGGCAACCGGCCGGGATGCGCGCGGGCGCAAACAGTACCGCTATCATCCCGAATGGTCGGCCGAACGCGGCAAGAGCAAATTTGCGCAACTGCCGGAATTCGCCGCGCGGCTGCCGAAAATCCGCGAGAAGGTCGATACCGACCTGCGCTTGCGAAAGCCCGGCATGGGCAAGGCGCTGGCGACGATCGTCTGGCTGCTAGACAATCTCTATATCCGCGTCGGTAATGCCACATACGCCGAAGAAAACGGCTCCTATGGGCTGACGACGCTGCGCAATCGGCATGTGAAGATCGAAGGTTCCAGCGTCCATTTCAACTTCAAGGGAAAATCCGGCAAGGAGTGGCGCCTCACTCACCGCGATCCGCGCATCACCAAAGCGATCCGCATGCTGCAGGAATTGCCCGGCCAACAGCTGTTTCAGTATCTCGACGAGGAGGGTCAACGCCATGCGATCCGCTCGCAGGACGTCAATGCCTATATCCGCGAGGCCTCAGGCGCTGATTTCTCGTCACGGCAGTTCCGCACCTGGGGCGCCACGCGGATGGCGGCGAAAGCTCTGGCGGCAATCGAACCGGGTCAGAGCCAGCGGCAACTAAAGCGGCAGATCAATGAGGTAGTGGACAGCGTTGCCGTGCGGCTGGTCAATACCCGCGCCGTCTGCCGCTCGTCCTATATCCATCCGAAAGTGTTCGAGGATTTCGAAATCGGTGCGCTCGCAGGCCTGATGAAAATGCGGCCGAGCCGCAGCGAGACGCTGACGCGCTGGATGGACGATGACGAAATCCGCGTCCAGCGCTGGCTGAAGAAGAGCGGCACCTAGGCGCCGCCCTGCCCGGACCTATTGCAGTCCGACGAAGGCGGTGCGCACGTGCTCGGCCACGGCCAGAACCGGGGGCGAGGCATTCTCGACCACCTGCAGGCCGATATTGTAGTGGCCGAGTTCCGGCAGGCCTTCCGCCTCGCCGAGTGCCACGAGTTCACCCTGGACGAGGTAGCGCGGCAAAGGCGCAATCGCCAGATCAGCCTGAATGGCGGCGCGCTGTCCCGTCGTGTGAGCACTGAGAAATGCCACACGGAACTTGCGGCCCGACTGCGTCAATTGCTCGACAGCATCGGCGCGCCAGACGCAGCCGTCTTCCCACATCGAGATCGGCAGCGGTTCGCGCGTATGCGCCGTTCCGCACTTAATACCGGCCCAGACGAGTTTTTCGGAAATCAGGATCTCGCCACCGCCGGTGTTTTCACCCGCCATGCTGTTGAAAATGGCAATGTCCATCCGGTGTTCATCGACGCGCTTGCGCATGACGCTGCTGGTGCCGATGGTCACATCGACCGTGACATTCGGATAGGATTCGGAAAAGCGCTTCAGCACTTCGGGCAGGATGCGCTCGCCGATATCTTCCGGCGCACCGACACGCACGACGCCGTTCATGTCGGGCAGAAGGAAACGGGACACGGCTTCATTGTTGAGAGCGAGCATACGTCGCGCGAACCCGAGCAGCACTTCACCCTTCGGCGTCAGCGATACCGAGCGCGCATCGCGCAGGAACAGAACGCAGCCGAGCATTTCCTCAAGTTTCTTGATCTGNNATCTGCATCGAGACCGCCGACGGTGTCCGGTACACGGTCTCGGCCGCCGTCGTGAAATTTCCGGTCTCGGCGATGGCGACGAAGGTTTTCAGGATGTCCAGTTCGAGAAGCGGAAGGACATGCCGCATCATCATATTCATGGGAGCCTCACGGATCAGATTTTCTGAATAACAACATCACATCATTTCGTTTGATTGAACCTCAAACGAGGCCGATAGTCAAGTTGCAAACATAGAAGACGCAATGAAAGGAGCTTCCCCATGTCCCTGCAACACGACACGGCAACGGTTGATACGAACTCCATTCGGCTGCGCGCCGGCGGCTTCACATTCGCCATGCGCCAGATGTTTGCGCCCCTCCTCCAGCAACTGTGCGACGAACTCCACGCCCGCAAGGTCGCTGAAACGCGCAGAGCAACCCGGCGCGAAATCGCCCATCTGCCGGCCAGTCTACAACAGGATCTGGCTTTTTCCGATGGCACTGTCATCCCGGTGAAGCAGCCTTAACCGCCGGTGGCCGGACAAGGGCCCTTGGAAACTTTCGCGCAGACCTCTAAACTCGCAGCCAGTGGCGGCATCGCCGCTGGCCGGAAACGAGGGAGGAGCCTTTAATCCGTGAAATACCGCCTGCTCGCCGCTTTATGTCTTGCGCCTCTTCTGCTTTTTGCCGTGGTGTACCAAGGCGGAGCATGGGCAACGCGCAGCTATATGGACGAGGCATCGCTGCAGGCAAGCTCGGCGTTGCGCCTGGCGGTATCCGCACTGAGTGGACATCTCAGCCGCTATGAACCCCTGCCGGCCCTGATTGCCGATCAGGATGATATCAAGGAACTGATCGCCCACCCAGATGACAAGGTCCTGCGCGATGCGGCAAATGTCTACCTCAAGGGGATCAATGGCCTGTTGGAATCCTCCGATATCTACGTCATAACCCTCGACGGGAACACCATTGCCGCCAGCAACTACGACTTGAAGGCGAGCTTCATCGGCCAGAACTTCAGCTACCGGCCGTATTTCCAGGACGCTGCCATGGGCAGGCAGTCGCGTTTCTATGCGCTCGGCACCACCTCGCTGAAGCGCGGCTATTATTTCGCCTCGCCGATCCGCATCGGTGCCCGGATCAGCGGCGTCATCGTCTTCAAGGTCGATATCGATTCGATCGAAACGTCCTGGCGTGGCGGCGAATACAAGATCTTCGTCTCCGACCCGGAAGGCATCGTCTTCATGACCGGCAGCCCGGAATGGCTCTATTCCAGCATCCTGCCGCTGAACAGCGCCCGCCTGCAGAGGACGCAGGCCTCGCGGCGCTACGCCGAGGCGGAGCTCAGGCCGTTGCCGATTACCCGCAGCACCCTCGATGGCCATCATCTGATGACCATGACCACTGCGGACCGCCGTGAATATCTGATCCTGACACAATACATGCCCGAGGCCGGCTGGACGGTGAATGTGCTGATGGACACGGCCTCCGTCCGCGCCCAGGCCCGCACCACCATCATTGCGATCGTGCTTTTCCTCTGCCTCGCCGGTCTTGCGCTGGCCATCGTTCTGCAGCGCCGGGCGCGTCTTGCCGAGCGCATGCGCATGCAGATCGAGGCCCGCAACGAGCTGGAACACCGGGTCGAGGAACGCACCGCAGACCTCGCTCTTGTCAATCAACGCATCGAAGAGGAAATCGCCGAACGGCGCCTGACCGAACTGGAACTGCGCAAGACCCAGGCTGATCTGATCCAGGCGGGCAAGCTTGCAGGTCTCGGCCAAATGTCGGCCGCCCTCTCCCATGAACTCAACCAGCCGCTGGCCGCCGCCAAGACCTATGCCGACAGCGCCGCGATGCTGATCGATCTGGAACGGGTGCCGGAAGCCCGCGACAATATCCGGCGCATTTCCGGTCTGATCGACCGCATGGCCTCGATCAGCCGCCACCTGCGTAATTTTGCCCGTAAGCCGAACGAAAAGCTCGGTTCGGTGGCACTTGATGCCGTCATCGCCGATACGCTGGAGATCGTCTCTGCCCGTCTGCACACGGCCGACGCCGATCTGCTGATAGAGCTCGGGAGCAATGCCGTGATGGTCCATGCGGGTTTCGTCCGGCTCCAGCAGGTCCTCGTCAACATCATCACCAATGCGGCGGATGCGGTCGAAGGTCTTGCCGACCGGCGCATCCACCTGTTGGCGGAACGTCAGGATGAAAAGATTATCCTGACGATCAGGGATCATGGACCGGGTGTGCCGGCTGCGATCATCGAGCGCATTTTCGACCCGTTTTATACCACCAAGAGTGTCGGCAAGGGGTTGGGTCTCGGTCTCTCCATCTCCTATAATATCGTCAAGGATTTCGGTGGCAGTCTCTCCGTCTCAGATCACCCGGAGGGCGGCGCCGTGTTCCGTATCGAGCTGGAAGCAGCAACAGCAGCCCAGGAGGCAGCCGAGTGAGCGATGCACGCGTGCTGCTGGTCGATGACGAAGAGGACATGCGACGCTCGACCGCGCAGGCACTCGGCCTGTTCGGATTGGACGTCGATACGTTCTCCAGCGCCGAGGACGTGCTGGAACTGATCGGCTACAGCTTTTCCGGCGTCGTCATCAGCGATATCCGCATGCCCGGCATGGATGGCATGACGCTCCTGCAGCGCATCCGCGAGGTCGACGCCGAAATCCCGGTCATCCTCGTCACCGGTCACGGCGACGTACAGCTGGCCGTCAAGGCGATGCGCGAAGGTGTCTACGACTTCCTCGAAAAGCCGTTCACCGCCCAGCATCTGGCAGCCATTGCCCGCCGCGCGCTCGACCGGCGCAGCCTTGTCCTCGAAAACCGGCGGCTGCGCGCGGTCGCCGGCAAGCGCGACGATATCGAAGCACGATTGCCCGGCCGCACACAGACGATGGTCGAGCTGCGCTACCGCCTGCGGGCCATCGGTGCCACCGACGCGGACACGCTGATCATCGGCGAAACCGGCGTCGGCAAGGAAGTCGTTGCCCGGGCGCTGCACGATATCAGCACCCGCGCCGACCGGCCGCTCGTTGCCATCAACTGCGCCGCCCTGCCGGAAAACCTGATCGAGAGCGAGCTGTTCGGCCACGAAGCCGGTGCTTTTCCAGGGGCGATCAGGCCGCGCTACGGCAAATTTGAACATGCCCGTGGTGGCACCATCCTGCTGGACGAAATCGGCTCCCTGCCCTTTGATCTACAAGCCAAATTCCTGCGGGTCCTGCAGGAACGGGTGATTACCCGGCTTGGCTCCAACGAGGTTGTGCCGCTCGACGTGCGTTTTATTGCCACCAGCAAGGTCAATCTCGAAGCGGAAGTCGCGGCCGGCCGTTTTCGGGCCGATCTTCTCTACCGCCTGAATGTCGCGACACTGCATGTCCCGTCGTTGGCACAGCGAAAGGCCGATATCCCGCTTCTGTTCCTGCAACTGGTCCGCGAAGCCGCCGCCCGTTATATGCGCAATGATATCGATGTGCCCCCGAGCCTGATCACCGGGATCGCCGAACGTGCCTGGCCGGGCAATGTCCGCGAGTTGCGCAACGCTGCCGACCGGCTGGTCCTTGGGCTCGACCTGAAGCCGGACGAGGGTCAACCGAGGCCGGAAAAACAGCGGCTGGCAGACAAGGTGGCCGACTTTGAGCGCGGCATCATTGCCAGCGCCCTTTCCGCCCATGGCGGTGCACTGCGGCCCGTCTACGAGCTCCTGGGCATATCGCGAAAGACGCTCTACGAAAAAATGCAGAAATACGGGCTCGATAAAAAACTGTCCGTCGGCGATGACGACTACGCTGCGTGATCCCGGATGGGTGGAAATCCACCCGCACTTTGCGGCATATGTTCCCAATCCTACCCATGCTGCGCCGCACCAAGTGCGAAATTAGGCGAGTATGCTCGCTGGATGGTTGCCGCTTCTCCGTCCTGCCCCACAAATGAAGCATCCAGAATCGGCGCGGGAGGAGCTGCACCGGCTGGCAACATATTTCATCCGGGAGGACTTCGATGAAAACCCTGACAGCCATTTTCGGCATGACGGCCCTTGCTGCCGTTTCGCTCATTTCCCTTTCCGCACATGCCCAGACCTACCCGGATCGGACGATCACCATGGTCGTTCCCTTCTCGGCCGGCGGGCCGACCGATACGGTCGCGCGCCTCGTCGCTGAATCCATGTCGAAGGACCTCGGCCAGCAGATCATCGTCGAGAACGTCGGCGGTGCAGGCGGCTCGCTTGGTGCCGGCCGCGTGGCACAGGCGGATCCG
>UCKS01000073.1 GCA_900473045.1 Hyphomicrobiales bacterium
TGATCGGCTGACCGCTTACTCTGGAACGGCCTCTCGGACCCATGCGGTTAGGGTCCCTCGTCCAGGATAGCCAAGTGCCCTCATCGTCGCAGAGACGCAGCGATCATGGGTGCTAAAGTGCTCAAGTGCCGCTTGCCTCTGAGCCTCGGAATATTTTGGCGCCCGGCTTACTGAGTGAACACGCAGGTCGAGATCCTGTACGCACTCGCGGTACCAGCCCCTCAGCGCATTCTTGGTGGGATAACCCAGCTGTCGAATGGTCGAGTTGAGTTGCTTGTCAAGCCGGATATGGCTCGAAGTCTGTCTGCGTAGGAATACATGAACTACTTCCTTGGTGCCCCATTTTTGCGAATGTCAAGACCGTTCGTTTGCCGTCAGTAATGTCAATGCCCAGAAGGTTGGTTTGTCGCCCAGTCGCAAAATCGTCGGAGGCCATCTCGAAAAGGCAGGA
The DNA here is from genome assembly GCA_900473045.1 of Hyphomicrobiales bacterium. Classification (GTDB taxonomy): domain Bacteria; phylum Pseudomonadota; class Alphaproteobacteria; order Rhizobiales; family Rhizobiaceae; genus Pararhizobium. Next base: position 452 of record UCKS01000073.1, read on the forward strand.
TAATGCGTCGGCTCTTGCCTCATCAAGGCTCGGGAAGGTGATGCCTTCATCGTCTCGCTCGATGCCGTCGGTGGTCCGCAGATGGAAAAAATAGTGCTGCATGACATTTCCTCCGGCTGACTGTCGGGCAGCAACCATACGATGGCGACTTTGTTCCCGTGGCGCCCGGCCTTGAGCTACTTCGCATATGTCGCAGCGTCAGCCTGATCTCTAAGCCCCTTGGGCGATGCGTTCCTGAGCTTACCCTCGTTCGGCCCCGCGCGAAACTCGTACTCGGTCATCAACTCCAGCCGGGCGTAGGCGAGACTCTTCCCCTTGATCGTTACTGGCGGATCAGTACCTTATCGAGCTGCTGTTTCAGGTTGCGGACAACGCTGTCCCTGAAGCCCGTTCAGAGGCCGCCATGCTTCATGATGACGACGGCTGCGCTGGCGGGATCATGACGCATGGCGACCCTCAGGTGCAAATATCCCTGAAAGCGACCGGTGACCCGCTACAGTGACCGTGGCGAGTTTCCGTTGTTATTTGGCGGCATGTCTGAATGCCAGTGGAACGATCTGCCACAAATCTAGTTTAGCGGCACGGCGAATTGGTCGGCGCCTCTTGAAGACGGTCTTTTTAGGCGAGATGGCTGGGAGAATGCATTGCGCGTCATCGAGGACACTGGTTCTGTCGTCGCCGATTATCCAAATCCAAGTCAAGAGCCGGCTGCTGCGCTAATCGCAGCCGCGCTCATCGACCTGATGACAACCTCAAAACGACCTCGCGGATATGTTGCAGTGAGCGAAGGAGCCGCCAATAGACTCGCCGATGCTGTCCGATGCCTCGATCCAGAACAGGAAATCGTCGTTCTTCCACCATGGGATTGTCTGCCCTATGATCGAGTGCCACCGTCGAGGCAAGCGATGGGACGGCGGATGGACGCCATGCGTATTTGGTCCCAACCCTCTAAAAGTCCCAAGCTGCTAATCACCTCACTGGATGCGCTGCTTCAGCGCATTCCGCCCGCGCCGCTCATCCAGAACAACTCGTTCGAGCTCGCAGTCGGAGGCGCCTTCGATCGGCAGTCGTTCGAACGTTTTGTACGCCGCACCGGGTACATCGAAGAAGGCATCGTCGATGAACCCGGCGAGCTGGCGTTCCGAGATGATGTGATCGACATTTTCCCAGCGGGTGCGTCAAAGCCTATGCGAATTGTCTTGATAGAGGATTTGAAGGTTGCGGAACTACGGACCTATGACCCTACCACGCAAAGAACGACGAGCACTGTGGATGTAATGGTAGTTGGCCCGGCATCGGAAGCGATTGCCGAGGACGGTGAATTCGATGACCAGAAGCCCCAGCCCGAAGTCTCGGAACAGCGCCTGATTCAGCTTTATGGAAACATGCCGACCGTCTTTGATATGGTGGGCGATATTGAAGTAGCCTTTGAAGGCGGTGCTGAAGAGCGGCTGAGCAGCTATTTCGATATCATCGAAGATGGGCGGCAGGCGAGACAGCATTTCGACGGGGAGTTAGTCGAACGGGCGCACTCGCTATATCTCGGGCGGTTCGCATGGGCAGCTGCCGTAGAAAGGATTGTCGGGTTCGATCTTGTGCTCCAGGAGACCCGTGCGCTCCCAAAATTCAGTGACGATTTGAACCCCCGTAGAGCGTTCATAGATTACGTGAAATCAGAAAAGCGAGCGGGACGTACCGTCGCGTTCGCCGGGGGCGGCCAGTTGTTCGACGGTCTTAAGCGCCGACTGGAACGAGAGACAGAGACGGATTGTCGACCGATCAGCGGTTGGAAGAATGCCACGCAGTTGAGCCCGGTGCGCTTTTGACGCTGGATCGCGCATTGGATAGCGGCTTCGCATTAGCGACTTTTACCATAGCTACGTTGAAGGACGTCCTCGGCAACCGCGCCGAGACCGCGAATATTGCGGCAGATCTTGCCGAGCCCGAGCTGCGGCTGGGAGATGTTGTTGTCCATGAAGAGCATGGGATTGGCATCTTAAAATCGTTGGAAAGCGTTACCGTTGACGGGGTTACGCGGGACGCTGCCCGGCTCGAATACCGCGACGGCGCGTCACTCCTTGTTCCAATTGACGAGGTTGGAAAACTTTGGCGGTATGGATCAGCGCCTGAAGCTGTGACACTCGACCGGCTCCATACCCAAGCCTGGTCTAAAAGACGCGCTGTCATCGACAAGGATATTCGCGTTGCCGTCCGGCATCTTTTGAAGCTCGCAAAGGCCAGACAGGAGGCGGCGTCGGAGCGGTTCGTTCCGCCTCGAGCGGAATATGCAAAATTTGTGCGCCGCTTTCCATATGCGATGACTACTGATCAGGCAGCTGCGATCGAAGCTGTCCTGAAGGATCTGGCCTCCGGAACTGTCATGAGCCGCTTGATCTGCGGCGATGTTGGATTCGGGAAAACCGAGATTGGGTTGCGGGCCGCAGCGGCTGTCGCGCTTTCCGGCGGCCAGGTCGTTATCATCGCGCCAACGACCGTTCTGGCGCGCCAGCACTTCATCACCTTCGAGCGCCGGTTTCTTGAGACAGGAATTGAGGTGGCTATGCTATCGCGCGTCGTCAATCCCAAGGAAGCCAAGGAGGTCAAGCTGGGACTGAGCGATGGCAGAATTCGGATCGTCGTTGCCACGCAGGCAATTCTTGCCGGAGATGTTTTCTTCGACCATCTCAGCCTCTTAATCGTTGATGAAGAGCATCGGTTCGGAATGCGGGAAAAGCAGGCAATGAAGGGGATGGCTCCTCGCTTGCACACACTAACCATGTCGGCGACGCCGATCCCTCGAACATTGCAGTCGGCCATGATCGGTATCCAGGACGTCAGCATACTCGCAACGCCCCCTTCGAAGCGCCGACCGGTCAGGACGTCGGTCAGTGCGTTTGATCGCGCCTCTTTACGGGTCGCACTCATGCGGGAATATCGCCGCGGCGGGCAGAGTTACCTCGTGGTGCCGCAGATCGCGGACGTCGAACCAGTTGCGAAAATGCTGGGCGAACTCTTGCCGGAACTCTCGATCCGGATCGCGCACGGCAAAATGAAGGCGGTGGTTATGGACGATGTCATGGTGGGCTTTGCCGATGGCGATGGCGATGTTCTCCTGTCCACGAACATTATCGAAAGCGGTCTCGACGTGCCTCGCGCCAACACGATCTTGATATGGCGCGCTGACAGGTTCGGGCTGGCGCAGCTGCATCAGCTCCGCGGACGTGTCGGGCGAGGTAAGGCCCAGGGCATAGCACGCCTTCTCACGACCGATGGTGACGACATTTCCGAGCAAACGCGACTGCGGCTCTCGACCATGGTGGGAAATGATCGCCTCGGCGCGGGGCTCGCAATCAGCATGCAGGATCTCGACCTTCGCGGTGCGGGAGATATCGCGGGCACCGACCAAGCTGGGCATATGAAGCTGATCGGCGTTAGGCTTTATCAAAAACTCTTAGAACGAGCTGTCATCGGATCGAGGAAGCAAACAGCGATCGCCGAACAGCCGGCCGTCGTAAATCTCGGCATTGACCTGAGACCCGAAACTT
>UCKS01000074.1 GCA_900473045.1 Hyphomicrobiales bacterium
GCCGGCGCCGTTTTCACCGAGCCAGGCAACGCACGGATCGTCGTTGTATTTCGCAGCAATCGAGGTCAGCACCTTTTCAACGCGCTTCCAGGACTCTTCCTTGCCGCCGACCATGATGGACGGGCCGTGACGCGCGCCCTCTTCGCCCCCCGAGACGCCCATGCCGATAAAGGTCAGGCCGCTGTCCTTGAGGTTGTCGAAGCGGCGCATGGTGTCGCGGAAATTGGCGTTGCCGGCATCGATCATGATGTCGTTGTTCTCAAGATAAGGCTTGAGCAATTCCATCTGCTGATCAACCGGCTCACCGGCCTTAATCATGATGATGATCGGCCGTGGCGGGCGGATCGCCGCAACGAATTCCTCGATGGTCTCGCAAGGCACGATCTGGCTCTGCAGGCTGCCTGCTTCGGCATAGAATTTCCGCGTCGCCTCGACGGTGCGGTTGAAGACTGCGATCTTGTTGCCTTTTTCGGCAATGTTGAGCGCCAGATTCGATCCCATAACGCCAAGACCGATAAGGCCGATTTCTGCCTGTGCCACGTATGTGCCTCCGTTGGACAGTGAAGGTGCCAAAGCCCGGCTGGGCGTGCGCACGGCTCCACCAGATTGAACTTGCAGGGTGATTTTGTTCGGCTGCGGATGCCTGAACACGCTCTGCGGATGCTGAGGGAGTTTTGGCATTCAAATCGATTAACGACAAGTGATTGTTGTCAAAAGTGATACTTTTCCGGTGCGATGGGATAGGCTTTGAAGCCTTGAGCATCGCGCTGGGAAAACCACGCCGATAACGGTAAAACAAAGAGGGCCGCCATTGAAGATCAGGCGAAAAGATTTGGTTCTGGCCTCGTCTCCCGGGACATACAGCGAGCAACAGCCGGTGGCTGCATTGGCCGTTCATTTCCGCTGCACATGGTCCCACAGGCTGCCGTCAGATTTCGACAAAAACGTTGCCGTCGTGCCGGATGGCTGCAGCGACATCATATGGTCAAGGCAAGGACTTTTCGTCGCCGGCCCTGATAGAACCACAGCCTTTCCACCCTTGCAGGCAGGTGAAACCGTCATCGGTATGCGCTTTCAGCCAGGCGCTGCCGCCAACTGGCTCAAACTCTCAATGGCCGAGATCACCGGGCAGACGGTAGCGCTAGCCGACGTCTGGGGAGCCGATGGCCACGAATTGCATGAACGACTGTGCGGGAAAGCATCGACCGCAGAAAGGCTGGCATTGTTGCAAGGCACCCTTGAACGGAGGTCAGCCGATGTGACCGCGCCCTCCCAGGATATGCACCAAACATTCGAACATCTTGCACGCCGGAGCAACAGCGGCCCGCCGACGATCGAAACTCTCTCGCGGACGCTTGGCTACGGCGAACGAACGTTCCGGCGGCGTTGCCTTGAGCATTTCGGGTACGGCCCCAAGACACTCGACCGTATCCTGCGCTTCCAGCGACTTCTATCGCTGTTGAGGACGAATCGGCGGGACCCCCTGTCCATCCTGGCAGTCGATGCGGGCTATGCCGATCAGGCACATATGTGCCGCGAGGTTCAGGTGCTGAGCGGCTTTTCTCCTGCAGAAATCAGGCAGCAGTCTGCGGCCTGATCGTCCGTTTTGTTCAATCTGCCGCGTCACGGTGGCGGTATATTCGGCAACGGTTTGAACGGAGGAAACAGCGTGCCTGCAATGGAAGCAAAAATCATCCACATCACGATCGAAAGAAACTGGCGCGACGTCTATGCGTTTGCGGCCAAGCCGGAAAACATGCCGCTCTGGGCATCCGGCCTTGCCACAGGCTTAGAGCCGGATGGCAAGGATTGGGTGGCACATGGCGCGCTCGGGAAGGCCCGCGTCCGCTTCACGCCCCTCAACGATTTTGGCGTGCTCGACCACCTCGTGACACTGGAAACGGGGCTTCAGGTGCACAACGCCCTGCGCGTCATCCCGAACGGCTGCGCAGCGGAGGTGATGTTCACGCTGTTGAAACAGCCGGAGATGAGCACCGAACAATTCGACAGCGATGCCGATTGGGTCCAAAAGGACCTCAACGCATTGAAAGAACGACTGGAAGCATAAAGGAGCATTCCCATGGGACAGAAGGGCACGGACCGCCAGATCGACAATATCGAGTTTGCAGTGACCGATATTGCGCGCTCGAAGATTTTTTACGGCTCAGCATTCGGCTGGTCGTTCACCGATTATGGTCCGCAATATTGCGAATTCACCGATGGCCGGCTGACGGGCGGCTTGACCACGGGAACACCGAAACCCGGCGGCCCGTTGATCATTCTCTATGCCGACGACCTCACAGAGACACAGGCACGGCTCGAAGCGCACGGTGCCCGTATCGTCGTCAAAACCTTCTCGTTCCCGGGTGGAAGACGCTTCCACTTCCAGGATCCGGATGGTTACGAACTGGCAGTTTGGTCAGACAAGTAACTGTCAACGAGCATTGAGCGAGGGCAAGCGCCCTCGCCTTTCCTCAGGCCGCGATCGAGCGGCGGCGGTCGGCGATTTCCTGCAGCACCAGGATGGCACCGATGACCTTACCCGTGCCCGACATGCAAGGCGTCATCCGGCAGCGCACCACGATCGTGCGGCTCCCGACATCCTTGGCGAAGGTATAATCGACCAGTTCACCGGAAAAACACTTGTCGAGATTGGGCTTGACCCGCTGCTCGAAGCGCTGGATGCCGACGAACTCGACAATATGGCGGCCGACAAGATCCATCGGCCGCTCTTCCAGCCGGGCCGCGTTGACCGGGTTGGTGTAGAGGTAGCGGTAATCCGGCGTGATGACCGCGATCCGGTCCGGCAAACAGTCGAGGATCGCTTCGTTGAGAAACCCTTCGTCGGCCCGGCCCTTGCGTGCTGCGACAGTCGGACGTGGCGACATCCACGGCTTTCCGGCGACAGCATTGCTATCAGCGGCAAAATAACGATCGGCCAGCATCTGCAGCACATCGCGCTGACGCATCACGCTTGACACATCGTCGGCTTCCTTGCGCAGCAGATCGAGGACGAACTGGAACTGCAGGCGCGCGTCAGCGACGGTATCCGCCTTCTCTTCATAGATCGCGGTCAGAACCGGATCGATCTCGCGATCGAGAATGCCGATCAGCAGATCATCACCGGATTTAACCGCATACTGCAGCTGAGAATATTTGAACCAGAAGAGCTCGATCAGTGCCTTCAATTTCCACCCCACTCCCATTCGATCTTCCATATCAGCCAAAAAGCTCGGAAAATTGAACGCAATCAAAAATCAAATCGATTGAAGGCGCTATGTTTACAGACCCGAAGCGCTTGCAATCGTCCTATAGTAACACCTGAAGTTTACACTCAAAATGGTGCTGTTCAACACCGGAAAAATCACCTGAAACGTTTCCGGTGAACTTATTTTTGGACACTAATATAAAATACAGCCTAATGCGCGCCGATTTCTGCAACCAAAGCTGCATCTACGGCGCGCAGACACCCAATATACAGAAAGATTAATCGCCGCACGCACAAAAAAGTGAAGCCTCACTCATCCATCCGTGGATGCCGTGCAGATAGTTTGACCGCCTGCCCAGTTCTCAGGAGGGCGAAGAATACCGTCAGTCCTTCAAGTTTTTCTTGATATGCCACCGGTCATGGTACCAAAGCCACTGGCCCGGATATTCGCGCACCCAGCTTTCGACCTTGTCATTCAGCACCTGCGCCGTCGCATTGACGTCGACACTGCCGTCGGGCTTGCGCGGAATATCGATCGCCGGCTCCAGCTCAAGACGGAAGCGCCCATCCGGCAAGCGGATGGAACGGGCCGGATAGACTTCGCAATTGAACTGCCGCACCAGCTTTGCCAGCAACGGATTGGTGCGAACATCGCGGCCGAAGAATTTCGTCATCAGGCCTTTACGAAATTTCTGATCGACCAGCACGCCGACAGCACCGCCGGCCTCGAGCTTGCGTGCCAGCGTGAACGACGAGCCGGCATGCGAGGGAACCAGATTGCCCATGCGCTGCTTGCGGAAATCGAAAACCTTTTTCGCAACATAGGGATTGTTCGGCGGCCGGAAGAGCACCGTCACGTCCAGCCCGAACGCAGCACTTGCCACCGGAAGCAGCTCGAAATTGCCGGTATGGGCGGTGAAGACAATAAAGGGACGCGGATTGTCGCGGAGTTCCAGGAACAATGGAATACCGGAGACCTCGATCCGGCCCGGTTTCGGGTTTTCCGGATCGAAATCAAACAGTTCATCGAGGAATACATATTCAGCCGCAAGCCGGCCGATGCTGCTCCAGCTTTCCAGCGCGATCGCCTCGATCTCCACCTCGCTCATTTCCGGAAAGGCATTGCGAAGATTGGTCATCGTCAGTTTGTGGCGATGTTTCAGCTTCGGCCCAAGCCAGCGCGTGAAGCGGGCGGAAAACTCGATGGCCCCTCTGGCCGGAAACAGCTTGAGCGCGCCCAGCAACACAAAGACGAACTGGGCAATCGACCACTGGCGGAAACGCTCTGCCGACAGAACCAATCGTGTAATCAGCATGCGCACGGTGTTCAGTCCATCCGCAGAATGATTTTGCCGAAGACCTGGCGGGTTTCCATCCGCTCCAGCGCCTTGTCGATCTCCGAGAAACCCACCTCGGTATCGATGACAGGGTGAACGAGCCCGCGCGCCATCTTCTGCATGGCGTTGGCCATGTTCTCCATCCGGCAACCGAAGGAGCCGAACAGTTTCAACTGCTGCTGGAACAGCATCATCAGGTTCATTTCGGTGGAAACGCCGGAGGTCGAGCCGCAGGTCACCAGACGGCCGCCGCGCTTCAGAACGAACATGGACGCTGCAAAGGTATCCTTGCCGACATGTTCGAAGACGACATCGACGCCCTTCTTCTTGGTCAGTTTGCGCGTCACGCCTTCGAAACGGTCCTTGCGGTAGTTGATGACGTGATCGGCGCCAAGTGCCTTGGCCTTCTCGATCTTGTCGTCCGATCCGACCGTGGTGATGACGGTGCAGCCGATCTTCTTGGCCAGCTGGATCGCCGCCGAACCGATACCGGAACCGCCAGCGTGAATGAGGATGGTTTCGCCGGGCTCCAGCTTGGCATTGTCGAACAGCATATGCTCGACCGTACCAAACGTCACCGGTGCCACGGCCGCAGCCACCGCATCGACGCCCGGAGGAGCCGGAACCAGAAGGCGCGCCGGAAGATTGACTTTCTCTTGGGCAAAGCCATCGAGATGGAAGCCGTGCACGCCACCGACATGTTCACAGAGATTGTCGCGGCCTTCGCGGCAGGGACGGCAGAGGCCGCAGGTGCGCGCGCCATAGATCGAGACAAGCTGTCCCGGCAGGACGTTGGAGACGCCAGGGCCGATCTGATCGACCACTCCGGACGCTTCGGCTCCGATCACCAGCGGCATCTTGCGCTTGGCAAAGGCCATGCCGCGCCAGCCCCAGACGTCGATATGATTGAGCGCAACGGCCTTGACGCGAAGGGTGACTTCACCGGGACCGGGTGCTTCCGGCTCAGGAAGATCGGTGATTTCCAGCTTGCGGTCATCGACCAGTTGCAGAGCGCGCATGATATAAGTCCTTGAGCCCGAGGCGTATTGCCTCGAAAAAATATGATGTCCGATTAGGCCGGTTCGGCCGCCATGACAAGGCTGGCGTTCTGGCCACCGAAGCCGAAAGAGTTCGACAGGACGGCAGTCACCTGCGCATCCCGCTTCACATTCGGCACGACATCGAGAACGATAGACGGATCGGGGTTCTGATAGTTGATCGTCGGCGGCACGGTGCCGGTCAGGATCGTCTGCAGCGAGAATACCGCCTCGACCGCACCGGCAGCTGTCAATGTGTGACCGATCATCGACTTGTTCGACGACACCGGAATGGACGGCAGCGCTTCGCCGAACACCGACAGCATCGCGCCATATTCCATCTTGTCATTTTCAGGCGTCGATGTGCCATGGGCGTTGATATAGCCGATATCGCCTTCGCTTAGACCAGCATCGGCAAGCGCTGCGCGGATCGTCGCAATCGCCGGGCCGCCATCTGGAGAAGAGCGCGTGCGATGGAACGAATCGGCCTTTTCGCCACAGCCTTTCAGGATGCCGTAGATTTTTGCGCCGCGCGCGACCGCTGCTTCCAGTGATTCCAGCACCAGAGTTGCCGCCCCTTCGGCAATAACGAAGCCGTCACGATCCTTGGAGAAGGGTTTTGAGGCCCGCTCCGCCGGATCGTTTTGGGTCGAAAGAGCCGAAAGCAGTGCAAAGCGGATCAGCGCCTCGGCACTGACCGAACCATCTGTGGCAACCGTCAGCGCCCGGTCGGTACGGCCCTGGCGGATCGCTTCGACACCGAGTTGGATGGCGGTTGCGCCCGAGGCACAGGCCGTCGACAAGGTCACCGGCAATCCGCGCGTTCCGAACCGGTCGGACAGGCGCTCGGAGATGGCACCAAACAACGCAGCCTCATGGAACACCGGATCGGCACGGTCACGCATGGCGGCGAGGAAACGGTCATAGGCGTCGCCCGGCTTCTGCGATGGCGGCGAACGGTCGGCAAGTTCGAACCGGGCGCTCCATTCCGGCTCGATCGGCGGCGCCGCGAGAAACAGCGGCCCGTTGAAATCGCCGGAAAGGCCGGCCTGTGCCAAAGCCTCCGCCGTCGTTTCGCGTGCGAAAGCATAGGAACGCTCGACGGAGTTTTCGGCTGGAATATCAATGAAGTCGACGGTTCCGCTGATTCGGGTCGACAGGCCTTCCGTCGGGAACCGGGTGATTTTGTGAATCCCGGAAACGCCCGAGGTCAACGCCTTCCAGTTGTCCTCGACACCCTGGCCGAGCGAGGTGATGACGCCCATGCCGGTGACGGCGATCAGCGGGCGGCCGAGATGATCCTTGTAAGCGCTGGTCATATCTGCCGCTCCTTATTGTTCTGCCGAAAGCACGGCGATGCCTTCGCCGCGCGCATGACCGATCGTCGTGACGATCGCTGTCTTTGCAGGCTTTTGCATGAGGGCTTCGCCCGCCGGATCGAATGGCGGCACCTTGGCACCCGCCCCGAGCGATAGCGCGGCGAAGGCGAGACCGAGCGGAAACTGCGATTCAAGCCCATGGCCGACAAGACCGCCATAGGCGCGCACGGCAGCTTTCGGGAATTGCGCGTCAAGAAACGCTTTTTCGCGGGCTGCAAGCGCATGAAAACCGGTCGTGCCAGAAAACACCACCGTCGTGGACGGATCCAGGTTGGCTGCGGGCTCGGAAAGATACTTCAGGCGCTGCTCAAGGCGATCGCCCTCGCGGCTGCCGCGATCGCCACCGACGGCATCGATCGTTGCATAGATGCGGGCGCCGCGGGCCTCGGCATGTTCACGCGATTCAAGTATCAGGAACGCGCCGACCGACCCGGTGATCATGCCGCCGCCGTTTTCAGGCTTGCGCGACCAGATCGGGTGATGTTCACCGAGCGCATGGCCCTGAACAGCCTCGATCAGCAGGATCATGTCCTGACGCTCGGCCGAAAACGCGCCACCGACCAGCGTGTGGGTCGATTGTCCGGCCTTGATCCGGGCAAAGGCAGTCTCGATCGCCGAGATACCGGCGCCCTCTTCGCCCATGAAGGTGCGCGACGAGCCGGTGATCTTGTGGACGATGGAAATGTTGCCAGCCATCAGGTTGGACAGCTGGGCCAGGAATAGCGTCGGGCGCAGTTCCGTGGTCAGCTTTTCGTTGAGCAACTGTTCGCGGTCGTTGCGCTTCAGCGCTTCATCGACAATCAGCGAATCGACATTGATGTCGCGCTCGCCACCACCGGCTGCCACGATCATGTCCATGCTGCCGCAGGCGTCCAGATCGTCCTTGAAGCCGGCATCGTCGAGCGCCAGGCCGGCACTGAAGACGCCGAGGCGCTGCCAGTTTTCCATCTGCCGCTGGTCGCCACGCTTGGCGATCTGCTGGGACCAATCGATCTCCGGCAATGGATGCACCGGATAGGGCGCGAAACGCTCGGTCTCGACACGCACGACAGGCGGCTCTCCGGCCGTCAGAAGGGCTGTGTGCACCTCGGTGCCGGCACCCTGGCTGGTGACGATACCGACACCGGTGATCACAACATCATTGGCGGATTTGCTCATCGTCATTCCCCCGTCGTAGCCGAGGCAGCGATTGCAGAAAGCAGCCCCACTTCTTCGGCACGCTTCTTGACGATCGGGCCGAGCGGCACCTGATCGAACGGCATGGTGCGCAGTTTCAGCTGGGCGTCGCAGACCTTCTTGCCCTGCGACGTGATCTTTGCCTTGACGACGGCAAAGCCAGAGCCGTCATGTTCGAGGAAGGCCTCAATGTCGAGCACCGCTTCCGGTTCGACGAAGGTCCGCATCTTGGCGCTGTCGACCGACATCAGGAACGGCATGGCGGCGAAATCGGTGACAGCCAGCACCAGAAAACCGCAGGCCTGCGCCATCGTCTCGATCAGAAGCACGCCGGGAACCAGCGGGTAGCCGGGAAAATGGCCTTCGAAGACGGGACTTTTGGCCGGAACCACAGAACGCGCCGTCAGCGTCTTGGCATTGAGATCGACCGTTTCGACCCGATCGATCATCTGAAAATATTCAAGGAGCATCAGGAGCAAATCCAGCTTGGCCCGAAACGCGGCGCTTGGAAAGGAGCGCCTGACATTCCGGATTTCAAATCCGCGCATGACCCCGCCCGAAACCGGTCCGGTGTCGCGATCATGCGACCGTCAAGTAAAAACGCAAATGCCGCCTGTCAAGCGCAGTCCACGCGACAGGCGGCATTGATATCACTCATGCACGTGTTCTCGCGTGTCAAACACGCGATATCGTCATCAGCCCTTGGCGGCCTTCAGCTCGTCAATCTTGGCGCAGAGGTTCTTCAGGACGAAATATTCTTCCGTCGAAACCTTGCCTTCGTTGACTTCCTGCGTCCACTGCTCGAGCGGGATCTTGATGCCGAATTCCTTGTCGATCGCAAAGACGATGTCGAGGAAGTCCAGGCTGTCGATGCCCAGATCGTCGATTGTGTGGCTTTCCGGCGTTATCGTCTCGCGATCGATTTCGCTCGTTTCCGCAATGATGTCGGCAACCTTGTCGAATGTAGCTGTCACGCGCATACCTCTTTAGAATACATGTTTGGCGAACCTATAGGTAAATGCGGCTGAAAAGCCAATGGCCTTGGGTGCAAGAGTTGCGATTATGCCCGCTGTGTTGCCCAAACATCAAGCCAAGCCTTGTCATAAAGCCCTTCAAAGGCCTGTTGCGGCCGGCAGATCGGCAGCCAGGGCATCGATTGCGAGCCTGACACGCAGCGGCAGATGTGGCGTTTGTGGCCAGACGGCGTGGCAATCGAAGGACAGGCGGCGTTCGTCCGTAAACAGCCGGACAAGACGGCCGTCGCGCACCTTGTCCTGAACAAGCCAGCAGGGCAGCCAGACAAGGCCGAGCCCTGCGACCGCTGCATCGGCGATCATCTCCAGGTCATCGAAACGCATGCGCGAGGCCGGCAGGATTTCGGCGTCAGGCCCGCCGTCCACTGGAAACAGCCATGAACGGACCCGCCCGGAGCGGGCATAAAGGATCGCATGATGATCCGGCAATTCGTCCCTGCTCTGTGGTGTGCCGTGAATACGCAGATAGTCCGGAGAGGCACAGACCGTCATGCGCTGATGTGCCAGCCGGCGCGTCATCAGCCCCGACCATTCGCCGAGAGGACCGTTGCGGATGGCGAGATCGAACCCGTCCTCGACGATATCGACCTGGCTGTCGGTGAAATTCAGGTCCAGTTCGAGCTTCGGATGCTCACCGGCAAGCTTGAGCAGGATCGGCGCAACGCAGTGGCGGCCGAAAAGCACCGGCATCGACACCCGAAGCCGCCCCGCAACTTCTTTCCGACCCGATTCGAGCATGGCTTCGCCTGCCCGCAATTCCTCCAATGCCCGAAGGCAACGTTCGTAAAAAGCCTGACCGTCTTCCGTCAGCGTCTGGCTGCGCGTGGTGCGATGAAACAGACGGGCGCCGAGTCGTTCTTCCAGCCGGGCAATGGTCTTGCCGACCGCCGACCGCGACAAATTCAACCGCTGCGCTGCGGCGGAAAAGCTGTCGGCCTCAACCGCCTCGACAAACACGGACACGCCATTCAAGCGATCGTTCATCTCATTTGTAGCCTTCAAGGAACCAATCCTTGGAAATCATATCGCCACTGGAGAACAGAACGCAATGCTAACGTCGCCTCATGCTTGAACCAAACCCAAAATCAGGAGACGACACATGACGGAAACAATGAGGCGCTGGTCGATGGCGGCCATCGGCCGCGACAATCTGAAACTGGAAACCGTGGCGATCCCTGAACCGGGACCGGGCGAAATCCGGGTGAAGGTATCGGCCGTTTCACTGAATTATCGCGACAAGCTGGTGATCGAAACCGGCATGGGACTGACGCTTCCCACCCCCTTCGTTCCCGCATCCGACATGGCGGGTGTGGTCGATGCGATCGGATCGGGCGTCACCCGCTTCAAGCCCGGCGACCGGGCGATATCCATGTTCAAGCCGGACTGGATCGACGCTGCGGACAATGGCAATGCCCGCACGCCGGCCTACAAGACCCTTGGTGGCGCCTATCAGGGCGTGCTTGCCGATTATGTCGTGTTTCCGGAAGGCTGGTTTGCCGCCTCACCGCACAGCCTTGACGATGCCGAGGCAAGCACCCTGCCCGTCGCAGGCCTCACCGCCTGGTTCGCGCTGATCGAACTCGGCAAGCTCAAAGCCGGATCGACCGTGCTCGTCCAAGGCACCGGCGGCGTTGCCCTGTTCGGACTGCAGATCGCCAAGGCCCATGGCGCCAATGTCATTGTGACTTCCCGCAACGACGGCAAGCTGGAACGGGCCAAGGCGCTCGGCGCCGATCACGGCATCAACAGCAGCAAGGAAGACTGGGTGGAAGCCGTCTACCGGATCACCAGAGACGAGGGCGCGCATCACATTCTGGAAATCGCCGGCGGACAGAATCTCGGTCAATCGATCCGAGCGATTGCCGTGCATGGACAGATCTCGGTCATCGGCGTTTTCGAAGGTTTTGAAGTCGCCGGACCTGCAGGACCGCTGCTGCTAAAATCGCCAATCATCCAGGGGATCAGCGTCGGCCACAGGCGCTCCCTGGAGGATTTCGTCCGTGTCATTGATTCGACGGGTATCAAACCGGTCATCGATGCCCGCTATCCGCTGGAAGATTTGCATCAGGCACTCGACCATCTCGATCGGGGTGCCTTTGGCAAGATCGTCATAGACCTGAACTGAGTGCTGAAAACAGTTTTTTTGGGCTGGCACTACCGCCGGCCCAAAAGCGAAAATTTTCTCGATCAGCGTGTTACGACGATCTTGGTGTTCTTCAACCCATACGCACTGGCCAGCGCGAAAAACTCTGCGGCATTTTCCGGATGCAGCCGGATACAGCCATGCGAAGCGGGACGGCCAAGGCGCTTGAGGTCGAAGGTGGCGTGAACGGCATAACCGCCGTTGAAGAATACCGCGTAGGGCATCGGCGCATTGTCATACTTGCGCGAGCGATGGTCTCGCGACAGCCATTTGGCGCTCCAGCTTCCCTGCGGCGTGACATAGCCTTTGCGCGCAGTCGAAACCTTCCATCGATAGCGGACAAAACCATTCTGTGACACGGTCATGGTTTGAGAAGACAGGCTGATCCTTGCAACAAGATTGGCAGCGAATGCGGCAGGAGAATAAAATTGCAACAATACAATCGCCAAAAAGACAACGAAGAATTTACGCATGAAAAATCCTCTCCGAAAAGTAATCACCTTTTTACTGGTGTCCCAACACGGCACAGACTTTACAGTCTTTGCAATGATAGACGTTTAAGACAATTGGAAAATTCTGCGTTAATACGCGCCGATGAAATTTTTTGTCTGGAGTAGAGACGTCAAACTATACTGTCGAGAACGGCCGCAATCGCAGTCAGGACTAGAAGCGCCCCGCACGCGCCATAGAATATGGAAACGCCGGTCTCTACATCGGCCACGGTTGCAACCGACCGACCCGCTCCGTTGATCATCGGCTCGTTGACCAGCGTGCCGGCGTAAATTCTTGGGCCGGCCAGCTGCACGTCCAGCGCGCCCGCCATTGCGGCTTCCGGCCAGCCGGAATTGGGCGAACGATGCAGACCGTGGTCACGCAATGCCACGCCAAGGGCATTGCCGGCCGTGCGCCGCCCGGTTGTCAACGCGGCACCGGCAGCAATCAACAGGATCGACAGCCGCGCCGCCGGGATATTGGCGAGATCGTCGAGGCGGGCCGAAGCCCAGCCAAAATGGAGATATTTCGGGCTCTTATGACCGATCATCGAATCGGCGGTGTTGAGCATCTTGTAGGCCAGCAGCCCGGGCAGGCCGAGCAATGCATACCAGATGGCCGGAGCGACGGCACCGTCGGAAAAATTCTCCGCCAGGCTTTCGATCGCCGCACGGCACACGGCGGGCTCATCCAGAGTTTCCGGATCGCGTCCGACGATCATCGACACAGCCCTGCGGCCTCCCTCAAGCCCGCCGTTGCGAAGACCGGTGGCCACCCGTGAAACATGGTCGGCGAGGCTTTTTTGGGCAAGGAATACCGCAACAATGATCGCCTCAAGCAGCCAGCCGAAAATCCCGATCTGCATCAACNNCCTTGTGCAGCAGCCAGCCACAAAACAGGCTCCACAGCAGCAAACCGGCAATGACCAGAACGCCACTGATCCGCAAGGCGTCCTCACCCAGACGCTTGCGGTTGAACGTCCGGTCGCACCAGCCGATCATCGCACCGAAAAGCACCACCGGATGCGGCAACCGGCGCCAGAGCCAATCGGGATCGCCGACAATCCGGTCGAGCAGAAGAGCGGCGATCAGGACGAGCAGAATTCCGGTCGACATAAAAGGGTCCGTTCAGGCGAAGTGCGCGCTGCGCAGGGCATCCGCCAAACGTGTATCGCCTGCCGCATCGGGTGCAAGCCCAATCCTCAGCCAGGAAGGCGCATAGCCGAATTTTCGCGTCAGAATCCGCTCGCGGCAGAGATGTGCGTGCAGCTCTGATGCCCGTTCATCGTCAATCAAGGTAAAAAGCGGCGTGCCACCGATGATCGTCATCCCGGCTTGACGCAAGACAGCATCAAGACCTTCTTTGCGCGCAAGGATCAGCGACTGGAGCGGCCGCGTGTCACCGCCCATCAGTTCGGTCGCCATCACCAGCGCCGGTCCCGACACCGCCCAAGGGCCGAGCCATTCCTGAAACGCAGAAAGTACCGGCTCCGCAGCGATCACGAAACCGAGCCGCAGCCCCGCCAGCCCAAAAAATTTGCCGAAAGAACGGAAGACGGTGAGATTGTCATGGCCGGCAGCCTGCGCTGCCACACTCACATGCCGCTCGGTATCGCCAAACGCTTCGTCGACCAGCAGCAATCCGCCATTAGCCTTCATGCGTTGCGTCATCTCAAGCACATCGGATGGCAGGAAGGCGCGGCCGGTCGGATTGTTGGGATTGACCAGAACGGCCAGCCCATGATCCGGCGTCAGTTGATCGGGCGTCAAGATTTCGTCGATCGCGAAACCGGCACAGGTAAACACCCGCGCATATTCGCCGTAAGTCGGACCGAATATGGCGATGCGCCTGCCCGGCGCGACGAGGCGCGGCAGGAGCTGAATGACCGATTGGGTGCCGGGAACGGGAAGCGGCAGACTGTCATCGCTTCGATAGTAGCGCGCAGCCGCGTATCGCGCCCTGTCCACCAGATGGCGATCCGGCAGACGGTGCCAGGCCTGGATCGGGACATCTGGCAAAGCCACAGGATTGGGGTTGATACCTGTCGAAAGATCCAGCCAGTCTTCGGGTCTGCCACCGAACGCCGCAGCCGCCTCCGTTACGCCGCCGCCATGCACAATCGGCGCAGTCATGCGGATCGGTCCGTGTCGATGAGATGCATGAAGGAACCGGCAACCTGTCCGCGACGCAGCCCGGCAGGACCAAGCCGCGTGCCTGCGGCATCGGCCGTATCGAACAGCCGGTCGGCAGCGCCTTCCGACAGGATCGTGGCATAGTGAAATTCATGCGCCATCAGCGGACCATCGAAAAAACTAGGATCGAGCGGAGTGACCCGCCGGTAGCCCAGATGCCGTCTGCGTTCGGCAAAACTGGTTTCGAGCGGCAGGAAACCGAGCATTCCGTAGCGCTTGCCATCGGCGGCGACAAGCCCCTCGCCCAGCACCATGTAGCCACCGCATTCACCGAAAATGCGCGCGCCACGATCCCGCGCCACCGCCATGCCGGACTTGAACCGTCCGGCATCGCCCAAAAGCCCCGCTTGAAGCTCGGGATAACCGCCCGGCAGATAAACGGCGTCGGCATCCTCAGCAGGCATCTCGTCGGCCAGCGGCGAAAAGAAGGTCAACTCGGCACCGGCGCGCTGCCAGCCGGACAGCAGATGTTCATAACAAAAGGCAAAGGCGATATCACGGGCGATGGCGATCCTCTGCCCAAGCGGTTTTAACAGGGGGACATCAGCGATAGGCTTTGTCGCCGGGCAGGATTGGGCCAAGGACAGGATGGCATCCAGATCACAGCCGTGTTCGACCTGCATCGCGGCATGTTCGATGAAAGTATCCAGCGCACCATGCTCTCCAGCCTGCACGAGGCCAAGATGGCGTTCGGGCAGTTTCAGGGCAGTATCCTGCCGCAAGACGCCAAGCACCGGCATGCCGATGGCATCCAACGACGCGCACAGCATCGTTTCGTGACGATCGCTGCCGACCTTGTTGAGGATGACGCCCGACACATGCACATCAGCGCGGTGCATGGCGTAGCCGCGCACGAGAGCCGCGACCGATTGCGCCATGCGGCCGCAATCGACCACCAAGATAACGGAAAGCCCCAACATCGCGGCCAGATCGGCAGGCGAGCCGGTGCCGTCGATCGCGCCGTCATAGAGCCCCATCATCGCCTCGATGATCAGAGCTTCGCCGCCTGCAGTCGATATTGCCGCGTTGACGCGAAGCAGCTCCGGACGCATTGCCCATGGATCGTAGTTGAGGCAAATCTTGCCGCTCGCGGCCGTATGGAAAGCGGGATCGATGTAATCCGGCCCGGCCTTTCCGGGCGCCAGCGAAATTCCGCGATTGCGCAAAGCCCGCATCAATCCGAGCGTCACCGTCGTCTTGCCGGAGCCGGACGATGGCGCCGCGATCAGAAGACCGCTCATGCCGGGTCCTTGTAGACCCGGCTCGACAGCGGATCGGATGTGAGAACCCGGCCGTCGAGCGCGCCCAGCCAGTCGAGCGATGCCCGCAGGCGCACCACCTCGCCGACGACGACGATAGCGGGTGGTTCAAGCCCGGAGGCAACGACCTCTGCCTCGGCCCGCGAAAGCGTCGTTTCCAGCACCGTCTGTTGCGGCGTCGCGGCATTGCAGACGAAGGCGACCGGTTCGTCCGGTGAGCGCCCGGCAGAGATGAGATTGGCGGCGATCTGGCCGATATGCTTCATCGCCATATACATGACGATCACCGGCGAGCCTTTGGCGATGCCTTCCCAATGGATGCGGTCGGGAATCAAGCCGGAAGAATCATGCCCGGTCAGGAACGTCACCGCATGATTGACCTCCCGGTGTGTGACCGGAATGCCAGCATAGGCAAGGCCGCCGATGCCGGCGGTGATGCCCGGCACGATGCGGAACGGGATGCCGTGTTCGACCAGTGTCAAAGCTTCCTCGCCGCCACGGCCAAAAACGAAGGGATCGCCGCCCTTCAGCCGCAACACGCGGTTGCCCTGCCGTGCCAGTTCGACCAGCCGCAGGGAAATATCACGCTGTTTCGGCGACGGCTTGCCGCCGCGTTTTCCGGCAAATTCCAGAACGGCACCGGGCTTGGCCAGGCTCAGGCAATCGGCGTTCACTAGCGCATCATGGACGATGATATCGGCCTGGCGCAGCGCATTGGCGGCATGCAAGGTCAACAGTCCGGGATCACCGGGACCAGCACCAACCAGCCAGACCGAGCCCGGCGCCAATTCGGGCAGGCCTGAAAACACGGCGTCTGTCATGGCGTCGCACCTGATACCATGGACATGGGCAGCCTTGATTCGCGATGTGAAGATACGGATTCACTTTGCCAGCATCCGGCAGCAACCTGTTGACTTGATTCGACAAAGCCCCCACGAGCGATGGCGGCCGTCGCATGCGACGACTTGATCTTCGGAACGATCAGCGCGCCAGACCTGCCTGTTGCAGCCAGGGCCGCCGCTTCCGCCACGCCATGGCAGCCCGTCAAGGCAAAGACGATCTCCGACGGGTTTTGCAGCCGCGGAGATTGTGCCTCCAGCGTGCCAGCATCGAAGACCACGAAAGGAACGGAAAAATGCGCGGCGGCGGCCATCATCGCCGGTTCCGCAATACGGCTGTCCAAGGAGGCAAGCCCGGTCAGCCAACGGCGATCGAGACCCGCGAGGCGTAACGCCTCCTCGGCCAGCAGGATCACCTCGTCGCAAGGCGCGCCGCGCTCGCAGCCAAGGCCCAGAACGAGCGGCCTTCGGCCTGCCTGATCGCCGATATCCAGATGCATCACAAAACGCGCCTCCCGAGCCGCACGATCACGATGCGCCGGGGCCTTCGACAGCCATAAGCTTCGAAGCGGTCTGGACAGCACCGGATGAAGCCCCCTGACTGGGTCGGCCGCACCGGACGCTCTTTCAGCCCACCATGATGGGCACCGTCGCACGTTCCTTCTGTTTACCGGAGGCCACCTGCCCGGTCAAACCGGATTGCGTCATTCGCAGAACAGCCCGCGCCATACAGACGATTACGGGCCCTTTATGCACGCACAACTGCTGATCGAAAGCGCGACCTCACTTAAACCTCAATTGACGCGCACGACTGGCAAAGGTGCATACCAAAGCCAGATACGCTGGCAGCACCGCATTCCGCCTTGGAATATTTCTGACGATGAAGAGCACCCCTGCTCCTTGCCATCGCGATACCAATCAACATGAGTGACGTCACGAACCGCAGACCTTTGCGCGTTCGGCGCGCGGGCATTTAAACAGACAGCATCCGCGGCGCGCCGTTACGATGCAGGAGGACCGCCCATGATGTTTTTCAAGAAAAAGCCTGCCCTGATCCAGGTTCTCGCCGCTACGACACCCAAAGCGGTGCGCAAGCCGGCTGAGATCATGATCAAGACGACCAAAAAACCGGATAGCGACGGTCGGCATCGCCGCATGCTGCGCACGGTCGAAGACAACCGGATTTTGTAAGGTCCGGCCTTCGTATTTTCATAGTTTAAGGTATATCGTTTCATGGCATTGACGTTTCCCAACACCAGCCGCAGTTATGACGAAACCGCCAGACGCGTCCGCTTTCTCGGCCATGACGGCATGTTCGAGGTGAAATTCTTCGTCGAAATCGGCGCCCTTCCGAAGATCGTCTCGCGTGCCCCGAGCGAGGCCGATTGCCTTGCAGCCTTCGATGCGGCCCGCAACGCGGTGCATGATATCGCCCGCAAGGCCTATGGGCGCGACCGTCGCGACAGCTACGTGCTGACCGAGGCACATTTCAAATAGGCACACACCCGTCATGATTTTCAGGGAGGGCCAGCGTGGTCCTTTCTGCGGCCTTTGCATTTCCGGCAAAGCTCTGACACACAGTGGCTGAATTTCCATCCGCTCCGACTGTCCGAGTCTCCCCGTGCACGATCTTGCTCCCCACCTCCTCGCCTTCCTGTTTGCTGCCGCGTTTCTTGCCGGTTTCATCGATTCCATCGCCGGTGGCGGCGGCATGATCACCATACCCGCCATGCTGATCGCCGGCATTCCACCGCTCGAAACGCTCGGGACCAACAAACTGCAGTCGCTGTTTGGATCAGGCTCCGCCAGCATCGCCTATGCGCGGCGCGGTCATGTGAACCTTATGGAGCAACTGCCGATGGCAGCGCTTGCCATGATAGGCGGCGGGCTGGGTGCGGCGCTGGCGACGATCGTTCCCGGCGACGTCCTCAAGGTGGCGCTGCCGTTTTTCCTGATCGCCATCGCGCTCTATTTCGGCCTCAAGCCGAACCTCAGCGACACCGACCAGACGCGCCGGATGACGCCGTTTCTCTTCGGCCTCACGTTCGTTCCACTGATCGGATTCTATGACGGCGTCTTCGGCCCCGGCACGGGCTCCTTTTTCATGCTGGGCTTCGTGACGCTGGCCGGGTTTGGCGTCCTGAAGGCGACGGCGCACACGAAATTCCTGAATTTCGGCTCGAATGTCGGCGGCTTCATCGTCTTCGGGCTGTACGGCGTGATCCTTTGGAAGGTCGGCCTTGTGATGGGCGTCGGCCAGTTTGCCGGCGCGCAGGTTGGCTCGCGGTTCGCGATGAAGAACGGCGCCAAGATCATCAAGCCGCTTCTGGTCGTCACCTGCATCGCACTGGCGATCAAGCTCCTGGCCGATCCGGGCCATCCGGTCCGGATCTGGCTTGGCTGGTAACAGCAGAGCTGCTTAGAACTCGACGCCGACCTGCGCCTTAATACCGGAGCGGAACGGATGCTTGATCAGTTCCATTTCGGTGACGAGATCGGCAGCCTCGATCAGCTCTTCCTTGGCATTGCGGCCGGTCAGAACGACATGGGTCATATGCGGCTTTTCTTCCTTCAGGAACCGCACCACCTCGGCGACGTCGATATAATCGTAGCGCAGCGCGATATTGATCTCGTCGAGCAGAACCATGGAATTGCGCTCGTCACGGATCAGTTCCTTGGCTTTTTCCCAGGCCTTTTGCGCCATGGCGATATCGCGCGAACGGTCCTGCGTTTCCCAGGTAAAACCTTCGCCCAGCGTATAGAACTGGCAGACATCGCCAAAATGCTTCTCGATCAGATCACGCTCGCCGGTTTCCCAGGCACCCTTGATGAACTGCACGACGGCTGACGGCATGCCATGGGCAATGTGGCGGAAGATCATCCCGAAACCGGCCGTCGACTTGCCCTTGCCCTTGCCGGTATTGACGATGATCAGGCCCTTCTGGTCGGTCTTCGTCGCCATGATCTTTTCGCGCGCGGTCTTCTTCTTCGCCATCTTCATCGCATGGCGCGCCTCGTCGTGAACCGGTCCGGTCTCGGCTGCTTGTACGTCGTCTTCACTCATGGTGTGTCCTCTCCGAATTCGTTTGTTTTTGTCACTGGCGAAGCACCGTTATTCGGCCGCCGTCGAAAGTCCCTGCAGCTCGAACCGGGCGGAGTTGGAGCGCGGCGACCAGAGGCCGCGATCGATCGCCTCCATCAGCTTGTCGGTCATTTCGCGCAAGGCATCCGGGTTCTTGTCTTCCATGAACCGGCGAACGCGCTCGTCCATCACATAGGCCTGGTAGACCGCTTCGAAATGATGGCTTCGCACGGCACCGGTCGTTGCCGCAAAGGCAAACATATAATCGACCGTGGCGGCGATCTCGAAGGCGCCCTTGTAGCCGTGACGCATAACGCCATCGATCCATTTCGGATTGACGACGCGGCCGCGCACCACCCGGCCGATCTCTTCTTCCAATGAGCGGATTACCGGCTTTTCCGGGCGGGAATGGTCGTTGTGATAGATCACCGGGCGCGTACCGGCGATCTGTTCGACGGCCAGGCTCATGCCGCCTTCGAACTGGTAATAGTCGTCGCTGTCGAGCAGGTCGTGCTCGCGGTTGTCCTGGTTCTGGACGACGGCCTCGACGGTCTTCAGCTGCGCTTCCAGAAGCCCGCGCTCCGCCTTGCCGTCTTCACCGGCGCCATAGGCATAGCTTCCCCAGGTGAGATAGGCGTCGGCAAGATCGGCCCGATTGTCCCAGCCGCCCTCATCCATCAGTGCCTGAAGCCCGGCACCATAGGCGCCGGGTTTGGCTCCGAAGACACGGTAGGACGCCCGCCGTGACGCTTCGTTGGACGCAACGCCGGCGGCCTCCAGCCGTTTGGTTTCCGCCCGCATGCGGGCGGNNCCGCCAACGGCACGGATCGCCGTGTCGAACAGGGCGATCTGCTCGGGAAAGGCATCGCGGAAAAAGCCGGAAATGCGCAAGGTGACATCGACGCGCGGACGCCCGAGAATGGCGAGCGGCACGATCTCGTAGCCGGTGACGCGGCGCGACATCATATCCCAGACCGGCTTGGTGCCGATCAGCGCCATCGCCTGGGCGATATCATCGCCGCCTGTGCGCATGTTCGAGGTGCCCCAGGCGGTGAGCCCGAACGATGTCGGCCAGTCGCCATGATCCTGCAAATAGCGGCGGATCAACAGCTCCGCCGATTTCTTGCCGAGCTCGAACGCCGCCGGTGTCGGTACGGCCCGGCTGTCGACTGAATAGAAATTGCGGCCCGTCGGCAGTACATCCGGCCGCCCACGCGTCGGCGNNGCCGGAGGGGCCGGGAGCGACGAAACGACCGTCGAGGCCAGTCATCAGTGCTGCGATCTCGGCTGGGCCGGATTGCACGATGGAGGGCTTTAGGCGGGTTTCGATCTCGTGCAGAACGGCGCGAGTGGCGGTCCAGCTTTCAGGGCATGGCAAATCGCCGCAAACGAATTTCGCCGCCAGCAACTCAATGCGCTCGACGGCGTCGCCAGCGGTACGCCAGGGGACATCAGATATATCGGCAAGAATGGCCGGTTTCGGGTCAGTCCAGGGATCGGACAGAATGCAATCGAGCGGGTCGAAAGAAAAGATCCCCTCCCCAACCCCTCCNNCCCCACAAGGGGGAGGGATTCAACCGCGACTCGCCCGTCAGCCCATCTCCAACCTTTGTAGGCGAAGCAACCACGGCATCTCGAACAAGCGGGCTATGGAGCCCGGAGCCGGACGCCGCGTTAAGCCCCTCCCCCTTGTGGGGAGGGGTTGGGGAGGGGTTTGTTCCAAAAGCATCCGCCGCAATCGCCCGCTGCAGGCTCTGGTCGCCCCCTTCACCCTGCCCGCGTGGCACACGCGCCAAGGCGACCGTCAGATCGGTCAGCAAGCGGCCTTCAGGCGCTACCCCAAAGACATGCAGGCCGTCGCGGATTTGCAGTTCCTTGAGGTCGCAGAGATAGGCATCAAGCTTTTCAAGCGCCTTGTCCTCGCCGTCCGTACCGGCAATGCCGACATCATGGTCGAGGCCGATATCGCGCACCAATTCGAGGATCTGCTTGCTGAGCAGCCTGAGACGCCTCGGATCGCCACCGGCCGCGTCGTAATATTCGTCGACCAGTGCCTCCAGGTCCTTCAGCGGGCCATAGGATTCCGCCCGCGTCAGCGGCGGCGTCAGATGGTCGATGATGACGGCGCTGGTGCGGCGCTTGGCCTGTGTGCCCTCGCCCGGATCGTTGACGATAAACGGATAGAGATGCGGCATCGGGCCGAAGACCGCTTCCGGGTAACAGGTCTCCGACAGCGCCAGCGACTTGCCCGGCAACCATTCGAGATTGCCGTGTTTGCCCATATGGACGATGACATGAGCGCCGTATTCACGGCGGAGATACGCGTAGAAAGCCAGATAGCTATGCGGCGGAACGAGGTCCGGCGAATGATAGCTTTCCTTCGGATCGATGTTATAGCCGCGCGCCGGCTGGATGCCGACCAAGGTCTTTCCAAAGCGCGTCAGAGGCAGGGCGAACCGGCCATCGCGGAAGAACGGATCGGTCTGCGGCTCGCCCCACCGTCCGGCGACCTCAGCCTGAATCTGAGCGGGAAGAGATGCAAAGAAGGCGTTGTATTGATTCAACGAAAGCGTTTCGCGAATGTCGCAATCGACCCGCGCCGAATTGGTCGGACCGTCCATCAGATAATGGATCAGCGCATCGCCGTCTGTGGGGATCGAATCGATGGCATAACCGGCAGCAGCCATCGCCTTCATCACCTCGATCGTCCCGGCCGGCGTATCGAGGCCGACGCCGTTGCCGAGCCGCCCGTCACGGTTTGGGTAGTTCGCCATGACGATCGCCACGCGGCGCTCAGCCGGTACAGCCCGACGCAGCCTCGCCCAGTTGGCCGCCAGTTTTGCGGCAAATGCGACGCGGTCGGCCAAAGGCTCGTGGCCGACGATATTGGCCTCGACTTCGGTGTCATAGACGGCCGCCGCCTTGAACGAGACGGCCCGCGACAGTATGCGGCCGTCCACCTCGGGCAGCGCCACGTTCATCGCCAGGTCACGCGCCATCAGTCCCTGCGGCGAGGCTTCCCATGCGGATCGCGACGAGCCGGAAAAGATCACCTGAAGAACCGGCGCATCGGAAAACTCAAGCACTGTCGGCTTGCGGTCGGCGCCGGGTGCGGACACCGCAAACCCGGTCGCATTCATCACCACGGTCGGCGGCACCTCGCCAAAGATCGCCTGCAGCGTGCCGATCGATACGGCATCCTTGAGGCTGGACACGAACACCGGCAGCACCGTCAAACCTTCGGCACTGAGTGCCTCGATCAGGGCCTCGACAGGTTTTGTCTCGCCGCTTTGGACGAGGGCACGGTAGAAGCAGAGAGCGACGATCGGGCTTTCGGGCCCTGTGGCATCCGGCGTCGATAAGAGTGGCTCACCAAACCCGACGGCCTTTTTCCAAGCCTCAACCCCGATCACACCCTGCCCCGGCCACCAGATTCCGGCCTTCATCAGCGGTGCGGCGGATTGCGGTTTTTCCGAGCCGTCGATCAACGCCTCGGCATAGCGCAGCAACCGGCCCATATTGTCGGCGCCGCCTTCAGTGAAATAGGCCCACATCCGGTTGCGATCTTCGGCAGACACGGTCGAAAACGGCTCCAGCCCCGGATCGGGCTTGTCGCAACCGGGCAGTACGGCAATCTGGAATTTATGGGTGACGGCGGCCGCATGCAGCGCCTCCAGCACATAGTGGAAGTAGCTGGCGCCGCCGAGTGGGCGCACGATGATCAGCCTGGCATGACGCGCCGTGCGCTCGACATAGGTATCGACCGACATCGGGTGCTTGAGCGTCAGGAGGCTCGCGACCCGCAGGCTCGACTTCGCCCCGCGCACGCGATGTGCACCGGCGATCGACGAAAGCTCGGTATCGGCTGCCGACAGGAACAGGATATCGGCCGGCGACTGGCCAAGATCGATCGCCTCCTCGCCGTCAGTGATCGTGCCTTTTTGGGCTAGGAGGAGATGCATAATATTCCCCAAGGGCAGCAATACCCCCCTCTGTCACTCCGTGACATCTCCCCCACAAGGGGGGAGATCGGGACCGAGCGGCGCCGGGACGCTTGCGCTAAGAGGTTTGAGCGCGAGGCAGCCACAGCTGATCTCCCTCCTTGTGGGGGAGATGTCCGCCAGGACAGAGGGGGGTACGCCGCGCTCACCATTGTCAAACCGCCGCAGCGATCGCAGCGCGAACAGCCGCTTCATCCATGTCGTGCAGGCCGATGACCACCAGGCGGGTGCGGCGCAGTTCACCGGCAGCCCAGGGCCGGTCGAAATACTGGTCGATCCGGGCGCCGACCCCCTGGATCAGCAGGCGCATCGGCTTGCCGGGTATATCGGCGAAGCCCTTCAGGCGCAGCACGTCATGCGCGGCAATGATCGGCTTCAGCTTTTCGATGAAAGCCGCCGGGTCGGCAATCGAACCGAGTTCGACGACGAAGCTGTCGAATTCGTCATGACTGTGCTCTTCACCGGCCTCATGCTCCATCTCGTGATGGGACCTGCGGTTGGCAATGTCAGCTTCGGTGCCGACGCCGAGACCGAGCAGGACGGCGGCGGAAACTTCGCCATTCTTGGCTTCGATCATCGTCGGCTTGCGGCTGGTGCGCGACGCAACCTCGTTGCGGACAAAAGCAAGGCCGGTCGAATCGAGCAGGTCGGTCTTGTTGAGAATGATCAGGTCGGCAGCGGTCAGCTGGTCTTCAAACAGTTCCTCGATCGGGCTTTCGTGATCGAGATTGTCGTCGTTGACGCGCAGCGCATCGACCTTGTCGTGGTCGTCGGCAAAACGGCCAGCGGCGACTGCAGCGCTGTCTACGACGGTGATGACGCCATCGACGGTCACCTGGGTGCGGATATCCGGCCAATTGAAGGCGGCGATCAGCGGCTGTGGCAGCGCCAGACCGGACGTCTCGATGATGATATGGTCCGGGCGGTTTTCGCGCTCCAGCAGTTTGGTCATGGTCGGGATGAAATCGTCGGCAACGGTGCAGCAGATGCAGCCATTGGTCAGCTCGATGATATCATCCTCGCTGCAGGCTTCGGCGCCGCAGCCCTTCAGGACGTCGCCATCGACGCCGAGATCGCCGAATTCGTTGATGATCAGCGCGATGCGGCGGCCGCCGGCATTCTGCAGGATATTGCGGATCATCGTCGTCTTGCCGGCACCGAGGAAGCCGGTGATGACGGTGGCCGGGATCTTGCCGTGGGCGGCTTTTTCAATGGTCATGGATCAACCCTTCATTTTCAGCGGCAATCCAGCCGCGATAAAGTAGACGTCTGCGGATATCTCCGCAATGATCTGGTGCAGCCGGCCGGCATGGTCGCGAAAGTCGCGCGCCATCCGGTTTTCCGGCACGATGCCCAGCCCGACCTCGTTCGAGACGAAGACCAGCCGGGCCTTTGCCTGCGGCACATAGGCCGCAAGCCGTTCAAATTCAGCCGCGATATCCCGATGCTCCATCATCAGATTGGTGACCCAGAGCGTCAGGCAATCGATCAGAATGATGCCATCCGGCGCATCGATCGCCTTCAGGCACCCGGCAAGGTCGAGCGGCTCTTCATGGGTCTGCCAATCGGCGCTGCGGCGATCGCGATGCTCGCCAATCCTTGCCTGCATCTCGCCGTCCCAGGCCCTTCCGGTCGCGACGTAATGCATACGCAGAGCCGACGCCGTCACGAGTTTCTCGGCGAAAGCGGATTTGCCGGAACGCGCGCCGCCCAGAACGAGCACGCTGCTTGACTGTATCGATGTCATAAAAAGATCCCGGCCTCAGCCCGCGCTGGCAAGAACACGAATTCCCGGCTCACGAAAACCGTCATTCGCGGCAACGCGAAACGCGCCGTTCGGGGAACGGAATGATAAAGCCATGACAACCTCCGTGCTGGCATCGGGAGTATCTCTCCCTGGATTGGGCGAGCCCCTATCGAAGACGG
Organism: Hyphomicrobiales bacterium; assembly: GCA_900473045.1. Classification (GTDB taxonomy): domain Bacteria; phylum Pseudomonadota; class Alphaproteobacteria; order Rhizobiales; family Rhizobiaceae; genus Pararhizobium. The sequence continues at coordinate 25,106 of UCKS01000074.1, forward strand.
GGCTCTTGAGGATGGCAGGTCTCCTGGCTCACGGCGCCACGTCCCGAAAGGGGACGAACGGGCTCACCTCGCCTTCCCGGAGTTTTTGCGCCGGATTGCGTGACCGCAATCGGCTGATATCACGAAGAGGTGGACGATTCGTAGATTTAGAGGCGTCCGGCCCCGGCTGATCGTGATGTCACTCCAGTGGCTTTTCCGGTTGGGCCAATCCTCGTCGCTGCCGCGAATGCGGACAGTCCGGAAGCATCGGTTTTCCCGGATGGCGAACCCTGACCGTTCTACAGTCGCGGGGTCGGCTGCGATAAGGACGCCCGGTCTGGGTCCGGCCCGTCGCATTCCCATTTACTCCCGACATGCAACAGCATATCGGGAACCATCCAATGAATCGATGATTAGGCGCTCACCTGGACCAAGTCAATTGCAGCGCTATCTCCGGCACCATGGTTTGACCCGGCCGCAGCAAAGACTTCGCTTGATCTACCATGCCATGCCTTTTAGGACGGCGTAGAGACAGGATGGCCAAGGCAATGAAGCTCAAGATGATACCCAAATTCGATCTGCGGCGGCTTGGCTATCTCTCGCTTCTTTTCGATGTCGGACGGATGCGGGCGTTTGCGCGGCGCAGTGAACTTGGCCTGGTAATGGCCGGCATCATCGTCGGCGTCACGTCCGGGCTCGCGGTTACCGCGATGAGCATCATATCCAGCCGCCTGCACACCCTGATTTTCGGCATTGCCGACGATCAAAGGTTGAGCGCCAGCAATCTTCAGGGCGAAATCTGCGTTCTCATCGCGCCGGTGGCCGGCGGCATTATTCTCGGCCTGCTCATGCTGCTGCTCGCATCCTGGCGCAAGAAGCCGATGGTTGACCCGATCGAGGCGAACGCGCTGCATGGCGGCCGCCTGTCTCTGACAGACAGCATCATTGTTGCGGTCCAGAACCTGATCTCAAACGGCTTTGGCGCCTCTGTCGGGCTCGAGGCCGGTTACACGCAGCTGACGTCCGGCATTGCCTCCAAGCTCGGCATTTCGCTGCAGCTTCGCCGCTCGGATCTGCGCACGCTGGTCGGTTGTGGCGCCGCCGGTGCCATCGCTGCCGCATTCAATGCGCCGCTGACCGGTGCCTTCTATGCCTTCGAGCTGATCATCGGCACCTATACGATCGTATCGCTGACACCGGTCGTGGTTTCGGCACTGACGGCCAATCTGGTCGCCCGGTGGCTCTACGCTGGCGATTTCACCATCGATGTCGGAAAGTTCGGGGCAGTAGTTCCAGCTGACTATCTGCCGGCATTGCTGCTCGGTTGCTTCTGCGCCGGCATGGGCATCCTCCTGATGAAGGGGGTGTCGCTGATCGAGGGATTGGCCCGCCGCAGCTCGATCCCTGCGCCGATGCGCCCCGCACTCGGCGGCATCGTCGTCGGCCTTTTGGCGCTCGTGTCGCCGCAGGTGCTTTCGGCCGGTCACGGCGCCCTGCATCTCAATCTCGCCAGCTCGCCGGCAATCCCGATGCTGATCGGCTTGTTCCTGATGAAATCGCTCGCCTCTGCGGTCTCGATCGGCTCCGGCTTTCGCGGCGGCCTTTTCTTTGCCTCGCTGTTCATGGGCGCACTGCTCGGCAAGCTGTTTGCCTTTTCAGCCCCCTACATCTTTGCTCATGCAACGCTGACGCCGGTGATCTATGCCGTCGTCGGCATGAGTTCGCTGGCGGTCGCCGTCATCGGCGGACCGTTGACCATGACCTTCCTGGCACTGGAAATCACCGGCGACTTTCCGATTACCGTCCTTGTTCTGGCGGCCGTGATCACGTCGTCACTCGTCGTGCGCACCACTTTCGGCTACTCGTTCGCCACCTGGCGTTTTCACCTGCGCGGCGAAAGCATCCGCAGTGCCCATGATGTCGGCTGGATCCGGAACCTGACGGTCGGCCGCCTGATGCGCACCGATGTCCGCACGATCGACGCCCAGGCAACGCTGGATGATTTCCGCCGGGATTTTCCGCTGGGATCGACGCAACGGGTCGTCGTCGTCGATGGCGCCAAATATGCCGGCATCATCCAGGTGCCGGAAGTCTATGCCAGCCCCATTGAGGCCAGCGAGGAAAAGCAGGGCCTTTCCGGCTTCGTTCGCCTTCCCAACGATTTCCTGCAGCCGAACATGAACGCCAAGCAGGCAGCCGCCTTGTTCGACACGACGGAGAGTGACGCACTGGCCGTGGTCAACAACCTCATCGAACGGCGCGTCGTCGGCCTGCTGACGGAAAGCCATACGCTGCGCCGCTACAGCGAAGAACTGGACCGCAGACGCCGCGAGGCATCGGGAGAAATTTGATAACGGGTGCCCGCGTCAGGACATCAGGCCGTCCAGCCATCGCGGCTCCAGCACCGCCTCCAGCTCGGCTGCGACATCGTCGAGCGCCCGGTCGACCGAGAGCCGGTAGTTTTCGCCGCCGCCTTCGATGCCGAAGCTTTTGAGCAGCGCCGCGCGGTAGGCGTCGCTGGTAAACAGCCCGTGCAGATAGGTGCCGCTGATCATGCCATCAGCAGACACCGCCCCGTCCGGCCGGCCGTCAATGATCACGGCCGGGCGGGCACAATCGGGGCCCGTTGTACGACCAAGGTGAATTTCATAGCCTTCCAGCGCAACATCGTAGATCGCCGAGCGGGCGCTGCTGTTGCGCACTGTCTTTTCCGGCGCCATCTCCGTTTCGACTGCGAGCAAGCCAAGCCCTTCGATCTCACTGATATTGCCCTCGATGCCATGCGGATCGGTGACCCGGTCTCCGAGCATCTGATAGCCGCCGCAGATGCCGATGACACGGCCGCCGCGCCGCACATGCGCCTGCAGATCACGGTCCCATGCTTGCGCGCGAAAATCGGCAAGATCCGCAATCGTCGCCTTCGATCCCGGGATCACCACCATACCGGCATCATCGGGAATGCGCTCGCCGGCGCGAACGAAAACGAGATCAACCTCGGGTTCGGCAGCCAGAGGATCAAGATCGTCGAAATTGGCGATGCGCGACAGAACCGGCACGGCAACCTTCAGCGCCCTGCCCGTTCCGCGCGCCAGTTTTTCGAGAACCACGGAATCTTCGGCCGGCAGGCGGGCAGCACTCTTCAGCCACGGCACGACGCCGAAACAGGACCAGCCTGTAAAGCCGTTGACCGCCGCGATGCCATCGTCGAACAGCGACACGTCACCCCGGAACTTGTTGATGATGTAGCCGCTGATCATCGCGCGGTCTTCGCCGGACAGAATTGCGTGGGTCCCGACCAGCGAAGCAATGACGCCGCCACGATCAATATCGCCGACCAGCACGACCGGCACATTGGCGCGGGTGGCAAAACCCATATTGGCGATATCGCCGGCCCGCAGGTTGATTTCGGCCGGTGACCCCGCCCCCTCCACAACAACCAGATCGGCGCCGGACCGCACAATCTCGAAACTCTCCATGACGGCGCCCATCAGCTTCGGCTTCAAGGCCTGATAATCGCGTCCTCTCGCCTGTCCCGCTACCTTGCCCTGGACGATAATCTGGCTGCCGGTCTCCGACTGCGGCTTCAAAAGGACAGGGTTCATATGCACCGACGACGGGATACGCGCCGCCATCGATTGCAGCCACTGCGCCCGCCCGATCTCGCCGCCGTCGTCCGAAACCGCTGCGTTGTTCGACATGTTCTGCGGCTTGAACGGCGCGACCTTCAGGCCGCGATTGGCAGCGATGCGGCAAAGCCCCGCCACGAGTACCGTTTTTCCGACATCCGAGCCGGTTCCCTGAAGCATGATCGTCTTTGTCATGATGGCTGATCTAGCATTGCGGCAACCGCAAGAAAAGCCATATTCCGCCGCATTTCCGCCCTGTTTGACAGCGGTCTTTCACGCGATATTTCAGGCCGCAGCAAGGCTTGTAGGGCGCGGCATTCCAACTATCCGGAAAGCGACATCGCATGGCAAAAATACTCGTTGTATTCCGCCAAAACAGGATTATATCAGCACCATACAAGCACGGAGCGAGAGACGCTCCACACCCAAGGTCAAACCCAGATGTTGTTCATCTTCAGCAAGCCAAATTTCGTTCAGATCGCCTGGAACTCAAAGGTTCCCGACAGCCAGTCGCGCGTCCGTAACACCGTCATGCCGGCTCCCTTCGGCCCGCTCGGTTTCATCCGCACACGCAGCGTCGGCTAACAGTCTCTCCCAGACTGATCCTCCAACCGCGCCTCTCCGGATGGCGCGGTTTTTTTATGCCTGAAAATGACTGCAAAAACCGCCCCTCAAACGCGAAAACCGCACCCGTTCCTTCCGGAACCGTGCGGTCTGCCAAAGCTACACATGGCCGCTCCGGCGAACACCCGGAGATCGCTCCGGCCGGGACGCAAAACCTGATCCGGCCGGTCGGCCAAGTTTCCCCCGCCGCAGGAAAACAATTAGCCTGACAGTGTTACCGGATGGTTAGTGAGAGCTTAACCAAAGATGAATTCCATGTTTTTTTCACTTTTTTTCATGCCGGATGAAAAACAATGCGAAGGCGCATACGGAACACAATTTGTCTGGGATAAAACACGCTCCGCAACTCTTGTGTGAAGCAGTGCTAATTTTGCGCCATAGAGGGGCGAATTTGCACAAAAAACTTGCCTGACTCATTAAATTCAACAGCTTGCGCGGCCCCTTCCAGAGCCTGCAAATGCCGCCTGCATGGCTTAAGACGATTCCGGAGGTTGATTTCTCCTGTGGAATACTTACGCTGATCTTAACGGTACAAAGGAGAGATGGCGGGCGACAGAGTTCGACAGCCAGACAATAAAGCTCCAACGCCGTCGCAGCGGGGATGAAAGATTGGCCTTGCCACAAGAGCCCCCCGGCCTGCTTCAACCTGAACGATTGGGTTTCCGGGAGATGCAGTATCCCGATGGACCCCACGATTTTGGCTGCATAAGACTGGGAGGTCTTAAACATGAAGAAGCTCCTCGCTTCCACAATTCTCGCTGCCGGCCTTTATGCGCTTGCCGGTTCCGCTCAAGCCGCCGAATGCGGCGAAGTCAGCATCGCAGAAATGAACTGGGCATCGGCCGGCGTTGCCGCGCATGTCGACAAGTATATTCTTGAAAACGGCTACGGCTGCACGGTGACGCTGGTCACCGGCGACACCATGCCGACCTTCACCTCCATGAACGAGAAAGCTCAGCCGGACATGGCGCCCGAATTGTGGGTCAATGCGGTGCGCACGCCGCTGGACGCCGCCATCAAGGAAGGCCGCCTGATCGAAGCCGCACCGCTGTTGAGCGAAGGCGGCGTCGAAGGCTGGTGGATCCCAAAATTCCTCGCCGACGCACATCCGGACATCAAGACCGTTCAGGACGCGCTGAAGCATCCGGAACTGTTCCCGGCCCCTGAAGACCCTTCGAAGGCCGCCGTCATCAACTGCCCGTCGGGCTGGAACTGCCAGGTTTCGACGGCAAACCTCTACAAGGCACTGGGCGCTGAAAAGCTTGGTTTCGAACTGGTAGACACCGGCTCGGCTGCCGGTCTTGACGGCTCGATCTCCAACGCATTCGAAAAGAAGTCGGGCTGGCTCGGCTACTACTGGGCGCCAACAGCCATCCTCGGCAAGTATCAGATGACCCGCCTGAGCTTCGGTGTCGAGCACAACAAGGCCGATTGGGATGCCTGCACGGCCGTTCCGGATTGCGCCGATCCGAAGGTGAACTCCTATCCAACCTCGGACGTCTACACCGTCGTCACCAAGGCCTTCTCCGAAAAGGCCGGCGTCGCCATGGATTACGTCAAGGTTCGCAAGTGGGACAACGGCACCGTCAACAAGGTTCTCGCCTGGATGACCGACAACCAGGGCACCAACGAAGACGCTGCCAAGTACTTCCTGGAAACCTACCCGGACATGTGGACCAAGTGGGTCGCACCCGATGTTGCCGAAAAGGTCAAGGCAGCCCTCTAAAGGATTGTCCTGCGGCAGCGAAGCGCGCTTCGCTGCCGGCTTTCGGCCGATCACGCCGCACGCTGCGATCGCGCCGAAAGACACGAGACCCCGATACCGGCGACACGAAATGCCGCCGGTATTTCCGTCCGATTATGGATATGAAAACGAAAATCGTCGCAAACGGCATAGTCGCTTGTGACGAAAAGCTGTCACATTTTCCACATGCCGGGGTTCAAAGAGAAACCACCCAAGTCTGCGCGAAGGCCTGAACAAGGCACTGATGACGCGGCCGGTATCATAAAACTTCCGGTTAAAAGGGGAACGACATGGCAATATGCAGTTACTTGCCAGATCTGCTTTGTAAATTTCCGGCAATCGACGATACGACGATACGAATGGCTCGAAAAAGCGTCGATGATGGCTTCAAGGCCCTTGTCCGCGAATATGTCAATATCATCGACGCTCTCGTCCAGCCGCTTCAGTGGTTTCTGAACTATCTCGAAAAGCTGTTCGTCAGCTCGCCCTGGATCATCATCCTGGCCGTGATGGTGGCCATCGTCTATTATGGCAGCCGCGACATGCGCATCACCATTGGCACCATCGTCTCCATGCTCCTGATCGGATTTGTCGGTCTGTGGAACGACACGATGGTCACCCTGGCCATGGTCACGGTCTGTACGTTCATCGCCATCATCGTCGGCCTGCCGATCGGTATCCTGATGGCCCGCTCCGAGCGCGCCCAGTCGATCATCAATCCGATCCTCGACGTGATGCAGACGATGCCGAGCTTCGTCTATCTGATCCCGGTCGTCATGATCTTCGGCATCGGCAAGGTCCCGGGCCTGATCGCCGTCGTCATCTATGCCGTCCCGCCGATGATCCGTCTCACCAATCTGGGCATCCGGCTGGTGGACAAGGAAGTGCTGGAAGCCGCCGACGCCTTTGGCTCCTCGCCCTGGCAACGGCTGAAGAACGTCCAGATGCCGCTGGCATTGCCGACCATCATGGCCGGTATCAACCAGACGATCATGATGTCTCTGGCCATGGTCGTGGTCGCATCGATGGTCGGCGTCGGCGGTCTTGGCCGCAACGTGCTGCAGGCGATCAACAACCAGTTCTTCACCGTCGGTTTCTTCAATGGTTTCGCGCTTGTGGCGATCGCCATCATTTTTGACCGGACCAGCCAGGCCTATGGCAAGCGGCTGCAGAAGCATTCGGAGGTGATCCATGGCTAGTCACGCAATCGAGGTCAAGAACCTCTACAAGATCTTCGGACCGCGCGGCCGCGATTTCGTCGACCAGGTCAAGGCCGGGCTCGGCAAGACCGAACTCAATGAGAAACATGGCCATGTTCTCGGCCTGCAGGACATCAACATCTCCATGCCCGCCGGTGGCGTCATGGTGGTCATGGGCCTGTCGGGTTCCGGCAAATCGACGCTGATCCGCCACATCAACCGCCTGATCGATCCGACGGCCGGCGAAGTGCTCTACGACGGCGTCGATGTTTGCAAGATGAACGAAAACGACCTGCGCGAATTCCGGCGCCACAAGACGGCGATGGTGTTTCAGAAATTTGCGCTGCTACCGCACCGGACGATCATCGAAAACACTGTCTATGGCCTTGAAATCCAGGGTGTGCCGATGGAGGAGAGCCGTAAGCGGGCACAGGGCTGGATCGAACGCGTTGGCCTCAAGGGTTTTGAGAACCACTACCCCAACCAGCTCTCGGGCGGCATGCAGCAGCGTGTCGGCCTTGCCCGGGCGCTGACCAACGACGCCGATATCCTGTTGATGGACGAAGCCTATTCGGCGCTCGATCCGCTGATCCGCGTCGATATGCAGACCGTTTTGCTCGACCTGCAGAAGGAGCTGAAAAAGACCGTGGTGTTCATCACCCACGATCTCGACGAAGCGCTCAGGCTCGGCGACAAGATCGCCATCCTGCGCGACGGCAAGGTGATCCAGCAGGGAACCGGCCAGGAGATCGTGCTCAAACCGGCTGACGAGTACATCACCGCCTTCGTCAAGGAAGTGAACCGCGGCCGCGTCATCAATGTCGAAACGATCATGAAACCGCTCTCCGGCAATCCGGAAGGCGTGCCAGTGACCGTCGGAACCGTGCTTGAAAGCGCGGCGAGGCTGATGACGCTGGCCAACCAGACCATTGCCCATGTCGTCGACGCCAATGGCCGGCCGGTCGGATCGCTCGATCTCCGCACGCTCATTTCCGCCATGGTGACGCCGATCGGCCATGAGCTGCAGGCCGCCTGAAGGCTGTCCTTATCAGGAGGACAGGGCGGATAACCCGGCCTGTCCCGTCTCCTTCTTACGGGTCTCGCCGTCCACTCTATCGGCAATCGCTTTTGACAGTCGGATGCCGGGCTTTTCGATGGCGAAGTGAGCCACAAGTGCGGTAACGACGACGAGCATGACCATCACAACGGTCATGATCACTCCAAAAGCCGCCCCGCGAACACCGAACCCGAAGAATTCCTCCTGGGCGATCGAGAACGGGCCGACGAAGGGTTGTCCCGTCAATTTTTCCATCACGCTGGCGGCATTGATCATGCGGGCCTGCACGAAAATGTGCACCATGTAGATGCCGTAGGACAGGGTCCCCAGCCAGAGGAAAATCCGGCGGTTGAGAATGCGGCTGACGGCACCGCCTTCGTAAGAGAACACGCAGATGGCCAGCGCAAACACAAAGGGCGCGAGAATATTCGAAGCTCCTTTACCGGCAAGCGCGACGAACCCGAGAATGGCGCCCAGCGTAAGAAGTTCGACGCATGTCGCAGCAAGGGTTTTGACGCGTGGTGTGGCCGTACCCAGGTGGCGAGCAACCAGCAGCGGCCCGAGGACGTGATAGAGCAGCGCACCCAGCGAAAAACCGTAGAGGCAGCGGACAAGGCCGAGATGCCAGGTCGTATCCATGTGATTGGGCGACCAAGCATAGATTGCCGCCATCCCGGCTGCGATCACCGGTATGAAGACAATCCAGTGGCGGCGGCCGAGCGACAGGACGGCAAGACCGAACAAAAGATAGGTCCAGACCTCCGCCGAAATGCTCCAGCTGGGACTGTTCCAGGTCAGGCGTACGTCCATCCCGACCCCGTTCAGAAGCAGCAGGCTGTTGATCAGCTCACCGATGCTATTGCCCTCGGAAAAAGGCGGCGCACCTTCGCCCCGCAGTGCCGGTACCGTGAGCCTCAGCAGTTCGAACGCGACGAAAACCGCAAGCACCGCCAGATGCAGCGGATAAACACGGCCAAGGCGCACGATTGCAAAGCGGAGATAGGCGGCACGGCTCGAAATACTGGAGCGGTAGCGGTGGGCGATGACGAAACCGGACAGAACGAAGAAGTAGTCCACGAACAGATAGGCGTTGCGGATGACAAGACTTTCCGACAGCGGCCCGGATGCGGGAAAGTGCATTATTGCGACGAGCAGCGCGCAAATCCCTCGCCAGGAATCAAGCACCGCGAAGCGAACCCTGGCCGGACTTCCGGTGCCGCCGGGATCGGAGGCGGCATAGTTGCGGATTTCGGAACTGCTCATGATCCTGCTGGCTCCACCCACGGCGCAAGACATGCACGCTCAACGCGCATGACGATGGAGAAAGCGTTATGCGCCGCGCCCGAAATTTTGCGTTAACCGCACCGCTGCGGCGGTAGAAATCCGGCAAATGGGTAAACGAATTCGGCAGGCGGGATTGGTGCCTGCTGACACACGTCCGCACCGACGGGTTGATCTTTACCACGATTTAACCATGTCGCGGCACTGTGCGATGACGCAGCCCAGACCGCTTTCAGCCGCGCACACCGCGTGGCCGGGACGGATCGTTCCGGAAGGTGGATGGACGGCAACGATCGCCGTCAATCACGGACACACCGCCTTGCGCAACGCAGACACCAGAATAATCCTACCGCAGCCGGCCTCTGAAGGGGCTGCGACGATGATGCGCGCTGCAACGACATTCCTGTCGGGCTTCGGCCTGTTCATCATGATCTTCACCCTCAATCCCTTCATGGGAGATGTGATCTCCGAGGGCGACGTTGGAACGACGGCGAATGTCGTCAACCAAATCGGTTACCTCGGTCTGGGGGCGCTGTTCATCTTCGCCATGCTGGCCTCCGTTGCTCCCCGCACATTGCTGAAACTGATTTCACCCAGCTGGCTGATCATTTTCGCCATCGCCTATTTTTCCTGCATGCAGTCCTACGACCCGACCGCATCGGCACGCGGCGTGACACTCAGTCTTGTCGCCATGCTCATGGTCGCCGGCGTGCTGGTCCTGCCGCGCAGCGAAAAGGACTTTGTCGAGGCCTGTGCCAATGCGGTGCTGCTGCTGCTCGTCATAAATTATGCCGCCCTCGTGCTCTTGCCTGAAAGAGCAATCCATCAGGCGTCTGCTCTGGAGTCATGGCACGCCGGCTACTGGCGCGGCCATCTTTCGCACAAGAACGTATCGGCCCCGGTTTTTTCGGTTCTCGCCATGTTCGGCATCTACTGCATTCGATCCGGCGCGCGCATGCGCGGATGGGCGATCACGCTGCTTTCCGTCATTTTCGTTCTTCATACCGGCTCGAAGACAACCATCGGATTCCTGCCGCTGGCGATCGGCATCGTGCTGTGCGGCAGTGCGATCCGCAGTTCCGGCGCCATCGTCATTGTGCATCTGTGTTTCGCGGTGCTCGTCGCCTGCCTTACCGTCGGGACGATCTACTCTCCCAGCCTACTTGCGATGACCGCAGCCGTGCTGGACGATCCGACCTTCACCGGCCGCGATGCGATCTGGCAGTTTGCGTCAGACAGCATCGCCGCGCATCCCTGGTTCGGCCATGGCTATGCCAGCTTTTGGCAATCTCCGGTCATTCGCGGCATGGAAGCGAATTTCGAAGCGGATTGGGACGTGCGCGGTATCGTATCGGCTCACAATACCTTTCTCGACGCACTGCTGACGTTCGGTATTCCCGGCGGCGGCGTGATCATCCTGCTTCTCTTCGTCAAGCCGCTCATCGACTATATCCGCGCCGATCGCCGTAGCGGCAGCCGGAATTTCTCCGAATTCTGCATGATGGTCATCCTCTTCATGACCTATAACGGCATGATGGAGTCGTTCATCCTCAACCGCGCCGATCCGCAGTGGATGCTTCTGGCACTGGCGGTTTTCGGGCTGAACATGGCAGCGCGCTGCAACCTGCGGCACAACACGGATTGACATCATCGGATCATACCCTTGCAATCATATAAGGATATCTTTATATGACTGCAAAACCCGATGAGATCAGGATCCCCCATGACCGTGCACGCCAATCCGCTTTCCGACCTGCTCGCCGAAAAGGGCGTGCTCCTCGCCGACGGTGCGACCGGCACCTCGTTGTTTGCGATGGGCCTGGAAGCGGGCGAAGCGCCGGAACTCTGGAACGAAGCCAAACCTGAAAACATCACCAAGCTGCATCAGGATTTCGTCGATGCTGGCGCCGACATCATCCTGACCAACTCGTTTGGGGGCACGCGCCATCGCCTGAAATTGCATCAGGCGCAGGATCGTGTTTACGATCTCAACAAACGCGCCGCTGAAATCGCCCGCGCCGTGGCCGACAAGGCTCCGCGCAAGGTCATCACGGCAGGCTCGGTCGGTCCGACCGGCGAATTGCTAATCCCGCTTGGCGCCATGAGCTACGAGGATGCCGTCGAGGCATTCGTCGAGCAGATCGAGGGCCTGAAGGCTGGTGGCGCCGAAGTCGCCTGGATCGAGACGATGTCCGCCACGGACGAAATCCGCGCTGCTGCGGAAGCGGCCGTCAAGGTCGGGCTGCCTTATGTCTATACCGGATCGTTCGATACGGCCGGCAAGACGATGATGGGCCTGCATCCGAAGGATATGTTCGCGGTCGCGCAGGACATCGGCAGCGGTCCTGTGGCAACCGGCGCCAATTGCGGCGTCGGCGCTTCCGACATCCTCTCCTCGCTGCTCGATATGACGGAAGCCAATCCAGAGGCAAACATCATCATCAAGGGCAATTGCGGCATTCCGGAATTCCGTGGTTCGGAAATCTACTATTCCGGCACGCCGCCGCTGATGGCCGACTATGCCCGCCTTGCCCGCGATGCCGGCGCGAAAATCATCGGCGGCTGCTGCGGCACATCCTGCGAGCATCTGGCTGCAATGCGGGTGGCGATCGACACCTATGTACCGGGTGAACGGCCGACCATCGAGGCCATCGTCGAGCGCATCGGCCCGATGCGCAACAAGACCGCCAATGAAGGCCCATCCGCACCGGCGCGTGAACGCGGCACCCGTCGCCGCGGCTGAGCAGACCATCTTCTGTCAAAATAGAAGGACCTGAAAATCAAATGGTTTTCAGGTCCTTCATTTCAGGCTGCGGCAGCCGCCTGGAAGAAACGAATATAGCCGTCCTTCAGGCCCGGCTTGATACAATCGGCCATCAACAGCGCCAGATGGAAGATCGTTTCGATCTCCCGCTCCTGCTCGATCAGTTCGGCGAGATAGACCACCACCTCATCATACTCTGCAGCCTTGGTCCGCACGCTCTGCAGAAACTCCGCCATGGCAAGCCGGCCGTTCATCAGCAGCACGTCGCTGCATTCCGCAGGTGACAATCGCAGCGAACCGCGAAGCGCGAAAATGTGAACATCCAGAAAACGCAAAAGGGCGGCATATTTTTCGCTGTCCGCCGCAAGCCCAGCCTTCTGGTAAAGATTGCTGGAGGCGGCCGCAATCCCTTTTTCCGTCGCCCAGATGCCGAGATCGTACCGGTAGACCAGCGTGGGATCATGGATCATTCTGCCGGCGGTGATCAACGCAAAAGACAGGCTCCAGTCACAACAGCCCCCCTTGGTCGGATGCGCTTGTGTGAAGAACCGCAGCAACGGCACAAAGCTGCTTGTCCGGTAAATGCTGTAGAAAATGCTGTTATTGCCCATCACCTTGCGGGAGAACTCCTGCAACCGCTCGGCCGCTGACAACGCATCGATCGCAAAACACTCCGTCTGGCAGACCCCAGTCTCCGCCGTCCAGATCTGTGTTTGCGGACGGACACCGACAACGTCGTCCGGCAGAGCGGAAAGATCGACCGGCGTTTCGCCCGCGTTGAAATGGATTTGATCGTCATCACCCATCGGCAGCACGAACGGCGTATCTGCCAACGAAAAGGCCTCCATCCAGTTCCCCGAAGCATCCGCGCTTGGCGATGAATGATAGAGCAGATGGGGCGAACGGTTTTCTAGAAACGTCCGCTTTTCCGGATCGCGGGAATTGTCGGACACAATCAGCTGCGCGCCGATTTTCTCGGCATAGGCGAGCGCACTCTCGATCGAACCGCGCGACGTCGTCAATGGCCGGTTGCTGGGCATGCAGATCGAAAGCTGGGCCACCACTGGTATCTCCGTCCCAAAGACGCTCGACGCCCAGTCGGCGCCACCAGCCGGCCATGACATCAGAACAGTATTCCAATAGCACCAGCAAGGATGTGCCAGCCTTACGGTTGAATCCAGTTTTGCCCCAGCCTGCGCCGATAAACTCTTTCCAAATTGACCCGTTACGACAAAAAGAAAGCCCCGAGATGAACGGTACACCCGCCCCGTTTCC
>UCKS01000076.1 GCA_900473045.1 Hyphomicrobiales bacterium
TGAACCCGCAGTAGATCCGAGGGTGATGGGCATCGCGACCGAACAGCTTTCCCCCCTCAAATCCCCCGCCGTCCCCGCCCCACCGTGCGCGTCAGCATCGCCGCAATCTGCCCCTCCGACTTTCGAAAACTCTGCACATCGGACGCCGTCACATTGAAGACGACATTCATCGCCGCACCGCCACCGGAAGACGCCACGCCCAGCGACCCATCGGAACCGCGCTTCAATGGCAGGATCGCCTCCGATCCCGCCTCGCCCATCAGCCCCATCTGCCCATCCATCGGAAAATACGTCGGCGTCGACACGACACCGCCGGCGGCAAACGGCGTCACCCGGCCCGGCACGCCACCTTCGGCAAAAGCGGTTGCCCCACTCAGGCCCCCGGCAAGCCCGGAGATCGCCGATCCGAGCAGCCCTTCCAGCGGCTTCAATCCCGCCGAAAGCGCAATCTCCGTCAGCCGCAAGCCGGCGCCGCGCAGCACATCCTCCAGCCCCTTGCCGCCCCGCGTCGCCGAGGCCAAGGCCCCAGTCAGAGCCGAACCGAACGAGCGCGAGCGCCGCTCCAGATCGTCGAGCACATCCTTCAACGCATCCGCATCCTCGGCCGCGGCCGAAAACTCCAACTCGTCGCGTTCCATCATTGTCTCCTTGAAGAAAATGTCAGCCGTCTCAGTCCGGAAATGCCGCCATCAGCGTTTCAATGCCAGACCGATCCGGAACCGCACCAGATGGCCGCAGCCCGCCGAATGCAGCTTGCATCTCGCGTGGTGTCATCGACCAGAAATCCTGTGCTGGGAGCCGCAGCAGGCAAAGCCCGGCATGCATCACCGGCCCCCACGGAAACGGGGGCGGCAAGCCGTTGCCCGCTGCGGCCCTCAAGGGTTTGCGCCGTCCTCCGCTGCGCCAAAAGTCGCCGCCAGCAGTTCGCTGGTCAGCCGCGCCAGGCCGGCAATGCCGCCGTTGATGCTCATCACCGCGACATCCTCGTCGGAGACCAGATTGCCGCCGCCGCGCAGGCCGGCGCTCAAAATCCGGATCATGTCTTGCGCCTTCAGCCGCCCGGCGGAAAACCGTGCTGCCAAGTCCATCAGATTGTCGGCCGCAAATGCGGTCTCCAGTTCGGCGAGACTGCCAAGCGTCAGGCAGAGGATGCGCCGCTCGCCGCCGATCGTGGCCTCCACCTCGCCGCGATGCCGGTTCGCCCGGCCTGCCACTCCCGTGCTTCGCCCGCTCATCACAGCGCCGCAAAAGTCAGGGCACCGGCCGATTCCAGCGCCGTTTCAAACAGGATCTCGCCATTGTACTGGCCCGAATATTCCAGTGCCGTCACCTGGAACGGCCCGGTCAGCGTCCCGAAATCCGGAATGACGATCTGCCAGTTCAGGATGTCGCCATTGAAGAACGCCGCGCGCACCAGCGCATCCGAGCTTTGATCCTTGAAGATGCCGGCGCCCGACACGGAGGCGCGCTGCACCCCCGCCCCGCCCAGAAGCTCCCGCCACCGCCCAACAGATTCCGCATCCGTCGCATCCACCGTCTCGGCGTTGAACGCCAGCCGTTTCGAGCGCAGCCCCGCCACCGTCAGGTAAGAGCCGCCATTGTCGATCTTCAAGAGAAGATCCTTCCCCTTCTGCGCCACCATGTTTTCATCCTTCTCGGAAAACGAAAAAGGCGCCCGCAGGGGACGCCAGCAAATTCACACTTCAGGTACGCAAAGCTTCACTCCGTTACTGCGCGGAAAACCATTTCCGCCACATGCCCCTTCGCCTTGGCATCACGGCCTGTTTTCGTGCGCTGATGCAAAATGCTGACCAAAACAAATCCGGCCAGGACGAGAGGCACGTCGTCCAGCAACGTCCGCATCCGCGCGGCAATTTCCTGCGCTATCCGGCCTCCGCCTTCACCGGTCAGAACGTCCAGCGTGACCAGATGTTCTTCCGCCGCCTCGCTGGCCGTCGACGCATCCCGGGTTTCGATCCCGGCGATGAAAACGCATGGCCGGTGCGATCGTGGCTGCAGGTGATCGTGAACCCCGTCGGCCCCGATCAGCGCCGTCAGCACCGCGTCACCGGCAAGCCTTGCGAAAATCGCCTTCTGCAAGGGGCCGGCAGCACTCATCGCCCATCCTCCGCACACCGGCAGACCAGATAGCGCCGTTTCTCGTCCGGATCATGACATGCCCGGACCGTAAAAATCCGCGTCCCCTTGCGAAACCGCATACCGGCCGCGATATCCTCGCGAAACCGGATCCAGATGCGATGCGTCACAATGAACACCTCCGCGTCCGCCCGCTCCTCTTCGATGATGGCGACAGGCTCGATGCGCGCCCAAAGCGAGGTCACCGGCGCAAAACCCGCCACGATGCCACCCTGGCCATCACCGGCGTCATTGCGCATCTCCAGGTCTAGCCGCGCCGACAGCTGCCCGGGATCGAAAGTGACGGCACCCATCGTCAAAGCCCCCGCCGGCAAAAGGGCGCAATCAACCGGTCGTAACCGGCAGGCACCGCCGCCGGCTGGCTGTCCGGCGACACCGCGCCGCGAAATTCGTAGAGCAGCGTGACATGCAACAGCATCGCCCGCTTCAGCGTGTCGGGCACATCCGCACCGGTCGCCCCGAAACCGGCCGAAAAATCGATCTCGATCCCGTTGATCGCCCGTCCCGGCTCCGGTTGCCGCGGCAGGATCAGCCGCGCCGGGCGCGCTTGTCCATCCAGAACGAAACCTGCGGCATTGACGGCAACCGGCATGCCAGCCGCATCATAAACCGTAATGCCCTCAATCGTTTGCACCGGCCCCCTGCCAATCTGAATCACCCGCGCCGGCGGCCAGTCGTCGAGATAGAGCCGGAAGGTCCGGGTCAGAAGCGAAAGCCCGGTCTGCCGTTCCAGATGGTCGCGCACGGTGCGGATCAGCCCGCTAACCAGCGCATCGTCGGCGCTTGTTTCAACGCGCAGATGCGCCTTGGTCTCGGCAAGCGTCAGCGGCTCGCCGAGCGGCGGCGCCAGTTCGGTGATGGTCATGGCACTCTCCAATGGGGATGCTTGGGGCATGAAATGGGTGGACGCAGCGGGAGGGNNGCTGCGTCCACCCTCGCGCACTGCGGCAGGGAAGACCGCCGGCGCGAATGGTTGCCACCTTTGAGAAAGGGCGGCCTTACGCTTATTCAAGATGCCGCGAATTTAATCAGCTTGATAGCCTCAAAATTTTGCACTCCCCCACCGACGCGCTTGGTGGTGTAAAACAGCACATAGGGTTTGGCCGAATAGGGATCGCGCAGCACCCGCACCCCGGTGCGATCGACGACGAGATAACCGGCGGCAAAGTTGCCGAAGGCGATCGACGTGCTGCTGGCACCGATATCCGGCATGTCCTCGGCTTCGGCAATCGGAAACCCCATCAGCGAGGCCTGCTGCCCGGCCACCACAGGCGGACGCCAGAGATAGTTGCCATCGGCATCCTTGAACTTGCGGATCTCGGCCTGTGTCCTGCGGTTCATCACGAAGGCGGCGTTCTGCCGGTGCCCGGCCTTCAGCGCATAGATCGTGTCGATCAGCGTGTCCGACGGTCCGCTCGCCTTGAAGGCACCCGCGGCACCCGTGGCGATATAGCCGATATTGCCCCAGCTCCAGCTTGCCTCGGCCACATTGGTATAGCTCAAAAAGCCCTTCGGCCTGTTGACGCCGTCACCGGACACGAAGGCCGTGCCTTCCTGCTCGCCAAAGGCAATATCGACTTCGGAGGCGATCCAGTTCTCGATATCGACGGCCGCGTCGTCGAGAAGGGCTGCGGTCGCTGCCGGCATGGCATAGAGTTCCATGGTCGGGAAGGAGAGTTCGGCCAGTTGCGGCGTCGTGGTCTGCGGCCGTGCTGCCGTCTCCGCCACCCAGCCGGTCGCCATGCCGGAAAGCGCAAACGGCTTTTTCAGCACCGCACCTGAGACCTGCCTGACCGTCGCCATCGAGCGGATCGGCGAAACCACCGATAGCCGGCGGCCGATTTCCGTATCGGTCTCGTTGGGCACCAGATAGCCGCCGTCGCTGGCCGAACCGGTCGAAAATGCCTTGGCCTCCAGTTCGCGCAGCGCCTGCTCGTCGCCCCGGCGGATATAGCTTTCGAACGCCGCCTTGTGCTCCATCGTCTCCAGGCTGGTTTCGCCGCTGCGGCCCAGCGCCGGCCGTGCCTTCTTCAGGGCCAGCTGATCGATAACCCGCTTCTGCTCGTCCATGGTGCGCGAGATGCGGTCCATCTTGTCGCGGGTGATGACATCTGCCGTCAGCTTGCTTTCCAGCTCGCCCAGCCGCCGGTCGTTGGTTTCCTTGAAGGCCTCGAAGGCGCCCATGAAATCCTCGAATGCCGCGGTCATCGTTTCGGGCGCGGTCTTGATTTCCGGGGCGGCCTTGCCCTGCTGCGCCATGTTGCTCGTCTCGTTCATCGATGTGTCCTTCTGTCGGAGAGCTTCATCATCCGGGCCGCCCGCCGCATCGTGCGCACGAGCTCCGTTTCCTTGTCGCGGAAGAACCGCGCATTCTTGACGTTCGAAACCCGCGCCGATGGCAGCATCGGAAAGGTGACGATCGAGATTTCCCAGAGATCGGCTTCGAGGATGCAGCGCACGCCGGTCTTGCCGTCGGTTTTCGCCTTGACGGTCTGGAAGCCGNNGATCGACAGCCCGTCGAGCGCACCCGCCTTCATCAGCATGTGCACCTCCTGCGCCCGGGCGACCCCCGGAGACAAAAGCCCCTCGACATAGAGACCGCGCGCATCCTCGCGAATGGTCTTCCAGGTGCCCAGCGGCTCGCCGGGATCGTGCTGGAACAGCATGCGCACGCCGCTCGCGCCGCGCCGGGCCAGCGACTGCTGAAAAGCGCCGGGCGCAATCGCGTCCTTGCCGAGATCGACTTCGCCAAAAATGCTGGCATAGCCGGAAAACCGTCCCTCCCCGGTCACCCCGGACAGCGTCAGATTGGCAAACTTCTGCGTTCGCCAGACAGGCATGCTGTCGGTCGTCATGGTCTCTCTCCGATGGTTGAAAATGCCGTGGATGGAAAATCCGGCAGCCGGGCGTCGACGCCTCGTCACAAAAATTCTTCAAGGCCCGGGGTTGATCCCTGGCGGCCCCGGTCTATCTCGACCCGGGTCGTCTTCGAGGGACGGCCGTGGACTGACGCAGGATGCGATGCGGCAGCGACACACCCGGGCGGAAACTTTTGATCCGCCCGGGATGACAGCCGGCAAATGCGCCTGCGGCACTGCCGACCTAATCCGGCCGCGTCCCAAACCGTTCCGCCACGCGCACGGCCGCCCCCATCACCCACCAGGCAAGAAGGCTGGATGCCGCCGAACCCGTCAGCATCACCTCGGCGCCGGAAAGACTACCGGCGATATCGAGCTTGCTGACGATCCAGAGCCCCGCCGGTCCGCCAAAAATCAGCCCGCAGGACAGGCCGGTGAAGAAGCGCGAGGCAGCCTCACGCTTTCCCTTCGGCAACATATAGATCAGCGACACCGCAGCCCCGGCCGCAGCGCCGATCCCCTTGGCAGCCCAAAGGCCCGGGTCATTGCCAAAATCAGCCATTTGTTAAGTCCTTGATGCTATTATCGCAATTGCATCGTCATCACCCAACTGCAGTCACCTGCCGCAGGGTGAGGCGCGGCGTGACGTTGCGTCAGCCGGAGCATTCTCTGAATCTTTTGAATCGGTTGCGGCGTGATATTCAGAAATTGAATCCACGACCTCTGGCATCGGTGCAACCAACCGGCAAACAGAATCCGGCGGCCATTTTAAACATCTGGTAACAATCAGAAATCTTCGAAATCGTCACGCGTGTCGGCGGCGATATCCGGGTCGTTCTGACGCGCATGGCGGACAATGAGGATGCCCAGAACTCGTCCGCCACTTCGTAGTCTATGACATAGGGCGGCGCCGAAAATCGTCGTACCCCTTGCGGCACATCCAGGGCTTTTCCCGCCTGCGGAAATCGCCGGGGCATCTCCATCACTTGCCGAAGCTGCAGGATCATTGCCGACGCCGCCCGCTTGTCGAAGCGGGCAATATACGCGCGCTCGGCTCTCAAATACGCCGAGGCTTCATCGGAAATGCGCAGCTTCTTCAAGCGGCATCATCCTTGTTCAGGGCATCCAATTCATCCAGCAAGGCGTCCACATCTTGAAATTTGCCTTGGCGCATGCCCTCTCGGGCGTGCTCGATATCCAGAATATCCTTGCCTTCGGTGGCAAGATAATACCGCATCGCCCGAACCATCACCCAGCTACGGGATCGTTCACTCGTTGCGGCGATCGTCTCGATATCCTTCAGCACGTCGACTGGCAGACGCAGCGCGATCGGATCGGACAGAACAGGCTTGGCCATCATCGGCTCCATTTGTTATACGGCGTATAACAAAATACCAGCAGCGCGCGCCTTCCTCAAGTCCCGCCCTAATAGCCCACCGCCTGCCGCTTCTCCTCGTCACTCAAGAAATCTGCGTCCTTCATCCGTGCCCAGACTTCGCTCCGTTCGCCGGTCAGCCCGGTCACCTGGTCGAGATCCGGCACCAGCTTCAACACTTCGCCGAACCGCCCGGAAAGCCAACCGGACAAAGCTGCCGCCGTGCGAAAAACCATCGGCAGGATAGTGAGTCGGTAGAGCGCCCGGTTGGCCTCCTGATAATTGGCATAGGTATTGTCGCCGGGAATGCCGAGCAGCATCGGCGGCACG
The DNA here is from genome assembly GCA_900473045.1 of Hyphomicrobiales bacterium. Taxonomy (GTDB): domain Bacteria; phylum Pseudomonadota; class Alphaproteobacteria; order Rhizobiales; family Rhizobiaceae; genus Pararhizobium. Next base: position 6,721 of record UCKS01000076.1, read on the forward strand.
CCGAAGGCAAGCGCGATGTCGCGCGCAGCACCATTCTTCGCCTCGACGAAATCCATGTCCTTCGGCGAAAGCCCCATCGCCTTCCAGTCGAGCCCGCCTTCGAGCAGCAGCGGCCGTCCGGCGCGGATCGGGCCGGAATAGCCTTCGTCCAGTTCGTTTTTCAGCCGGTCGTATTGGTCGGCCGACAGATTGCCGCCCTCCTTCGGCTGGTAGACCAGAGCGCCGGAAGGCCGGGCCGAATTGTCGAGCAGCGCCTTGTTCCAGGTCGCCGCCGCATTCGAAAGATCGAGCGCCATCTGTGCCGCCGCCAGCGGCGGAAAGCCGAGGTGATCGTCGAGCGGATGAAACAGCCTCAGATGCAACAGCCCGTCTTCGCCGGCCGAAATCCGCCGCACCAGGTTGGCGACCCGGTATTCATACGCCTCCGGCCAGCCGTCCCGTCCTTCGAGGACGCGCACCCGGTCCGGCCGCAGCAGATGCAGTTCGCGCAGCGTTCCGCCGATCTCGGCCGCATCGACATAGGCATTGCCGGACAAAAGCAGATGGCCATAGAGCGTCTCGAGGAAATCATGTCCGCCCATCCGGCCGTTCGGCCGTGCCAGAAGTGCCAGCAGCGGATGCTCGCTCCGTTCCTGCGTGCCCTCGTAGACCAGCAGCGGCACGTTGGCCGCAGCCTCAGAAATCAGCCTGACTGCCCGGTGCGCCACCGGATTGCGCATGAACCCTTCGCGGGCAAGCGCCGCATAGGATCGCCCGGTCCAGTGCGCCCGCCCCTCCTGCGCAATGGCAATGAAACTTGAGGCCGCCTTGGTTTCACGCAAAGCGTCGCTCTCCACCGGGCGGCGCCACGGCAGACGGAATGGATTTTTCATGGGTGACTATCCTTGAATACCGCGTCAGCGCGGCGAGAAACCGGGATGAATGCGATATCGCTTACGCAGTCCCGGCCCGCCGGATTGCCGCGAGATATCGCCTGCCGTATCCCGCCACCAGTTCCGCCCGGTCGCGGCCATTGATAATCCGCCGCGCGCCGGTCCAGTCCTCTTTGCTTTCAGAGAAATACTGCCCAAGCCTGCGGCCGGTAAACGCGCCGGTGCGCATGCCGATGAACAGGATGTCGATGGCAACGTCCATTTCCATCGCCCGCTCCGGCCGGGACACCAGGTCGATCCCGGTTGCCAATGCCATTTTTTCATAATTGACCCGGTGCGTCAGTTGCACCAGCCCGCGCCCGAGCCAGCTCTTCCCCTCCGCGTCCCGCCGCCAGTAGGGCACGGACACAGAGGAGAGCCGGCCGTTGTCAAACGCGCTGTCGAGAAGGGCGATCGCCCGGACGTCGCTTTTGGCAAAGGTCTCGCGCACCGGCTGCATCGTCCGGCCGGTCTCGTGATGCGCGGTCGCCAGCATATAGGCCAGCCAGCGATCGTCGATCCCTGCTGCAACCCCGCCGCGATCGAGGATAGCCGTCAACCCCGCCACCTGGCGCTTTTTCAGCACACCGTCGAACAGGGAAATACGCACAGCATCGAAGAAGGGTTTTCGCGCAAAGAACATTCATCCTCCGTTTCCGGTCACAACACTTGAAAAATGTCGTGACTCTAAATCGATTTAACCAATTTAAATCGTTTAAACTGTTTAATGCCCTGATTTACTTTGGCTTTGGGATGTGAAATCTGGTTTCAAGCAATATGACATTGCCTTGATCGAGGAGGATCGAATGAACGCTCAGAGCAAGATACAGGCCGACACCACCCGCTCGACGGTACCGCAGCACATCCTCGACCGGTTCGAAAACGCCTGGCAGCAGATGCGGGACAACTCTTCCCTCACGCAGAAATCCACCGGGACAGCAGACGACAAACGCTGACCGTCTCTTCGGAGTTTTCAACCGCCAGCGCACAACCGGAACGGAACCTTCCGGCCAGTCTTGCGTTGTCGGTCGTTGCAGAAAAAACGAAAGGATCGCCCATGCCGGCCCAGCAAATCTCCCAGGCCCAGTTCGAACGCCTCGAAAACGAGTGGCGCCAGATCCGCCAAACCGCATCGACGGCCCCTAAGCCCGCTGCCGCCATATCGGCTAAATAATTCGGCAGTTCTGCCGCAACAACCCTCCCCTTGAGGGGGAGGGTCGGAGCAAAGCTCCGGGGTGGGGTGACCGCCAAGTACTCGTAACATCGATCCATCGGCACCCGCTTTCCAGCCCTCATCAAATCCCCCTGACCCGCGGCTCACCGCCACCATCCAGCATCAGCGCCGTCAGCGCCCAGACCAGAGCATCCAGCCGGTCCGGCGAACGACCCGACGACAATCCATCCGGCCCAAAATCGCACATCTGGTCTTCGAGCGCCGGAAACGAACCGGCATGCACCACCCGGCCCTGCTCGTAGAGCGCTGCCACAGGTTCCGCCCGCAGCCATTTTCCGCGCGACGCCCTGACGGCCGTGACCGGCAGCTGCGCATCAATCCCGCGCAACACGGCAGAGACCATGTCGCCACCCTGGTTGACCTCGGCGACGATCCGGTCAGCGTCAAATCGCCTATAGGCACGAACCACTGCCCCCGCCCATCCGGCCGGGCTTGCGCCCTCGACCGAACAATCGGCCAGCACGACCCCACGTCCGGTGCGATCAAGCCCCGCCACGATGATACCGCAACAGGAGTCGCGTCCCATGCCAGCCGGTGGGTCAACCGCCACGACGATGCGGCCGAGCGGTCCGGCATCGCGCAGTTTCAGTGCCTCGATCCCGCCGCGCGACCACAGCGCATCCTCGCGATCTTCGATCATCTCGCCGTCGAGTTCCTGCCGCCCCAGCCGCGTGCCGCCGTAGCGTCCAGCCATGGCGGTGAGAAATCCCGGTGCGAGATTTGCCGCATTGTCGCCGGTCCTGATCCGGCACGTCGTGGTGCCGGGATCGGCGATCAGCGCCTTCAAAACCGGCACAGGCCTCGGCGTCGTCGTCACCAGCGCACGGGGACGATGCCCGAGCCGCAGCGCAAACTGCAGCATGTCCCAGGTCTCCTGCCCATGTTTCCATTTGCCAAGCTCGTCGCACCAGGCATAGTCGAATTGCGGCCCGCGCAGGCTTTCGGGATCTTCCGAGGAAAAGATCTGCGCTACCGTGCCATTCGGCCAGACCAATCTGCGCCGCGAGGCCTCGAAATGCGGCCGGGCGTTGCGGGCGATCCGGCAAATGCCGGACACGCCATCGATCATCACTTCGCGCGCATCCCCCAGCGTCTCGGCCACCAGCGCAATGCGCAATCCCGGCCGCGCCGCCTTGCCGGCCGCCAGATCCTGCACCCATTCAGCCCCCGCCCGCGTCTTGCCCGAGCCGCGACCGCCCATCAGAAGCCAGACCCGCCAGTCACCGTCCGGCGGCTTTTGTTCGTCACGGCCGTTTCTGCTCCAGTCCTGACGATATCGCTGGCAATAGGACCAGAATTGTTGGCGACCTTCCGTCTCCAGATCGTCGGCGGGCTCCCCGCCAATACCGGGCATCATGCCAACTCTGTCGGAGAGCCCGATCTTGTCGTCACTCGGGATCGAGACTTCCGGGATAGCTGCAGCGGTTACTGAGGGCGCTATAATGGTGTTGTGTTCTGCCGGAGGGCCGCCATCAGTGCTTAAGGATTCCGACATATCGGAAATCACCTGCCATCCCGCCGAGAATGCCCGTCGCCGCTCCGCGCCAATATTTGTCATTTCGTAGTCAAATCCGAGGTCAAATCCGCTCAGCTTTTCCTTCCCCGCTTTCGCTTGACGCCGAACCGGGCGGCCCCGTGGCAGCGTCACAGCCGCCATTTCCGGGTCTGGTATTCGCACCATTTGCGCCGGATGCCTGTGCATCTTCGGCACGTCGCCAACCGGCGGCGATTTCGTTGGCACGCCGCTCGATTCGGCCATCGATTTCAGCAGCGAACGCGCTATATTTTTCGTCGTCGAACGTGGTATCTGCTGCTGCCTGCCGGTCATGCGCAATCGTCCTTTGCAGGCTGTCGATCTTTTCCAGCGTCCGCACGATCAACGACATCGCCTCGATGCTCGCCTTGGCGTCGGCCTGGATCAGCTTACGGTCGATCTCCTCGCCTGCCGCTTCGGCCTTGTCATCGGAGAGGCGCCGCAGCCGCTGGAACTGTTGCATCTGCTCGCGCAATTCCTTCGTCATGCCGTTCAGCATGTCCTGCAGGTCATCGAGCGGCGACACGGCTTCCGCCTTGGTCTCGAGGATGACCCGCCGGGCGACATCCTCCAGCGCATCGTCCGTCTCGTGCGGCCACACCCCGCCATAGACCGGCGCCTTCGGCCACAGGCCAAACAGCCCCGGATCGAAATCCAGATCAGACGTCATGACAATGTCCTTTTGAAATCAGTAGGCCAAACTGAAACCGCGAATGGAGCTTCTTGCTCCTTCTTCTCCCCCTTGGGGAGAAGGTGGCCCGAAGNNGGGGGCCGCGATCTCCGAACTTACGGAGAAAACCAAGCCACAGCGCGCCATCAATGCCGAGACAGCGGAAGCGCCGAAGCATCCGGCTTACCCACTTTTCCGACTGTGCCATAACCCTATCAAACGACCGTCACGCCGTCAAGGATTATTTTCCTATGATTTAATAAATTGAACTTTTAGTAGATTTTCCCGGCCACAACGTGATATGTCGGAGCTCCCAAATTTGGGAAAATCCTAATTCTTACAACTACATATCCTGACTTATGATGGTAACTATGTACTTGAATTAAATCTTCAGTGGGTTCGGGAATAAGCCAATCGACAGTACCGCCAACCCATGGCCAATATTCGTCAGTTTTGCCTAACACCAATTCCGTCACTAGCGGTTGAAAATTGTCGATACCCAATTCACAGACAAGAAAACCATGAGCTATCTTGGCAAGAAGCTTCGCAAAGGTATTGAAATCTACCGAGCCGATTTTTACGGCCCCACCGTCCCCCGAGATTTCTTTAAGCGCTTCCTGATCCGATATATAAAGCCACTCGGTGCCATTCGGTGGATTCAACGGCCCATCCCAGAGATCGTGAAGGCGCTTAGCTGCCGGATACACTGGCATCACCAAGAAAACTGGAAGCCGCTCAATCGGCCATTTTTCCACGCGCGTCGAGCCATCACCTTCTGAAACCTCGAAGCGTACCTCCGTAGGCCTTTCCTTGGGGTGCCGCGTTTGAACGCCGAGCGCCATTCGAGTGTTACCCAAATGATTTCTAAGGCAAAACTCCTCAATCTTTCGCGTTTTTTCGCGACAGTCTTCACAGCTAGCCCGAGGCAGTATTCGATCACCACCTAAGCCAAACGGTACAATATGTTCTTTGGAAAGAACGCCTTCTCGAGAACCGCAGTAAATGCACTTCCATACCGGTTTGTAAGCAACAGCCATCGAAAATCGACCTCCTGAAAGTACCGACAGTTGAAATCCAACGTACACAAATTGAAAATCTGAGCAGCCGAAATTTGCTCAACTCGACTAGGATTATTTTCTCGAATTAGACGCATCTTCCCGGGCGTGTTACACTTTCCCGATGAGAACCGAGGATCTGGAAAGGCGGGCTTTGGGCCTGCCTGGCGCGGTTGAAAGCGCCCATTTCGGCAAGCGCGATTTTCGCGTCGGCAACCGCATCTTCATGTCCCTGCCGGAAGCCGGCCGCGCCGTCGTCAAGTTCACGCCGGACCAACAGAAACTGTTCCTCGAAACCGAACCCGGCGTCTGTGCTGCGGTTCCGGGCGGCTGGGGCCTGAAGGGCTGGACATCGGTCTATTTCATGGACGCCGACGACGGCATCATCAGCCACGTGATGGACACCGCCTGGCGCAATGTCGCGCCGAAAAACCTGTTGAAACCGGCGGTTCCGGCACAATAGCTCTTATCGCGCGCTGTGTTCGCCCACCGTCAGCGGCCAGTCCACCAGATAATCCTCCAGGTCCTCGACATCGATATCGTCCTCCGACACCGTGCGGCCACGCACCGAAATGCCGGCTTGATGGACGGTTTCCGGATCGCCGGAGACCAGCGGATGCCACCAGTAGAGATCGATCCCGTCGCGCNNCCAGCCGGTAGCCGCAGGTCGGCGGCAGCCAGCTGAGTGTCTCCACCTCCTCCGGCGTCAGCTGGATACAGTCCGGCACCGTCGCCTGGCGGTTGGGATAGTCCTTGCACCGGCAGCTTTCACCGTCGAGCAGCGTGCAGCCGACATTGGTCCAGGCGATTTCGCCCGTGTCCCAGTCTTCCAGCTTGTTGAGACAACAGAGCCCGCAGCCGTCGCACAGGCTTTCCCATTCGGCGCCCGTCATCTCGGCCAGCGTTTTCGTCTTCCAGAAGGGCTGTTCGCCCATGACGCTTATTCTTCCATCTGTTGGATTTCGGCGACAATTTTACAAAACATTGCCGGATTTTTAAGGCTCATTACCGATATCGACGTAGAATAGAAACCCGGCCCATGCAAATATCGGATGGGACTTGACCACCAGGATGCGACCGCGTTGCAGGATCCAAGCCAAGACGACAGCCCGAACCCGGAAAACGGCGCCCCGAAGGACGACCGTCCAAGGAAGCGCCATATCCTGCTGCGCATCGATTCCTGGATCGATTCGACCGTCTGGAATGCCGGTTTCCGGCTTGGCGTCTGGTGGGAGGACATTACCATCTTCTTCCGCCGTTTTCGCATGCGCGGCTGGAAAAAAGTGCTGTTCGAGGTTCTCGGCGAAGGCATGACCTGGGGCACCGTCGGCTCGGTGCTGATGCTG
>UCKS01000018.1 GCA_900473045.1 Hyphomicrobiales bacterium
TATTTATGGGGCCATTACACCCTTGAACATTCGCAAACCTGAACGGACTGAGGCAAGCATTGATCGTGGCTGGCCGTTTCAAATTGTGCTTGATTCTGCGCTTTGCGCAGGAAAACAAGGCATTGCCCAGGACGCCTTCTGTAACGGCCTGTCCCTTTGTGCGCGCGGCCATTCGTTCTTGCGTGGTGACAAGACCTATCTTTTCCGTTGCTTTTCATTGGGGGAGGATGCTGATAAATTCATGACACAGTTTGGTGGCGAATGGTCCGATCCAAATGAGCGCGGCCCCACAGCAAACGGTAAATGGCGTAGCTCCTCGCGTGGTCTGATTCTCTGCTAGCCACGGTATTTGCGAGCTAAAACTCAACGATCAAATTGCAAACCAGTCGGGCTGGACAGTTCCCATGCTGCATCGACGTACCGCTTGGTGGCATGTCCGATGAGGACGGGCCGTTAGACAGCTTTCCCATCACGGACAGACACGATTTTCAATTATATTACTGTTTATAGAATATTACCGAATTTCACCGATACCTATGCTTCACATTTACAAATGGAGCATCGATGGCACACCCGCAGATCACACGACCCTTGTGGGTCACCATAACTACCTACGGGTTTGCGGCTGTGCTTTTTTCGAGCGTTGCAATCGGTGGTAGCGCCTGGTACCGGCAGTCGGTTGCGAATTACGAGGCCTTGGAACGAGAAACAGCTGGCGATCTGGCTCTCATCGAAACGGATATGGCAGCACAGCAGAAGGCTGCCTCGGCTTTGGCGCTAGCACTTGCCGGCCAGCCGGACATCGCTCCGCTGGTCGTATCCAACGCCCGTGACACATTGATTTCCAACTACAGCGGCTCCATGCCCGGCATTAAGGAGGCCGGTGGCCTCCAAAACCTGACGTTCGTCGATGCCTACGGCACGGCAATTGCCCGTATTCATACACCAGACAAATTTGGCGATGACCTGAAAGGTCGACGCAAGACGGTGGTCGAGGCACTCACAATTGGGAAACTGGTCGCCGGGATAGAGCCGGGCAAGTCCGCAGTCGCGATGTTTGCCTCAGCACCCATTGTCCAGGATGGAAAGACCGTTGGCGTCGTCGATGTCGGGACGGGTTTGACAAACGCATATTTTGAACCACTCGCGCGTAAGATCGGTGGCGATGTCACGGTTCATGTGTTGGTTGATGGAAAGTTCGCGGTCCAAGCGGCAACAGGGGGCAAATCCCATCTGTCCGAACAGGCAATCAATGCCGCATTTGACGATAATTTTACCGATGAGGAAGTCTCGGCGGGTGAAGAGAGCTTCATCGTCAACGCTGTCGCCCTCACCAATTTCTCCGGCCAAAAAATCGGTGTCTTGGAAGTTGCGTCAAATGTGACCGCTATTGTTTCTGGTGCCAAGCATGCACTTTGGACGTCAATCATCGGCACTGCGATTGTATCAGTCCTGTCGCTCCTCGGTTTTTACCTGTTTGCACGATCGCTGGCAGGTGTCGTCGGGCGCATCACGGACACGATGTCCAGATTAGCAGGCGGGGACCTGGATGCTCAGATCGAGGGTGGCGCTCGCCGAGACGAAATTGGCGCTATGGCCCGCGCAGTGCAGATTTTTAGAGACAACGCAGTTCGCACCCGAAAGCTTGAAGCTGAAGCGGCGCAGCAGCGTAGACTTAGTGACGACGAGCGACGTCGCAACGCGGAGAACGAACACCTGCGCGCCGAGGCCATGGCCCAAGCCACGAATGGTCTTGCCGACGGTCTCAAGCATCTGGCCTCCGGGAACCTCAGTTTCCAACTGACCGAAAGGTTTGCGGAAGACTTCGAAAGTCTGCGCTCCGATTTCAATGGTGCGGTCGAGCAACTTCGTACAACCCTTGCGTCAGTCGCTACCGCCACCGCATCGATCGAAGGCGGTTCGCGTGAAATCAGCAGCAGCGCCGACGATCTGTCACGACGGACAGAGCAGCAGGCAGCCTCGCTCGAAGAAACCGCTGCGGCCCTGGATCAGATCACGGCAAATGTCAGCAATTCTTCAAAACGCGCAGAGGAAGCCCGCGCCATAGCCGTGCAGGCCAACGATAGCGCCCATCGATCGGGGACAGTGGTCGGAAACGCTGTTGATGCGATGAGCAAGATCCAGCATTCGTCGAATGAAATCTCCAACATCATCGGGGTTATCGACGAGATCGCGTTCCAGACGAACCTGCTTGCCCTGAATGCCGGTGTTGAAGCCGCGCGCGCAGGTGACGCCGGCAAGGGATTTGCAGTTGTGGCGCAGGAAGTGCGCGAACTTGCGCAACGGTCGGCGAAGGCTGCAAAGGAGATAAAGGATCTCATCAAGACGTCCACGGGCGAAGTCCAAAGCGGTGTGCAACTTGTCAGCCAGACCGGCGAAGCTCTGAAGACGATCGAGGCCTTTATCGTCACAATGAACCAGCACATGGACTCGATCGCAACCTCAGCGAAGGAACAGGCGATAGGCTTGGCCGAAGTCAACACCGCCGTTAATCAGATGGACCAGGTGACACAGCAGAATGCTGCAATGGTTGAGGAGGCTAATGCTGCCGGAGCAACGCTTGCAACTGAGTCGGCCAAGCTCAAGGATCTCGTGGCTCAGTTTCAGCTCGGCACCAATTCTGTTTCCAACGAGGTTAGAAACACGCCCACGAGACGCCCGGTTGCATTAAGCTCGGCAAACGCTACGCCGTTTTCATCTCCCGCTCGCACAATGGCAAACAAGTTGACGCGGGCGTTCTCTGCACGCTCTTCGACTGCTACCGCAGCGGCCCCTGCGACTGATAGTTGGGAGGAATTCTGAGGAAGACCGTAGGCAAGTCTTTCCATGACAAAGACGCTTGGGCAGGCCCCGATTCGGGTAGCCGCCATACGCAATCAGAGTTGTAACGAGGTCACTTTGTCGGCTCGAAAAATGTTATGCCGGCGCGGCTGTGACCGCGCCGCCGCTACACCTCGAAGGGCCGAGGGGATGACAATAGTCTTTGACGCATTTTCGGTTGGACAAGAATATGCAGTTATATCGGGACCAATCGAACTATCGCTACGCCCGGTGAACTACCCTGGCGCCGAAAGGAGCTCTCGGTATTGAAGACACTTAATGTCCTGGTGTTAGCCTTCCTCCTGCTGGTTGTTTGCGTCGCAGCAAGCGTATCTTACTTTGGCATTCGCATTGTAATCTTCCCTGCAAGTCGTGGCGACCTCGGGGCAACGGTGGTAATGCGCGGGCTTCATATGTTGCCTCTTGCTACCGATATAGGAAGAATCTGCATCGACCCTGACGCATACGTCGTAACCGCGTCCGAGGTCAAAATTTGCAGCGACAGTGTATTCGTGGCGCTCAACCGGCATGGATCTGTTATTGCACGCCTCCCATATGTCGGGTTCCTTGAAAGTCTGGCAGAAGATTGAAGCATCTTCTCGACAGGCGCGGTTGACAGTTATCTTAAATCGCGTGACCAGTCAGGGCCTGTACGGCCTCCATGCATCCTTTTGCCTCGCTCCGCGTTATCTCGCAGCAAATATACGGGAGCAGTCACTATGCGTGTTAGAAATAGAAAACTGGGAAAGCGGATTTTTTCTGGTCATAGAAACGAGCTCGAAGAATATTTCTCGGATTTAGCGGCCGAGGGACGAGAGGACAATTCTACACCTCAACCGGACAAGGTCGTCGCTGGCCTCTCTCCTACTGAAGAGATCCGCCGTCTCACAGCCTACGTGGCGCATCTCGCCGAGAGAGTGACAGAGCTTCAAAATCCACTGAGGTCATCATCACTGAGACCGCCCAATCATGTAGGTACAATTGTTGGCCTGACAGCGATGGCAGGGCTTGCCGCAGCACTGTTTATGATAGTACGCAGCAATTCTAATTCTTATCGTTGAACGAGAATTCGCTACCACGCTAGGTACAATGAAAGAAGTCGGATATCACCTTCTGAAATCATCGGACACACCAGGAAAATCCATCTGCTTTCCCGTATGACGGGCCAGGAGGCCAGCGGTCGGGGGCGGCCGCTGGCCCGCGTCCGAGCCGGACGCCGGCTACGGAGCTACCGGCTTGAGGGGCTGCCGGTTCGGGTAAACGCGATCGGAACTACTGTGTTCCGATCGCTCGGCAAATCAGGTGAGAGGTATACCTTTGCGCGAACGATCGCCCAAAGGGCCCTCACCTTTGTCGACTGCGTCGGCAGCAATAACGGCGTCCCGCACTCTACCGAGGGGACCTTCAATCCGGCCGTTCATTCTATAGGTATTGCGTCTGTTCAACGTCACGGCGTCGCTTGGTTTATCGTCGCGAAAATAGATCGTTGCGTGGTTAGTTTCTTAAGAAGGAGCATCGGACGGCGACATCTTTTGTGGTGAGTTGGGAAAAAACTCTCTGGACATGGGCAATCTCCCGCAGAACGTGGGGTCGATAGGGTCCCGCGCAAAACATTTATGAGACATGATGGATTCATCCCGGCTCACTTTCTGAGCCAAGGGTCACACTCCTGCTAAAGGCGCTCGCCTGGACTGAAACGCCGCAGCGCTGGCCGCGTGAACCCTTTCCCGATGTGATCGCGCAGTACCGGATGTGGGGATTTGCAATCATGGTAGCTCCCGCCCTGCTAGTTTGCCGCTTCGAACGCGTTGGAGACAGTGATGACTGTCAGGAGATGCCGCCGCCCGTCGCGAGCAGCCCATTCTATCGCTTGTCCTTCGGACAGTCCGATTAGGGCAGTACCGATCGGCGTGAGAATTGAGATTTTACCTTGGGCAATATCTGCATCACCCGGGTAAACCAGAGTAACCTGCCGTTTCTGGTTATCGTCAGACGTGTACTCCAGGGTCGAGCCCATCCGAGCAACCTTTTCGGGCATCGAATGATGCGGGATGATCGTTGCCCTCTCCAATTCGGCGAGGAGGTCGTCTGCAAGATCAGGCATTCGATTGGACACCGTTGCCGCAAGTCTACTCAACCTGCTTTCATCAACATCGCTGATGACGATCGTCGGTTTGTTCTGACGAGGAGTGATTTCGTTGGCTGTCATTTGCGTTCCTGACATCACTTTGAACGCCGTGCGGTAAACGCCTGCCGTCTACGCGCGGGATGCACGAGTGATTTGCGTCCAGCCGTTCAAATTCGGTCTGGAAAAATAGATTGAAGTTTTTGATGGTCACGCCGCCCCCGCACTCGGAGCGTTTATGCCGGGCCGGGGGCTACAGTCCTGCGGTCGGGCAACCCCGATAGGCAAGGATGAGCAACATATGAGCGTGCGTCGGTTTCATGGCAACAAGGTGGAGTATTTTTGCGCATTGTCAAGGCCGAGGCAGTCACGCGCTTCCTTGCTTGACTTTTCTGGTCCTGCTCAACTAAGCGCAATCAAATGAAATCAAGCGTGGTGCCCCACACTTGGCGAGAGTCTAAGCTCTCGAAAATTAGCTCCTAACCCGAACGTTTGATAAGCCCTGGCTTGACGTTCGGATCTGCCAGGAAACACAACAAAATCACATAGGTGACACCTCCCGGGCAATGCGGCTGGTTTGTCGTCGGTCCTCGCTTGCTATGATGAGTTAGCCTTCAAAAGGTTGTTTCAGTAAGTGAGCATAAAGATTGACACGCGTCTACAGGTCACGATGCCTGAGACAAAGCAGCGTTGGAGAGGAGTTTTTCAAGATCCTCGAACGCCACAGGCTTGGTCAGGTGATGATCAAACCCTGCCTCACCAGCCAACCCCTTGTCCCGGCTTTGCCCCCAACCAGTTTGGGCGATAATTGATGTCGTCTTGAACAGCTCATCCTTGCGAAAAGCACGGCAGACCTCATAACCATCCATGCCGGGCAAGCCGATATCAAGGAGGATGACATCGGGTCTATATCGTTGCGCGGCGTGAAGGGCCTTCGGCCCATCGTGCGCAAGCTCGAAATCATGTCCCATTTCTTCGAGCATCATGCCCAGCATGAAGGCGAGGTCTTTGTTATCATCGACGACAAGCACCTTGAGGGCGCTTGCAGTCGACGCTTGGCTCAATGAGGCCTGCGGAGAGGTGTTTTCGGTTGCCGTTTTTACCGAAAGTGGCAAGTGGATGCTGAACACGCTGCCGCTCCCCTCGTCCCGGCCTCTCGCGTTAACAGTCCCGCCATGCAAGCCCACAAGTTGTTTGACCAGAGCAAGACCGATCCCGAGCCCGCCCTGGGCTCGATCCAGGTGATCATCGACCTGAGCGAAGAGTTGGAACACTTCCGATCGCATTTCGGCAGGTATGCCGATGCCGTTGTCCGAAACTTCAATAACGATCTCACTTCCGGTGGCTTGTACCGACACGCCGATCCGGCCACCTTTAGGTGTATATTTCGTAGCATTATTGAGAAGGTTTGCGACGACCTGTGAAAGGCGCGTATGATCGGCGTCGAGCCATAGCCGCTGTGCTGGAACGTCGACGGTGAGCGAATGCTGCGCGGCGTCGATAAGGGGGCGGCTGGCCTCGATGGCCGATCGCACAACATCCTCGACCGCGATCAGGCCCTTTCGAAGTTCAATCTTTCCTTGACTGACACGCGAGACGTCCAACAAGTCGTCAATCAACCGCACCAGATGCACCATCTGCCGATCCATCATATCGCGAATATCACCAGCGCTTTGCCCATTGGGATCCCTGCGCAAGATATCCAATCCGTGGCGCAACGGCGCAAGCGGATTGCGCAATTCGTGCGCCAGAGTTGCCAGGAACTCATCCTTGCGGCGGTCGGCTTGCTTCAACGCCTCTGCTTGAGCTTCCAGCTCATCGCGTTGGGCTGAGATCTGCTGGCGCTGCCGGTAAAGGTCGAAGAACACATCGGCCTTGCTTCGCAAAATGTCCGGCTCAATTGGCTTCTGGATGAAATCGACGGCGCCGGCCTCATAGCCGCGAAACCGGCGTTGGCCATCGGCACTGCCGGCTGTAACGAAGATGATCGGGACGCGACGCGTGCGTTCGTTTCCGCGCATCAGTTCAGCGAGCTCGAAGCCATTCAGGCCCGGCATTTGAACGTCAACAAGGGCCAGAGCCACATCGTTTTGAAGAAGCAACTCAAGCGCCTGGTCTCCGGAGCGTGCCTTCAGAAGGACCAGATCCTCGCGCCGTAACAGAGCCTCAAGAGAGAGGAGATTTTCCTCAAGATCGTCGACTAGAAGAAAGGATACGGGCTTCATCATCGGGTTAAACCTCATGCAAAAATGATAGGATGGCATCGAGCGACATAATGTGGGCGGTGGGGCACATTGTTATCGCCGCCTCCGGCATCGCGGACGCGAACGCGGCCTTGGGCGTTTGAACAATTGCTGTTCCGCCTGCGTTAACGACGGCACGCAAACCGGAAGCGCCATCCTGATTGGCACCCGTCAAAACAATGGCAATCAGACCAGCCCCATAGGCATCTGCCGCACTTTCAAACAAGACGTCGATGGATGGGCGCGAAAAGAGCACAGCCTCTTCACTGGACAAAGAAAGGCTTTTATTGGCTTCTACGAGCAAGTGATAATTTGGCGGTGCAAAATACGCAGTGCCACCACAGATTGGCTCCTTGTCGTCGGCCTCAAGAACTCGGATTTTGCTTTTCGCCTGGAGGAGCTCTGCCAGGAAACTGCGTTTATCGGGCGGAATATGCACAACCACGATAATTGGAAGATCAAAGGTTGCGGGCAGGGCTGGGAGTACAACGGACAAAGCCTCAAGAGCGCCCGCTGAGGCTCCAATCACAATGGCTTGCGCTCGCCCCTCGGTCATTCGCCGGCCCTCTGATAGATTTTTTCCTCGCGAACGAAATCCTTGAAAGAGCCTGAATGAGCGGAAAACCGCAAGCTTTCCTTGGCACCCAAGCCGAGAAAACCCTTCCTAGCGAGGGAATGCTTGAACAGGCCGATTGCACGATCCTGGAGGGGCCGGTCGAAGTAGATCAGTACGTTGCGGCAGGATACAAGGTGCATTTCGCCAAAAACCGCGTCGGTCACAAGACTGTGGTCGGAGAACACCACATTCTGACGCAAAGTTTTGTCGAACGACGCCCTCCCGTAAGCGGCATTGTAGTAGTCGGACAATGACGACTTTCCACCAGATTTCCGGTGGTTTTCCGTAAACAGTTGGATACGGTCCAGAGTGTAGACCCCCGCTTCGGCAGTGCGGAGCGCTTCTTGACTGATATCCGTGGCATAAAAGATGGTCCGGCTCTCAAGACCTTCTTCGCGGAACAGGATAACCAGTGAGTACAACTCCTCACCACCACTGCATCCAGCAATCCAAATTTTCAACGAGGGATAAGTGCGCAGATGTGGGACTACCTGCTCCCGAATCGCTTGGAAGTAGCTTGGATCCCGGAACATCTCGCTGACCTGTATTGTCAGATACCCCAGCAGCCGGGGGAGCATTTGTGTGTCATGCAATACACTTTCCTGCAGCGCAGAAATGGTCGCGAAACCCAATTGCTCGCGGGCCTGCCGGAGGCGCCGCTTGATCGATGCCATTGCATAATTGCGGAAATCATAGTGATAGCGGACATACAGCGCTTCCAGCAAAAGCCGGATTTCAATGTCCTCTATCTTCTCGGGAGCTGGGATCTCCTTCACCGGGGCATCCAGACACGAACAAGCGACAGGAGTTTCTCTACGTCCAGCGGTTTGGCCATGTAGTCGTTAGCGCCAGCGTCGATGCATCTCTTCTGGTCGTCGGGCATGGCTTTGGCTGTCAGGGCAATAATAGGAAGCTTCTTCCAGTCCGTGTTCTTTCTGATTTCGCGCGTGGCCGTCAGCCCGTCCATGACCGGCATCATAACATCCATGAGGACGAGATCGATCGCGGAGCCTTGCTGCCTTGTGGCGTTTGCGAGCGCCTCCAGTGCCTCCTGACCGTTCCTTGCGATTTCGATGATCGCGCCACGAGGTTCAAGGATATTGGTCAACGCGTAGACATTTCTAACATCGTCTTCGACCACGAGAATGCGACGCCCTTCGAGGAGGGCGTCTCTGTTTCTTGCCTTGCGGATCATTTTCTGCTGTTCATCTGGCAGTTCAGAGACAACCTGATGAAGGAACAGGGTTACCTCGTCAAGTAGACGTTCCGGCGATTTTGCGCCCTTGATAATGATCGATTTGGAATAGCGCCGCAGTTGCTGTTCATCATCGGCCGAGAGTACGCGGCCCGTATAGACAATGACCGGCGGAAACGCGTAAGCGCTCTCTTTGCTCAGCGTCTCCAGTAGTGAATAGCCGGACGCGTCCGGCAGGGACAGATCCAGTACCATGCAGTCGAAAGTCTGCTCCTTGAGAAGCGTCAGGCATTCGGAAGCTGTGCCGGCGGCAATTGTCTGGACATCGTGGGAGCTTAAAAGCTTTACCACAGCATCGCGTTGGATTTCGTTGTCCTCGACGACCAGAACCCGGTGGACACGCTGCGACAGCTTCGCTTCGAGCTTTTGCAAAACCTCGACCAGTTCCTCGCGCTTCACAGGCTTGAGCATGTAGCCAACCGCGCCGAGAGAAAATGCCGTTTCGGCGTGATCGTCACCCGAGACGATATGGATCGGAATGTGGCGCGTGCGGACATCACGCTTCAGCCTGTCAAGCACAGCAAGGCCGGACTGGTCCGGAAGCCCTACATCAAGAACGATCGCGTTCGGCATGAACTGCATTGCGAGATCAAGGGCCTCCTGTGCTGTTCCGGCGACCAATGTTCTGAAACCCATTTCGCGGGACAGATCGCGCAGTATCGCTGCAAACGTGTCATCGTCTTCGATAACCAGGAGAATCCGTTTTTCGTCAGAAGGAGCGGCGCGGTCGTCTTCGATCAGACTACGCCGCTCTACCGATACGGGGCGGGGTTCTGCCAGAGTGGGAACAGCCGGCGTCACCGCAACACTGCTGCTGTCGCGCGCCGCGACGTTGGCGGGGTTGTATGATTGCGGGATTGTGATCGTGAAGGTGCTACCCTGGCCCTGACGGCTGTTCAAATGGATCGCGCCGCCAAGCAAGCGCACCAGTTCGCGCGAAATTGAGAGGCCAAGGCCCGTGCCGCCGTATTTGCGGCTGATCGTGCCGTCCGCCTGGTGGAATGCCTCAAAAATGCTACGCTGTTGTTCCTCGTGTATTCCTATGCCCGTGTCTGAAACAGCAAGGGCGATCTGCCCGTCAGCGGCTCGCCGGATGGATAGCCCGACTGTCCCGGTCTCGGTGAACTTGAAGGCATTCGACAACAGGTTCTTCAAAACCTGCTCGAGCCGCTGCAAATCGGTCTCGATGATTGCAGGGCATTCCGCCGCGACATCGATGTCCAACGTCAGTCGCTTGTTTTCGGCGACCGGATTAAAAAGCTGCTTGAGGTTATTGGCCAATCGCTCGACGGAAATGGTTTCCGGCCGGATATCGACATGGCCCGCCTCGATCTTCGAAAGATCAAGAATGTCGTTGATCAAATTCAACAGGTCATTGCCTGACGACTGAATGGTTTGAGCATATTTGACCTGGTCCGCCGTCAAGTTGTCGTCGGGATTGTCCGCCAGAAGTTTTGCAAGGATGAGGGACGAGTTAAGTGGCGTCCTTAGCTCGTGAGACATGTTGGCGAGGAAGTCGGACTTGTACTGGCTCGCCTGTTCGAGTTCTCGCGCCTTGAGTTGAACAGAAGCGTTCGCACGCTCAAGGTGATCGCGTTGCCCTTCCAGCTGCTGGGTTTGCTCCTCAAGCTGCGAGTTTGTCTGCTCCAGTTCAACCTGTTGTTGTTCGAGGCGCGCTTGCGACTCTTTCAATGCCCGGCTTTGTTCCTCCAGCTCTTCGTTTGAAACACGTAGCTCCTCGCTTTGAACCTGCAGCTCTTCGGATTGCCGCTGTGTTTCCTCGACCAGGTTTTGAAGCTCGACGCGATAGTTTGCCGAACGCACCGCCGTCCCAACCGACGCAGAAACCTGCTCGAGAAGGACCAGGACGCTTTCATCGATAGGACGCAGGAAGCCGAGTTCGATGACCGTATTGACGTTACCGTCCACACTGGCGGGAGAGATGATCAGGTGGCGCGGCTTGTCCTGTCCAAGTGCCGAGCCAAAGGTGATGTAACCGTCGGGAACCTCGCTGACGACAAGTGGCCGCGCCTCGACAGCAGATTGTCCAAGCAGACCCTCTCTCAACGTGAATTGTTCCGGGACGGTCGAAATCTGCGAAACGCCATGTGTCGACGCCCGGCGGTAGACGCCTTGATCTCCGACGAAAACTGCACCGGCGATTGCGCCGGTGTAGCGCGCCAAAAACTCAAGGATACTGTCGCCAAGCTGGTCAGTTCGTTTGTCGCCTATAATGGCGGAGCCTAGTCCGACATGCCCGGACTGCAGCCATTCCTCGCGGCGGCGAGCGAGTGTCGTCCTTCGGATCAGGACGCCGATCGCGACCGTCAAGAGTATGCCGAGAAGGCCAGAGAGGACGGCGCTTGCGAATGCAGTGCTGTAAGCGCTGTTCATTTCTGCAAGACGTTGCGCGCGCAAATCGGCCTCTTCCTTGCCCATGGCGGCAAGTTGTGCGCGAATCGCATCCATTTCACCCTTCCCGCGGTCTGAATTGACCACCGCGACTGCGGCCTCCATGCTCTGTATTCGGCGAAGATCAATAGTCTCCTTCAATTCCGCGAGTTTGGCCTGCACATGGGCTTGAAGCGTACCCAGCCTGCGTTGTTGTGCGGTGTTGTCCCTCGTCAGTTCGACAATTTCATTGAGTTTTTGCGGGATCGCCACCAGCGCAGAATTGTAGGGTTCGAGGTATCTCTCGTTGTTTGTCAGCAAAAATCCCCGTTGTCCCGTCTCGGCATCCTGGGTTCTCGACAGCAACTCATCCAGCGCGACGATGACCTCGTGGGAATGGACGACTTTCGCGTTATTTTCCCGCAGGCTCTGAAGATTGAAATATGCAACGGCCCCACTGATCAAGAAGAAGGCGATAGCTCCCGTCAGGCTGAAGGCGACGATTGGATCCAGACCCAACTCTCGCTTGGAAGCGTCGGGTATTTTACTCTGCTTCATGAATGGACTCGGTCAGTATTGGAGGAACATATGGACATTGGTCAGGTCGACACACGAAAGGATCAAGCGCAACCCCGCCGACCAGAAACGCACGGATTAGTTTCAGTATCGACTACAACTGGCATCGGTATCTCGTATACGCCCGCGCCATGTAGCGCGTCGAAAAATATGTTCAAGCGGTGGAGGGGAGCTGCAGAAGCAATTAACTTGAGAGTAAAGGCGTCAATCCATGAGGGGTTCACGGGAACGCATGCCGCTTTCAGGGCTTCGGCAGAGAGTTCGTGCAATAAGCAAGCGTTCCCGGTTGCAGGTGCCAGAATTCGGTGAGAGGGCCAGCATAAAGCCGGCTTCGTTGACCAAGTCGGAAACCACCGCCTTTGCGCTGCGGTCGCATGGGCGGGGGGCATCGGTTTGGGCGATCACGGTCCGCGAGCCGTACTCCGTGACATGTTCAAAAACGGGTGGGGGATTGCCGCTCGAAGGTCTGAACCAGCAGTTTTCCGCAGTGACTTCGCACGACGCGCGGCGACGCGCTTTGTCCAATGGTTTACGAAGCCAACCTGCACGAAAATCGAAGCAGAGATCATAGAAATCCTGCCGGCACTTACAGCCAAATGGACGAAACACTACGTGCTGCAAGCATTACTTGCGGTCGATATCTGGTGCGGCGAGGTCAAGAGTGGCATGTCATGGTCACTCCAAAAAAATCCGGCGAGGCCTTTTGGGGCCCCGCCGGAGTCATATCAGTTCAGCTTGACAGACGGCTCGCGTGCCCAGACGCGCAATTTGCCTATCTCTTCGAAGAATGCAGAGACCGTTTTCTCGTCCTTGAGTTCTATCGTGCCTTCATCCAGGTCGTCCGCAATACCCGCGCGTTCAAGAAGCGGCAAGGCATCCGCGACATAGCCGACATATTTGCAGTGGCTGAACGCGTCGGCGACAAAATCATGCGCCGTCGCCTCTTTGAGAAGATCTGGCAGTCCGTCCTCGGAAACGACGAGTGCGACGGCGTCATATAGTACGGAAGGACCTCCATCGATCATCTGATGAGCTTCGACCCAGCTTCCATCTGACATTTTGACGCCACCGACTTTGGGCGCAATGATTTCAAAGACTGCCTTCTGCTTGGTCAGATTTTCGACGAGGGCTTTAAAGACCTCCACGTCTGCTCCGTCGGTGACAAGAATTCCCAGCTTGCGCCCTTCGAATCGCTTTGGTCCGCGCTCGACGATGCTGAGTGCCGGAGACGGCTCCAGATCTTGTCGGGTCGGTATTGCAGCCTCGGCTGGCTTGGGCATCGATTTGAAGGCAAGCCCGTGTGCAACCTTGCTGGCCAGAGATTCGTCGATGTTCATCAGATGTGACACCATTCGTTCGCGAATATAAGCGGTCTGGACCTTTGAAAGTTCAAAGATCAGCGCGGCGGCGATGTGACGCTGCTCTGGTGGGGACTGGCTGATGAAGAATTGGCGGGCCTGGCTGTAGTGATCGGCAAAGCTCTCAGGCCGCAGCCGCGCCTTTGGTCCCTGTTCTTCGGCCGGGAAATGGCGGTAGCCCTGAACTGGCGATTCCCTTGGACCTTCGCCGAAGGAGTTCGGCTGATAGTTCACACGACCTACAGGATTGCGCATGGCCATGTGGCCATCCTGCTGAAAGTTGGCGAGGGGACACTTCGGGGCGTTGATTGGCAGGTGTGTAAAGTTCGGGCCACCGAGACGCTTGAGCTGCGTGTCGAGATAGGAAAAGTTGCGACCCTGAAGAAGCGGATCGTTGCTGAAATCGATCCCTGGCGGCACGTTCTGCGTCATGAATGCCACCTGCTCGGTCTCGGCGAAGAAGTTGTCCGGCATCCGGTCGAGGACAAGACGGCCGATGGGCTGCGGCGGCAGGATCTCCTCAGGAATGATCTTGGTCGGATCCAGAACATCGAAGTCAAAGCTGTCGGCAAATTCCTGATCGAACAGTTGGACCTGCAATTCCCACTCCGGAAAGTTGCCGGATTGTATGGACTGCCAGAGGTCGCGACGATGGAAGTCCGGGTCTGCACCATTGATTTTGACCGCCTCATTCCAAGCCACCGACTGCAGGCCGAGTTTCGGCTTCCAGTGAAATTTCACAAACGTCGATTCGTCCTTGGCGTTGACGAAACGGAAAGTATGGACACCGAACCCTTCCATGAAGCGGAACGACCGCGGGATGGTGCGGTCCGACATGATCCACATGACCATGTTCATGCTTTCGGGTGTCAGGCTGATGAAGTCCCAGAATGTATCATGCGCGGTCTGTGCCTGCGGAAATGCGCGGTCCGGCTCGGGTTTGGCGGCATGGATGAGATCGGGGAACTTAATTGCGTCCTGGATGAAGAAGACGGGGATGTTGTTGCCGACAAGGTCCCAGTTCCCCTCCTTTGTATACATCTTCACGGCAAAGCCGCGAACGTCGCGTGCCAAGTCAGCCGATCCCTTACTGCCAGCGACCGTGGAAAAGCGGACGAAAACGGGCGTACGCTCGCCGGCCCGCTGGAAAAGATCGGCGCGTGTATAGGCGGCAAAGGAATCATATGTTTCGAAGAACCCGTGCGCGGCGTAACCGCGGGCGTGAACGACGCGTTCGGGGATGCGCTCGTGGTCGAAGTGAAATATCTTCTCGCGAAAATGAAAGTCGTCCACGACAAGAGGACCGCGTGCTCCGATGCGTAAGGAATTCTGATCGTCGGCAACCGGACCGCCCTGCGCAGTCGTCAGGACGGGAGCGCCGTTCTCTGCGAACTGGTGAAGCTCGCCGCCTTCGCCGCGGTGAAGTTTTTGATCGTGAATGGTGGCTACGTGGGCAGTTGAGATCAGTGTGGACTTCCTGGCCATGTTGCTCTCTCCGGGCTGGTGGAATGGGACACACCACAATCAGTCGGCGACGCTTTTGTTCCGCTTGGCCTAAGGGATTGGCACGGGTAGTGAAATCGGGCCTCAACGACCGCGTAGCATTCGCTCAAAGCGTCAGTCATTCGCAGGCTCACAGTTGAACGTGCTCCGCGCGATCGGCACGATGCGGACAATTTCCGACCCCCGGTCGCTGACGCGAAGATCGACGTCGAACCAACCATTTTTACTGATCAGATCGAGCGAAGCGAGCCATCCGCCCAGCGCAGACGGGGATGGTGCGCAGGTCTATAGGCTCGCCATCTTCCCCCGTAAGCCTGACAACCATTTCGCCGTCGTCCATCGGTCGGAAGCATATGCCGCTTACGAAGCCGATGACGTCTTCCTCGGCTAGCCCGTCGGGTGACGGCCGCTGGTCGTTGAAGAGAGCGTTGGCATTTGGCTTCATCGGTTAAAGGCATGCCTGTCTCATAATGACGGGCTGCGCATCGCGGCGCAGTCCGACGTTAATTGTCAGGCCTCGAGCATGGCCAGGTGGTCCAGATGCTCGTTGATCATGCCGCGTGCCAGTTTGGCAACGCTGAGATGTTCACGGTCCTGGCCGACCCTCAGATAATCTTCCTGGATCACCAGCAGCTTTTTGTGTCCGTCCGATTGCGCAGCCACGTAGGCTTTATCGAACCCGGCACCATTCAGTCCCTTCAGCACGGCCAACGCGTCCTTGCCCGCAGGATCCAGCATGGCCTCGACTTCGGCATCAGTCGGCACCTTGAGCGCCCCTTCGGCCTTCTCCGTTTCCATCGATTTCAAGATGTCGGCGATAGTTTCCTGCTCGGCGACCTCAAACTTCGCAAACATTTTGACCATGTCTGCGCTCGCCATTTCGACTGCAAGGCGGCTGGTGGCAAGCGACAGCGAGCCGACCGTCTTGGTCATGTCGGCATGCTTTTTCTCGGCTTCGCCCCTCTTCGCCGTCGCGGCGAGGACCGGGGGTGCGGTAAGAAGAGCTGGCACGAAAGCGGCGGCGGCAAGGGTGGCAAGCAACTGGCGGCGGATCATGAGACTCTCCCTATGACGCTGACCCAATCAGCGTGATCACCTGTAATCTCCTCGGCGAGTTTAAGTTCCAGGTAGCAACCATCGCGCACTTGTCAGCCTCGTCATTGGTCATATCTAAACCCATAAGTTCCTCGTAACTCACAGGCGAAACCATGAAGTTGTTGAAAGACGACGGGCTCACCATCGTGCTGATCGGCCAGTCTACAATCATTTGATCGCAGGTCGGTGTCGCCGCGAAATCCGGCGGCACCTGGTGAACGCAAGCGCTCAATCTCAAGTGGCGAATTCGCAGCACTGGTGGCAGGCTTATATTTCGTGACCAGACCGCCCCGGAAGCTGCCTTTTTGGGTCTGTCACAGATGCAATCATTCCACTGTCGTCAGCGGCTTGAAAACAAGGCTGGATAAGCCCGCTACACCTGGACGGGCTTGATTGTATTGACCGAGATGTTGCCTTCGATCAAGCCTCTTGAGAGATCAGTCCGGCCGTGTTCAACTTCGATAACGGTATAAAGCTTCTCGGATCTGAATGCGCTAGCATTGCTCGTGGAGACATCTTCCGCCGGAGCGGAATCCACTTCCATGAAATCCAGCTCGCGCTCCGCCGCAACGATGCGGGCATCACCCGTCGTTCGTGCGGCAACAACGACTTCCCCTTGGTATGGTGAGTTGTCCCAACGGGGGTCATGAGCCGCGGCGATGGGCACGAGACGATAAACATTCAGACGTTCGGGGTCGTTCTGTGAGGTCGTAACGGCGTCGACAACTTGGGCCAAGCTCTCGACCGACTGCCCGAATTGGGTGGGACTGGTACCATTCGTCGGGCCGATGTTGTTTTGGTCGTTCGTAGCATTCGACATGGGACATCCTTATCCGTAGGGCAATTGGGGATCAGAGGTCGTTGATGTCAGGCAGGAACTTCTCGACATCCTTCTGCTGACCTTTCGGCAATTTTTCGATGTTTTCACGCCAGAAGGTGGCGGCCTCTGAACTCTCGTCATCCCACTGGCGCGTGGACACAAGATTGTCATCCATCACCGCTCGGCGCTTGCCGCCGAGTTTCACGTACTCGGCGGCCAGTTTCTCGGATCGATTGCTGGTATCGGTCATCATTTCGCTCCTACGGGGTCTACTGCGTTTTTTCGGTGCCTGTGGGCGCGACAGATTGCGAATCGCCGCCTGTTCCCGACTCGGGGGTCGGGTCACGGTCTGTTGGCGCTGTCTGCATTTTCTCCCCAGCGGGCGGTGCGTTGTCGATCACGTTCTGGTCTTTCGGTGTGACCACGGCCTTTGTGTCGGTCGCCTGATGCTTTGGTGTTGCCACCTCGTTGTCGATTGCCTCGCCATATTGGCCAGCGATCGCCCAAGCAATGGCTGCGAGAACCAGTCCACCGATGAGTACCATCAGTACAGGTCGACCTAACAGTCCCTGGCGCGCCTCGACAGGCGTCGCTTCGACAACTTTCTCCGTCTCCGCGGCTGAGACCGTATTGCCGCGTTCGTCCTTGTAAACAGCCATGATAGTGGGTTCCTGTTTCGCTGAACATAAACCGCTCGATCGCCTCAAAGTTCCTTCGCCTCCGCGACCTCCTCATCATCGTTCATATAACTGACACCCTCGGTGGTTACTGCCGCGCTCGAATCCTCAGGAGGACGGAGATAGGTCCCGTCTCAGGCGTAGTAAAACAGGCGAACGACAATGCGACCTAATGCCGCCGCATCTCCAGTGCCCGGATAACAATCTCCTCTTCTCGAAGACGACGTTCAAGCTCACGTCGCTACGCCCTCCACTATTAGTCGTCCAACTTGTCAGTCATCACTTCAGACCCGCGGCAGGTACACGACTCCGTCGGCGGCGAGTCAGCGTCGCAGTTATGCCCAAGTCGCTGCGCCAGCGAAGGGACGGCAATCGGGAACGATTTCTCTTGCCAGAGCGGGTTATCCCACCGGCAGAGAGAATAGGAGACGGTTCTGGCCCCATCCAGATGTGGGAATTTGACAAACTTTGCCAAAATCAAATATGATCCCTTCAAGTGGAGGTTTCCGATGGCGACAATGAACGTATCTCTTCCAGGCCCGATGAAGGATTGGGTGGAGGCGCAGGCTAGGACTGGCCGATATTCGAACGCTAGCGACTACGTGCGCGACCTGATCCGACGCGACCAGACACGAAACGACAAGGTTGCCGCCATGCAAAGTTTCGTCGAGGCCGGGATCCAAAGTGGCGTTGGCATTCGATCAAAGGAGGAACTCTTTGCTGAGGCGATGGCTCGTGCCAGCAAGTCATGAGTTTTAAACTTTCTGTTAAGGCGGAAGAAGACATCATTGCGATCGCCGAGCAGGGTACCCGTATGTTCGGAGTAGACCAGGCGAAACGCTACCACGAGGAACTTTTCGCACTATTTGATTTGATATCGGCTAATCTGCGTATCGCACGCGAACGGAATGAGATCGAACCGCCCGTCAGAATTCATCCCTTCAAAGCACATCTTGTCGTCTATCGGTTTGAAGACCATGAGAAAATTTTCGTAGTGCGAATTCGCCACGGGCATGAAGATTGGGCAAGTATTTCAATATAGCGCCACGGATGGACCTGTGCGGCTGGTGGCTTTGGTTCGAATTGGTTCAAGTCAATCAACTTGCAAACTGACGCGGGCTGGAGTCGTTCAGGTGGGGGTGCGGGCAAGTGCAAGTGCTTCGACCATTATGGCAAATCTCTGAAGATATTTATGGCCAAGGAGTTCTCAGAGAGGCCTCAGATGCGTTCTCGACGTAGATGCTCCCTGCTTTTATTCCGTTTTCCTTCTTTCGAACCCACTCTCATGTTCGCCGTTACAAGATGCGGGAATAGAAAATTCATCGCTCGGTCATCCGAACGTTGCGTTTCGTGTGGATGCATCCTAGGGAAAGCAGGAGGCACGGTCAAATAAACGACGGTTGATCATGCTCTGATACGCGGGTTGGTTACCGCCGGACCTGATGCGTCGCGGAGCGTCCTCTGTCTAGGTAGCAGCATCGGAATATAACCGGCTGATAGTGGGTCGAGGGTTCTCCTGCCGTGACCGTGCCCCCAGCCTTGCCCAGGCGCACATGGCTTTCTGACTTCTATATCCTCCTTGGATTAGGCCTGAGTGGTGGGTTCAGCTCAGCGCCGCGAGACCTGACATGCAATTGACCAGACCAAGCCCGATAGTTCGCGGGCAATTGCAGTCGTAACGGTTGTTGCCGGCTTTCCGGCCTTCGCAAGCTTCCGGTATCGGCTGCACAGTCTCAACTGCGCCTTCCATGCGGTGTCACGGATCGGTTTTGAGAGCTGCTGTGGCGGATTAACTGATCACGGCTGATCTTTGCAGGAAATCGATAACTCCAGGCGGCTTCAATCAGCATGCGGCGTGCCGTTGTGTTGCCTGCTTTGGTAATGCCACCCTGCCGCCGCGTTCCACCGCTTGAGCGTTCTGAGGGCACCAGCCCGAGATACGCCATCAATTGGCGCGGGTTCGTAAAGCGGCTCAGATCGCCGAGTTCGGCAATGACCGTCGCCGCCGTCACCAGCGCCATGCCGCGTAGCGATTGCAGTGCGACGACCACCGGGGCCAATGACCAGTCACTGAGCGTGCTCTCGATCTGCTTCGTTAGCCTATCGCGCCGTTCGGTTGCCGCCTCGATCGTGGCGATATGGTCCTCAAGCAGGATATTGTGGATTGGCTGCTCAAAGCGAAGACCGGCCAACCAACGTCGATGCATCTGTGTCCAGGCTGGGCGGCTATAGTGAAAGCCATGTCGGAGTAGAAATCCACCGAGTTGCTGTCGGGCCTGACGTAGGCTGCGTACCGCGGCAAGCCGTGCCCGGACCAAATCACGCATCGCCTCATGGGCAGTGTCGGGGATCCAGACCGCAGTCAATTCCCCGGCGCGATGTAACCTCGCCAGATTGTTGGCGTCGCGACGGTCCGTCTTGATACGATCGCCGGGCTTTTTGGGAATCAACGACGGCGCAACGACCACACAATCGTGCCCGGCATCCGCTAGCTGTCGCTGGATACCGTAACCGCAAGGACCTGCTTCATAGCAGAATTTTAAGGCTCGACCCGGCTGAACCAGCTTAGTCAGCAAGCGGGAGAGAGCCGCAGGGGTGTTGGCGATTTGGCCAAACGCACGTACGTCACCGCGCTCTCCGCCCATCAGCAAGCGCTACCGCGATCGTCTCTTTGTGAACATCCAAACCAACATATGTGATAGTCTCGTTCATGGCCCGTCTCCTATGCATGAGGCTCTGTGCGAGGTTAACTTACGCAACCCTCGATACCTGCATATTGTGAGACGGGTCACCCGGTCCCCAGGCGAACATTTAGTCTAGTTCATGGACGTTGACGCCAAGAACTCTAGGGATTCGAATTAGCGTCGCGCGGTCCGGCTCCCGCCTACCACTGACGCAGTTTCCATATCGACGATCGCTGTCAATCTGCCTTTGGCTTCACGGTGCAATACCTGCGGGTTAAGGCTGTATTATCCCGAGAGGTTTAAGAGGCACTTCCTCCTTGTCGCAGTAGATTGAGATAGATCCCGTCTCGAGTGATGGAACCGCTCTCCCGACGATCATAAAAAACGGCGCAAAAAACACGTTTCAACATAAAAATACCAGCTTGAATCGAAACAGCAGGTGTGTATGCTCGCAATACTAGCGACGTGCATCTATAAAGGTTAAAAGTTCGAGTCCGAGCCATAGGGGGAGGCTATGCTTGACTGGTTTGCAAATACACTTCGCAGTTATCCCGAAATTGCAATATTTATGTCCTTGGCGCTGGGGCACTACTTCGGCTCCTTTACCTATAAAGGTTTAGGCCTTGGGGCCGTTACGGCCACCCTGATAGCGGCGGTCGTCATCGGCCAGCTCGGCATTACGATTTCGCCGCCGCTTAAGGCGACGTTCTTCCTGATGTCCCTGTTTGCGGTAGGCTATGGCGTCGGGCCGCAGTTCGTGCGCGGCATCGCCAAGGATGGCATCCCTCAAGCCTTGTTCTCCGTAGTTGTGTGCCTCTTTTGCTTGGGCGCCCCATATCTTGCCGCAAAATTCGCCGGTTACGATGTCGGATCCGCGCTGGGCTTCTATGCCGGATCGCAGACGATATCAGCTTCGATGGGCCTGGGGACAGACGCCATCAACCGTCTAGGTTTGCCACCGGAGGATGCCAAGCGGCTGCTTGACGCGATGCCGATCGCTTATGCCGTCACCTACATTTTCGGCACTGTTGGTTCTGCCATCGTGCTGGCACTGATCGGTCCTGCGCTTCTCGGTATCGACCTCGAAGCCGAATGTAAGCGGTATGAGGAGGAAAAGGGCGGGAAAAAAGGAAGTGGGTGGAGCCGGCACGGGTTGGCATCATTACGAATTGAGGGCCTACAGAGTTCGCGAAGACGGGCTTGCCGTCGGAAAGACGGCGCGTGAGGCCGAGTCCATGATTCCTGAGCAGCGAGTGTTTGTCGAGCGGATCCGTCGCGGCGGCAAGATCGAGGACGCAACTGCAGACACCGTCATACAGGCCGGAGACATCGTTGCCGTGGCCGGGCGCCGCGATGTGGTGACGATCTGGGGCATGGTTCTCGTGATGATGATGACCTAGCGTTTTTCATGGCGGAAGATCTGCTTCCAGGCCATGAAGGGAAGGGTTCAATACCTCTTGCGCGACGTGCGCGGCAGTTTCATGAGAACACGCTTAGCTTGAACGTCTCCCGCCGACACTCTTCGGCGTGAGACGTAGATCAAACCACACAGTCAGATCCGAACCGTCAACGCGACCCGTCCAAAATGGCGGGGTGCGTCGCCCCATCAAAACGGAATTGGGAGAGTCCAGTGGCTGCCAAGACAACACGTGTCGATCAATTTTTGCTTATCCATTCAGGTCGCGCCGACAACTGGCGCGACATCACATCGCTTGCCGATGCCTGGGCAGCCGGACGGGGCGAGCGCACATCGCTGGAGGCTGCGGTCTTGGCAATGGCACCGGCGGAAGAATATCATGCCTATCCGGGAGCGCGGTTGCTGACGGCATTGGGGGAGCGCATCGCCACGAACGACGCTGGCGGGGCGGCAAAACTGGCACGCCGGATTTCCAATGGCCTCCTTACCCATGCCTATCGCGGGCGCCCTGGCGAATGGGATGTTCATGATGAGATGTCTGCGTCCGAGGTGGTTGATATCATGCCACCCGGAACCGGCGAAACGGGCGGGCGCCGGCCTTACTTCGAAGTTCTTTTCGTCAACAGCCAGCCGGCCGCGCGATGGGCGGCTTTTGCCGCGGAAATCCGCCGGCTGCGCCGCCCGGAGGATGAGTTCATCTATGAACCGATCCTTGTTGGCTCGTTCGAAGATGCGCTGTGCGCGGCGGCTTTGAACCCGGATATCATTTCCGTGGTGCTTGCCGAAGGATTTCCTTATCGCTCGCGCCACGACGCGCCGGTGCTGCGTTCCGTGCTCGATCCGCTTGGTGAAAAAGAGGGGCCTGATATGTCGGCGCTGCGTCTAGCGCGCTCGTTGAAACGGATCAGGCCCGAACTCGATGTTTACCTGCTTTCCGATCGCCAGGTGGAGAAGATTGCCGGGGATCCGGCAGCCGATGCCGTTCGGCGGGTGTTCTACGCGGTTGAGGAACCACTCGAAATGCACCTTGCCATCCTCGAAGGTGTGCAGGCGCGTTTTGAAACGCCGTTCTTCGACAATCTGAAGAAATATGCGCGCCGGCCGATCGGGACGTTTCATGCGCTGCCCATTGCGCGCGGCAAGTCTGTGTTCAAGTCCGACTGGATCCGAGACATGGGCGAATTCTATGGCCTCAACCTCTTCCTTGCGGAAAGCAGCGCGACGACAGGGGGGCTCGACAGTCTTCTGGAGCCGACCGGCACTATCAAGCGGTCGCAGGAGATGGCCGCCCGTGCCTTCGGCGCCGACCACGTCTTCTTCGTGACCAATGGCACGTCGACATCAAACAAAATGGCGGTGCAGGCCCTGCTGGCGCCTGGCGACATCGCCGTCGTCGACCGCAATTGCCACAAGTCGCACCACTACGGCATGGTGTTGACCGGCGCGCAGCCCTATTATGTCGAAGCCTTTCCGATGACGGAATATTCGATGTATGGCGCGGTGCCGCTTGCGACGATCAAGCGCGCGCTGCTGACGCTGAGAGCGGAAGGGCGTCTCGATCGGCTGAGGCTGCTTGACCTTACGAACTGCACCTTCGACGGGCATATGTACAATGTCCGGCGGGTGATGGAGGAGTGCCTTTCGATCAAGCCGGACCTCATCTTTCTGTGGGACGAGGCATGGTCCGGGTTCGCCCGGTTCTCGCCGTTCCTGCGCCCGCGCACGGCTATGGGCGCGGCCGGGGATCTGGAAGAATGGTTGCGCGATCCTGCGTCCATCAAGGCCTATGATGAACAGCAGACGGAACTCGGTGACAATCCTTCGGACGAAACGCTCATGGCCGCGCGCCTGATCCCCGATCCGCGAGCCGTCCGACTCCGGGTCTATCAAACCAACTCCACGCACAAATCGATGTCGGCGATCCGGCAGGGCTCGATGCTGCTGGTCAAGGACGTGGATTTTCATACTGTGGAAGCTCAGTTCCACGAGGCTGTCTTCACCCATGCCTCTACCAGCCCGAACCAGCAGCTTATCGCCAGTCTCGATGTGGCGCGGCGGCAGATGGAACTTGATGGCTATGGTCTCGTCATGAACGCGATCGAGATCGCGCTCAAGATCCGCCAGGCAATCAACGAACATCCGCTGATCTCGAAATATTTTCGAGTCCTGGGAGCAGACGAAATGATACCCGAGGCCTATCGGCAATCGGGCTTCAAGGACTATCTCGCGCCAGGTTCGACCTGGGCAACGGCGATCAAGGCGATGCGGGAGGACGAATTTTACCTCGATCCTACTCGCATGACGCTGGTCTGCGGAACTGCCGGTTTCGACGGGACACAGTTCAAGGGGTTGCTCGCGACTGAGTACGATATCCAGTTGAACAAGACCTCGCGGAACAGCGTGTTGCTGCAGTCGAACATTAACAACACGCGCAGCGATATCGCGCATCTCGTTCGCGTCATGGTCGAGATATGCCATGGCATCGACAAGCGTCTCGCCGATGGCGGGGAGGGTGAACGTACGGCGTTTGCCGCACGGGTAAAATCGCTGATGACCGACGTGCCCGACCTGCCGAACTTCAGCCACTTCCACGAGGTCTATCGCAGCGATGCGGGACGAATGACCCCGGAAGGTGATATCCGTACCGCCTTCTTCAACGCGTATGACGCGTCGGTGTGTGAATACGTGCCGCTTCTCGGAGCCGAGTGCGACCGGCGCTTGACAGAGGGGCCGGAAATGGTCTCGGCCAACTTCGTCATTCCCTATCCGCCCGGCTTCCCTATCATGGTGCCGGGGCAGGTGCTGACGCAGGAGACAATCGATTTCATGCGCAAGCTCGATGTGAAAGAAATTCACGGTTACGAGAAGGCAAGAGGGCTGAAGCTGGTCAAACCGGACGCTGTCGCAGCCAAGATGAAGCGGTAATGGGCAACGCGTGCATTTTCAGGCTTGCCGGTTTCGACATGAACGTTCCGACAGGCGATGGGGGTGGGCATGCCTCGATACGAGGCGAGGGGGAGTGCATCTAATCATGCTTTGGGTCGAGCAATTTCTGGTCAAATATCCCGAACTGGCTGTATTCCTTGCAATCAGCATCGGATATCTGATCGGGACGGTTAAATTCCGGGGCTTTGGCTTGGGACCTGTTACTGGCTCACTGTTTGCGGGCATCCTCATTGGCCAGTTCGCCCATGTGCCTGTGGCCGGCATGGCGAAATCCTTTCTGTTCCTGCTGTTCCTCTTCGGGATTGGTTACTCGGTCGGGCCGCAGTTTCTGCAGGCCTTGAAGCGGGACGGGATGAAACCCGTACTTCTCGCCATCGTCGTCTGCGTGACCGGGCTTTTGACAGCCATCGCAGTTGCAAAGATCCTGGGACTCGATCCCGGCTTTGCGGCTGGCCTTCTCTCCGGTTCCCTGACCGAAAGCCCGGCCATGGGTACGGCGACGGAAGCGATCAATGCCCTGCCATTGCCAGAAGCCGACCGCGCGAGGTTCGTCGCCCATGTCGCGGTGGCGGATGCTGTTTGTTATGTCTTCGGTGCAGTCGGTGTTATTCTATTCTGCAGTGTCGTCGGTCCCAAGCTGCTCGGCATCGACCTGGTCGCCGAGGCGCTGAAACTGGAAAAGGAATACGGGATTACCCGAACGCGAGCCGGCGTCTCCTCGGCTTGGCACAGGTTCGAAATGCGCGCCTATCGGATCGCAGAAAACGCGCCCATCGCAGGCATGTCTATCCAGGATGCGGAGGCAACATTCCCCCAACACAGGCTTTTCGTTCAGCGTCTTCGACGCGACGACGCGATCGTTGAAGCGGCTCCGGCATTGGGGATCAATTCGGGAGATATTGTTGCTGTGTCGGGGACGCGAGAAGCGCTGGTAACCGTCCTTGGACCGCGCAGCGAGGAGGTCGAGGACCGCGAACTTCTCGATATCCCGGTGTCGGTTGCCGACATTCTCCTGACAAACCGCGAGATCAAGGGGCGGAGCATCGAGGATGTGGCCACGGAGAACTGGACACGCAGCCTCTATCTGCGCGCCCTGACACGTGGGGGGCAGGATATGCCGATCGCACCGGGTATTACTGTTGAGCGTGGTGACATCCTGCGGGTAGTCGGGCCGGAGCCGGTCGTCTCGGCTGCGGGCAAGCGGATCGGTGTTGTTGTGGCGCCTGCGACAACGACGGATTTCTTTGTTCTCGGACTTGCGATTTTTCTCGGAGGACTTGTCGGCGTTCTCGTCACAGTTCCGGTCGGCAACATGCGGATTTCCCTGAGCACCAGTGTCGGCACGCTCCTGGCAGGATTGATGGTCGGGCATCTGCGCACGCGCTTTCCTCTGTTTGGTCGAATACCGGATGCCGCAGTCTCGCTGATGACGGCGCTCGGGCTTTCCGCCTTCGTCGCGATGACGGGTCTGCATGCCGGGCCTGTCTTTTTTTCAGCCATTGCTGACGCGGGCGTTGGTCTTCTCTTCGGCGGAATGATCGTGACCATCACGCCCATGATCGTCGGACTTTATTTCGGCCGCTACGTTCTGGGTATGAACCCGATTTTACTACTTGGTGGTCTTGCCGGCGCCCAGACGATGACGGCTGCAATGGCAGCCGTTCAAGAGCGATCAGGCAGCATGGTCGCGGTGCTCGGATATACGCCGGCCGTTCCGATCGGCCACATTCTGTTGACGACCTGGGGAACCGTGATCGTCGGCATCATCGCCGGATCGTAGCGGTGTGCGGTCGCAGACGGCGGCGGAAGCGACCCACGACGACCAGATTCAGCCCTAAACCTCTTGTACCGCAGTGCAACCAAAGGAGGCATTTGAATGATGAAGAGCATGGACTGACTGTCAAATTCACGCATCAGCGACAAGGAACCAATCTGATGTCAAGCAAACCTAAAACGATATCTGAATCCAAAAAACACATTCGAATCCCGCCGAAACACGGCCAACCTTTGGCGTGGAAACGCCGTATAGCTGGAGGCGTTTTTGCAACGGTTGCCTGGCTGGCGGTCGCAAATACGTCTTCCCAGGCCCAGGATATTGAGACCAAGTATAGCCGAGACGCGATGCGGCAGGCGCTGGAGACGCGGGAACGGTATGACGTTCACGGTCTGCGCTTCGGCATCTCCACCTCGACCCTGAGATCGGGCACGGAAGCGATCCTTGATGACATCGCCACAGCGCTCGAGAATTTCCCGGAATGGGGCTTGAGAATTGTCGGCCACACGGATTCGAGCGGCAATGCGGAAACCAATCAACAGCTCTCCATAGCCCGTGCGGAAGCCATCAAGGCAGCTCTTGTCGAGCGTGGGATCGCTGCCGATAGGTTGCAGGCAGGAGGTGTCGGGCAGACGATGCCTGTCGCCAGCGACGACAGTGGTGCTGGGAGAGCTCTCAATCGTCGGGTCGAACTCGTAAGGACGACGGACTCGACTGAAGCCAAAAAGTTGCTGAAGGCCATGACGGACTACCTGGCAGGGCAAAAGGCCATGTCGTTCTCCTATGACTCCAATCTCCAGGTTGTCACCAACAGCGATCAAAAGCTCGGGCTCGCAAGCTCCGGGACTGTGATTCTCAATCGACCGGATAAGGTACACACGTCCCGCTCCGGCGGCTTTATCGACAGCGAGGCCCTGTTCGACGGCAAGACGCTGACACTGCTTGGAAAGAACGTCAACAAGTACACACAGGTCGAAATCCCCGGCACGGTGGACCATCTGATAGACGAGCTGAAGGACAAGTACGGGCTGCCGTTGCCGGCGGCTGATCTGCTGATGACCACGGCCTATGACGAGCTGATGAAGGGCGTCTATGACTCCAAGGATCTCGGAAGCGGCGTCATCAATGGGACCGAGTGTGACTCTCTCGCATTCCGCAAGGATGATGTAGACTTTCAAATCTGGATCGCTCACGGCGCAGAGCCGTACCCCTGTAGGTTGGATATAACATCCAGCCAGGTCCGAGGTGGGCCCGCATACAGCGTTCAGATCAGCAATTGGAAATCCGGAGACAGTGCCAAATCGGATGATTTCGGCTTCAAGAATACAAGCAATGCCGAAAAGATTGATGTGAACGATCTCAAACACAGCCTTGGCGATTTGCCAGAAAACTTCATGGTAGGAGATAAGAAATGACCCTCTTCAAGCGCGCAGGAATTGTTTGTCTCGTCTGGGCGGCATTGCTGGGCGTGGGGGATCTGTCGAAGGATAGTCCAACCCTCTCGATCCTCACGCTTGCTCCGGATGCTGTCGCAAGAGTTGGCCGTCCGTTGACGCCGGTCAGCGTGGCAGGTGTTGCCCGGCGAACCACCCGGCGGTGCGCCGCCGGTGTCTATAACTGCTAGGCTTTGCTTAAACGCGAAACTTTGACCCCTTTCCGCGGTGAAGGTTGACCCCGGCGGATATATGCTAACATCCAGAAATGAATAGCTTTTGCATTTGACCAAGGTCAACCTTCGGCCCCTGGGGTGGGGTCAAAGCCGGCGCCGAAAAACAGACATGACGACAGATCGCACGTTTTCACTCGGTCTAAACCAAGGCTGTAACCGGAAGGTTTGTGTTCGTTAAATTACGTTTACAGTGTCCACGGCCAGATGTTTTAACCCCTGTGGGCAGTACATGGATCAACCGGCCTCAGCCGCAGTCCGGCGGCGTCGAATAAACGGAGGTCGTCTGCCTGGCAGCGGAAATGGAGAATATCGCCGGCCTGGACCGGCACCTGAGAACGATATTCGGCCGTCACCGTCTGGCCGTCCTCAAGCTGGCAATAGAGAAACTGCGTGCCTCCCAGGTACTCATAGAAATCCACCTTTGCGCGCAGCGTTCCTTCCTCGTCTGCGGCAACATTCATGTGCTCGGGGCGGATTCCAAGGGTCATTCTGTCGCCCGGCGCCATCGGCTTGTCGTCCATCTGCGTCGCGATCTGGGTCTTGCCGATCCGGACGGTCCCGTCACCGAGCCATTCCGCATTCAACAGATTCATCCGTGGTGACCCGATGAACCCGGCGACGAATGTGTTGGCAGGGTTCTCGTAGATTTCACGCGGACTGCCGGTCTGCTCGACCCGGCCATCGCGAAGGACGACAATCATGTCGGCAAGCGTCATCGCCTCGGTCTGATCGTGGGTGACATAGATCATCGTATTGCCGAGTTCGCGGTGAAGCCGTGCGATTTCGATCCGCATCGACACCCGCAGCTCCGCATCGAGATTGGAAAGTGGTTCGTCGAACAGGAACACGTCCGGTTTGCGCACGATTGCCCGGCCGATCGCCACGCGCTGACGCTGGCCGCCGGAAAGCTGGCCCGGGCGGCGGTCCAGCAGGGGGTCTATTTTCAGGATTGCAGAGGCGGCGTTCACGCGGCGCTCGATTTCGGCCGCGTCCGTGTGGGCCATCCTCAACCCGAAGGCCAGATTGTCGCGCACGCTCATGTGCGGATAGAGCGCATAGGACTGGAAGACCATGGCGATACCGCGGTCGGAAGGATCAAGATCGGTAACATCGCGTCCCTTGATCTCGATCTCTCCGTCGGTGACCTCTTCCAGGCCGGCGATCATTCGCAGCAATGTCGATTTCCCACAGCCGGACGGGCCGACGAATACCACGAAGGAACCCTCCGGGATTGTCAGGCCGATGCCGTGGATCACTTCGAGATTGCCAAAGCTTTTACGTATGTCGGTCAGTACCACGCTGGTATCAGTCATCTTACTCACCGTTCAGTTCGCCCGCTCTGACCCAGACCAGCATTTCACCTGGCGCCCGGTTGTCCCAGAAAGGATAAGGCACGAAGCGCGCGGTCGCCTTTTCGGTTTTCGGCGGCGATGTCCGGTAAAGCGCGCTGCCCCAGTCGAACTGGTCGCGTGTCACCGGCAGGTCAAGCGCGACCGCGCCGCGCAGGTCCGGGAGTTCTGTTGCTGTTGCTTTCGACAGATCACCCGATAGCTGAATGCTGCTGAGGCCGTCGCCATTGTCCGTAGCCTCGACGCAATAGACTATCGGCCCGCGCATTAGAGCGGTGCGCCCCGCATCCTGCCGCACCAGAGGGTTGGCAAACAATGCGCGGGGCGCCAGGGGAATGTCGAGATCAATATGATCGCCACTTTTCCAGTCGCGCTCGATACGGGCGTAGCCGTGGATCATGGTTGCGTCGAGATTGACCGTGTCGCCGTTGACCTTCAGCCTCGAGCCATCGGCCCATTCGGGGATGCGCAGCGAGATCGCAAACCGCGCTGCCTTGTCCGTTGTGACATCAAAACGGATGGCACCATTCCATGGATAGCGGGTTTTCTGGGCCAGCTCGACTTTCGCTCCACGAATGTCGAAACGCGCCGTGCTCTCACCGTAGAGATGCACGGCGAGCTCGTCTTCCGCAAGGGCATACATATAGGAGCCGATCGAGGCGAGAAGGCGGGCGATGTTGGGCGGGCAGCAGGGGCAATGGTGCCAGACCCAGCGATGATGCCTCCCGGCGCTTTCAAGCGGATTTTCGTAGAAAAACGTCTTGCCGTCGAGTGACAGGCCTGACATGGCACCATTGTAAAGCGCCTGCTCCATGATATCGGCATAGCGACGGTTCGGGCCCCGCCCCAGCATCCGGTTGGCCCAGAAGACGAGGCCGACTGACGCGCAGGTCTCGGCATAGGCGCTTTCGTTGGGCAGGTCGTAATAGTCGGTAAAGCCTTCGTTGGAGGCTGCCGGGCCGATGCCGCCGGTTACATACATCTGCTTGGTCGTCAGGTCGTCCCAAAGGGTTTCGAGTGCCGCAGTCAGACTGTCGTCGTTATACTCGGTGGCGATGTCGGCCATGCCCGCATAGAGATACATGGCACGCACCGCGTGGCCGACCACCTTTTTCTGGGCACGGACCGGCTGATGCGACTGGCTGTATTCATAGGTTTTCTGGATGAAATTGGCGGGGTCGCGACCGTCTTGTATCGTTTCTTCTGTGAAATAATGCGGCTCTGCGCCGCGCTCATCGACGAAGAACTTGGAAAGATCGAGATATTTTTTCTGACCTGTTACCCGCGCCAGCTTCACCAATGCCAGCTCAATTTCCTCATGGCCGCAATAGCCGCGCAACTGACCGACATCACGACCGAAGGTCTTGATGAGATAGTCGGAGTAGCGGCACATGATGTCGAGCAGCTTGCGTTTGCCGGTTGCCTGGAAATAGGCGACGGCGCCTTCGATCAAGTGGCCGGCACAATAGAGTTCGTGATGATCGCGCAAGTTGGTCCAGCGGCGGTCGGGCTGGACGCGCTGGAACCAGGCGTTCAGGTAGCCATCCTCATCCTGCATCTTCTCATACATATCGATGATCTCGTCGACCCGAGCTTCGAGCTTCGGGTTTTTCCGCCGGTAGAGCGAATAGGCCACCGTCTCGATCGATTTGCCGAGATCGCTATCCCAGAACATCTGCGTCGTGCCCCCCCAGGGTTGGATCGGAATGACAATGCCGGGGCTTGGCTTGCTCGTGTCGATGGCGTCAAGCATGCCAGCCTCGACGCAGCGGTCGAGCAGCGTTTCGGCTGTTGTATCGCAGATCGCGTCTTGGCGATCGCCAAACAGGCCGTGAATATCGACACTGGGCACGGGCAGGGGGCGGAACTGGCGGTCTCGTTTCAGAGTGTTCATGGCTTCATCCGTTTCTTGATATCATTTGACTGCGCCGGCCATCAGCCCGCGCATGTAGTAGCGTTGCAAAAGCAGGAAAACGATCAGGCAGGGGATCGTCATGACAGCGACGCCGGCTTGCACAGCACCCCAGTTGACCGCGCCGAGACGCCCCGCGCGCACCGCCATCATCAAGACCGGCAGCGTATATTTCTCGTTGCTGGACAACAGGATCAGTGCGGCGAGAAACTCGTTCCAGGCTTGAGGAAGGCAAAGATCGCCACGGTCGCGACACCCGGCAGAACCAGCGGCAAGAGCACGCGCACCAGCAATCGCAGATCTCGCGCACCGTCGATGCGGGCGGCTTCCTCGATCTCCTTCGGCACTGCATCAAAGGCGTTGCGCATCATGAAGACCGAAAAGGGCAGCTGTAGCGTCACGTACACCAGCGTCAGCCCGAGCAACGAATTGTTCAGGCCCAGTTTGGCGAGGATGATGAACAGCGGCGTCAGGATCGACTGGAACGGGATCATCAGCGTGGTAATGATCAGCACGAACAGCAGGTTTTTCAGTGGGAACCGGTAGCGTGAGAAGCCATAGCCGGCCAGCAGACTAACGGCGACGGTCAGCACCACGGTCGCCAAGGAGACGAGCAGAGAATTGATCGTGTGCTGCCAGATGCCTGCGCCGAACGTGTCGAGCGACAGGTAGGAATCCATGCTTACACCGTTTGTTGGCCACGGCGGCAGTGGCGGCAGGCGTGCTTCCGTGCCGTGGCGGAACGAGGCCAGGAAAGTAATGACGAAAGGGGCCAGGAAGAACAGGCAGATAGCGATGCCGGTCGCATGATAGGCGCTGTTGGCCCTGAAGGCTTTGCGTGCACGGCGCTGCTTTGAAAGGCTTGTGTTCGAGGCGTTCATGGTTGTTCCTCCCCGACGCGCAGCAGCCAGAGCTGAACGATGCTGATCGCGACCAGGATGGCGAGAAGAGCAATCGATAGTGCGGCGCCATAGCCCAGATTGAAGGACACGAAGGACTGGTTGAAGATATAGTAGACGACAGAGATCATCCGGTTCTGGGGTCCACCCGATGTCATGATGTAGAACTGGTCGAAAGCGAGGATCGAGCCGGTGACGGAGATGATCAGCGCCAGTGCGATCGTCTTGCGCATGAGGGGAAGCGTCAGGTGCCGGAAACGTTGCCAGCGGCCTGCGCCATCGATCCGGGCGGCCTCCGTCAGTTCGGCGGGTATGGCCTGCAGGCCGGTGAGCAGGATGATCATGGTGAAACCGGCTATCTTCCAGACGACCATGATGATGACGGTGAGAAAGGCGCTATCGGACGCGGCGAGCAGGTTGGGGCTCTTGTTCACCAGCCCGAGTGCCTTGAGCGCCGGGCCGATAAAGCCGCTATCGACATTGGCCAGCCACACCCAGAGCAGCGAGGCGGTGGCCAGGCCGACGACCACCGGCAAGAAGATGATAGTGCGGTATGTACTGACGAAGCGCCGCTGCTTCTCGACAAAGATCGCCAGCGGAAAGGCCACTGCAAAGATCGCGATGGTGACAATCACGGTGTAATAGGCGGTAAATTGCAGCGCCGACATGAAGCGTGCATCGTGGAACATGCGGGCATAATTCTTGAAGCCGATCCAGCGCGTGCCGCCCATCAGCGGCCAGTTGTGCAAGCTCATCCAGCCGGTGAAGATCACGGGCATGACAAAGAACAGCAGGACGAGCGCCATCGCCGGCGCGATATAGACAAGGCCGCGCCAACCCGATCTGCGCCGTCTCTTGCGCTGAGGCGACAGGTCCTTCGAACCGGTACCGGCCATCGACATTGCTCCGTATGGATTTCGGGAATTTGGCGGGGAGGCGGCTTTGCCTCCCCGCCGCAGCAGCTGGGAGATTATTGGCCGCTGTCGATGATGGATTGCATTTCCGTTTGGGCGTTGGAAAACGCGCCGTCGACGTCTTCCCCGAAGATGGCGGCGCTGGTGAAGGTTGCCCATGGGCCGTTTGCGCTGTTGATCAGGTCGTTGAACTGCAGCGTGTAGGGTGTCTTGGCAACGGAGATCGCCTGCATGCCGACCTGTAGCCGGGGGTCGAGACCCTGCAGCACCTTGCCGGCGATGTCCCCGCGTGTCGGCAGGCTGCCATATTTCGCCATAATCTTCTGGCCGTCCTCGGAATAGATATATTCGAGGAATTCCTTGACGGCATCGATTTTTGGCGTGCCCTTTGTGATGACGAAATTGTCGCCGCCGGCAAAGGATGACGTTCCGCCCGTCGCGCCGGGGATCAACGTTACGCCGAAATGAATATCCGGATGTTCGGTCACCAGCGACCCGATGGCAAAGGCACCGAGGCTCTGCTGACCAATCTTGCCATTGGTGAAACTCAGGAAGTTCGCGCCATTGTCGCTGGCGGCTCCCGCCGGGACCAGATCCTTCTTGACCATGTTGCGGTAGATATCGACAGCCTTGCGCATTTCCGGCGTATCGAGCGTCGCTGTCTTGCTGTCGGCTGACAGGATATCGGTGCCGGATCCCCAGATCAGCGGGGTGAAGGTGAAGATCATGCAGCCTCCGCAACCGCCGCCGGAGAAGTAAAATCCGTAGGTGTCGTCGCCCAATGCCCGGATCTTTTCCGCATTGGCGGTGATCTCATCCCAGCTTGCAGGCGCCTTTTCCGGATCAAGGCCAGCTTTTTGGTAGAGATCCTTGTTCCAGGCGAAGACCGACGTCTCGACGGAGAGCGGCAGTCCGTAAATGCGGTCCTGATAGGTGCCGAGCTTGACGTGGGACGGCGATAAGGAATTGAAATAGGGCAGGGACTTTGCCCAGTCAGTCAGGTCCTCGAGCTGCCCGGCGG
This sequence comes from Hyphomicrobiales bacterium, assembly GCA_900473045.1. Classification (GTDB taxonomy): domain Bacteria; phylum Pseudomonadota; class Alphaproteobacteria; order Rhizobiales; family Rhizobiaceae; genus Pararhizobium. The sequence goes on from UCKS01000018.1 coordinate 34,086, forward strand.
CGGCAAACGCCGGATTGTAGATCAGGTCCATCGACAGCGCATCAGGCGCCTGTCCGCCGGCAATTGCGGTTGCATATTTCTGCACCAGCTCCGAGAACGGCACTTCGGTCATCCCGACCTGGTTCTCGTGGCTGGAATTGTAGGATTCGACAGTCTTCTTGAAGGCTTCGCCAATACCGGACCGGACCCACATTTCAACTTTCTCCGCGGCGGATGCACTGGCTGCCAGGCACAGGGTAGCGATGCTGGTCGCCGCCAATAGACGCTTGATCATGACACTCCTCCCAAAATGGCGCCTCTCCTCGGCGCCCTTGTTCATTCCCTCGGGCTATCACCCCCGCATGATTGCCGGACGACCAGCCGGCATGGCAGTTTCCTCACGCCCGGCTCGACGGGCCGTCCTTCTGCGAGCGCCAGAACGGTCAATCCCGCCTGACGCCCGAGCTCCTTCAATTCCATGTCCACCGTCGTCAGCGGTGGCCGCGTCTGGGCTGCGACAATCTCCCAATTGTCGAAACCGACGACCGACACATCGTCCGGCACTTTGATGCCGCGTTCGCGCAGTGCATCGACCGCACCGCGGGCGATCTGGTCGTTGCCACAGAACAGTGCATCCGGCTTTTCACCGGGGCGGTTCCAGATTTCGGCGATCGCCTCATGGCCCCAGCTTTCGGACCAGACGCCGTACATCACCGGATCGGCGCCGCCTGCCGCCTGGCAGTAGGCGTCGGCGCGTTCGTGCACGGAAAAGAAATCCCTCGGTCCGGTGATATGCACGATGCGGTGCCGTCCAATCTGCCGCAGCCATTCCACTGCAAGCTGCGCACCGTGGGCATCATCAGAGCGGAAAGTAACGCTGTCTGGCGTCCCCTCGGTAAAAGCGTAGACCACCGGGACCGGCAGGTTCGAGAGGTCGACCGGCAGCCGCCGGTCCAGCCGCTTGCCGGTGGCGATAATGCCGTCGACCTGCTTGTCGAGCATGGCATCGACATGGATCTGGCCCAGCGCAGGATCATCCTCAATCGCGCAGAGAAAGACCGATACGCCATGATCGACCAAGGCCTCTGATACCCCGGCCATGACGGGCAAAGTAAAGCGTCCATAGGTGTCGTTGGTCAGAAGGCCGATAGTGAAGCTGCGCTTGCTGAGCAGGCCGCGGGCAAGGGCGTTCGGACGAAAGCCGATATCGCTTGCCACGCGCTTCACGCGTTCTCGCGTCTCGTCGCCCATGCGGCCGTTGTTGTTCAATGCTTTCGACGCAGTCGAAATGCTAACGCCGGCCGCCGCGGCGACATCGTGGATTGTAATCCGCCTTTTTACTCCCCCGATTTTCAGACCGCCCTCCATTTGTTGTCGTGAGAAAACCTTTTACCAAGAAATTGTCAAGTGAGAAAAGGTTTTCTCATTTGCGGCTCATCAGGAACAATATGCAAGGTCTTGCTGGGACGAATGTCAAGGATCTGGAACCGAGGGGGGTTGAAACCGTGTCAGCATAATGTTGAGCGCAGGGTGAAGTGGCCGCAGGCCGGTCAATATTTTGAGACTGAGAGACGCCGTTCCGGGTTGCAGCCGTGCCTGAAGGCAAATAAATAGCCGCCATCCGTTTCCAGATGGCGGCGCTAAAATGGCTCCATTATCGACACCTGAAATATAGAACTTAATAAAAAACGTCTCTTTCGAAAGTGCTTATATACCACTCCAATTTTAGGGGTTTTTCAATACACATTTTTGGGCAAATTCATCATTTGTATAACATTACGTGAATGTACCTTGATATGACGACCGCCTCAGTCCGTTAGCTGCGGTCAGGCCGACTTTCGATGGCGGCGTCCCGCAGCTTTTCGAGCGCCAAATTGATGGCAACAACATCCGCCGTCAGTGCCTCGGGCCGCCGTTTCCCAAAAATGTACTTTAGCAGCTTGACCATCGTTCATGACTTCGGTTGGGTCGGCGTGTTCGGTTCACATGCGGCGGCATCGCACGGTGCTTGCGTCACTCCGGGAACAGAATCCAGCCTGCGCGATGGAGGATAACCGCACGCCGTTGAAGAGCCGTTAGTATGCCGTCCCCCGAAACGGGGTTTCGCTGAGTTGGCCCGAAACGCAAGTGCCCGGATTACAGCAGTTGAGCGGTAAGCAGTGTGGCCGGCGCATAGGTGCTTTGAAGCATTGTCGATCGGGATCGGAGCAAACCGCCTATATTGCGTGCATCGAACCACGCCGGGCCAACAGCGGTTGCCGACGTCAAAAGAACCTCACGAAAGGGGATCGTCATGAACGTAGCACGCTCCTTGAACAACTGGCGCAAGTATCGGCAGACCGTTTCCGAACTGGGCCGCATGTCCAATCGCGAGCTGAGCGACCTGGGTATTGCGCGCGACGACATCCGAAGCGTTGCCCGTGCAGCCACCGCTCTTTGACAGACTGCATTAAGTTTTGATGCAGCGCCCGCCTTGTGCGGGCGTCTTGCGTTTTTGGCATGTGTTGCAGCCGAGGCTTAAAGGCAAAACGGTTGTTTTTTTCCTGCGCGTTCCGCGCATAGCTGCCTTGCACGACGACTCTTCGAAATGACGATCATCCGCGTATGATCGTGTTTATCGAAGCGAATGCGCCTCCTCCCGCCGCATGTTTCGTTTGCCCGGCTAAAGGTTGAGGTCAAATTGCGGCTGTTCATGCGCCGCATAAATGCTCTGATCACTGATTAGCGATGACAGGGTGACACCCAGCAGCCGGACGGGCCGCCTGAACCGATAGACGGTTGCCAGAAGGCCTGAGGCCGTATCGTGAATGTCCATGACGCTTGCAAAGGGCGCCGCACTGGTTCGGCTGCGCGTCGCCTGAGTGAAGTCTGAATACTTGATATTCACTGTCACCGTCTTGGCCCGTAGGTCCTGTGCCTCGCAATATCGCCAGACCTTCTCGCAAAGCGGCATCAGCTCAAGAACAGCGTGATCGAAATCATTGATATCCTTGACGAAAGTATCTTTCGCGCCAACGGATTTCCGGGGCCGGTCGGGCCTGACATGGCGCTCGTCGATCGCGCGGGCAATGCCGTAGAAATATGAACCGAACTTTCCAAAATGCTGCTGAAGGAAGGCGAGAGACTTCGACTTGAGATCAAGCCCGGTCTCGATCCCATGATGTTTCATCCGCTCGGCGGTGGCCGGCCCCATGCCATGGAATTACTTGACGGGGCGGGTTTCGACGAAACCCGGGCCGTTCTTCGGTGTGATGACAGCCTGTCCATTCGGCTTGTTCAGGTCGCTCGCCATCTTGGCCAGGAATTTGTTGTAGGAAATGCCGGCAGACGCATTGAGGCCGGTGACCGCCTTGATCTTCGCGCGGATCTCCAACGCAATCTCTGGCGATCTCCATGCCTTTCAGATCCTCCGTGACATCGAAATAGGCTTCGTCCAGCGACAGCGGCTCGAACAGCGGCGTATATTCCGCAAAGATCTCACGGATCTGCTGCGAGACCTGCCGATAGACGTCGAAGCGAGGCGGCATGAAAATCAACCCCGGACATTTCCGCTTGACGGTGACCGATGGCATGGCCGAATGCACGCCGAAAGTCGTTGCCTCGTAGCTTGCTGCTGCCACGACGCCACGGGCGGCAGAGCCGCCAACGGCGAGCGGTCGCCCGCGCAGGTTCGGATTGTCGCGCTGCTCGACCGAGGCATAGAAGGCATCCATGTCAACATGGATGATTTTGCGCACTGGTACGCTACCCATCGGTTCGGCTCACGAACCTGGACGGCGAAGTCGGTGCTTCCTGACCGGGCAGTTGGCTGCCCCTGCAATGATGGCTTCGGCGGATCACAGCAACCGAACTTCATCGTCCAGGTTCAGCTTGGGCTGGGGCGGCACGATCACCAGCATATTAGCGGGAAGGGGGCGTTGCAGATGGCGGGCCTCGTCCCAGGGCACCGTCAGCCAGGTGTCGACTTCCTCCGGCGTCGTCAGGATTGCCGGCATGGCCTTTTCATGGAAGGGAGAAACGATTTCGTTTGGCGATGTCGTCAGAATCCCGAAGAGTTCGTATTCCTGCTCGCCGTCCCTGACTTTTCGCACGCCCTTCCATGGCGTCCAGAAGCCTGCGAAAAACATCAGCGGCCGATCGACATTGCCGGCAAACCAGGCGTTCGGCACCCGTCCGCCCTCAATTTTACTGACTGGATCCGGTTCCGCAAAGGATGTGAACGGCACGACGCAGCGGCTGGTAAGACCGATCCAGCGGTCCAGTGTGGCGAGGCCACATTGCGGATGTTGGTGACACCAGGATCATAATTCTTCACATAGGCCGGTGGCGACGGCAGCCCCAGGTGGCCCTTGCAATCTCCCGCTGGCCGTCCTCTGCGACCCGGACAATCGGTGCCTGATAGCCCGGGTAGACGTCGAAGCTCGCCTCGTTCCAGCCGGCGCGATCCCTAAACGCCTTCGTCAACTGGAGAACCGCGTCACGGGTGGGGGTCACATTGTAGAGATTGCACATCGATCCTCTCCCTATTTCCACATGGCCCGCATACGCGCGCCGACATCGATCCGGATTTGCTGCGCGCTTCGCTCAGACGCCGAGACCGAAACCTTAGGCCAGCTCGTCATCTCGAAGAATTGCAGCAGCTTTGCCGGTATGAACCGGCTTCGTGCGGCATAAATGTGCCGGTCACCCTGCACGTTCTGACCGTGGGTAAAAAATCGCTGCGGCGTGATCAGCGTCAAGCTATCCCTGGCGCGTGTCATGGCGACATAAAGCAGCCGGCGCTCTTCCTCTAGCTCCTGGCTTGTCCCGGCGCCAAGATCCGAGGGTATGCAGCCATCGACCACATTGAGCATGAATACCGCGCGCCATTCCTGGCCTTTTGCCGAATGGATGGTCGACAGGATCAGATAGTCTTCGTCGAGCAACGGCAAACCGGCCTGATCGCTCGTGGCATCAGGCGGATCAAGCGTCAGTTCGGTGAGGAAACGCTCGCGCGACGGGTAACCGTTGGCGATCTGTTCGAGCTGCAGCAGGTCCGCCTTGCGGGTGTCAGCATCCTCATGGATGCGGTCGAGATGAGGCTCGTACCAGATGCGTGCCTGCCCGATATCCGAAGGCCAGCCATCTTGGTTCTGACGCAAGCTCGCAAGCAGCTGAACGAAGGATGTCCAATCCTCACCGGTTTTGGCTGGAGACGGGATTTCGGCAAGGGCAAGCAGTGGTTCGGGGTCTGCCGCGATTGTCTCGAGGATATTGCCTGCCGTCTTTGGTCCGATGCCGGGTAGCATCTGCAGCAATCGAAAGCCGGCGACGCGGTCGCGTGGGTTCTGAGCAAATCGCAGGACGGTCAGCATGTCTTTGACATGGGCACTGTCGAGAAACTTCAGGCCGCCGAATTTCACGAAGGGAATGTTGCGGCGGGTGAGCTCGACCTCGAGCGGACCGCTATGGCTGGAGGTGCGAAACAACACCGCCTGGTTCTTCAGCGTCATGCCGGTCTCGCGATTGGCGAGCACCTGGTCGACGATAAAGTTCGCCTGACCGGTTTCATCCCTGACCGTCATGAGTTTCGGTAGCTCCAACGATTGCCGCTCGGTCCACAGGTTCTTGGTGAAACGCTCGCGTGCCAGATCGATGACGCCGTTTGCCGCCGCCAGGATCGGCTGCGTCGAGCGGTAATTGCGATCAAGCGTGACGATATCGGCAGCCGGGCTGAAGGAGGAGGGAAAATCGAGGATGTTGCGAACCGTCGCCGCGCGGAACGAATAGATCGACTGCGCGTCGTCGCCGACCACGGTCAGCCCCTGGCCGCCGGGTTTGAGCGCCATCAGCACCGACGCCTGCAACGTGTTGGTATCCTGGTACTCATCGACCATCACATGGTCAAAGCGATTGCCGATATCGCCCGCAAGTTCGGGGTCGCTGACCATCTGGGCCCAATAGAGCAGAAGATCATCGTAATCGAGCACATTCTGGGCCTGTTTGGCCTCGACATAAGCGGCGAACAGCTGCTTTAGCTGTTCTTCCCAGCTCGCCACCCAAGGATAGTGCTGGCGCAGGACCTTGTTCAATGGCGTTTGCGAATTGACTGCACGCGAATAGATCGACAGGCACGTGCCCTTGGTGGGAAACCGGTTTTCGGTCTTGGAAAATCCGAGCTCGTGCCGGGCAAGGTTCATCAGGTCGGCACTGTCCTCGCGATCGTGGATGGTGAAATCCACGTTCAGTCCGATCTGCTCGGCATACATCCGCAGCAAGCGCGCGCCGATCCCGTGAAACGTACCGGCCCAGGCCTGCGCATCGGTCAAGATCCCCGAATTGGCGCCCAGCACCTGCTTGCAGATCCGTTCGACGCGGCGTGACATTTCGGACGCGGCACGCCTCGAGAACGTCATCAGTAGAATTCGCCGTGGATCGGCGCCTTTGACGATCAGATGCGCAACCCGGTGAGCCAGGGTATTGGTCTTGCCAGATCCGGCGCCGGCGATGATCAGCAGCGGTCCCGCCGTCTGGCCGTCTGCTAGGCTGGCGCCGTGTTCAACAGCCTGCCGCTGCTGCGCGTTCAGTTTTTCCAGATAGGCAACCGTCATGCCGTGATCCCCGATAAGTGCCTGTCTGTTCCTACTGTTTTGGTTTGGTGCCTGTCGCTTATGCGCCGCGTTCCGCCATCCCACCGTTTGCCACCGCCAGAATCAGCATTGACTCTGTTCGAGGATAAGAACAAATAATGAACATATCAGCCGCAATGAGTGCTGAAAAGCCCTGAACAGCATCAAAAAGATATCCGCAGCCTATGCTTAACTCCGCCGTCGCTCCGACCATTGCAGCCCTACGCGTGCGCATCCAGCGCCTCGAAGGCGCCACTGCGCAAAAATGTGAGGCGCTGTCGTTCGCAATCGCCGAGATCGGCGGAAAGCTTCCGGGCGGCGGGCTTGTTATCGGCGCCCTTCATGAGGTGGCCGGTGGTGGCGCCGATGCGGTGCATGGTGCAGCGGCCGCACTGTTTGTCGCCGGCATTGTCGCGCGCACCAAAGGGGACATTATCTGGTGCCTGACACGGCCGGATTTGTTTGCGCCCGCATTGGCACAGGCAGGCCTCCATCATGGCAGCGATCTCAGCAGCGCGCGTCTGCAGGTCGGAGGCCACCATTTCGAACAAGGCCCGGCGCTCATCGGTACTACTGCGAAGCACATTCATGAAGCGTTGGCGCATTTTCTTCCTCTGTGACACGAGTGTCTCGCGTTATTGCCTTCACTACGGGATACATTCAGGTAGGAAGCGCGCGAATGTTATGGCGCAGATCCTCGACGATCGATCGCTTTTGCAAGCTTTGCGCGAGAGACGGACCACGCCGTCGACGATGGTTTCGAAATTCGATCGTTCATCTCGAAACCAGGTCAGGGCCTGGACGATCCGCATGGCAAGTCGCCCCGCCCAAAAGGCCGTCTTCGTTGCTATTCTCTTGAAATCAAGCCGGTAGATTACCGGCTTTGTTGCGTTCGGATCGCCGGAGTTGGCCTCTTTCTCTATCGTGCGGGGGTAGGTATCCGCATGGATGGTCGAACGAGCGGGGACGGCTGTCGCCAAGCCAAGGTAGGGGGCCTACTTTATCCGCTTTGACGGCAACGAGGTGCCGCTCCCCTTGGAACTAGTGTCGATAGGAGAGATGCTGAAGGCCACCGAAGAGGAGTACAAACGCTGGCGGTTCTTCGACACGGTCGACGAAAGAGACAAATGGATCGAGTGGCTGGATGCTCCATCGAAACCCCGGGTGATCTCGCTGGTGAGGCCGACAAAATGACGGGCTTGTCTTGTCTGACTCGCTAAACCCCGCCACCAGTGACGGTGACGAGGTTGTTGTTACAGCGCTTCAGCTGCCATTATCTATTGATGGCTGTCACAGCGAGATTTGTCATCTTGCCGTTCGCGGCTTTTTCTTGGTCCAGAATTTCACTGAGGAACACATGTGCCTCCTCGTTGCCCAGCACCTTCGCCCATTCCCGAAGTGATCCGTAACGCGCGATTTCATAGTGTTCGACCGCCTGACAAGCTGCGAGCAGGCCGGCGTCGAGAGCAACACCCTTTGCCTCTTCGATCAGGCCTTCGGCTTCCTTCAGTAGGCCGTCGGTCGCATCGCATTTGACACCTTCGGGCTTTACGCCGATGGTCTTGAAAACCTTGTCCAGAGTTTTGATCTGGCCCATGGTTTCTTCCAGGTGGTGGTCGATGGCCTTTTTAAAGTCAGGATTTTCTACGGCCTTTGACACCTTCGGCAGTGCTTTGGCGATGGCGTTCTCGGCGTAATACACATCCTTGAGGGTGTGTTCGAAGAGCTCGGCGAGCGTTTCCATGTATTTGTCTCCCTTGGTCTGAACTGACGCTGGGAAACGTGCTTGTCATTCATTCGTTCCAAAATCGGTCAGGAACTCGCCGGGAGGGCCGGTCCAAACCCTAAATCATCAAGCGCGATGACGGTGTAATTTGCCCACACACTCCGAGAGATTTCCTCTATCGCCGCATATTCGGCGTCGTCGTCGTCAAGCAGCGTAAGGAAAGCGCTTTTCGCCTCGATGTCACCAGGCGTGATGTATCCCCATTCACACTCTTCGCAGTGAGCGTAAATATCTTCTGTTGCCAAGTTGCGAAAGAGGAACAATCGGCCTTGGCGACACGATGGACAGTTTCCGGCGTGGTAGCGGTTGAGCATACTCTTCAGTAAGCCAAAGTCGGTTCGATATCCACTGGAGCCAAACGTCATGCGTCCTGCCCGGCCGCTTGATTGCACTCAGCTTCCACAACGATCTCGGTAAGATGGGCAAACCCGATGCGGGCTTTTAAAAGGACTAATGCACTGGCCACGGCCAGCTCCATCACATCTTTCAACAGGCCTCTAACGTAAACGGCCATTCGTTTTTCCACCGCGGTGACGGATGGGCTGGCGATTATCATCATAACAAGCCCGTACATGCGCCGGTAGCTGTGGGGCTGCCGTGCCTCGCGGAGCCATTCAATTCGATCGATTTCCATTCTTCCCCCAATAAAGCGAAGATGGGAAACGCGACATTCGCTGTAATGTTTCGGCAGTCTCAGCGCATGGTAAAAGGACAATTAACCGGCGCCACTGTCGGCGAGCCGCCGCTCTAATCAGACCTCTCCCGTCCAAAAGTTATAGGCGTTTACCACGTTGGTTAAACCAGCAGTAACCGTCACCGGGCTGTGATGGGCTCCAACTGCGTTTGGAGGTTTTACAAATGCCGTATGGTTGGATGTTTATTGGGGCGCTGATAGCCTGTGCGCTTAGTCTCCTGGCGATCGAACACGATCCGCCGGACCTATCGCAATCACCCTCGCTTGTCGTTCTCAAACGAGCGCCTTGATGCAGCGGTTTCCACCGCTTGCGGAACTTTCGCCAGCCAATCGGGTTCCCACTTGGAGCAACCCCACGAGGGATGACAGCATTCTCACATATTGGGGTGATTAACCTGATCTAACCAATGAAGGAGACAGATGTGAAGTATTTCGTCGGCTTTGTGCTGCAGGTGAAAGACCGCCCGCATCCGATTATCGAGATTGATGGTTCCGGGCCCAGCTTTACTGCTGGACAATTGATTCGCGTCGAGCAGCTTGGTCAAGGCTGGTTCCAGGTGCAACAAGTTTACGCGGAGGTCTTGCCCGGCCAGGTCAACACCACCGTGCTTCTCGGCACGATCGCGCCGGCCGGCGCCTTGTCTGCCGATGAAGCTGTTCCAATATTGGATGAAGATGTTTGGAAGTCCACGATCTAAATTCAGGAACAGCCGCATTTTGCACCGGCCGCCCGAATCGGGCGGTCTATGCAAGATTGCAACTTTCTCGTTTCGTTCTAGTTCCTGCCCCAAATTTAGGGACATCTGCGAACGGTTCCCGAACGAATTAGGGACGGCGTAGAGAACATGATTCTCCCAGCCTATTTCAACGGATGGTAAACTGCCGTGAACCTCGCCTGAACGATGAATCACTCATCAAGTTGCGGGCTTTTCGCGGCAAAAGGGCGGCACCACCCCTACTGCAGGTCTGCACTAGCCGCGAAACGTACATTCGAATACACTAATACTGCCGAAGTAAACCATGGGATGTATAAACCCACAGCCCGGAGTGATTTAAGATGGCAGAGATTAGCATCGACGAGATTCAAAGACTTGCCAGGCTATCGGAGGAAATCCGCGGGCGCCTGGCCGAAATTTCGATGATCTTGTCCAGAACCACTGGTGACCCTAATGTTGAAAAGGGAACTATCTGCGGCTTCACCCCAAAGGGAGTGAAGAGTAAGAAGGCGAGCAGCCGAAGTGGCGACTGGATGGAAATCATGGACGTGGATGGCGTCGAAGCATGTTACGGCGTCATAAACGGCAAACCGTTCGCTGAAAGTCCTTGCGGGGGCTGAAGCTAAGGCATCTACGCGCTCTTCGCGTGCGAGGACGTCGCAGCGGGTGCAGAGGCCGGGCGGGAGAAAAGGTGCGCGTCGCGTGCCTTCAGCTCCAGGCCCTTCCAGACCTGCTCCCGGGTGAGTTTTGTTTCGCCTTCCCGATTTACCGGAACTGTTGCGGTCGAATAGATCATGATGATGGTCTTTGGTTGAAACTGTCAGGGCCTCAGGCAGAGGCAGCGGTTTGCGAGGCAAAGTCGCGGTAGGAGTGGAGCGGACGGCCGAGAAGCGTCGTCAGGCGCTCGACGTCACCACCCTCGGGCAGCATTCCGTCGGACAGGAAGCGTTCGCCCATAATTCGCATGTCATAGGCCATCCAAGACGGCATGAACTGCTTGAGGTTCTGTTCGAAAGCGGCCGTATCGCCGCCGCCGGAGTTGATCTGACGGCCAAGAACGTCCGACCAGATAGCAGCGATATCCGTGCCGGTGAGTGTGTCAGGACCGACCAGGTTGATGCGATTGGTCGGAAGCGGCTGTGCGGCCCGTTCGCGTCGCAGCAGTTCAATTGCAGCAATCTCCGCGATATCGCGGACGTCGATCATGGCAAGGCCCTTGGTCCCGACGGGCATCGGGTAGACGCCATAGCCAGTGATGACGTCTTTGATCGTCAGATCGTTCTGGATAAAGTAGGCCGGACGCAGGATCGTGGCGTTCATGCCCATCTGCTCGATCATTCGTTCGACGCCGAATTTGCCGGCAAAATGCGGCACGTTCACGTAGATGTCCGAGTGAATCACAGACAGGTAAACGATCCGCTCAACGCCCGCAGAGCGCGCGACATTAAGGGCGATCAAAGCCTGGGTAAATTCGTCTGGTGCCACACCGTTCAGCAGGAACAGCGTCGACACACCATCGAAGGCGGTACGCAGGGAGTCGACGTCGAGAAAGTCACCTTTGACGACGGCAAGACCCGCCGGGAAACTGGCCTTGGAAGGGTCGCGGACGAGAGCGCGGATATCAGCGCCGCTATTGACGAGATGCTGGATGACTTGGCCGCCGATATTGCCGGTGGCGCCGGTAACGAGAATGGTCATGGGATTTTCTCCGGGTTGGTATGGCTTGACACCCGGAATATGTCTGGTTCACTATTAAACCAATAGACTATTAAACTAGACAGTTCGTCTCACCAATGGAACGATCACGGATCTCGTCGCCCTTGCCGATTTCAACCTTGTCGCGCGTCACGGTGGCTTCGGCAAAGCCGCGCGGGCTTCTGGCCGTCCCAAAGCGACCTTATCCCGACGGGTGACAGAACTGGAGGCTGCCCTTCAGCTTCGGCTGTTTGAACGTGGCGCGCGCAACCTGAAACTCACCGAAGAAGGGCGTGCCCTTCATGAGCGGACAGCCGCTCTGCTGACGGAGCTCGACGAAACGGCGGCCACCATCGCGGCGGGCGGGGACAAGCCGCGCGGCAGGTTACGGATCAGCGCGCCGCTCTTGTTTTCGCAGACTGCCATGGGTCGGATCGCGGCGGGCTTTGCACTGAACTATCCCGACGTGCGGTTGGAAGTCACGACAGAGGACCGAGCTGTAGACATGATCGAGGAGGGCTATGATCTGGTCATCCGGGTCAATCCGGACCCAGACGAAAGTCTTGTCGGCCGAGCCTTTCTGCGTGATCGCCTGGTCGTGGTGGCAAGCCCCGATCTTCCCCGCCCAGTGGCAGATCTCGCAGCGCCTGGTGTCCTGCGCGGGGCTGGCGATCGGCAGACCTGGAATGTCGTGACGCCAGAAGGACCCGCGACCATCAGGATCGAGCCCATCCTCGCCTTGTCGTCACTTATCATGGTTCGGGATGCCGTGCGAGCGGGCGTCGGCGCTGCTCGTATGCCGATTTCGCTGGTATGTCACGATCTGGACGACGGCACTTTGCTGCAATGGGGCGATATAGAGGGCTCCGAGGTTGCGTTGTGGGCGCTTTACCCTTCGCGGCGACTGCTCAGCGCGCGTGTCTCTTCCTTCCTGGATTTTCTGGAGCAGGCTTTTCCCAACGGAACGCCCGATGAACTGGCGGCCTACATCGGCAGGTAAGGGACCGCCTGTTCCACATTTTGCACTGCCAGCGTTAGCCAGCAGTGTTTACCCGCGAATAAGCGCCGGGCGGCATTCCTACATGCCGACTGAACGCCACGCTGAAGGCGCTTGCCGAGCCATAGCCGACCCGTTGCGCGATCTCGGCTGTGGCAACATCCTTGCGAAGGAATTCCTTCGCCAGCGCCATACGCCAGCCGGTCGCGTACTCCATAGGGGGCACGCCGACTTCCTTTCGGAAACGATCGAAAAAGGTCGAACGGGACATGGCGGCATCCCGCGCGAGTGTTTCCACCGTCATGCTGCGGCCGGGATCCGCATGAATCCGGCGCAAAGTCGGCGCCAGCAGCGGATCGGCCATGCCGCGCAGGAGACCGGGCGGGGCCGCCGCACTTGCTGTTGATCGCAAAGCTTCGATCAACAGCACCTCCAGCAACCGGTGAAGCACCATCGCACGGGCGGTACGGTCGGCTCTCGTTTCGTCGTTTATCATCCCGACCAGCATCATCAGCCGCTCTTCGCCCTGGACATGGATGACCTCCGGTACCAACGAGACGAGAAGAACCTTGTCATCCGAGCCAAAGGCACAATGACCAACCATCGCCTTGATTTCAACGGGCGCTTCGGGGTCTCCGAGCCGGAAGACGCCCGGGCTGGTCTCCAAACGCTGGGCAAGCGCTCCTCGCGGCGGCGGCTCCAGGCTGCTCATCGTGAACGAGAAGATTTCCGGAACCAGCACGAAGTCGCCCGCCGTCAGCAAAATTGGCTCACGACCGGTGATCGTCATCCGGCAATGGCCTTCGACCACGGCGCAGTAAAAGGGGCTTCCAAGTTCCGTGCGCTCGACGAGCCACTGACCGCCGCCTGTCACCAGCTTTGAGATCGCCGGGCTTGGCTTGAGCAGGGAAACGACTTCGGCAACTGGATCGGTCATGGTTTTGGACTCATGCTAAAAATTCTCGGACAATCAAATATAGCAAGTCCGAGATGGCTGGTCCATTTCTTGGCAAGTTAATCGGCAGGAGACAGAAGATGCCAAACATCCTCATCACCAGTTGCTCATCGGGGTTCGTTCTCACTATTGCGCAAACATTTGTGACGGCAGGATGGGACGTGGTCGCGACCATGCGCACTCCGCAGACCGATCTGATGCCCCATAGCGAAAAGCTCAAAATCCTGCCGCTGGATGTTACGAGCGCGGACAGCATTACGAAGGCGGTCGAAGCGGCCGGTCCGATCGATGCTCTGGTCAACAATGCCGGCGTCGGTATGCTCAATGTACTGGAAGGCGCCGAGATGTCGAAATCCGCGAGCTGTTCGAACGAACGTGTTCGGCGCAATGGCGATGACCAAAGCCGTTCTTCCGCAAATGCGTATCCGTCGGTCAGGCGTTATCGTCAACGTCAGCTCCACCGTCACCATCAAGCTGCTGCCCGAACTCACCGTCTACAGTGCCAGCAAGGCAGCGCTGAACACTTTCACCAAAGTCTCGCTCTGGAGGCGGCTCTGTTTGGAGTGCGTGCGAAACTTGTTCTACCCGGTTCGGCGCCAACGACCGGGTTTGGAAAAAATGCGGTGGCGCGCATGGGGATGGCGATCCCCGAACCGTATAGCGCATTCGTCCACGACTACCTGACAACGCTGCGTTCCGGCACAGAATTCACGACGCCGGAAGACGTGGCAGAGGCCGTCTGGCGTACTGTCACGGATCCGGAAGCGCCTATGAAAACTCCCGCCGCCGCGGATGCGCAAACCTTTTCCAAGAAGCGGGCCACTCGCTGGCCTGAAGACGATCACCCCGAAATCAACGCTCAGGATCCCGACCATGAACAATCTGATCGATCTCGCCAAACATATTCCTACGCCTGAGGCCACGCTCACTGTGGCCTTTACCCCAATCCGTTTGCCGGTGCCCGGCCGCCAACCGCTGGAACTGCGCCTGACCGCACCGGCGACCGGCGGCAACCTTCCCATCGTTCTGCTGTCGCATGGGTTCGGCCCGTCCAACTATATCCCGTCAAAGGACGGTTACGCCCCATTGGCCCAGTTCTGGGCGGAACGTGGTTTCGCGGTGATCCAGCCGACGCATGCGAGTTCGCGCGTCGGTGGCTTGCCTTCGGATGCCCCCGGCGCGCCGTTCTTCTGGCGCGAGCGCGTCGAGGAGATAAAGGCAATTCTCAACCAGTTGCCGGACGTGGAACGGCAGGCACCCTCCGTTGCTGGTCGTATGGATCATTCGCGCATTGGCGCCGCCGGTCATTCCTTCGGCGGACACACCGTCGGGCTCCTGTTAGGCGCGCAGCTGAATGGTGAGGATTTCTCCGATCCACGCATCTCAGCGGGTATCCTTTTGGCTGCGCCCGGACGCGGGGGAAAAGACATGACAGAGGAGAACGCTGCCCGGTTTCCGTTCTTCGACGTTGATTTTTCGACGCTAACGACACGCAGCCTTGTCGTTTGCGGTGATACGGATGATCCGCATTTCACAACCCGTGGCCCTGAATGGCATGCGGATGCGTTTCACGATGCGCCGGGCGCCGAGACCCTGTTGATGATGCATGCCGTTGGGCACGGTCTTGGCGGGATCGCCGGGCTTGACGCAAAGGAAACAGAAATCGAGGCACCGGACGCGCTGGAAGCTACGAAACGTCTGACCCTTGCCTGGCTTCAAACAATGCTGGGAGCGGATGAAGCTGCATGGACCAGCGCCTGTCTCGCGCTCGAGGATAAAGCGGCCGCGCTTGCGGATGTAACTCTAAGCCAGCACTAAATTCGGTAAAGTCAATTGGCGGCTAGGTTCGTAGGGGGCCCGGCCGTTGCTGGTTTACTAGTGGCGCGGGGATGTTCATCGCGAAAGGGCTGTCGAAGCAATCATCAACCTCGGCATTGAGCATGACGTTGACCCTTCTATCAGAATTTCTCGCGGCGTCGCAGTCTGATGGAAAGCGCCATGGCCTGACCGGCGAAACATCGAGTGGGATGAAGTACTGATCGGTCTTCTGGCCGGGGTGTGGTTGGTCGAGCATAGAGGGGTCGTGAGCACGCCTCGTATGGTCATTCAGGTGTCGCCCCAAAACCAGCCAAGCGAGGAAGTGCAACATTCATTTCCCGACAATTTCTGACATGTGGCGTTGGCTTCGACTATTCAGTCGGGGCTTGGAGAGCCACGACGTTGAATTTGGATATCGTCGATGCCTGCGAAAATATTCGTGTGGCGACCGTTCTGTTCTCCAAGGTCTATCACATCGTCACGAAATGGTATGGATCAGAACCGCGGGAAGCGTTCGATGACGCCGTCCATGCTTGGAGACCGGGCTTTTCGAGGGTAAGTCCGTGTTCTTCGAGCCACACACCGGAAAGCCGGCGACCAGCGCTTCTGACACAATGTCTGCGGGTCTTGGCGATGCCCGCGCTACGCGAGCCGGAACCGGGATCGCAGTGCCAGCCACGGGAACGACCCTGCGAGTGCTGATCCCCGCATCGATTTATCGAGAAAAAATGGAACCCGATAGGGTTTCGTCTATCGTTCGGTCACAATTCCGCGCCTAACGAGGCTGCTCCGGCGGTTAAATTTGAACGCCATGAGACTTGAAGGCCAGATGAAACTTGCCGCGGTATCGAGCGCATTGGAATACTGTACTATTGCGTAATCGTTCGAGTAGGAGAAATGCCATGGCACATCACCATTACATAGGCATTTCAATATCGGTGTGGATGGCGGTTACGGCCGTCGCAGGGGGCACTCATCCGATAGGGGCGGCTGAAGAATCCCTTGCGCCAAAGCGAATTCTCCACGTTTCTCCGTCACTCACCGACAAGGAGGCTGAGAATATCAGCGGTGCTGCCTGCGCTATCGTGAGCGGAAGGATCCGTCGTGCCTGCTAATCGGCGACAAGAAAAAACGCCAGGTTCTTCGTTCTTAAAGGTGACGCACTGGTTCCCGGAAAGCGACTATTTCTTCTCAGCGCATACAAGGACGGCCAGCAAACCACGGAATTTGACGACACTGATGGCGAGGGTATCACGTTCTCCAACGGCATAAACTTCCAGACCGGCTCACACGGGCTGAACAAAAATGGAGACCTTCAGGACTCGCAATATTTCATCTACCGCGTCACCGTAGATCCCGACACAGGGCTGGCGGACGACTTCGGATCAAAGAAGAAACCGTCGGCTCATGTCGAGCGTTCCGCCAATCTGAGAGCGATTATTCATATCGATCCTCAGCTCTCCAAGCATGGCGGTGATGTTCCTGACAAACACGGCACCAACATCGAGGGGATCGCGGTCTTAGGCGACACATTGTATCTCGGATTCAGAGGACCGCTTCTCGATGAAGCGGCAGTCATGGCATCGATCGGTCTTTCGGACGCGTTTGATAATCCAAAAGCCAAATTCAATCTCTATCGGGTCAACCTCGGGATGGGGCAGGGTGCGCGAGATATTGCTGCGGCGGGCGATCGTTTTCTAATCCTTTCGGGGCCGGACGGGGACACTGTGGGGCCTGCGGGCGTGCGTCTCTGGAAACCTGGGTCGGACGTAAAGTCTTGCCGCGAAATCTTGAAGGCCGGGCCGGTTGACCGCAAACCGGAAGCACTGACAGTTCTTGAAACCACCGACAACCAGTACAAGGTGCTGATCATGTCCGACGGCGTACGCAATGGGGCTCCGGCAATCTACGTGGTTCCTTGCTGACCAAGTGCACGAACCTTTAGGCGACAAACACCTTCGTGATGTGGGGTTCGCCGGGGTTACGCTTACCGTGGGACCTGCGTGTAGCCCGAAAACGCGATCAAATGTATCGTCAATAAACTGGAAAGAATATTCAGTGCATATTGACAGAGACTTAGAACGGTCGTGAACGATTTTCCCTATTCAAGGATCCACCAATGGCTGATGATACGAACCTAACGCCAGCAGTCGATACTGCTTCCGCTGACACTTCCTCGAAGATAAAAGAAAAGAAGACGCGCGCGCCGCGCAAGCCAAAGGCCTCTGCGGAAGCTGTTTCTGACACTTCGGTAAGCGCTGCGGTAAAGAAAACCCGCGGCCCGGCAAAGAAAGCAGCGGCGGCAAGCGCGCCTGTTGCGCCCGAGCCGGCGGGTGAGACACCAGCTCGCGCAAAGAAGACGCTGGCTGCGAAGACGCCTGCCAAGCGGACGCCAAGACAAGTCGAGACCGCGCCGGTTTACACAGATGGCTTTGCCGATCTTCTGAAGCTGGAAGAAGAAAACCAGAACCTTCGTAAGGCGCTCTCCGACAAGCTCCGTGCCGAAAACGCGGATCTCCGGAAAAAGCTCGGAACAGCTTAAACTTAGACGATTTCATACCGCGACGGGCGTTAAACCGCGTCATAACTCAAGAAGGGGCTTGCATTGCAAGCCCGCTCTCCCACTCGTTATTATGGAGCCCAGAAAACGAGTCGGGAGACAGTCGATGAGATCACCATGGCAACTAATCAAGGGGCTCATATCACGCGGCAATCCGGATGAAGCCAGTGCAAGCGTCGATCAGGACTTGCCGATGCCGGATCGGCGACGCGAAGTCCTAGGAAAGCGCAGTGTGCCGCAGGGAGAAGTAGAAGAGCACCCGGGCACAAACTCTCAATCTAACACCGACGGGACCGAACCAGACAGGCAGTCGACTCCTGTGGGAGCAGACGCCGAGATACCTTCTCCAGCTGCGCAAAACGATCCGGTGCCTTTGGAGGTGGCAAACAACGCTGTTTCGGAGGCCGATGACAAGTCCGTGTCCGCCGCGCTTGTCGTGCGGGCTGTCGAACGCGATGTAGATTCGGGCCTCGTTTCAACCGCCCCAGGTCATCAACGGGCGAAGGCGGCTCAAATGCGAGGCAAGGTCGGCAAGTCGACACCTATCAATATAGCCGCAGAGCATCCAGTAGCAGCAAAGAGGACGGCCCTTGATGAAGCCGCCAAGTCGGACGCCGAAATCAAAAATCTTCGATTGCAGTTGTCTGCGAAACTGCTTGAGCAGAACATGCTGCTACGTCGTATGATTGAGCGCTACGATGACAGGTGAGCACAGATGTGTTGACTTACTTCTACAGATCCTTTTCAGCGGAGACGGTCCGACGCATTAAATTGAGGCTCCGAATTCAAAGCCATACTGGATCAAGATACATTCAATTTAAGAGTCTGGTTTTTGAGCGCGCTATCTAAACTTTGGCAAATCCGTATGGGCAGGGGCCTTTTTTGTCATAGGGGCTACGGTAACTTTTTGGTCTGCCCCCTGAAAAGTGGTCCTTTTTGAAGTATGGCTTATTGGCCGAAGAAGGACATTGAAATGGCAGCGAAAAGACACAAGGCAGAAGAGATCGTCACGAAGCATCGTCAGGTTGACGTGCTATGCGCAGGGCAAATCGATGGCGGAGACGATCACCGGATGACGAAGCGGCATTGACCGCCGACATCACGGCACTCGCTCTCCAGTATGGCCGCTATGGTTATCGTCGCATCACGGCGATGTTTGCACCAGGCGGGCTGGATCGTGAACGTCAAGCGGGTCGCGCGGATATGGCGGCGGGAGGGGCTGAAGGTCCCATCAAGCAGCCCAAGCGCGGTCGGCTCTGGCTGAACGACAGCTCGTGCATCCGGCTTCGGCCGGAGTACCCCAACCATGTCTGGTCCTACGATTTTGTCGAGGACCGGACCCACAATGGAAAGAAAATCCGCATGTTGAAGTCTCGTCCACTAAGACGAGACGTCCGGGGCACTTTTGCATAGCGGGTTGACAATGTTCACGCCACTCATCGCGTTCCCGCCGCACGTCGGCGCGTTCGCGTTCCGATGCCAGCAGTGTCTTATTTTTAGGTGAAGCCAGCCCGGCAGAGCAGCTTTGACAGGTTCGAAGGATCAGCCTTCACACCATGATGCTCTTCCAGCCACGTCGCCAGGTCAGGCATGGTTATGTCCGGTTGCGCGTCTACCTTGGCGATAATGGCGTTCTGGTAAGGACCCAATTTGCCGCCACCGCCGGGCCGTCCTCGCCGGGACGGCTCGACCGAACCCGTTCGATCATGCTTGCGATAGGATCGAATCCGTTTAGTGCACCCGCATTCCGCCTCTTTCCCCTAAGCGGCCGACCGACGGGCGTGTTACCGCACGCAGAACGCGGTATCGGCGTTGCCCAAGTGCGGCTATCTATTCGGTGCTGCAACGGACTGACACTCAAGCAGCCGTGTCACTATTCGAAGAGATCGCGGTTGTCAGATTCAATCTGCGGCAAGTCATTCAAAATGCCGTTCAAATGTGCCTTCATTGCATCCGCCGCAGCATCGGCGTCCCTCGTGTCGATAGCGGCCACGATTTTTTCATGCTGCGCGATGAGATTGTTCATGGATGCAGGATTGCGGAGCTGCAAATTGCAGACCCTGTCCATATGGGCCTTGATATCTGAAATGGCGTTCCAAGCGAGACCGCAGCCAGCGCCTTCTGCGATTGCGATGTGAAACTGCTCGTCCTCCCGTCGGAAAGCATTGTGGTCGTGCTCGCACATCGCCACTCTTTGCCGCTGCAAGATGCTGTCGATCTTTTTGCGTGTCCAGGTGTCGAAGTTTTCGCTGGCGCGCCGGGCGACAGCAACTTCAATCGCCTCACGTACAAACCGGGCTTCCATCATCTGACGGGCTGAAATGCGGACCACAACGGTTCCCCGATTGGGCCGGATTTCAACGAGCTTGGATTTCGCAAGTGCAATCAGTGCTTCCCGGACAGGTTGCCTGGACACGCCCAGCCGCGAGGCAATCTCCTGCTCTGACAACCGGGATCCGGGCGCAAGGTCGAGACGGATGATCGCCTCGCGCAGGTCGCGTTCGACCTGAGCTGCCGTCGTTTCCCCGGTTTCAATTTTCAATGTTTCAAGGTTCATGCTCTTCGCCGCCACCGTCTCGTTGACATCCGTTTGTAACCACCATACAGTACCATACACATTAGCAGCAACACAAGCGCGGCGCTCGATGAGCCGGGCCGGGATGAAGGAGCCGGGTCAGAAATCCCGGTTGGTCGATGACAATACAGAGCAATTTCATAACTCCGGATTCTAGTGATCCCCGCTTGCAGAGTAAATCCCGCTACCGGATGCTTGTCGATGGCAAGTCGGTGGACGCGACGTCGGGTAAAGTCATCGATCGCGTCAGCCCAGGTCATGCTGGTATCGTGGTCGGCACGTGGCCCGATGCGTCTGCCGATGATGTTCGCGCAGCCATTGCCGCGGCCCGTCGGGCCTTCGATACGGGGCCGTGGCCACGCATGTCGGGGGCTGAACGGTCACGTCTGATGTTCAAGACGGCCGAGCTCATCCTCGCGAATGTCGAGGAAATCGCTCTGATCGAAAGCCTCGAGGTCGGCAAGCCGATTGCCCAGGCCCGCGGCGAAATCACCTTCTGCGCCGATCTCTGGTCCTATGCGGCCGGTCAGGCGCGGGCTCTCGAGGGCCAGACCCACAACAATATCGGCGACAACCGTCTCGGCCTCGTGCTCCGGGAGCCCGTCGGCGTCGTCGGCATCATCACGCCTTGGAATTTCCCCTTCATCATCGCCTCCGAGCGGGTGCCGTGGGCGATCGGCGGCGGCTGCACCGTGGTGCTCAAACCATCCGAGTTCACTTCCGGCACGTCGATCCGCATGGCAGAACTGGCGCGCGAGGCCGGCATTCCCGACGGCGTCTTCAACGTTGTGACCGGCTACGGCGATCCGGCTGGCCAGGTCCTGGCGGAAGATCCGGGCACCGATATGATCGCCTTCACCGGTTCGGTCAGGGTCGGCACCAAGCTTGGCGAAATCGCTGCCCGCAGCGTCAAGCGTGTCGGCCTGGAACTGGGCGGCAAGGGGCCGCAGATCGTCTTTGCCGATGCGGACCTCGAAGCGGCGGCCGATGGTATCGCTTACGGTGTCTACCATAATGCCGGCCAGTGCTGCATTTCGGGCAGCCGGCTTCTGGTACAGGAGGGCATCCGCGACGCGCTGATGGAGCGCCTGCTCGATATTTCCCGCAAGGTGACGTTTGGGGATCCGCTCAACGAGCGAACGAGGATCGGCGCGATGATTTCGGAAGCCCATGCTGCCAAGGTGCATTCCTATGTCGAGGCAGGACAGGCCGAGGGTGCCGAACTGCTGCTCGGCGGTTCCCGAGTCGGTGAGGGAACCGGCCTCTACTACCCGCCAACGATTTTTTCCGGCGTCACCGCCGACATGTCGATCGCCCGGGAGGAGATTTTCGGGCCGGTTCTATCGACGCTGACGTTCAAGACGGCCGATGAGGCGGTGGCCTTGGCCAACGCGTCGGAATTCGGCCTGTCGGCTAGCGTCTGGTCCACCAATCTGGAAAACGCGCTGCAGAGCATCCGGCGTGTCCGGGCCGGGCGCTGCTGGATCAACAGCGTCATCGACGGTGCGCCAGAGTTGCCCATCGGCGGCTACAAGAAGAGCGGTCTGGGGAGGGAACTCGGCCGCTACGGTTTTGACGAGTATTCGCAGTTCAAGGGTATTCACGTGACCTTGGGCCGGCCGGATCCTTGGTTCGGGTGAGGGTGCTCACCGGACACTGAGGCAGAGGAGGAAAATCTCGGCTGGCGCGATCTTTGGTCGGAGCTCGCCAGCCGAGACATGGGTCTTTCGACCCCGATTGCACATCCAAAGGGAGGATACGCAAATGAAATTGACCAGACTGAAAACCGCGATGCTTGCGGCGTGCGCAGCTATGGCTTTCACATCCACCGCCATGGCGGCCGACGTCAAGGCGACGATGATTATCTACCTTGATCCGAGTGTCCAGTTCTTTAACCCCGTCGTCAAAGGTGCACAAGATGCCGCAGCACAGTTCGGCGTCGATCTCGACGTGCAATACGCCAACAATGATCCGGTGCGCCAGAACGACTTGATCGAAAGTGCCACAGTCAGCGGCGTCGACGGCATCGCCGTCGCGATTTCGTCCTCGGACGCCTTCGATGCCAGCATCTGCGCCGCCGTCAAGGCCGGTATCATCGTCATCGGCTTCAACAATGACGATCTTGACGGCGCCAAGGGCAATTGCCGCCAGGCCTATGTCGGCATGGACGAATTCGCCTCGGGTTATGAGCTCGGCAATCGCATGATCGCGCAGTTCGGCCTGAAGGAAGGCGACATGGTCTTCAACCCGCGCGAGATTCCCGAGGCCAGCTTCGCCGTGGCGCGTGGCGGCGGCATCGAAAAGTCGATGAAGGAACATGGCATCAAGGTGGAGACGGTCAAGTCCGGTCTCGATCCGGCCGAAGCGCAGAACATTCTCGCGCAGTTCCTCATAGCCAACCCCACCACCAAGGCTCTGTTCGGCACGGGCTCGGTCACCTCGACGGTGGGCGCGGGCGCCATCAAGGATGCCGGCATCAACATTCCGTTCGGCGGCTTCGACCTTGCGGTTGAGATCGTCAACGCGGTGGAATCCGGCGCCATGTTTGCGACGATGGACCAGCAGCCCTACCTGCAGGGATACTATCCGATCGCCCAGATCGCACTGGCGAAGAAATACGGCCTGACGCCGACGGACATCGACACCGGGCAGGGCGCTTTCCTCGACAAGTCGCGCATCAGCTCGGTCAAGCCGCTGATCGGCAGCTACCGATAAGCGTCACGCTTGAAGACCTTCCGGCTCTTGCCGGAAGGTCATTCGCGACCCCTGGAACAGAGTAACCACAGTGACCTACGCCATGACCGACACAGCCGTGCCAAAATCGCGCACGAAAAAACAATCGCTGCTGAAGCAGATCATGACCATGCCGGCCGGGGCCATTCTCCTCGTCTTCGCGACCTTGCAGATCGTCTGCATCGCCGGCGCTCTCGCCTTTCCCGACGACTTCCGATATTTGTCGCCGCAGAACCTGACGATCCTGATGAAGGCTATTCCGGTGCTCGGTTGCCTGGCGCTCGGCGCCGGCATCCTGATGATCGCCGGCGAATTCGACCTGTCGATCGGCTCGGTCTACACGTTGACCGCGGTCCTAATGGCGAGCCTCGTCGACGGCGGCATGAGCGCATTTATCGCCGCGCCGCTCGGCATCCTGCTTGGCGTGATGATCGGCCTGCTCAACGGCACGATCACCCTGCGCTTCGGCCTGCCGTCCTTCATCGTCACGCTCGGTGGCTTGTTGTTCTGGCGCGGCGCTGTGCTGCTTTACAATGGCGCCGTTCAGGTGCGCTTCGATCCGGAACCCGCCTTTTCCAGCCTGTTTGCGGGCACGCTGTTCGGCATCAACGCCGCCTTCATCTGGATCGTCCTGTTCGTTATCGGCTTCTATCTGTTGCTGCACCGTCACAAGCTTGGAAACCACCTGTTCGCCACCGGTGGCAATCCTGCCGCGGCAACGGCCATCGGCATCAACACGGACCGCGTCAAGATGATCGCCTTTGCTATCGCGGGCGGCATGGCCGCGGTGGCCGGCATCATCGCCACGGCGCGCGTCGGCAGCGTCCAGCCGGGACAAGGCGCCGGTCTCGAACTGCAGGCGATTGCCGCCTGCGTCATCGGCGGGCTTTCCCTACGCGGCGGCCGTGGCTCGGTCATCGGCATCTTCCTCGGCGTCATGCTGATCCACACCATCACCGACGTGCTGTTGCTGCTTCGAGCCCCAGGCTTCTACCTCGACATGTTCATCGCGACGCTGATCGTCGTCGCTGCCGCCTTCAACCACCTCATCGAACGCCGGGGGGCCGCATGATGTCCGCACCCAATCTTCTTGAACTGCACAATATCTCCAAAAGCTTTGGCGCGCTGACGGCACTTCGGGACCTAAGCTTCCACATCGGCCCCAGCGAAGTCGTCGGCCTTCTCGGTGACAACGGCGCCGGCAAGTCGACAACGGTCAACCTGATTTCGGGCATCCACAAGCCGACCTCCGGTCATCTCAGTGTCGACGGGAAGAAGACGCAGTTCACCTGCCGCTCCGATTCCGCCGATGCCGGTATCGAGACCATCTACCAGAATACGGCATTGGTGGATTCGCTGTCGATCACCCGCAACATCTTCATGGGCCGCGAGCGCACCGATGCCTTCGGTTTCCTGAAGCAAGCCGAGATGCGTGACATCGCCATGGAAGTGCTGGAAAAGGCGGTCCATATTTCCGGCATCGATTCACCCGACAAGCTGGTGGGCGACCTCTCCGGCGGCCAGAAGCAGGCCGTCGCCATTGCCCGCGCCGTGTTCTTCAAGCGCCGCGTGCTGCTTCTTGACGAGCCGACTTCTGCGCTGTCCGTGCGCGAAACAGAAGCGTTGCTGGCGCAGGTGCTGAAGCTGAAGGCGGAAGGCGTGTCGAGCGTGCTTGTGACGCACAATCTCTATCACGCTTATCAGGTCTGCGACCGGTTCGTGATCATGAGCCATGGGACCAAGGTGTTTGATGTGCAAAAGGCCGATACGAGCATCAGCCAGCTCACCGAATATGTCGTCCTCACCTGATCTTTCCATCAAACGCCAAGAGGCAAATGCTGTGACAATTTCCGTAAACGTGCGCCAGGTTGTTGGCCCAGAAGACACCGCCCGGCGCGACACGCAAGGCCTGCGCGAGGGCTTCCTCATCGAGGGGCTGTTTTCGAAGGGTGAGGTCAATCTCACCTACAGCCATCTCGACCGGATGGTTGTCGGCGGGATCGTCCCGGTGGGGCAGGATCTCGTGATCGACCAGGTCAAGGAAACCGGCACCAGCCGGTTCCTCGAACGCCGGGAAGCAGCCATCCTTAACATCGGCGGCAAGGGCACGGTGACCGTCGGCGGAACCGACTATTCGCTTGGTTTTCAGGACGCGCTCTATGTCGGCATGGGGCAGGGGACGCTGTCGTTCCGTAGCGACGACCTGGCCAACCCCGCCGAGTTCTATCTTCTGAGCGCCCCCGCGCACCGCGTATGCCCGACCGTGCTGATCACGCTCGACATGGCAAAGAAGGTGCGCACCGGCTCCGCCGAAGAGGCCAACGCCCGCACGATCAACCAGTATGTGCATCCGGATGTCTGCGAAAGCTGCCAGCTTCTGGTCGGGCTCACCATCTTCGAGCCGGGCTCCGTCTGGAACACCATGCCGGCGCATGTGCATGACCGGCGCATGGAGGTCTATCTCTATTTCGGCATGGAAGAAGCGACCCGCATCTTCCATTTCATGGGGGAGCCGCATGAAACGCGGCATCTCGTGCTGAAAAGCCATGATGCGGTGCTGTCGCCGGGGTGGTCCATCCACTCCGGTGCCGGCACCGGTCGATATTCCTTCATTTGGGCGATGGCCGGCGATAACATGAGCTTCACCGACATGGACAAGGTGCCGATGGAAAGCCTGAGATGAACCCGTTCGATCTGTCAGGCCGCTGCGCCATCGTCACCGGCGCCAATACCGGCATCGGCCAGGCGATCGCCGTCGGTCTTGCCAGGGCAGGTGCCGATATCATCGGTGTCGGCCGCTCGCCGATGGAGGAAACTGCGGCGCTCATTGAAGCCGGCGGCCAGGCGTTTCATCCTCTCCTGGCCGATCTTTCCAGAATGGACGAGGTGCGCGCCGTCATTGATCGCGCCGGCGTCATTCGGCAGCACCCGGATATCCTGGTCAACAATGCCGGGATCATTCGGCGGGCCGATACGATCGATTTCACCGAAGAGGACTGGGATGCCGTCATGGACACCAATCTGAAATCGGCGTTCTTTCTCTGCCAATGCTTCGCCCGGATGGCGATGGCGCAACAGGTCCCTGCCAAGATTATCAACATCGCCTCGCTCCTGTCGTTCCAGGGCGGCATTCGTGTCGCGTCCTACACGGCGGCGAAAAGCGGCCTTGCGGGCCTGACGCGGCTGATGGCAAACGAGTGGGCGGCGCGTGGCATCAATGTCAATGCCATCGCCCCCGGTTATGTCGAGACCAACAACACCACGGCGCTGCGGGCGGATGCCGAACGAAACGCCGATATCCTGAAACGCATTCCGGCCGGGCGTTGGGCGCGGGCGGATGATATGGCTGGTGCCGCCGTTTTCCTCGCCTCCCGCGCGTCGGACTATGTGCATGGCACAGTCCTACCGGTCGACGGCGGATGGTTGGCACGATAATGGGAGTACCGATGACCGATCACACCACCTTGCCCGAAGACCTGACTTGGACGGAAACATCGCCCGGCAACCGCCGAGCCGTTCTTTCGCACCGCCCGGAAATGATGCTCGTCGCCTTCCGCTTCGACAAAGGCGCGATCGGCGCGCTCCATTCGCATCCGCATACGCAGGTCAGCTACGTCGCCAAGGGCGCCTTCGAGGTAACGGTCGATGGCGTCACGGCGATGCTGCCTACCGGCAGCAGCTTCATCGTCGCGCCAAATCTCGTCCATGGCGTCGTGGCGCTCGAAGAGGGATTGCTGATCGATACGTTCACGCCAAGGCGAGACGATTTTCTGTAGTACATCTCTATCCCTTCTTCGCATACTGGCGCGGCGGACACTGTTTACGGTCGTCGCGGCCCTCACGACGCGCTTCAAAGGTGGAATCCCTGGGCGGAACACGTTCGCTTCTTGGTTGTTGTCCGACGAGAGAATGTTGTTCCGTTTTTTCGACGGCAGCCGGCTATTCCTGGGCCCTGCTTCAAGCGCCGGAAGAGTGCCTGTTTATCGATTGGAGGTTCGGAAGCCAGCCCTTCAGTTGCGGGCCAAACTGTCTCGGGGATCGAATCTTTCCTGCGGGCAGTGGTCTCGATGGAAGCCTGACGGCCGAAACGCTGCGGGTGTTCATCCGGCGACTTCCTATCCCGGCATGTGTTCGATCTCCATGAGAAAGTCATTGCTGACCTTTATCCAGTCGGCGTGTTTTGCGGAATCAAACCTAGAAAGGCCGAGTCCTGTATTAGCTAAACAACGCGGCGTTGAACGCTCCCGACTGTCCCGCCGTCTGGCCGTCTGCCAGGCCGACGCGGTGTTCCACGGCCTGCCGCTGCTGCGCGTTCATTTTTTCAAGGTAGGCAGTTGTCATGAAACGTCCGGTTGAATGCGTTTTGTTTGTTACGAAGGCAACAGTCCCATCGAACAAAAAACACAACATACCGCGCTCTGGTTGTAATTGAAAGAGCGATGTTTTCGAAACGCGTGTGGTGAAGGAGGTTGTTTTCAAAGCGCCATGTGCTGCGAACAGTCGCAGGGTCCTTCTGCCCGACATCCGCCGCGCGAACTGTCGGCTTTGCCGGTGTAACGCGGACTTGCAGCACAGTGTCGGTGTGCCCACTTGAAGGGCAGTTAACGTGTTATTCGGTCGAGGTGGCAAAATGGACATCCAAACAGTCATGCATTCAATGGTCGGCATCCGCACCCTCATCCCGGATGATGCTTTCACCGCACATTCGCTCGGTACGGTGCGTGAAGGCAGTGGTGTGGTCATTCGCGGGGATGGTTTGGTTTTGACGATTGGTTATCTGGTAACAGAGGCGGAGGAGGTCTGGCTCACCCGGGCGGATGGGCAGGTCGTTGCCGGTCACGCACTTGCCTATGATCAAGAGACCGGTCTTGGCCTCATCCAGGCTTTAGGCGCTTTGGACAGCCCAGCTCTGATGCTCGGCGATGCGGCAAAGGCGCAGGTTGGCGACCCTGTCACCTTTGCAGATGGTTTTGGCCGGTCCTTGGAGACGAAGATCGTGGCAAAGCGTGAATTTGCCGGATACTGGGAGTATCTGCTGGACGAAGCAATCTTTGTGGCGCCCGCACATCCCTCCTGGGGTGGGGCAGCCCTTGTCGCTGAGGACGGCAGTCTCCTTGGGATTGGCTCCCTTAAGCTGATGATGAGCAGAAACGGCACCAGCACCGATATCAATATGGTTGTCCCGATCAATCTTCTTCCTCCCGTACTCGACGATTTGCTGGCTCGCGGAAAGGTCAACAAGCCGGCGCGTCCGTGGCTTGGCGCTTTCGCAGCGGAGAGCAACGGCGAAGTGGTTGTCATGAGTGTTGCTGCAGACGGGCCTGCAGCCAAGGCAGGGTTGAGGGGAGGCGACATCATAGCAGACGTTCGAGATGGCGAGATTGCTGGCCTTGCCGATTTTTACCGGCAGGTCTGGAAGAGCGGCCCGGCCGGGTCTGAAATCCCTGTTCGAATATTGCGGGATGGCCGCGAAACCTGGCTCCGCGTCAGATCGGCTGATCGCGACAGCTTTCTGAAAAAACCCCGGTTGCAGTAGATCGATCGCAAGTTGGCGACCCGAGATCAATTTTGCCTGAATGCGCTATCGCTTCGTCATTGGGGAACACCGGCGTCGATGCATGCCGTGAAAAAAGGCGAGCGCGACAGTGCCGTGCCAATCTGCCCGCATTAAAGTCTCGTCGCAGGACTTGCAGGCTGACTTATAGGGTGACGCCTAGGGCGTTTCCAACGCTTCACAAGGAAGGCCAACGCTTAGACCGGGGCGCATATGGAGTCGACCTGTCATCAGCCGATAGGACTTGGACCGGGATCCCAGCTCATCGCGAGGGCGATGCATAGGGTCTCTGTCATGGGTTACGAGGCGAGAATCTCAGCTTCCAGGCACGCCGCGATGAAGTCGTCGCGAATGGAGGCCGCTGAAACGCGCCTGCCCAGCGCTGCCATGCACAACCTCCTTGCGCGGTCATAACTCTCGCCGCGCTCTTGCGGCCATCGTTGCGTCATGGCGTTCAGCGCCGATTGCGGACCGTCGATGTCGATTGGAATGCCGTGGCCGATGCGCACCCGCACGGGCTCTGCCCAGCAGATACTGCTGCAATTCATTTCGGTTTCTATGATCATCTTGAAGCTCCTCCCAGAGCCGCTGGAATAACTCGGCTCGCTAATATTTGTTCCCCTGGGAGGTTCTAGTAACCCTGTGCGAACATCGAAATGCGAACAGGGCATTCAAGGAAGTTCTGCATTCAGCGAACTGAAAGACTTGCTCCCGGTCTGGGTCTTTCAGATCAGTCCTTTAGCGATGCGGAGCGGGAAGATTCCCGCATCGACGCGGGGCAGTCGGTTCGAAACTGATTATGACGAATGCGATGCTTTGAAACGTTCTCTATCGCTGGTCCTCAGTTATGAGGCGGTTGATCTCAGCTTCCAGGTCAAATGGCTGTTCATGCCCCATTGCGCTCACCGTCTGTGTTTGATGTGAGGTCTCTAACACGTGAGGAGTAGTGCCAGCACGTCGGTCAGCCGATCGTTCGGTGACCAAGGCACGGTATCGCATTGCCACTTCCGACATCGTCAACTGCCCGGAAATCCATTCCTCGATCCACGCATGAAACCTCTGGTCTTGCTCAATAACATGGCCGGCCTGCTGCGCACGTTGAAACGCGTTCTCCGCAGCGCGTCGTCTGACTTCTGCTGACATCTGTCCCTCACATCGGTACTCTCTTGGCAGATATAGATGCCGCCGTATGAATTTCACTATCGTCCACCAACTGGGGCTATTTAACAATGCGGGCAGTGGTTCGAACAGATGGGTCGCGTTGCGCGTCGACGCAGCATCCGCGTCTGACTGAATGATGCGTCATCTGTAGGGCTTTAACCGAGATTGCGGTCTCTTTTGCCCGGCACATGCCAAGGCCGATCCCCAGGATGGGCAAGTGCCTTGGGGTAGGGTAGGACAGCCCTCCATCTCGAACGCAGATCATCCTCGATGCCGTCAGCACAATTTGGCATCCAATGGCGATTGGCTAATCCCGCTCACACTGTCGCCCTCCCGGTGATCGACGGCGACTTAAGAGACCCAACCCACCTGGATGTCGCTACCTCGCAGGACGTGACCGCTGCGGCTGTATTTTGGGTGGAACAGCACAACCATCTGTGCACGTCACGACTTTCAGGCCCATATGCTGTGCCCAGATCGGGAGCAGGGCTTCCGCTATCTCGACGCCCTCCTCTAAATCATGATTTCGCCACCTGTAACCGGGATCACGGCTCCGGTCATGAAGCTCCCTTCATCAGACGCAAGAAGGACATACGCACCTGCGAGCTCCGCTGGCTGTCCGGCCCGGCCGATCAACGTCTGCTTGCCGAACGTTTCCGATTTCTCCGGCGGCATCGTGGATGGAATGAGAGGCGTCCAGATCGGGCCGGGCGCCACCGCATTCACGCGGATGCCTTTTTCAGCCACCATCTCCGCAAGACCGGCGGTAAAATTTGAAACGGCACCTTTGGTGGCGGCGTATGCAAGGAGATGCGAGGACGGCTGCCGGGATTGGATTGACGTCGTGTTGATGATCGAGCTGCCGGCGGGCATGTGCGGGATCGCAGCTTTCGACAAAAAGAACGGCGCATAGATGTTTGTGCGGAACGTCTCGTCCCATTCATCGGCGGTTATATCCTGGATGGAGCTGTAGGTCCTTTGAAAGGCCGCGTTGTTGACGAGGATATCGATGCCACCAAGTTCTTCAACCGCCTTGGTGACCAGCGCCATGCAGTGCTGTTCGTTTTTGATGTCGCCGGGCACAACGATAGCCTTGCGCCCGGCTTCCTTTACCCATTTCGCCGTCTCTTTCGCATCTTCATCCTCATTCAGGTAGGAGATAAGAATATCGGCACCTTCGCGCGCGTAGGCAATGGCGACCGCCCGGCCAATGCCGGAATCGGCTCCTGTGATCAGGGCAACTTTGCCCTTTAACTTTCCGGCTCCCTTGTAGGATTTTTCGCCGTGGTCGGGGATCGGCTTCATCAGCTTGGTTTCGCCGGGCGGTGATTGCTCCTGTTTCGGCTGCGGCGGCATTGGACGGTGGCTATCGGACATCTAGGCGCTCCTGGCTGGACAAATGTCTCCAAGAACTTGCCAGGAGGGTGGAAGTTCCAGGGCGCCTCAACGTCGCAAAAGCGGATGGCTGCCCTAGGTCAAGAGGAAGGCAGGGAGGCGCACATGAACAAGTCCAGCGACGTGGCTTATATCGAGGTCGAAGAGAGGAGCCGGGCAGGGGACGGGATGCCGAAACCCCGAACGAAATCCCGTTCGCAGGACTGCGTGATGTCTTTTGGCGCGTGTTCACACAAGTGATCGAAGACAGGGTCACTCTCGTTGCGGCGGGTGTCGCTTTTTATATCCTCCTGTCGCTGTTTCCGGCCTTAGGCGCGCTCGTCTCGCTCTACGGCTTTATCGCCGACCCGAGCTCGATGGCCAAGCATATCACGTTCATGGCAGACATCCTCCCACCTGGCGCGTTCGACATCATATTGACGCAACTCAACGTCCTGGTTCAAGCGAAGCCATCTTCGTTGACCATGGCCTTTTTCCTCGGTCTGATGATCGCATTGTGGAGTGCCAACAGCGCCGTGAAGGCTATGTTCGATGCGATGAACATAGCGTACGGCGAAACGGAAAAGCGGGGAATCATACAGCTTAATCTGATCTCTCTCGCCTTTACCGGGATTGCCTTGATCTTTGCAGCCATCCTGGTGGCGGCGATTGGCGGGGTTCCCGCAGTTCTTTCGTATCTGTGGCTGGACAGATGGCAGGAAACGCTCATCGCATCGTGCGGTGGCCCGTCGTTCTGGTCTTTGTCGGCAGTGGCATCGCGCTGATTTACCATTATGGTCCCAGCCGTGAGTTCGCGAAGGTTCGATGGCTGAGTTGGGGAGCCGTCTTCAGCACCTTGTTATGGATCACGGCCTCAATCGTGTTTTCCTTTTACATCGAGACGTTTGCTGACTATCAGGCCACCTATGGAGCGCTGGGGGCCCTGATCGGCTTCATGATCTGGACCTGGATTTCTGTGATCATCGTCATCATCGGAGCGGAGCTCAATGCCGAACTTGAGCATCAGACCGCGCGCGACACGACCACCGGGGCACCGCGTCCTTTGGGAGCGCGCGGCGCTTATGTTGCCGATACGGTAGGGGCGGCGACCGACTGAACGTGGAACTTTGGCAGCAGCACCGAGTTTTCACCGCACCATTCCTGCAAGGCGACACGGCATTGAAAATCGCCACATACAACGTAAACGGCGTCAACGGCCGCCTCGATGTCCTCCTCCGATGGCTCGACGAGGCGTCGCCTGACATCGTCTGTCTGCAAGAATTGAAATCACCCGACGCCGGACTTCCGCTCAAGGAGATCGAGAAATCCGGATATGGGGCGATTTGGCACGGACAGAAATCCTCGAATGGTGTGGCTATCCTGGCGCGTGACAGGCAGCCGATATTCACCCGAAGGGGTTTGCCGGGTGATCCCGACGACATGCATAGCCGTTACATCGAGGCTGCGGTCGAGGGGATCGTAATAGGCTGTCTTTATCTGCCGAACGGCAACCCTTCGCCCGGGCCAAAATTTGACTACAAATTGAAGTGGTTCGACCGCTTGGCACGCTACGCTGCAGGATTGCTCGACCTCGATGTGCCCGTCGTCCTGGCGGGCGATTACGATCTCGTTCCGACCGAGCTCGACGTCTACAAGCCCGAACGCTGGGTTGATGATGCGCTGTTGCGATCCGAGGTCGTTGACGCCTATCGCCAACCCGTCGATCAAGGCTGGACAGATGCGCTTCGAGACCTCAATCCCGATGCGAGGATCTATATGTTTTGGGACTATATGCGAAACGCCTACGGCCGGGACGCGGGCCTGCGGCTCGATCACTTTTTACTGAGCCCATCCGTTGCCAAGCGACTTTGCAGCGCCGGCGTCGATAAGCATGTGCGGGGATGGGAGCATACCAGCGATCACGCCCCGGTATGGATCGAACTATCCGTAGATCAAAAAGCGATCAAACCCTGGAGACAGCGATGAGCGACAAACTACGTGAGACTATCCGGGAGCGGATCGAGGATTTTGTCGATTCCTTCGTTGTCGAGGGCTCGAAACCAGCAGACGTCTTTGATGCGATGGAGGCTGAAATTGCAGCTCTTCGAAAGGCATACGACCGGGATCCCGCTCCGGCGGATGACGGCAGTGCGCCAGAGGTGTTGGAGGAGCCTTCCAACGACTGGCCCGGAGCCGACGTGAAAATTCAATCAGGTGACGTGTGAGATGCCGGTCGAACTGAAGTCCTTAGTGGATGATGTTGTCGAGAGAGTGCGCAATGCTGCACCGGGCATCTTCGATGAGGCAGTCGGCAGGGCTGAGGCGAGCGGCAAGCTGTACCCCGCAAATCGGACTTCGGTAAATTCGGCATTGCCGTGTTCATGCGCAACGGGGAAGTCGCGTCTGCGGGCAATTGCGGCGTAGGCTTTCCCATTCAGTCGATCTCCAAGGTATTTGCACTGGATGTCGCCCTTGAAGCGCTCGGCGAGACGTTGTGGAAGCGCGTCGGCCGGGATCCCTCCGGCGATCCCTTTAACTCGATCATAGATCTCGAACGAGCCAAGGGCGTCCCGCGCAACCCGTTCATCAACGCCGGTGCCTTGGTCGTCTGCGATATTCTGGTGGGCCTTGGCGGGCGCGCCGGCCCGAACCATCATGTCATCAACCTCGTGAAGCGGATGCTTGACGGAAATGTGCCGGAACTCAACCAGGACGTGATGGATAGTGATCGCACAGGCGGGGACTTGAACCGCTCTTTGATGTTCATGGCCAGACATCACGGGAACCTGAAGCATCCGGTAGAGAAGGTCATGGATGCCTATATCCACCAGTGCGCGCTGACTTTGGACTGCCGCGGGCTTGCGAAGGCTGGACGGTTTCTTTTGCTTGACGACCCGGATGACCAAGATGGTGTGAAAATCGCGGCGGCGCGGCGGGCACGGCGCATCTTGTCGATCATGATGTTGTGCGGCCAATACGATGGCTCCGGTGATTTCGCCTATCGCGTCGGACTTCCGGCAAAGTCCGGGGTGGGGGGTGGCATTTTGGCGATCGCGCCGCATCGCGCCTCGATCGCGGTCTGGTCACCAGCGCTGGATCCCATGGGTAATAGCTGGCTGGGAACTCTGGGCCTTGAGGTCCTGACCTCGAAAACAGACTGGTCTGTCTTCGGCGCATCTCGCCGCGCGTTTCGCGAGCATCAGGGCGCGTGATGAGTTGCCGAATCATGGAATGTTCGTTTGCCAGACCTGGTCGCGCCTCCTAAGGCCGCTTTGGCGGTCGAACACTAGTCAGCATCGCCGAGGCTGCTGGCGCTCTTGGTATCGAAACTAGCTCAACGTGTTCGACCCAACAGGTACCCGAGCGCAGCAACGATTGCAGCCGCTTCTACCGGCCGGCTACTGATGAAAGCCCGGACGTTGTTGGCGAATGATGTGACGTCATCGCCGGCTTTGGCCGAGAGATCATTGTCGTTCTTTACGCGCTCGGCCTCGGTCAAATCCGTCCGGCCCGAAGCGGTACCCGTATGCGTCATTGAGACTGGATCGGAGGCCGGGAAGGTGTCTTCCAGCCGTCTTTCGAGTTCTCCTTTTCCGTCTCCGCCTCGCTGGCGTGCCCGCTCCTGCTTCAAGGACTGCACTGCGGGCGACTCGTTTGGATCTTTAGCCATAACGGTGTGTCCGGTGCCCATGGTATTCCCTATCGCCGCCGGAAGTTCCGCAGGCACATCTGGAATTTTAGCGAAGGTGCATTAAGCGCGCGAAGAACCCCCGCGCCGGGGAAAAGACGACTGCAATTCCAGCGTTCGTTGGAACCCGCTATCAAACGTCATTGCAGGTGCTACAGGTGGACGTATGGCTTCCAATGAGGAGGCCAAATTTGGATATCTGGTATGTTTGGCTGATCCTTCGAGGATGTTGAGTGCTACTTCATGAGGCCGGCTGCCCGCAACGCATCCTCTATTGTCTTTTGAATCCCGCTCGACGCCGGGGCGGAAGAGGGTGTTGTGGGCAACTCGACGGTCGTTTTGCCGGTCGGATCGAGATCTCGCTCGGCGCGCTTTTCGAAAGACGCGATCAGTCCCCAGGACCGGGCGATGTGCAGCGTAGACGATATCTTGACGTCAAGCATATAAGGCGCACTGCGGCCATAGCCCGAGCGGGGGTCGATTGGCGTCCCATGGCCCATGCCATGTATGCTGTAGTGTTCGATGAGATCACGTCCATCCGGTGACTTCCAGACCATGCGCGTATGTCCGTCGACCACCTCGACCAGGCCGGGCTTTTGTGAAACGGGGTGTACCGCGCGCCATTGGTCGATGATGGACAATGCGTTTAACGGAACCACCGTTGCGTCCAGCGTCCCCTGCCAGACGGAAATCGCTGGCCATGGGCCGCCATGATGTGACCCGTTGCGAAGAAGAGATTGCAGTGTCACCGCATCGGGTAAGCCATGACCTCGCATTCGGTCGAACGCCTCCGGAATAGACGCGGCCGCTCTATAGGCAAGACCGGCGATGATTGCCCCTCCTGAAAACACTTCGGGATATGTGGCAAGCATCACGTTCGCCATGGCACCGCCGGCCGACAATCCCGTGATGAAGAT
Organism: Hyphomicrobiales bacterium; assembly: GCA_900473045.1. Lineage (GTDB taxonomy): Bacteria > Pseudomonadota > Alphaproteobacteria > Rhizobiales > Rhizobiaceae > Pararhizobium. The sequence goes on from UCKS01000018.1 coordinate 69,896, forward strand.
GCGGCTGCGGTCAATGTTATGACGTGTCGCCACTGTGTCTATCATCTGACGGATGGACGCCGCTTCTCCTTGTCCGCGCGTGGTGTCGCCAGGAGAAAACCAGTTAAAGCAAGTGTTGGCGTTGTTGCTCCCGGTCTGCTGGGGAAAGAGAACTGCAAACCCGTAGTCGTCCGCAAGGCGAGACCATCCGGATCCATGATCGTAAGTGCTGGCGGTTTGAGTGCAGCCGTGAAGGACAACGACGAGAGGTGCTTGGGGCTGCATGCCGGCAGGAATGCGGACGCGGGCCTCCAATCCGCCGGGGTTCGCTCCGAAGGGCCCGAGATCTGCCAGTAGGTTTCCGGGTTCGTGAACCCGGCCACCTGATCCGCGCAGTCTGCTCAATCGCTCGATTGTATCGGAAATGGATCGCATTTCATGCCTCCTCGCGGCTCAAGGACGATTGCCACGTGGCAGCCCAACGCATGATGAACCCGATGGTTGCTGCACTGCACAAATAAAGTTTGTGCGCGTGGTGCGCATCGGAGCCATTGCGGATCGCGACATCTGCATCGTATCCCACAGTTGAGACGAGCCTCACAAAGGACAACAAAGTGGCAAGAATTCCGAGGCCGGTGCCGCGGAGGTGCGGATCGTGGCATTTTCGAAGCACTGGCGGATTGCGGTATGGACGAGCGCGATGCCCGTGCCGACACGGTGCGCCGTGGCGGAGTGTTGGTAACGCCCACGGCCAGTGATAGCCATGCCTGTACGGCCGAAGCCATTCGCCCGGGCTAGAACTCAGTGGATCTTCCGGCATGGCCAACCTCCGGTGAGGACAGGGCTGGACCGCGTTGCAGCAAGTCCGGTCCGTTTTCACAGGGGGAAGCGATGAAGCGGGGCGCCCCACGCAGGACGCACCCTTCGATTTATTTCAGGTCACTGTCGAACCCATGACGAAGCGGGGCTCGTGAGAGGCTCCGCTTCGTGATGGGCGGCATGAAGTTCTGGGAGATCGCAGTTCTCGTCGGGTTGCGTTGCGCGCCTTGGAATCATACCGACCCGGAAGCCCGCCAAGATCGAGTAAGAGAGCCGTCGATGAAGAGTGAGTATCGTCGCCGGCCATTCCCATGCTATCGGAGATCCTCGTTGGATTAGGAACGGACATGGACGACAATAATATTGTAAAATTCAAGCGGCCGATGCCGAAAAAGCATCCAAGAACAGTGTCTTCCGGACAGAGAAAGGCGCTCCTCTGGTTAGCCGCGATCGCCGGCATTTTTATCGTATGGGCGTATTATCAGTTTGTCGCAGTGACGCCGGGTCCATGACCCGGCGCAGTCTGCCGTTTCGCCCTCAATGTCCAGCGAGGATAGGTCGGCGCGTTCTCTTCCTCCGTCAAACCATTTGCGGCTTTATCGGAGGAGCGGACGCTGTCCCTGAAGGATGTGTATCCTCCCCGTCGTCAGCCGGCAGTTGACCATCCGGTGTCATATCGTCCACGGCCTTGGGCAGGTCCCGGCTCAGGCGGCTGAGAATTTCCTCGCGCGACAATCCCGTCTTTGCCGCAAGATCATCCAAAACCTCCGGTCCGAGGACTTCTGAAAGCTGGCCGTCGTCGATGTCTTTGTTCGGGCCCGGCTCCACCCATGACTTCGCTGTTTCGCCCTGACCCTTTTGTTCAAATTGCTTGAGGAGGTCACCCAGTCCGCCACTCAGCGACCCCCCACTTGCACCACCTCGGAAAAGATCCCCCAGCCCGCCTAAACCGCCTCCGGCCAGACCGCCCAGGATATCGCCCAGGCCGCCGGATTGGGATTGTCCATCTTGGCCTGGTTGCGGTGGATTGCGAAGGCCTCGAAGAATGTCCGCTATCTTGTCCCGGTTCTGGTAGCCAGCGACGGCCAATACCCCGAGAAGTGCTTTTAACGCATTGCTTGCCATTGTTTTCTCCCTTGTCTAGCGGTTCGCCGGGCAACGCCGGCGGCGATGATCGTCAGCAGGAAGTAGGGCTTGCAAACCGGATGTCATCGGCTTTTCGATCTTTCGTCTCCCCGATCCGTAAAAAATCTCCTGAGGAGAGCCGATCCCCATAAGCCAGACTATGCCGCAAATTGCAGGCGTCACGCCTGTGTCACGCGACCACACTCAGTAAGTGTGGTTAGTTCAATCTCATACTTCGATTGGCTATTACTCGGGCGGACACGCTGAGATCGTAGAGGAGTTGCATATGGTTCAGGAGCGAACCCTTCCAGAGACCGATCAGGAATGCTCATCTTCCGGGGCAACCTCCGGCATTCTCAAGATTTTCCTCGCCTTCGCTTTTGTGGTGGCGCTTTTGTCGCTTGCCTTTTCTCATTTAGGAATTCCATCCACTCGGTAGTGGTCAGAGTCCAAGGTCTGGACGACCGGAAGCTGGAGTTTTCCGGCTCTTGCTCTGATCACCAAGCCTGCCTGGTCGGGGGCTCGGCTTCAATTGTGTTTAAGCGTGAAACTTTGACCCCTCTCGGTGCCGAACGTGGACCCCAGCAGATCTTTTCTAAACGGTTGTAACTATCCAGATTTTTGGAATGCGGCCGGGTGGCAAACTTCTGCGCCCAATATGGGTCAAACAACATCGCCGAAACACGAATCACGCTTTCGCAGGGGCCATGACCAACAATGCTGACAGGGCCAATGGTCGCAATCGATTACGGCTCGAGCCTCTTTTGAAGGACCGGCCAACCGATAACCACTGTTCTGATTGCAGGCGATGGCAGTTGCCAAGGCGATCTCAAGTGTCAGGCAAGCACTGGCCGGCGCCGCCGGCTTCCGGAAACAATCTCCTTTTCCTATGTCGATTAACCTGTTGGAGAGAAAGCAGCAATTGCCTGTTAGCCCTTGGGTCAGGCATTCGCGATCTCTATATGCGGTGAGTAACAGGTCGCCGGAACCGGATTTTCAAGATGGACAACGAATTGCAGGGCCGATCAGCGCATGTTGCGGCGATCCGCGAACGCGCGGAAGCTGAGATGAGAACGATCGGTGTTGACAAGGCGTTCATCGGCGCGTTGGTCGAGAGCTTTTATGGCCGGGTGTTGACGCATCCGGACCTCGGGCCTGTCTTCGACGCAAGGCTGGCGGGTCGTTGGCCGGAACACATGGAGAAGATGAAGCGTTTTTGGTCTGCCGTTGCGTTTCGCAGCGGCACATACGTTGGCAAACCGGTCCAGGCGCATCTCGGCGTCGCCAATATGGCGCCCGAGCTCTTCCCAAAATGGCTGGAGTTGTTTGCTGCGACGCTTGACGAGGTTGCTCCGAATGACGAAGCCAAGGCTTGGTTCATGGCAACAGCAGAGCGGATCGCGCAGAGCCTGACGCTCGCGCTTTTCTATAATCCGGCGGAGGATGACCCCGCCCTAAAGCGCTCCTGAGTGCCTGGCTATTCCATCGATTCCGAGCGAAGAGTTCGGAGAAAAGGTAGATCTGGCCGACAGCCGGGTAACACCTCATGCCACGTCTATATGGCTCCACAGCCCATCGTGTTGGCTCACTCTGTCCGTGGACTACGATCAGCACGCACTTCCGAAGTTCGCGACGGGGCGGGCATCCGGAGTTTTTGCCCTTGGCATAGAGCCACGGTCCGATCTGAGGCCGTCTGAAGGCGGCCGATTGGGACCGGGCGAAATTAACACTATTCTTTGCGCTTGGGCTCTACGCGAGCATAAGCGGCTGAAATTCCCGGCGCCGCATTCGTGAGAAATGCGACAGTCTGTTCAAGACTGTCTTGCGCTAGCAATGTCATGAGCGCAGTAACGTCGGGTTCGTTGGTGAAGCTCGCCGACTGCGAGGGGCGTTATGTTCACGACCATCGCTGATGAAACGGGCATTGGCGATCCGACCCGAGGTGAAAGCATGGAAACCGTCGGTTTTCATCTGGTTGGCCTGCCCGATATTGTAATCGAAGACGGTAAACTTACAAATCCCAGGATATACACGAACGGCGATCAGTTCGAAATTGCCGGCTTCACCGACTCCATTGCCACCAGGATGACTGAAAACGGTAGCGTGGAGACAATTGCACGCGACAATACAGCCTTTTCGGCGACGAAAGGTATGAAGATGATAGCTACAAGTTCAATTCATTCGGGGTCATAAGGATCAAGAGTGTCCCTTTGTAAGGACGTTCCTTTCGAGCGCGGCAACTGGCGTTACGATCTGAATGCGGGCATTGAGTGGCCGTCGCTATGAGAAGGAACTACCAGCACCGAAAACAAAAGCCCGGCACGCTATGATCTGCGTCGAGCAATGGAGAGTCTAGTTGCAAGACATGTCGTACGCAGCATCAACGAGCGAGGCCGGTTTGCGGGGCGCCATAAAGGTCGATATCGTGGTGATCGGAGCCGGTCAGGCGGGGCTGTCATCGGCCTATCATCTCATGAAGCTCGGCCTGCGTCCGGGCCGAAACTTCATCGTCCTCGATAAAAACGAAAAACCAGGCGGAGCCTGGCAGCATCGATGGCCGTCGCTGACCCTGAGCACGGTCAATCGGGTTCACGATCTTCCCGGGATGGCCTTTTCCGACGTCGTGTCCCCTAGTGAGACCGAGGTGCGGGCGTCGGTGGCTGTGCCCGGTTATTTTGCTGCCTACGAGGAAAGGTTCCAACTGCCCATATATCGACCTGTCGCGGTGAAGGTGGTCTGCGATCGCTCGGGCCGGCTTCGGGTGGAGACGGATCGCGAGGCATTTTCGGCCGGCGGTATCATCAATGCCACCGGCACTTGGGAGACGCCCCAGATTCCCAGTTATCCCGGTGCCGAACTGTTTGCAGGCCGCCAGCTTCATTCGCGTGACTATCAGACTGCGGCCGAATTCGCGGGTCAGCATGTCATCATCGTTGGCAGCGGAATTTCCGCGCTCCAGCACCTTGACGAAATCTCGCAGGTGACGGCTACCACCTGGGTTACACGGCGCGAACCGCAATTCCGCGACAGGCAGTTCACAGCGGAAGACGGTCGAGCGGCCGTGGCGATTGTGGAGGACAAGGTAAGAAACGGGCTCGTTCCGGGGTCCGTCGTCTCGGTCACCGGCATTCCGTGGACGCCGGCGCTGAAGGCAGCAGCAGCGCGTGGCGCGCTCACGCGCCTGCCGATGTTCAGCGAAATCACGCAGCATGGTGTCCGCTGGCTCGACGGTGCAGAGCAAAGAGCCGACGTCATCCTGTGGGCAACCGGCTTTCGCAGCTCTCTCGATCATCTCGCGCCTTTGCAGCTGCGCGGCGAAAAGTGCGGCATCGTCATGGGGGGACGATTGGCCACCGAGGTCGAGAGGGATCCGCGTGTCCATCTTGTTGGCTACGGGCCTTCGGCCTCCACCATCGGTGCCAATCGTGCAGGCGGCGCCGCGGCAAGGGAACTAGCCACCCGCCTTGGCCTGGTGTGATTGCGTGAAGGCCGGGTGCTCAGACCTCCGACCGGTGTACAGAAAGCAGGTTGCCAATTCAATTGCCGCTGCCTCAAGATCGTCCTTGCGGTTGTTTGCATCTCCCGGTCCAGCAATGTTGGTATCGCAAAAGTTCCGCGGCCAGGCGTCAATCGCCATCTGGACCCAAATGGTCAGCCAGAGGCGCATCCCGTCTGGAACCAAGTTGGGGCGTGAAAGTTAATCTGCACGCCGAACAATTGCAGAGTCTGAAACATGAAGCGACTTCTTGTAACCCTGCTCATCACGCTTGCTTCTACGCCATCCCTTGCCATATCGCGACTGAACCCGCTGGCGATGACCTGTGCGAACGCTCGTGCGGCTGTCCACCAGCAAGGAGCTGTCATCTTCCGCTGGACCTCTCCTCGAGGCCTGCCACTTTATGATCGTTTTGTTCGCAACAGCCGGTACTGTGACCTTAACCAGTATGCGGAATGGAAGAATATTCCACCCCGCGACGATCGAAGCTGCCCACTGCTCAACTGTCAGAACATCGACAACCTCGAAGGCACATTCATTATACCGGAGCATTCATTGTAGCTTATGGCAGAAGCACTAAGACCGGCAGCCATTGGCTAATCGAAGAAGAGCAGCGTGTTTCGACGAAGTCGCGATCTGCGAGATGCAACGGGAACGTGATCAAGCATAGAACTTTGACCGCTTGCGGCGCCAAAGGGTGGCCGTGGCACGACACCGGACGGCCGGTCGGAATTCCGCTTCCAATGCAAACCGGGTCAAGGTTCCGCGGCCCATAGGCGCTCAAATCGCGTGCCTTTCTTAGCGATCTTCTCGCGCTTTCAGGACATAATCAAGCTGAGGGCTGTATTGATAGCATTGGCTCTTGGTGGAAGCTCGGGTCGGATTCTGACCCAACCCTGGCTCCTACGTCAAACGGGATCTGTCAATGAGCAGCGTCGATTGAGGCGTAACCCACTTCAACAGGCGACGGTCTGTTTGGACCAGCAACATTGGAGGACCCTTGATTGCGTTGTAACGCTTATCAGTAATCCGGGTAGATCTGGTCACTCGAGGCTTCTAGTGCGAGACAGGCTTGTACTGCCCAAAAGCCAACCGGGAAGCCGGGCTGGGGCGTAACTTGTTACGGCTGCATCCACGCAGTCGGCAAGGCTGCCGAAACGGACGACGCGATTGCTGAGGCCGGGGCCGTAATGGGCGTATTTTCCGGAATTGGTGATCAGCGTGCGGGTGCGCGTCGGGAATACCGGCTCGCTGATCGAACACCAGCAAAGATCGGGCACGATCCGCACGCCGCTTTGTTCGAGGTTTCCAAGCGTGCCGTCGGCGCGCGCTTCAGTAATGACCTGATGGCCTGCAGTGACGATGACCGCAACATCCGGGTGGCACTGGCGCCCGGCAAGAGCTGCCGCCAGTGCCCGGCATTCGCTGAGCGAGGCATGCGGGCTGCCGATGGCGACGAGTTCGACCTGCTCCGGGCCCGCATTCAGCCGTGTCCAGGCCTCGGCCATGCCGGCGCGGGTAATGGTTTTTCGCTCAGTGGCTGCTGCCACCGCACCTTCGGCTTCGGGAGTTACGCCCTCGACATGCAGCATCGGTGCCGCCGACGTAGTGCCGAAGGCAGCGCAGAGCGCCTTGAGGTCGTCTTTGGAAGGGCGTGCTGAAGCGAGACCACGCAAGAGAGGGATACGGTCAGGCGATGCATGACCAGCGAGATAGCCGATTAGCGGCCAGAAGGCGTCGTCGACATTCTCAGGCAATTCGACATCGATGATCGACTGCGCCCTGCGGTTTTCCGTCAAGTAGACGCCCGACAACGGCGCACGCCCGGTGAGCGCGATGCAGAGATCAAGGAAATCCGGGTGTTTTGGCGTGCGGGCGCCGAGCACAGTGTTGGCGAAGATCACTGCGTTTGATTCCGCCCACGCAATCGTTTCGCCCGCCTGCGGTGCGCTGGCCAGCAGATACGGAGAACAGGTGAACGTCGGGCGACAGCCCATGCGAACATAGGCATCGGCGAGCCTTGCGGCCGGATCACCGAAGGTGCTGGGCACACCCTGTGTGCGCCAGTTGGCGTGATCGACCGAGATCGCGTTCATGGTGGTCGGAACGCGCACCTGCGCGCCCATGTCGGCCATTCTTTCGGCGAAAACTAGGTTGGCCGGGCTTGCATAGATGCAGCCGTCGATATGCCCCTGCGTTACGTCGACCAGACAGTGCGCACCCTGCTGGGCAGCCATGGCGCAGATGATCCGCATTGCCTGCTGGATCGCCAGCCCCTCTTCGCCGTCCAGCATTGCACGATCGGCGCTGCTGAGATCAAGCGTCGCAAGCCGTCGCGGTATGACGGGAAGCACGACGCCGTCCGCCTCGATCGAGGTCGCAGTTATCCGCACGGTTTTGGCTCGCGACAGCGCCGCAAAACCTTCCGATGAGGCACGCAGGACGGGGAGCGGTTTGCCGAACATTTCAGCGGCAATCAGCGCGCCGAGCGTCAACACATCTTCGGCTTCGCTGAACACCAGTGCGGCCGGTGCGCGGCCGGTCAGGATCAGATCGAGAAGCACACCCGATCCCGTGCAGGATCCCCGGCTCGAGGGCATCATCAGGATGCCGCCGGTCAGACAGACGCCGTGCAGGGGGTGATGCACATCGATGATGCTGCCGGTGTCGGGCGAAACCCCGCCCCAGAAGCTCAAGGGCTCGGCCGATGCGATGACCGGCCCCTCGGCATTGCCGACGAGGATGGTGAAGGCGTGCATCGGATCGCTCATTTGACGACGAAACCGTGGGCAAACGGATCGCGGTCATCGATGAAGATCGTGTTGATCCCGGTCATGCGCGCCCAGCCGGCGATCGAGGGAATGATCGCATTGAGATCGGCAACCTTGGTGGCCGCTTCGACACGGCCCTTGAACAGCGAGCCGATGATCGACTCGTGGACGAATTCATCGCCGATAGCGAGCTTGCCCTTGGCGGCGAGCTGCGCCATGCGCGCCGAAGTGCCGGTGCCGCAGGGCGAACGATCGATGGCCTTGTCGCCGTAGAAAACGGCGTTGCGGGCATGGGCGGTGGCGTCCATTGCCTGACCGGTCCATTGGATGTGGCTCAATCCGCGGATCTCGGGATGCTCTGGATGCACGAACTCGTATTTTTCATTCAGCGCAGCGCGCAGCTTGGGGCTCCAGCCGATGAGTTCGCCCGCGGTGTGATCGGCCATGTCGCGGAAATTCTTCTGCGGCTCGACAATGGCGTAGAAATTGCCGCCATAGGCCACATCGACGACGATCTCGCCCAGACCTTCAACTTCGGCCGTCAGGGCTTCGGAATAGAGGAAGCCAGGAACGTTGGTCAGGCGGACTTCCTCGACGAAGCGGCCTTCCTGGCGGTAGGTGATATCCACCTTGCCAGCGGGTGCGTCGATTGACAGCTTGCCTGGCTCACGCGGCATGATCAGGCCGTTCTCGATCGCCATGGTGATGGTGCCGATGGTGCCGTGGCCGCACATCGGCAGGCAGCCGGAGGTCTCGATGAAGAGAACCGCGACGTCGCAGTCCGGGCGGGTCGGCGGATAGAGAATCGAGCCCGACATCATGTCATGGCCGCGCGGCTCGAACATCAGGCCGGTGCGGATCCAGTCGAATTCCCGCAGGAAATGGGCGCGCTTCTCCAGCATGTTGGCGCCCTCAAGGCGCGGCCCGCCGCCGGAAACGAGGCGGACCGGGTTGCCGCAGGTGTGCCCGTCGAGGCAGGAGAAGGTATAGGTGGCCATAGTGAAGGACCCTCGTCAGAAGCGTTGAGGCGAAAGAGATGCAATGTCGATGGGTGGTGTTTTACCAGTCAAGAGATCGGCGACCAACCGGGCAGTACCACTCGATTGCGTCAGGCCGAGATGACCATGGCCGAAGGCGTATATGACCCGCGGCGTCGCCCGGGCACGGCCGATGGCCGGCAGGCTGTCGGGCAGCGAGGGGCGAAAGCCGAACCACTGCGTGCCGCCCTGCGTCTTCAACCCGGGAAGGAAATCCTTGGCTTTCTTCAGCATCGCCTCCGAGCGGCGGAAGTTCGGCGGCAATTCCAGCCCGCCGAGCTCGACGGCGCCGCCAACGCGGATCCCTGTTGAAAGCCGCGTGACGACAAAGCCGTGACCACCGAAAGTCACCTGTGTCCGCAGGTCGAACGCATCGGCCGGCAGCGTCGTGTTGTAGCCGCGCTCGGTTTCCAGCGGAATGCGCTCACCGAGGCTGCGGGCGATGCGATGGGAAAAGGCACCTGCCGACAGCACGACCTGCAACCCGCGGCGGATTTCGCCGCCTTCGCTCAGCACCTCAACCCCGCCTTCGACCGGCCGAAGCGCCGTAACATTGGTGCGTTCGAGGAGGCCGCCCTGGCTGCGGAAATAGTCGGCCAGCGCGAGCGTGTAGAGTTTCGGGTCGGCGATCGAGTACCAGCCCGGCGTGAAGGTGCCGTGGGTGAAGCGGGCATCGAGCCCCGGCTGGATACCGGCCATGGCGGAGGCGTCCATATGGTGGAATTCAATGCCGTGGGCTTCGCGAACCTTCCATCCGGGCAGCGCGGCATTCAGCTCCGCCTGGCTTTCATAGATCTGCAGGTTTCCGTCCTTGCGCAGCATGGGCAACGTGCCCGTACGCTGAAGGAAGTGCTCAAGTTCCGCCTTCGAAAGATCCATCAGCGCGGTCTGCACGGTGGTGGATTTCGCCATCTGTTCCGGCGTGCAGGCACGCCAGAAGCGGAACATCCAGGGAGCGATCTTGAACGCATAGGCCGGCGGAACCGACAGCGGCCCGAGCGGATCGAGCAGCCATTTCGGCGCCTTTTTCAGGATGCCCGGCGAGGCCAGCGGCAGGATGTCCGTGAAGGCAAAAGCCCCGGCATTACCGGCGGAAGCACCGGCCGCCGGCCCTTCGCGATCGAGCACCAGAACCGTCAATCCGCGCGCCTGGGCGGCAATCGCTGCCGAAAGCCCGACCACCCCGGCACCGATGACGATGACGTCGGGATGCGCCATTAGCGGACGCTCGCCAGGAACGCCTGGGTATCGGGATGCTGCGGTGCCCCGAAGAGCTGATCCGGCGTGCCGATTTCAGCCATCACACCATGATGGAAGAAGGCGACCCGGTCCGAGACGTCGCGGGCAAAGGCCATTTCGTGGGTGACGCAGATCATCGTCATGCCCTCTTCCGCCAGCATCTTCAACGTGTCGAGCACTTCGCCGACCAACATCGGATCAAGCGCCGAGGTGACTTCGTCGAACAGCATATATTCCGGCGACATGGCCAGCGCCCGGGCAATCGCCATGCGCTGCTGCTGCCCGCCCGACATGCGGTTGGGATAGACGTTCAGCTTTTCGGCCAGGCCGACATGGGTCAACTGCTTGACGGCAATTTCTTCGGCCTTTTCCTTGGCAAGGCCCAGCACCTTGCGTGGCGCCAGCATGACATTTTCCAGAACCGTCAGATGCGGGAACGCGTTCCATTGCTGGAAGACGATGCCGACCTTGCGGCGCAGCTTGTTGAGATCAGTATCTTTAGCATGAACAACCGTGCCATCGATGGTGATCTGACCCGCATTGATCGGCTCCAGCCCGTTGATGCAGGTGAGCAGCGTCGACTTGCCCGATCCGGATCCACCGATAATGGTGACCACCTCACCCTTGTTCACCGTGAGGTTGATCCCCTTCAAAACCTCCAGCGTGCTGAAGGATTTGCGAACGTCTTTAATTTCAATCATTGGGGGACCACCGTCTTTCGAGATACCCGCCAAGGCGAGCGATGGGGAAGCTGATGACGAAGTAGATTACGCCGCAGATCAGGAGAATGAACAGCGGCTCCTGCAGGCGGGTCACGAGAATCTGCGAAGCGCGCAGAAGCTCGATGAGGCCAAGCCAGAGCACGAGTGCGGAATCCTTCATGACGCCGAGCGTCAGGCCGATCCAGGCCGGAAGCGAAACGCGCGTGGCAAGAGGCGCCACGATATAGCGCATATCCTGCCACCAGGTCATGCCGAGCGAGCGGGCCGCACGGCGGGTTGTCGCCGGGACAGCACCGATGCCGCCGCGGATGATTTCCGAGCAATAGGCCGCTGTGTAGAGCGACAGCACCACGCAGGAGGTGGTGAAGGGCGCCCAACCGAGCTTGGCGATTGATTGCAGCGCGTTGCCGAGGACCAACTGGATCAGCAGCGGAACGGAACGGAACACGTCAAGCACGAAGGTCAGCGGAGCCGACCAGATGGCGCCCAGCTGAACGCGCAGGACACCAAAGAGAATGCCGAGCACAGTGCCGATTGTTACGGACACAGCCGTGACCGCAAGGGTCATCGCTGCGCCCTGCGCCAGAAAGGCGAGGTCATTCCAGGTGAGTGCAGTATCAAACATCTCTCACCTCTCTCAATATTTGAACATGCGCGCCGCAAGCAGCCGGGCGGCGAGCGTCACGAGTTTTGCAATGATGTAGTAGATCACCGCGGCAAGGGCGAAGAATTCAAAGGTGCGGAACGACCGCGCGTTGAGCTCCTGCGTGATGCCTGCAAGGTCGGTATTCATACCGACAGTCACACCAAGCGACGTCATCAGGATGGCCCAGACCATCTGGTTAGTGGCCGGCAGGAAGGCGACGCGCAGCATTTGCGGCAGGACAATCAGCCGAAACGACTGGATCGGCGTCATGCCAAGCGAACGCCCGGCGCGCGCCTGCGTATCGGGAATGGCCTTGAGTGCGCCGCGAAAATTTTCCGCCAGATAGCCTGCATTGTTGAAGGCAATCCCGATCAGAAGCGCCGTATAGGGGTTGAGATGAATGCCGAAATTGCCGAGCCCGAAATGGGCCATGTAGATCTGGAACAGGGCGGGCGTATTGCGCGCGACCTCGACCCAGGTGGCCGCAAATCCACGCAGGATACGGCTGCCGGACAGGCGGAATGCAGTTAGCGTCAGGGCAAGCGCCACCCCCAGAACCATGGACAGGAGCGCGATCTGCAAGGTGACCACAGCGCCATCAAGCATCTGCGGCAGGGCCTTGAACGCCTGGTTCCAGTGAAAAGTATAGTTCAACATCGCCGTTTCATCTCCTGAAGAAGGACAGCGGCGCGGGGACTACCCGCGCCGCCAGCGAAACGACTGATTAGCGATAAACGCCATTGACCGCGAGATTCGGAACCTCGCCGCCGACCCACTTCTCATACAGCTCCGCATAGCGGCCGGTGCGAACCTGCTGGTTGATGAACAGGTTGAGGAAGTTGATGAGCCCGTATTCTTCGCGGTTGGTGAACAGCGAGACATAGTCGATGTCGAACGGCGCCTTGCCGACGACGGCGATGCCCGGGAACTTGCCGGTCTTGACGTTGGCCTGCGCCACGGTCGATGTCGACACGGTCGCGTCGAGCTGGCCCTGGCTCAGCGCCAAGAATACGTCGGCCTGCGTCTGGTACGGACGGAATTCGCCGGTGTCCCAGGCCTTGACCTGTTCTTCGAGCGCAATGGCTTCGTAAGTGCCGGCAGTGGCGCCGACGACCTTGCCCTTCATGTCTTCAAACGACTTGACGCCCGATTTCTCGTTGGCGGTCACAGCCATTTCGAAGGCGAAGTAAGGAATGGTCATGCCGACGGTCTTGGCACGCTCAAGCGTGTCCGACGTCGAGGCAACGCCGACATCGACGCGGCCCGACATCAGGGCAGGAATACGCTCCGGGAACGGGGTTTCAACGATTTCGGCGGTGACGCCGAGGGCCTTGGCCAGATCGTTGCAATAATCGACGTCGAAGCCGATGGCGTTGTTGCTTTCGTCACGGGCGCCCATCGGCGGGAAATCCAGCACAACGGCGCAACGCAAGGTTCCCGAGGCGATAATGTCGTCCAGCTTGTCGGCGTGAGCCTGGCTGGTCAGAGCGGTTGCTGCCATGAGGCTGAACGCGAGGATCGAAGGTTTCATCTTAATCTCTCTCCCTAGATTGATGTGCCGATCTGCGGCAGCCGCACTATTTCGATTCCCCGCGCGCAAATCAATCACAAAATACAAAGAGTATACAAAAAGTACACAAATATTCGTATTTCCTAACTTTCGCGCAACAATCGTCATCAGAACGCCCGCCCGGCAGCACGATTATGCAAGCAAGTCCGTGGGCAGCAGTGCGTCCGGCAGGTTCTGATAGGAGACCGGACGCAGGAAACGGCGGATCGACATGGTGCCGACGCTGGTCGCCCCGAAGTTGGTCGATGCCGGATAGGGCCCCCCATGGACCATGGAATCGACGACCTCGACACCGGTTGGGAAGCCGTTTACGAGAATACGGCCGGCCTTGCGTTCCAGGAGCGGACGCAGGCGCTTTGCGGCTTCGATATCGGCATCGTCCATGTGCAAGGTCACCGTCAACTGGCCCTCGATCGACCGTGCAATGCTTTCCATGTCGTCCTGCGAATTCACCCGCACCAGGAGACCCAGCGGACCAAAAACCTCTTCGCTCAGCGCATGATCGGACAGGAACCGCTCGCCCGTCGTTTCGAACAGGTTGGGGGATGCGGCGCGGCCGGACGATCCGGTGACCAGCAGCGGCTTGACGGTGTTGCGGGAGGCAAAGCTCGCCTGCCCGTCGTGATAGGCCCTGGCAATTCCATCGGTCAGCATGATCTGCGGTGCAACCTTGCCCAATGCCTCCACGGCGGCAGCGGCAAAACGGTCGGCATCGGCGCCATCGATGACAATGGCGACGCCGGGATTGGTGCAGAACTGGCCTGCGCCCATAGCAAGCGAGCCTGCCCAGCCCTGGCCCAGGGCCTCGGCGCGTTCTGCAAGTGCCGCCGGCAGCAGGAACATCGGATTGACCGAGCCGAGTTCGCCGAAGAACGGGATCGGCTCCGGTCTAGCGGCGCAAAGATTGAACAGAGCGCGGCCCCCGGCCTGCGAACCGGTAAAGCCGACCGCCTGGATCAACGGATGCCGCACCAGCGCATGGCCGACATCGCGGTTGCCGCCCTGAATGAGGGAGAAGACGCCAGGATGAACACCGGTACTGCGGATCGCCGCGTCGATCGCCTGCGCGACGATTTCACCCGTGCCCGGGTGGGCGGAATGACCCTTGACCACGACGGGGCAGCCGGCTGCGAGCGCTGCTGCCGTATCGCCACCTGCCGTCGAGAAGGCCAGCGGGAAATTCGATGCTCCGAAGACAGCAACCGGACCGACTGGGCGTTGCATCAGGCGGATCTCGGGGCGCGGTGCTGGCTGGCGGTCCGGCAATGCCGCGTCGAAACGGCGGTCGAGATAATCGCCGCTTTCGATATGGCTGGCAAACAATCGCAACTGACCCGTCGTGCGGCCCCGCTCGCCGATCAGACGTGCCTCGGGCAGACCCGTCTCCTGGCTGCCGATTTCCGTGATCTCGTCGGCGCGGGCGTCGATCTCATCGGCGATGGCGCGCAGGAAGGCGGCCCGGGTGTTGCGGCCGGTATCGCTAAAACTCAAGAAGGCGGCCTCCGCCGCTTCACAGGCGCGGTTGACCAACTGTTCGGTTCCGACGGCAAAATGATGAACCGGGCCTTTGGCCGGCGTGGAGGCGAAAGTGCCGGCGCCATCGAGCCATTCGCCTGCGACAAGATGTTTTCCGCTGGGGATGAACGGCATGGGCAGATCCTCTCTCTCAAAACTGGCGCAAGCGGCACATATGCCGGGCCGGATTATGTTTGGCAAACTTGTATACTTTTTGTATGCATTACATCAACCCATTTGGATATACCTGCGCCTAAAAAGGAGGGGCAAATCATGAGCGATACCCACACCCTGACGATCGCCGATCTGGAGGAGCGCGTAAAAGCCATCTTTCTCAAGGGCGGGCTGAGCGCGCTACAAGCCGCAGCGATCACCCGCGTGATCGTTGCCGCCGAACGGGACGCCTGCAAATCGCATGGCATCTACCGGATCGAAGGCGCGCTGCGCACCGTTAAGGCTGGCAAGGTCAATCCTGTCGCTAAGCCCGAACTGCTGTCGCAGCAACGGTCCGCCGTCGTCAAGGTTGATGCCAAGGACGGCTTTGCCAATGCAGCCTTCGAACTCGGTCTTCCTATCTTGGCGGAACGCGCCCGCTCCAGCGGTATTGCTGCGCTTGCCATCAATGACTGCACCCATTTCTCCGCGCTCTGGCCGGAAGCGGAGGCACTCACGGAGCTTGGTCTTGCCGGCATCGTCATGTGCCCCAGCTATGCCACGGTCGCACCGAGCGGCGGCACGAAACCGCTACTTGGCACCAACCCATTGGCGTTCGGCTGGCCGCGGACCGATAAGCCGCCCTATGTGTTCGACTTCGCGACATCGGTTGCGGCGCGAGGCGAGATCGAACTGCACCGGCGCGCCGGAAAACCCTTGCCTGAAGGATGGGCGATCGATGCCAACGGCGAACCAACCACGGATCCGGAAGCAGCCCTTGCTGGGGCCATGCTGCCGTTCGGCGAACACAAGGGCTCGGCCATCTCGACGATGATCGAGCTGCTCGCTGGTATCATGATTGGTGACCTGACAAGTCCGGAAGTGCTGGATGCGCTCGGCTCGACGGCCCTCGCGCCCGCGCATGGCGAATTGATCATCGCCTTCTCCCCGGAGGGGTTTGGCACAGATCGTCCTGGCAATCCGTTTGCCCGCGCCGAAGTCCTGTTCGAGGCGATGGTCGGACAAGGTGCCCGCCTGCCCTCGCAGCGCCGCTATGCCGCACGCGTAAAATCCGAGGCTGGCGGTATCGTGCTGACAGCGTCCGAGATGGAGCAGCTTGAGCGGCTGCACGCGCTCGGACTGGACGCCGTTTAACAGCGTCCCAATATCGGCCTGCTCGTTGTGCAGCAGGCCCCACAAAAGCAAAGGCCCTCCGATCGCTCGGAGGGCCTTCTTTATTTCAGGAGAGCGTCAGCTCAGCCTTTGTACTTCTGGACGGCGCCGGGGAGCTTGCTCCACTCGCCATACCAGCTGTTGAATAGCTTGAACTGAGCTTCGACATATCCGCGCTGGCTTTCGGTGAGCGCGTCGGTCGCGTTGAAGTGCAGCGTGTATTCCTTGTCACCCTTCAGCACCATCATGTGCTTGAAGTAGAGCACGAGATCCGCACCTTCGTCGAACGAGGACAGTACGGCGAGCGCCTGTTCCAGCTCGAGCGCCCGCAGACGCGCATCGGCGTCACCTTCAGCAGCAGCCTGGGACAGGTTGCAAAGGTGCAGGACTTCCTTGGGCAGGACGTTGCCGATACCGGTGATAGCACCTGTCGCGCCGCAGTTGACGAAGCCATGGAAAACAGCGGTATCGACGCCGATCATCAGCGAAACGCCGTCCTGGCTGGTGATGTGCTCAGCCGCATAACGCATGTCGGCTGCGCCGCCAAACTCCTTGAAGCCGACAAGGTTCGGATGCTCGGCGCGCAACGCGAAGAACAGGTCAGCGCGGGTGGCAAAGCCATAGTAGGGGCTGTTGTAAATAACGGCCGGAAGGTCTGGCGCGGCAGCGAGGATCGCCTTGAAATGGGCCTTCTGCGCAACGACGGACGAGCCACGCGACAAGACCCGCGGAATGACCATCAGGCCCTGCGCGCCAACAGCCTGCGCATGAGCGGCATGCTTGACGGCGAGCGCGCTGTTGACGGCGCCCGTGCCGACGATAACCGGAATACCGGCCTTCACCAGGCGCTCAACGCCTTCCATGCGCTGCGCGTCTGTCAGCAGCGGCCAGTCACCCATCGAGCCGCAATAGACAACGGCCGACATTCCCCGGGCAATCAACTCTTTTCCCTTGCGCACGAGGGCGTCGAAGTCCGGGGTACGGTCTTCTTTGCAAGGGGTCATCAGCGCGGGGATCACGCCAGAAAAGATTTTGGCCGTCATAACAAACTCCTTTTGACCTTGCCGGACAGGCAGAGAACGGGCGCATCTTTTGCTGCCCCAATCCTGTGCCTCTGGAGCCATATCGCACGTTGTATACTATTTGTCGACAAGAATTTTTGGCGGTTAAAGCGCCATATCGAGCCTGTCTTCCCGGGCAAACAATTTCTGGATCTGATAAACGATCTGCTCTGCATGCAATTTCGCCAGACGGTCGGCTTCCTCGATGTCACGGTTGGCGATGACGGCGATGATGTCATCGTGCTCCTCGACAAAGCGTTGCGGCAGCCGGTCGTCGTAGGACTGATAATAAAGCCGCAGCATGCGCCGCCCTTCATCCAGGAGCCGGTTGAACAACCCGGTGAAGTATGTATTGCGGCCCGCCTCGGCGATGGCCGAATGGAGGGCCGCATTGGTGGAGATCATCGCCAATGCATCCTGCGCCTGCACAGCGGCGGCGAATTCGACCTGATGGGCACGAATCACCTTCAGGTCTTTCGGTCGGTGATACTGCGCCGCCAGCTTGGTCGTGACGCGGTACATTAGAACAAGCGCATCGAAGAAGGTGTGCATGTTGAGGAAATCGATGTTTGCCACCATCGTCGAACGATTGGGCAAGGTGTCGATCAAGCCCTCGCCGGCGAGCCGCACCAATGCCTCGCGGATCGGCGTTCGTGACATCTTGAAGCGCTCGGCCAGTTGCACCTCGTCGATCGGGCTACCGGGTAGCAGCACAAGGTCGAGAATCTCGTCGCGCAAGAGGTCGTAGACCATCTTGACGCCAGAGCCTCGTTTGCGTTCCGGAATGGGGCTGGTGTCGATATCTGTCATGTCATCAATCCTTTGTCGACAAAAGGAATACTTTTCCCTGCCAACGGGATCAACCGTTTCCGCAGCCCTTATCGGAAAACGTTGCAATAAATCTGATGACGATCCTGTTTTCCGGACCTCAACCAAACCGTGCGGCGCTCCCAAGGCCTTAGACCGCCTAATACAGCGCGATCAGGATCTCTGATTCTTTAGAAAGACGACCAGAGACCGGCCTGCATCAAGCACATGGTCTCGTGTTAGCCGGGATGCGAGGGCGGCATCGCCGTCGAGACAGGCCTCTAGGATTGCCTGATGCTCGCGGTCGGCCCGCATCACTCCATTCGTCAGCGTCAATTGCGCCCGGAGGTAACGATCGATCCGGTCGAGGGATGTGCGCACGATCTGCAGATAATAAGGCCGCCCGGAGGCAGCATAGAGCGTGTAGTGAAAACTCCGGTTGATTTCGCCCCAGCGGGCGGAATCGGTTTCAAGTCCGAATTCCTCGCAATGCCGACGCGCCGCAGCCAGCGTGTCCTGATCGAGATTGGGTACGGCAAGCCGCATGACTTCAGCCTCCACCAAGGCGCGGAATTCGAAAATCTCATCGATCTCTTCCATCGAAAGTCCTGCCACCACAGCACCCTTGTAGCGCTCGGTAGTAATCAGCCCATGCTGCTCCAGCCGCGATAAAGCCTCACGGACCGGAATCCGGCTGGTGTTGAACATCTGGGCGATTTGGTCCTGCCTGAGATTTTCGCCCTCGGCCAGGTCGCCCTCGATGATTGCCTTGCGCAGCGCATCATAGACAATATCGGCTGCGGATGCGGCCTGTCTGACATCAATGGCTGCAAGTTTCATCGATTTCAATCCCGTTGTTCACTCGCTTTGCGCGCTGTCGGCGCCTGCGTTGGGTCATAGGGGCAATTCGATATTCAGGCAACTGAGCGGATTATCTCGATCACACAGGTTTGATATTGTATATTGGATCCATTTTTTCTATCAAATTGTGATACTGCCCTGCAAACGCATGAAAACGCCGTTACGCTAGGCATGTGCTGGATATCCACAAGGAGAGGACTATGCGCAGCAGCAAGGTAATCCACATCGTTTCCTGCCACGCCGAGGGCGAAGTGGGCGACGTGATCGTCGGTGGCGTAGCGCCTCCACCCGGCAAGACCCTCTGGGAACAGCGGAAATTCATTGCCGAGGATCAGACGCTGCGAAACTTCGTGCTCAACGAACCGCGCGGCGGCGTATTCCGGCATATCAACCTGCTTGTGCCGCCGAAGGATCCGCGCGCGACGATGGGCTTCATCATTATGGAGCCGGAGGATACCCCGCCGATGTCGGGTTCCAACTCAATCTGCGTCTCGACCGTTCTGCTCGACACCGGCATCGTGCCGATGCAGGAGCCGGAAACCAGAATGGTGCTGGAAGCGCCGGGCGGGCTGGTCAACGTGGTTGCCGTCTGCCGCAATGGCAAGGCGGAACGCATTACCATTACCAATGTGCCCTCATTCGCGGCAAAGCTCGACGCCAAGCTTGAAGTTGAAGGCCTTGGCACGCTGACCGTTGATACCGCCTATGGCGGCGACAGTTTCGTGATCACTGATGCTCGCGCCCTGGGATTTGCAGTCACCCCTGACGAGGCCCGCGAACTCGCTGAAACCGGCATCAAGATCACCCGCGCCGCTAACGAGCAGCTCGGCTTCACCCATCCAGAAAACCCGGAATGGAACCATATTTCTTTCTGCCAGCTGACCCTTCCAGTGGAAGACCGCGACAGCATTCTGCACGGGCGTAACACAGTAGTGATCCAGCCGGCAAAGCTTGATCGTTCGCCAACCGGAACCGGTTGCTCGGCACGCTTGGCGGTGCTGCACGCCCGCGGCCAGATCAAGCTGGGACAGAAGTTCCGCGGCGAATCGATCATCGGCTCGCATTTCGACTGCCAGATTGTCGGCGAAACAACAGTCGGTGGGCAGAAGGCGATTATACCGGAAATCTCCGGGCGCGCCTGGGTGACCGGTACCCATCAGGTGATGCTCGATCCTGCTGATCCATGGCCAGCCGGCTACCGTCTGGCGGACACTTGGCCACGCAAGCAATAGGGTCATGGACCGCGGAATGCCAACGCGCCTCACCAAGCACCACTTCAGGGCTGATCTATCTTCAGCCCTCAGTTTCCCAAGCATGCGAAGCTCATAAGCAGCGCATTGCTTGCCACAGGCATGACGACCGGCTTTCTCGACTGTTGAAGTGGCCCTGTGAGTCGTCACCGCCTTACCTTTTGACCCCACTTGCGACATAGCGATTGAAGCCGATCTCTGCCAACGCCGCTCTTCTGTGAACCTCAGCCATCGTTGGCTCAAATATCGCGTTAGCGCGCTCCAATTTCGCATGATTTGCCTGATAGGCCGGCATTCTCTCCCGAATTTCGGCAAGTATTTCTGTCTCGTCGATCAACGTCATCCGATCATCTTCAACCACGATTCGTCCATCGACCATGACCAGTTCAATGGAGCGTCCGTTTTCGCTATAAACCAGATGTTTGCCGATGTCGCTCAGTGGCGTAAAGGCAATACTTTTGAGATCAAGCATCAGAAGGTCGGCCGCCTTGCCGGTTTCGAGCGACCCTGTAACGTCTTCTAGCATCGCGGTTCGTGCGCCGCCAAGCGTTGCCATGGTGAGGACTTCGTCGGCTTTAAGCCAATCGCCGTAATCAGGTCCCGACGCACTTTGCACCAACGCGGCAACGCGCATCACGTCGAAAATTCGGGCGGTATCGTTAGAGGACAGGCCATCGGTGCCGAGGCCGACATGAACACCTGCATCGAGCAGGCGACGGATGGGCGCGATACCTGCGCCGAGCTTGAGGTTTGAGATCGCATTGTGGGCGACTGAGCATCCCGCTTCACCCATCAAATCTATATCCGCATCACTGACCCAGACGGAATGGGCGATCGTCGTGTTCGGCCCAAGGACACCGAGATCGTGAAGGTAAGCGACTAGGCTCTTTCCGTAGAATTCCGGGCCGGTCACCGCCTGGGTCTTTGTTTCCAGCACATGGGTGTGCATGGGAACGCCGTGACGAAGGGCAAGCGTATAGCAGGCCTGCAGCATGTCCGCAGTGCAGCGTTGCGGCGCGGAGGGCGCCACCATGAAACGGAGCCGGCCATTGGCCCGCCCGTGCAGGGTGGAAAGCACCGTGTCGCAATAATCCATATAGGCGGTGGCCGTCATCGGTGGTCCGAAATCGAGCTTCGCTTTCAGCTCCTCCGGCATGATTTCACGCGCATAGGGCAGGGCGTCCAGCGCATGAATGTTCATCACTGCGCTGGAGACATTGGCGCGAATGCCCGCATCCTCATAGGCAGAAAAGGCGCAGGCGAGCCGCTCGATATCGTGACCGGGTGGGTCGAAGAAATCGTCGCAGAGTGTGGTGACGCCGCTTTTCAGCGATTCCATGGCCAGCAGTGCGCTCCGTAGATAGACGAGCCGCTTGTCGACCTGCGGGCCCATCAGGAGCGGATAGGCGTAAAGTAGCCATATTTCCAGCGGCATTCGTTCGTACCGGCCGCGCAGGAACGTTTCGCTGGAATGCGTATGTGCGTTGACAAGGCCGGGCATCAGCAGCTTGTTGGTCGCATCGATAATCCGCGCGCCATCGGCCGCGAGGTTCGGGCCGATGGCTTCTATGCGACCGTTCGAAACCAGAAGATCCCCGGCAAAGGCCGAACTTCCATGTGTCTTGTCCATTGTCAGAATGGTTGCGTTGCGAAACAGCGTTTTCATGGGCGTTCTCCGAAAGTTATGGGACTAGCCCGTTCAGTCGTCCCGTAATTCTGTGATGCCGCCAGCTGTACCACCTCTGAGGCGGCTGCTGAGCCAGAGGCCGAAGACCGTCGCGAGATAGGGGAGCGCCTGAATGAGATCGTGCGGCACGCTATCGCCGAACACGAGCTGCGCACGGATGCCGATCGCACTCAGTACGGAAAAGAACATCGCCGCCAGTGTGGCGCCTAGTGGATGTGCAGCCCCGAAGATGACCGCCGCAAACGCCATGAAACCACGCCCCGCCGTCATATTTTGCCCGAAAAATTGCAGGCTGCCTGCTGCCAGTTCTGCGCCGCCCAATGCCGCCAGAACACCACCGATCGAAAGAGCGATCAAACGCATCGTGGATGGGTTGACACCGACGCTGCGGGCCGCGAACGGATGTTGGCCACAGGCCGATAGTTGTAGGCCGAAGCGTGTGCGGCACAGAACAAACCACAAAGCGAAGACCACAACGGGCATCAGCACCACGAGGATCGAGAGAACACCGTAAGCGCCGAAGGCAGGTCCTAGGCGAGGGAGGCCAAAAGGCGCGTTGACTGCGGACTGGCTGCCGAAAAAGGATTGGATGGCGAGTGCTGTGCCGCCAAGCCCCAGGCCTGTTAAGCCAAGTCCGGCAATGATCGGATTGGCTTTGAGCTTCTCGACCACGAACCAGAGGAGGATTGAAGCCAGAACCGCAAAGAGCATGGCGATCAGCAGTGCAAGAGTGACCGAACCGGTGACGACGATGCCAAGGATCGTAGCGCAGGCGCCAATGATCATCAGCCCCTCAAGGCCGAGGTTCCAGATGCCTGCCCGTTGCGCGATTACGCCTGCGAGGGTGACGTAGACGAGCGGTGTACCGGAGCGCAAGATGGCGATAATGATGTCATTCATGATGAACGTCCCCCGACGCGCAGGATCTTGTCGAGCAGTTTCGACCGAGCTGTGATGAAGAGCGCGATAGCAGCGTTGATAACGTCGATCGCAGCTGACGGCAGGCCCGCCATGACCGGCAGATAAAGCGCCGCTGAGGCCAGACCGCCGAAAAACAGCGCCGTTATTGCCGTTCCCGCCACGGAGAAGTTGGCGACAAGAGCGATCAGGATGGCAGTGAACCCATGTGCCGGCAGGAAGCCGCTGGCGATGCGCCCGTTCGGTCCCATGAGCTCGATTGCTCCGGCAAGACCCGCCAAAGCACCGCTCAACAGAAAGCTGGTGATGCCAAGCTTCCAGAGAAGTGCACCCTGCCAACGCACCATGACCGGGTTACGCCCTGCGAGGCTTGCCAGCATCCCGAAGGTCGTGCGGTTGACGAGCAGCCACATGGCGAGCCCGACGACCACAGCAATGGCGATGATCGTTACTGATAGACCCGACGACGTCGAGATGCGATAGGCTGCCTCAAGCGGCCGGCTGGAGGCCTGTTGCCCAGAGCCCGATGGGTCCTTGAGAGGCCCAGAAGTGACATAGACCAGCAGCAGGCCTGCCATGAAATTCCCCATCAGCGTGGTGATGACCTCATCTGTCCCAGAGCGGATACGAAGGTAGCCGGGCCAGAAAGCCCAGAATGCACCGCCAGCCATTCCGGCGAGCATGCAGGCAGGAATGACGATGTACGCCGGAGCCCCCGAAAGCCATTCCGGGACAAAGGCCGCGCAAATGGATCCGACATAGAACTGTCCCTGCGCGCCGATGTTGAAGAACCCGGCACGGAATGAAATCCCAACTCCGACAGCGGTGATGAAGAGCGGCAACGCCCATCGGAGGCTCTGCGCCAGAGCGCCGGGCCGCAGGAATGCTCCATCTGCCACATTGGTCAGCACCAGGGACGCAGAATAACCGGCAATCTGAAAGACGATGGAACACAAGATCAATGCGAAGACGACAAAGACAAGGCTCCGAAGAATGTAGGATACGCGCGCGATCATCAGGAAACCCCAATCATTGCGGCACCAACCGCATTAATGTCATAAGGAGCCGTGAACGTTCCGGCGACCCGGCCCGCTAGCATCACCACGACGCGGTCGCTGATATCGAACAGTTCATCCAAATCGGACGAAATCAGGATGATGCCGCAGCCACGATCGCGCGCCTTGCGGAGCGCGTCCCAGACAAAAGCGGTGGCACCGATATCGAGGCCGCGTGTCGGCTGTGCCGCGATAATCAGTTTCGCATCCGGATCGATTTCGCGTGACAGGATAACCTTCTGGGCGTTGCCGCCAGAAAGCGCTCCCGCCTTTTGGGCGACATTGTCATAACGGACGCCCCATGCTTTCAACGCGGCGTCGCATTCGCTGCGCAACCGCGCCGGATTGACCAGACGCAGAAGCGGCTTTTCAAGAAGCGCGCGGGCAGTCCAGTTTTCCCACAGGCTGGATGTGAGGCTAAGCCCTTCCGTGTTGCGCTCGAACGGAATGATGCGCAACCCCTTCGAACGGCGTTGAGCGAGCGACTGGGTGCTAATGTTTTGCCCCGCCAGATGGACTTCGCCACGGCTCGCCCTGGCGAAATCCGCGATGAGGCGGACGAGAGTCCGCTGGCCGTTGCCTTCGACGCCGGCGACACCGACGATCTCGCCGGGGCGAACGTGAAAATCCACATCCTGTAACGCCGGGCCTTCCTGATCGACAAACGTGGTGATGTTTGAAAGCTTGAGAACCGGTGTGGCCGTTGCCGCCTCTCCGACAGTCGAAGTGTGTTCCACCGTGCCAGCCCCGGTTAGCGCCTGCTCGTCGGCAGCCGCGAACCCGCGGCTTGCTTCCCCGATGATGAGCCTGGATAGCCGCGCGCCATCCACATCCGTCGTCATCAGCGGACCATCGACAAGCCGCCCGGCGCGCAGCACAGTTACCGTGTCGGCGACGGCAAGAACCTCGCGAATTTTATGAAGAATGAGAAGTACGGTAACGCCCTGCGCCTTTAGCCGGCGCACGCGCTCAAACAGTTTTTCGATGCCGGATGGCGACAATACGGCAGTCGGCTCGTCAAGGATGAGAACCTTGGCCTGCGTGACCAGCGCCCGGGCGATTTCGATCCCCTGCTGGCTTTCCACCGGCAGATCGCGAATGCGGGCACCAAGATCGACCGATATATCGAGGCTTTCAAGGTGCGGACGCCAACGCGCAAACAGGCTCCTGCGGGTGAAGAAACGTCCGGTTCCTGTTGCACCGAACTCCATGGCTTCTGCCACGGTAAACGATGGCGGCAGCGCGAAGCTTTGGTGAACCAGTTCGACGCCGGCAGCGCGTGCCTGAGCGACATTGCCACCGCGCATGATCCGGCTACCGATCGCCACATGGCCGGCGGTGGGCGCTACGAGACCGGATGCGACCCGGGCAAAGGTGGTTTTTCCAGCACCATTCTGGCCGACCACGGCGTGAATAAGGCCGGCGCCGAATGTGGTGGACACTGCATTGAGAGCGGTGACCGGCCCATAGGTCACCGAGACGTTCTGGCACTGAAGTGCCGGGGCATGAGGATCGGTCATGGGAGGCCCATTCACGTGGCTGATACGGCGGATGGCGTGAACGCCACCCGCCAGCTCATCAGATGGTCGTATTGAAGGGAACAGTAATCGAGCCGTCGAGAATGCCCTTTTTGGCAGCTTCGATTTCCGGCAGGATTTCCTTGATCTTGGCGACGGCGTCCGCCGGACCCTGCTCCAGGAAGAGCGGCGATACAATGAAGTCGATGACCCCAGTGTCCAGTCCGGTCTTCTCATGCGTGCCGCCCTTCCAGTCCGGGCCGAGCGCCTTGGTCACTTCGTTGTAAAGAGAGATGCCGAAGTCAAGCTGAACGATGCTGCTGATCGATTTCGGCCCCTGCGGGAACTGCGCCTTGTCGAGAACGCTGACGATGCGGTCCTGTTTTTCATTTGCCGCAGCGATGATGCCGGCGTCTGTCGCCGCTGAATCGGTCTGGATGAAGTCGATACCGTCATTGAACATCTGCGTGGCGATTTCCTGGCCCTTCGCAGGGTCCTGGAACGAGCCCGCAAAAGCCACGGTCACCGTTGCCTGCGGGTTGACGGAGAGCGCGCCCGCCTTGACGGCGTTGAAATCCGCGTTGATCGGCGGAATGGAAATGCCGCCAATGAAACCCACCTTGCCGGACTTGCTCATCCGCCCGGCGAAAATGCCCGAGAGGTAGCAGCCGAGATAATAGTCGTAGGATACGGTGACGACATTGGGGATCGCGGGCTCCATCGGGTCGCCAAAGAGCTGGATCCATTTGACCTTGGGGTAGGACGGTGCCAGGGCCTTGAAGGGCTCAGCCACTTCATTGAAGGTCGAGACGATGACGGTCGCGCCGGCATCGCAAAGTGTGCGGAAGATCGTTTCGTAGGTGGCTGGGTCCTGCGCATAGACGGCACGATACTCAAAACCCTTTTCTTCCGAGAGTTTCTTCAGATTGGCGATCATCGTATCGACAGGGCCGCTATCGCCTGCCGATTGCGTATGAACGAGAGCGACAAGTCCGCCGTCGGCATGGGCAACCGCAGGCAGCAATCCGCCCGCCAGTGCCAGCACAGCTGTGCCGGCGGAGATTTTGAGAAAGTCGCGCCGATCGAACGAGGTCTGGTTCAATATACTGTCTTTCATCTTTCTGTTCCCTTTTTTATGGTTGATGGGGCGGGCAGCACCGCTGCCCGTTTTTCGTCAGATTTGCGGAGAGTAGGAAGCCGGGTTCATGATCATGACATCCTGGCGCTCGATGGCGTTCAGCGCCCAGATTTCGCCGATGAATTTCTGCCAGTCGGGATCGGCGTACATCGCCGTCCGGCGGGCCTCGCGGTCCGCAAGGCTCTCATAGGCCCACATGAGCACAGTCGTGTGCAGGGGGCCGATTTCCGACACATACAGGCCGACGAACCGGTTGAGATGCCGCTTCTGCACCGGCAGGCCCTCTGCCTCATATTTCCTTATCCAGCCATCGACCGTGCCGGGGCGAAAAGTATAGGTGCGGTGTTCCAGGATCATTGCCGGTCTCGCTTCAGTTGTTGAGAATGAAATCTGCGCAACGCTCGCCGATCATGATCGCGGGGGCATTGGTATTGCCGCTGGAGATGATTGGCATGATGGAGGCATCGGCGACCCGCAGTCCTTCGACGCCGCGCACCTTCAGGCGCGCATCAACCACCGCCATCGGATCGTTGCCCATCTTGCAGGTTCCAACGGGATGGAAGGTGGTCATCGCGGTCGCCCGCAGCCATTTCGACAGATCGGCATCGTTGAGCGCTGCCGGCCCCGGCGCCAGCTCCTTGCCGCGATATCCGTCGAAGGCGGGCTGGCTGATAATGTCGCGGGTTAGCCTGATGCCGTCTATCATGGTGCGCATGTCAAAGTCGGTCTGCAGATAATTGGCTAGGATCCTCGGGGCGGCCATCGGATCGGAGGAGCGCAGAGTGATTTCGCCACGGCTTTCCGGATTGACCGGACCAACGCGCAGGGTGAAACCGTGGTTGGCCTCGACCGTCTCGCGCTTGAAGGGGTTCGGAAAATGCAGGTTGGCGGTCTTTTCCAAGGCCGGCATGAAATGAAGCTGAATATCCGGTGCGACAAGGTCCGGCCGCGAGCGAACGAACGCGCCAGCCTCATAGGGAAAGGTCGTGGTGATACCTTCGCCAAACAGCATGCCTTGGATGACGGACAGCGTCAGTTTGTCGGCGCGCAGATCTGAATAGAGCGTCACCGGCTTGCGGCACTCCCAAGACATCACACAGTCGACGTGGTCCTGAAGGTTCTTGCCCACGCCGGGGAGGTCTTGCACAGTATCGATGCCATGCGCACGCAATTCGTCGGCCGGGCCAATGCCCGACAGAAGCAGGGTCTGCGGCGAATTGACGGTTCCGGCGGAGAGCACCACCTCGCGTTCGGCATAGGCCTTCTTTATCGCGCCGCGATGACGATATTCCACACCGACGGCGCGGCCCTGCTCGATAATGACGCGGTGGGTATGCGCCTGCGTCATCACTGTTAGGTTGGGACGCGACAGGGCAGGGCGCAGAAATGCGAAGGATGTCGACCAGCGCTTGCCCTTGCGGATCGTGAAATCGTAACGCCCGAAACCCTCCTGTTCGGTGCCGTTGAAATCATCGTTGAGCGGATAGCCGGCCTCGCGGCCAGCTTCGTTGAAAACATCCAGCAGGCTGTTCCAGCCGCGCGCGCGGCAGACGGTCAGCTCGCCATTCTTCTCGTGGAAAGCGTCGTCGCGCTCGATGTGCCCTTCCGAGCGAAGGAAGGCGGGCAGTACCTCGTCATAGGACCAGCCTGGAAGACCCATCTGCGACCAGCGATCATAATCGTGACGGTTGCCGCGTACGTAGATCATGCCGTTTATGGTGGAGGTCCCACCCAATACTTTACCACGGGGCCAGTACAGAGAGCGGCCATTGAGATAGGGCTCGGGTTCCGTATGGTAGTGCCAGTTGTAAATGCCTGAGTGAAAAAGCTTGCCCATCAGCATCGGTAGACGGAACAGTGGATTGCGGTCTCTTCCACCTGCTTCCAGCAACAGCACTCGGTTGGCCGGGTCGGCCGAAAGCCGGTTCGCCAATACGCAACCCGCAGAGCCCGCACCGATAATGATGAAATCGAAATGGTCGCTTCGCGCCATGGTCACCACGCAATGGGATTGGATCCCATTTCCTCTAAAAACTCATTGCAAAGAATGAAGGGGTTAGGTCGTTCGAGCACCGCATCGGCGCGGGCTGGATGATCCCGCAGTATGGCGGTAATGTTACCGTTTCGCCCATCTCGAATACCGGCTGCCGCGAATGCTTCGGCGGCCACATCGCCAAAGGCGATGAAAACTATTGGTCTACTACTGCCGGCCAGCATCGTCAGTGTCTTCTGAATAATGGGCCGCCAGAGGGGAACGTGTCCCCGGGATTGATGTGGGTCGATGCCCACCTGAAAGCGTGTCAGCGTCAATGAGGCATTCAACAAAAGCACACCCTCACGGACCCAACGATCCGCGACCGCTGACGGTGCTTCAATTTCGACCGAGCCCCGTTCGATATCCTGAAGTGTTCTTGGCCATTCAGAAAAGCCGCTGGTGTAGGAGGTGTCACCGGTGCGTGCCGCCACGATCAGTTGCGTGAACGCGCGGATGCTACGCGAGAACATCTTGTCGAGTTCACGCCATTCGGCAACGTTGCCGGCCTCGAACGCTCGGCCGGTGGCAAAGCCTGGCTCAGGATAAGGGTCTTGGCCTAAGATGATGCAGGAGACCTGTTTCGGCGCAATGTCATCATAGGCGCGAAACAGATGTGCGCCCTTGGGCATACCAGGAAAATGACGACTGCGGCGAACAGGAAATATCGGCTCCCAGATCTCAAGCTCGAGATCGTCGCCGATGGCTTCTAAGTCGGGTTCTGCACCTGAGCAGAGATCCCGCCAGGCTCGCGGCATATCTGCCTGCCACCCATCAAGGAACTCCCGCATAGCATTTCTCAGTGACGAAGACATTTCGGCACTCCTCCTTTGTCATCGACTGTGATGCTAGTCAAAAGCTGACCAAAGTGTCAACTTATTAAACGACAAAACCTGACCGGATCGTCAGATTATATCGACGTGCGTGATGAAGTATGAAAGGGTATGCTTGCGGGGCTGGCAATCACTGTCTGTGTTCACCGCATAAAACTGGAATAAATGAGCGACGTAAGATGCCAAAGATGCCCGCCAACAAAGCCCCGACAAATGGGGGTGATACCGACGAAAAGATCCGTGCCCGCAACATCCGCGAGATCCTGAAGGCCGCAACGGAAATCTTTTCAAGAAAGGGCTTCGACGGCGCCCGCATCGCCGAGATTGCCGAGGCATCCGGCCTTCCGAAGGCCAATGTCTACTACTATTTCTCCTCGAAGGAGGAGATTTACCGTGCCGTCATCGAACACCTGATCGAAGGCTGGGACGACGCATTCGCCCATATCTCAGTAGACCGTGAGCCGCAGGATGCAATCCGGTCTTATGTCGCGGCCAAGCTCTCCTACACCCGTCGCAATGTCATCGAATCGCGCCTGTTCGCCAACGAGATCATTCGCGGCGCGCAATTCCTGTCGCGCAAGGATCGCCAGCACATGCGCACCGTCACCGATGAAAAAGTAAAGGTAATCGAGGATTGGATCGCTGCCGGTAAACTTCGGCCGGTAGATCCAAGGCACTTGTTCATCATGCTGTGGTCAGCCACTCAGTTTTACGCTGACTTCGAGCCGCTAGCCTGCGACGCTCTGCATACGACCAAACTCAAGGGCGTGGATTATTCGCATGCCGCCGAAACGATCAGCGAAACTGTATTACGCGGCCTTCTCCCTGCGGGGCAGATCTGACGTCTCGGTTTCCAATTGTGAAACTACACCATTGGATGGCAACGGAGTGTTGGCTATCGCACTTCCAGTGTGAGGGTGGACGTCGCTCCGACGACAGGCAGATGGATAGACCAAGTTAGACCGCAGATGGTGGCGCGTGGCAATGCGTGTGTGTGCGTCCGGCGTTGGTATCACGCGACATGGTTTGGCGTATTGAAGGAATCAAACCCAGTCACACTTTTCGATCCGTTCTGTGTACACTTTAGGGGCAAAGATCGCCCCTATTTCCCTAGGTCGATCGTTCGACTCGAAAAGCATTGCAACAATCTCAACTGGTTAGGTTTCGCAGTCAAAGGTTGTTGGCTCAAACCCATCAAGGCGGGCACTATTCGCACACGCGAGGAGCGGGAAAATTGCCAAGCACTTGAAGGCCCGGATTACACAGTGCGAATGATTAGACGCCCTGTTCTTCGGCTTCCGCATAAGCGCGTAAGGATCGATACCGATCGCCCTGCCAATCCGGACGAACTCCGCCGCATCGAGCCCACGGTCCCCGGTTTCAAACTTCGAGACAAAAGTTTGCCGCTGTCCGATTAGTCGACCCAAACCAACCTGCGTAAGGCCTGCATCTCTCCGCGCGGCGATGAGACGATCGATCATATTCTGGTAAAGGTCGAGGTTGAGTGAAGACAATAGCTTTGCCAATAGAAAATTGATTGGCATCTCAAATAAAACCGATTTTCGAATACCCCAAATAGCTTGTTTATCGTGTATCCGCCGTATTCACGGTTGTTCTGGATCGTCACGCCCGGCGACCGATTTTTTGGAAAGTGGTCATCAATGGAACTGCGCCAACTTACCTGTTTCGTTACGGTCGCTGAGGTGCTGCATCTTGGGAGGGCAGCGGCTCGGGTGCATGTCGCCCAGCCGGCTCTCTCGACGCAGATCCAGACGCTGGAGCGCGAGTTGGGTGTGCAGCGGTTGTGCGAAGACACGGCGTGTCGAGCTGACGGTTACTGGTGAGACCTTCCATGATCGGTGTGCGCAAGATCAGGATCGGCACCATCTATCTGGCCACCATCGGCGTGCTGCCGGCCTTCCTGTCAAAAATGGCCCGCAAATATCCGATATCCAGCTGCAGATCCAGAGCGGCTCGACCAGCGACATCATCCGCAGCCTGGAAACCAGCCAGATCAATCTTGGCTTCATCCGGAACATCGGTTCGCTGCGGTTCTTCTCGATGGCCAACGACGAATATCTACTGGCAGGTGCCAAGGACAGCCGACTTGCCGGTCTTGCCGAGATGGGCATCGAGGACCAGCGTGATCAGAAGATCATCTCGTTTTCGCGCCAGAACTCTCCTACACCGAACGGTATTTTGCCGAGATGTTTGCCGAACACGAGCTGGTACGCAATATCGCATATAGCTGCGACGACACCTTCGCTTTGATCTCGCTGGTGTCGGCCGGTCTTGGCATTGGCTTAGCGCCGCAATGGACCTGAGATTTCCCCAATCGCAGTTTCGAGCTTCAAAAGGTGAGGGGCGTGGATTTCAAGATCGGTATGGGGGTTGTCTGGAATATGGAGGATCGAACTGCATCTCGCGATGATATCATCGATATTGCTCGCTCGTTGGTCAGGCCATCGAAGCAGGTACCAAGCGAACTGATGCGTTCTCGCTAGGCAAGACGAAAGAAACATGCAAACAGTGTCGCAGCTTCTAATCCTGAGAAACAAACCGGAGCGGGTAGCGGGAATCGAACCCGCACGATCAGCTTGGGATGCTCGATTTAATCACATCGTTTCAAAAGGTAGGCTGTAAAAAGTTTTCGGCTACCCCCTAACGATATCAATGACTTAGATCCACGTTATGAAAAAGCAAAATAGCGCTTTCTCCGTCGGATGCACAGTCAAGGCGTTGCACATGCCGCAAAATTAGTTATCTAGGTGGCGTTTGAAACTGTTGCTGACGCGGTGTTCTATAATGAATTTCTTCAAAAGGGCTGGCAGGGTTTTCAGGACGCTGCCAAGGCTGCGATTTTGGAGACCTTTTGCGGTTCAGCTGGATTGGGGCCACGACAATGTCGTTGCCTTCAAAGGGCGGTTGATTGCGACTGTGCGACTCTATGGAAGTGGCAACAGAATTGAACTGCCGGAGACATCCTCGTTCGTCGGCCACATCACGGTTCGCGGTCGAGGCAACCGCGTTCTGATCGGTGAAAATTGCCGCATCGCCGGCGAATTAATGATCAAAGGATCAAACCAGACGATCAGCATCGGCGAAGGCACGACCTTCGAATCGGTCTATATTGTCTGCTTGGAACGCTGTGACGTTACGATTGGCCGTTGGTGTATGTTCTCCCGCGGAATCGAGATGCGCACAAGCGACGCTCATTCGCTCATTCGGAGGCGCGACGGACGACGTCTCAACCTTGCCGCGCCAGTGGTGATCGGCGATCATGTCTGGGTTGGCGTCGGCGCGCTGATAAGCAAGGGGACCGTGATCCCAGACGACTGCGTCGTCGGCGCGAAGTCGTTCGTCAATAAGGCGTTCAGCGAAACCAGCACTCTGCTGGCGGGCACGCCAGCGACTGTCGTCAAGCGAGGCATCACATGGAATCGTGGCCGGAAGCGGCGATTTTCGAATGATGAAATGAAAGCTTGGCGCGTTGAAGAACCGGTTACACACGACCAAGCGTGATTTTCGCGCGCCGACCTGAAAGCCCACCCATACGCTGTCATTTCGATATCATTGTACGAAGCGCTGATATCGACGCCAGTTTGCCAAAGCTTTATGATTTGGTCCTTGTCAAATTGATCTGAGAGACCTCCGACGGTGACCAGATGTGTATTGTGGTTCAGATCAAGCTACATGACGAGTTGTCGGCGGCATGATGTGAATACGCCATTGGCACTTCGAACCTCCTAGGAAGTGTGGACTCTTAGGATTCCCAAGCGGTTTATGTTGTGATTTAAGAACGTCTTTGCAGGCATTCATGGGTGTTCTCGATTGTTTGATTCTCCGCGACGACCAGTGGGGTCGGATATCGCAGTACATTATCGGCGATGATCGAACCCGCGGATCTTCGGGGCGCGACAGTCGCATGTTCGTCGAGGCGGTGCTGTGGATCGTGCGCACGGGCTCGCCTTGGCGTGACCTCCCGGATGTGTTCGGCGATTGGAACAGCGTCTTTCGAGGCTTCAGCCGCTGGAGCCAAAAGGGCGTTTGGTGGCGTCTCTTCGAGGCGGTGTCGGATGACAACGATTTCGAATACCTGATCGTCGACAGCACAATCATTCGCGCGCACCAGCACGACTCTGGTGCAAAAAAGGGGCTGAAGATCAGGCCCCTGGCCATTCTCGCGTCGGCTTGAGCACCAAAATCCATATGGCGGTACGCGGCCGTGGATGCTCCCTGCGCTTCATTCTCACCGCTGGCCAGAAAGGCTATTCTTTCTAACGGAAGGTCAGGCAAGCGATTACAAAGATGCCCAGCACCTGCGTGACCATCTGCAAGCCAGTGATCTGCTCGCCGATCGCGGCTACCATTCAAACTGGTTTCGTAATGGATTGAAAGACAAAGGTATTTCCGCCTACATCCCACCTCGCATAAAGGGAAAGCATTCGGCAGGCTACAACAAGGCACTCTGCATGCAACGGCTCCGCATTGAGAACATGTTCCGCAGAATCAAGGATTGGAGGCGCATCGCCACAAGATATTTACGATGGGCCCACCCATTCCTATCCCAATTCCACCGCAGCAACATGCTTTACTGGATCGATTAGCGAGTCCGGAGCCAAGTTTCACCGAAGTCTTCTTGTTCGCAAAATTTTGCAAGTAGCTGCTGGGGCTGAGAGCTGCCTGCGCGCCCTTCATTTGTCGCTCCAATGCCATTTTAGGGTGACAAGCCGACGATTCCAGCTAAGTTGCGTGGCGGGGCGAGGGGCGCAGGCAAACGCATGTGGTGCCTGTGGAACATTGGCAGTTGCAGAACGGCATGGCCGTTACTGCACACGATAGTCACGGAGGAGCCTCGCAATGCCGAAACCACGCCATATTCGCGACCAATGGTGGATCAACGATCAGACCCCGGACAACCCTTATGGAAAGAGTGACGACTATGACTCGTTTCTTGACTATCTCGGGGCATTGCCCCGCAGCCTGACACCCGAGATCGCGGCTGAAACGCTGCGGATCAATGTTTCCGAGCTCAACAACCATCCTGAATACAAGGCCGCCGCGATCGGCGCCCTGCAGATGTGGGCTGCGGTCACACCGCTGAAATTCGAGATCGTCGATGACACGCCGTTCGACCCTGCAACGGACTGGATCGAGGTCGTCAGCCCCGAACTTGGTGAAGAGGACGACGGCAGCGCGTATTCGGCAAATCGCTATGTCAGCATCGGCCAGCGCTTCCATGACACGGAGCCGAACAAGACCGATGTCGGCGGCTATGTGTTCGATTCCTTTATCCACGAGTTCGGCCATGAATTCGGCCTGAACCATCCCGGACTCTACAACTATAGCGGCCCCGGCGGTGTACAGATCAACTATCTCAACAATGGGACCTGGACTTACGACCGCCAGCAATACAGCGTCATGTCCTATTTCGACGGGATCGACGTCGGCGAAACCAGCCGCTGGTCGGCGTCGACGCCGCTCATGGCCGACATTGAGGCGGTCATTCGCCGCTTCTTCTCGACCGTCGACGCGGAGGGGGCGCGCACCTACCAGCATATCGACCTCAATACCGGCGACAATGTCTACGGCTTCGGAGCCGCGCTGGCCGGCTACAAGCTGACCTCGTCCGGAATGCAGCATGACATCGGCTTTGCGATCCATGACACTGGCGGGACCGACACGCTCGACTTCTCTGGCTCGACGGCGGGGACGATCCTCGATTTGCGCGCCGGGCAGTTCTCCAGCGTCAACGGTCACAGCAACAATGTGTCGATATTTTCCGGTCACAATTCGGATGAGGCCGACTATTACATCGAGAACGGCATCGGCAGCAGTTACAACGACATCCTGATCGGCAATGACGGCGACAACGTTCTTGACGGCAGGTACGGTGGCGACCGCATGGCTGGCAACGGCGGCGACGATGTCTATTTCGTCGATTCGCTCGACGATATCGTGCGCGAGGAAACCAGTGGAGGCAACGACACGGTCATTCTACTGACGCGCAATCTGAAAATCCGGTCGATCGCCAACGTCGAACATATCATCTACGCCAACAAGTCGACGCTGCAGCCCGGAGATGCCGGCGGTGGCGACCGGCCTGTCTTCGGCGACAACACATTGACCAGCATCATCTTCGGCGACAATGGAAACAACACGCTTGACGGCGGCGGCGGCGACGACACGATCTTCGGTCAGGGCGGTGACGACCTGATCATCGGCGGCCGCGACTCGCTCGCCAGCCGCGACATCAACAACACGATCGATGTCGCCGATCTCGAAGACCAGACCGAAAGTGACGATGGCAACGACACGCTCTACGGCGGCCGCGGCAACGACACCATTCTGGGCGGCCAGGGCAATGATATCCTCGACGGCGGCGACGGCAACGATACACTCAGCGGTCAGGACGGCGTGGATATATTCAGGGGTGGTGCCGGCATCGACACGGTAGATTTCAGCAAGGAAAGCCCCTTCCAGCTGCTCGTCAACCTCGCCACGAATGTCGCCAGTGGCGGCACTGCCTCGGGGGACACGTTTTACAGCATCGAGAATCTGATCGGTTCCGACGACCGCATCGACCGCTTCATCGGCACCAACGCTGCAAACCATTTCTGGGGGCAGGGCGGCGGCGATTATTTCAACGGCGGCGGCGGCAATGACCTCCTGGATGGCGGCAATGACGGCGACATCCTCTATGGCGAAGCCGGTAACGACAAGATCATCGGCGGCGCCGGACAGGACTATCTGGATGGCGGCGTCGGCATCGATACCGTCGTCTACGCCGGCAGTTCCGACGGCGTGACGATCGATCTGGGCAACGGCACCGCCAACGGCGGCGACGGCGATGGTCCGGTACAGATCGTCGGGCGCGGCACCCTGATCAAGCACGACATCCTCTCTGGCTTCGAAAATGCCGTCGGTTCGTCCTTCGACGATCGCATCATCGGCAATGCCCAGGCCAATGAACTCTCCGGCGGTGCAGGCAACGATATTCTGACGGGTGGTCGTGGCGCCGACAAGCTGAATGGCGGCGCCGGGAGCGACACGGCGGACTATTCAGACGCGACTAGTGGCCTCAGGCTGACGCTCGCCGGGCGCGGCTCCGGCGGAGACAAGTACATCTCGATCGAAAACCTCGCCGGTTCGGGCTTCAACGATCACCTGACCGGCACCAACGCGGTCAATGTGCTGACCGGCCAGGGCGGCAGTGACAGGATCGTTGGCGGCGGCGGCGATGACACCCTGCTTGGCGATTTCGCCTATCAGGGCGATGCGCCGCCACGCCCCGGCCTGGGAACCGGCTATGCGACGCTCGGACCGGACGCGGCGAACAATTCGATCGCGGCGGCCTTCAATATCTCCAACAACTTTTCGCTCACAAGCGATCCTGACATCTTCGATTCGACCAGCATCCTCCATACGACCGTCAACGCCACCGGCAACGGCCAGGGCGGATACTATAGTGTCGACCTGGCAGCCGGCACGGTCATCACGATCGACATCGATCACATTGCCGATCCCAATGTCCACGACAGCTGGGTCAGGCTGCTGGACAGCAGCGGCGCCATCGTCGCGCAGAACGACGATGGCGGTGGCGATCCGGGTTCCAACAGCACCCGGGATTCGAGCACGGTCTTTGTCGTTGAGGAAACCGGGACCTACTACATCCTGGAAGGCAGCTGGTCGGAGACGACTCCGGGTGATGGGTGGACGGACGCCGTGCCGGACGGCTCGACATACGAGCTGAACGTATCGGTTGAATTTCCGCCGGAGCCGGCCCAGCCGGGCGTCGCGGGATCTGATACGCTCGACGGCGGCAGCGGCGGCGACCTGCTAGACGGCGGCCTAGCGGCCGATACGCTTACGGGCGGCACGGGAGAGGATATGTTCCGCTTCTCGACCGAGATCGGCAACGGCAATATCGACTGGATCAACAACTTCAAGGTCATCGACGACACGATCCTCCTCGATAATCTCATCTTCAAGAGTGTGGGTGGCGACGGTGCTCTCATACTGGGCGCATTTTACAAGAGCGCAGCGGGTGTCGCCCATGATGCCGACGACCGCATCATCTACGACACCGATAGCGGAGCCTTGTCGTATGACGCCGACGGCTTCGGAGACGTCGCAGGGATAGAGTTTGCCCGAGTGAGCAAAAACCTGAGCCTTTCAGCGTCAGACTTCATTATCATCTGACGCGAGGCTGGCTGGGGCGCTTTTGGGCGCCCCACCTATCGAACGCCATATGGCTTTTCAGGGGCCCATCGTGCGCTGCAGCAGATTGGATTCCTTTGTGCTTCGACCTTGCACCTGCTGGTTTCAGAAGAAAGAATGCAACAGGACTACGCTGGAGTTGGTTTCTCTTTTCGAATTATAAGCTGAGAGTTAATGCCGCCACCGCCCCGGTGTTGCGTGGCGATCATGGAGAGTGTGTGATGAAGCGACCGGCCGACCGCCGCGCAGTGTTGATGATCGTCGGAGCTGCGGCTGTCGCCGCGGTCGCTGGGTCAGTTGCTGCGCAATCGACAGATGTTCGCGGCGCAGTCACGTTCGAGAGCGGCGCTATTATCCCGGAAGGTCATCTTGAGATCTATCTCGAGGACCGGGCCGTTCGGGATATTGCGCAACGTCGCATGGCGGAGACGCGCATCAAAAGCGACGGGGGGGCAAAGACGATAGCCTTTTCCTTGCCCTTGCACGAAAGATCGAGTGCTTCGCCAACGCTGCGGATCGTTGCGCGCTTGGAGCGCGCGGATGGCTGGCTGATTGCGCGCGGCAACACACAATTCAAGGCGGGTGAGCCTATCAACCTCACGCTCAATACAGTTATCTATTGAAGGACCAAAACTAGGCGTTAGATGTTGAATTTCAGTAGGATCTGATCCGGCTTTCCATTTCGTTTAGCCCACCAAATCCGTGGTAGTCTATTGTCCGGAAAAAGCTTTTCTCCATTCAGTGGATCACAGCCAACCGGAAAATTGGGGGTGCGGACGAAAACT
>UCKS01000080.1 GCA_900473045.1 Hyphomicrobiales bacterium
ATCGAGGCGACGATGCCGGCGCCGACGGTGCGGCCGCCTTCGCGGATCGCGAAGCGCAGCTTTTCTTCCATCGCGATCGGAACGATCAGCTCGACGGAAACCGTGACGTTGTCGCCAGGCATAACCATTTCCGTGCCTTCAGGAAGCGACACGATGCCGGTCACGTCCGTCGTGCGGAAGTAGAACTGCGGACGGTAGTTGGTGAAGAACGGTGTATGACGGCCGCCCTCTTCCTTCGTCAGGATGTAGGCTTCAGCCATGAACTTCTTGTGCGGCTTGACCGAACCCGGCTTGCACAGAATCTGACCACGCTCGACGCCGTCACGGGTAACGCCGCGAACCAGAGCACCGATGTTGTCGCCAGCCTGGCCCTGATCGAGCAGCTTGCGGAACATTTCAACGCCGGTCACCGTCGTCTTGGCCGTCGGGCGGATGCCGACGATTTCGACTTCTTCGCCGACCTTGACGATACCACGCTCGACGCGGCCGGTCACAACCGTACCACGGCCCGAGATCGAGAACACGTCTTCGATCGGCAGCAGGAACGGCAGGTTGATCGGACGCTCAGGCGTCGGGATGTAGGCGTCAACAGCAGCCATCAGCTCGCGGATCGCGTCTTCGCCGATCTTCTTGTCCGAATCTTCAAGCGCGGCCAGAGCCGAACCCTTGATGATCGGAATGTCGTCGCCCGGGAAGTCGTACATCGACAGAAGTTCGCGCACTTCCAGCTCGACGAGCTCGAGAAGTTCAGCGTCGTCGACCTGGTCGACCTTGTTGAGGAACACGACGATCGCCGGAACGCCAACCTGACGGGCAAGCAGGATGTGCTCGCGGGTCTGCGGCATCGGGCCGTCGGCTGCCGAGCAAACCAGGATCGCGCCGTCCATCTGGGCAGCACCGGTGATCATGTTCTTGACGTAGTCGGCGTGGCCGGGGCAGTCAACGTGGGCATAGTGACGGTTCGGCGTCTCATACTCGACGTGGGCCGTCGAGATGGTGATGCCGCGGGCCTTTTCTTCCGGTGCTGCGTCGATCTGGTCGTACGCCTTGTATTCACCGAAATACTTCGTGATCGCTGCCGTCAGCGACGTCTTGCCATGGTCGACGTGGCCGATCGTGCCAATGTTAACGTGCGGCTTATTGCGCTCAAATTTGCTCTTTGCCAT
>UCKS01000083.1 GCA_900473045.1 Hyphomicrobiales bacterium
GCATCGAAAATCGCGCTTACATTCTTGAGGGCTTTGCCGTTAGGTACAAAATAGTTGGGGACGGCACCCGGCAAATATTTGGTTATCTGGTCCCCGGCGATATTTGTGACCTGCACGTGGCCTTGCTTGCTGAGATGGACCACACGGTTTCGACGCTCTCCGACTGCGTCGTCGCAGAAATTCGACGCCCCTCAATTCTGAATATCGTCGCAGAGCGACCTGCCCTGACACGTGCACTTTGGTGGACAATGCTCGTCGACGAGGCCGTGCTTCGTGAATGGATCACCAACATCGGGGCTCGTCATGCTGAGATACGCATTGCGCATCTGCTTTGCGAAATTCATGCTCGTCTTGAAGCAATCGGACTGGTTAGCGAGGGAATTTTCTCCCTTCCCATCACTCAGCAGGAGCTAGGAGACACCGTCGGATTGTCGATAGTGCAAGTAAATCGCAGCTTAAAGACCATACGTGAGCGCGGACTTGCGACGTTTCGCAAGCACCTTATCGATATACCGGATATTAGGCGAATGCAGGATTTCGCAGATTTCAATGAAAACTACCTACATCTTAGGTCAAGTCCTCAATCTCGCTCGGCTCGATAGACCGGGCGACAAAAGGCATCTGTCACTTTTAAACCGGGTAGACTCCAGTATTGGGCAATGGCACTTTCCTGCCGAAGTTGCGTTTCGGGCCCAAGCGTCGCTCATTCCACGGGCGCGTTCGCGGCTGCAGCCACTTTAAGGTGCGCCTCGAAAATCCGGTGCGGATCCAACCTTAATTAAACGGTCGTGGTTCTAATCCCTTCGCATCAGGATTTTTGTCAATTGTTCATTCGAGTGGCATTGAATTTTCCTTCATAGGCGGATCCACGGTCTGAGCGCATAGCAATTACCGGCCCGGTTCTCGGGCCTGTACAACCTCACATCCGATCGCCGATCTCACGCGTCTGCACCATTATCCCGCTTTCGGCGGGCACGGGCTCAGGAGAACGGGACCAAACTCAAGGTCGGCGTTGAAAGCCAAAAAGATTCCCGTTCCGTTCACCTGGATCCGTCAAGGCTGATCAGGCCCTGAGGATTACAAACTGTGTTTCGCAGCAGTTTGTCTTTCACGCGGTTTCATGATTGCACCTTCGATGACGACGCCGGAGCTCACATACTTCCAGAGTGCCACGAGCAGTTTACGCGCGAGCGAAACGATCATCGGCGTCTTTAAGCGGCCGGCGTTCCGCGCGATGCGTTCCTTAAACCATAGCGTTAAAGTCGATCTCGGTTGGTGGCGCAGCCATAGCTAGGCGAGTTCGACCATCGTTGCCCGCAATCGCGGATTTCCCGCTTTCGAGACCCCTTGTTCGCGATTGACGTTGCCGCTTTGCCAAGGGGAGGGCGCAAGGCCCGCACAGGATGCGATTTGCCGCCGATTGTCGAAGTGTCGGAACAAGCCTTCCGTGTAAAGTATCGTAGCGAACCCTGGGCCTATTCCTTTGATGCCTAGCGCGGTCGCCTCTTTCGGCGTTTCCGGCGTCTCCTGAACGATCAAGGCATCTCGCTCGGCTTCAATAGCTTTGATTTGTGTGAGCAATAATTCGAGGCGAACAAGTTCTCTGCAAATTCCCCGTTCAAATGCTTTGAGAGTGGCCGACCCAGAAATTGGCGATGTCCTGAAAATTACTGTTATCCTACACAATCGGGTTTACGGGTCGACCGCCGTAATGACAAGGTCTTCGACATCTTCTCTTTTAGAGAGCATGGGATCGAAGGAC
Source organism: Hyphomicrobiales bacterium (assembly GCA_900473045.1). GTDB lineage: Bacteria > Pseudomonadota > Alphaproteobacteria > Rhizobiales > Rhizobiaceae > Pararhizobium. The sequence goes on from UCKS01000083.1 coordinate 1,763, forward strand.
ACGGCCAGTAGCATCAAGGCTAAGTTGCCCGAGATCCGGTTTGCGGGGAAACAGGGAGCGAGAAGCTCATATCGATCAAATCTCAGCTGCCAAGGGGGCATTGGCTGCCGCGGGTCCAGGATCGATCAGGCATGAGCTACGTGACGGTTTAACGGTATATGCGCATTCCCCGGGAAAGGAATGCGTGACCATCTAAAGCCATTGGGTGGGCGCACCTGCCATTCAACTGCGGCTCTCATTCCGAGTAGGAAAGCGTTTCTACGAGTCGCTGCAACGCCGGCGGTAGTGAACCGGCGTCGGTAATGTGCGCCTTAAGCCCGCTTTTGTCAGAATGACCGTCTTGATACCAGTGGATCAATCCAACTGCCACGTCCCGCGCCGCCTTGTCTTTGATGTCTACCGAATTTTCCGCGCACCATGCCTCCAGGAAGGTCTGCAAGAGAGCGAGGTCTTCAGGCGCAAGGAACTGGCTGGACGTCACAGTGGAGTGCATGGTGAACCCTTTCCGTCTTGGACAGGAAATCATTTTGATCAACTGCGGTGCAGGGTCCGGCAACGCATGATTGACCCAATATCGTTTAAAGCTTGCGCTAAGCTTGGAAACGATATGATCGGTAGCGATAAGAGTTCTTCTCGATATCTAATGCGATCCAGATTAGGATGGCCTCGGGAAGGCGTGTATCATGGACAGCATTAAGAGCGAGAAGAGCCGCATTCCGCTTTGCGAGAGTTTTTCGGTAGTCTTGCGCTTCAACATACCTGAAGAATGGTACGCCCGGCGCCAACCGGGCAACAGCCGCTTCCACATCCTCAAGGCGAGCACGAAAGAACTTCTTTGCGATAGTTTTGAGCGTTGATGCGTACCGGGTCGAACTCCCTGTGTAGCCCCCGCTCTAGCGCCGGCGCACCGTCACTGTAGATGATGGCGTGAGTGTCAAAGACAAACGGCACGCCGGCGTCGCCGAGTTCCCGAACTCGGTCAGCAGGGTCCGGCCGACGCGTCAGTCGATCTTCACTGTTGGTTATGGGATGGCCCGCCCTTCCGAGAACATCGAGTATGATGTCTCGTCATTGAAGGAAGAGGAGCCAGATCATGACGATTTCGATACTTGGCATCGACATAGGAAAGAACAGCTGCAGCGTTGTCGGAGTTGATCACAAAGGTGCGGTGATTGTCCGCCGAACGATGCGACGTCAGACACTCATTGAGTTAGTCGGCAAGATGCCGGCGTGCATCATTGCTATGGAAGCATGCTGCGGCGCTCACCACCTTGGGCGACTTTTCGCAGCACGAGGACACGAAGTGCGACTGATGTCGCCCGAGTATGTTCGCCCCTATATTAAAGCGCAGAAGAACGACGACAGGGATGCGGCGGGCATCGCGGAAGCCGCGTCGCGTCCCACAATGCGGTTCGTCGACCTTAAGAGTGAGGAGCAGCTCGATATTCAGTCGCTGCACAGGGTTCGATCGCGCCTCGTTGCACAAAGAACCACGTTGATCAATCAGATCCGGGCGATCCTCCTTGAGCGCGGTCTCATTTTTGCTGCCGGTCGTCGCAAGCTTGAGGTTGCCCTGGATGCCCTTCCGGTTGATCAGGAGGCCACCTTTTCTCCGCGCATCCATCGACTGATTGTCGAGTTGCGAAACGAGTGGAACGTGCTGGATACGAAGATTGCAGCACTGAACGCTGAGTTCGTGTCGCTCGCGCGGCATAATCTTGCGATGCGTCGTTTAACGACTATCCCCGGTATCGGTGTACTTAACGCCACGGCCCTAGTTGCCGCGATCGGCGACGCAAGAAGCTTCAAACATGCACGAGATCTCGGCGCGTGGTTAGGGCTTGTTCCACGACAGTTCACGACCGGTGGCAAGCCACGGCTACTCGGAATAACGAAACGCGGCAACAACTACCTTCGAACTTTGCTTGTGCACGGCGCACGAGCGGCGATGCCCGTACTCAGTCAAAGCGATACGCCTGTCGGCCAGTGGCTTCGAGCGCTGGTTTCCCGCGGTACTCACCGTAATGTTGCGATCGTAGCCCTTGCAAACAAGCTTGCGCGTATTGCCTGGGCTATTTTGCGTAAGGAGCGACCGTATGAGAAAACTTTCGGCGTAGCGCCAGAATAGCAGGGTTGGCTGCGCTTACACGCAGCCCATGATGTTTGCGAGAAGGAATATAGATGGCCTGACAGTCAATCGGCGTTTAGAAAGCCCAGGCGTGGAAATGGTTCATTGAAACCGTGTTGGTTATCGTGGCTCTGGACGTGCGGATATCCATCTTGGCTACGGCGTGACCGTAAGACCGAATACGTTGAAGCAGACTGCACAGGGAATCTAAAAAACTACTTGCGAACAGGGCGGGCCATACGTTTCCACGCGGAACTGAGCCTAACCGGCTCAGTTCTGCGTGGAAACCAACACATGGCCACGCCGAGTTTGCCAAACCAGGCGATCAGCGCATCGGGCTCGCTGAGTACCTTTGCTTCCCGCACGATGCGGCCATCCGCATCCACCACGCACACACTTGAGTATTCCAATGACACGTCGATTCCTGCATACTGTTTCATGGTCGTCTCTCCGTGATGCTGTGGAGCAGGAATCCTGACTCCGCGACACCATCATTGTGAGGGACGGCACCAGCCTTTCAAACCTCGCTGGCTAGGCACCGCCCGTTACACCATCTCGCTTGTTGAGAAGAGCGCTGATGCCGATTTATTGCGCGATATGATCGGCTTTGCAGCCGAGCGGCTAATGGAGCTTGAGGTTGGCGGAGCCACCGGTGCTGACTTCGGTGAGAAGAACCCGATGCGTCTCGCTCAGCGCAATGGCTATCGTGATCGTGACTGGGAGACGCGGGCCGGAACCGTCGAGCATCCCAAAGCTGCGCAAGGGCAGCTACTTCCCCAGCTTTCTTGAGCCCCGGCGGATGGCGGAAAAGGCTCTGACGGCGGTCATCCAGGAAGCGTACATTCAAGGCCATCTCGACCCGCTCTGTCGACGACCTGGTCGAAGCCATGGGCATGAGCGGCATCTCCAAAAGCCAGGTATCGCGACTGTGCGAAGAGATCGACGTCAAGGTGAAGGCGTTCCTCGACCGCCCCATTGAAGGTGACTGGCCATACATCTGGATCGATGCCGCCATCTGAAGGTCCGCCGCGGCGGGCGCATTGTCTC
>UCKS01000088.1 GCA_900473045.1 Hyphomicrobiales bacterium
ACGAAGTAAGTATCGCACGGTTACAAAGGGCGGGGATAAACGGGGATAAATTTTTTTTCGGGGAGCCACGATTAGACCAAAGCCGGCATGGAACGTTTGCCTAAGCAGAGGCGATTTTGCACCTTCCTTCCGGTCGTTTGCACCGCCTGCTAAAACTGCTGAACGTTATGCTTCTGCCACGCAGGCGCCGTCACCTTCGAAAGCGGGCAAAAGCAGATCTGCCGCCATTACCACACATGGAACAAAACGCAATTCTCTGAGTTGTAGGCTATTCGACCAAAGCAGCGAGATTAACTGGACGCCTGAGCGATGGTCGAAATTCCAGGGCTAAGCAAAATCCGAAACCAACGATAGGAGGAAGAAATGTCTTATTATTCCACTATGGTCATCGTCGCTGCATCATGCTTCGCATTAGCCGGATGTCAAACAGCGAACACGAATTCCAGCACTGGCCCGGCGACACCCGGCTGTGTGGCGGGGACGGTTGGAGGCGCAGTCGTGGGTGGTGTGGCGGGATCCGCCATCGGGTCCGGTACCGGCCAGCTCTGGGCCGTCGGCGCCGGAGCAACGTTGGGCGGCGCTGCCGGTTCTGCAATCGCTTGCGGCCGCTAATGGTTGACGACAAGGCAGGTGGCGGAATACAGGCGTCACTTGCCTGACAAACACCCTGATTTATTCATTTGCCATGACAACCTCGAAGGCCCCCGGCGCGGAAAGGTTTACCGCACCGAGGGTTTTTCTGCGTCACCTGGAAGGCCCATTTCCCCAGATGATGCTGCGTTCGCCTCAGAGCGTGTCGATCAGTCCTCCGTCCACGCGCATGGAAGCCCCGGTCGTCGCGGATGACAAAGGCGAGGCGAGATAGGTGACGAGGTTGGCAACCTCTTCGACGCTTGCCGCGCGCTGAATGATCGAACTGGCGCGATGCGTCTTGACGAAATCGGCCGCAAGCTCCTCGATCGGCTTGCCGGTCTTGGCCCGCTCTTCGGCAAGCATCGCCTCAACCCCTTCCGACAATGTTGGACCGGGCAAGACCGAGTTGACGGTCACGCCCGTGCCCGCCATGCGCTTGGCAAGCCCGCGGGCAACCGCGATATCTGCGGTCTTGCTGACGCCGTAATGGATCATTTCCACGGGAATATTAAAGCCGGATTCCGACGCGATGAAGATCACCCGGCCCCAGTCGAGTTTCTGCATGCCCGGAAGATAAGCCCGCGAAAGCCGGACGGCCGACATGACGTTGACCTGCCAGTGGCGATCCCACACCGCGTCGCTTGCCTCGAAGAAGTCGAGCGGCTGAAAAATGCCCGCGTTGTTGATGAGGATGTCCACATGCGGAACCCTGGCGACAAGGGCGTCACAGCCTTCAGCGGTCGCGACATCGGCTGCGACGGCAGTAACCGTGCCCCCGGCACCTTCGCCTCTCAGGCGTTCGGCAGCCTTTGCGGTCTTGTCTTCGGACCGCCCGTTGATCACCACATCAGCACCGGCCCGCGCGAGCTGGCGGGCGATCGCGTAGCCGATGCCTTCGGTAGATCCAGTAATCAGAGCGGTCTTGCCTGTAAGGTCGATCTGCATCTGCTGCTCCTTTTAAGGGTGAAGACGCAAGGTATGGCCTTGCGGCCGGTCCCGCAACTGCCTGTGCCGTCGTCCGATCTGCTTGCCACGTCTGAAAAGCCGGAGGAGAACCGTCTTGCACGCAGCCCCGGGGATTTTGTGCGCGTTCCGCCTCCGGGCAACGGCCCCCCTCGCCGGCAACGCAAACCGGTGTATCCGTGATGGGACGGGAAGAAGTATGGCGCGGGAAATACGATTTGCGGGGATGGTTTTCTTAGCGGTGCTTGCATGCCACCGGGTGTTTTCGAAGTCCTTGGTATCGTTCCGTCCGCCTCGTTGCACCGGGCTGACAAGTCGGCCGCTTAAAGTATTTCTTCTTCCCACCGATAGCAAATAGCGCAATCTAGAATGTTCGAAGTTGTGAAAGACCAATCAATGGATGTAAATGTCTTTTTATTCCAGTAGCTTATCAGCAACGTTATGGAATCCTTAAGTACGTCGGGAGCTAAATTCTCTCCAACTCCGAGATGTTCGTCGGATGGTCTGCCACCGGAGCTGACATGATGTCGCGGTACGGTTGCATGTTGATCTACCCCATCAGGAGGCCATCGTGTCCCGCCCAAAGATCAAGACTGCATTGACCGCCGTGCTAGTGCTTATCGGTGTCGTGTTCCTATCGTTTGCAGGCTTTGCCATTCAAAGCATGAACACGTTGAACAACAACGTTGCTGAGATGGCGACCGACTGGTTGCCGGGTGTTTCGGTGGCCAAAGAAATGAACCTGGCTCTGTCTTCGATGCGCCGGAATTACCTCAACCATGTGATGGCCCTGGATGATGCCAGCCGGAAAGCTGTCGAACAGGCGCTGGATGCAGACGCCAATCATTTTCGTGAGCAGTTGAAATTAAACGAAGCTGCCAGCGACGATGTTGGCGAGCAAGCTCTAGCGAAGGATATCGAAACGAAGTTCGCCGCCCTCCAGCAATTGGCAGAGCCGATGCTCGCCCTCTCGCGTGCGGGCAAAATTGAGGAAGCGAAAATCGCCCAGCAGACGAAGATTCGCCCTGCTGCTGCAGAGCTGACGGATATTGTCGATAAAATCGTCAGGATCAAAACAGAAGGATCGCAGCACTCTTATGAGATCAGCAAGCAGATCTTTCAGACAACGATGACCATCGCCATGGTCGCGGTCGCGGTTGGCCTATCGGTGGTTGCGGGCGGGATCTACTTTGCTCTCTCAGGGATCGCCAAGCCGATCGAGGCAATCACAAGGTCGATGAAGTCGCTGGCAGCAGGCGACACAAAAACGGTTATCCCTTTCGAAGGGCGCGCAGATGAAATCGGCGCCATGGCGGCAGCAGTGGCGGTATTCAAAGCCAATGCACTGGCCAATATTCAGCTTGAGGCCGAAGCTGCCAGCGAGCGGAATATGACCGAGAGCGAGCGCCGGCAAAATGCCGAAACCGTGCGGATCAAGGCAGAGGAAATGGAGCTTGCGACGGCCGGGCTGGCAGATGGTCTTTCACATCTGGCTGCGGGCGATCTTTCCTTCCAGCTCAACCAGGCTTTTGCGCCGGACTTCGAAACGCTGCGGAAGAATTTCAATGCCTCCGTTCTTCAGCTGGCGCAAACACTGCAATCGGTGACCACGGCCGCACAGTCGATCGACAGCGGATCACGCGAAATCAGCCAGAGTTCCGACGATCTCTCCAAGCGCACCGAACACCAGGCCGCATCGCTGGAGGAAACGGCCGCCGCCCTCGATCAGATCACGGCGAACGTTGCCAACTCCTCGCAACGGGCCGAAGAGGCACGGCAGATTGCCATACAGGCCAATGCCAGCGCGACCCAATCGGGCTCGGTCGTTGCCAATGCGGTCAATGCCATGGAACGGATCGAGCAATCGTCGGGGCAAATCTCCAGTATCATCTCGGTGATCGACGAGATCGCCTTCCAGACAAATCTGCTGGCGCTCAATGCCGGCGTGGAGGCGGCGCGCGCCGGTGAAGCCGGCAAGGGTTTTGCCGTTGTCGCACAGGAGGTGCGCGAACTCGCCCAGCGCTCCGCCAAGGCAGCCAAGGAAATCAAGGAGCTGATCCGCAATTCCAGCATCGAGGTCGACAGCGGCGTCAAGCTGGTGCGCGACACCGGCAATGCGCTGAAAGTCATTGGCGACTATGTTGTGACGATCAACCAGCATATGGACGCGATCGCGCTTTCATCGCGGGAACAATCCGTCGGGCTTGCCGAAGTCAACACGGCCGTCAACCAGATGGATCAGGTCACCCAGCAAAACGCTGCCATGGTCGAAGAGATGAATGCGGCGGGTGCAACCCTGGCGCAGGAATCCAACCAGCTGAGGGAACTGATCTCGCAGTTCACACTGGCGGCGGGAGGTGCCACGAGAGAGAACGGCGCATACCGGTCCCGCCGGGCGGCCTGAGTGCTTCCTTAACAGGGCTCCGCCGACAGGCGGGGCTCTTTCTGCTGTGAGACCAATGGCATAGCGATATTAGAAGTCAGGCCGTTGGGATTGTTGATACAGCATCCCCGTTAACCTTCGATCTCCTCCCGCAGCATCTCCAGCTCCAGCCATTCCTCTTCCATCTTTGCAATCGAAGCGCGCAGCTTTTCGAGCTCGACGGCGAGCGCCGAGAACCGCGCGGGGTTTTTGGAGAACAGGTTGGGGTCGGCCATTTCCTTTTCGTGTTTGGCGATCGCAACTTCGGCTTTTTCCATTTCCTTCGGCAGGTTTTCGAGCGCGAATTTCTGTTTGAAGGAGAGTTTGCCCTTGCCGGTCTTTTGGCCCGAGGAGGAGCCGTTGTCGGTGGCGGATCTGGCTTTTTCGGCTTTTTCCGCGCGCTTCCTTTCGTCGGCAACGCCCTTGCGCTGCGCCATCATGTCGGAATAGCCGCCGGCATATTCGATCCAGCGGCCGTCGGGCGCATCCGGGTTGGCCGGCGCGATGGTCGAGGTGACGGTGCGGTCGAGGAAGTCGCGGTCATGGCTGACGAGGATGACGGTGCCGGGGAAGCCGGCGACGATTTCCTGCAGCAGGTCGAGCGTCTCGATATCGAGGTCGTTGGTCGGTTCGTCGAGGATCAGAAGGTTGGTCGGGCGCGACAGGATGCGGGCGAGCATCAGCCGGGCGCGCTCGCCGCCGGAGAGGTTCTTGATCGGGGTGCGCGCCTGTTCGGGCTGGAACAAGAATTCCTTCATATAGCCGGTGACATGGCGCTGCTCGCCATTGACCAGCAGATTGTCGCCGCGGCCGTCGGTGAGGTAGTGCGCCAGCGTGTCCTCGAGGTTCAGGTCCTCGCGGCGCTGGTCGAGCGTGGCGATCTCGAGGTTGGTGCCGAGTTTGACCCAGCCGCTGTCGGGCTTGATCTGGCCGGTGAGCATCTTCAAGAGCGTCGTCTTGCCGGCACCATTCGGGCCGACGAGACCGATGCAATCGCTGCGATGGACACGGATCGAGAAGGGGGCAACGATATTGCGGTCGCCATAGGTCTTGGTGATCCCTTCTGCCTCGATCACCAGCTTGCCGGATTCACGGGCGTCGGAAACGGTGGCCTGCACCGAGCCTTGCGGGCCGTTATGGCCGCGATGCTTGGCGCGCAGATCCTGCAGCGCGCCGAGGCGGCGCATGTTGCGCTTGCGGCGGGCGGTGACGCCATAGCGCAGCCAGTGCTCCTCGCGTTCAATTTCCTTGCCGAGCTTGTGCTGTTCGAGCTCTTCTTCTTCCAGCACCTTGTCGCGCCAGGCCTCGAAGAAGGCAAAACCCTGGTTGAGGCGGCGCGATTGGCCGCGATCGAGCCAGACGGTGGAATTGGAGACCTTTTCGAGGAAGCGCCTGTCGTGGGAGATGACCACGAGAGCCGAGCGGCTCTTGATCAGTTCGCCTTCGAGCCATTCGATCGTCGGCAGGTCGAGATGGTTGGTCGGCTCGTCGAGTAGCAGGATATCCGGCTCGGGCGCCATGACGCGGGCAAGCGCTGCACGGCGGGATTCGCCGCCCGACAGCTGGTTCGGGTCTTCGTCGCCGGTGAGGCCGAGATGTTCGAGCAGGTAGGCGACGCGGTAGGGATCGTCGCTGGGGCCAAGCCCTGCCTCGGCATAGGCGCGCACGGTGTCGAAGCCTTCGAAGTCGGGGGCTTGATTGAGGTAGCGGATGGTGACGGACGGGTGGCGGAAGATCTCGCCGGACTGCGGTTCGGCAAGGCCGGCCGCCATCTTCATCAGGGTCGACTTGCCCGAGCCGTTGCGGCCGACGAGGCAGATGCGGTCGCCCGGCTCCACCTGCAGATTGGCACCGGCCAACAGCGGCGTGCCGCCGAAGGAGAGGAAGATATCGTCGAGTTTCAAAATGGGTGGCGCCATGGTCAGGCTCCCGAAAGGTCTTGCGGACGGGCAAGGATGAGCGCCCGGCCGGAGGAAAGGGTAAAGCGGACGGTGCCTTCGGCGACATTGGAAACAGTGCGCGAGGAGCCGAACGGCAGATGAAAATCGGTGAGTGGATACCGGGCGTTGGCAATCGAAAGGCCGGTCAGCGTATCGAGCCCGAGGATGGAAAACAGGCTGCCCTTCGGCAGGTCGATGTCGACCGTGCCGGGCAGGAGCGGATAGGCTTCCTCTTCGCCGGAGGTGAGCAGCAGCTCGATGCCCCGTTCGGCAAGCTTGGCGGCATAGAGCAGGTGCATGAAGGCATGGTCGCTGCGTTCGCCGCCAAGCGCGCCTGCCAGCACCAGCCGTGCCGCGCCGCGCTCAAGGGCTGTGGCAACGGCGATTTCGCCGTCGGTCTCGTTCTTGGCTGAGGGATAGGGCTCGCGCTGGACATCCGGCCATTCGGCGATCAGGGCGTCGGGCGTGGAATCGAAATCGCCGACCCAGAGCTCTGGCGTCAGGCCGAGTGCGCTTGCATGGCGCATGCCGCCATCGGCCGCAATGACGCGGGCGCCGGACAGCTGTGCCAAGAGCCGGTCCGTCGGCGTCAGCGGGCCGCCCATCAAGATTACAAAAGCCTGTTTGCTCATGCCGCAAGGCCATAGCGTAAACAGGGGGAGGAGGGGAAGGGGCGGGCGCGGATTTGCTGGCTATGGGCGTGGCGTTGGAGCAACCGGATAAGCGGGGCGATGGCCACGGTGTTTCATGCCGGTTTCATCTTGAATACATACCAGACGTACGGTATGTATTCTTCATGTCGAGAACAACCAAACACGATCCGGAACGCGGCGATGCCAGGACACGGCTCCTGGATGCAGCACTCTGCGTCATCCGTGCCAAGGGCTTTGCGGGCGCGTCGGTCGATGCCCTGTGCCAGGAGGCGGCTGTGACAAAGGGCGCCTATTTCCATCATTTCAAAAGCAAGGACGCATTGGGCGTTGCCGCCGCGCAGCATTGGGCGCAGACGACGACGGATTTTTTCTCTGGGGCGCCCTATCATGCGCCGCAGGATGCGCTTGACCGGGTATTTGCCTATGTCGCCTTTCGCCGGTCGATCATTGCGGGAGAGCTGGCGGACTTCACCTGCCTTGTCGGAACGATGGCGCAGGAAGTCTACGCCACCTCTCCCGCCATTCGCGATGCCTGCGGTGCCAGCATTTTTGGTCATGCGGAGACGCTTGAAGCCGACATCGCTGCCGCGATGCGGGATCGCGGCATTTCCGCCGGTTGGACCGCCGCAAGTTTGGCGCGGCACACGCAGACCGTGATCCAAGGCGCGTTCGTGCTGGCCAAGGCGGGAAACGATCCGGCGCTGGCGCACGAGGCGCTCGATCATCTCGACCGCTATATCCGGCTTCTCTTCGATTGCCCCAACAAGGAGTGAGCGCCTTCATGACACAGAATGTCCGTCTGGCCTGTTCCTGCGGCAAGGTCCATATCGAGGTTGAGAAAGAGCCGATCATCAGCACCGAATGCCATTGCAACAGCTGCCGGACGGCCGGTGCGCGGTTTCAGGCGCTTGGCGCCGGGCCAGCGGTTCTGGCTGACAACGGCGGAACGCGCTTTGTGCTGTATCGCAAGGATCGCGTCCGTTTCAGGGAAGGCACCGAGTATCTCCGCGAATTCCGCCTCAAGCCCACAGCCGGCACCCGACGCGTTATTGCCACGTGCTGCAATACGCCGGTTTTCCTCGAATTCGAAAACGGCCATTGGCTCAGCCTTTACGCCGGCCTTTGGCCTGACGATGCACTGCCGCGGCTTGATCTGCGCACGATGACAGGCGACCGGGCCGATCCAGCCGCGCTTTCCGGCGATGTGCCGAGCGGGACGATGGCAACGGTATCGTTTTATGCCCGGCTGCTGACCGCCTGGATTGCGATGGGTTTCAGGAGCCCGAAGATCACCGTCGTCAAGGGAGAGATCCATGCCTGATACAGACGATAAGATCACCATCGAAAGCGTGACGTCGTCGCATGTCCAGCGCGTCGATCGTCAGAAGTACACCGCGATGCGCCACGCGCTGCTTGCGGCGCTGCCTGCCGCAGCACCGGGGATCACCATCGCCGAGGCCAAGGCGAAGCTGCTGCCGCATCTGCCCGAAGACCTGTTTCCGGGCGGCGACAAGGCCGGGTGGTGGCTCAAGGCGGCGCAGCTGGATCTGGAAGCAAAGCGCGTGATTGGCCGCACCGCAGACAAGCCGCTGCGGCTCTTCAAGCTTTAGGTTCAGGGGAAGGAAAACTGTCCTTCCTTGCGCAGCCCACTGTCAAATATCGTAATTGTTGCCGGCGCTCAGCGACGAGATGAATTTCTTGGTGCGCTCCCGCTCCGGCGTCTGGAAGATGTTTTTCGGTGCGCCGCTTTCGACGATCAGGCCGCCGTCGAGGAACAGCACCTGATCGGCGACTTTCGACGCCAGCCGCAGGTCGTGGGTCGCCATGATCATCGTCGTGCCTTCGCCGGCAAGCCGGTTCAGCACCTCGACGACTTCTTCGGCCAGTTCCGGGTCGAGCGCCGAGGTCGGCTCGTCGCAGAGCAGCACGCGCGGGGAAGGGGCGAGCGCGCGGGCGATGGCGACGCGCTGTTGCTGGCCGCCCGAGAGCGTCGAAGGCCAGGCGTCGGCCTTGTGCGACATGCCGACCTTTTCCAGCAATTCCTGCGCCCGGGTTTTGGCTTTCTCCTTCGGCCATTTCAGCACCGTGACCAGCCCCTCCATGACGTTTTCGATGGCGGTCTGGTGCGGGAAGAGCTGGAAATTCTGGAAGACCATGCCGGTCTGGCGACGCAGGCGCTGGATGGCGTCCCAGCCGGTCTTCTTGGTGGCTTCGAACGTGATCTCTTCCTCGCCCAGCCGGATCGTCCCGGCAGTCGGGATTTCCAGGAGATTGACGCAGCGCAAGAGCGTGCTCTTGCCGCCACCGGACGGGCCGACCAATGCGGTCACCGTGCCTTCGGCGATCCGCACGCTGATGTCCTTCAGCACGACATTGTCGCCGAAGCGTTTTTCGATATGGGTGAGCTCGATCATGTGCGCGCCTCCAGGAAGCCGCCATAGCGGGCGAAGCGTTTTTCGAGCCGCACCTGCAGCGACGAGAGAACCGAACTCAGCGCCAGATAGAGCAGCGCCGCCTCAATATAGAGGATCAGCGGTTCATAGGTGGTGGCGACAATGCGCTGCGCTGTCTGGAACAGTTCCGGCACCGTGATGGCGGCGGCAAGCGAGGTGTCCTTGACCAGCGAAATGAACGTGTTCGACAGGGGCGGCACGGCGACGCGGGCTGCCTGGGGCAGGATGGTGCGGCGCATCGCCTGGCTCCAGCTCATGCCGATCGAATAGGCGGCTTCCCACTGGCCGCGCGGTACCGAGGAGATGACGGCGCGGATGATCTCGGAGGTATAGGCGCCGATGTTGAGCGTGAAGCCGATCAGGGCGGCGGGGAAGGCGTCAAGCAGGATGCCGAGGCTCGGCAGGCCGTAAAAAATGACGAACAGCTGGACGAGCAGCGGCGTGCCACGAATGACCCAGACATAGAACCGCGCCACGGCGACCAAGGGCTTTGGTCCGAACAGCCGCGCGACTGCCGTCAGGAGACCCAGACCCAAACCCAGCGTGAAGGACAGCAGCGTCAGCGGAATCGTGAAAATCAGCCCGGCTCGCAAGAGCGGCCAGAGCGAATCGAGCATGAGTTGAAGCCAAGGGGGCACGGGCCGACTTTCTTTTGGGCGGGATCGATATCTTATACGGAATACCCCTCCCCAACCCCTCCC
>UCKS01000119.1 GCA_900473045.1 Hyphomicrobiales bacterium
CTTTTTCGGTCAGGCTCTAAGGGAGGCCACGGTGTACGGCGTCGCCTACGGAGTGCGCACAGCCAAGCCGACGACAGGCACGTTTGCGAAACAGGCAATAGGGAGCAATTGTAATTGATTTGTTGACGCTTATCACATCCATAAGTTACATTGGCATCGCTTTATTAAGGTATTCGAGCAGGAAACGCATCGCGCAAAAGGTCGGGGGACGCACATGAAAATCTCAGTACTGCTGGGCATGGCAGCCACAGTCGGACTTGCATCAGGTGTCCACGCAGCGGACGCGATCGTCGCTGCAGAGCCAGAACCGATGGAATATGTCCGCGTCTGCGATGCTTTCGGTACTGGCTACTTCTACATTCCGGGCACGGAAACCTGCCTCAAGATCGGCGGCTATGTCCGGTTCGATTCGAACTATGGCGAAAGCCCATATGATGGCACTAGCAACGGCTGGGATGCCTTCACGCGCGGCACGCTGACATTTGATGCAAAATCCGACACGGAGTACGGGACTCTGGTGAGCTTCATCGAACTTCGCAGCGACGCAAACAACGTTTACGACGTTGAAACGTATCTCAATGCCGCCTTCATCCAAATTGCAGGCTTTCGTGCCGGCTACGGCGACTCACGCTATGATATCTGGCTGAATTCCGCCGGCAACATCATCAACGATGACGTGATCGACTATACCGGCGACCGCACAAACCAGGTCAGCTACGTCTATGGCGGTGAAACCGGCTTCTCCGCCCTGATCGGCTTGGAAGAAGGATCGGGCAGCTACGATACCGGCTTTGCGCCGGAACCCACGGGCCTTTATCACGGTCACGACTTTCCGCACGTCATCGGTGGCCTGCGTTATTATCAGGAAGAGGGCATGGGTATCGGCTTCATCGGCGGATATGACACCAATGCCGAAGCCTTCGGTGGCAAGATCCGTGTCGATGTCAAAGTCAACGACAAGTTCTCTGTTTTCCTGATGGGCGGCTACCAATCCGACTGGGACAACGACAGGGGCCCCGGCGCCTCGCGCAGGTTGAACTATTACGGTCCCTGGTTTGGCGACTGGGCGGTCTGGGGAGGCTTTGCGGCCACCTTAACAGACAAGGCATCGCTAAACGTCCAGGGTGCCTACGAAGAGGACGGTACCTTCGCCGCCGCTCTCAACATTGATTACGCGGTTACTGAGGGCCTGAAGTTCCAACCCGAAATAAACTACACTGAGTTTGATGGCGAGCGCGGCAATGGCGGCGCTATCGGCGGCACGATCCGGCTGCAGCGCAACTTCTGATCCGAGCTTCTGGACGAGTGACCCCAGATAGGCAAGTTGCGTGGTCACGGTCCAGCGTTTTTCTGGATGGCTCCGGAGGACAACCTGTCCCCGATAACTGCGGAGTTATTTTCCGTGCACCGGGCATTGGAGCGAACTCAGATCGGAATTTTCTCATATATTTTGAAAGGACAATGCACGATGGGGATAGCCGTGCATCTTCCGCCGACCACGCTCCAGTGATCGGCCACGGCGACGTCATTATGTTCAAAAAAACTGACGTCTTGGGATCGACATAGAATTATGAACTGCGGCGAGACAGGCCGTTCGCCGTTGGCACCAACGCTGAGATGGTAACGGCGCCGCAACTCCCCATGACGAGCCGATTTAGCAAGCGACCAATTAAGCGCATTTCGAACCTGACAAATCGAAAAGTAGACTAACTGCTTCCAGGAACTATCGCGGGTGAAGTTGGCGACCGCAATGCGGGCGCAAAACCGCCATGACGCAAAGCCTGCATTGGGTATCGAGCGATGCCTGCCCAACTTGTTCGCGTTCTAGGATTGTGTCCCACCCAGCTAGGATATTGTTGGATATGGAGATACGCGACGCCCGCCACCGTGGGCTTGCTACCCTTCCACGAACCTTACTCAACTTGGAAAGACATTGTCGCGGTCAAGACCACTGAACCCTGGTCGTCACGAACAGTAACCCGCGCAAGGAACGGATCCACCCCTTTGATCTCGTCGGTGGCAAGATCCACGACAATTGCTGCGACCTCTCTGTGAACAGCCGCAATGTCCGGGAGGTCGCGGCCATCGCAGTCTTCCACAAAGCCATCACCGTTTAGAAGGTCAAAGAAATATCTGGCCATTTGCGTGTTCCCCTTTGCCGACCAATCAACAGCGAGGTATTTTGTTCCTAGTCGGTGCTCCATTTGAACCGAACGACACTCCAAACCATCGGGGCATCACAAATGATAGATCTGCTTGTTCTTAACCTCGGCTCACGTGACACTTTGGCCGCCGAAGAAATCGCCCTCCTTGAACAAATCATCAAACACGAACGACTGGTGCTTCGAGGCCACGACATCGTATCGGAGGGATCTCGCCCGCATGAAAGCACATTGCTGCTGGAAGGAATCGCAGCGCGGTATCGGGTATTGGAGGACGGCAAGCGCCAGATAACGGCGCTGCACGTTGCGGGAGACTTCATCGATTTGCATGCCTTCATGCTCAAGACGTTGGACCACAGCGTCGTGGCCCTTTCGCCGTGCAAGGTTGCAACCGCCGCACACAGAGATCTGGTGTCAGTCACTAAAACACATCCGCATCTCTCACGGATGCTCTGGCTTTCAACCGTCATCGACGGCGCCATCCACAGAGAATGGATTGTCGCAATGGGCAGGCGAAGTAAGAAGTCTCATCTCGCTCACTTGATATGTGAGCTCTACGTACGCCTTAACGTTGTCGGTTTGGTTCAGGAGGCAGGTTTCCAACTGGACCTTTCACAATCGGAAGTCGCAGATACTCTTGGAGTTTCCCTTGTTCATCTGAACAAGACACTCCAGTCCCTCCGTAGTGACGGTTTGGTTCGATGGACAAACCGCGTTGTCACAATACTCGATTGGGACCGCCTCGTTCACGTTGCCGAATTCGACGATACCTATCTGAATTTAAGGCGAGAACCGCGATGAATGTGCCGCTCGTTCTCGTCGGAACAGACCGCTAAGCCCGCCTGCGGCAACCGCTACCGAGCCGAAGCGGGCGTCGACATTCAACGTTCCTTACCACTCCCGTTGAGACGAACCTGCGGATCAAGGCCGCGCAATTCGGCCTCGATGCAGTACAATTCGCCGATCCGTTTGACGCCTTCCTCGGCAATCGGTGCTGTTCTATTGTTCTATTTCTGAGAAACTCCAATGTAGTCTCCATGGAGAAACTCCCGTTCTTCATCCATGGAACGTCGATCACAGATCAGAGGACGGCGCACAATGTGGGGGCGGAACACCGGTGACGGCTTATTGAAGTGAAGTAAGCTTGTTTCGTACGGCTAGCCGGTGGCGTTCGGCAGGAGGCCCGGAGGAAGGCCTCTCCTACGATGATGGTCCTTGCGAAGACCTGATATCCATCTTTTCTAATCGTGCCGCCTTCAATCTTTCGGTCTTGCGACGCTCGGCATCGCGTCGTTCATCGATGTGCGCATGGGCGACGTTTTTCGTAAGCGGTCAGCCGATC
>UCKS01000089.1 GCA_900473045.1 Hyphomicrobiales bacterium
AGGGGAACGCGGCGCCGTGAACAAGATTGTCGGGATTTTTTTGGAAGAAGAAGGGCGGTTCGCGGTCGGGATCGTGGCCCATCTCGATGGCGTGGGCGGCATAGTTGCGTCCAACGCAATAGACCCGGCGGACAGGAAAGGTTTGCTCGGAATTGACCACCGGCAAAAGCACCGGCGCGGGAAGGGGGATTACAGTTGTCATCGACGTCCAGACATTCGATTGCGAATGCTGGACGATAGCACCCCATTGCCGGGCGGGGAAAGTGGCTTCAGCTGCAGACGTAGGCCTGAAGCTGGTCGCGTGTCAGAAACTCGCTTTTCGCACGGGAATTGTATTCCGGATGGGTATATTCCAGGCTCGGGACATCTGGAAGTTCCAGCGCCTGACGCACTGTCATGATGCCGACGTCGCGGCGGTCGCTGCCGTGCTTCACGCTGACTTCAACGATCCGATAAAGATTTTCCTCTACCATGTGTTCTCTCCCGTCTCTTATTTTTTGATTCTGGGTTGTAGTAGCTACTCCGAAATTGGTTTTTATGAGGCACCTCATCTATTAGCATGCCACACATGAAGAAATCGCAACAGTGATTTTTTAGCATCTGCTTGGATTTGTGCCGGAATGAAACGCGTTACCGTAAGCACTCCCGATCCGGTATTTGCAAACCTCATCCTCATCCTGGAACAATCTTGCAGTTGGGGTGTTCTTGCAAGCAACAGCAAAGGAGCTCGAGATGGCGAATATCAAGAATTTGCGGACCGGCTTTACCGGCGAACTTGATGAAAGCAGCGGCGTAACGGCCAAAGCGAAACAGGCAGCCAGCTATGTCCGGGACGAGGCTTCCGCTGTGGCGCAAAGCGCTCAGGATCATCCCTCCGCAACCAGCACCGCCTTCCTGGTCTTCGGGGCAGCTGCATTCGCTGCTGGCTATTTGATCGGCAGCGCATCCAGCGGCCAGCAAACACAAAGACGTTACTGGTAGCGGTTGCGTTGCATCAGATTTTATTTGATTTTTGTGCATTGCAGCATTACAGTCATATGTATCGCAGCGATTCACCTCCTTCCGAAAAGCTGCGACCGATCAGCGGTCACCTCCTCCCGACCGTGGGTCATTTTCAGAAGCCTGCCGCACCTCCTCCNNCCTCCCGCGGCAGGCTTTTTTCGTTTTGTGCTCTGCCCAAGGGGAACCAAATCGGCTATTGTGCAGTTATGGTCTGGCAAGACATTCGGAGGAGACGCTCATGCCAAATACCAAATGGTCCAATCCAGTCGAAGTGGGATTTGCACACAAGGGTTCTCAGGTGGTTCTGGGCCCATTCGACGCGCTGATCTGCCTGACGGATACCTGGCCGGATTTTCGCGGTCCGCGATACGTTGCCGCCAGAAGCTTCTGCCGCGCCGCCATTGACGGCCGCAAGTCGCCTGAGGAGGCCCGAGAGGTCTTCATTGCGGCAGCACAGGAAGCCAAACTGCAGGCGCATTGACGCGCCCGACAGATTCAATAGCGACCAGCTGCGCATCCGCCGGCGCTGAGCTGGTTTATGTTGCAGTCTTCTTGAACTGCTGGCGCGTCTCCATCTGCAGACGTCTCGCCGTGTTGTTGGACTTCCAGCGTCTGCTGGATACGTCGTCCATCCTCCTTCCGACAACCCTTCCAACTGACAACCCTTCAAAACTTCCATCTCGCTTTCAAAATCACTCCGCTGTATAAGGCCGAAATTGGTTTAGGCCGTTTGAGCTGCGAGATATGCGTCTCCACTTGCGCGCCTGTTTCTCCTGAACATTGTACCGCCAGCAACGCGTGCGGGGATGAAAGTATTTTTTTCGATGGGCAACGCAGCGATTTCGGCATCGGGTGGCACCGCTTCGGCATATTTCGGAGCGCCGGTCTTTGCCGTCGCCCCTATGATCGACTGGACCGATCGACATTACCGGTTCCTGGCCCGGCAGCTGTCGAAACACGCTTTGCTCTACACCGAGATGATCGTTTACGAGGCGATCCTGCGGGGCGACCGGGAGCGGTTGCTGGGGTTCGATGCGGTCGAGCAGCCGGTGGCGTTGCAGCTTGGCGGCAATGATTCGCGCAAGATGGCGGAAGCCGCGCGGATCGGCGAGCAGTTCGGCTATGCCGAGATCAACATGAATGTCGGCTGCCCTTCGGACCGCGTGCAATCCGGCACGTTTGGCGCCTGCCTGATGCGGGAGCCTTCGGTTGTGGCGGACTGTGTCGCTGCGATGAAGGCGGCGGTGTCCATCCCAGTGACGGTGAAGTGCCGGATTGGTGTCGATGACCAGGATCCGGAGATGGCGCTGCGCGATCTGGTGTCGCGGGTGGCGCAGGCTGGCACAGACGCCGTCTGGGTGCATGCGCGAAAAGCCTGGCTGCAGGGGCTGTCGCCGAAGGAGAACCGCGATATTCCGCCGCTGGATTACGGCTTGGTTCATCGGCTGAAGGCGGAAAATCCCAGTCTTTTCATTGGTCTAAACGGCGGTCTTGGCAGTTTGAATCAGGCTGTTGAGGAACTGAATCACGAAATGGTACTGGATGGTGTCATGCTCGGGCGGGCGCCATATCATGATAGCGCCATGCTGACGGCCGTGGACGGGCATTTTCCACATCCGCTGACCGGTGTGGCTACCGTCGATTTTTCGGGCGAAGCCTTTACTGCCAATGGCCATCGCCAGTCGGCGGATTTCTGGGCCGGGGTGCGGGACGCGATGATGGGCTATGCGGCCGGGCATATCGCTTCGGGCGGACGGCTGATCCATGTCNNCCCGCCACATGGTCGGGCTGTTCCAGGGCTGGCCGGGCGCGCGGCGGTTCCGGCAGATCCTGTCGGCCGATGCGACGCGGGCAGGCGCCGGGCCGGAGGTGATCGCGGCGGCATTCGACGCCATCTTTCTGGCTGCCGAGGCAAAGCAGGCGGCGGAGTAAAAACCTCCGGCTTGCCACAGTGCCGATCGATCCATTTGATTATTGCATGGATTTTTGCCCCGGGGATAATCGCCGGCACAAAAAAACGGCGCCCCGGGGGACGCCGTTCAAATCAGTCATCGCAAGCAGTCAGATCGAGGCTTAGTCAGCCTGGATGTTGACGGCCTTCGGGCCCTTGCCCATGCGATCCGGCTCGGTGTCGAAGGTGACCTGCTGGCCGTCCTTCAAAGTCTGGAGACCAGCGGCCTGCAGCGCGGAGATGTGAACGAACACGTCCTTTGCGCCGCCTTCCGGCGTGATGAAACCAAAACCCTTGTCCTGGTTGAAGAATTTTACGGTGCCCTTGGTGGCCATGGGAGAAGTCCTTTTTCCCTTAATGATGTGTCCTCACCCCTGCCAGGGTGGAGACGTTTTTCTTTCCGGTTTTGTCTTTATTCCGGAAAGCCAGTCGGAGAAGTCGATAACGGGGAAAGAACGTCTACAGTGCCTTTCGGCACGCCCGGATTTTTCCGGGACCATACAGCCAGTCCAGTCTCCGGGATGCTAACGCCCGAACGCGGAAATATTTGCAGCAAAAAAAGAAAATAGCAAGCGTTTAATCCTTTGCACTCAACCGCCTGTCGGTACGGGCTTTGCGATGCACCACAACGGGTCATGTGCCGGTTTTCACCGGGCAGGCGATGCCGCAGCCGCGCGGACCGGGGAAAACCGCCCGCCGTCCCGATCTCACCACAATTTGGTCCCGGCGATGTCCGATTAAGGGGCGTTGGCGCCGCATCCGCTTTTGGGTTGAAGCCGGCTTTTAGGTTGATGCACGCTGGGCGAACGGTTAGGTCAGGGGTGAAATGACGAATGCTGGACTGCGAGGTGGCGCTGTGATCGACCCCTATGAAACGCTTGGAATTGCCCGCGATGCCGACGAGCAGGCGATCAAGGTGGCCTATCGCAAGGTGGTCAAGGCCGTTCATCCCGACAGCGGCGGCGATACCGAGGCGTTCGCGCGGCTGCAGGCCTGCTACGACCTGTTGAAGGACCCGGTGCGCCGCAAGGTCTATGACAATACCGGCTACGACCCGCAGCTGGCCGACCCGCGCGACCTGCAGGGCATCTTGAAGCTGGAAACGCTGGTCAACGATTTCATCCTCGACGAGCGCGAGCCCGGCAGTTTCGATCCGGTCGCCGCCATGCGCCGCAAACTGTCCGACGATATCGTCAAGAGCCGCTTCCACATTCTCGAGCTGGAGCGTCACCGCGCCCGGGTGCGTCAGCATCTCGACCGCCTCGGCCGCCGCCCCGCCGCCGACATTCTCGGCTCGATGCTGCGCACCCGCTCGCAATCGATCGCCGACGCCATCCGCAGCGCCGAGGCGCAGATCGAGGCGACCGAACAGGCCTATACGATATTGGAAGGCTATTCCTACGAGCTGGAGCAGCTGGAGGCTGCGGCGGAATAAAGCGGGGCGGGGGCCGCCGGTCATGCGGCCGCTCGTTGTTTTTTCAGTGTATTTCCATCCTCCGTCATTCCTG
>UCKS01000090.1 GCA_900473045.1 Hyphomicrobiales bacterium
GAAGGGCAAGGTCATCGGCGTCGAAACGGCGACGACATCTGAGGATTTCATCCGTCGTCAACTGGAAATCGATGCGCCCGGCTTGCCGCCAATAGAATACAAACTGGAGCCGGGCGAAATCCGCACATTCGCCGATTCGATGCTGCCTTTCGACGATCTGCGTCTCGGCGATGCTGTGCGCCTTGATGCGGTCATCGCGCCTGAGCAGACCGCCAAGAACGCGATCAAGAATGGCTATCCTTTGCGCATTCTCGATGACGGCTATGCCTTCCGCGAGCCGCTGGTTGTCATCGGCGAAAAGACCGATCCGGAATGGACTGCCAAGATCGGCGGGTTCATTGCCGACATGAAAAAGGATGGCACGCTCACCGCCCTTACGACCAAGTGGTATGGCAAGGATTATAGCGCCGATTGACCCTCAAAAATGCCGGGCTTGCCCGGCATCTCCTCGCCAGATGAGCCTCACATGACCTATCCCGACACCTATTATCGCCGCACTTTGGCGAACGCAGTCGAGCGTCCAAAGCTTTCGAGCTCCGTCGATTGCGACACGGTCATCGTCGGCGGTGGCCTCGCTGGCTTGACGACCGCCCTGCAGCTTGCCCGCGCTGGACGCGCTGTCGTCGTTGTCGAGGCCAGCAGCGTCGGCTTTGGAGCCTCGGGCCGGAATGGGGGCTTCGTCAGCCCCGGGTTTGCGACAGGCAACGACGCCATCGCTCGTGCTGCGGGGCCGGATGCCGCTCGCAAGCTTCACCACCTTTCGATAGAAGGAGTGGATTTCATCCGTAACACGATCCGGGAGTTGGGTGTCGCTGATGCGAAGCCCCAAGCAGGCATCATGAGCGTGACGCGCTACGATGATGGCACGAATTTGAAAGCTCACGCCGAGCATATGCGCCGCGACTATGGCTATGAGCTCGAGTTTCTGGGCATCGACGCCGTTCGCAACCGGTTGAAGTCGAACCGCTATTTCCAGGCGCTCCGCGATCCGAAAGCCTTTCATATGCACCCGCTGAACTATCTGCGTGCGCTGGCAGCGGAGATCGAACGGCTGGGTGGCCAAATCTACGAGAATTCACAGGTATTGCGCTGCACTCTCGCTGGCGCGCAAAAACTCGTTTCATGCCGCGATGGACAGGTCACCGCCCGTCAGGTCGTCTTCACGACCGGCGGCTATACATCGTCACTGGTCGGCAAGCTCGATCGCGCTTACCTGCCTATCGCCACCTACGTCATGCTGACGGAGGAAGCGCCGGACCTCATCCGCGAGGCGATCGTGACCCGTGACGCAATCGGCGACAACCGCCGTGCGGGCGATTATTACCGGCTCGTTGAGGACGGAAAACGTATTCTTTGGGGTGGCCGCATCACCACCCGGGCAGCCTCGCCTGCGGCACTTGCGGGCGAACTGCGCCGCGAGATGACGACGACCTATCCGCAACTGAAAGAGCTGAAAACCGAACTGGCCTGGTCCGGCCTCATGTCCTACGCCCGCCATCTCATGCCTCAGATCGGGGAAATGCAGCCTGGTGTGTGGCATTGCACGGCGTTCGGTGGTCACGGCCTCAACACCACGGCCATTGGCGGCAAGGTCGTTGCAGAAGGCATTCTTGGTCAATCAGAGCGCTACAAGCTCTTCAAACCGTTCGGCCTTGTCTGGGCGGGCGGTATCGCGGGCCTTGCGACGGCACAACTGACCTATTGGAAATTGCAGGCGCAGGACTGGTGGCGTGAACGCGCAGCCTGATCAAACACGGCGGGGAAATCGATGCTTGGAAGACTGATACTCGACTATCCCACCGCCGCCCGCCGCATCGGCGTCTTGCTGATTTTTACGCTGGTCGCAGCTGCACTTTATGCGCTTGGAATAAGCTCTGCCTGGATCGGCAAGCTCTTTCCGTCGGCCATCGACTGGCTCAAGGACAACAAGCAGCTGGGGCGCGCCCTCTCAGCAATCGCGATTGCCCTGATCATCGCATTCAACTGGAAAATGCTCCAGCTTTTGCCGCGCCGGCAACAGATCGTGACGGTCTGGATCGAGCTGTTCGTTCTGCTGATGCTGTTCTTCTACTCGTTCGACCTCTCCCTCTCCTTTATCGCCCGCAAGATCGGCTTCATGATCTCGCAAGGGGTCGTCACGACGCTCTACATCTCCGCTATCTCGATTGCGATTGCCACCGTCATCGCTCTGGCGGGCGCCATGGCCAAACTCTCGAAGAACGGTGTGGTCTACGGTCTTGCCACTTTCTACACGTCGCTGTTCCGTGGCCTGCCATTGCTGATGCAGATCTACATCATCTATCTCGGCCTGCCGCAGGTCGGTTATGTGATTAGCGCCGTTCCGGCAGGCATCCTGGCGTTGTCGCTATGCTACGGCGCCTATATGACTGAGATTTTCCGCGCCGGCATCGAGAGCATTTCGCGGGGCCAGACAGAAGGCGCCACCGCGCTGGGCCTCAGCCCCAACCAGACGATGTTCCTTGTCATCCTGCCGCAGGCGATGCGGGTGATTGTGCCGCCGACCGGCAATCAGTTCATCGCGATGCTGAAGGACTCATCGCTGGTATCCGTCGTGGGGGTCTGGGAAATCATGTATCTCGCCCGCACCCAAGGTCAGACGGAGTTTCGTCATATCGAAATGCTGATCACGGCCTCGATGATCTACTGGGTCCTATCGATGGGCCTTGAATTCCTACAGTCCCGCATTGAGGCCCATTTCGGCCGTTTCAATGCCCGCTGATCCTTGGCGAGCGACTGCCGCGAGTGGCGTGGATCGACGTTTTCCCACGCCGGCCGGCGCTGCGATTATGATCGCCTCAGGCTGGCTGGTCCTAAAATAACCGGAGGAATTTCCATGCTGCAATCATCCAACCCCGAGATCGAGATAGCGCTGTCTGGAGTGAACAAATGGTATGGATCATACCATGCGCTCGCAGATATCAACCTTGAGATCGCCAAGAAGGAACGGATCGTGATCTGCGGCCCCTCCGGTTCGGGAAAATCCACGCTGATCCGCTGTATCAATCGGCTTGAGGTGCACCAAGAGGGGACCATCACCGTCGGCGGCATTGTGTTGAACGAAGACGAAGAAAACATCAAAGAGGTGCGCCGCGAAGTCGGCATNNCTCTTTCCGCATCTGACCGTTCTGCAAAACTGCATTCTTGCACCCATGTGGGTACGCAAGCTGAGCAAGCCCAAGGCAACAGAGATCGCCATGCACTTCCTCGAGCGGGTCCGCATTCCCGAACAGGCCGATAAATTTCCGGGACAACTGTCCGGTGGTCAACAGCAGCGTGTGGCAATCGCCCGTGCGCTCTGCATGAGCCCCAGGGTCATGCTGTTTGACGAACCGACCTCTGCACTCGATCCGGAGATGGTCAAGGAAGTGCTGGANNACGATGATCTGCGTTACCCATGAGATGGGCTTTGCCCGCCAGGTCGCCGACCGGGTGATCTTCATGGACCAGGGCCGCGTGGTGGAAGAGGCTCCCCCCACCGAGTTCTTCGACAACCCGCAGAATGAACGTAGCCGGCTTTTCCTAAGCCAGATTCTGCACTGATGAGCTGATACGAAAAGGGACCGGCAATGCTCCGCCGGTCTCTTTTGCATTCATCACGCATGCCTCAGAGTGGTTGCGGCTCCTGCGGAAAACCCCCGAAATGGCCGCATGTCCGCGCGGCGCATTGGCGGCCAGATACAAGGCTGGTTTCGAGGTCGCCGCCAGAAACGTATGCATGCAGGAAACCGGCGATAAAGCTGTCGCCTGCTCCCGTCGTATCGATGACGTCGACAGGTGTGATGCCGGTCTCGGCATGCTCCCTGCCCCCCAACGCTGCCGATCCTTCGCCTCCCCGCGTGACAACCGCGAGCTTGGCGCCGTTTGCAAGATATCCCTGCATCATCATTTCTGCCTTCCGGCGGTCCTCGCCGGCTGAACCGAAGGCGATCCGGAGCCCTTCGACGCCGAGATGGATGGGGTCGTTGTTGACAGAGAGATCCTGCGAGATGCTGGTGCCAGCTTCGGCAACCCTGCGACGGACAAGACCGCCATCAGCTACCCAGCCAACGTGCACGTGGTCCATGCCGGTGAGGGCCGCGAAATCCGCCTCGTTCGGTATGTAGTCTGCGCACACGCCAAACTCCTCGAAAGCGAAGATGCGGTCGCCGTTCTCGGTGATGTCGATATTCGTATAGGCGGTTTGGCCCGGCAGCATCTGCAGGTAATCGATGCGTACGCCGTTCGAGACGAGTAAATCGCGTGTGCGATCGCCATCCACATCGCGGCCAACAGCACCGAAATAATAGGTCTCATGGCCGAGCAGCGCGAGCTGGACGGCGACGTTGATGGCATTGCCGCCAATAAGCGATTGCCCGACAGGCGGCTGGAAACGATCGACACAATTATCGCCGACGACGGCGAAGCGGAGACGGGACATGGGACCTCGAATGCTCTTTCACAACCAAAGCGCCGCGACAACCGTTGCGACTGTCGCGGCCCAAATGGCAGCACCCGGCAATCTGAAAGNNCTACCGATGTGTCATCATGTCGACGCCGTCTTAGTAGGCAACCCGCTTATAGTAACGGCGCGTGGTGAGCGGATGATTGCGCATGACTTCGAGATGGGCGCTGATGCGCTCAAGCACCGTTGCGAGCAGGATTGGCGAGATCAGACCACGCACGTCTTGCGAAATGCCCGGTAGTTTGAAATCGGCCGTATCGAGGACGGTGAGCTTGTCGGTGTAGCTCGGCGCGAAATTTTCCAGACGATCAGCGACCGGACGGCATTCGTCCTCACCCTTGAACAGGATGACGCTAACTCCCTTCTCGACCAGCTCAAGCGTGCCGTGGAAAAAGTCCGAGGAGTGGACCGGACGGGTGCGGATCCACTGCATTTCTTCAAGAATGCACATGCCGTAATAGAAGGCTTCCGGCCAGACGTTTCCGGCGCCGGTAACGATATGGTAGTCTGAGGCAGAGAGGACCTTTGCAAACCCTTCCGCCTTGTCCTCATAGGCGCGCTTCACGTCGAGCAACAGCTTTGGAAGGGTCTCTAGCTCTGCGATGACCTGATCATGATTGGCGATATCGCCGCGATGCTTCATGATCGACAGCGCGATGAACAACGACTGGAGATAAAAGGATTCACACGATGTATCGTCTGCGGCAAAATTCACGAACACATGGTCGCCGCCTTTGCCGAGTGGCGTCTCCTCATGGCCGACAAGCGTGAGCACAGTCGCGCCGGTTTCCCTGATTTTCGCCAGCAGAGCCACGCTCTCCGTCGTCGTACCGGATAATGACGGCATGACAACAATGGATTTCTTCGTGAGATTGACTGAGCCGGTGATGAGGAGTTCGGCGGTCAGGTCGATAAAGGACGGGAAGCGCGACTTGCGCTGCAACAGCTGGTACGCTGGCTGCATGAGGATGGCAGCCCCCCCAGTTCCCAGGAAAAAGACATTTTCGGCACCGGCAGCTAGGCAGCCCGAAATCACATCATCGAAGCGCTTTGAAAGCCCGACGGCGCCGGACTGAATGCGCAGGAATCTCTCTTCGTCAAAATTCAGCATGGAAAACTCTCTGTTGTCATGATCATGGCTGCCCGTGATCGCCTCGGTACCTTGTCAATCTGACAATGTTGTAAGACAACTGACATCTCGATTTGTCGCTGTCAAGCGCCTACCGACTTCTCTGTCTGGTGAGGCGTGGAGTGCCCTTCCAGCGACCGCTTGCGCGCTAGAATGCCTCAACTTGACCTTTGCGTATTTGTCAGACAAGGAAATGGAACTTTTCTAAACGCGTGAGGAATGCCTTGGACGAACCCATTCGCGATACGCGCACCCTGGTCATCCAGCTCCGCGATCGCATTGCCGATCTGATCCGGGACGAAAATCTTCAGCCGGGTGACAAACTGCCGACGGAAGCGCAGCTGACCGCCCGTTTCAAGATTTCGCGCCCGGCCCTGCGCGAAGCATTAAAGCTGCTCGAGCAGGACGATATCATCTATGTCGAGCATGGGCGCGGGCGCTTCATATCCGCGATTTCAGCGGTCCAGGTCGTTCGCCCTATCACCGTGTTCGAGAGCGTCACCGACATGGCGCGCCACTATGGGTACAAGCCTCACAACAAGGTTCTGTCGATCTCCGAAGAAACGCCCGACGCGACGATTGCCCAACAGTTGCGCCTTGGTGCCAGCGAGCGCGTCATTCGCATCGAGCGTCTTCGGCTGGAGAACGACACGCCGATCATGTACTGTCTCGATTACGTGCCGCGCAGCATCGTGCCAGCACGTCTCTACGACATAGACTGGAGCGGTTCGCTTTTATCCCTGCTTGAACAGCATAGGCAGCGGCCGCGCATGTCGGCTGCAGCCGTGACGGCGGTGATGCTTCCAGGCGATGTGGTGGAGCGCAATGACCTTAGGGATTTCGGCCCTGCCCTGCTGATCACCGAAACCTGTTTCAATGCTGTCGGCATTCCCGTCATCTACGCCATCGACTATCACCGCGGCAGCCATTTTTCCTTCAGTCTCGTGCGCAAATAGCTGTCACAGGCGTCGTCCGCCGATTTGTAAACCCGTCGCCTCTCGAGGTGGCGGGCAAAACGACTATGCACCTTCACATCGCAGCTCAGAATTTATAAATCCCCCCAACCGACGAGAGGCCCGAGCCGGACGCGAGGCTCGGCAGCAGCCCGTGAATCCGCGGACAATAAATCCGAATTTGAACCGCCTAAATTCGTGTGTGATTTACAAAAGATTTGACCAACACTTGACGTGAGATCGTTTGGGTAGGCGACAAAGGGCCGCCGATGCGCGTCGTTCGGCAAAGAAAGGGTCGCGGGAAACCGGTTTCCAGCGACCCAGTAGAGCCTTCGGATCGCAACAATCAGATATTGGCAAGTAGATCGTTGATACGGCTCTCAGCGCTACCAAGGGCTTCGTCGATGGTCTTGTCGCCGTTCACGGCTGCACCGACTTCTTCGCCGATAATGTCCTGGATGGCGAACTGGCGCTGGACGGCACCCGGCAGAGAGCGGCCGGTCTCGGCGGTTTTGGCAATGCTCTCACGATGCGGCAGCGACTTGAATTCCTGCATGCCGAACACCGCCTTGACCGCCGGAAGATGACCGGTGCGGGCCCACTGGAAGTCGTTGTCGGCCAGGAATTTGAACAGCTTGACGATCGCTTGGGTCTGCTCCGGGGTGCGGTCCTTGTGCGGAAGGACCCAGCTATGGCCGTCGGCATAGGTGCTGTCCTGGCCCGGATAAAGCTGAGGGACCGGATAGACGGTGTAGCCGTTAGCAAGCGCCGTGCCAGCCTTTTCCGACTGGGCAACGAAATCGCCGATCAGCCAGGTGCCGTTGACCGCAATGCCGCCATCACCGTTGGTGAACGAAGTGACGGAAGCTGCGTAATCGAGGCCGGTGGTCGTGAGGCCCTCGTCCTTGATCTTCTTCATCAGCTCGACGACGGACTTGGCTTCAGGCGTGTTAAGCGTGATCTTGGTCGGCTCTGCGAAAAAGTCGGCGTTCTGCTGCTGCAACAGCGTGTAGAGAACACGTGCATAGGCGGCCGTCTCGTTAGCAAGGATCTGCACGAGATAGGGCTTGCCGGTCTTTTCCTTGAACTGCTTGCCCTGGGCAATGAGTTCATCTGCTGACTTCGGCAGGATCGGCGTTCCGTCAGCGTTGACGAGACCGGCCTGTTTCATCAGGTTCAGGTTGATGTGGAACAGCATCGTCCAGTTGTCGAACGGCAGGCCGAACATCTGCCCTTCCTTGGTGACGCCGCCGCGCGCCGCATCGGTGAAGCTGTCCGGAGAAATCCCCTGAGCCGACAGGACTTCATCGACCGGATCGATCAGGCCACGCGATTGGTAGTCGGAGATTGCCGAGTAATGCATCGACACGACATCCGGAGCCGCGCCTGACGCAAGCTGGGCGTTGAGCTGATCGTAACCGGGCCATTCAACCGTGGTTACGTTGACATCGACCTCCGGGTTATCGGCCTCAAACTTGTTGATCAGCGAGGTGATGATGCCGCATTCCCCGACCGCCTTGGACACGTCGGTAACCTTGCCATAGTCCGCGTCGCAGGCACCGAAGAAGCGCTGCAGTTCAATCTTGGTCTGGGCATGCGCCGAGGTGGCGCAGGTCAGTGCAATCACTGCGGCGGTGCTGAGTAGAAAACGTCTCATGTCTGTCTCTCCCGTTGAAAGGGGCTCCCTGCCCCGTTGAAACCTGCTGCGGCCATTCCTCCCGGCCGCAGCAACAGTCACTTCACAGCACCACCCGATACCGCGGTAACGATATGGCGTTGGAAAATCACGTAGACGATCAGCACCGGCAGGCTGGCAAAGACCGCCTGGGCGCTGAGAAAACCAAGCCCTTCGCTCTGGGCAAAGTTGGTCTGCGACGATGCAATGCCGATGGTGAGCGTGAACATCTCCTTGCGCGTCGCGGAGATCAGCGGCCACCAGTAGTCGTTCCAGGCATGCAGGAAGGTGAAGATGCCGAGCGTCGCCTGGGCCGGCAGCGTGAGTGGCAAGAGCACCTTCCAGAAAATCCGCATCGGCGAAGCATTGTCGAGCAATGCTGCTTCGTCGATTTCCTTGGGGATCGCCTTGAAGAACTGGGTCATCAGGAAGACGCCGAAGGCGGACGACATGCCGGGCAGCATCAGCCCGATATAGGAGTTGTGCAGGCCGAACCAGTTGAACATCTGGTGACGGGCGATGATGACGGCCTGTTCCGGCACGGCGAGACCGAACAGCACGATGACGAAAATCGTCTTGCGGAACGGAAACTCGAGGCGGGCAAAAGCATAACCAGCGAGCGAGGCCAGGATGAGCACGCCGGCCGTCTGCCCGATCGCTACCACGAGGCTGTTGAAGAACCAGCCGAAGGCCTGCGACGAGTAGAGGATGTTGACGTAGTTGACGAGCGTATAGGGCAGCTCGAAAACGGATTCCGTTCCGAGCATCAGCTCCTTGTTGTCCTTGATCGAAAGGCCGACGAGCCAGGCGACGGGCGCCATCATCACGATGGAGAGTGCTATGGCGATTGCAAGCAGCGTGCGATTGCCGGTCAGCGCGTCGGGACGGTAGGTCGATTGATCCTTGCTCATTCGGACGCCTCCGAATTGCGGCTCGAGATGACGTACTGCGCCGTCGCTGCCACGAGAATGATGAGGAACAGGAACTCGGACGCTGCGGCGGCCTTGCCGACATCCCAGCGAACGAAGCCAACTTCATAGATATACATTACCAGCGGCCGGGAGGTGCCGTTCGGACCACCATTGGTCATGATTTGCGCCTGGCCGAAAAGCTGGAACTGCATGACGATCTGGATGATTGTCACCAGCATGATGGTGCGGGCGATCGACGGCAGGGTGACGCGGGTCAGCACGCGCCACGGACTGGCATTATCGAGCGCTGCTGCTTCATAGAGATCGTTGGGAATCTGCTGCAGCGCTGCGAGAAACAACATCATCGGCAGGCCGACACACCACCAGACGGTGGCGACGCCGACGGAAAACAGCGACCAACCGCTGGTCGACAGGAAATTGACCGGCTGTAGGCCGAACTGCTCGGATACTACTGCCAAAAGACCATCGCCCGGAATGAAGACGAACCGCCAGATCAGCGTTACGATCGTCACCGAAAGCACGGATGACGAAAAGAACAGGCCGCGCAGGAACGAGGTCGTCCGCGTCGTCTTGTTGAGGGCAAGAGCGAGAAACAGTCCGAGAACCACCAGTGCGGGAACGCTGATCAGTACGAAGATGATGCTGTTGCGCAGCGCCTGCAGGAAGACCGGGTCGGCCAGCACGCGTACGTAGTTTCCCAAACCGACGAAGCGGCCCGGGCCGAAAAGATCGACCTTATGCAGGCTCAGCCACGCGCCCCAGAAGAGCGGAAAGACCAGCAGAACCACAAAGACGGAAAGATAGGGAAGGATGAAGAGGCTGTTGCTCCACTGGCTGCGGCGATAGCTTTCGGCCATGTCACTCGCCCTCCGCGTGATGAGCGATGCCCGCCGCGTCAAAGAGGTGAATGGCCGTCGTATCAAGTGCGATCTGCAGCGTATCACCCCCGCGCGCTTGGCTGCGGCCATCGGTTTCTGCGGTCAGTTTTGTACCATCGGCGAGATGGCCATAGATGAGCGTACGATCACCAAGCCGTTCGACGACTTCAGCGGTGAGCGTGATGCCTGTCTGTCCGGCCGGCAGCACGGAAACATCCTCGGCGCGAATGCCAAGGCTTGCGCCGTCCGCTGAAAAGCTTTTGGACAGCTGGAATGCGGCGCTGATATCGCCAAGGCCGTTGGTGCCGATCGTCAGCGTCCTGCCGTTGCCTGTCGCACTCTTCAAGGGCACGAAATTCATGGGCGGCGACCCGACGAACCCTGCAACGAAGCGGCTTGCCGGACGGCGATAAATTTCCATCGGCGTGCCGATCT
>UCKS01000034.1 GCA_900473045.1 Hyphomicrobiales bacterium
CCCCAGCCCCCTGCCCCGCCACCGCGCAACACGCCATGTTACGCGTTGCGGCATGGGCGATGCGGTCGCCGCCGATTGCCCGGCCGGCGACCAACAGGTTTTCGATGCCCTTGGGCAAAAGCGACCGGTATGGAATGTGCATGTAGCGTCCGGTGGTCGGCAGGATCAGCACACCATAACCATCGATAAATTCCGGATAGATGCCGATCGTATCCTCGAAGCGGCCTTCGTTGCGCACATCGCTTTCGGTCATGTTGTAGGCGGCATCGATCTTGCGGGTATCGCGGATGCCGATGCTCATGCCGAAATTGCGCAGGCGCGCGCCCTCGCAGCCCGGCGTATAGCGGCGCAGGGCCTCGATCGCCAGCATGGACTGCCGGCGGCCCTCGATCTCGAAACGGGTCATGCTGTCCGGATCCGTGCCGTCACAGCCCGCGAGATGAATGAGGTTCATGTAGGTGAGTTCGCCGGTATCGTGCAGCGCGCCCCAGGTGCCTGAAATCGTATTCAGATGCGCTGGAATGACGCCGTCGCGGATGGCCTGGGCGAAGGGCTTGCCGAGGAAGGGCGAGAACATCTGGTCTTCCTTGCCCGATGTCTCGATCTGCCATTCGCCGGTCGACCAATCACTATAGGTCTGCGGATCGGAGCGGACGCCAGCCATGAAGGCCTTCTTGTCGACCCCTGCCAGGTGAAACATCACAGATGCTGCCTGCATTTCTTCCACCGATGTTTTGAAGGTCGGCGCACCGGCGCGATGGGCGACGTCGGCATCACCTGTCGCGTCGATCACCCGGGCGGCGAGAATGGCTTCCCGTCCGGCCTTGGATTCGACGATGATGCCCCTGATCGCAGTGCCATCCATGATCGGGGCGACAAACTGGCGGTGCAGCATCGCGCGGATGCCCGCCTCTTCCACCAGCCGGTCGGCGACCAGCTTGAAACCTTCCGAATCCAACTCGTAGCTGAGCGACTGGCTCTCGGGCACGGCGGCCCCCATCGCCTTGGCCCGTTCCTCGAATTCCCAGCCGATGCCGCCCGCCTCGACCGTCGCCTCATGCCGGTACCAGGCGAAGCCTTCCACGCCGACGACGGTGATATTACCGCCGAAACAGCCGAAGCGCTCGACCAAGGTGACGGAAACACCGGCCCGCGCAGCGGCCAGTGCTGCCGCCAGACCACCCGGGCCGGAGCCGACCACCAGCACATCGGTTTCGTGGATGACATCGATCTGGCGGGCCGGCTCGGTGATGACGGCGGGTTTGTTCGGCATCGGGTTCTCCGGCAGAAAAGGGAGGATTTGGCCGGAGCTTAACGGTGCCCTCCGACCCTGTCGACGTCCGGGAGCGACCTCTTGTTGCGCGTTCGCCCTTCCAGGATTGCGCGGGCGTGATCACTTTTCGGCGACGGCGAGATTTCACCGCTGGCCGCATGCTTTTGCCATTGCTACTAACAACATCGATCGAACGACGCGCCTGGAGGGGATGACATGGACAAGACCGAAGCGAACAGCCTGGGCCAGTTTCGCAACATCTGTATTTTCGGCGCCGGCGCCATCGGCGGCGCGCTGGCAGCAAGGCTTGCCACCTCCCCTATGCTCAAGAGCGCTACGATCACGGCCATCGCCCGTGGGGGGCATCTGAAGGCCATCCGGGACAATGGACTGCATCTTTACGAGCCGGGCAAGACCGAGCCGCTGGTCGCGAAATTTGCTGCCACCGACAAGGCGGGCGATCTCGACCCTCAAGACCTCGTCATCGTGACGCTCAAGGGGCATCAGCTGACCTCGGCCAGCGCCGATATCGCCGGAATGCTGAAGCCCGGTGGCCGGGTGGTAATGATCCAGAACGGTATTCCGTGGTGGTATTTCCATGGCGATACGGCGAGCGGCCTTGAAGGCCGGCAGGTGGAGGCGCTCGATCCGGATGGTCTGGTCTGGCAGCGGATCGGCCCGGAGCGCGTCATCGGCGGCGTCATCTATCAGGGCGCGCAGATGCTGGAGCCCGGCCATATCCGGCTCACCAGCGGCGGCCTGCTCCATCTCGGCGCGCCCACCGGCACGATGTCGCCGGAACTTGCAGCGATTGCCGATCTGTTGCGGGCCAGCGGCTGGACGATCAAGACGACGGACCGCATCCGCGACGAGATCTGGTTGAAGTTTCTCGGCAACGCGGCCTTCAACCCGATCAGTGCGCTGACCAGGGGGCGGATCTCGGAGATCATGGATGGCCCGGCCGTTGACCTCGTCAAGCAGGTCATGACGGAGGTTCACGCCGTGGCCGAACGGCTCGGATGCCATGTCCGCGAGACGGTGGACGAGAAGATGGAACATGGCCGCGGTCTCGGCAATGCCAAGACCTCGATGCTGCAGGATCTCGAACAGGGCCGCCCGATGGAAATCACGCCGCTCACCCGCGCCATCACGCTGCTGGGGCGCATGGCCGACGTGCCGACCCCGGCGAATGACATCCTGCTGTCGCTGATCTCGCAACTCGACGAGTCGATGGCGAAGGCGCGTGCGGCGGAAAGTTAAGCGATGACCGTCCTTCGCATCGTCGCCAATCTTGAAGCTACCGATCCGCAGGCTGGGCGGGCTTTCTATGGCGAACTGCTCGGCCTCGATCTTGTCATGGATCATGGCTGGATCCTGACCTTCGCATCCGGGGAGCAGGCACCGGCGCAGATCTCCGTCGCCAGTGAGGGCGGCTCCGGTACGCCGGTGCCGCAGCTTTCGATCGAGGTCGATAATGTTGATGCTGTCTACTCCAAGGCCAAGCGGATGGGCCTGGAGATCGTCTACGGCATCACCGACGAGCCTTGGGGGGTGCGGCGCTTTTACGTTCGCGACCCCTTTGGTACGATCGTCAACATTCTCGCGCATGGAGAACGCTGACAAGGTTTGATCAGCGGCGATCCGTCAGGGTGAGATCGCCGTTTTCATCGACCGAGACTTCGATGCCGATATAACCCGGGATCGTCGGATGCGACGTTTCGAACGGATGCGTGTGCGTGGCGGTAATGACCATCACGTCAGAACCGGCCGATTCACCGGCTATCACGCCAGCCGCGACGTCTTCAAACACAAGGCAGTCCTTGGCATCAAAGCCGACGCGCTTGGCGCCGAGCAGGTAGCATTCCGGGCTCGGTTTTCCGCGTGAAACATCCTCGGCGATGACGATGAATTTCGGCTCCGGCAGGCCGGCGGCGGCGATGCGCACCTTGGCCAGTTCGCGGGGCGACGAAGTAACGATCGCCCAACGTTCCGGCGGCAGGCTTTTCAGGAATTCGATTGCGCCCGGCAGCGGCTTGACGCCATCGGTATCGTCCATTTCCAGTTGTGTGATCAGAGCTGCCTCGGCAACCGGATCGACACCCGGCAGGCCGAGCTGGCGGATCGTATCGACGCCGCGCTTGCCATGCATGGTCGGCAGGAAGGTCGCGACGTCGAGGCCGTGGCTTTCAGCCCATTTTCCCCAGACCCGTTCGGCCGCTTCGATGGAACTCAGAAGCGTTCCATCCATGTCGAACAGGAAGGCGGAGTATTTCTTGCCGAATACCGGCGAGGACGCGGAAGACACGGGGGCTGGCTCCTTTGAAGGTCGCCGCTTGTCTTGTGACCGTGCGGCTTACCCCGTTCGAATAAGGGGATTCCCCCTCAAGATCAAACGGATATCGCCCTTCCCCCGGTGCGCGGACGCTTTCTTGCCCGCCTTACCGCGCCGACAGCGCCAGCCGCAGCCCCATCAGCCCGAAGGCACCGGCAAAACCGCGCCGCAGCCAGAGCGTAACGCCCGGGCGGGAGATGACATAGCGCCGCGCGCCCGCAGCAAAGACGCCGTAAACCAAGAAGACGACGAAGGTCAGCACCATGAATATGGCGGCAAGCCACAGCATGAACAGGGTGGGCGACGGCGTCGCATCCGGCACAAATTGCGGCAGGAAGGCCAGAAAGAACAGCGACAGTTTCGGATTGAGACTGTTGAGCAGAATAGCCGTACCGATGATCTTGCCCGCCCGCATGGGCCGGGCTTCTTCCGTCACCTGCAGGCTGTCGGCATCGCGCAGAACACTCCAGGCCATGTAGAGCAGATAGGCGACGCCGAGATATTTGATCACTTCAAAGGCCAGCGCGCTGGTGTGCAAGAGGGCGGCCAGACCGGCAATGCTGGCGATGATATGCGGAAGGATACCGAGCGTGCAGCCGAAGGCCGCGAGGATGCTGGCGCGCGCGCCGGAATTGAGGCCCGTTGCCAGCGTGTAGAGCACGCCGGTTCCGGGCAGCAGGATGACGATGATGGATGTCAGCAGATATTCGAGGGTCACGACGCACTCCGTTCAACAGGGGAAGCCGCAGTAAACGGATCGGCGGCCCATCGGTCTTGAACGAAATTGCAGAATGTCAGTTATGGGCCAGCGCATAGGCTCCGGGCGTGATGCCATAGGCGCGGACGAAAGCCCGGGTCATGTGGCTCTGATCTGCGAAACCGCCGGCGAAAGCGGCGTCGGCAAGCGGCATGCCCTTGGCGATCATTCGGCGAACCCACCTGATACGGCGCTGGACCAGATACGCATGCGGCGTCATGCCCGTGACCTCGGAGAAGGCCCGCACCACCTGGAAACGGCTGAGCCCGCTTGCGGCAGCAAGGTCGGCCAGGGTTGTGGCGGCAGTGGGATCATCATCCAGCAAATTCTTTGCTCGGACGATGGATGGCGGGACGAAGCGGGAGGCAGGGTTGCGATCCATCAGCGATGCCACCAGCTGGAGAAAGCCGGTTTCCGGCGCCAGCGTTTCGCGCATCTGCGTCATCGCCGCATAGACCGGCAGGAGTCGCTGGGCGACATGCCCATCGCTCATCACCGGCTTTGAAAATACGAAATCCTCTGGCTGGCCTTCGCCGATGTCCAGAACCGCGTCTGCCATCAGGCTCGGATCGAAATAGAGCATCCGCCAGGAGCGCCCTTGCGCATCGATCGGATGGCCATCATGCACTTCGCCCGGATTGACGGTGATTATATCGCCGGGGCCGGCCTCGACCGGGCCGCGGCCGCTGGCGGATTTCTGGGCGCCGCGGATGATAACGCCGATGCCGAACTGGTCATGCGTATGGCGGCCGAAACTGTGCGCGGTGTCGGCCTCCACGGCCTCCACGCCTTCGATCGCACATTTCTGCATCCGGAACTGGCTGGTCTTCATCCGTCGATCATTCCTCAGTCGCGCTCCCGGCCCGGCAGCGCATCGCGCTCGCCAAACCAGTTTGCCGCTGAAGAACACCAGATCTGGTGGTTTGGCGCAAGCGCACGGCGCTGGGTGATATTGCCCCAGCGGATGCCGACTTCCCCGGCGTCCTCGCCGATGCCGGTCGTATAGATTGGCGAGCCGCAGGCACCGCAGAACATCTGATAGCGCGTGCGGCCATTGTCGCCGGTCTTGGTATAGGTCTTTGGCGCGCCGGCGGTGATGCGGAAATCAGCCTTCGGCACCGAGACCGTCACCCGGTAGGCCGAACCGGTCAGGTGCTGGCAATCGGTGCAATGGCAGATGCCGACCTTGTCCGGATCGATCTCCGCCTCATAAGCGATCGCGCCGCAGTGACAATGTCCATCGATATGCATGACGGTTCCTCCCTGATCAGGAGGAACCTAGCGCATTAGACGCCGGTGAACAGCCAAGCATGTTCCTGGGCGTTGTTGAATTTCCAGACGCGCGACGGGCCGGCCATGACATTGAGATAATAAAGGTCGTAACCATGGATCGCGGCGACCGGGTGATAACCCTTCGGCACCAGCGTCACGTCGCGATCCTCCACCGCCATCGTTTCGTCCAGCGAGCGATCGTCGGTATAGACGCGCTGCATGGCGAAGCCCTGAGCCGGATTCAGCCGGTGATAATAGGTTTCCTCGAGGAAGCTTTCGGCCGGCAGATTGTCCTCGTCATGCTTATGCGGCGGATAGGACGAGGTATGACCACCCGGTGTGATCACTTCCACGACGAGCAGCGAATGCGCCGCATTGTCGTCTTCCGGCATGATATTGGTGACATAGCGGGTGTTGGTAGCCTTGCCGCGCGTCATCTGCGGGTGGGTGCCTGCAGGGATCGGCCTGGTCTTGAAGTCGCCACCGCCCGGCGCGGAGCAGACGGCGAGCTCGAGATCCGTGACCGCCTTTACCCGCCATGTCGCGCCCGGCGCGACATACAAAGCATGCGGCGCGCCGTCGAACGGGCTCATGCGCTCGCCCACCACGCCAAAATCTTCACCATCGACGCTGGTCTCGCCCTTGCCACTGACCCACACCAGGCAGACCTCGCGTTCGCCGGTCTCGCCCGAGACCGTCTCACCTGCCTTCAACCTGTTGAGATCGAAGCCGACATAGGTCCAGCCGGCGGTTTCGGGCGTGACATGGGTAACACGGCCTTCGTCGCCCTTGGGTTTTACGAGCAGGTTCGGCATGACGTTCTCCTAATGTGTTCGAGGAGCGTTTGTTACCCCTCACCAAGTGCGCCCATGCGTTCGACTGCGTCTCACGCGGGCTTACTATCCTCTCCCGCAAGGGGAGAGGTAGGGTGCCACGATCACCGCCCCTCAGATGAGGCAGATAGTGCGGCGGGTTTACCTCTCCCCTTGCGGGAGAGGATACGCAGGCCGGGTGAGCGTTCGCGAACCCTTGGCCGAAGTTGGTGAGGGATAAAACACCCCCAGCCAAAAAGCTCCAAAGCTATCACCCTTTGGGGAAACCTTCCGTTTCCACGGTATAGCCTGCAGCGGTCATGACGCGCATCAGTTCGGCATGGCCGATCTCCGCCATCTTGGCAGGCGGCGACTTGCGCGGGTCCTGCTCGGCCTCGACGACGAACCAGCCTTCATAGCCATAGTCGGCGAAGCGCTTGACGATGGCGCCGAAATCAAGCGAGCCATCGCCCGGTACGGTGAAGGCGCCGAGTGCCACAGCGTCGAGGAAGGATTGCTTGCTGCGATCGAGACCATCGATGACAGACTGACGGATGTCCTTCACGTGCACGTGGTTGATACGGGCATGGTGGTTGTCGATGGCGCGCAGGACGTCGCCGCCGGCGAAAGCCAGATGGCCGGCGTCGAGCAGCAGCGGAATGCCTTCGCCCGAATTCTTCATGAAGGCGTCGAGTTCCGGCTCGGTTTCGACGACGGCGGCCATGTGATGATGGTAAGAGAGCGGCATGCCCTGATCGGCGCACCATTCGCCGAATTCGGTGACGCGGCGGGCATAGGCCTTCATCTCATCATCGCCAAGGCGCGGCTTGGTAGCAAGCGGCTTCGAGCGGTCGCCCTGGATCGAACGGCCGACTTCGCCATAGACGATGCAAGGCGCGTTGACGGCCTTGAACAGCTCGATCATCGGTGCGATGCGGTCCTTGTTGGCGGACAGATCCTCATCGACCAGCGTGCCGGAAAACCAGCCACCACAGAGCGTCACGTCGGCCGCGCGCAGGATCGGCAGCATCTCATTCGGATTGTTCGGAAAACGGCGCCCTTGCTCCATGCCGGTGAAGCCGGCGCTGCGCGACTGGCGCAGGCATTCCTCCAGCGACACGTCGTCGCTCAGTTCCGGAAGGTCGTCGTTCCACCAGGCGATGGGCGACATGCCGAGTTTGGCTTTCATGAAAATTCTCCTTGGAGGAAGGCGATCGGCCTTCCTGATCGTCCTGTATTCCCGTCATCCTCGGGTCAAGCCCGAGGATGACGGAGTTTGTGATGGCCTGTACTAACCGATACGCTGGGACGCGAGTGCCTTTTCGTAGCCCTTGCGGGCTTCGTTGACCTGCGGCCGGGCGGAGACTTCTGGGACCGCCACATCCCACCAGTTACCGCCCTCGTCCGTGGTGATCAGCGGGTCGGTATCGATGACAATAACGGTGGTGCGGTTTTCGCCGGCGGTTTCCTTCAGCGCGATTTCCAGCTCGCTGATCGAGGCGACCTTGCGGGTGAGCGCCCCCATGGCAGCGGCATGCCCGGCAAAATCGATCGCCGGCAGCGTCACATGATGGGTGTCGCGCAAAAGGTTGTTGAAGTTGGCACCGCCGGTCGCCATCTGCAGCCGGTTGATGCAGCCATAGCCGGCATTGTCGAGCAGCACGATGGTGATCTTGGCGCCAAGCATGATCGATGAGGCGATCTCGGCATTCAGCATCATGTAGCTGCCGTCGCCGACCATGACGATGACGTCGCTGTCGGGCTTGGCAAGCTTGACGCCGAGACCGCCGGCCACTTCGTAGCCCATGGTCGAGAAGCCGTATTCCATGTGATAGCTGCCAGGCGCATCCGCCTGCCAGAGCTTGTGCAATTCGCCGGGCAGGCCGCCGGCGGCGCAGACCAGCGTGGTGTTTTCCTTGCGGGCGCGCTGGACAGCACCGATGACCTGGGCGTCGGACGGAAGTGCTGCATTGGTCGCCGCGGTCGCCTTAGCTGCTGCCTTCAGCCATTCGGCCTTTCCGTCCGTTGCCTTCTGCGTCCAGGCGGTATCGACCTTGTGCGAACCGAGGGCGGCGCTGAGCGCATCGAGACCGACGCGGGCGTCGGAGACCAGCGGCAGGGCCTCATGCTTGGCGGCATCGAAGGCTTGCGTATTGAGGCCGATGATCTTCAAGTCGTCGTTCTTGAACAGCGACCAGGAGCCGGTGGTGAAATCCTGCAGGCGCGAGCCGACGGCAAGAACCACATCGGCATCCTCGGCCATCTGGTTGGACGCAGACGTGCCGGTGACGCCGACCGAGCCCATGTTGAGCGGATGGCTATGCGGCAGCGACGACTTGCCGGCCTGGGTTTCGACAACGGGAATGCCATGTCTTTCCGCAAAGGCAGCGAGCGTCTTACTGGCTTCGGAATAGAGCACGCCGCCGCCGGAAATGATCACCGGCTTCCTGGCGGATTTCAGCACCGTAATCGCATGGGCGAGTTCATCCGCATCCGGATGCAGGCGGCGGGTCGACCAGACCTTTTCGTCGAAGAAACTTTCCGGGTAATCATAGGCTTCCGCCTGCACATCCTGGCAGAGCGACAGCGTGACCGGGCCGCAATCTGCGGGGTCGGTCAGCACCTGCATGGCGCGGCGCAGCGCCGGGATGATCTGTTCGGGGCGGGTGATGCGGTCGAAATAGCGCGACACCGGCTTGAAGCAATCATTCACCGTCATGGTGCCGTCGCCGAAATCCTCGATCTGCTGCAAAACCGGATCGGGACGGCGATTGGCAAAGACATCGCCGGGGAGAAGCAGGACAGGCAGGCGGTTGACATGGGCGAGCGCCGCCGATGTCACCATATTGAGCGCACCGGGGCCGATCGAGGTGGTGCAGGCCATGAAGCGGCGGCGGAAGCTTGCCTTGGCAAACGCAATCGCCGCATTGGCCATGCCCTGCTCGTTCTGGGCGCGATAGGTCGGCAGCGTATCCTTGATACCATGCAGCGCCTCGCCGATACCGGCGACATTGCCATGGCCGAAAATGGCAAAGACACCACCAAAGATCGGCGTCTTCTCGCCGTCGATCACGGTCATCTGCCTGGTGAGAAACCGCGCGACGGCTTGCGCCATGGTCAGGCGAACGGTTTTCTGGCTCATCGTTTCCTCCTCGAACGAGGACATTGCCTCGCATTAAATCCTGTCTATGAGGAAAGTTTTACCCCCCTCTGTCCCTTTGGGACATCTCCCCCTCAAGAGGGGAGATCATTCTTTTCCCATTTGGGCCACATCAGTATCGGTTCATCTCCCCCTTTGAGGGGGAGATGTCGGCGTCGCCGACAGAGGGGGTGCAGCCACGAAGGCCACACCATCCCATCAAGCCGCCTTGGTTTCCCCCAGCCCGAGCCAGAGGTTGACCAGCGCCTCAAACCTGCCCGCCATATCGGCGATTGCCTGTTCGTCGTCGATCTCGCCAGCCAGCCAGGCCTTGCTGGCTTCGGCAAAGATCGTCCGGCCGACGGCAAAACCCTTGACGGTCTTTGACGTGCGGGCAGCGGTAAAACCTTCCTTCAACGCTTCATATGGGGCTTCCAATCCGAGTAGGACAACACCGCGGCAAAGCGGGTCGCGCTTTTCGATGACGGCATCGATGGCGGCCCAGGCGGCGCGGCTTGCCTGCGGCTCCAGCTTCCACCAATCCGGCTTCAGGCCGGCATCATAGAGTTCGCCCAGCGCGCGCGGGATCGTGTTGTCATCCAGCGTGCCATGCTTGCCGGCGATGATCTCGATCAGTATTTCGCGGCCGACCTTGCGGGCCGCTTCGAAGGCGGAGCGCAGCTTGGCGATCTGGGTGGCCTTCAGCTCAGCCGGATCATCCGGATGGAAGAAGCTCAAGACCTTGATGCAGTGATCGACCGGCCATTCGATCAGCCGGCTTCCGAGATCCTGACTGAACTCGAACTGCAGTGGACGCGAGCCGGGGAGCTCGATCGGCTTGCCGATCCAGAAGTTCTTGTTGACGGCATAGAGCGCGTCACGGCCATACTTGTCGTCGATCAGCATGCCGAAGCCCGGACGGCCATTGGCGATGCGTTCGGCCGCCTTAACTGCGAGGACCTTGAAGGCCGGAATGCGGGCCAAAAGCTCGGCATTGTCCCCGGCCAGATCTTCCAGCTGGCTGCGGTGATCGATGGCAAGCGCCATCAACTGCGGGATTTCGCGGCGGCGGGTCGTTGCCCAGTGGACGTGGTTGATCGCCTCGTCCTTGCGCAGCGCCTTTTCCTTGCTGCCGTTTTCGAGGAAGAATTGCAGCTCGGTCCAGGTGGGGATTTCCGGTGCGCAGAGCAGGCGGGAGACGGCAAAAGCACCGCAAGCATTGGCCCAGGTGGCCGACGTCGCATGCGGCTCGCCCTTCAGCCAACCGCGCAGGAAGCCCGACATGAAGGCGTCACCGGCACCGAGCACGTTATAGACCTCGATCGGGAAACCCTTGCCGACAATGCCATCTTCGAGATCGTCGGAGATGTCGCCGTCATAGACGATGCAGCCCATCGGGCCGCGCTTCAAGACGATCGTCGCCTTGGAATTGGCGCGGATGGTTTTCAGCGCCGCCAAAAGGTCGCTGTCGCCGGATGCGATGAGAACTTCTTCTTCGGTGCCGACGATCAGGTCGCAATCGGCCAGCACCGTCTTCAGATGGGCGGAGACCTTTTCGGAGGCGATGTAGCGGTTGTCGCCGGCGTCATGGCCGGCAAGGCCCCAGAGGTTCGGGCGGTAATCGATATCGAACACCACTTTGGCGCCGCTTTGCTTGGCGATGCGGATCGCCTTGCGCTGGGCAGCATCCGTATGGGGCTTGGCGAAATGCGTTCCGGTGACCAGGATGGCGCGGGCCGAGCAGATGAAGTCTTCGGAAACATCGTCTTCACACAGCGCACTGTCGGCGCAATTGTCGCGGTAGAACAAAAGCGGGAAGGAATGGTCGCTTTCGACGGCCAGGATGGCAAGGGCCGTCAGCCGCTCGGGATCGGTGACGATGCCCTTGGTCTCTACGCCTTCCCGCTCCAGTTGCTCGCGGATGAAGCGGCCCATCTGCTCCTTGCCGACGCGGGTCAGAAGTGCTGATTTCAGGCCGAGGCGCGCGGTGCCGACCGAGATATTGGTGGGGCAACCACCGACGGACTTGGCGAAGCTGGCGACATCTTCAAGCCGGGTTCCGATCTGCTGGCCGTAAAGATCGACCGAGGCCCGGCCGATGGTAATGAGGTCAAGCGACTTGTCGGCCTGCGTCCCGTTGATCTGGCTCACTGCGTCCTCCCGACGGGCGCTTGCGTCGCGCCGACATTTTTATTGGCTGGTGGGTGTCGCCTTTATGAAACATAAATTCCGTCATTTCGTCAATATGGAATTTTCATTCCATTGAACGATCTTCGCTGATCCGCCGTCTTTTTTCGGCAACGGCGACCGTCAAGGCCATGGCGAAAGCCATGCTAGCCGACAGCGAGCGAAACCCGGCGTGATCGGCCTCGACAAGCTCGAACCAGACCTTCGAGGATTCTGCGAGCGGCGAGAAGGCCGAATCGGTCAGCGAGACGACAGGCACCTTGCGGCTGGCGAGCAATTTCGCCTGATTGACGCTTTCGGAGGCGTAAGGCGAGAAACTGACGGCAAACGCCGCGTCCTGCGGTCCTGCCATCGCCAGGATATCGTCATCGATCCCGGCTGCCGTGCCGACCATCTGGTATTTGACCTTCAGCTTGCCGAAGGCATAGGCCATGTAGCCGGAGATCGGATAGGAGCGCCGCTTGGCGACGAGGTAGATGGTTTCGGCACCGGCCAGAATATTGACGGCGCGCTCGAAGGCTTCGGGTTCGACGGAGCTGGCGATATTGTCCAGCGAACGATGGGCGGCAGCCACGAAGCCGTTGAAGATCGAGCCGCTTTCCAGCTTGCTGTGGTCGTTGCCGCTCAGCGCCTTCAGGCGCTCGTCATAGCCGGGCGTGCGCTCGCGCAACCGTGCGCGAAAGATCTGCTGCAGGCTGGAAAACCCCTCGAAACCGAAATGCTGGGCAAAGCGCACCAGCGTCGACGGCTGGACATCGGCTGATGTGGCGATGCTGGCCGCCGTGCCGAAGGCGATTTCGTCGGGATTGTCGAGGGCGTAGGCAGCCACCTGGCGCAACCGCTTCGGCAACTGGGCCTTGCGCTCGAGGATGATCGTCTTGAGCCCGTCGAAATCCTGCGGAATGGCGATGTTTTGTTCGGTTTCGGCCATCTGTCCGGGTCTCTTCCTGCTTCGTGCTATCGGCAGAACCTTATGCAAATATTCCGAGCAGGAATAGAATGTACATTCCACATCTGCATTTTTCTTACTGTTTTCCGTTTCGCACCGTCCCGACAGCCATTCGGATGGATTGGCTTTCCATCCAACATTCCCGAAGAAACAGACCTCGCGTCCAAAAATGGCAGATTGACCCGGCAAGATGCGGAAATGATGCTGTTCGTTAACGCATTTTTACCATGTTCGGCCGGATGATCGGGCAATATCATGGTTAACGAACCATCAAGGCGGGCCATCCCCGCGATCCGGAGTATCCTGCATGTGCCGCTGGGCAGCCTATCGTGGAGAGCCGCTTTATCTGGAAGAACTGGTGTCGTCGCCGGCCCACTCGCTGATCGAGCAATCCCATTGCGCCACCCGCGCCAAGACGGCGACCAACGGTGATGGTTTCGGCATCGCCTGGTACGGCGATCATCCGGAACCCGGCCGTTACCGCGACATCCTGCCCGCCTGGTCGGATTGCAATCTGAAGAGCATCGCCCGGCAAATCCGCTCACCGCTGTTTCTCGCGCATGTGCGGGCCGCAACGGGCGGGGGCACACGGCGCGATAACTGTCATCCCTTCGTGCA
The DNA here is from genome assembly GCA_900473045.1 of Hyphomicrobiales bacterium. Taxonomy (GTDB): domain Bacteria; phylum Pseudomonadota; class Alphaproteobacteria; order Rhizobiales; family Rhizobiaceae; genus Pararhizobium. The sequence goes on from UCKS01000034.1 coordinate 13,340, forward strand.
CGGCCGCTGGTCCTTCATGCACAACGGCCAGATCGGCGATTTCGAACATCTGCGCCGGCCGATGGAAGCGATGCTCGACAATGATCTCTACACCGCCCGCACCGGCTCGACCGACAGCGAGCTGCTGTTTCTGCTGGCGCTGCAATTCGGCCTCGAGCAGGATCCGTTGGGCGCGATTGCCGAGACTTTGGCCTTCGTCGAACGGCTGGCAGAACATCTGGAGCGCAAGGTTCTGGTGCGGTTCACCGCCGCCCTTTCCGACGGCCACGACCTCTATGCGGTGCGCTACGCATCGGACTGGAAAGCACCGACACTCTATGCGGCGCCGATGGGACCGAGCGGCGGCTATTGCCTCGTCTCCGAACCGCTGAACGACGACGACAATGCCTGGGTGGAAATTCCGGACGGCACCGCCGTCATCGTCGGTGAAAACGGCGTCGATGTGCGGCTGTTCGGAACCGCAGGTGCTGCGCCTGATACGTCCCGGATGGAACGGATGGCGTCAGGAAAAATGTGAGGCGATCAGTGTGCCGAGCCGCTCGGCAACGGCCTGCTTGTCCATTTCCGGCCAGTCCTCATCACCCGACTTGCCGATCACCTTCACAGTGTTGCGGTCACCGCCCATGATGCCGGTATGGGGTGAGACGTCGTTGGCGAGGATGTAATCGGCACCCTTGCGTTGCAGCTTGGAGCGGCCGTTTTCGGCGACATTCTGCGTCTCCGCCGCAAACCCGACCACCAGTTTCGGCCGTTTGGCGTGATGGCCGATGGTTTTCAGGATATCCGGGTTTTCGGTGAGCAACAGCGGTGGCGGCGCTTCGCCGGGCTGCTTCTTGATCTTGTTGCCGGACGCGCTCGCCACCCGCCAGTCGGCGACGGCCGCGACCATCACGGCGATATCGGCCGGCAATGATCCGATAACGGCATCGCGCATTTCTTCGGCCCGCTCGACATGGACGACCGTGACACCTTTCGGATCAGCGATCGTCACCGGCCCGGAGACCAGCGTGACGTCAGCCCCGAGCCGGGCGAGTTCTGCGGCGATGGCATGGCCCTGCTTGCCGGATGAGCGGTTGGCGATATAGCGTACCGGATCGATCGGCTCATGCGTCGGGCCGGATGTGACAATGGCTTTCTTGCCAGCCAATGGTTTCGGGCCATTATCGAGCAACGCTTCGGCGGCGGCGACGATGTCCAAGGGTTCGGCCATCCGGCCTTCGCCTTTTTCGCCGCTTTCAGCCATTTCGCCGGAGGCCGGGCCGATGAAGTGGATACCATCTGCCACCAGCGTCGCGTGATTGCGGCGGGTGGCGGTGTGCGACCACATTTTCGGGTTCATCGCTGGTGCGGCGAGCACCGGCTTGTCCGTCGCCAGAAGGATGGTCGAGGCGAGATCGTCGGCCAGGCCGTTCGCCATTTTCGCCATCAGGCCGGCGGTGGCAGGGGCGATGACGATCAGGTCGCAATCGCGGGCAAGGCGGATATGGCCGACATCCTGTTCGTCCTCGCGGGAAAACAGCTCGGTGAACACCTTGTCGGCAGCCAGCGCCCCGACTGCGAGCGGCGTCACGAACGCCTGCGCTCCCGCCGTCATTACCGGACGGACAGAGGCGCCGCGTTCCCGCAGGCGGCGGATGAGATCGAGGCTCTTATAGGCCGCGATACCGCCGGAAATGATGAGGAGGATGCGTTTTCCCTGAAGCGTCATGACGAATTCCGGTTTCGGCGGACCATTGCGCCCTGCCCTTTCGGCTGGACCCTATCCGACCGACCGGTGGGAGGCAATCAGGCCATCGCGTTCGATCGGATCAACGGCTGTCCCTGTTCTCCAGAAGCCCCATAATCGTGGTGATCAGCGATGTGCTGTCATACGGTTTGCGAATGACCGGTACCCATGAAAAATCAGGAGGAATCATTTCGCTGTTTCCGTAGCCGGTGGCAAACAGGAAGGGAATGTTTCGTCCGGCCAGTTCGCGCGCCACGGCAAGAGAGGTTCCTGCCCCCAGATTGACATCGAGAATCGCCACATCCGGCGTGTAGTCCACCAGCCTGCTCAGCGCATCGGCGGCAGATGCGGAGGTCATCACATCGAAGACGCCGTGATCCCCGAGCATGCCTTCAACATCGAGCGCGATCAGCATCTGGTCCTCGACCAGCATGACCTTCAGATCTGCGGCCAGCATTCCCTTCGACGGTTCGTTGCCAGTGGCTTGGCCGATTGCCGCATGGGACGGCTGTTCGGCCAGGGAAATATGCTTTGCCGGCAGCAGGAACCGGGCCACCACACCTTCGCGCGCATAGGAGACTTCACTATGGCCATCGAGGTCATAGGGCACGCTGCGATCGATCAGCGCGGTGCCGAAGCCGGTGCGGGATGGCGGGGAGACGAGAGGACCGCCGGTTTCACGCCAGACGATTTCGCAGTCACCATGCACCGTCAATGACCATGACACGTCCAGCCGGCCGCCAGGCCGCGACAGAGCACCGTATTTGGCAGCGTTGGTGGATAGCTCATGCAGGACAAGCGCCATCACTGAGAAAGCGCGGGAATTGAGCAGAACCGGCGGACCATTGACGGCGATCGATATGGCATGCTGCCGGTAGGGTGACAGTTCCGCGTTCAGCAGGTCGGTCAGCGGCCCGCCGCCATCTCCGCGCACCACCTGATCGTGGGCAAAGGACAGGGCCTGGATGCGGCCCTTCAGCGAGGCAACATAATCGGTCAGCGCCCGGCCTTCCTGCAGCGGCTGGCCGACCAGTGACTTGATCAGAGACAGAATGTTCTTGACACGGTGGTTCAGTTCTTCATTGAGCATGCGCTGGCGCACATCGGCGCGGCTGCGCTCTTCTGCCATCAATTCGCTGTGGCGCAGCCCGACTTCGACCAGCGCTACCCGCGTGACTTCGGCAATTTCCCGGTCTGCCTCCGTCCATGATTGCGCCTGCTGATGCACGGTGTGCTTCCAGATGGCAAAGCTCTCGCGCGGCGTCAGCCGATCGCCCAAAGGCCCCGTCGCATAGGTCTTTTCCGGGTTACCGGCCCAGTTCAGGGTCTGCACCAGTTCCTTGCGGAAAAAGAACAGATAATCCCGCCTTGTCTGCGCCAGAGGTACGGCGAGTACGCCGGCCGCCTGCGCACAAAAATCCTCCGCTTCCGGCATGCGCTGCGACAAGGCGTGCGTTGCCCAGACACGGCCCTCGGCAAGTGTACCGATCAGCCGCGAAAGCGCTGGAATCGCCGCAACCGGCGGCACAGACCCCTGCGAACTCCAGACACCGTCCATCCAGAGCCCGATCCCGTCACACGGCACCAGCGCCTTGAAATCCGGGAGATTTTCCGTCAACAACTGGCTGATATCGGCGTGATGCGAGGCCAGGCGCAGGAAGCGATCGAGCGAGGCGCGGGCGCGATTGGCGGCATCGAGCCTGGATTTCTGCCTCAAAGACGTCAGATGCAGCGAAAAGAATTGGCCGAACATTTCGGCAGCAACCCGCTCGGCCATCGACAAGGTGCGGGGCTGGTAATGGTGGCAGGCAATCAGGCCCCAGAGAACGCCATCGACAATGATCGAAATCGACATGGAGGCCGCAACCCCCATGTTGCGCAGGTATTCGCAGTGGATCGGCGAAACGCTGCGCAGATGCGCAAGCGACAGGTCCAGCGCTTCGCCGGATGCGTCGATGACCGGTACCAGCGCAATACGTTCGCCGCCGACATCGCCGATGATGCGAATGGTGTTTTTCAGATAGAGAATGCGGGCCTGCTGGGGGATATCGCTGGCCGGGAAATACTGGCCGAGAAAGCTCTCGAGATCGCCGCGCTTGGCTTCTGCCGTAACCTTGCCGGACCCATCCTGCTCGAAGCGATAGATCATCACACGGTCATATTCGAGCATGCCGCGGATCAGCCGGGCCGCCTGGCGCACCAAAGGGTCGATGTCGCTGATGTCGCTGATCCGGCCGATCAGACCACGGGCCAGCTGTAACGGCTGGGCGGGTGAGGCTGGTTCGAACTCGATGATGACGGTCGAGCGGAAGATATGGATGGAGACATCGAAGACACCACCCTGCACCTTCAGCCCGGACAACAGGGCCGGACGGACGCCTTCACGCAGCGTCGCAAGCGCATTGCGCAACGTGTGCGTGGCTTCGGCGCCCAGCAGCTGCTCCAGCGGCACGCCGTTGATATCGCCGGGAACGCCCAATAGCGTGCCGGTATTGGCGGAATGCCGGAGAACCGTTGCGGCCCGGGCATCGCACGCAATCAGGCAACCATGCGGCTGGGTGCTGCCCGGGAGATGGATCGGCTCGCGGTCGCAATTGGTCAGATTGACCGGCTCAGCGCTGTCGATGTCATGCTTGTTCATGGGATGCCTGACGAAATGCCTGTTCGGCGGTCTGAAATGTTGCCCGCGAGGCATTGGCGACCCGCTCCATGTCGATGGAATCGGCATTTTCGAGCACGGCGAGAAACGCCGGCCAACGATCACTCCTGCGGGATTGTACCGCGAGATGCCGGGCGCCGAAATCGGCGTCGAAGCCAAGCTGCTGGGCACGCTTGTAAAGGACGCGGGCGCCGAGCGCCGACCCTTCCAGCACGTAAAGCATGCCGAGAAGCACCTCGGGGCTCTCCTCCAGATCCGGCGCGTTCACCGGCAACTGTGGCTTCACATCCAGGTCGCGCAGATCATCTGCGATGAGGTTTGAAAACAATTCGGCCTGCCAGCCGTCGCATTGTTCCGGCCAGACTGTTGAAACCAGCTTTCGCTCAACCGCCTCACGAAACGTCGAAATTCCGCGCAGGTACTGTCTGTAGGCGTCGAGACTGTCGAAGGAGCCGACCATCCGGTCGAGCGAGGCATGGGCTTGCGAGGTACTTTCGCGCAACTGGGCTCGGCGGGACCGTTCGGGCATTATATCTTCCGGATGCGTGAAATTGGACGGGTACATCTATCGATAAGAGATGAAACTCGTGAAAAATCGAAAAGTTCCAGGGAATTGCAAATATTGCTCTCTGTCGGTGATCGGCAGAATTCCATCCTTCCAAACCCGCCTCAATGGCCGTGATGTGTGCATTGGGCATGATCGGCAAGAACCTCGATCACCCGGCATTGATCGACACGGCCGTGGCCGCAACCTTCCACCATCATTTCCAGTTCCGCCTTCAGCGCCATCAGGCTGCGGATACGCTGCTCCACCTCGATGAGCCGGGCCTTGGCAATCGCATCTGCTGTGGCGCAAGGCTGGAGAGGATTGTCCTGCAGGCTGAGAAGCGTACGGATCGCTTCCACTTCAAAACCGAGTTCACGGGCGTGGCGGATGAAGGTCAGGCGGTTGAGATCGGCTGGTTCGTAGGAACGCTGGTTGCCCTCGCTACGGCTCGGCTCCCGCAGCAAGCCGATGCCCTCGTAATAGCGGATTGTCGGAACCTTGACGCCACTTTTGCGCGCAGCCTCGCCAATCGTGATGTTTTTCATGATTTTCCCTCTTGCACCTCTAGCCACTAGAGGATGTAGGGAAGATGCCAGAGTTTGACAAGAACGTATACAGGAAGCGGACAATGGCAGAGGCAACACAGACGCGGTACCGGGTGGAGGGCATGGATTGCGCCTCCTGCGCCACCAAGATCGACACGGCAGTGCGACGCATGCCGGGCGTCACGGATGTTTCGGTTTCGGTGACTGCGGGCACAATGACCGTCAAGCACGATGCGGTCAGCGACCTCACCGCCATCGCCAAGAAAGTCACCGGCCTTGGTTATTCGGTGTCGCAACTGGCAGGCAAGGCGGCTCCGGTCACCGAAATCAAACAACCCAGCTGCGGCCATGACCACGGCGATCACAGCAAGCATGATGGCGATGATCATGCGGATCACGATCACAGCGGACACGACCATGCCAGCCCTGCCGGGCACGATCATTCGAAACCGGTAGCCCCAGCGGCAATCGAAGGCCTGCATGGACAGGAAAGCCGTCCGGCGGCCGGTCCCTGGTGGGCCAGCAAGAAAGGCAAGCTGACCATCTTTTCGGGTGCCGCGCTGGTCATCGCCTATGCCGTCGGCCATCTCGTGCCGTCGATTGCGTCTTATGCCTTCATCGTCGCCATGCTGATCGGGCTCGTGCCGATCGCCCGGCGCGCCATCATGGCGGCCATGGCCGGTACACCGTTTTCGATCGAGATGCTGATGACGATTGCTGCCATCGGTGCTGTGATTATCGATGCCGGCGAAGAAGCTGCGGCCGTGGTCTTCCTGTTCCTGGTCGGAGAACTGCTCGAAGGCGTTGCCGCCGGAAAAGCCCGTCAAAGCATCCAGTCGCTGGCGGCGCTGGTGCCGAAGGAGGCGCTGCTCGAGGAGAACGGCCAGACACGGGCGGTTCCGGCCGAAACCCTTGCCGTTGGTGCCACGATCCTCGTTCGCCCCGGCGACCGCATCTCTGCGGATGGTGTGATCCTGTCTGGCGAAAGCGCCATCGATGAAGCCCCGGTGACCGGCGAAAGCACGCCGGTGCGCAAGAGTGTCGATGAAAAAGTCTTTGCGGGCACCATCAACGGCGATGCGGCATTGCGCGTCCGGGTGACGGCCACTGCCGCCGACAACACCATTGCCCGCGTCGTCAAGCTCGTCGAGGAGGCACAGGAATCCAAGGCACCGACCGAGCGTTTCATCGACCGGTTCTCACGTTATTACACGCCCGGCGTCGTGGTCGTTGCAGCGCTGGTGGCAATCATTCCGCCGTTGTTCATGGGTGGTCCATGGGGCGAATGGGTCTACAAGGGTCTCGCCATCCTGCTGATCGGTTGCCCCTGCGCCCTGGTGATCTCGACACCGGCTGCCATCGCCGCCTCGCTTTCCGCCGGCGCCCGGCGCGGCCTGCTGTTGAAGGGGGGAGCGGTGCTGGAAACGTTGCGCTCGATCAACGCCGTTGCGCTGGACAAGACCGGCACACTGACCGAGGGCAAACCCAAGGTCACGGATATCCTCGCCTTCGGACACTCCGAAGCCGACGTGCTGACCTTTGCTGCGGCTCTTGAAACTGGTTCCAGCCATCCGCTGGCCAAGGCAATCCTCGATCGGGCCGAAGACGACAAGGTCGCCATTCCGGCCGTGTCCGATGCCAAGGCGCTGGGCGGCAAGGGCGTGACGGCGACGGTCGATGGCAACGCCGTCTTCCTTGGTTCACCGCAGGCGGCCGGTGACCGCATCGCGCTGTCGGCGGAACAGACAGCGGCCATCATTGCGCTGAACGACGAGGGCAAGACCGTCTCGGTCCTGATCATCGGCGACACGCTGGCCGGTGCGATCGCCATGCGCGACGAGCCCCGTGCGGATGCAAAGTCCGGCCTCAAAGCGCTCACCGATGCGGGCATAAAGATCGTCATGCTGACCGGCGACAACAAGCGCACGGCCACCGCCATCGGCAAGCAGCTCGGCATCGAGGTCCGCGCCGAACTGATGCCCGAAGACAAGCAGCGGATCGTCGGCGAGATGAAACAACAGGGCTTTATCGTCGCAAAGGTCGGCGATGGGATCAATGATGCGCCGGCACTGGCAGCGGCCGATATCGGCATCGCCATGGGCGGTGGCACCGACGTGGCGCTGGAAACCGCCGATGCCGCAGTGCTTCACGGCCGGGTCGGCGACGTTGCCCAGATGATCGACCTGTCGAAGCGCACGATGGGCAATATCCGCCAGAACATCACCATCGCACTGGGCCTGAAAGCGGTGTTCCTGGTGACCACCATTGCCGGTATTACCGGGCTCTGGCCGGCAATCCTGGCCGATACAGGTGCTACCGTGCTGGTGACCATCAATGCGCTGAGGCTGCTCGCGCCTGTGCGCAGCGCCTGATATCAAGTGACCGGCGGCAACATGCCGCCGGTCGCTCAGTCCCGTTTAGAGACCATTTCCTTCAGGCGCTCGACATCACCGGGCGCCAATCCCTGCGGTTCGGTCACCGCCACCCACGCATCGATATAATGTTCCGGCGCATAGACATGGCCGTAGCCCATCGGCGATGTCGTCGCCATCGCCATATCAAGAGCCAGCTGCAGCATGGTGACGACCGGATACCAGGTGAGATAGGGCGAGACATCGGGCCCGCGCGGCTGCTTCATCCACTCCGGCTCCTGGTAGAAGGAATGGGGATCGAAGAAGGTTACGGGATCGCTGGCATATTGTAGGTAGACGATCCGCATCGGCCCCCATTTCGCACCCGGGATATCCAGTGCGTCCCTCTGGGCGGTGAAGCGGATGATCGAGCTGTCACGAAAACGCGGCAGCCAGGCCGGAGATCCTGGCTCACGTGCCGCTATCACCGATTTCCAGCCGGCGCTTTCGAACGGCGGGCCGCTCCAGAGCGCACCCTGGAAAGGATCGCCGATCACATCGAAGATATCGGCCGAGCGCTCGGAATTGAGCGCTCCGAGGCTGAGACCATGCAGATAGAGCTTTGGGCGCTTGTCCTTCGGCAGCGTCGTCCAGTAGCCATAAACCGCCTTGAACAGCGCTTCTCCTGCCTCGGCGCCATAGCTCGGCTCGACCAGCAGTGACAGCCAGCTGGTGAGGTAGGAATATTGCAGGGCGACGCTCGCGACATCGCCATGGTGCAGATACTCGACCGTATCCATCGCTGCCGGATCAACCCAGCCGGTGCCGGTCGGGACGACGACGATCAGAACCGACCGCTCGAAAGCACCGGTGCGCTTGAGTTCGGAAAGCGCCAGTGCCGCCCTCTCCTTTGCCGTTTTCGCCGCGTTGAGGCCGACATAGACGCGGATCGGCTCCAGTGCAGGCTGGTGAAGGAAAGCGCCAATCTTTTCAGCCGTCGGACCGGAGGCGACAAATTCGCGGCCGCGAAATCCAAGATCGTGCCAAGGGATGAGCGAAGCGGCGCTGCCGGTCTTCAGCGGATTTGCAGGCGGCGCCAGGTCCCGATCGATCAGGGCATCGAGCTCACGGAAGGAGGAATCGGCGAGCCGCAGGCCGGCCTTGAGCAGCACGCCGTCGGCAATCGACCAGAACAGGACGAGAGCCAGCAGAATACCGAGCAACCGTGCGATCGGCTTTGGCGTGACGTGCTCGAACTTGCGCGACAGAAAGGCAAACGTCATCCGGAACAGGCGGGCGAGCGCGATCAGGACGACGAAAACCAGAAGGGAGATCAGCGCCAGTTCCAGCGGCTCTGCCGTTTCCACCGGATCAAGCCCCATCAGGCTGCGGACGGAGTTTTGCCAGCGGGCGGCCTGCCAGAGGAATGCGATCGCTGTTCCTGCACATCCGGCCACAGCGAGAGCCTTGACGACCCGCTCGATCCTTGGCGGAAGGGCGGGAAGCTCCAGATAAAACACCAGCCAACGGCCCAGGACGCCAAGTCCATATCCGGCCGCCAGCGAGCAGCCGGACAGTACGCCCTGCAGCACATAGGGCCGCGGAATAAGGCTTGGCGTCAGCGACACCGCGAAGAAAAGAGTGCCGATCAACAGGCCCGGCAGTGACAACGATGCTCCTACGCGCAACAAATAGTTTTGCATTTCACCCCTCTGGCCGGATCAACCGCTGATCAGCACACTGGCTCCGCCCTGCTGCATTTCCCACCAAAAGTCATAGATGTCCACCTCTCCTTCCGACCGCACCGGACGATAGGAAAATGTCATCTCCTGCTCGGCAAAAGGTTTGCGCAGATCGGCGTAGAGCGGCGCCGATGTCAGCCCATAGGGTGCGCCGTCCTCGTTGGAATAGGCATAGGAAATGTCGGTGATGCCGGCGAGCCGCATCGCCGCCAGGCACATCGGGCATGGATGGCCGCTGGCATAGACGGCAGCTCCCTTCAGCGTGGCCGTGCCACGTTTTATGGCCGCCTCGCGCACCGCAACCAGTTCGGCATGGGCGGTCGGATCGTGTGTCTCCAGCACGCCGTTGACGCCCGTTGCCACCACCTCTCCGTCGATGACGAGAACGGCCCCGAATGGCCGCCCGCCCTTGCGGACATTGTCACGGGCAAGCGCGATGGCCTGGGCCATGAAGCGATCTGCGTCCGACATGGTTTCACTCCTCGTGCATTTGCACCAGTGGAAACGATCAGGCCGGCGGCGTCAACCGGTGGCGTTGCGGCGTTCTGATCAGGTCGACGCCAGCGCCACGGCAGGCTGCAGACGTGAGGCGTTGTAGGCGGGCAGATAACCGAAGATCAGACCGGTGAGGAAGGCGCTGCCAAAGGCGAGGATGACGGGTCCGGGCGCAAAACTGACGGCGACGCCGAAGGCCTGCGCCACGGCACCGATGCCGAGGCCCAATCCCACACCAATCACGCCGCCAAGCGCAGAAACCACCAGCGCCTCGACGATGAACTGGGTGAGAATATCGCGGCCACGGGCGCCGGTCGCCATGCGGATGCCGATCTCGCGGGTTCGCTCGGTGACGGAAACCAGCATAATGTTCATCACCCCGATGCCGCCGACCAGCAGCGAGATGGCGGCGATCGAACCAAGGAAGACCTTAAGGATATTCGAGGTTTCCGTGAAGGTTTCGCGGATCGCGGCCATGTTGATGATCTGCGTATCCTGGCGCTTGTGGCGCTCGTCGAGCAGGGCCTGGATCTGGTCCTGCGTCACGTTGATTGCACTGCCGTCCTTTACCTGCACGGTGATGGAGCGGACGTTCCTTGCCCCGAACAGGCGCAGGTTACCGGTCGACAGCGGCACCAGAACGGTATCGTCCTGATCGTTGCCGCCGGCGCTGGCGCCCTTTTTCGACATCACGCCGATGACCTGGAAGGGGATGTTCTTGATGAGAATATACTGTCCGAGCGGATCGGCACCGTCAGGAAACAGTGCATCCGCCACGGTCCGACCCAGTACAGCGACGCTCGCATAGGCATCCATGTCGGTCTTTTCGAGGAAGGCGCCATCCTCGACGGTCCAGGATTTGGCCTCGGGGAACTGCGGCACCGTGCCGTTGACCGTCGTCTGCGTATCGAGATTGCCGGCCCGCACCGTCAGCGTGCTCGACATTTCCGGCACCGCAAAGCTGATATTGGGCAGTTCCAGAATGGCATCGGCATCCGATGGGATCAGCGAGACGATGCTGCCCCCTTCGCCACCGCGGAAATTCGACATGTTGGGCCGCACGACCAGCAGGTCGGACCCCATGGCGGCAATGCGGCTCAGCACCGAGTCCTGCGCACCCGTGCCGATGGCCAGCATCGCAACGACCGAGCTGACGCCGATGACGATGCCGAGCAAAGTCAGGATGGTGCGAAACAGATTGGCCCTAAGCGCCCGGAACGACATGCGCACGGCCTCGGCCACATCGGTGATGATGGCCGCCCTGCCAACGCTCTTGGCGGCAAGAGGAGGCTTGGTGCGGCCGATCCGCCGGATATTGCCGGGGATACGGTCGGCAACGATCAGGCCGTCGCTGATTTCGATGACGCGGTCGGCGGATTCGGCCAGTTCAGGCGCGTGGGTGATGATGATGACGGTGTGACCGTCCTCGTTCATCTGCCGCAGCGTCGCCATCACTTCCTTGCCGCTCTGGCTGTCGAGTGCACCGGTCGGCTCGTCCGCCAGAATGATCTGGCCGCCATTCATCAGTGCGCGCGCGATCGACACACGCTGCTGCTGGCCGCCGGACAGCTGGTTGGGCAGATGATCGAGGCGGTCGCCGAGACGCAGCGAGCGCAACAGCATGCTGGCACGCTCCTCCCGCTGACGCGCCGGCATGCCGGCATAGATGGCGGGGATTTCGACATTTTCCTGCGCCGTTGCGGTCGCCACCAGATTGTAGCTCTGGAAGACGAAGCCGAACATCTGGCGGCGGCGGGCCGCAAGTTCGTCGGCGTTCAAATCCGAGACGTCTTCGCCGTCGAGCAGGTACTGACCACCGGTCGGCGTATCGAGACAGCCGAGAATGTTCATCAGCGTCGACTTGCCCGAACCGGACGCGCCGACGATGGCAACGAACTCGCCCGGCTGGATATCCAGCGAGACGCCGCGCAGAACCTCGACGGCCACATCGCCATTGACGAAGGTCTTGCGGATATCCTTGAGCGAAATGAGCGGTGTCATCAAGTGCGCCCTCAGAACATCGGCGGCATGCCGCGCCGCGAATTGCCCCGGCCGGACGACGCCTTGTCACCGGAACCTGCGCTGACGACGATCGTGTCTTTTTCGCCAAGGCCCTGCTTGATCTCGACCCGGACGCGGTTGCGGATGCCCGTCTCGACCTTGCGGGTTTCTTGGGTGCCGGAAGCGGTGACGACGGTCACTTCGCCGGACGTGCCATCCTTGCCGAAATGAACGGCGGCGACCGGAACTGTCAGCACGTCTTTTGCCGCCGATTCGACGAAAAACACCTGCGCCGTCATGTTCATCATCAGCGCACCGTCCGGATTGGGCACGTCGAACAGGGCGTAATAGAGCACGACATTGTTTTCGGTCGCGGGCGTCGGCTTGATCTGGCGCAGCGTTCCGGGATAGCGCTTGCCGGGTTGGCCGAGCAGGGTGAAATAGGCGTTCATTCCGACTTTGAGCTTGCCGACATCGGCCTCGGACACCTGCGCCTCGACCGTCATGGTCGAGAGATCGCCGATGGTGACGATGGTCGGTGCCGTCTGGTTGGAGTTGAGCGTCTGGCCTTCCTTGGCCGAGGTATTGATGATCGTTCCGGTCAGCGGCGCATAAATCTTGGTATAGCCAAGGCTGATGCGGGCATCCTTGAGCGATGCCTGCTGCTTGCGGACCTGGGCTTTCAAGGAATCGACATTGGCCTCTGCCGCGGCAAGTGCCGCCACCGCCTCGTCGAGCGCCGACTGGGCGGCACTGTTGCCCGCAACAAGCGCGCGCTGGCGCGTGAGGTTGGCACTGGCCAGAACCACCTGCGCCGATTTGTCGATCATCTGGGCTTCAAGATTGGCCAGTTCGGCCTCGGCGATTTCGATCTGCGTTTCAATCGAGGCGCTGTCGATCTCGGCGATCAGCTGGCCTTCCTTGACGCTATCGCCAATCTCGACCTTGAGGCTCTTCAACTGGCCGGAAACCTGGGCTCCGACATCGACGTCCTTGATCGGGCTTAAGAGACCGGACGCCGTGACGCTGTTTTCGATATCGCCGCGCACCGGCATTTCCGTGACCACGGCCTCGGCTGCTTCCTGCTTGCCGTAGACCGACCAGCCGTACCAGCCGGCGGCGGCAAGGATCAGGACCGGGAGGATCAGCCAGCGCCTGCGCGTGCGTCCACGCTTGCTGCGTACCGGCAGCGGCTGCGCGGCGGCGACGTCCTGCTCTTCAACGGCAGGGGCAATTTTCCGGGTGGCATCCGCCATTCACATCTCTTTCAACTTCATGTCGGCATTGGCCGTCATTCCCGCATTTGCTAGATTGAAACTACGCCATAATGAAGTCCAACGGCATGAAATCTCTGTAATCTTTCCCGTTTTTCGTTTCGCAATGTTTCCATGCCAACGGCAAAACAATGGATTTTACAGGCGAAAAACCGGCGGGGCGAACCGCCGGTTTGGTCAATGGCAACATCTGCGGGAAGACCGGGCGTCAACCCTGCATATTTTTGATCCGAGCCATGGCGAGCACGTCCGCGAACCCTCCGTCACGAAACGCATAAGCTTTGTGAACGCCTTCGGCTTCAAAACCCATCGCCTCGTAAAGGGCGATGGCGCCAGCATTGTCGGTAAAGACGGTCAGTTCGATGCGCGCGATGTTCAGCCAGTTGTCCGCCGCATCGATCAGTTCGAGCAGCAGTGCCTTGCCGATGCCTTGACGCTGGTAGCCGTCGTGGACGCTCATTCCGAGGACCGCCACATGATGGCGCCGCCCCGCCTGGCGATGGAGCCCCGCAGCGCCCAGAATGACACCGTGCCTTTCGGCAACGAGCTGGACTCCGCCGTCCGAGGGCCTCTCCAACCAGGATCGGACCTCCTCTGGACGCGTGTGGGGCAGCCGCAGTGTTCCGCGCCGCACGCCCGGCTGGTTCAGCATGGCGGCCATCTGTTCATAGTCGCCGGGACGCGAGGCCCGGATCAGCAGTTCACTGTTCGAGGGTAAAACGGCGGTGTTTTGTGTCTGCTTCATGACGGTCCTCGTCTTCAAATGCGAGGAGGTGAGAAGCTTGCGACCCTACCTGCCTCGGCAGGGTCCACTGGATGAAAGCGCTTTTAGCCCAGCACCGATCCTGCGCACCCCGGAAGGTCCGTGCAGGTCACAATAAGGGTGTTGGCCACGCTGTTCATGTTGGCAAAATTGAACGAACATGCCTGCAAAGGCAAGTTCAAAAAACCCGCCATGCGATAACGATCAATGTCAGCGCGATTACCCAAAGCGCCACGCGGCCAGACCGGCTGTGACGCGCCTCGGCGCGACCGATGGCTTCGGCGGTCTGGGCATCGAAACGCATGCCGTTTTCGGCCATGGCCGTGATCTCGCGCGAAAATTTCTCCGTCTTGGCAGCGATCTCTGGTGCGGCCTCGGCCAGCCGGACGGCGGCGTGAAAAGCTTCCTTGACGTCTCCCAGAATGCGCTTGGGGCCCAGATTATCGCGGATCCAGGCACCGACCACCGGCTCGGAAGCCTTCCACATGTTGAAGCGCGGATTGAGCGTGCGGGCGACACCTTCGACGACGACCATAGTCTTTTGCAGCATCACAAGTTCCGGCCGCGTCTCCATGTCGAACAGCTGGGTGACCTCGAACAACAGCGTCAGAAGCTTGGCCATGGAGATGGTTTCGGCCGGCTGGCCATGGATCGGCTCGCCGATGGCGCGGATCGCCTGGGCAAAGCTTGCGACATCATGATGGGACGGCACATAGCCCGCTTCGAAATGCACATCGGCGACACGGCGGTAATCCCGAGTGATGAAGCCATAGAGGATTTCCGCAAGGAAGCGGCGCTCCTTCTTGCCGAGCCGGCCGACAATGCCGAAATCGACGGCGACAATCATGCCCTGCGGATCGACGAACAGATTGCCCTGGTGCATGTCGGCGTGGAAGAAACCGTCGCGCAGCGTGTGGCGCAGGAAGGACTGGATGAGCGTATCGGCCAGCGCATCGAGATCGTGACCGGCAGCGCGCAAGCCCTCGACATCCGACATCTTGGTGCCGTCGATCCACTCCATCGTCACGACGTCGCGGCCGGTGCGTTCCCAATCGACCTTCGGCACCCGGAAGCCCGGATCGTCAGCCGCGTTTTCGCCGAGTTCCGACAGGGCGGCGGCTTCAAGCCGCAGATCCATTTCGATCCTGGTGGTCTGCTCCAGCGTCTTCGTCACCTCGACCGGCCGCAGGCGGCGGCTATTGGGCAGGAAACGCTCCTGCAATCCGGCAACGAGGAACATCGCTTCCAGATCATGGGCAAACCGCTGGCGAACGCCGGGGCGGATGACCTTGACAGCAACCTTCTGTGCGACGCCATCCTTCATCACCGTGGCCGGATGTACCTGCGCGATCGAGGCGGCGGCGATCGGGTCGCCGAAATGCGTGTACAGATCGGCAACCGGACGGCCGAGCGAACTCTCGATAGCGGCGCGTGCTTCCGCAACCGGAAACGTCGCCATGCGATCCTGCAGGAAGGACAGATCTTCGGCGAAATCAGCGCCGACGACATCCGGACGGGTGGCAAGGAACTGACCGATCTTCACATAGGACGGACCAAGCCGCTCGATGGCCCGGGCCAGCCGGTCGCTGCGATCCTCATTTCTGGCACGGCGGCGCGCGAAAAGACCGGCGAAGGATTGCGCGGCCTTCGGCAATGCCGGCAGGTCTTCCGACGGCAGCGCCGAGACGACGCCTTCGCGCACCAGTACCCAGCCGATGCGGATGAGGCGAAGATAAGCTCCTGGCGTGCTCATAGCAGCTTGCCGCCGCGCCGGGGCAGCCCCTTAGAGCACTTCACGAGAATGGATATCATGCGTCAGATCTTCCAGCCGGAATGCAGCGCGGCAATGCCGGCGGTGTAATTGGTGTAGGTGACACGCGAGAAACCGGCCTTGGTGATCATGGCGGCGAAATCGCGCTGGTTTGGAAACTTGCGGATCGATTCCACCAGATACTGGTAGGGCTCGGCCTCGCCGGTGACCATCTGGCCGAATTTCGGGATCGCGTTGAACGACCAGGCATCATAGACCTTGTCCAGCAGCGGCATCTCGACTTCGGAAAACTCCAGCACCAGCAGACGCCCGCCGCGCTTCAGGACACGATAGGCTTCCGTCAGCGCCACGTCGATACGCGGCACGTTGCGGATGCCGAAGGCGATCGTATAGGCGTCGAAGGAATTGGCCTCGAACGGCAGTTCCTCGGCATTGGCCTCGACGAAGGTGAGGTTGGGCGACAGCCCCTTCTTTTCGGCACGTTCGGCGCCGACGCCGAGCATCGAGCCGTTGATATCCAGAACGGTCGCATGCGCCTTGCGGCCGGAGGCCTCGACAATCCGGAACGCGATGTCGCCGGTGCCGCCGGCCACGTCGAGGACCTTGTAATCCTCGGAGCGGCGCGGATTGAGCGAGGCGATCATCGCATCCTTCCAGGCGCGGTGCAGCCCCATGGACATGACGTCGTTCATGATATCGTAGCGCTTGGCAACCTTGTGGAAGACATCGTTGACCAGTGCCTGTTTCTCTCCCTGACCAACCTGGCGAAACCCGTAGGAGGTTTCCATGCCGCCATCGGCAGAGGTGCGCTCACCAGTCATCAAGGCCTACTCCATTCAATCGCTGTTGCGCCAACCATAGCGAATTCGCTTCATCCACGCTATCTCTGCGGCAGATAGCGGCCTGCGGCATTCGCGCCCGTGGTTAAGGCTGAACCGCTATGGGAACAGGCCTGCTATAGGATATGTGCGCTGCGAATGGAATTGCCAAATGACCCGGTCGGTTGGCACATGGTTAGGAGATAGGATGCCGGAACTTCCCGAAGTGGAAACGGTGAGGCGGGGCCTGACGCCCACAATGGAAGGCGCGCTGCTGGTGCGGGCCGAATTGCGTCGTCCGGACCTGCGCTTCCCCTTCCCTGCCGATTTCGCGACGCTCGTCTCAGGCAAGCGGATCGTCTCGCTCGGACGGCGGGCGAAATATCTCCTGATCGACCTTGAGGGTGGCGACGTGATCATCGCCCATCTCGGCATGTCCGGCTCTTTTAGGGTGGAAGACGGTCCACTGTCCGAGGCGCCCGGTGACTTCCATCATCCGCGCGGCAAGAGCGAAAAGCACGATCATGTCGTTTTCCATCTGGAGGGTGCAAAAGGCCCGGCCCGCGTCATCTATAACGACCCGCGCCGGTTCGGCTTCATGGACCTTGCCCGGCGCGAAGTGCTGAGCAACCACGCCTTCTTCCGCGAGCTCGGCGAAGAGCCAACCGGCAACGTGCTCGATGCCGCCTATCTGGCCGCACGTTTTGCCGGCAAGGCTCAGCCGCTGAAATCGGCGCTACTCGACCAGAAGAACATTGCCGGCCTTGGCAATATCTATGTCTGCGAGGCGCTGTGGCGTTCGGGCCTGTCGCCTTTGCGCGCTGCGGGCACGCTGGTAGATACCAAGGGAAAGCCAAAGGCGGCGCTCATGCTCCTCACCGAAGCGATCCGCGCCGTCATTGCCGATGCCATTGCTGCCGGTGGGTCGTCGTTGCGCGATCATATCCAGACGGATGGCACGCTTGGTTATTTCCAGCATTCGTTCTCGGTCTACGATCGCGAAGGCGAGCCTTGCCGGACACCGGGATGCGGCGGAACCGTCGCTCGTGCCGTTCAAGCGGGCCGATCCAGCTTCTATTGCCCGAAATGCCAGAAATAGTGCGGCTGGCAAAGAAGTCGCGTCCGCCGCGTTTTCGAAAATAGCGCGTTGACGGGAGGCCTGTTTAAGGCTATATGCCGCCCACAGTTTGGAAAGCCGCTCCAAGGTTTTCCGATATTGCTCCCTACTTGCTTGGACGACAGGTCGCAGTGACCCGGCACGGCGGTAGAGAGTTTTTGTCAGATTTCGAAGAGAGACACCAAATGGCCAATACAACTTCGGCGAAAAAAGCGACCCGCAAAATCGCCCGCCGCACGGAAGTCAACAAGTCCCGCCGTTCGCGCGTCCGCGGCTTCATCCGCAAGGTTGAAGAAGCCATCGCTTCCGGCGATCAGGTTCTTGCCCAGGCAGCCCTGAAGGCAGCCCAGCCTGAACTGATGCGCGCCGCCACCAAGGGCGTGCTGCATGCCAATACGGCATCGCGCAAGGTTTCGCGTCTTGCGAGCCGCGTAAAGTCGATTTCGGCTTAAGCCGGCTTATTAAAATATCGTCAATGATTTAGCCCGGTCTATGACCGGGCTTTTCTGATTCATACTTCTCAGCACGACGATGGTTAATCCTTGTGCAAGTTATTGTGTCGTCGCAATGACAGATATTTTTAAATAAAATCAAATGGTTGCGGGAGGATACTCAGACTCACTCGCCTCCTGGCCGGACCTTTTGAGGCTCAAAACGAGTCAAGAAATTTTTTATTTTTGTTGTTTTTCGCCAGCTAAGTTCTAGTCCGAAATTCAAAGCCCTTGATTCAAAAGCGATTCTCTTCCGCCGGGCTACCGTCCATGCAGGACACGCTATGAGAGTCAACGCCCGAGCCTTCCCAAGTGTTAAAAATCGCGATTGATCTTGTGCCACGATCCTGCCTAAATGCCTCCACAGAAGGCGCGGGACAGACCTGTGGACAAGATGAGAAAGCAGCCTTTCAACAGGCGTCGCAATTTCACTTAAGCCTTTTGTAACGGGGTGGTTCCACAACGTTCCATCAATCAGAACAGAGCGTTTTTGGCTGTGCAATTTGTTTGCCCGGAATGACACTCTGTGACTTCTGATTGTGCGGGGGAGTTGCCTGATACACCGGACTATGTCCATCGCGGGCTTTGCTGCGCGGTCACGGGACGGTGGCTGATATGCGACCGAGGACGCATTATCGGCAAATTGGCCTGCTCTTCTTTTAACGAGGGTTGGGACGGCCGGTTAGGACATAGACGGATCTGGAAAGGACACGAGGCCTGACCGGACCCTGGAATGAAATGTGCAAACGGGACATGCGCTTGGCTCTGCCAAACGAAATTTGCACGAAACCGTATGCTGAGAGGAGGATGAGGATTCCTCTTAACTGTACGGAGAGCGTTTGAATTGAGCGGCATGCCTTGGAAGAGGGCCGCACGAGACAGACATAAAGGCTGACGCCGGCAGCAATGTCGGCGTCGCGGAATGGATATTGGAAGGCGGCAATATGCTTGGTAATTCGGTGACGGCGGCGATCGTATTTGAGAATGGGGAGAATGCACGTCAGATTTCGGTAAAACAGTCTGACGGGACGACGGGGGAAAAGGGCGACGTGATACAGAGCGCACTTTTCGAACGGGTCAGTGCGCGTTTGAAGGCCCAGGTCGGTCCTGATGTTTTTGCCAGCTGGTTCGGCCGGCTGAAGTTGCAGTCCGTTTCCAAAAGCGTCGTGCGGCTTTCCGTTCCGACGACCTTTCTGAAATCCTGGATCAACAACCGTTACCTCGACCAGATTACGACCATTTTCCAGCTGGAAGATGCCGAAATCCTGAAGGTGGAAATCGTCGTTCGCAGCGCAACCCGCGCCGTTCGGCCGGGCCTCCAGGATGATGCACCGCAGGCAAACCACAGCGATACGGCAACGCCCGCGTCTTCGCGCCGTTCAGCGCCGCAGTCGCTTGCCCATCATGCGGCAAACACGGTCGGCAATCTGCAGAAGATGCAGCCGGTTGCAGGTCCGCTGTTCGGTTCGCCGTTGGATTCACGCTACACATTCGAGAGCTTCGTCGAAGGCTCCTCGAACCGCGTCGCCCTTGCCGCTGCCAAGACAATCGCCGAAGCCGGCGCCGGCGCTGTGCGTTTCAACCCGCTGTTCATTCATTCGACGGTCGGCCTCGGCAAGACCCATCTTTTGCAGGCAATTGCCACTGCGGCAATCCAGAGCGCCCGTGCACCCCGCGTCGTCTATCTGACGGCGGAATATTTCATGTGGCGTTTTGCAACGGCCATTCGCGACAATGATGCGCTGTCCTTGAAAGAAACGCTGCGCAACATCGATCTTCTGGTCATCGACGACATGCAGTTCCTGCAGGGCAAGTCGATCCAGCACGAATTCTGCCATCTCCTCAACATGCTGCTCGACAGCGCCAAACAGGTTGTCGTGGCTGCCGACCGCGCCCCCTGGGAACTGGAATCGCTTGATCCACGTGTCCGTTCGCGCCTGCAGGGCGGCGTCGCCATCGAGATGGAAGGCCCGGATTATGAGATGCGCCTCGAGATCCTCAAGCGCCGCCTCGAAGTTGCCCGTCTGGAAGATGCCTCGCTCGACATTCCGGCCAATATCCTGAGCCATGTCGCACGCAACATCACGGCCAGCGGCCGCGAGCTCGAAGGCGCCTTCAATCAGTTGCTCTTCCGCCTGTCGTTTGAGCCGACCCTGTCGATCGAACGCGTCGACGAACTGCTCGGCCATTTGGTCAACGCCGGCGAGCCGCGCCGGGTGCGCATCGAAGATATTCAGCGCGTGGTTGCCAAGCACTACAACGTGTCGCGCCAGGAACTGGTGTCCAACCGCCGCACCCGCGTCATCGTCAAGCCCCGTCAGATCGCCATGTATCTGGCAAAGACCCTGACCCCCCGCTCCTTCCCGGAAATTGGCCGCCGTTTTGGCGGACGCGATCACACCACGGTTCTGCATGCGGTGCGCAAGATCGAAGACCTGATCACCGGCGATACCAAGCTGTCGCATGAGATCGAGCTGTTGAAGCGTCTGATCAACGAATAGAACAGTCCTCGGACTGTTGCTGTAAACATGCCCTTGTTGGCACGAACAAGGGCATGTTCTTTTCACGCTGCGGCCAGGCTATTTCTTCCTGTTTGCAATCAGATGATACAGCGCCCGGATGGCTTGCGCCTCGCCACCGAGGGGCGAATGCGGACGCTCTGCCGGTGCCCAGCCGAAGATGTCGAAATGCACCCAGCTTTTGGCATTGGTCACGAAGCGCTTGAGAAACAGTGCCGCAGTGATCGAACCGGCCATACCGCCGGAAGGGGCGTTGGTGAGGTCGGCTATGCGGGCCGAAATATCCTTCTCGTAGCCTTTGTAGAGCGGCATGCGCCACATCGGATCATCGACCGTCAGGCTTGATTCCGTCAGATCGTGGGCCAAGTCCTGGTCATCGGTGTAGAATGGCGGCAGGTCGGGGCCAAGAGCGACCCGGGCAGCGCCCGTCAGCGTCGCCATGTCGATCAGAAGATCGGTCTCCTCCTCATCTGCGTAAGCCAGTGCATCCGCAAGGATCAGCCGGCCCTCGGCATCGGTATTGTCGATCTGCACCGTCAGCCCCTTGCGGCTACGGTAGATATCGCCCGGGCGGAACGCATTGGCGGAGATCGAATTCTCGACCACAGGCACCAGCACGCGCAAATCGACCTTCAGTTTGGCATCCATGATCATCAGGGCGAGCCCCATGACATTGGCAGCGCCGCCCATGTCCTTTTTCATTAGCAGCATGGACGCGGCAGGTTTGATGTCGAGACCGCCTGTATCGAAGCAGACCCCCTTGCCCACCAGCGTCACCTTGCGGTGCCCCTTCTTGCCCCAGCGCATTTCCAGGAGACGCGGTGCTTCGGCGCTGGCCCGGCCAACCGTGTGGATCAACGGGAAATTCTGCTTCAGCAGGTCGTCGCCGGAAACGACGGAAACCTTGGCCTTGTAGTGCTCTCCCAACGCCCGGAACGCTTCTTCCAGCGCATTTGGCCCCATGTCGTTGGTCGGCGTGTTGATCAGGTCGCGGGCGAGGAAGATGCCTGCGATCTGCCGTTTGATATCGGCGGCATCTGCATCAGCCGGGATCATCAGGGTCGGTGCTTCCTTAACCGCCGCCTTATAGCGATCGAAGCTATAGGAGCCGAGGCCGTAACCCAGTGCCAACCGGTTTGCCGTCAGCGGCGCAGTTTCGATATGCCATTTTCCGGCCGGTAATGTCCGGGCCAGCTTACCCGTCAGGAACGGTGCCTCGGATGGATTGGCCCCGAGCCCGAACAGAGCGCCGCCGAGATGACCGTCTTCGGAAGGGATCAACAGGACAGCGCCGGGCTCCGCCTTGAAGCCTGCCTTGCGGGCCCAGTCGAGCGCAATCGGATCGATGGCGCCGATATCGATATGGGCCGGCGTTACCGCGAAGATCGGCAGGGTTTTGCCACCGCTGGTATTGAACGGCGACGGACGGTCGATGAATTGATAGGAGGCCATGGAAATCCTTCGGAAGGAACGGTGCAGAATCACCCGATTAACGCTCTGTTAGGGTTAACAGATTATTGCTGGAGTGAAGATTGCGCCGATATGTTGGGGATTTGTCCGGTGCTTTGAGAAAATGCTTAGGGGCATTGGCAATGAATTCACACGGGCAGACGTCTTTTACGAGCAACCGGTTCCTGCAGGGCACTGCGATGGTGATCCTCGCGGTGACGCTGGCCAGTTGCGGTACGCAGAAGAAGGAGTTGACGACCGGCTCCATTCCCTCCACCAGTTTTTCCAAACCCGTCCAATCGATGAACGCAACTGAACTGTCGGCAGCAGCGGAAAGCATTGGCAAGGCCTATGAGCGCAACCCGAAGGATCGCGCCGCCGGCCTGAACTATGCCAACATGCTGCGCATGACCGGCCGCAACGAGCAGGCGCTGGCTGTGATGCAACAGGTGGCGATCAATTTCCCGACCGACCGCGAGGTTCTGGCCGCCTATGGAAAATCGCAGGCCGCTGCCGGCCAGCTGGAACAGGCTTTGAGCACGATTACCCGCGCTCAGACACCCGACCGCCCGGACTGGAAACTGAAATCTGCCGAAGGTGCGATCCTCGATCAGCTCGGCCGCGCCGGCGAAGCCCGCCAGCGGTATCGCGAGGCTCTCGACATCCAGCCGAACGAACCGACGGTATTGTCCAATCTCGGTATGTCTTATCTGCTCAACAAGGATTTGAAGACGGCGGAAACCTATCTGAAATCGGCCGTCAGCCAGCCCGGCGCCGATAGCAGCGTACGTCAGAACCTGGCGCTTGCCGTCGGCTTGCAGGGACGTTTCCCCGAGGCCGAGCAGATTGCTCGCCAAGAGCTTTCGCCGGGCCAGGCCGAAGCCAACGTCAAATATCTCCGCTCGATCATGTCGCAGCAAAATGCCTGGCAGAAGCTTGCCAAGGACGACAAGGGCACGAACTGATCCCTGCCGATCGGCCCTTCAGTGAGGCAACAACCGTTTCGCAGCGACAATGCGCGCAGCGCTTGTGCAGCCAACCGCCGCCGTGCATAAGCCCACGGCTTCCGTTCAGCTGCTTCAAAGCCAATCGATAAGAAGAACCTTTGATGGAAGATGCGCATTGCGCATCCTCCTATCCTGACCGTGTTTTTGGATTGTACGGAAACCAGATCAGAACTTGTCGGAAACCTGGATACCAGCCGGACCGAGGATGACGGCGATCAGGACGGGCAGAAAGAACAGGATCATCGGCACGGTGAGCTTGGGTGGCAGGGCCGCAGCCTTCTTTTCCGCCTCGTTCATCCGCTGGTCGCGGCTTTCCTGGGCAAGCACACGCAGGGCCTGGGCGATTGGCGTGCCGTAGCGATCAGCCTGGATCAGCGCTTGAACAACCGATTTCACATCGTCGAGCCCCGTCCGGATACCCAGATTCTCCAGCGCGATGCGCCGATCTGGCAGAAACGACAGTTCCGCAGTGGTGAGAACCAGTTCTTCCGCGAGCGGCGCTGATTGTTCGGCAATTTCATCGGCCACGCGCCGCATGGCCAGTTCCATCGAAACGCCGGATTCCACGCATATCAGCAGCAGGTCCAGTGCATTTGGCCACGCCCTGCGGATCGACTGCTGACGCTTGGATACGGCGTTGGAAATGAAAATGTTCGGCGCATAAAAGCCGAGATAAGCACTGCCGATGACCACCAGAACCCGCATCATGAACGGCTTTTCGGCGAGGAAACCCAGAAAGAAAATGTAAAAGGCGCCGACAGCAAGAAACAGGAAGGGCAGGCAGAAGCGGGCGACCAGAAACATGTTGAGTGCGTTTTGAGACCGATAACCGGCCGATTTCAGCCGATTGACCGTATTGTCATCGACAAGCGCCTTGCGCAGGTTCAAGCGCTCAACGAGCTGGCGGGCCGACATATTGTTCTGGGACCGCAGCGATGCCTTGCCGCCGCTGATCTCCCCATTCAAGCGTACGCGTTCGCGCGCCCGAATGATCTCCCGCTCTGTCGCCACGGATTTCATCCGTTTTTCCAGATTGCCTCGCTCCAGAAACGGAGCGGCCAGAGAATAGAAGGTCGCCAGCACGGCCACCGCCACCAGGAAGGCGACGATGACGTTTGGATTTGTCAGGGTACTGATCATGCCCTCGCTCATGCCGGACCCTTTCCTAAATGTCGAAGTTGATCATGTTGCGCATCACCCAGATGCCGATCGACATCCACACCGCCGAAGCGGCCATAATGAGGTGGCCGCGCGGATCGGTGAACAGGACCATCATGTAGTCCGGCGAGGTTGTATAAACCAGAAACGCAACGATGAACGGCAAGGCACCGATGATACAGGCCGAAGCCTTGGCCTCCATGGACAGCGCCTGGACCTTGGCCTTCATCTTCTTGCGTTCACGCAACACCTTGGAGAGGTTGCCGAGTGCCTCGGAAAGATTGCCGCCAGCCTGGGCCTGGATGGCGATCACAATGGCGAAGAAATTGACCTCCGGCAGCGGAATGGTGTTGATCATGCGCGCGCAGGCTTCCGGAATATTCAAGCCGATCTGTTGCGCCTCGATGATGCGCTTGAACTCCGTCTTGACTGGCTCCATCCCGTCGCTGGCAATCAGCCGGATGGCATCATTGAGCGGCAGACCCGATTTGATCGAACGGACCATGATGTCGAGCGCATTGGGAAATTCATTCAAAAATGCCTTGGCGCGCCGCTTGATCATGAAATTGATAAACCAGCGCGGAAAGCCGGCGCTGGCAATGAGAAAAATCCCGGCGATGACCGGCAGCCCCATCCCGGCAATCAGTGCCAGGAAGCTGGCGACACCACCGAACACCATACTGGCGATATAAAACTGCGAGATCGAAATCTTGAAGCCGGCCTGGATCAGCCTGACCTTCATGCTGGGCTTTGCCTTTGCTGATTTTTCCTGCTGCTTTTTCTCAAGATCCTTCAACGAATCCTGAACGGACTTTCGCCGTTTGGACATCTCGTTCACGCGGTCACGGGCGGCCTTGACCTGGACCCTGTCGGTTTCAGCGGATTTGACCTTGCGGACGCGGCTTTCGGCCCTCTTTTCAGTTTCGATGCGTGTGAACAGAATGCCATAGGCGAGCCCCGCCGTCGAAAGCGCGACGAGACCAACGATCGCCAGAATGGTGATGTCTATTCCGAACATGAAGACCCTCAGTCCTTTTCCATCGAATCGAGCGTCGCGGCCAGCCGTTTGTCTTCGTTGAAATAGCGGGCCCGATCCCAGAAGTGCGGGCGGCCAATACCTGTCGACTTGTGCCGGCCGATGATCTTGCCGTTGGCGTCTTCGCCTTCCAGCTCGTAGCGCATCAGGTCCTGCGTGATGATCACGTCACCTTCCATGCCGATCACCTCGGTAATGTGGGTGATACGGCGCGAGCCGTCACGCAGGCGAGCCGCCTGGATAATGACGTCGATGGAACCGGCGATGATTTCACGGACTGTCTTTGCCGGAAGCGTGTAGCCGCCCATGGCAATCATCGATTCCATACGGCTCAGGCATTCGCGCGGTGTGTTGGCATGGATGGTGCCCATCGACCCATCGTGACCGGTGTTCATCGCCTGCAACAGGTCGAAGACTTCCGGTCCGCGGACTTCGCCGACGATGATGCGTTCAGGCCGCATACGCAGGCAGTTCTTGATGAGATCGCGCATGGTGATCTCGCCCTCGCCTTCGATGTTCGGCGGGCGGGTTTCAAGGCGAACCACATGCGGCTGCTGCAGCTGCAGTTCAGCCGTATCCTCGCAGGTAATGACGCGTTCTTCGAGATCGATATAGCCGGTCAGGCAGTTCAGCAGTGTCGTCTTGCCTGAACCGGTACCGCCGGAGATGACGATATTGCAGCGGACGCGGCCAATGATCTGGAGAAGCACGGCACCTTCCGGCGTGATGGCACCGAACTTGACCAGCTGGTCGAGCTTCAGCTTGTCCTTCTTGAACTTACGAATAGTCAGCGCCGTTCCGTCGATGGCCAGCGGCGGAGCAATGACGTTGACACGGGAACCATCGGGGAGACGGGCATCGCAGATCGGCGAGGATTCATCGACGCGGCGGCCGACCTGAGAGACGATACGCTGGCAGATCGATAGCAGCTGCGCATTGTCGCGGAACCGCACTTCGGATTCGATCGTCTTGCCGTTCACCTCGATAAAGGTCTGGCCCGCGCCGTTGACCATGATATCGGCGATGTCGTCGCGCGCCAGAAGGGGCTCCAGTGGACCATAGCCGAGAACGTCGTTGCAGATATCCTCGAGCAGTTCTTCCTGCTCGGAGATCGACATCGCAAAATTCTTGATCGTGATGATGTCGTTGACGATATCGCGAATTTCTTCGCGCGCGCTCTCATTGTCGAGCTTGGCGAGCTGCGACAGGTCGATCGTATCGATCAGCGCCGAGAAGACCTGGGATTTGGTATCGTAATAGTCTTCGGTCCGGGCGGTCTTCTTGCGAACCGGCAGCGGAGATGGCTGTGCCCGGGTAACGGGGATCGTTTCGCGAACGGGTTCGGCAAGCACCGGGGTGCTTGGGCGCTCGGCAACCGCCACGGACATGGCCGGTTGCATGGCGGAGCTGATGGAACCACCCTTTCCGAAGCCGTCGTTTCCTCGTTTACCAAACATGCGCTCAATCCGGTTTCGTTGACTGTCAGTTACTTGCGGCCAAGCATCCCGAGAATTTTGCCAAGGCCGCCGTTCTTGGCTTTCTTGGCTGTTGCCCGGCCGGTCAGGAGATGCGCCAGCTGCGCGAAGGTTTCGGCTGTCGGCGCTTTCTTGTCGATCTCGGCAATCATTCTGCCGCTGTTGGCGGCATTCCCGAACAGGACGACGTCGAACGGGATAATGGCGACGGGCTCGATCTCAAGGGAATCGCAGAAATCACCGGGCGATATTTCAGGCCGTTTCGGCAGGCCGACCTGATTGAGCACCAGATGCGGCATCTTGTCGTTCGGCCGGATCTTCTTCAGTGAATCAAACAGGTTCTTGGCATTGCGCAGATTGGCTAGATCGGGCACGGCGGTGATGACAACCTCGTCCGCTTCCGCCAGCACCGTACGGGTCCAGTCGGACCATTGATGCGGCACATCGAGCACCGAAACCGGGGCGTTGCGCAGCAGGATTTCCATCAGTGGCTGGAAGGCGGTCGCGTCGAAGTCATAGGGGCGATCCAGCATCGACGGCGCAGCGAGCAGCGACAGACGCTCGGAACATTTCGTCAAAAGCCGGTCAAGGAACACTTCGTCGAGCCGCTCCGGTGAAAAAACCGCTTCGGAAATGCCCTGCGGCGGATCCTGATCGAAATTGATGTTGGCGGTGCCATAGGGAAGGTCGAGATCGGCCAGCACCACTTCGGTTGAAAACAGGTTGGAGATACCCCAGGCACAGTTATGCGCCAGCGTCGAAGAGCCGACGCCTCCCTTGGCGCCGATGAAGGCGATGCTGCGCCCCAAAGGTTCGGCATCCGGATCGACGAAAATCGCCGAGATTGCGCCAAGCACGTCGGACATGGCGACCGGCGAAACGATGTATTCGGAGATGCCGTTGCGGATCAAGTCGCGATAGAGCGGGATATCGTTGTAACGGCCGATGATGATGACCTTGGTGCTGGGATCGCAAACGGCTGCCAGAGGCGCCAGTTCCTGCATCAGCAGACGTGGTTCCGTTGCCGTTTCAATGATGATCAGATTGGGTGTCGGTGTCGTCGAGAACATGTTCGCTGCAGCAGTGATCGAACCACTGTTGATCCTGAACGTGACCTTGCTCATTCGCCGGTCCTGACCACACCGCTCCATTACCCGCTGCAAAGCCTCCGTCTCGCAGAAGGCGTGGACGGATATCCGCGGGAGCGGCCGCAGATGGTCGACTTCGCTTGGGCGAACGGCATCGGAAAAGGCATCCGGTTCACCCGATGCGGTCTCAATCTTGTAGTCAATCGTGCTCATGGTGCTATCCCTTCAAACCGCTCAGATGTGTCAGTTGAAGTTGATTGTGGGGCCAGGCTCGCTACTGCCAGAGTCTATTCCGCGGTAGTCGCTAATCACCTTGCCGCGCTGGACGGCATCGATCGGCGACATGGCGCGCGGGCCGAGCAGATCCAACGGATTGGAAATCTGTGCCGCAAGGTTAGCCTGGCTGGAGCAGCCGAAGTTTTCGTAATTTTTGTTCTGGATGGTGTTGGAGACCAGATCCTTTGGCCAGTTGCCGCACGGGGCTGTCTTGGCAGTAATCGCCGTATAGCTCAGCCGCACCGGCGCTGCGTCGCCATAGGGATCAGCCTGATAACTGACCTCGATCAACCGGTTTGCCGGTATCCCTGCCCCCACAAGAACGCCGCGGATTTCCTTGCGCAATGACGATGCAGATCCGGCATTGACGGAACCGCGCGGCAGCATAATCTGCACCGTACCCGTCGCGGAATTGGTGTAGCCCTGTGCGAAGCCGCGGATGACGTCGCGTGCGCCCTTGGTCAGGTGCCTGTCACTGGACCCCACCGGCACATCGATCACGTGTTCCGCTTCGGCAATCACGATCGGGTGGCGTGTCCGGTAATCGTCCGGCAGAGCGCCCGTGGACATGCCGTCCCGGTTGGCGCACCCGGCAAGGCTTGTCCCGGCAACCAGCAAGGCGCCAATCGCCAGCAGACGTGCAAATCGGACCGGGCCTGCAAAGATGTTTGGCCGCATGAGCGTGTGCCTTTTCATATCGCGGTTCAGGATGATCGTCGTTGTCATGTCCGCTCCCGCCTACTTGTAAATGAAGCCGACATTGCCGTGATACTGCCCGGTGGGGGCGGCCTGACGGGTGCCGTAGATGCGGTTGACTTCACCGAGAAATGCGCTGGACAGATCGTCGGTCGGATTGAAATTGTCATCCGGACGCGACAGGGCGCTGCGCGCTACCGGTTGAACCAGGTAAGGCGTCGCGATGATGACCAATTCGGTCTCGTTGCGAATGAAATCCTTAGACCGGAACAAGGCACCGAAAACCGGGATTTTCGAAACGCCTGGCAGGCCCGACATAGCCTGGCGGATATTGTCCTGCACGAGGCCCCCAATCACGATGGAGCCACCGGATGGAAGCTCGACGCTGGTCGATGCCTTGCGGCGGCGGATCGACATATAGGTCTGGCCGGGTATCGCTAGCGTATTGCCGTTGACGACCGATCCTTCGAACGTCGGTTCCGAAACCTCGGTGGCGATTTCCAGGCTGATGCGGCCCGGCCCCAGAACGACAGGCGTGAAATCCAATCCAATACCGTATTCGACGGTTTCCACAGTTCGTTTCAGCACGCCGTCTTCATCGATTTCCTGCTCGGATGGCAGACGATACTCGCCACCGACGGAGAAACTGGCCTTCTTTCCGGAAATCGCCGTCAGACTGGGCTCCGCCAGCGTGCGCATCACGCCAGCCTGCTCCATTGCATTTAAATAGGTGGCGAACATGCCAGATCCGCTACCAATCGTCCCAGTGAGTTTCGAAGCAAAGGCGTTAACGGCATTGCCCAGGTTGCTCGGGTTGCGGAAAGAAATACCCTCACCACTCGAACTCCCGATGAAGCCGCTGGCACCGAGTTGCTTCATCACCTGGCGCGAGACCTCGGCGACTGTCACCTTCAGCATCACCTGGTCTTCGCCGTCGATCCGGAGAAGATTAACGATCTGCGAAACCTGGCGCCGTTCGGCAAAGATGTCCGCGTCGCCGTTATTGCCTTGTGCGGTAATGTTGCGCGTGGTTGCCTCACCGCCTTTGATAAAGGCGCTCGCGAGTTCTTCGACGCGTGTGGAATCGAGTGGTGTGCGAACGGTCCCGGTCAGGACGATGTTGTCCGAGATGATTTCGACCTTGATATCGGAATCAGGCAGGAAACGCCTTAGATTGGCCTCGAGGCCGGAAATGTCACGTTCGATCTCCAGGTCGAGGCTGACAATTTCCTCGCCACCCGGACCAAACACGAAAATGTTTGTCTGGCCGACCATCTTTCCGAACAGATAGATGCGGCGCGAGGTTCGCGTCACGGCATCGGCCAGCATCGGGTCAGCGACGAGAATGTCATGCGCGTCGGTCGGCAGATCGATGACAACGGCCTTGTTCAGCCCGAGCTTGATGGTTTTCTTGACGCCGGGACCGCTATCGACGATGCGTACCAGCGACTGCGAAGCCGCTTCTGCGACGAACGTCCCGGCTGGCAAGCCGGAAAAGGCCAGGCAAAAGGCCAGTCCGCCTGCCACAGAGCTCCGAAGTTTGTGTCCGATCCGCTTCACGTTCCGCTCCCGCTCACACATCATTTCGCTTGACCCATGGATGAGCTGTCATCGCTCTTGACGATAGAGCCCGATTTGATGACCTGAATGGAGGGCCGCCCATCGCCGCTCAGCAGATAGTCGGCCCCGATCGTATCCGGCTCCTGGGCGTCGGCGACGCTGCGCAGCACCAGCGACAGGCGTTCCGCCATCTGCTGGGCCACCGTCATGACCTTCGACTGATCCGGTGTCAGCTCCAGCGTGGCGGTCGTTCCAACGACCGATCTGGACCCGTCGTCCTTTTCCTCGACCTGCTGGTCTATGGCGAGCACGCGAACATTGCTGAGCACGGTTTCGGTCAGAAAGTTATCTTCATTCTTGCGAACCATGATGACGTCAACGCGGTCGTTCGGCAGGATAAACCCGCCAGCGCCGGTCGCGACGGTAATTTCCGTGGCGACGGCGCGCTTGCCGGCCGGCAGCAGCGACGACATGATCCGGCTCGACGAATCCGCGATCTTTTCCTGGCGCACCGGTTCGCCGTTGAAAATCGGCAAACGGACGACGACCCCTTGTAAATCCGTGACCGCGTTCGGACGGAGCTCTTCAGTAATAAGGCCTTCGACAACGCCATCCTTGGGCCAGGAGATCCAGTGTATCGCATCCGGGTCGATCCTCGATCCCACCGGCAGGCTCTTGCTGGCGACGAGAACGTTGACGGTCGGTTCGCGTTCGATCACCGGCTCTGCTGTGCTGATCACGGTTTTGCCGCTGGTCAGCTTGAGTGCCAGGAATCCGGCCAGTCCTGCCGATGCAACGGCCACTGCCAGAATAATAACGCGCACCGGTTTCATGATCTTTCCCTGCAGTCCGAGAATATGCTCGCTGCAGATTGATCAGGAATTGGTGTAATTATAGTTAACGGACCACTTACATTCGTGGTTAACAAATGATTTGCGCCAGAAAAGCACAACCACCACCGCGAATGTGCCGCAAAGCGATCAAGACCGGTTCACGATGAAACGAAGAGATTAATGCAATCTCGCAAGCGCAGCCATCATCAGCGGCGATGAGGGATAGGCAAGGAAGCCGCCAAACCCGATGGCAATACCGTAAGGGATTTTTTTGGCCGTAAACAAAAGATGCGGCACCGGAATGCCCGCCGCGAGAATGATATTCTCCTGCTTGCGCAACATCAGGATCAGGATCGTCAGGACGCCCCCAAAGAGCGATACGTAGATGAGAAACTCAATCAATGAACTGTTGAAACCAAACCAGACGGCGCTTGCCGTCAACAGTTTGGCGTCGCCCCCGCCCATGATGTTCAGCGCAAACAGCGTAAAACACCCCGCAAACACGATCAGGCTGATGGCAAGGTGCATGCCGATCATCGATAAGCTGAGACCAGCCGCAGGAGCGATCAGGATGAATGCACCCAGTAAAATGGCCGATACCCGGTTGGGGATCGTCATCGTAAAAAGATCGGAGAATGCAGCGATCGCCAGGCACAATGGAAATACGACGAAAATGGCAGCTTCAATCATGCGCGTCGTCCCAGCTTCGAAATACACTCGCTAGCGGCCTGTTTAGACCCGGCGGAAAACACCTTCCCCCGAGCGTACACATACTGACTTAACGAAATGCCAAACCGGCAGACCGCGCAGCGTAGAAAAGGAAAAGCCGCCCCAAATGGGGCGGCTTTTCTAAAGTCGAATGATGTTACATCTTGCCGGCTGCGTTGCTCATCTTCGTGCCCAGGTTAGCGAACACCACGTTCAGCTGCGTACCGAGCGCCGTGGCACCGGTGATGAGGGCTACGGAAATCAGGGCTGCGATCAGGCCGTATTCGATAGCGGTCGCGCCGGACTCATCCTTCATGAAACGTGCGAAAATCTTGGTCATGGTATCTCTCCTACTTCACTTGTTTGTTCAGCACTTCCGCCAACTGTTTCCGTTGATCGGATGACCAGAACCTACAGAATGTGAATTTCAATTCGCTTAAGGAAAAGAGTTACCGGCACGTTAACAGTTGAGGCGGGCTTTCCATGGTTAAAAACCCAGCAACATAAAGTATAAAATGCCGTACTTTGCTGATCGCGCTCTATGCCAGGCGTAAACACGGCATTATGAGTGCCTTTAACCGTTGGCGGCAGCAGCGATTTAACCCTTCATTCACCAAAACAGTGGATGCTTGGGTATCGCATCATCAGGAAACAGCCATGAATTTGCAAAACACAGCCATCGGCGCCCGGTTGCTGACCACGGCCTGCGCAATTCTGGTTTCCATCGGCTCGTTTTCGGCATCGTCGGCCCACGCTGCCGATGAAATGCTGAACGTCTTCATGAATCAGGCCCGCGTGCTCAAGCTCGACCGGCCGATCAGCAAGGTGATCATCGGAAATTCCGACGTCGCGGATGCCACCGTTGCCGATGCGAAGACCATTGTGCTGACAGGGCGCTCGTTCGGAACGACAAACCTTGTCATTCTCGATACGGATGGAAATGCCATCGTTGACGAACGCATTTTGGTCTCGATCGACGAAGGAAATACCGTGCGCGTGTTTCGCCAAACAGTCCGTTCCGTACTGTCCTGCACGCCCAACTGCGAAGAGCATGCAACGCAAAAGACGACTATTGCAAACTGAAGAGCCGCGTCACGGCATGGGACAGGCTGGCGCTACGCGCGCCGGACACAATGTCGTGGAGATCGAAACGGGGGGCCAGATCTGGCCGCCAATCCTTATCATCCGGTAAGTGTTTCCATTCAAATTATTGTCGTCATTGCATACGAAATATCAACAGTCGCTTCCTAATATGCCTCATCCTAGGGCGCATTGCGGATGGCGAAATGTTCAACAGACATAATGAAGACGTGACGGCCGGTCAGGTTGACGAGCCCGCGCAGAATAAACGCAATCGGGGCTTGCTCCGGCGTCTGTTCAAGGACAAATCCGGCACATCGGCAATTGAATTCGCGCTTCTCGCCCTGCCGTTCATGGTGGTCATTTTCGCCTCGCTCGAAACCTTTGCGGCATTCACGGGGGAGCAACTTCTCGCCAATGCCACGGAGACGATGGCCCGCAAGGTGCGAACCGGCGAGATTACCTCAGCGACATCACAGGAAGAATTCCGCAAAGCCTTTTGCGCCGAGATTTCAGTTCTCATGACCTGCTCTGCAACCGAGGCCAAAACGCCATCGAAACTGTTTATCGATGTGCGAAGCTTCCCGGATTTCTCCAAAATTCCAAGTACTCTGCCGCGGAAGAATGGTGACCTCGACACGAGCGGCTTCGCGTTCGCACCAGGCGGGCCGACAACGATTACCATCGTGCGCGCCTATTATCGCTGGGAGGTCATTACTGACCTTGTACGCCCCTACATCACCAATTTACGTCCCGCCGGAAGCAGCATGCCGAAAGACTATCTGATGGTGGCAACGGCCGCCTTCCGCACCGAAAGCTACTGAGGAGCATGCTATGAAGGCTATGCGATATCATCGGGCATTGCTCTTCTGGAAATTGGAGGCTTTCGGGGCTTTTTGGCGTGACCGGAAGGGAACGGGCGCAATCGAGTTTGCCATCATCGCTCCCTTGCTGATCATGGCCTATATCGGCTGTTTTGAAATCTCGGTCGGCTTCAACGTTTCCCGGAAAGTCTCGCGCGCCTCGAGCACGGTCGCAGACGTGCTGACACAGATGGGAAGCGTCGACAAAGCCAGTCTCGAAGGCATGAAAGCCGTCACAAAAAGTGTCATGTCACCGTTCGAGTTGAGTGACCAAGGATATACACTGAAGATGACCGGCATCAAGATGACCGGCCCCGGTGTCGGCGTCGTATCCTGGTCGTATGATCAGGCTGGCACTGCGCCCTACAAGGCCGGATCAACCGTTAAAATGCCAAGCGACATTTCTGCCGTAAACACCTTCATCGTGCGGTCTGAGCTGGTTGTTCCACACGAAATACTACTCTTTGCACCGGGCCTCTCCAAGAACACGTTGAATACGATCGACATTTCCAACACGTCCTATTTCCGCCAGCGCGTCGGCACCGAAATAAAATGCGGCGACTGCCCGGTCTTCAAATAGGAATTCCACTGACACGGTTTTCACAGAAATCGGACAACCATTTGCAATATGCACGCCCCCGGAGTATTTCTGCGCACTTTCGCCTTCGCTATGACCGCGTTGGATAAAGAGTTTTATTTGTTCTGGGTGGTTCATGGCACGTGCCTTTCTGTTCGTTCTTGATTCCTTCGGCATCGGCGGGGCGCCGGACGCGGCCGAATTTGGCGACGATGGCGCTGATACGCTCGGCCATATCGCTGAGTTCTGCGCTGCGGGCGCCGGTGACCGGGAGGGCCTGCGCGAAGGGCCGCTGACGCTTCCCAATATGTCAGCGCTCGGCCTGCTGCATGCTGCAAAACTCGCCAATAAACGCCTGCCAGCGGGCATGTCTCTGCCAGAGCGTGTATTCGGGCTTTACGGCGCTGCAAGCGAAGTCTCGCGCGGCAAGGACACACCGTCAGGGCACTGGGAAATCGCCGGAACGCCCGTGGCTTTCGACTGGGGCTATTTCCCAGCAGAAGGCGACGCCTTCCCGGCCGAACTGATCGAAGCGATCTGCCGTGAGAGCAAAGTGCCTGGCATCCTCGGCAATTGTCACGCCTCGGGCACCGATATCATCGCCCAATATGGCGAAGAGCACATGCGGACCGGCAAGCCGATCTGCTACACCTCGTCGGATTCGGTTTTCCAGATCGCAGCACACGAGCAGTCCTTCGGTCTCGAACGGTTGCTCGAATTCTGCCAGACGGTTCGGCGCCTGCTCGACGACTACAATATCGGCCGCGTCATTGCCCGGCCCTTCGTCGGCACGACGTCCCGGGATTTTGCCCGCACCGGCAACCGACGCGACTATTCGGTGCTGCCGCCCGAACCGACGCTTCTCGACAGGCTGACGGAGGCGGGCCGCACCGTGCACGCCGTCGGCAAGATCGCCGATATCTTCGCCCATCAGGGCATCGGCCGGATGATCAAGGCGAATGGCAATATGGAGCTGTTCGAGGCGACGTTGAAAGCCATGGACGAAGCCGAGGACGGCGATCTCGTTTTTACCAACTTTGTCGATTTCGACATGCTCTACGGCCATCGCCGCGACGTGCCGGGTTATGCCGCCGCCCTCGAGGCCTTCGACCAGCGGCTTCCTGATCTCGACCGCAAGCTGAAACCCGGCGACATCGTCATCCTGACCGCCGACCATGGCTGCGATCCGACCTGGCGCGGTACCGACCATACCCGCGAACGTGTCCCGATCCTCGTCTTCGGCCCGGGTGTGCGCACCCGTTCGATCGGCGTGCTGCCAAGCTTTGCCTGGATCGGCGAAACGATTGCCAAACATCTGGGCCTGCCACCGGGTCTGCATGGGAGAAGTTTTCTGTGACCGCATATCTGAAGAAAGCCGAGCTGCATTGCCATATCGAAGGCGCTGCTCAGCCGGCGCTCGCCCTGATCCTGGCGCATAAATACAATGTCGATATCAGCGGCATCATCAAGGACGGTGCCTATCTCTGGGCTGACTTCACCCAGTTCCTCAAATGCTATGACGCCGTTGCGGAACTTTTCCGGACAGAAGAAGACTATGCACTTCTGGCCGAGACCTATCTGACGGAACTGGCAGCCGCCGGCACGATCTACAGCGAGATCATCGTTTCCCCCGATCACGGCAATACCATCGGCATCGGCAGCGACGCCTATATTCGCGGCCTTGCTGCCGGTATTGAAGCGGCCAGGCACAAGACCGGCATCGAAGGCCGGATGATCATCACCATCATCCGGCACATGGGACCGGAAGCGGCGGAGCGGACGGCGCTCTATGCGGCCAAACGCGAACATCCGCTGGTCACCGGCTTCAACCTTGCCGGGGATGAGCGCATGCACACGGTCGCCGATTTCTCGCGTGCTTTCAATATCGCCCGGGATTGTGGTCTCGGCCTGACCATTCATGCCGGCGAAATGGCTGGTGCCTTCAGCGTGCGTGATGCGCTCGACCATGTGCGGCCTTCACGCATCAGCCACGGTGTGCGTGCCATCGAGGACGCCGATCTCGTCAAGCGGATCGCCGATGAGGGCGTTGTGCTCGAAACCTGCCCGGGCTCCAACGTGTCGCTGCAGGTCTTTCCGGACTTTGCCTCGCATCCGCTTCGCGCCCTCCATGAGGCCGGCTGCCGGGTGACGCTCAACTCGGACGACCCGCCTTTCTTCCACACGTCGCTGAAGCAGGAATACGAAATCGCCTCGCAGGTGATGGGTTTTTCCGATGACCAGATCAACGGCATGACCCGCACGGCGATCGAGGCCGCCTTTGTCGATGAGCCGACGCGCGCGCGCTTGCTCGCCGCTCTTTGAGCCGCACGGGCTGGGGATGACGCTGTAAAGCAACGCTCAGGCCTTGCGGCGTCTCGCCTTTCCGTGAAAAAAGGATTTAAAATCCAGATCCCGCAGGAGGGCTTGGCCATGGACGGCGTTACAGTCATCAATCACCCGCTTGTTCAGCACAAGCTGACCATCATGCGCAAGAAGGAGACCTCGACAGCGGGGTTCCGCCGCTTGCTGCGCGAAATCTCCACGCTGCTGTGCTACGAGGTCACCCGCGACCTCGAACTGACGATGGAAACCATCGAGACGCCGATGCAGACCATCCAGGCGCCGGTGCTCGAAGGCAAGAAGCTGGTGTTCGCCTCCATCCTGCGCGCCGGCAACGGCCTGCTCGAAGGCATGCTGGAACTGGTTCCTTCCGCCCGCGTCTCGCATGTCGGCGTCTACCGCGACCATGAAACGCTGGAAGCCGTCGAATATTACTTCAAGGCGCCTGAAAGCATGTCGGAGCGCCTGGTGATCGTCGTCGATCCGATGCTGGCGACCGGCAATTCCTCGATTGCCGCCATCGACAAGCTGAAGGAGCGCGGCGCAAAGAACCTGCGCTTCCTCTGCCTGCTGGCCGCCCCGGAAGGCATCAAGAACTTTCAGGCGGCCCATCCGGATGTGCCGATCTTTACCGCGTCGATCGACAGCCATCTCAACGAGCAGGGCTATATCGTACCCGGCCTCGGCGATGCCGGCGACCGGATGTACGGCACCAAGTAAAGCCAAACGGCCAACCTGGCGTGTTCTCGACAGGCAGCCGACCGAGTGGAATCTTGCCAGTTCCTTAACCAGATTCACAACTCGACACGCAGCCGCCGGAAAACCCGGCGGCTTTTTGCATCCTGTTAGCAGGCTTCATGCTTAGCTGTGGAAGCGTTTAACTTACGGGGTTTGATCACAATGCTGGTTCGTATGGCTGTCTTTGCCGGAGGCATCGTTGCCGCCGCGATGGTATTGCCGGGCCTTGCCACGTCCTATCTTGATCGACCGCAGACTGATCCTCGGGCCGGAACCGCAGGGGCCAGCCCGGCGAAATATGCTGGCGGTAAGGGTGTTATCATGCAACCGGGTCCTGGCGGACACTTCCTTGGGACCTTCACCATCAATGGACGCAAGGCCGATGGTATGGTCGATACCGGTGCCAGCATGATTGCCATCAATGTATCGACGGCGCGGAGACTGGGCATTTCGACAGGATCCCTCTCCTTCAATGCCAGAGCCAATACCGCAAACGGCGTCGTCAAGGGCGCTGCCGTCATGCTCGATCGCGTCGAGATCGGCACGATTGCCGTCAAAGACGTCGAGGCGATGGTTTTGCCCGACAAATCGCTGTCGGGCATGCTGGTGGGCATGAGTTTTCTCAACAAGCTCTCGTCCTACAAGGTCGAGAACGGGGCGCTGCACCTTACCCGCTGATCTTGGAAACGATCACCGGGCGCTCCGGCAACATGTCGTCACCGATCGCATAGATGTCCTGCAGCCCGGCACACGCCTTGAGCGCCTGATCGTCGCTGGCTGCATGGACGAACGCGAAGGGTTCGCCTTTTTCGATCCTGGTTCCTAGCGGCTTGAGGCCGCTGAAGCCGACCCGGTGATCGATCGCTTCGTCCGGTCTTGTGCGGCCCCCCCCGAGTGCAATGACTTCCATGCCGACATCGCGGGTATTGCAGGATTGAAGATAACCGTCACGCAGCGCTTCGACAGGGCGAATGACCGGCGCCTTGACCAGATAGGCCTGCGGCCGATCTATGAAATCGGCAGGCCCACCCAGCATATGGACCATGTGGCCGAACCGCTCCAGCGCTGCGCCACTGGTCAGCGCACGGCGCGCAAGATCAGCACCCTCCGTCGGGCTAGCCGCAACGCCGGAGGTCATCAGCATTTCGGCAGCAAAGGCCATCACCACCGCTTCCAGGCGGGTTCCGGCCTTTTCTCCCCGCAGGAAGGCAACGCAGTTTTCGATTTCGACGGCATTGCCGGCGGCATCGGCCAGGGGTTCGTTCATATCGGTGATCAGCGCCGTCGTCTTGACACCCGCACCATTGGCAACGCCAACCAGCGAGCGGGCCAGCGTCTCGGCCTCCTCCAGCCCGACCATGAAGGCACCGTTGCCGATCTTGACGTCAAGCACCAGCGATTGCAGGCCGGCGGCGAGCTTCTTCGACAGGATCGAGGCGGTGATCAGCGATACGGAATCGACCGTCGCCGTCACGTCGCGAATGGCATAGAGCCGCCGGTCGGCGGGCGCCAGGTCGGCCGTCTGGCCGATAATGGCGCAACCGGCCTCCCGAACGGTCTGGCGAAACAGCGCTTCGGAAGGCTTGATATCGTAGCCTGGGATCGATTCAAGCTTGTCGAGTGTGCCGCCGGTATGACCGAGGCCCCGGCCGGAAATCATCGGGACGGCAAGACCGCTTGCGGCAACGATCGGTGCCAGCATCAGGGAGACATTGTCGCCGACGCCGCCGGTCGAGTGCTTGTCGGCGATAGGGCGGCCGATATCCGCCCAGGACAGCACATCGCCGCTGTCGCGCATGGCAAGCGTCAGCGCCACGGTTTCCTCAAGGCTCATGCCGGAAAACCACACGGCCATGGCGAAGGCCGCCACCTGCCCTTCGGAAATCGCCCCATCGGTCAGGCCACGGATGAAACCGGCGATATCCGCTGTCTCCAGCGCCTCACCGTTTCGCTTTCTCCGGATGACCTCCTGCGGGATCATGATCAATAGGCCGTCGCGCCGGCGACCGGTTCGCGACCATCCAGCACCGACAGGATGTCGCCGAGCAGACCGGAGGCACCGAAGCGGAATGTCGAGGGCATTGGCCAGTCCGGGCTATGGATGGTGGCTGCAAGATTGAGGTAGAGGCGGGCGTCGCCGACGGTGCGCACGCCACCGGCCGGCTTGAAGCCAACCTTGCGGCCGCTTTCGCGAATGCAGGTCAGCATGATATCCGCCGCCTCCAGCGTCGCATTGACAGCGACCTTGCCGGTCGATGTCTTGATGAAATCAGCGCCTTCCTGAATGGCGATGTGGGAAGCGCTGCGGATCAAACCGCGGTCCTTCAACTCGCCGGTTTCAAGGATCGTCTTGAGCAAGGTGGGCGCGGGGCAAGCCTTGCGCACTTCGGAAATCATCGTGCGAACGGCCTGTTCGTCACCGGCCATGAAGGCACGGTAGGGAATGACCAGATCGATCTCGTCGGCACCATCGGCAATCGCCTGCCGCGTTTCGGCGACGACCGTTTCGACCGGCAGCTCACCGGAGGGGAAATTGACCACCGTTGCGATCTTGACCGCGCTGTTGGCCCCAAGAATCGCGCGCGCCTGGGCAACGAAGCGCGGCCAGATGCAGATCGCGGCGGTATGTCCATGCGGCGTGCGGGCGGACGCACAGAGTTTTTCAATCGCCTCCGGCGTGCAGTCGTCCGTCAGGTCGGTGAGATCCAGCAAGGACAGCGCAAGGGCGGCTATCTGGCGATTGGAGGCTTCGAGCATCATGGGGTCCGTCCATTTCTAGATCGCGATCAATCGTGAGCGGAGCTGCGGCCGGTCACGAACGGTTGTTCTATACGCTTGGGACGGTCGCGCAAACCCGTCTTGCACGCTGCCAGTGGCGTGAAAGCCTGATCAAGCTATGCCGAAATCATTTCCGCAAGGATTGAAGCCAGCCGCTTGCCGCCGATGGGGGCCATGTCCTTGGTCTCGTGGTGGCTGAGTTCACCGCCGGTCATGCCCGCTCCGAAATTGGTAATGACGGAGGCGGCCGCGACCTTCAGGCCGAAGAACCGGGCGAGAATGACTTCCGGCACGGTCGACATCCCCACCGCATCGGCGCCGAGAATGCGAGCCATGCGGATTTCGGCAGGCGTTTCGAAATTCGGGCCGGAAAACCACATGTAGACGCCCGAACCGAGCGGAATATCCAGTTTGATCGCTGCGGCGCGCATGCGCTCCGTCAATTCCGGATCATAGGCCGATGTCAGGCCGACGAAGCGGTCGTCGCTGTCGACGCCGATCAGGGGGCTGGCGCCGGAGAAATTGATGTGATCGGTGATCTGCATCACCGAGCCCGGCGGCAGGTCCTCGCGCAAGGAACCGGCCGAATTGGTGAGAATCAGCGTTTCAACACCCAGTGCCTTCAGCGTTTCGATCGGCGTGCGCATCGCATTGGCATCGCCACGTTCGTAGAAATGCACCCGGCCGGACAGGACGATCACCGGCACGCCGCCGATTTTACCCGCCACCAGTTCTCCGGCATGGCCCGATACGGCGCTGACCGGAAAACCCGGAATGTCGGCATAGGAGACCCGCACCGGATCGGCCACAGCCTCGACCAGCGATCCAAGGCCAGAGCCGAGCACGATGCCATAGCGCGGCGACAGGCCAGCAAGCCTGGCCTTCAGCATATCCGCAGCAGCCGTCATCCGAAGACCTCTGTCTCGAACGAATGCGGCAGCAGATCAGCCATGGACAGTGTCTTCTTCACGCCCGTTTCGTCGCAGAGGAAAATACGGGTGCTTGCGCCGGAAAATTCCGCCAGCCGCTGGCGGCAGCCGCCACAGGGCGGGCAGAGCGCCAGTTTCTCGGCAATGACGGCGACCTCGAGGATCTTGCGTTGACCGGCCATGACCATGTGACTGATCGCCGTCGTTTCGGCGCACCAGCCCTCCGGAAAGGACAGGTTCTCGATATTGGCGCCCGAATAGATCTTGCCGTCCTCGGCACGGATGGCCGCACCGACGGGGAATTTCGAATAGGGCGCGTGGGCTTTCACCATGGCCTTGCGTGCCGCCTCGAAAAGTTCGTTTTCCATGGTCAGCGCTCCTTCACGTAGGGTACGCCACCTGCCTTGGGCGGGATCGCCTTGCCGATGAAGCCGGCAAGCAGGATGACCGTGAGGATATAGGGCAGTGCCTGCATCAATTGTACCGGCACCTGACCGATCAACGGCAACGGATTGCCCTGCAGACGAATCGCAAAGGCATCGAGGAAACCGAACAGCAGGCAGGCCAGCATGATATTCACCGGGCGCCACTTGGCAAAGATCAGTGCGGCAAGCGCGATATAGCCCTTGCCGGCCGTCATTCCCTTGACGAACCCGGCACTCATCGCCAGCGACAGGTATGCCCCGGCAAAACCGCAGAGGATGCCGCAGCAGATGACGGCGCGGTAACGCAGCCAGATCACCGAAATACCGGCCGTATCGACGGCGCTCGGGTTTTCCCCGACAGCGCGAAGACGCAGGCCAAACCGCGTGCGGTAGAGGATCCACCAGCTGAACGGCACCAGCGCGAAGGCGACATAGGTGAGGATGAAATGGCCCGACAGCAGCTCGGAATAGATCGGCCCGAGAAACGGCACGTCGCGCACCGCATCGGCAAAGGGCAGTGTGACCGTCTGGAAGCGGGCATCGCCTGATAGCGCGGGCGTGCGGCCGCCCTGGCGGAACCAGGCTTCGCCGAGAATGACGGTGGAGCCTGCGACGATGAAGTTGATGGCGACGCCGGAGACGATCTGGCTGCCGCGCTGGGTGATCGAGGCATAGCCGTGGACCAGAGATAGAAGCACGGAGATGAGGACGGCGGCCAGAAGCCCCATCATCACATTGCCGGTGACGGCAGCAACAGCACCGGCGGCAAAGGCAGCGCCGAGCATCTTGCCTTCAAGGCCGATGTCGAACACCCCTGCCCGCTCGGTAAACAGGCCGGCGAGCGCCGCAAAGATCAGAGGCACGGAAACGCGGATGGTCGATTCGAGGATCGCGATGATCGTGTGGAAAAGATCCATGGCTCAGGCTCCCCTTGTCTGCGCGGCAGCGACGGAGCGGCGGCCGATACTTGCAAATGCACGGCCGATGGCCGGGCGGAACATGTTTTCGAGCGCACCGGCAAAGAGGATGACAAGACCCTGGATGATGACGATCATGTCACGCGAGATGGCCGGCATTTCGAAGGCGATCTCGGCGCCGCCCTGATAGAGCATGCCGAACAGGATCGCAGCCGGAATGATGCCGGCCGGATGCGACCGGCCCATCAGCGCCACAGCGATGCCGACGAAACCCGCCCCCTGCACGAAATCCAGCTGCATGCGGTATTGCTCG
Organism: Hyphomicrobiales bacterium; assembly: GCA_900473045.1. Taxonomy (GTDB): domain Bacteria; phylum Pseudomonadota; class Alphaproteobacteria; order Rhizobiales; family Rhizobiaceae; genus Pararhizobium. The sequence continues at coordinate 56,405 of UCKS01000034.1, forward strand.
CCCATGATCGGGTTGAGCGCCATCATGCCGGCCAGACCGCCTGATATCATCATGACGATGATAGTGATGCGCGCCTCGCCAATGCCGGCATAGCGCGCGGCAGACGGGCTGTGGCCCATGGTGCGCATCTCGTAGCCAAGCTTGGTGCGCCAGATCAGTACCCAGACGCCAAAGGCGGCGAGAAGCGCGAGCAGGAAGGAGACATTGAACGGCGAATTGCCAAGATTGAGCCCAAAGATCGACATCAGCCAGTCCAGCTTCGGCAATTGCCCGCCCGCCTCGAACGTGCGGGTCTGCGGCGCCATCTGGCCGAGCGGCTTCAGCACCTTGGTCAAAAGATAGACCATCAGGCTGGAGGCGATGAAGTTGAACATGATGGTGGTGATGACCACGTGGCTGCCGCGCTTGGCTTGCAGCCAGCCGGGCAGGAAAGCCCACATGGCGCCAAAAGCGGCCGAACCGATGATTGCCAGCGGGAAGACCACGAACCAAGGCATGGTCTTGTCGAGCCAGAGACAGGCGAGCGCCACGCCGATGCCGCCGATATAGGCCTGGCCTTCGCTGCCGATGTTGAACAGCCCGGCATGGAAGGCGACGGCAACCGACAGGCCGGTGAAGATGAAGGTCGTGGCGTAATACAGCGTGAAGCCGATATATTCGCCGCGGCCGAAGGCGCCGGTGATCATGTAATAGGCGGCATCCAGCGGATTTTCACCAACGAGGAGCACGACGAGCCCGGCAACAAGGAAGGCAACGACCAGATTGAGCAGCGGGATCAGAATATATTCGGCCCAGGCCGGCAGTTTTGCGTATGGATTGCTCATTCGGCGGCCTCCTTGCGGCCTTCGACACCGGCCATCAACAGGCCGAGCTCCCCTTCGGTCGCATCCGGATCCCGCTCGCCGACGACACGGCCGGCAAACATGACGATGATACGATCGGACAGGGCGCGGATTTCATCGAGTTCGACGGAGACGAGCAGGACAGCCATGCCTTGATCCCGCATCTCGATGATCCGCTTGTGGATGAATTCAATGGCGCCGACATCGACACCGCGCGTCGGCTGACCGATGATCAGGACGTCCGGCCCGCGCTCCATTTCGCGCGCCAACACGATCTTCTGCTGGTTGCCGCCGGAGAAATTGGCTGTTTTCAGCCGGGGATTGGGTGGCCGGATATCGTATTTCTTGATCTTTTCCTCAGCATCCGCCTGGATAGCCTTGGTATTCAGGAAGACCCCGTTCAGGAAGCGCTTTTCGTGGTGATAACCGAGAATACCGTTTTCGGCCTCCTCGAACTTCAGCACCAACCCGACATGATGGCGATCTTCCGGGACATGGCCAAGGCCGCGGTCGCGCAGTTCGCGTGGATCAACATGGCCGGTCACGTCGATCGGCTTGCCGTTCAGCAGCACCTTGCCGCCGACTGCCCTGCGGATACCCGAGATTGCTTCCAGAAGCTCCGACTGGCCATTGCCAGCCACGCCTGCAATGCCGACGATTTCGCCGGCACGCAGATTGAAGGAGACGTTATCGACCATGGTAACGCCGCGGCCATCGCGCACCGTCAGGTTCTCGACCGAGAGTTTCACCTCACCCAGATTGGCAGCACCCTTTTCGACCCGCAGCAATACGCGGCGGCCGACCATCAGTTCGGCCAGTTCCTCAACCGAGGTTTCCTTGGTCTTGCGCGTCGCCACCATCTCGCCGCGGCGCATGACGGAGACCTCGTCGGTGATCGCCATGATTTCGCGCAGCTTGTGGGTGATGAAGATGATCGTCTTGCCCTGGTCCTTCAGCTGGCCGAGGATACGGAACAGGTGATCAGCCTCGGGCGGCGTCAGAACGCCCGTCGGCTCATCGAGAATGAGGATATCGGCCCTGCGATAGAGAGCCTTGAGGATTTCGACGCGCTGCTGCAGTCCAACAGGCAATTGCTCGATCAGCGCATCCGGATTGACCTCCAGCGCATATTCCTTTTCCAGCCGCTTCAGCTCGACGCGGGCTTTGGAAATGCTGGTGTTGAGGATCTGGCTTTCTTCGGCGCCGAGCATGACATTTTCAAGCACGGTGAAATTCTCGACCAGCATGAAATGCTGGTGGACCATGCCGATGCCGCTGGCGATCGCCGCGTTCGGATCCTTGATCGTCACGGTCTTGCCGTCGATGACGATATCGCCCTTGTCGGCCTGGTAGAAGCCGTAGAGGATCGACATCAGCGTCGACTTGCCGGCGCCGTTTTCACCGATAATGCCGTGAATGGTGCCCTTGCGGACGGTCAGGTTGATATTCTTGTTGGCATGGACAAGGCCGAAGCTCTTGTCGATACCACGCAACTCAATGGCAATATCGCTCATATTGACCCATGTTCCCCAAGTCGGCGCGGTTATCTCCACTTTGACAGCGGTAGCCCGGGCATCGATTTTTTTACCAGTTGGTATAAGTTTAGCATCGAATTCCGGACACGTAAGTCAGAAAATCAAAAGCGCGTCTACTCTTCCCAGTTCATTCTGGAGAGTCCAGCGCGATTTACGCACTTCCGGGCGAAACGCAATATAGCCGTGCCGCAGACTGTATCGATCATGTGGATATGATAGGGACATCACACATGAATGGCTGCCTTGAGGAAAAACCATGAGCAATGACAGCGAGCGGATCACCCGGCTTGAGGAAACGATCGCGCATCAGGCACAGACGATCGAAGAACTCTCCGATCAGTTGACGCAGCAATGGACGGTGGTCGAGCAGGTCCGCGCCAAGCTCGACCGGCTGACCGAGCGCTTTCTCAGCCTTGAGGAGCAGAGCATCGACGCGCCGGCGAATACCCGGCCGCCGCATTACTGAGCCGGCTATTGAACGGACCCGAATGCACAAAAAAGCCGCCGGCCCGAGGGACCGGCGGCTTTTTTCATTCAATCACTCAAGATCAATAGGGGCAGGCTTCGTCCGACATGTAGTCGTGAACCTGTACCGTACCGGCAACGATGTCAGCCTTGGCCTTGTCGACCGCAGCCTGCATTTCAGGCGTGATCAGCGCCTTGTTGTTGTCGTCGAGCGCGAAGCCGACGCCATCTTCCTTGAGGCCGAGGTTGGAGATGCCGAACTCGAATTTGTCGTCCTTGGCAGCCTTGAAGGCCTCATAGACGGCAACGTCGACGCGCTTCAGCATCGAGGTCAGGACCTTGCCGGGCTGCAGCATGTTCTGGTTCGAATCAACGCCGATGCCGAGCTTGCCCGCGTCCGCAGCCGCCTGGAGCACGCCAACGCCGGTACCGCCAGCAGCGTGATAGACGACGTCAGAACCCTGATCCATCTGCGACTTGGCAATTTCACCACCCTTGACCGGGTCGTTCCAGGCGTCCGGCGTCGTGCCGGTATAGGCTTCAAGCACCTTCACGTCAGCGCCGGTGGACTTGGCACCACCGATGTAACCACAGGCGAACTTGTGGATCAGCGGAATGTCCATGCCGCCGACGAAGCTGACGGTCTTCGACTTCGAAGCGAGACCGGCGAGAACGCCGACGAGGTAGGAACCTTCCTGCTCCTTGAAGACGATCGATTTTACGTTCGGCTTGTCGACGACCATATCGATAATGGCGAATTTGGTGTCCGGATATTCAGCCGAAAGCTTTTCGAGCGGCGGCGCCCAGTTGAAGCCGACAACCACGATCGGGTTGTTGCCGTCGCCGGCGAAGCGGCGCAGCGCCTGTTCGCGCTGGGCGTCGTTGCTGATTTCGAACTCGCGATATTCAACACCGGTTTCGGTCTTGAACTTTTCCGCGCCGTTGAAGGCTGCTTCGTTGAAGGATTTGTCGAACTTGCCGCCGAGATCGAAGATGAGCGCCGGCTTGATGTCGGCGGCGAGCGCCGTGGCCGACATCATCGATAAGGCAAAGAGACCGAGGAGGGTTTTTTTCATTGTGCAGCCCTGTTGTTGCTATTGATCTTGTTGGGTCCTCCCGCAAGCTCCTCTGCGGGAGCATGTCTGCGGAACCACCACTCCCTTTTTGGGGATGTCTGGCTGGCGCGCATCCTTACATGCCTCAAATCAAAATTCACCCGAAATTTTTCAATTGGTAAAAAAAGGTAAATGGCTCAAAAAACCGGCAAAATCATCGGCTTTACCGGCAAAGCGGTGCCATTGTTTGTGCAGGAACTATCAGCACCAAACAAAGCGAGGGTCGCGGCACCGGTGCGCCGCGACCCTCAAATCTTTTAGTCCGTTTCAGCTTACCAGGACTTGCTGAGCTTCAGCGTCACCGTGCGCTGGTCACCGTAGCCGCATGTGAACAGGCCCTGGCACCCCTTGACGTAGTCCTTGTCGAACAGGTTGGTGACGTTGAGTGCCGCGCCCCAGCCGTTCTTTTCGTAACGGATCGCCGCATCGGCGACCACGGCATCTGGAACCTTGGCGGTGTTTGCCATATCGGCGAAGGATTCACCCTGATAACGCAGGCCACCGCCGAGGCTGACGCCTTCCATCGCGCCGTCCGTCACCAGATATTCGACCCACAGAGCCGCCTGATGTTCCGGGATCAGATAGGGCCGGTTGCCGACCAGTGCGGCGTTGAGATCTTCCGTGACCTCCAGATCGTTATAGGTATAGGAGCCGATCAACCGCCAGTTCTGGTTCAGATTGACCTTGCCTTCCAGCTCCAGACCGGTGGAGGTCACTTCGCCAAGCTGCTCCTGCAGGAAGTCGGGGCGGGTGAGCGCCACGTTCTTCTTGACGATGTGGTAGACCGAGGCCGTGAACAGACCATCGATGAAGGTCGGCTCGTATTTGATGCCGCCTTCGATCTGGTGGCCATCTTCCGGCTCGAGCGCGCCGCCGGTGAAGGCTGTCCCGACCAGCGGATTGAAGAAGGTGGCGGCCGAGACATAGGGCGTCAGGCCATTGTCGAATTCATAGGCAAGACCAGCACGGCCGCTGACAGCGCTATCCGTCGTGCTGTAGGAGCCGGTCGCCAGCCGCGAAGCGTTGTCGATATCGACATAGTCATAGCGGCCGTTCAGCGTGACCAGCCAGCCATCGCCAAAACGGATCTGATCCTGCGCATAGACGCCGGTCTGCTTCATCCGCGTAATGCCGTCGAGATAGGTGAAGTACGCCGGCAGCGTGCCGCCATAGTCCGGGTCCGTCGGGTCGAGGTCAGGAGCCGGGAATGCCGAGGCCTGGGTCTGATCGATCTTGAAGTTCTTGTAATCGAGGCCGAGCAAAAGCGAATGATTAAGCGGCCCGGTCGAGAATTCCTTTTCCGCCCGGTTGTCGACGCTGAAGCTGTCGACGGACGTATCGTGCTTGAAGCCCAGACGCGCCAGATCGTAGGTCGCGGTGTAAGCGTAGGGATAAACAAGCTCTTCAGCCTTATCGAGGTGGCTGTAGCGCAGGTTCTGCGAGACCTTCCAGCCATTGTCGAACTCGTGCGAGAATTCGTAACCGAACATCTGCTGGTCGTAGCGGCCGAAATCGTGATCAGGCTCGCCCGTGAACAGGTCGCGATCGATCTTGCCGAACGGCGCATTGGTTACCGTTCCCTCGTAAGGCAGGAAGCCGTTGCCGACATGGGTCTGGTCGAATGCCGAGGCGATCGCATAAACCGTGAGCGACGTCGCATCGTCCGGCGTATAGGTGATCTGCGGCATGATGAACCCGCGCAGGTCTTCCGAGTAGTCCGAATAATTGTCGCCGCCGGAGACCTTACCGGTGATGCGGTAGGTGATGGTGCCATCGGCATTCAGCTTGTCGTTGGCATCGAAGCCGAAGAACGCATTGCCGAAATTGTTGATGCCGATCTCGGTGGAATAGGCAGGATCTGCCTGCGGGCGCTTGCGCACGAGATCAACGATGCCGCCGGGATTGGAGCCGCCATAAAGAACAGAAGCCGGGCCTTTCAGCACTTCGACACGCTCCATCATGTAGGCATCGGTCTGGAAGCCGCCAAAGCCGTAGGAATAGAGGTTGAGCCCATCGAGGAAGACGCCGGTCTGGGTGGCATCGAAGCCGCGGATGTAGAACCAGTCTGTATCCGGATCGCTGCCGAAGGGTTCGGTCGAAACACCGGCGGTGTAGCGCAGGGCCTCGTCAATCTTGGTGACGACGCCGCGATCTTTCAGCTCCTGACGGCCGATAACCGAAACGGATTGCGGAATTTCCGAAATTGACGTTGCTGTCTTCGAACCTGTTCCCGTCGCCTTCGGCACATAGCCGTCGACCGGACCGGTCGCATCGCCCTCACTGGGCTTGCCGCCCTTGCCACCTTCGACAGTCAGGCGTTCCAGCGTCGTGGCGTTGCCGGTTGCAACATCCTGCGCATAGGCCGGCTGCGCTCCAATAATCGCCACAACAGCCGCACTCGCCATCAGGACCCGGTAGAGATCATTCCCCTTGATCTGCATGAATTCGTCACCCCAGCTTGAACCGGGCGCCTACGCCCCCGTCGGCGAAACGCGATCCGGCATTTCCATGAATATAAGCGGAGTCTTTAGCTCAACTATGATGGATCAGGATTGTCTCTGACTGCGGTTCTTGAACGTTTCTGGTCCATATTCCCCATTGCGCCCAGGCAAAGCGCAAATGCTCAAAACCGCTGGCTTTTCGCCCAGGCCGCAGGCGTTGCACCCACAGACTTGCGGAATACACGGGTAAAATGCGCCTGGTCTGCAAAGCCCGTTTCGGCGGCCACGACGCTCATCGGCAACTCGCCCTTAAGCATCAACTGCTTGGCACGCTCGATGCGCGCCTTCATCTGCCATTGATGCGGCGGCAAACCGGTCGAGGCCTTGAAGGCGTGGCTGAAATAGGATTGCGACAGGCCGGTGAGTGTTGCCAGTTCCTCCATCCGGATACCGCGCAAACAATTTTCCTCGATATAGTCGATCGAGCGGCGCAGCTGCCAGGACGCCAGTTCGCTGCGCTTGCGCGTCCGCACAGGAGCGAGCTTCATGACGTCGACAAACAGCGCCACGGACAGACCATCGCCGTAGAGATCGTGCAGCGGCTGCGGATTGACGCATTCGGCAGCGATCAGTTCAGCCAGGACCAGGAAGCGCGGCTCGGAAAACATCAGCTGCGGCGTATCCAGCTTGCGCGCGTCGAGATCCTCCATCAGCCGGCGGCTGAGAACCTCGGCATTTAAATGCAGATCGAGATGGCGGACATAGTTGACATCGACCATCTCGGCCCACAATTCCATGCCGGCCGGAATGTAGGAAATGATCTGCCGGCGGCTGTCCTCGGCGACAGGCTGGTGTGCCTGCCGCAGCCGGATATTGCGCCGCCCGCCGCCCTTGGCATCGAGCACGATAAACAGCCGGGGGTCGTCCGCCACATAAAATCCGCCAGCGGCGGGCGCGCATTCGACATCCCAAAGATCGGCAACGATACCGTTCCACTCGCGCCGGTTCAGCCCGCCAATGACGGAAAATCCGGAAATCCTGTTGTTCATGCGCGGCTGGAAAGTCATGATATCTCGGCGGAACCGGCTTCGACGGCCGATCGGAATAAACCTGCTTTTAATAATCAAGTTTATATTGCCAATCCGGCATCTTTGCAATTGCTGAAATGCCAGAGAAACCCTTGTTTGTCAGGGGTTGTGTCTTTTTCGTCATGCTGGACCGGCCAAACTGTGGTGACAAATCACTCGGCGCGCACCGTTCGTGTAAAAACCTGCGTTCCTGAACAGGAGTATCTTTTGCCGTTCTCGCGCGAAACCTTCGATAATCAAGCCGAAAACCGGCCGGCGGCGAGCGGACGTTTGTAGGCGATCACCCAAAGGACCAGCGCGATCAGCAGAAAGAAGGCAAAAGCCGGCTGCTGCAGCGACCACCGGATCAGCGGATCGAGAAAAGCCCCATTCGCATGCGGCCGCTCCAGGCTCTGCACGATCGACTGCGTCGATGCCCCGCCGGCCGCAAGCGCTGCGGCCAAGGGCGTCAACACCGGCTGGGATGCCGAGACCGACTGGATGGCATCGACGGCAGCGACAAGCACACCTATGACCAGCGCCAGAAAACTCGCAAACCGCAGCAAAAACCGCATTCCGCCTCCACCATCCGGCCTATTTTCCGGGTCCAGCAAGCAATAAGCACAGGTCAGGCCAAGTGCAATCCCACCTTTTCAGAGGTGCGGATCGCAAGAAGTCAAAAAACTGTCAGAAATCAGTTGATCCCACGGAATTCATCGGTATATATCGCGCCGGTCCGCAGGTTCTCACCTGTGGCCTCCCCGGTTTGGTTCAACCGAACGGGTTTTCAGGAGAAAGCAAGCGCTTGTCTCCAATCCACCGGCCCCAACCGCCAGTGGATTGATAAAACGGACAGGTGGCCGAGTGGTTGAAGGCGCACGCCTGGAAAGTGTGTATACGTGAGAGCGTATCGCGGGTTCGAATCCCGCTCTGTCCGCCATTCTCCTTCCGCTGACTATTCCTCATCCTTTCTTGGTGGTGTTCCCGATGCCGGCACCCTTGTCGCGTTGCGTGGCAGCACGGGACGTTGCAAGTTGAGCTTTCCGCGAGCGCACGCCTGCGCTACACCATCAGGGCAATCGACAGTCTGCTTCTAACGCGAATTTCCAGTCCGGCCCCTGTGCCAACGCCAAGGAGAAATGAGCATGACTTATATCGAATCCCCCAAACGCCCCATTGGTCATCCGGAACGCGCGCTCGACTGCGAAGAAGTGCTGCAGGTGGCACTGGAACACCTGTCGAACGACGCCTCGCTGACAGAGGAGGACGTCGAGGCAAAGCTGGTTGCAAGCGGCCTTTCAGCCGGATGGGAAGAAGCGGAATTGAAGACTGCCATCGCGGACCTGCGCCGGAATGCGGCGCTTGGATTGCAGGGCCTGTCGGGATAGACCGGCCCGCCAACAACTCATCGAACGGCAGCGCAACCGCAACCGGGCGGGCAACACGCAACCCATCCGGCTGTGTCAAAAATACAATATGGACCTGCGTCATGAATCGGCCGGGCCGGGCAAGTTGCCCTGTGCAGGCTTGACGGCGGGAACGGACTGTGGACTGAGTTCGAGCACAATTCAAAGCTGCCTTGTCAAATCGTGTGTTTTTGTCGGAATCGTATCCATGACCTCAGTATCGATCGGCAGGCCTGTCCCCTCTTCATCGCACGGCTTCCTCGGACGCCTGGCCATCATCCTGTCGCTTGTTGCGACGCTCTCTGCCTGCGGCGGACACGCCAAGGGCGTCATGATGCCACTGAATATTGCTGCCGAGCCGAAGGGAAATGCCGTCGTTGATATGCTGGTGGCGACCAGCCGGCAGCCCTCCGGCGATCCGGCAACCCTGTTTTCCGGCGAGCGCAGCGTGCAGGCCTCGCTGACCGATGTGGCCGTTTCCATTCCATCGAGCAAAATCCGCGCTTCGGGCACCGTGCAATGGCCAAAGAAGCTGCCACCCAATCCGGACACCGATTTTGCGGTGGTCCGCGTCCAGCCGGTGGCGAATGTCCCCCAGGCTCTTGACTGGGTGCGTACGCATTCCAAGGGTGGCCATGCGATGGTGTTTATCCATGGCTTCAACAATACCTATGAGGATTCGGTCTTCCGCTTTGCCCAGATCGTTCACGATTCCGGCGCTGACGTGACGCCGGTTCTGTTCACATGGCCATCGCGCGCTAAGGTGTTTGACTACAATTACGACAAGGAAAGCACGAACTACTCACGCACCGCGCTGGAGAACACCCTGAAGGCGCTGGTCGAAGACAAGAACATCAAGGACATCACCATCCTTGCCCATTCGATGGGGACCTGGTTGGCGATGGAATCGATCCGCCAGATGGCCATCCGCGATGGCGGCCTTCCGAAAAAGATCGAGAACGTCATCTTGGCCTCGCCGGATATCGATGTCGACGTGTTCTCCCGGCAATGGAACGAACTGGGCAAGAACAAGCCGAATTTCACCATTTTCGTCTCGCAGGACGACCGCGCATTGGCGCTGTCGCGCTACATTTCCGGCGATGTACAACGGCTGGGACAGATCAATCCGGCCGAAGAGCCATACAAGACCAAGCTCGAAGCGGCCGGCATCACCGTTGTTGATCTGACCAAGGTGAAATCAACAGATCGCCTCAACCATGGCAAATTTGCCGAAAGCCCGGAAATCGTGCAGCTGATCGGTCAGCGGCTGGTGACCGGCCAGACATTGACGGATTCCGACGTCAGCCTGGGCGATGGCATCACGGCTCTGGTGGCCGGCACTGTCAACACCGTGGGCCAGGTGACGGCAACAACGGTTGCGACGCCTGTTGATCTTTTCTCTGGAAACCTGAAGCTGCCGAAGAAGAAAAAACCGGGCGAGGTCGACGGCGCCTTCCAAACGGACAATACCCCGTCGCAGTGAACGGAACGGCGCTTCGACGGCCTTGAACAGACCGAAGATCCCGCAGGAACACTCTCGGTGGAACCATCCGCCACTCAGCATCGTTTTACTCCCGATGAAGGAGAACGATGATGCCGACAACAATCCCCACACCACAGGACGATAGCCCGCGCGGACCGCAATCCACCCCCGGTATTCCGGATCGTTCGCAAGAAAAACCTGCCACGCCGCCGGTGATCGACAAGGGCGACACCAAAAATCCCAACGACCCTGTACTGGAGCCAGCGCTGTTGCCGATCGGCGACCCCGCCGGCATGGCGTGAGGACGGGTTCATGTCCACAGACGACAGCAACGTAACGCCGGAGCAGATGAAGCCTAGCGATGTTCACCGGCCGCCGGGCCAGCGCTCGAATGCCGACGAAAGATCGAAGGCGCCGCCCATGGTCCAACCGGCCGGCGGCAAGGACGACAGCGAGAAGCCGGTGGTCAATCCGGTAACCGGTGGAGCGATCTGACGACCGTTGTGATTTTCCCGGAAAAGAGATGATGCCGGCCGCTGAGAGCGCGCCGGCATCTGACGTTTGAGCTTGAGGAGATGGACGCGCAGGGAGAGTCACCCCGTTTCGTGACGCCAATCAATGGCTCCCTCAGTGACTCATCACTTCCACCTTGTTCTCGACCAGATGAACGCCGATCACCGAGGCAGCTGCCTGCTCGATGCAGCCGATTTCGGTTTCGCAGGAGACATATCCACTGAGAACAACCGTACGGCCAAGAGCCATCACAGACAGCCGGGACGTATCGATCAGCGCCGAATACTGGATGTAGCGCATGACCTTGCTGGCCAGTTCATCATCGGTAAGGTCCGCATGATCATCCTGGTGAACGTAAATCTGTTTGTACATGGCAATTGTCCTTCCAGGGGGACAACGCAAGTTTTTCCGGAATGTTCCGATTATCTGAAATGAGATGAAACGTCAGGCGCCCGACTGCACGTGAATGTAGGCTTCGACGGCGGCGGCAATGAAATCCTGGCGGGCATAGTCAATCGGCTGTTCTCCGCGCAAGACGCAGCCGCATGTCCGGATGGCCGCCTGATAGGCGGTGCCGTCATGAACCGGCCACTTGTCGAGAAGGCATTGTGCCGCTTCGCTGGTGTTTCGAACGATGCGGTAACGTCCTATTCCGTCGAGTTCGAGGACGACGGGTTCCAGCCACCATTTTTCGATCATCTGGCAACCTCCTGCCGCACTCTGGCATATGAGCCTTGCGTGAAATATGCGTGACGCCCGATACTTGCCCTGCACCGGGTTGCGACCGCCGGGCGAATGGGTCTATGGCGGATGTTCCTTTTGCCAAGAGGCTGCGCCTGATGTCCGATGTCTTTCTGAATGTCGTGCCGATCTTCGTCCTAATCCTGCTCGGCTGGCTGATCGTCCGGATGAATTACCTGAAGGCGTCGGTCGGAGAGGCGCTCGGAGATTTCGTGTTTCGGGTCGCCGTGCCGGTCCTTCTGTTCCGCACCATTGCCGAAGCCGATTTCCGGGAGGGCTCGCCCTGGCCGCTCTGGGTCGCTTATTTCTCGGGTGTCTGCGTGACGTGGACGCTTGGGCATCTCGCAGCAACGCTGTTTTTCAAGAAGGATGCGCGGATCGGTGTGCTGGCCGGCGTTTCATCCGCCTTTGCCAATACCGTCTTCATCGGCCTGCCGCTGGTATCGAGCAGCGTCGGTGAGGAAGGTATCGTGGCTTTGTCCATTCTCTTGTCCGTGCATCTGCCGGTCATGATGATCGCCGGCACGATCCTGATGGAGCGGGCCGAGCGCAAGACCAGCGGCAAGCCCGGCCAGAGCCCGTTCAAGCTTCTCAAGGGCATCCTGCGCAACCTGGTGCGCAATCCACTGGTGATCGGGCTCGTCCTTGGGGCGCTGGTTCATCTCGTCGGCATGCCGCTGGGCGGTCCGGTCAAGATCGTCATCGATCAACTGGCCGGCGTCGCGGCCCCGGCCGCCCTGATCTCGATCGGCATGGCGGTCGATAAATACGGCCTTGCCGGCAACACCGGCCTTGCCTCGGTCACCAGTGCGCTGAAGTTGATCGTCCTGCCTGCGACGGTCTACGGCACCTGCCAGCTGCTTGGCCTTAACAGCAACTGGACCGCGGCGCTGGTGCTGACCTCATCCGTTCCCACCGGTGTCAATGCCTGGCTGATCGCCAATCATTTCAACGTCGGTCACGGCCTGGCATCATCGACGATCACCATCACCACTGCGCTTGGCGTCCTCTCGGTTTCCACCTGGGCCTATATCCTGCTTTAGCAGAAACGACAGAGCCCCAGACGCGAAAAAGCCCGGCACATCGGCCGGGCTCTGTTCATTCTATCGCGGCTGCGGACGGTGTCCTTATGGTGCAGGGGCCGCCTCGGTGGCGGGCTTCGTTGCTTCGCCTTCGGTGGCCGGCTTTGCAGCTTCGGTTTCCGTCGCAGGCTTGGCAGCATCAGCCTCGGCAGCCGGCTTTGCGGCTTCGCCTTCAGCGGCAGGCGCTGCAGCAGCCGTTGCGGACGGCAGGGCCACCGGCGTATCGGCCTGTTCGCGCAACCAGGCAATCAGGTTGGCGCGTTCGTCCGGCTTCTTGACGCCGGCAAAGCCCATGGCGGTGCCGGGAACGTGCTTCTTCGGCGCTTCGACGAAGAAGCTCAGGTGATCGTAGGTCCAGGTCTTGTTGGCTTCGGCGAATGTCTTCATGCCGGCCGAATAGGCGAAACCTTCATGCGAGGCGATCGGACGCTCGACCAGACCCCACAGGTTAGGACCAACCTTGTTGGCCCCTCCCTTATCTGCGGTATGACAGCTCGCGCATTTCTTGAAGACGGTCGCGCCTGCAGCAGCATCCGCGGATGCCAGAAGCGGCTTGATATCGACTTCGACCTCTGCCGTGGCGCCAGCGCCAGCATCCGAAGCGCCCTCTTCGGCGATGATGGCGAAGCCTTCCTTTTCGGGAGCTTCCGACTTGAAGATGCCTTCCGATGCGATCGATACGGACATCAAAACAAAGACCGTACCGAGGAAGGCACCCACGCCCATGTTTACATACGAGTTCATCCGCAAATGCTCCCCTTGCAACCGGCGCGAACAAAACGCCAGCCTATCTTGAAATCGCGCGGAACCTATGTCTTTTGGCTTTGTGTTGCAACAGACATTATAAGCCCCGGTCTGAGACCTTTTGACACTTTTCCGGCGCGTTTTGAAGGGCTAAGCATGAATAGCGACAATTTGGACAAAACCCTGATTCTAATCCCCGCGCGCATGGCCTCGACGCGACTGCCCGGCAAGCCTCTTGCCGACATCTGTGGCCTGCCGATGATCGTCCAGGTCGCCTTGCGGGCAAGGGACGCGCAGGCAGGACGGATCGTCGTTGCCGTCGATCATCAGGACACGTTCGACGCCGTCACCGCTGCAGGTTTCGAGGCGGTGATGACCCGGGTTGACCATCAATCCGGCTCCGACCGCATTTACGAGGCGCTGTTGAAGAGCGACCCGGAAGGCAAGGCCGAGATCATCATCAACGTCCAGGGCGACCTTCCGACCATCGAGCCCGAGACTATCCGCGCCGCACTTCGGCCATTGGAAAATCCCGACGTCGATATCGCCACGCTGACCGTCGAGATCGAGGAAGAGGCAGAAAAGACCAATCCGAACGTCGTCAAGGTCGTCGGTTCGCCGCTCTCGGACACCCGGTTGAAGGCACTCTACTTTACCCGCGCCACCGCGCCGCATGGCAACGGCCCGCTCTATCATCACATCGGTCTCTACGCCTACCGGCGCGCGGCGCTTGAAAAATTCGTCGCGCTGAAACCATCGCCGCTGGAAAAGCGCGAATCGCTGGAACAGTTGCGGGCGCTCGAAGCCGGCATGCGCATCGACGTGGAAATCGTCAAATCGGTTCCGCTCGGTGTCGATACACCGGCGGACCTTGAAAAAGCCCGGCGCCTTCTTGCCGCTAAAGCCTGATCGGACTGCATCATGATTACCAAGACCAACCGGATTTCCTTCCAGGGCGACTACGGCGCCAATTCCGACATGGCCTGCCGCGACATGTTCCCCGACATGGAACCGCTGCCCTGCCAGACCTTCGAGGACGCCTTCCTGGCCGTTGAAAACGGCGAAGCCGATCTGGCGATGATCCCGATCGAGAACACCATTGCCGGCCGCGTTGCCGATATTCATCATCTCCTGCCCGAATCACGGCTGCATATCATCGGCGAGTATTTCATGCCGATCCGCTTTCAGCTGATGGTGCTTCCGGGCGTTTCGCGCGATGAAATCCGCACCGTGCACAGCCATATCCATGCGCTCGGCCAATGCCGCAAGATCGTGCGCGCCAATGGCTGGAAGCCGGTGGTCGCGGGTGATACGGCGGGCGCCGCCAAGCTGGTGGCGGAAATGGGCGACCGCTCGATGGCAGCCCTTGCCCCAAGGCTTGCCGCCGATCTCTACAAGCTTGAAATCATCGCCGAGAATGTCGAGGACACGGAAAACAACGTGACGCGCTTCGTGATTCTTTCGCGGGACCCGAAGAACATCAAGCGGCAGGCGGAGAGCGACGTCATCGTCACCACATTCGTCTTCAATGTCCGCAACATCCCGGCCGCCCTCTACAAGGCGCTCGGCGGCTTTGCCACCAACAGCATCAACATGACCAAGCTGGAAAGCTATCAGCTCGGCGGCAAATTCATTGCCACGCAGTTTTATGCCGATATCGAGGGGCATCCGGACGATGCGCATGTGCGCCAGGCGCTGGACGAGTTGCGGTATTTTTCCGAAAAGGTTCGCATCCTGGGCTCCTATATGGCCCATCCGATGCGGCTCGTTTTGTAGATACTGCCGCAACACCCGCGAGATCCAGCGCAATTTCTAAACCAGCAGCCAGCTGACACTGGCTCGGCGTCCGCTCTGGCGGGCGCCGATTTCATTTATTTCGGCCAGTCCAGCCAATCGCGCATCAGCTGATGGGCGATGGCGCCCTTCGGCGGCGGACCGAGCTCACCGGCCGCCAGCGTTACGCCGGTATTGCGCGCCAGCATCGTTGCCGTTTCCTCGCGCGTGAACCAGCGGCAATCTTCCAGCTCCTGATCGTCGCGATGAATCTCGCGCGACCTCGCCTCGGCATAACAGCCGATCATCAGCGTGTGCGGCATCGGCCAGGGCTGCGAGGCATGATAGCGGACGCGGCCGACGCGGATACCGGATTCCTCAAGCGTTTCGCGCCGGACGGCATTTTCCATCGTTTCGCCCGGCTCCACGAAGCCGGCGAGACAGGAATACATGCCTTCGGGGAAATGCGGGCTACGGCCGAGCAGGCAGAGATCACGCTCCAGATCGATCGTCAGCATGATGACAACGGGATCAGTGCGTGGAAAGACCATATGGCCGCAAGCGGTACAGACCCGCCGGTAGCCGCCGGCCTTGCCTTCCATGACTGAACCACATTTGCCGCAGAAACGGTTGGTGGCATTCCAGCTCATGAGGCTGGACGCCTGCGCAAACTGGCCAAGCAGCTCGTCCGTCAGCATCTGCTGGCGATACAGTGTCCTGCCATCCGCCAGCTTGAAGGGTTCCGGCAGTGTCTCCTCGGTCAAGCCGATGGGGACCGCCAGTCGCGGCTCGCCATTGGGGAGAAAGCCGAGCAGGATGGCGTCGTCGAGAACCGGCTCCAGGCCCGCCAGCTCATAGGGCGCAAACAACGGATCGATGATCTTCTCGTCATGCTTGACCACAAGCTTGCCGCCGGAAAAGGCAAAGACATGGGCGCCCTGCGTGCGGAAGGCGGCCTCAAGACAATCGTCGGGACGATGTTCCGACTGTCTGTCCAGATGATTTTCGGAAAAGGCGACGAGCGTGCTCGGCTCAGGATGCGGGCTGTGCAGGTCGAAGATCGATTTCGTCATGGTCAGAGATTTTCCACTATCCGTGCTGCGAATGCCTTGCGCGCCTCGTCGTCCCAGGGCTCGGCGGAACCGAAACCCCAGACCGGCCCCGGCCAGTTGGCGTCACCCTCGCTGCGGGCGATAACATGAACATGAAGCTGGCGAACGATATTGCCAAGAGCGCCGACATTGATCTTCGTAGCCTGTGTCACTTTTTTCAATGCGGCAGCGACCATGTTGGTTTCGAATGTCAGCATCGCCTGGTCGAGCGGCGTCAGTTCAAACACTTCCGATATGCCGTTGCGCTGCGGGATCAGCACAAGCCAGGGCCAGCGGCGGTCTTTGTTGATCCGCAGCTGGCAAAGGCCGAGCGTGGTGATCAGCAATCCATCGCGTTGAAGGCGTTCATCAATATCGAAGGCAGGCACGCGGATCTCCCGGGAACAGTGATTTTCCTTTTGTTTCAACAACGATAGCAGTTTTTTGAAGGCGTGGCTTGCATTTGGTTTGGATATTGCCGATATGAGAGCCGGGAGGTTGGTGGTGGACGAGCCACTCGCCAACCGGGTCAGGTCCGGAAGGAAGCAGCCCCAACGAGCCAGGCACGGGTCATCGTGCCAGCCTCCCACCCTTTTCCTTCTGTCCGTATCGGACACGATTTGCAACCAAGCGGCCCCGTTTGGGGAAAAAAGGGCGATGAGCGAAGATAGTCTGATCCCGACATCCGAAAAACCCGCCGCCTACCGCGTGCTTGCACGCAAATACCGGCCGAAGGATTTCTCCGACCTGATGGTCGGCCAGGAACCGATGGTGCGGACGCTCACCAATGCGTTCGAAACCGGCCGTATCGCGCAGGCCTATATGCTGACCGGCGTTCGCGGGGTCGGCAAGACCACCACCGCCCGCATCCTTGCCCGCGCGCTGAACTACAAGACAGCCGAGATCGACAAGCCGACGATCGACCTTCGCATCCCCGGCGAGCATTGCCAGGCAATCATGGAGGGCCGCCATGTCGATGTCATCGAGATGGACGCCGCCTCCCATACCGGTATCGACGATATCCGCGAGATCATCGAGCAGGTGCGCTACCGTCCGGTTTCCGCCCGCTACAAAGTTTATATCATCGACGAAGTGCACATGCTCTCGACCCAGGCCTTCAACGGCCTGTTGAAGACGCTCGAGGAGCCGCCGGAGCATGTGAAATTCATCTTCGCCACGACCGAAATCCGGAAAGTTCCGATCACGGTTCTGTCGCGCTGCCAGCGCTTCGACCTGCGCCGCATCGGTGCTTCCGATCTCGTCGGGCTGTTCACCACCATTCTCGGTAAGGAAGGCATTTCTGCCGATCCGGATGCGATGGCGATGATTGCCCGCGCCGCCGAAGGCTCGGCGCGCGACGGCCTGTCGCTGCTTGACCAGGCGATCGCCCATGGCGGCGGCGTGGTCGAAGTCGAAGCCGTGCGCTCGATGCTTGGCCTTGCCGACCGTGCCCGCATCGTCGATCTGTTCCAGCATATCGTCAAAGGTGATGTGGCCGCCGCTCTCGATGAATTTTCCGCACAATACGAGGCTGGTGCCAGCCCATCGGTTGTGCTGACCGATCTTGCCGATTTCACCCATCTCGTCACCCGGCTGAAATACGTGCCGGATGCCTCCAACGACCAGTCCCTGAGCGAAATCGAGCGCACCCGTGGCGCCGAATTCTCCTCCAGCATTGCCGTGACGACGCTGTCGCGCATCTGGCAGATGCTGTTGAAGGGCATTCCGGAGACCGAAAGCTCCTCGCGCCCGGCCGGTGCTGCCGAAATGGTGCTGATCCGGCTTGCTCACGCCGCCCATCTTCCCTCGCCGGAAGATGCCGCCCGGCGTCTGCTCGAACTCTCCAGCGGTGACGCTCCGCGCCAGCCGTCCGCCCCGAATGGCGGTAATGGCGGTGGCGCGCAGGCATCCGTTGGCAACTCTATTCAGGCGCGCGGCAATGACATGCCGCCGGCACAACGGGCAACCGGAAATGGCGCGACCATGCTGCGTGCCGTGCCCGACGTGGCGCCGTCCCAGGCCATGCCTGTCGGACAGATCGAGGAACGTCCGGTCGAAGCACCGGTGGCGAAGGCTGAACCAAAAGTTCCGGTGCGCTCGGTCAGCGACATTGCCGACCTTTGCGGCACAAACCGCGATATCAAACTGAAGACTTTGGTACGCGGCTTCGTGCGGCTGGTTAATCTCGAGCCCGGACGGCTGGAAATCAACCTGCCGGAAGACGCCCCGAAGACGCTGGTTGCCGAGTTGCAGAAGAAGCTCGAAGACTGGACCGGCATCCGCTGGATGGTCATCCTCAGCCGCGAACCCGGAGCACCAACGCTGCTTGAGGCCGAAACGCGGGAGCAGGAAAAGCGTGTCAGCGATGCACGCCAGGATCCGGACGTTGCCGCCATTCTCGCCAAGTTCCCCGGCGCCAAGATTACCGACGTACGGATCAAGGGACCGGAGCTGGAAGAGGAAAACGAGCCGGTGGCAGTCGCCGCCGCCGAATCCGAAGAGGGCGACATCCTTCCCGGCGACGATATCGAGCACTAGTTTAAGATTTATCGAGACATTGAAGAAGAGGACATGACGATGCGCGACATCATGGGCATGATGGGCAAGGTCAAGGAAATGCAGGCCAAGATGGAGAAGATGCAGGAAGAGATTTCTGCGCTCGAAGTCGATGGCTCGTCGGGCGGCGGTCTCGTCACCGTGCGCATGGACGGCAAGGGCAACCTCAAGGGCTTGAAGATCGACCCGTCGCTGTTCAAGGAAGACGATGTCGAAATCCTCGAGGACCTGATCGTTGCTGCCCACAAGGACGGCAAGGACAAGGCGGAAGCCATCACCGCCGAAAAGACCCGCGAACTGACCGCCGGCCTGCCAATCCCGCCCGGCATGAAATTGCCTTTCTAGGAAAAGCAGACGCTGGCGGGCCTTGAAGGTGCCCGCCGGTTCCCCCTGATGACAAACTCTGAAATAATTGTCCGGCGAGAGCGATACCCCACTCTCCGTCATCCTCGCCCTCGTGGCAGGGATCCAGCGACCCGACCTCTGTCGTGTCGAAAGTCTCTTTCAGCTCAATGACTTGAGCTGGCTAGATTGCTGTGACGAGCACAGGAATGACCGGGAAATTGGCAATCGCATAGTCTCCCTACTATTCAGCAAAATGCCAAGACATGCGTTTGTCCGCAGTCTGGCTGGCGGATCGGGGACGAGCCCGGATCAATTATCCGGAAGATAGGCGGCGCCGACGATGCGGACCTTGCGCGCCTGTGGCTGGACGAAACTCGTGGTGCCGCGCAGACCAACATCCCCCAGAAGCGCCACGTTCAGCGTCTCGACCGGTTGGACGTTTTCCATATTCGAAATCGGCGTATCTGCGGCCGCCGGTGTTTTCGCAAGCACGGTCTTGTAGAAGCGGTTCATGTCGCAGGTCTTGAGCGGCGATGCCGTCCGGTAGGTGCCGGCGTTCGGCAATTCGGCATAACGCGCGCCTGTCGTTACCGAAATCATCTCGTCGGTATTCCGGTCAGCGCCGGTAATCCGGTACACATCCATAGCCGGATCGTCGCAGATGAATTTGCACTGCGCCGCGATCGCGTCCATGTCGTTGGTGGTGTCGTAACCGGAATTCGGCGTCGGAAACGAATAGCCGTCCGAGAGCCGGACGCATCGTGTTTCGATCTTGGCGCGGATCCGCGGCAGGGCGTAACCTGCCATTGCGCTGCGGGCCGCAGCCGGGACCGGCCGGCGGGCTGAAGTGCGCTTGGTGACGGCTTGCCTCGCACAGATCTGTTGTGAAGCCCCGGACAGACTTGCGATCTGGGCATTGGCCTGCGCAATGCGACTGGCGATTTCGCGGCAGGCAAACGTTCCGCCGGCGGCGCAGCTATATTTCACCTGGAAAGCCCGGTTGGCGGCGATCTGCCGCTGCAGGCGGGAGATTTCAGGGCTGGATGACGCGCGTGCCGGAGAGCAATCCCCCGCCTGCACGCTCTGGATCGCCAGCGTGAAAAAAGCGGCGACAACCATCGTGCCTATTCGCCCGATACGGCCTGCAATTCCCGTGAACCCATTCATATGGACAGCCCCTGCGGCGCACCGTCAACAGACACAGCTATCCCGACGCTCTGGTCATCACCAAGTCGCTCCGGTCTTGCGGCATTTGCACAGGCATCGATCAATCGCATCAGGCCAGAATGCCCTGTGCGACAGGGTTTCTCATAGGTTGAGACCGGGTTGAAAGGAAAGCGGAACTTCATCAGATGGTTAAGGACGGAGCGCCTTCCTGCCGGCGAAGATCGCACGGAAAGGGAGCGGATCATGCGCTGGTGAGCAGGGCTCTGAGCTTGTGATGGATCGGTGCGGCAATGTAGCGGGCGCCGTCGTCATCGGAGAGGTTCTTGCCGTAGGTTTGCAGCATTTCCGGCATCAGCACGGGAGAGCCGGAATAGGCGTGATAGGTGATGGCATCACCGGCCTGGACGACGCCATCCTTCAGCACGCGGCAATAGAAGCCCGGCCGCCCGGCCTTGACGAAACGCTTGGCAAAGCCGGGATCGTCCATGCGAACGGCCAGTGTGGCGCAAGGGATGCGGGCCGATGTGACCTCAAGTTCGACCGTCTCCGTCTCAAACCGGTCGCCGACGGAGATTTTGCGGCTGTCGGCGCCTTCGATCACCAGATTTTCGCCGAAAGTTCCCGGTTCGAGGTCGCGTCCCAGCTCTTTCGACCACCAGTCAAGATCGGCTGAACCGAGTGCATAGACAGCCTGATCGACGCCGCCATGGTGTTTGCGGTTGCAGATCCTGTCGCCGATCAGCCCTTCGCGGTCGATCATCACGCCAGCCTCTATCGGATGCTTGAAGATGCCGGTTTTGTAGGATTTTCCGGGCAGCATTTCGGCATTGCCGGTGCAGACGGCGCGGATTTTCATGGGCGGCACTTTCTTTTCAGCGATTCCGTTCTGCGGAGATATGGAGTAGAAACCCCGCATGGCAAAGCGAGTCACCGGTCCTGAAATTGAAAAACTCATCCAGCTGCTGGCAAAGGTGCCCGGGCTCGGGCCGCGTTCGGCCCGGCGCGCCGCCCTTCACCTCGTCAAGAAAAAGGACCAGTTGCTTGGCCCGCTGGCCGACGCCATGGGCGAAGCGCACCGCAAGGTCCGCATCTGCTCGTGCTGCGGCAACGTCGATACCATCGATCCCTGCAGCGTCTGTTCCGACGACCGCCGCGACAATTCGGTGATCATTGTCGTCGAAGATGTCTCCGATCTCTGGGCACTGGAGCGGGCAAGCGCGATGAACACCGCCTATCACGTGCTCGGCGGCACCCTGTCGCCACTGGATGGCGTCGGGCCGGACGATCTGAATATCAAGGGCCTGATCGAGCGGGTGGCGAAAGGCGGCGTGCGCGAACTGATCATCGCCGTCAACGCCACCGTCGAAGGCCAGACCACGGCCCACTACATCACCGACCAGCTCGACGGCCTCGGCGTCAAGATCACCCGGCTCGCCCATGGCGTGCCTGTGGGCGGCGAACTGGATTATCTGGACGAAGGCACGCTGACGGCGGCATTGAGGGCGAGGACGGCGATTTGAGGAAGAACGCGTTAGTGAAAGAAAGTCTCGGCTCGTCCACTGATACCGTTGCACATGCTACGGCAAACTCCGCATTCAAATGGGGAGCCGCAATACTCTCTCCCGTCATTCCTGTGCCCGTCACAGGAATCCAGCCACGCGACGTCCGTCGCGTGAGAGCCTCTTTCGCGCCATGGACATGGCGCTGCTGGATCCCCGCCACAAGGGCGAGGATGACGGAGTTTAGAGACGCTCCGCCCCAGGCTCAAGAAGGTCCGCTGAAGCGCAACAAGTCCCGGCATATCCTGTCACTGATCACCGCCGCCCTCGTCGCACTTGCTCCGATCCCTGCCCTCGCCGCCTCAAAGGCCGAAACCGAAGTGCAGTTCCGCCAATGGCTGCAGACCGATCTGTGGCCGCAGGCGCAGAAATCCGGCATCAGTGCCGGCGCCTTCAAGGCCGCCTTTGCCGATGTCAAACTCAACTGGGATCTGCCGGATCTGGTGCCCCCGGGCAGCAAGCCGCCCGGCGAGCAGAAGCAGAGCCAGGCGGAGTTCTCCTCGCCCGGCGCCTATTTTTCCGAACAGCGGCTGCAGGGCCTGGCGGCGACCGGCCGCAGCCTCGCCAAGGAAAATGCCGCGACGCTGAGGCGGATCGAAAAGACCTACGGCGTTCCAGGGCAGATCGTCGTTGCCATCTGGGGCCGCGAGTCCGGTTTTGGCCGGGCGAAAATCCCGCATCCGATCATGGACGTGCTGGCCACCAAGGCCTTCATGTCGACGCGCGGCGATCTCTTCCGCCGCGAGCTGATCGCCGCCTTGCACATCCTCGACAGCGGCGATGTGAAGGAGGCCGATATGCGCGGCTCCTGGGCCGGCGCCATGGGCCAGCCGCAGTTCCTGCCGACCAGCTTCCTCAAATATGCCGTCGATTTCGATGGTGACGGGCGCCGCGACATCTGGAAATCGACGCCGGACACGCTGGCCTCGATCGCCAACTACCTGTCGAAAAAGGGCTGGCAGCGTGGCCGTGACTGGGGTTTCGAAGTCTATATCCCCGCCAACGTGACCTGCGCGCAGGAAGGTCCGGATCTGGCCAAGCCGATCTCAAAATGGGCATCCGACGGCATCGAGCGGGCATCCGGCAAGGCATTCCCAGCCAGCGAAGCCAAGGCCGAAGGCATGATGCTGGTCCCCGCTGGCCGCAATGGGCCTGAATTCATCGTCACGCCAAATTTCTACGTCATCAAGGAATACAACAATTCCGACCTCTATGCCCTGTTCATCGGCAATCTTGCCGATCGGATTGCCTCGGGCGGCGGCGCCTTCAGGCGCGAGTTCGGCGATGTCGGCAAGATGCTGCGCTCGGACGTCCTGAAGATGCAGAAGGCGCTGGAAAAGCAGGGCTACGACATCGGCAAGGCCGATGGCCTGGCCGGGTACAAGACCCGCCGCTCGATCGGCGCCTGGCAGGCGAAGAACGGCATCGAGCCGACGTGTTTCCCGCAGAAAAGCCTGTTGGGAAAACTGTAGAAGCTTCCTCCAGGCCGGGCGAAACCGCATTCGGTCCCGCCCGGTCCGGCAATCAGGCGGCGGAGAGGCTGGTTTCGAGCAGGTTGAGGATCGCCGTCCAGCCCTGTTCGTGACCTTGGCGTGCTTCTTCGGATTTGAACTTCACCTGCTTCAGGGTGATTTCCGTGGTGCCGGCATCGACCGTGGCCAGATCGATGGTCACGACGCTGTCGTCGAGCGAGTATGGCGATTCCCACGTGAACGACAGATGGAAATGCGGATCGATCGCAAGATAGGTGCCCGCATGCGGAATTTCCTTTTCCGGCGTCACCATGACGATCGAAAACCGGCCGCCCTTCACCGGATCATTCTTGACCTTGCTCGGCTGCGGGCTGCCGAACGGCGGCGCCATGAATTTTGCCAGCATCACCGGTGAAAGCCAGGCGTTGAACACTTTTTCGCGCGATGCCGCGATTGTGCGGCTGACCGTCAGCTCAAGCTCCTTCATTATCGTCATCCTTTGAAACGAGTAAGTTTTCCAGCGCCGCAAGGCGCAGTTCCCAGATCGACTTCAATTGCGCGAACCAGTTCTCGGTCAGCTTCAGCGGATCGAGCTCGGCGGCGATGAAATGCTCGCGGCCCAAGGTTCGGCGGGTAACAAGTCCTGCCTCCTCCAGCACCTTGATATGCTTGGAGACGGAATTCAGCGACATGTCGAAATGAGCGGCAAGCGCCGTCACTCTCAATGCACCCTCCTGAACAAGCAGCGTCAGGATGCGTCGCCGGGTCGTATCGCCGGCAGCCTTGAGAACCCGTGACAGATCATCGTCGTCCATTTATTCACCCTAATAGTTGAATATATAAAACATGAGACATAGTCAACCATATGGATGAATATTATTAAACGGGCAAAATTCGACCCTCCCCGTGTTTTTCAAGCTCCGGCACGACGGGCAACGAAAAGGCCGGCGTTGCGCGTTGCAAAACCGGCCTATCGAAAGATGATAACTGCCAAGCAGAGCTCAGTGCATGTCCATCTGCTGCTTGTAGCGCTCGTACTCGTAAGGAAGGATCGTCTGGCGCTCGATCATCCGGTGAACGCGTGGGGCAGCAGTCCCCCGGTGCAGTGCCGTCAGCCTGTCGCCGATCTCGGCATCGGCCTGCGTGCGGCGCTGGTTGTGGCGGACATATTCCACCCAGGTCGGCACGTGGTAGGTTTCGGTCCAGGTGGTCGGGTTTTCCAGGTCGCGCATGAGGCCCCATTGGCCTGCTCCATCCCTGATCCGGATCCGGCGGCGCTCGGCCATGGCCGTCAGGAACTCCGGAACGTCATCATCGGCAATCTCGTAGTCGATCATCACGACGATCGGGCCGCTGCGGGGTTTCAGATCCAGTTTCAACAGAGGTTCCGAGAAGCGGTTGAGCGGATCGAGATTGAGCGACTGGAACTCCGGCAGCGGCAGTTTCAGCCCAATGGCGGCCCCCACGACCATCAGCAGTGCCGAGGCAATCAGGGCGATGGCCGGGCCATAGTTCTCCGCCGCCTGCCCCCACATCCAGCTGCCTGCCGCAATGCCGCCAAATGTCGTCGTCTGGTAAAGCGACAGCGCCCGTCCGACCACCCAGCGCGGCGTCGAGAGCTGCACGGTGGTGTTGAACAGCGACAGCGCCAGGACCCAGCCCGCACCCGACAGCAGAAGTGCAAGGCTGGTCAGCCAGCCATAGGGGCTGATCGCCGTGACCAGACTGCTGACAGCGAAACCGGCAAAGGCGATGCGCACCACCCATTCGCTGGACATGTGTTCGCGCAGCCGGGCGCTGAGCAGCGCGCCACCGATGGCACCAAGGCCGAAGGCACCGAGCATGATGCCGTAGGTCAGCGGTCCACCGGCGACCAGATCGCGGGCAACCAGCGGCAGAAGCGCGAGGATGGCGCTGGCGGACAGGCCGAAGAAGAAGCCGCGCACCAGCACCTTGCCGATATTCGGCGACATCGCGACATAGCGCAGACCGGCGGAAATCGCCCGGCCCATCGATTCGCGCGGCAGCGTCGACAGCGTCTCCTCCCGGCGCCAGCGCAGCAGCGCGTAGATGATGGCGAAATAGCTGAGCGTATTGGCGGCAAAAGCGGCAGCGGCCCCGGCAGCCGCAACGATCACGCCGCCGATGGCGGGGCCGACCGAGCGGGTGATGTTGAACCCCATGCTGTTCAGCGCAACCGCTGCCGGCAGGACGTCGCGCGGCACCATGTCCCCGACCGAAGCTTGCCAGGATGGATTGTTGAGCGCCGTGCCACAGCCGATCAGGAAGGTGAACAGCAAAAGCAGCCATGGCGTGATGAAGCCGAAATAGGCACAGAGCGTCAAAAGCGCCGAGACGCAGAGCATGAAACACTGGCCGATCAGCATGATGCGGCGGCGATCGAAATTATCGGCAAGCGCACCGGAAATAAGAGAAAACAGCATGATCGGCAGTGAGGTCGAGGCCTGTACCAGCGCCACCATGTTTACCGAATCGGTAATCGAGGTCATCATCCAGGCGGCGCCGACGGCCTGGATCAGTCCGCCGAAGTTGGAGGCAAGGCTTGCCACCCAGATAACCCGGAATGTGTCGTGCTTGAACGGCGCCAATGGCGATAATCGATGCGGCAACGCGCTTTCCTACCCTGTCTGTGATTGAATCGTCTTTGAGGCCCAATCTAAGCCAGATGACTGGCCGGGCAAGCAAAAGCGCTATCATCGGCAGGATTTTGCCACTTCTCAACCTGCATTCGGGTTTTGCGGGCCGGTGAGCGGGATATCTTGCATTTGCGGATAATCGAGCGTATATGACCCTCAAATTCTTGATCGGTGATGAAGAGTGGGCCCGTCAGGACCCGCTCTTTTTTGTTACCGATGTTTTGGGAGAACATCGTTTGTCCGATACGGCAACGGCAGAAAACACACAGGAACCGCGCCTGGTCACCGAGACCGGCATCGACCGGCGCGTCGCCGACATCATCGAACCCGTCCTCATTCCGATGGGTTACCAACTGGTGCGCGTGCGCCTGTCCTCGCAGAACGGCGCGACGTTGCAGATCATGGCTGAGCGGCTTGACGGCACGATGACCGTGGAAGATTGCGAAGCGATCTCGACGGCGATCTCGCCGGTGCTCGACGTGGACGATCCGGTCGAGAAGCAATATCATCTGGAAGTATCCTCGCCGGGCATCGATCGGCCGATGGTGCGCAAGTCGGATTTCACCCGCTGGACGGGTCACCTGATCAAGTTCGAAACGTCGGTGCTGGTCGATAGCCGCAAGCGTTTCCGTGGCAAGATCGTTTCCGCCGACGCCGACACTTTTACGATCGAGCGCGATCAGCCGGCACCCGGCGAAGAACCGCGCGTGGTCATTCCCTTTACGGCGCTGGCCGAAGGCAGGCTGATCCTGACGGATGAGCTGATCCGCGATGCGCTGACAGCAGACAAGAAGGCAAAGGCAGCCCAGGCTGCCAACGAAAACTTCGAAGACGAAGATTCGCCGATCAATTGAGTTCATGGGCGCGGGACGCTTCCAAGTGAGGCCCCGGCAATCAGACGGAGACTTTAATATGGCAGTGAGTGCTAACAGGCTCGAACTTCTGCAGATCGCGGATGCCGTCGCGCGCGAAAAAGTGATCGACCGCGAAATCGTTCTGGCCGCCATGGCTGACGCGATCCAGAAGGCCGCCCGCTCGCGCTATGGTTCGGAAAGCAACATCCGCGCCGACATCAATTCCAAGACCGGCGAAATCCGGCTTCAGCGCCTGCTCGAAGTCGTCGAGGTTGCAGAGGACTACGCGACCCAGATCCCGCTGGAACTGGCCCGTGACCGCAACCCGGACGCCATTCTCGGCGACTTCATCGCTGACCCGCTGCCACCGATGGATTTCGGCCGTATCGCGGCGCAGTCGGCCAAGCAGGTTATTGTCCAGAAGGTTCGTGAAGCTGAGCGTGACCGCCAGTTCGACGAGTTCAAGGATCGTATCGGCGAAATCGTCAACGGCACGGTCAAGCGCGTCGAATATGGCAACGTCATTGTCGATCTCGGCCGTGGCGAGGGCATCATCCGCCGCGACGAAATGATCCCGCGCGAAAACATGCGCTACGGCGACCGCGTCCGCTCGTACGTCTACGACGTGCGCCGCGAACAGCGCGGCCCGCAGATTTTCCTGTCGCGTACCCATCCGCAGTTCATGGTGAAGCTGTTCACCATGGAAGTTCCGGAAATCTACGACGGCATCATCCAGATTCGCTCGGTTGCCCGTGACCCGGGTTCGCGCGCCAAGATCGCCGTCATTTCCAACGATTCGTCGATCGATCCGGTCGGCGCGTGCGTCGGTATGCGTGGTTCGCGTGTTCAGGCCGTTGTCGCCGAATTGCAGGGCGAGAAGATCGACATCATTCCGTGGAACGAGAACCCGGCTTCGTTCATCGTCAACGCACTGCAGCCGGCAGAAGTCTCCAAGGTCGTTCTCGACGAAGACGCAGAGCGCATCGAAGTCGTGGTTCCGGATGAACAGCTGTCGCTGGCCATCGGCCGCCGCGGCCAGAACGTCCGCCTCGCATCGCAGCTGACCGGCTGGGATATCGACATCATGACGGAAGCGGAAGAATCCGAGCGCCGCCAGAAGGAGTTCAACGAACGCACCGCGCTGTTCATGGAAGCCCTCGATGTCGACGAAATGGTTGGCCAGGTTCTGGCATCGGAAGGCTTTGCCGCCGTTGAAGAACTTGCCTATGTCGAACTCGACGAAATTGCTTCGATCGAAGGTTTTGACGAGGATACCGCCAGCGAGTTGCAGACCCGCGCCCGCGAATATCTCGACCGCCTGGAAGCCGAAATGGACGCAAAGCGCGTTGCCCTCGGCGTGTCCGACGAGCTGCGCACGATCAACGGCATGACCGGCCAGATGCTGGTCGCGCTCGGTGAAGACGGCATCAAGACGATGGAAGACTTTGCAGGCTGCGCCGCTGACGATCTCGTCGGCTGGTCGGAACGCAAGGACGGCGAGACGAAGAAGTTTGAAGGCCTGTTCTCCAAGCTCGAAATCTCCCGCGTCGATGCCGAACGCATGATCCTGCAGGCGCGTCTTGCCGCCGGCTGGATCACCGAAGAAGATCTGGCGCGCGAAGAAGAAGCGCTCGTAGTCGTGGAAGGCGCGGAACAGGACGCCTGACAAGGCGTTTCTGACCGTGATCCAAGCTGATGCTGCTTGAATTATCGCCATGTTGATTGAAGACAAGGACCCTGCCGGGGACATCGATGGTGAAGCAGTGAACGGTCGCATGTGCATCGTGACACGGCAGAGCGGAACGCCGGAAACGCTGATCCGCTTTGTCGCCGGGCCTGATGGCCGGGTAGTGCCCGACCTGAAGAAGCAGCTGCCCGGCCGGGGCTGCTGGGTCAGTGCAGAACGGGCGGTCGTCGAAAAGGCGATTGCCAAGAAGTTGTTTGCCCGCGGACTGAAGCGGGCGGATGTGACGGCCGGACCGGAGCTTGCCGATGAGGTGGACCGGCTCCTGTCGATGCAACTGGGCGGCATGATGAACCTGGCGCGCAAGGCCGCGCAGTTCGTCAGCGGTGCCTCGAAAGTCGAGCAGTCCGTGCGTGGACTGGCGGCGCTCGCCACCTTTCATGCGGTTGATGCCGCAGCGGACGGTGTGCGCAAGATTGACCAGGCGCGCAAGGCGATGAGCTTTGTCGTCGATGACGGAAAGGAAATACCCTCCTTTCGCTTCTTTACCGAGGCGCAAATGGAAGGGCTTTTAGGCCAGAATGCTTTTATCCATGCCGCAGCGCTTGCAGGGCAGGCGGGTGAGGGTGTAGTGAAGCGCGCAAACATGCTCGAAAGATACCGGGGAACCGTCCCCGTTCGAGCCGTTGGCGCCGAATCTGGCTTGCCGACACAATGACGCGGGTCACCGGCGCAGGCCGGCACAACCGCGATTGCAAAACAGAAATTGAACGGCGGGGTCTGGTGATACGCATCCGGCCCTGATCTTAGGAACGGAACGGAATGACCGACAACAACGACGACAAGACATTCGGCGGAGCCAAGAAGACGCTGACCCTGAAGCCTTCCGGGGTGAGCCAGGGAACTGTTCGCCAGGACATGGGTCGCGGCCGGACGAAGGCTGTCGTGGTCGAGACGCGCAAGCGGCGGCCGATGCGGCCGGAAGACGAAAAGCCGGTCGTTCCGATTGCAGCAGCACCGGTCGTTCCTGTGGCGCGCGTGGTCGAACCACAGCGTCCGGCACCCGTGCAGCAGCAACAGCCTGCACGCCCGGCGCCTCAGCAACAGCAGCCGCGCCAGCAGGACAATCGCCAGGACAACAACAACCGCCCACGGGTCGGTGTGGTTCTCAATCAGCTTTCCGCTGGCGAGATCGACGCCCGCCGCCGTGCGCTTGCCGAAGCCCAGATCCGTGACGCCGAAGACGCCAAGCGCCGCGCTGCCGAAGAGGCACGCCGCGCCGCCGAAGAGGCTGAACGTCTGAAGGCCGAGCAGGCTGAAGCAGCCCGCCTCGCCGCCGAAGAAGCAGCCCGCACACCTGCGGAACGCGCCGCCGAAAAGGCAGCAGTCGAAGCGGCTCTTGCCGCCGAAGCTGAAGCAGCCGCCGTTGCCGTGCGCAAGGCGGAAGATCAGGCGCGCGCCGAGGCTGCAAAGCCTGCAACGACACTTTCGACAGTGACCCCGGCACTCGCCGCCCGCCGCAAGGCGGAAGGCGAAGAGGCAGAGGCCCGTCCGAACCGTGGCGCCACCGCACCGGTTCGCGGCAAGGTCGTTCGCCCGGAACCTGCCAAGGCCCCTGCCCGTCCGAAGACGGAAGAGGAACGCCGTAAGGGCAAGCTGACACTGACGGCCGCTCTCGACGACGACGGCAACCCGCGCGGCCGCTCGATGGCTGCCATGCGCCGCCGGCAGGAAAAGTTTCGGCGGAGCCAGATGCAGGAAACCCGCGAAAAGGTCATGCGCGAAGTGATCCTGCCGGAAACTATCACCATTCAGGAACTGTCGCAGCGTATGGCCGAACGGGCCGTCGATGTGATCAAGTACCTGATGAAGGAAGGCCAGATGATGAAGCCGGGCGACGTCATCGACGCCGACCTTGCAGAACTCATCGCCGGCGAATTCGGCCACACCGTCAAGCGCGTTTCGGAATCCGACGTCGAAGAAGGCCTGTTCACCGGCAAGGACGATGGCGATATGATGCCGCGTCCGCCGATCGTGACCATCATGGGCCACGTCGACCACGGCAAGACATCGCTGCTCGACGCTATCCGCAAGACCCATGTCGTTTCGGGCGAAGCCGGTGGCATCACCCAGCATATCGGCGCCTATCAGGTCGAGCAGAACGGTCACAAGATCACCTTCATCGACACCCCCGGTCACGCCGCCTTTACCGCGATGCGTGCCCGTGGTGCGCAGGCAACCGACATTGCGATCCTCGTGGTTGCGGCCGACGACAGCGTCATGCCGCAGACGATCGAATCCATCAGCCACGCAAAGGCTGCCGGCGTTCCGATCATCGTGGCCATCAACAAGGTCGACAAGCACGAAGCCGATCCGCAGAAGGTGCGTAACCAGCTGCTGCAGCACGAAGTGTTCGTGGAAACCATGGGCGGTGAAGTGCTCGACGTCGAAGTCTCGGCCAAGACCGGTCTCGGCATCGACAAGCTGCTCGAAGCCATCCTGCTGCAGGCCGAAATCCTCGACCTGCGCGCCGATGCGGACCGCACGGCAGAAGGCACCGTCGTTGAAGCACAGCTCGATCGCGGCCGTGGTGCCGTGGCCACCGTTCTGGTTCAGAAGGGTACATTGAAGCCGGGTCAGATCATCGTCGCAGGCGATCAGTGGGGCCGTGTGCGTGCCCTCGTCAACGACAAGGGCGAACACGTCAAGGAAGCGCCTCCGTCGATGCCGGTCGAGATCCTCGGTCTTTCCGGTACGCCGCTGGCGGGTGACAAGTTCGCCGTCGTCGAGAACGAAAGCCGTGCCCGCGAAATCTCGGAATATCGTCAGCGCCTGACCCGCGACAAGGCGGTTGCGCGTGCATCCGGCCAGCGTGGTTCGCTGGAACAGATGATGATGACGCTGCAGAACACCGGCCTCAAGGAATTTCCGCTGGTCATCAAGGGCGACGTGCAGGGCTCGATCGAAGCCATTGCCGGCGCACTCGACAAGCTGGGAACCGACGAGGTTCGTGCCCGCATCGTGCATTCGGGTGCCGGTGGCATTACCGAGTCCGACATCTCACTGGCAGAAGCCTCGAACGCGGCCATCATCGGCTTCAACGTTCGTGCCAATGCCCAGGCCCGCACGGCCGCAGAACGCGCCGGTATCGAAATCCGCTACTACAACATCATCTACGATCTGGTGGATGACGTGAAGGCAGCGATGTCGGGCCTGCTCTCGCCGGAACGCCGCGAAACCTTCCTCGGCAATGCCGAAATCCTGGAAGTGTTCAACATCACCAAGACCGGCAAGGTCGCGGGTTGCCGCGTCATCGAAGGCAAGGTCGAACGTGGTGCAGGTGTGCGTCTGGTTCGCGACAACGTCGTCATCCACGAAGGCAAGCTCAAGACCCTCAAGCGCTTCAAGGACGAAGTCTCCGAAGTGCCGATGGGCCAGGAATGCGGCATGGCCTTCGAGAATTACGAAGACATCCGCGCCGGCGACACGATCGAGTGCTTCCGCGTCGAGCACATCACCCGCACGCTGTAATGGCTTTCGGGCTGACAAGATCAATCTTCAGAATGGCGGCTTCGGCCGCCATTTTGC
Source organism: Hyphomicrobiales bacterium (assembly GCA_900473045.1). Lineage (GTDB taxonomy): Bacteria > Pseudomonadota > Alphaproteobacteria > Rhizobiales > Rhizobiaceae > Pararhizobium. Next base: position 88,585 of record UCKS01000034.1, read on the forward strand.
TGTTCCGTATCCGGCATTCGGCGCAAAGCACCATGGTCAGGCGATCCACCTGAAAATGGCCATGGCGGCGGCGGCTGGCAGCACCTACGCTGCCGCAATTCACCCGCTCGGAAGGTCCCACATGCTCGCGCAATTCCTCGCCATCACCCTGATCAACACGTTTACCTGGTTCGGCGGGCAAGGCTATTGCGCCTATGACTTTGCGGTTCTGGAAAGCGGCGAGGAACTGACGGATGTTTCGCTGACCCTGCGGCCGCAATTCGACCCTGAGAACACAGCGACCGGCGACACGGAACTGCCGGATGAAACCATGACGTTCGATGTTCTTGGCGGCTCTGCCGTGAATGCGGGAAATACAGCGAAGATCGAGACCGATTGCAATGTCGAAGGGTTCGATATTGTCGCTGCCACAGGGGCGGCGAATGGGGAGACCCTGGACCTCATCGCGGCGGGGCGTATCGAGATCGACACCTACAAGCCGCTCACCTTGAAGATCGGAGAATAGCGCCGCAACGTCAATCGCGGCGCCACACGCTTAGATCTGTTTACCGATCTTGGCATCGACGGACTGTGAATTCGATCCGCGAATGGCAAAGTAGAAGAAGATCGCGGCCCACAGGATCGACTTTTCAGCGCCGGCCAGGCCTTCGGCCTTAACGATGCCGTGGAAATAGACGGTGACAAGCAGAACGATCATCGCGGCAAACGATGCCGGACGGGTGAACAGGCCGATCGCGACCAGGATGCCGCCGAAGAATTCCGTCGCGGCCAGCAGCGGCGACCAGAAGACACCGGGGTAGAAGCCAAGGCTTTCCACCATGCCCGCGGCGCCGAAGGGATTGATGATCTTGCCGTAGCCGTGGGTGACGAGCAGAACGCCGGCAACCACGCGCAGCAGTGTTTCGGCTGTCGTATCGAGCGGCAGATAGAACCGCTGCAGGGCGGGCAGCATGGCTGGCGGCCGGGTCGATGGTAGGTCAGTCATGTTGGCTCCTCTTGGTTTTTGCAACGCAGCATTCTCTTGCTGCGAAAATTGCGACGATCAAGGGAGGCTCCGCTAAAACATGACAAATTGAGTTGACATTTTCGTGAGGTATTCTTGATCGCGCGCTGTTGCAGCCCAGTTCGCCGATGGATAACGTCCGCCAACCCGACATTGCCACGGAAGCCGACATGACAGACAAGCCGCGCATCGCCATTCTCTATTGCACCCAGTGCAACTGGCTCCTGCGTGCCGCCTGGATGGCGCAGGAACTGCTCTCCACCTTTGGCGACAGCCTGGGCGAAGTGGCGCTCATTCCCGGCACCGGCGGCAATTTTGAAATCCATGTCGGCGAGGTGCTGATCTGGGAGCGCAAGCGCGATGGCGGTTTTCCGGGGCCGAAGGAATTGAAGCAGCGTGTCCGGGACGTGATCGAACCGGGGCGCGATCTCGGTCACACGGACCGGACCTGATGCTTTGACTATCGGCCTGCTTTTCGGGGTTTTCAGCGCCGCGTTCCTCTCGGCCACCTTGCTGGTTGGCCTGTCCGAGGCCGCGCTGGTGCTTGCTACCGGACAGCCGGACGCGCCACTTGTGGCACTTTTTCTGGCCGCCACGGCAGGCAATGTGCTCGGCGCGGTGGTCAATTTCGTGCTCGGCCGCTTTCTTCTGCGCTTCGAAAGAAGGCGGTGGTTTCCCGTCAGCCCGGTCAACCGCAAGCGCGCCGAAACACTGTTTGGCCGCTACGGCCAGCCCATCCTGCTGTTCTCGTGGCTGCCGATCGTCGGCGACCCGCTGACACTGGTGGCAGGCCTGCTGCGCATGCCTTTTCCCACCTTCCTCATCTATGTGACGATCGGCAAGGCGGCGCGTTATGCCGTGCTGTTATGGGCGTGGGATACACTGGCCACCTGAGATCCGCCGAAAATGGAACCGGCGGGGAAAGTCCCACCGTTGCCCAGCGTGATGATCCCTTAACGGTAGGGAGAGCGGCAACTATGAGGCACCGCTGTTCGACAGGAAACGGTTCGTCGACGGATTGTACGGACGGTACCGCGACAGGCACCGGCGGACATGGCGATTGTAACCGTTATGGATGACCGGCGGTGTCACGTAGATCGGCGGCTGGGAATAAGATGTCCCGAACGATAATAGGGTCGCCCCCGGCCGATAGTGCGGCCTAGCCGGGTGGTGATGCGGCCGGTAGTGTCCCATGACCGGGACGACGGGCAACCATCTGGGCATCGGTTTTATGCGAAGCGCCGATATCGGGCACGGGCATGGCCTGCGAACCGGCCGCAGGCATCATGAGGGAGGCCGTGCTCAGCACGCAGCCATTAACGAAATTTCAAAATCCCGCCATTCTTTCCTCATTTCTCCCAAAGGGGTTTACTCGGTTGGCACCCCTGTTTCACATAAAGGCCGGTATTGTGTTTCATTGGTGTTTTCGCGGTCATCCGCCTGCAATTCTGGCGTCATTCGCCGTCCAGACCTTCACAATTGGCGGGATGCGCCAATATAGCCAGCAAGTCGCTCGCCCGATTATCGAAACTCTGACGGCGAGACGGAGGATCCATTGAGCTTGAAATTCGGCACCAGCGGCCTGCGTGGCCTTTCGACTGACCTCAACGGGACCCCTGCCGCCATCTACGCAACGGCGTTTGCCCGCTATCTCATCTCGTCCGGACAGGCCAAACCGGGCGATCCGATCCTGCTGGGCCGCGACTTTCGCGCCTCCAGCCCGGCGATTTCGGCAATCTGCGCCGGAGCCTTGAGACGCGCCGGACTGATCGTTCTCGATTGCGGGACAGTCCCGACGCCAGCTCTGGCACTCTATGGATTGGAGATCGGCGCGGCTGCATTGATGATCACCGGCTCGCACATTCCCGCCGATCGCAACGGCATCAAGTTTTACCGCCCCGACGGGGAGATCTCCAAGATCGATGAGGAGGCAATCGGCAAGGAAGCCCGCGCGCTGACGGAACAATCGGCACCCATCGATGCCTCGCCGGGACCCGCTGCCGATCACTCCCGGCAGGCCGAAGCCCTATTCCTTGCCCGTAACGCCTCACTCCTTCCTGCTGACGCTCTGTCCGGCCTGAAGGTCGGCGTCTACCAGCACAGTACGGTGGCGCGTGACCTGTTTGTCGAAGTGCTGACCGGATACGGCGCCGACGTCATCCCGCTCGGCCGCTCGGCCGATTTCATTCCGGTCGATACCGAAGCCGTTTCGCCCGCAACGGTCGATCTGCTCAAAGCGTGGGCCGCCGAGCACTGGCTCGACGCGATCGTCTCGGCCGATGGCGACGGCGACCGTCCGCTGGTCAGCGACGAAACCGGCCTGCCGTTGCGCGGCGATCTTTTGGGCCTGATCGCGGCACAGTTTACCGGTGCTACCGTTGCCGTGACGCCGGTTACCTCCAATTCCGGCCTGGAGCGCCAGCCGGGCCTTTCCATCCTGCGCACCCGCGTCGGTTCGCCGTTTGTCATCGAGGGCATGCTGGAGGCTGTCCGCGGCGGCGAAACCGGTGTCGTCGGTTTCGAGGCCAATGGTGGCACCCTGACCGCAACCGACTTCACCATCAACGAAACCATGCTCAGAGCCCTTCCGACACGTGACAGCTTCCTGCCTGTGCTTGCCGTGCTTTCACTTGCCGCACACCGTCAGAGGCCTCTTTCGACGTTAGCCGTGGACTTCGCGCTGCCGGTGGCACTCAGCGACCGAATCGAGAACTTTCCACTGGAGACCAGCGCCGCGCTGATGAGTCATCTCCGGTCCGGGATGGACACTCTGGCGACTTTTCTTGCCTCGATCGGAAAACCGGCATCGGTCAGCGACATCGATGGATTGCGCGTGACGCTGACCGATCGCAGCGTCGTTCACTTCCGCCCTTCGGGCAATGCGCCGGAAATGCGCTGCTATGCCGAAGCGGAAACCGCCGATCAGGCAAAGCGGGTGCTTGAACAGGGGCTCGCCTGCATCCGTGCCTTTGGCCAGCAACACCGCACAGCCTGATTGCAGGAGATTGCGCGAAATCGTTTTGTCGAAAATCTTTGCTCTTCAACGGTTTGCTCAACTTTCCTGCGCATTTTCAAGAAAACTTCAAAAACCCTGTTGACACAAAAGCGTGGGGCCCGTACACCCCCGCTCGTCGCCCAGATGGCGGAATTGGTAGACGCGCCAGCTTCAGGTGCTGGTACTCGAAAGGGTGTGGAGGTTCGAGTCCTCTTCTGGGCACCAATTTCATATTCACGACTGCTCAGGCAGTTCTGAAGATCAAAAAAGCCCGGTTCGCCGGGCTTTTTTCGTTTTGGGAATTTGGCGTTTCCGGCAAGCATTGCAACGCAGACCATCAGCCCTTGCGCGTCAGCATGACGTGGCGCGGGGTGGTGCCGAACTGCCGGCGGAAGGCGGTGGCAAAGTTCGCCGCCGTTGAGTAGCCGGCAATGGCACTGGCCTCCTGCACCGTCACCTCGCCTCTGCTCAGGGCCGCGAAAGCGCGCTCCAGACGCAACGTGCGGACATATTCGAAGATGCTCTGGCTTTCAGAAATCCGGAACAGCCGCTGCAGGCCGCTGGCGCTGACACCGGCGGCACGAGCAATCATATTGACATTGAGCGGAGCGGCCCAGTGGACGGTGATGTAATCCTTTGCCCGCTCCAGGCAGACGGCGTCCTGACGGGTCAGCAACACGCCTCCCGGCGCACGCCGGCTGGCGTGGAGCACGGCCGCCATCGTTTCGGCGACAAGCTCCACAGCCCGGCTTTCGAGGTAAAGGTCGCGCATTGCCGGCAGAAGCGGCAAGGGCGCAAAAACCTGCCGGACGAGTTCGGTCATCCGCGGCGTCAGTCTCCAGCGATGCTCTGCCAGATGCTCACGCATCAACCGTTCACCGCCCTTGGTATCGGCAACCTCCTCCAGGGCATCGAGATGCAGCCATTCGGGCGTTGCCGAGACGACCAGATGCCGTAAACGCTGGCGTCCATGCGAGGCGCGCTGGAAACTCTCCGGGTTGGCATTCATGATGGCGACGCCGCTTGCCACCCCCTTCTGCGCCTGGAACGCGAATCGCCTGTCGCCGATGGCAAGGTCGACATTGCCGTCGAGAAAGAAGATGCAGGACAGCTCTTCGCCGAGCTGCGATATCGCGGTGAACGGCCGTTCCTCGATCGCGTCACTGACATGCAGCACCAGGCCACGGCGGAGTTCCCGATGCAGGAATTTACCCTTCATCAGCGTATCGTCGAGCGAGAGCTGGTCATCCGGGCTCTCCAGCACGACGCCGTCCTGGCGCAGGAAATCGCGCACCCGCAGCCGCTTGGCCGCGCCGTGCTGCCCATAGCCGGCTTCGATATCCGGTTGGATCGTGGAGGACGTCATCGCCAACCCTTCGAAACGCGTCATGCCCCCGGTTTGCACCGGGAACCTTACCAACCGCCTTGCGCCCGCTGCCGGAATGAAAACTTTGGCTGCGAACAAACATATCTGCGCGGTGCGCAAAGGTCCCTTCGTTGCCGATCATGGGACAAGTGCCCTAAAGCAATATCTTAACTTGATTTAAGTGGTCAAGTTTATCAGAGATGCGATTGCGTAAGGGACAGGTTCATGAGCGGCGGGCAGAAGACGGGTTTGGGCGAAGATCATCAGGCAAAATCCGTGAAGCGGGCGACCACCCCCAAACGCAAACAGATCTTGCTGGCCTCGACCATGATATGCGGCCTGATCAGCCTCTGCGCTCCAGTCCTTGCCCAGGAGGCCGGCTCCGCCACGTCGCTCGAAAAGATCACGATCGAAGGCGGCAAGGACAACCCGAAGGGACCGGACAAGGGCATCGTTGCCAAGCGCAGTTTGAGCGGCTCCAAGACCGACACTTCGCTCCTGGAAACGCCACAAGCGGTTAGCGTCGTCACGCGCGACCAGATGGATGCGCAGGGCGTCAATACCGTAGCGGAGGCTCTGCGCTACACGCCGGGCATCCTGTCGGATCCGAACGGCTACGACATCCGCTACGACTGGCTCTACATCCGTGGTTTCAACACCTACGGGACGGTCTGGCTGGATGGCTTGGTCCTGCCCGGCGACCCCAACAACTACGCGACGCCCAGCATCAACCCCTATGCGCTGGAACGCATCGAGGTGATCAAGGGGCCGGCATCGGTGCTCTATGGCCGCTCGATCCCCGGCGGCCTCGTCAACGAAGTCAGCAAGCGGCCGCAGCCGGAAAGTCATAATGAACTCGGGATCGAGACCTCCTCCCATGGCGGTATCCAGGGTACGTTCGATTTTACCGGTCCCGTCAGCGAGGGCAGCGACTGGTCCTATCGCCTGACCGGCCTTGGCAAGAACATGGGCACGCAGATCGACAGGGAGCGGGAGCGCCAGATGATGCTGGCGCCGAGCCTGACCTGGGCACCGACCGACCAGACGGAACTGACGCTTTACGGTTATTACCAGAAAGACCGGCCGAAGGATTTCAACCCGCGCTTCTATCCGGCGATCGGTACCTTGATCGAAAACCCGCTCGGACAAATCCCGCGCGACCTGTTTCTCGGCGATCCCGACGCCAGCATCTTCGAGCGGGATTTCTACGCGCTGGGCTATGAATTCTCCCACGAGTTCAACGAGACCTGGACCGTGCGCCAGAACCTGCGCTACGGCCGCTCCGACCAGAACATGTTCCTCGTACTCGTCAATCCGGCCTTCGCCTACCAGCCGGACGGCCATACGCTGAACCGTGTCTCGGCTGTTTCCGACGATTGGGTTTCGAGTTTCAATGTCGATACCCAGCTTGAAGCCCGCTTCGATACCGGCGCCTTCGATCACACTGCTCTCTTCGGGATCGACTATGTGAGTGCCGACTCCTCGACGAAGTTCGGCAACGGCTTCGCCGGCGTGCCGCCGCTCGACTATCTCGACCCGGTTTATGGCGCCGGCTCCATTCCGAAGCCGGCCATCCAGCGCTCGGGGCTGCAGAAACAGCGGCAGCTCGGATTCTATGCCCAGGATCAGATCCGCTACGACAACTGGATCGGCACCTTCGGCCTGCGCTACGACCTCTCCGACATCGATACGCAGAACCGGATGCTTGCGGGATCGCCGACCGTTTCCAACGACGATCGCGAACTGACCTGGCGGGCGGGCCTGACCTATCTGTTCGACAACGGCATCGCACCCTATGCCAGCTATTCCACCACCTTCCTGCCGGCGCTTGGCTCCAGTCAGGCCGGCACGCCGTTCGAGGCGCAGAAGGCCGAGCAATACGAGATCGGCGTGAAATACGAACCGCCGGGCGGCAACGGCATGATCACCGCCTCGCTGTTCGACCTGACGCTGGAAAACGGCCTGACGCCGGATCCCACCAGCGCACTCTACAGCGTGCAAAGCGGAAAGCAGCGCGTGCGCGGCCTGGAACTGGAGGCCAAATACGAAGTCACGCCGCAACTCGACCTGCTTGCGGCCTATGCCTATTCGCACTCCGAGGTGCTGGAAAGCACGAATGCCATTGCCAAGGGGCGCGAGATGCTGCGCCTGCCGGAGCATCAGGCCAGCGCCTGGGTAAACTATCGCCCGGCCATCATCGAAGGCCTGTCGCTCAGTGCCGGCGTGCGCATGACATCGTCTTACCAGACAGACGCCAATTATCTCGACGCATTGCGTATCCCCGGCCGGGCGCTTGTCGACATCGGCGCCCAGTACGATTTCGGCGCCATGGACAAGGCGTTTGCAGGGACAACGCTGCGCGTCAATGTCACCAACCTCTTCGACAAGGAGTACGTCTCCCATTGCCTCAACATCACCGGCGGCAGCTGCAACTACGGTGCGGGCCGGGCCGTCACCGCGAGCCTGAAATACGTATGGTAACCGTGCAGCCAACAATCGCCACAAAGAGGGCCGCCGGTTTACTGGCCGCCCTTTTTCTGCTCGCATTCGGCGCTCTCTCGCTCCTGTCGACATCGCCTGCCCACGCCGAAATCCGGTTCACCGACGCGGCCGGGCGGGAGGTGCGCCTTGCCAAACCGGCCGAGCGTATCGCCACCAATGAGAGCCTGCTCGTCCTGTCGCTGGCGCTGATCGAGCCCGATCCAATCTCCCGCATCGCCGGCTGGGCAGCGCCGCAGCGGATCGATCGGGGCTTCTACAACGATCTCAAGCAGCGCTTTCCGGCCATCGATGCCATTCCCGTCGCTGGTGGTGTGGTGGCGTCGAAGACGTCACCGGAAGCAATCCTTGCCATCAGGCCGGATGTCTATGTCGTCTCCATCTGGGACCATGGCTGGATGGAGATCGCCGCGACGCTGGAATCCGCCGGCGTGCCCGTCGTCTTTCTCGATGGCCCGCAAAACCTTGGCGACGGCCCCGCTGACACAACCATCTTTTCACTCGAACTTCTCGGTAAGGTCATCGGCCGGGAGGCGGAGGCCCAGACGTTCGGCGAATTTCTCCGGCCGCTCTATCAGCGGATCACCGAGCGTACCAAGGGGATTGCCCGCAAGTCTGTTCTGGTCGATGCCCATGCCGGCGCCATCTGCTGCTCCACGCCGGGACGTGAAAACCGGATGACGGACTATCTGCGGCTGGCGGGCGGCGAAAGCATCGGCGCCGATATGCCCGGCTATGACGGAAGGCTCAGCGCCGAGTTCGTGCTGGAGAAAGATCCGGACGTCTATATCGCCACCGGCGGCCCGCATCTTGCCGCCCAGGGCGGTCTGGTGCTCGGCGGCGATGTCGGCGCAGAAGCAGCATCCCAGTCCTTCGCCGGCGTGGCTTCCAACGATGTGCGCGCCAACCTGACGGCCGTGCGCGAGGGTCGTGCCCATGCCCTCTCCCATCAGCTTTCCATTTCGGTTCTCAATATTCTGGTCTTCGAATGTTACGCGAAATGGATTCACCCGGAACTGTTTCGGGACATCGACCCCACTGCGACCCTGGCCGAGATCAACAGGCGGTTTTTGACCGTGCCACTCAAGGGCACCTTCTGGCTCGACTTCGACGCCTCGCGTTTGCCGCAGTAAAAGGATCTTCCAGTGGACGATAGAACCTATACGGCACAGGCGCTCATCGACCTCGCCGACCCGCAGGCCGTGATTGCTGAACTCTGCAATCACATGCTCGAACACAACGCCGAGATCAGCGGCGAAGCCGGTGATGTGCTGCTGCGCCTTTCCGGCTGCAGCGCCCGCTTTTCCACCGAGGGGGCGCTGACACGTATCGATATCGAAGCACCGGACTTCGAGCACCTTTATTTCGCGCGTTTGACCGTTGCATCCCATATCCTCGAATTCGCGGAGGAAGCCGCGCCGGCGATCTGTTGGAGCGGCGACCATGACGATGCCGCACGGCCGCCGAATTTTCAAATCCTGACGGTTACCGGCTGCATGGACGTGACACCGCATATGCGCCGCATCACCTTCCGCTGCGAGAACGCCGCCCGTTTTGCCCGTCTCGATGCCCTGCATCTGAACCTGCTGATCCAGCAACCCGGCCTTGCGGAGCCGCAATGGCCCTTCGTCGGGACAAGCGGCATCATCGAGTGGAAGCGGCCGGATTTGAAGCCGTCGCTGCGAAAATACACCGTGCGCTCGGTGGATCTGGCAACCGGTCAACTCGATATCGATTTCGTGCTGCATGCCGATGCCGGACCGGGATCGAGCTTTGCCGAAACCGTGAGCATCGGCACGGACGTGGGCGTCCTCGGCCCCGGCGGCGGCGGGCTTGCGGATGCAGACTGGTATCTGTTTGCCGGCGACGAGACCGCTCTTCCAGCCATTGCCCGCATGCTGGAAAACCTGCCCGCCGATGCGGCCGGCATCACCTATCTCGAAGTTTCCGGCACTGCCGAAATCCAGAACCTGCACAAGCCTGCGGCCGTCGATATTCACTGGCTGATCCGCAACGGGGAGAAATTCGGGGCGCTGCTTGTCGAGGCCGTGAGCGCAACGCCACAGCCGCAGGGCGACCAAAATATCTACCTTTGGGCCGCCTGCGAATTCGCAGCCTTCAAAACCATCCGGCAGTTCGCCCGCCAAACCTGGAAACTGAAAAACGAACGCCATCTTGTCGTTGCCTACTGGCGAGACGGCAAGACATTGTGAAATCTCGCCTTCGGCGGCCAAGTCGAAGGTGTCACCCGCACATCGTGACATCCGGGTTGGAATTATCGGCACTTGAAAAGCTCATCATCGAGCGCGAACGACAATGCCGGCGCCTCAGAATTCGGCAAATACAAATTTCGCTGAGGCGACCTCAATATGAGGATTACCCCTATTGAAATCGCATTTTCGAAATCCCATTTGTTTTTGGCGAGCAGCGACCGAGGTAATCCGGGCCGCATTCTCCCGGAACGATTGGCGATCCAATCCAGCGGGTGCAGTTGTATTGCCGACGAGGCCTCTGGCGTTAAAGCGCTGGAGAGTTTTACTATGTCTGCACTAATCATCTAGTTTTTTCAAAAGTGTGCAGTAGTATGTGCCCTCATGATGGACACACGCTTCTCTTCGGCCCTGCAGATCATTATTACAGTCGCCGTCAATGAAAAGAACAACACGCGCTCGACGAGCGATGCACTGGCAGCGAAGCTCGATGCCAGGCCCAGTCTGGTGCGCAAATTGGTAGCGCCACTGATGCACAAGGAAATCCTTGTGTCGTCGGAAGGCTATCAGGGTGGATATAGACTTGGGCGGCCGGCTGGCGCGATTTACCTGAGCGAGATTTACCTTGCCGTCATGCCGGACAAGAAAATCTGGGGCACGCGCGACGACATTCCCGCCGATTGCTTCATTTCAAGCAACATGAATGAATGGTCGGCAACACTCAGCAAAAAGGCGGAACAAGCCTTGCTGGGCCTTCTGGGGGAAAAATCGGTGGAGGATGCCATCTCGGAACTGGCGCATATCGACGGCGGCAAATGTCCGGTGGGAAGGGCGATTGCGCCCTGAGACCGCCGCCTGATGCGGCCGTGTGGGACGGCCGGAGGGAGCCGGACCGTCCCCGTCACTGATCGGAGGTCAATCAAATCCGTGACGAACCGTTGGTCAGCCGCACCTTTGGCGCGGCTAACCGGATGTCGAACGGCGACTTAGAAATCGCGCTGCAGACGGACGAAGCCGAGAACTTCGTCGTTACCATTGTCTTCGTCGTGATACTGAAGGCTCACCTTGCTGCGGAGACCATCGGTGATCTGGTAGTCGACAGTCACGCCGCCTGTCCAGGCATCGCCACCACCGAAGCTGTTGCCGTTCAGATCGATGTTGTTGAAGTACTGAACGCCAGGTGTGATTGCGAACTTTTCGTTGATCTTCAGTTCGTACTGAGCGCCAACAGTCCACTCGGACTCTTCGTAGTAGTAGTTGGCACCGGTAGCATATGCACCGTAGATGCCGAGCTGGCCTGGGCCGAGATCGGCATAGATGATTGCGCGGACGGCGCCTTCTTCGCTATCGGTATCATAACCGCCAAGCAGGTACGCGGTGACAATGCCGACCGTACCCGAAACCTGGCCAGTGATGCCGACATTGTTCGGACGCGCGGTGTCTTCCAGCTCTTCCACTGCGATACCGGCCTTGAACGCGTCGGTTTCGTACTGGTAGCGAATGGCGTTGTGACGGGTCTCGTTGCTGGCGATAACGTCGGTTTCGCCGCTCAAGTCGTCATCCCACCAGCTGTACTGCATACCAAAGCGCAGTCCGGCAATTTCGATGTAAGCCTGGTCGAGGAACGTGTCGTTATCCGAAGAACCGGACGAATCCCGGGCGTTCGTACGCAGGGCAACGAGGCTCGACAGCGTGCCGAATTCGGTGTCGTTCTTGGCTTCGAACTCGAGCTGAGCGCGCGTGAAGGTGTTCCAGTCAGACGTACCCGACTGATCACGGCCGAAGTCGGTCTGAAAACGGATGTAACCGCCGATTTTCAGGCAGGTTTCTGTTCCCGGGATGTAGAAGTAGCCAGTGCCGAACGCGTCGCAGACGCGGACGTATTCCATTGGCTCGGGTTCAGCAGCAACGATAGCGTCGGCGGCAAATGCGCCGTTTGCTGTGGTCAAGGCCGCAGCGGAGGCAAAAAGAATAGCCTTCATAGTCATTTCGGATCCAATCAAGTTTCGATTGGGCACAGGTTTTCGCGGCTGAAAAATCAGCGTCCCCCACCCCAGATATCGATTCAAGCCCCAATGGCAGCGGTCGCAACCGCACGCCGAGATTACATAGGCAAAGAACTGTAACAATCAAAATTACAGTCTTAATCTGTCATATTTACGGGTTGAGATTGTGAGTGTTGCCGAAACGCAACGGCGGGAGAACCGCGATCGTGAGCACCCTCACTACCTTGAATGGGTACCGAAGTCACATCACAAACCAGAGAGGGTGTGACCGGTAACATCTTGTACGGTTCATGTAGTGTCCCTTACCCCAGACTGCAAGTCAGATGCGTTGACGTTTTCGTGAAGCAGGCCAAAACGGCACAATGCGCACGAATCTTGCGACCCAATCCGAGCCCGCGCAGTATTATAAGCCAACGGCTCCGGCTGGATTGTGAGGGCGCTCAATAACGAATCACTCAGCCATCCCCGTTCCAAAGGCATCGCGCCAAGCGAATCGCGCTTGACACGGCATCGATGCCCGTATTTTAATCCTGCCGACAGATTAAGCACTTCCTTGACATGACCCTATGGTCGACGGGCAGTTTGGCCCCACGATGCTCCCATCACAGATGGGCCCGGCGTCGTGGGGTTTTTGGTTTTTGGCGGAACGATGAACAACACGGTCAAAATAGGCATCCTTTATTCCACGACCGGCCCCTATGCCGAGATCGGGCGCGACGCCCGCGACGGCGCCGATTTTGCGATCGAAGAACTTCGCGCCACCCATGGCAAAGCCATCGAGCCGGTCGTCATCGATCCCCATGCCGAGATCGCCGCCTATCTCGAAGGGGCCCGTGCGATGCTGCGCGACCATGGCTGCCGTCACATCGTCGGCACCATCACTTCGCTGGCCCGCAAGGAAGTCATTCCACTTGTCGAAAAACATGACGGCCTGCTCTGGTACATGTGCCCCTATGAGGGCTTCGAAGCCAATGACAATGTCATCTATACCGGCGGCTGTCCCAACCAGCATCTCTTGCCGCTGTTCGACTATCTGATCCCGCGCTTTGGACGCCGCCCCTATCTGGTCGGTGCCAATTATGTCTGGGGCTGGGAAATGAACCGGCTTGCCCGCGAACTGATCGAGGACGCCGGCGGCGAGGTGCTCGGTGAACGATACCTGCCGCTGGAGGAAACAGCGGTCGAGCGCATCGTGCTGGATATCGAGCAGCGCCGCCCGAGCTTTATCCTCAACAACTTCATCGGCCCGTCCAGCTACGCCTTTCTCGCTGCCATCCGCGCGCTTGGCGCGCGCAATCCGGCCTTCCTCCCGGAAAACTGCCCGGTCGTCAGCTGCGACCTGCAGGAAAGCGAACTCCCCCATATCGGCCTCGGGGTCGCCACGGGCCAGCTCTGCGCCGCCGCCTATTTCGATACGGTCGCGACACCGGAAAATGCCGTCTTCAAAGCGCAGGTTGCAGCCAAATTTGGCAGCCAGCGGCGCATCTCCAGCGTCTTTGCCAGCGCCTATGCTTCGGTCAAGCTTTGCGCCGAGGCCATCATCACCGCCGGAACGGATGACCCGATGGCGGTGTCGCGTCTGCTGTCGGCAGCGCCCCGGCCAACTGTTCTCGGTCCGATCCTGATCAATCCCGATACCCGCCATGCCGCCCTGCCTTTCCATCTCGGCCGGATCAACGATGAAGGTGGTTTCGATATCATCGCCGCACAGCCGGCCATCGCCGCCGATCCCTATCTCACCCGCCGCCGCGCCCGTCCGCCGGAACAGTTGAGGGTTGTGTCATGAGGGAAACACCGAACTTTACCGGCTGGCGCGCTACGATCCTGCACCGGGAAGACAACACCACCGAACGCCTGACCCGCCAGCTGAAGCTGATCGGATTTCAGGTGACGGTGCAATGGCAACCGCTCGACGCCACCGACCTGCCGGATATCATCCTGGTTGATGCCGATCAGGGCTGGGACGGTCTTTTGCCCTGGAGCGACGAAAATGCCCCACGACCGCTGGTGGCCCTGCTCGGTTCCGAAGCGCCCGGCCGTATCGCCTGGGCGATGGAACAGGGCACCAGCGCCATCATCGCCAAACCGCTGGCCTCCTCGGCCGTCTATCCGGCTTTGGTCATGGCGCTCGGCATCCACCGCGAGCGCAAGGCCGTGATCGACAAGCTGAACCATCTGGAAGAGCGCGTCCGGCTGCGGCCACTGGTGCATGCCGCCGTCGAGCGCATCATTGCCGAGCGCAAGGTCGACGAGGAGCTCGCCTACACGATCCTGCGCAATTGCGCGATGCGGCGCCGGATGCCGATGGAACAGGTCGCGGCCTCGATCCTCGGTGGCGCCGAGCCCATGCCGGAGGCCGGTTGATGCGCATCCTGAAAAACATGATCCGTCAGCCGTCGGCGCTGTTCGGCCTGGCGATCGTCGCCCTGGTCATCTTCATGGCGGTCGCGGCCCCACTGATCGCCCCTTACAACCCCGATGAACAGATGTTTGACGGCTTGACGCTGGAAGGCGCGCCGATGCCGCCGAGTGCCCAGTTCCTGCTCGGCACCGACACGCTCGGTCGCGACCTGTTCTCGCGTCTCCTCTACGGAGCCCGCACTTCGCTCATCATCGGCCTCGTTGCCAATGGCATTGCCGTGACGATCGGACTGCTGATCGGCATCCTGTCCGGATATATGCGCGGTTTCGTCGGCAATGCGCTGATGCGCTTCACCGACCTGATGATGGCCTTTCCGGCTCTGCTTCTGGCCATCGTGCTGGCCGCGCTGTTGCGTCCCAGTCTCTGGATCGTTGCGATGGTGATTGCGCTGGTCAACTGGGTGCAGGTCGCCCGCATCGTCTATACCGAGACCCGCGGCCTGGTGGAGCGCGACTTCATCCGGGCCGAACGCTCGCTCGGGGCCGGCCATGTCCGCATCCTGTTTCATCACATCCTGCCGCATCTGATGCCGACGGCGATCGTCTGGGGCACGCTCGGCATTGCCACGACGGTGCTTCTGGAAGCGACACTCTCCTTCCTCGGCATTGGCGTGCAGCCGCCAACGCCCTCCTGGGGCAATATCATCTTCGAAAGCCAGAGCTATTTCCAGGCGGCCCCCTGGCTGGTGTTCATTCCCGGTGCCGTCATCCTGTTGACCGCGCTCTCCTTCAATCTGGTCGGCGATGCGCTGCGCGATATTCTCGACCCGACCCAGCGCGGGAGGGGTTGAGATGATCTTTCTGATCCTGCGGCGGCTCGTCCAGACGGCGCTGATCCTGTTCGGCGTTGCGGCCATCACTTTCCTGCTGCTCTACGCCCTGCCCGCCGATCCCGCCCGGATGATCGCCGGCCGCAGCGCCACCGCCCAGACGGTCGCCAATATCCGCCATGAACTCGGCCTTGATCAGTCGCTGCTGGCGCAGTTCTGGAATTATCTGAAGGGCCTTGCCGAGGGCAATCTCGGCCGTTCCTATGCGCAGAAGACCGATGTCGGCGCGCTGATCGCGGCCCGGCTTCCGGCAACGCTGATCCTGATGGCGGCCGGTATCTTCGTCGAGGTGGTGCTCGGCCTTCTGCTCGGCGTTATCGCTGCCGTCCGCCGGGGCGGGCCGGTCGATCGCTTCGTGATGATGGCCTCGTTCGTCGGCGTATCGGCACCGCAGTTCGTCGCCGCCCTCCTGCTTCTCTATGTTTTTGCGGTGACGCTCGCCTGGTTCCCGATGAGCGGCTTCGGCACCTTCGCCCATGTCGTGCTGCCGGCCACCACGCTCGGCATTCTCGGCGCCGGCTGGTATGCGCGCATGGTGCGCTCGGCGATGATCGACGTGCTCAATCAGGATTACGTCCGCACCGCCCGCGCCAAGGGCCTGTCGTCTGCCCGCATCGTCTTTCGCCATGCGCTGCCGAATGCGCTTTTGCCGATCATCGCCATGATCGGCATCGATATCGGCCAGTTCATGAGCGGCGTCGTGGTGGTCGAGGCCGTTTATGGCTGGCCCGGCATCGGCCAGCTCGCCTGGCAGGCGATCCAGCAGGTCGATATTCCGATCATCATGGGCGTGACGCTGGTTTCAGCGCTGGCCATCGTCATCGGCAATCTCGTCGCCGATCTGATCGCGCCACTCATCGATCCGCGCATTCGTGCGCGCTAGTCCATATCAGCAACCAAAAAGGGGAACTTCAAAATGTTCAAACGCTGGCTTCGAAACTCGACAATCGCGATGGCACTCGCCTTCACCCCGCTGCCCGCCTTCGCGCAGGACGCCATCAAGCAGGGTGGCGATATCGTCATCACCTACAAGGACGACATCGCCACGCTCGATCCGGCCATCGGTTACGACTGGGTCAACTGGTCGATGATCAAGAGCCTCTATTCGCGGCTGATGGACTATACGCCGGGCACGCCGGACCTGATCCCGTCGCTGGCCGAAAGCTTTACCGTTTCGCCCGATGGCCTCACCTACACATTCAAGCTGCGCAAGGGTGTCAAATTCACCAATGGCCGCGAACTGGTCGCCTCCGACGTCAAATATTCGATCGAGCGCGCCGTCGATCCGAAGACGCAAGGCCCGGGTGCCGGCTTCTTCGGTGCCATCAAGGGTTTTGACGCCGTCACCGGCGGCACGTCTACGACGCTGGACGGCATTGCCACACCGGATGATCAAACCGTGATCTTCACGCTGTCGCGCCCCGATGCCACCTTCCTGCATGTTCTCGCCATCAACTTCGCCTCGGTCGTGCCGAAGGAAGCCGTCGAGGCGGCGGCCGGCGATTTCGGCAAGATGCCGGTCGGTTCGGGCACGTTCGTGCTGAAGGAATGGACCGTCGGCCAGCGCCTCGTGTTCGAGCGCAACCCGGATTATTTCGTCAAGGACATGCCGCATATCGACAAGTTCACCGTCGAAGTCGGCCAGGAGCCGCTGGTGGCGCTGTTGCGCCTGCAGAAGGGCGAAGTCGATATTGCCGGTGATGGCGTACCGCCGGCCAAGTTCCTCGAGATCAAGAACTCGCCCGAGGGGGCCGAGATCATCGTCGATGGCGCGCAGCTGCACACCGGCTACATCACACTCAACACCAAGGTGAAGCCGTTCGACAATGTGAAGGTGCGCCAGGCCCTCAACATGGCCATCAACAAGGAGCGCATCACCCGCATCCTCAACGGCCGCGCCACCGCTGCCAACCAGCCGCTGCCGCCGCTGATGCCGGGCTACGACAAGACCTTCACCGGTTATGCCTTCGACGTCGAGAAGGCCAAGGCGCTGCTGGCGGAAGCAGGCTTCCCGGATGGTTTCGAGACGATCCTCTATTCGACCAATACCGATCCGCAGCCGCGCATCGCCCAGGCGATCCAGCAGGATCTGGCCGCGGTCGGCGTCAAGGCCGAGGTGCGGGCGCTGGCCCAGGCCAACGTCATTGCCGCCGGTGGTACCGAAGGCGAAGCGCCGATGATCTGGTCGGGCGGCATGGCCTGGATCGCCGACTTCCCGGATCCGTCCAACTTCTACGGCCCGATCCTCGGCTGCTCCGGCGCGGTCCAGGGCGGCTGGAACTGGTCCTGGTATTGCAACAAGGACCTGGACGCCCGCGCAATCGCCGCCGATTCGATGTCGGACCCGGCCAGGGCTGCCGAGCGTCAGGCCGAATGGGGCAAGATCTTCACCGACATCATGGCGGACGCACCATGGATTCCGCTCACCAACGAACGCCGCGTCGTCGCCAAGTCGCCCCGCATGGGCGGCGAGGGCAATATCTACGTCGATCCGACCCGCGTCATCAATTACGACGCGATCTTCGTGAAGGACGAATAAGCAAGATTGCCCCTCACCCTAGCCCTCTCCCCGCTTGCGGGGAGAGGGGACGACGGAGTTTGCCGCTTGTCCCTTCTCCCCGTTTTACGGGAGAAGGTGGCCGACAGGCCGGATGAGGGGCATGGCCTCACAGTAAAAAAACCAATCCGAGGAAACATCATGTGCGTCGCCTGCACCCACACCATCCACCGCGCCCAGCACAATTTCGGCTGGAACAAGGATTTCGAGCCTGCTCTCATCGCCAAGCCCGGTGAGACGATCCATTTCGAATGCCTGGATTCCTCCGGTGGCCAGCTCGGTGCCGGTTCGACGCTCGAAACCCTGGCCGCGCTCGATTTCAACAAGATCAACCCCGTCACCGGCCCCGTCTATGTCGAAGGTGCCAAGCCCGGCGATGCGCTGAAGGTGACGATCCGCCGCTTCATTCCGTCCGGCGTCGGCTGGACCGCGAATATTCCGGGCTTTGGCCTGCTGGCAGACCAGTTCAAGGAGCCGGCCCTGCACATGTGGTCCTACGATCCCCACAGCATGGCGCCGTCGCTCTATGGCCCCGGCGGCAAGGTGCCGCTGAAACCCTTCGCCGGCACGATCGGCGTTGCACCGGCAGAACCCGGCCTGCATTCCGTCGTGCCGCCGCGCCGGGTCGGGGGCAATCTCGATATCCGCGACCTGACCTCGGGCGTGACGCTCTATCTGCCGGTCGAAGTCGAAGGCGCGCTGTTTTCGATCGGCGACACCCACGCCGCCCAGGGCGACGGCGAAGTCTGCGGCACCGCCATCGAAAGCCAGATGGAAGTCGAGGCGACGATCGAACTGGTCAAGGACGCGCGCCTGCACAGCCCGCGCTTCACCACCACCGGACCCGTCACCCGCCATCTCGACGGCATGGGCTACGAGGTCACGACCGGCATCGGCCCGGACCTGATGACCGGTGCGCGCGAAGCGCTGATGCGGATGATCGATCTGCTCGGGTCCGAGCATGGCATGAACCCGGTCGATGCCTATCTGCTCTGCTCGGTCTGCGGCGATCTCAGAATCAGCGAAATCGTCGACATGCCCAATTGGGTCGTCTCCTTCTACTTCCCGAGGATCGTGTTCGCGTGACATCTGCTTTTCCCGTTTCCCCATCCGTCCTCACCGTCGACAGGCTCTGCGTCGATGCCCGCACGCCGGAAGGCCGCAGGCGCGTTCTCGATGATGTCAGTTTCGATTTGAGGCTTGGGGAAACGCTCTGCATCGCCGGTGAAAGCGGTTCGGGCAAATCGGTAACGTCGCTTGCGATCATGGGGCTTCTGCCGAAGGCATCGCTGCAGATCGCCTCCGGCAGCATCGCGCTGGAGGGCCGCGAACTGTCGCGCCTGTCCAACAGCGCCATGCGCAGCGTGCGCGGCGGCGATGTCGCCATGGTGTTCCAGGAGCCGATGACCTCGCTCAATCCGGTGATGTCGATCGGCGCGCAGCTGACCGAGGCCATTCGCGAGCATCAGGGATCGGAAGGCGACAGCGCCGATGCGGTGGCGCTGCGCATGCTCGATGCCGTCCACATGACGGAACCGGCGAAGCGGCTGAAGCAATATCCGCACGAACTGTCCGGCGGCATGCGCCAGCGGGTGATGATCGCCATGGCGCTTTCCTGCCGGCCGAAAGTGCTGATCGCCGACGAGCCGACAACGGCGCTCGACGTGACGGTACAGGCGCAGATCCTCAAGCTGATGGACGAGTTGAAGCGCGAATTCGGCGCCTCGATCATTCTCATTACCCATGACATGGGTGTCGTCGCCCAGATGGCCGACCGCGTCGTCATCATGCAGGCCGGCAGCATCATCGAGCAGGGCGATGCCTTGCCGATCTTTAATGCCCCGACGCAGCGCTATACCCAGGATCTGCTGGCCGCCGTTCCCCGGCTCGGCGCCCATGCCGGCACCGATGGCCCGCCGCGCATCAGCCCGGCAGCGGTGGCTAAGCCTGCGGTCGATCGCACGCAGGTGCTGACCGTACGCGGACTGGACGTCACGTATGGCAAGGCGACCGGCTGGCTCTCGGGCAAGAAGCCGCCTGCCTCCGCCGTCAGCGATGTCTCCTTCGAGATCCTGCCCGGCCAGACGCTCGGCCTTGTCGGCGAAAGCGGTTCGGGAAAATCCACCACAGGCAAGGCCGTGCTCGGCCTCATTCCCTTTACCGGCGACGTTGTCATCGATGGCCAGAACATTGGCGGCCTCAGCCAGCGCCAGATGCGGCCGGTGCGGCGCAGCGCGCAGATGATCTTCCAGGATCCCTATGCCTCGCTCGATCCGCGCATGGCGGTGGGCGCCGCGATTGCCGAGCCGCTGATCATCCACGGCCTTGCCAACAAGGGCGAACGCGACGATCGCGTGGCGGAACTCTTGCGCCGCGTCGGCCTGCAGCCGGATGCCGCCAGCCGCTATCCGCACGAATTTTCCGGCGGCCAGCGCCAGCGCATCTGCATCGCCCGGGCGCTGACGCTCGGACCCAAGCTGATCGTCGCGGATGAAAGCGTTGCAGCGCTCGATGTCTCGGTGCGCGCCCGCGTGCTCGACCTGATGCTGGAACTGCAGGAGACCATGGGGCTCGCCTATCTGTTGATCTCGCACGACATGGCGGTGATCGAGCGCATGTCGCACAATGTTGCCGTCATGCGCTCCGGCCGCATCGTTGAAATGGGCTCGCGCCGTTCGGTGTTCGAAAACCCGAAGGACGCCTATACCCAGGCCCTGATGGCCGCAGTGCCGATCCCCGATCCGGCCTTGCGCAACGTGGCGTAAAAGTTTGCGCGCAGCTGTCGAAGGACTGCCGCGCGCAGCAAATTCTCAGATGACGAAGAAGTCCGCATTGGTGAGGACGAGGTTGGCGGCGAGCGTGGCGAACTGGACCGAGCCACCCGTCGCATTGCCGTTGCTGTCGTAAAACAGCTTGCCGGTATCGGTCTCGTAAACAATGCGGTCGTTGCTGTCGCCGGCAAGGCCGGTGGTGTTCTTGACGAACTGCGCCGCTGTCAGCGTGCCGGTTCCGGAAATCGCGGTGAAGATCGCATTGTCCAGATGGATCGTGTCATCGATAACGGCGAAATCCGTGATCCGGTCCACATTGGTCGTGGCATTCAGGGCCGTGTTGAACACGAACTTGTCCGCACCGATACCGCCGGTCAGGACGTCGTTTCCAAGACTTCCATTCAACGCGTCATTGTTGGCGCCCGTGTTCAATGTGTTGATCGCGCTGTTGCCGACAAGAACATTGGCCCCGCCAGTGCCGGTCGCATTGATCGCGGCGCTGCCGGTCAATACCAGGTTTTCAAAGGTGCCGATGACCTTGCTGCTGGCCGCCAGGCTGAAGCTGATCGCGGATTTCACCGTGTCCGTCCCGGCACCGCCATTGGCGGTTTCGTTGACGATGTCGTTGATGTTGTCGACCAGGTAGGTGTCATTGCCTGCGCCTCCGATCATCGTATCGGCATTGGCGCCGCCATTCAGCACGTTGTTGCCAACGTTGCCCGTCAGTGTGTTGACACCGGCGTTGCCCGTCGCGTTGACGGCACTGGTGCCGATCAGCGTCAGCTTCTCCACGGTTCCGAGAACCTTGGTACTGGCAACGAGGCTGAAGGTCAGCAACGACTGGACGGTATCGAGGCCGGCGCCGCCATTGGCCGTTTCATTGACGATGTCATTGGCGTTTTCGACGACATAGGTGTCATTGCCTGCGCCACCGATCATGGTGTCGGCATTGGTGCCGCCGTTCAGAACATTGTTGGCGGCGTTGCCGGTCAGAATGTTGGCACTGCTGTTGCCGGCCGCGTTGATGGCGCCGCTACCGACCAGCGTCAGGTTTTCGACCACGCCGCCGACGCGGGCGCTCTGCACCAGACTGAAGCTGATCGAGGATTTCACGGTATCGATGCCGCTGCCGAGGTCGTTGAGTTCATCGACGATATCGCCGGCGTTATCGACGAGATACGTGTCGTTTCCCGCGCCGCCGATCATTTCATCGCCACCTGCCCCACCGTCCAGCGTATCATTGCCGGCCCGGCCGACGATCTGGTCGTTGCCGCCGCGGCCTTTGATGATGTTCGCGACGGACGATCCGAAAAGCACATCGCTGACATTGGTGCCGGTGACATTTTCGATGCTGACGAAATCCTCGATCCGGGTGCTACCGGTATTGGCAAATCCCTGATCCAGCTGGACGGTGACGCCGCTGTCGCCGAGCACGGAGCTCTCGTCGCGCAGTTCATAGCTCAGCGTATCGATACCTGCACCGCCGTCGAAAAAGTTCTGCCAGCCTTCGGACACGAACGTGTCATTGTCGGCCTCACCAAAATACTGGCTGTGAAAGGTCACGACTTTCATCGTGTCATTGCCCGCGCCGCCCAAGACCCTGTCGAAGCCCTCGCTGCTCAAGGCAAATCCCTGGCCGAAATAACGATCATTATTGGCGCCGAGGCGGATATCGTTGCCTCCTTCGGTTCGGTTATCGACAATGTCGTCGCCGCTGCCGGCATCGACGAAATTGCCCCCGCCGAGATTGCCGACAAGGTTGAGGACGATGACGTCATTGCCGCCGAGTGCATTGACGATGATCTCCGACCGGTTGCCTTGAATGATTTCGTTTTTGTTGTTGTCGCCTGTAATCGTCACGCCCATGATTTTCATCCTCAAATGATTGAAATATGCAGGCAGGATAACAGAGCAGATCACATGTCTGCTGTTTCGGTTGGAACAGGAGGCTGTCCATATTTGGGGTGTTTCCGGCAAATGCCCACTCTTGCCGATCACCAGACGCAGCGGCTGTCATCTTCGCCTTTAGCGGGCATGCTCCGACGGGTTGACGGGCACCGCATGTTCGGCTTGCCGGCAATTCGGTATTGAAAAGCGCGCGTATCAAGCCGGAGGCATCTCTCCCTCGTCAGTGGGGAGCGGCGAGAGAATCCCGTTCGATGAGATTGCAGTCCATCTTGGTCAGCGGATAGCCGTCTTTCCCGGATTTCCGGCCCTTGCCGAGCTGCCCGATCGCCCAGGCGCCCATGGCCCGGTGCGGCAGGATCAGCGTGCTCAGCTGTGGCCGCAGGTGGCGGCAGAGTTCGTCATCGTCATAGCCGATGACGGAGACATCCTGCGGGATTTTCAGGCCGGCGTCGCGCAGCGCGTTGTAGCAGCCCGACGCCATCTTGTCGTTCTGGCAGAAGAAGGCGGTTGGTCGGTCCTTCAGCCCGAGAAACCGTTGTGTCGCCTCGAAACCCGAGGTCGGCGACCAGTTGCCCTCGCCAACCAGGTCGGCATCATAGATGATACCGGCCTTCGCCAATGCCCTCTTGTAGCCCTTCAGCCGGTCCTGCGCGGCCTGCATGAACGGTTCGCCGACGATGGTCGCGATGCGGCGATGGCCAAGCCGGATCAACGTTTCGGTTGCCGCAAAACCGCCAGCGGCTTCATCGGGAACGACGGACGGAAAGCGGCTTTCCGGCGCATAGCAGTTCAACAGCACGACAGGAACGGGCAGCTCTTCGAGGAAGGCCGGTGGCGTTACCTGCCGGGTAAAGATCGTCATGTAGATCAGTCCCTCGATGCCGCTACGCAGCATCGCCTCGACGGCCTTTTCCTCGCGCTCCGGATTGCCCATCGTCTGGGCGACGAGGATGGTGGCGCCCTCATCCCAGCAGGCCTGCCGCGCGCCCTCGATGGCATTGACCGATTCCGGCGTCGTCGCCAGCTGGTCGCAGAGGAACCCGATGGTGCCGCTCCCCAGATTGCCAAGCACCGGCCGATGGATCAGCGACGCGGCGCCATAGCCCAGCGTGCGGGCCGCCTCGATCACCTTGCCGCGCGTTTCCGCCGAGATCGTCACGCCTGTCGCATTGTTCAGAACAAACGACACCGTTGCCTGCGAACAGCCGGCAAGCCGTGCGACATCCGTCATCGTCACGCGGCGCGGCGGCTTCTCATGTTTGGTTTTCGTCAAGACTGTTTTCCCCGGATCGAGTGGGAAAACCTAGCTCATTTATTCTCATAAGCATATTGACTAATAATTATTAGTTACATTACGCTGGGATGAACGGAGGAGAACGATCATGAACGCACCGGCACAATTTACGTATGACCTGCAGGGCAATCTCAAGACCCTGAAGGAAGACGGCATCACCGGACTGAAGGGCGCCTTTGCGCCCGAATGGGCCGATGCGATGCGGGAGGACATGATGACCGCTTTCTGGTCGGCCATTCAGCGTCCGGGCGGCGCCGTCGGCCGCGGTCCGCGGCGCTGGTATGTGGAAATCCATCCGCAGAATTTCGGCGGCTTCGTCGATCTGATCATGCACCCGTGGGTGATCGCCATGTGCGAGAACGCGCTGGGGCCGGATTACCAGATCGTCGAAATCGGCCTGGACGTGCCGTTCGAGGGTGCCAGATACCAGCCCTGGCACCGCGATTTTCCGTCACCGGAAGACACCTACGTGGACCGCCGCATCACGTCGCTCGCCTTCAACCTGACCGGCGTCGATGTCACGCCGGACATGGGGCCGTTCGAGATCGCACCCGGCACCCAGTATGATGACGGCCGCGACTGGAAGCATGAGATGTTTCCCGACAAGGCGCTCTGGGGCCGGTTCCAGGACCGCGCCACCCGCAAGTTCCCGCAGCGCGGCGATATTTCCTGCCGCTCGGCTTTGACCGTCCATCGCGGCACGGAACACCTGTCGCCGATCGCAAGACCGGTCATGGTGCTCGGCGTCGATGCTCCCGGCGCCGGCCATGCCGAACTGCACGACATGATGGTGACGCAGGACTATTTCGATGCCCTGCCCGAGAAAGCCAAAAAGCACCTCGTCTGCCGCGTTGTCGACGAGCTGGTGCCGATCACCCAGAAACATGACATCGAGGGCCTGGTGATGGGCGCCGATCCGGCCTGACGCAAAGCGTCCCTGCACGGCCAGCGACTCGTCCTTTTGTCTAACGACCCCCATGCCGGCACGATCGGAGATTTCCTTCGATCGTGTTTCCGGCTAAGCAGGAGACAAAGACGGCGGGAGGAAGCATGCGCAATATCATCGACACCGTGGAAGCGCGCCGCGCCGAGGCGCGTCTCGGCGGCGGGCAGAAGCGCATCGACGCGCAGCATGCCAAGGGCAAGCTGACGGCGCGCGAGCGCATCGAGGTGCTGCTCGACGAAGGTTCGTTCGAAGAATACGACATGTATGTCACCCACCGCGCCGTCGATTTCGGCATGGCCGAACAGAAGGTGGCCGGCGACGGCGTCGTCACCGGCTGGGGCACGATCAACGGCCGCCAGGTCTATGTCTTCTCCCAGGATTTCACCGTGCTCGGCGGCTCGCTGTCCGAGACCCATGCGCAAAAAATCTGCAAGATCATGGACATGGCCGTGCGCAACGGCGCGCCGGTGATCGGGCTGAACGATTCCGGCGGCGCCCGCATCCAGGAAGGTGTCGCCTCGCTTGCCGGTTACGCCGAAGTGTTTCGCCGCAATGCCGAGGCATCCGGCGTCATCCCGCAGATCTCCGTCATCATGGGTCCCTGCGCCGGCGGCGCGGTCTATTCGCCCGCCATGACCGACTTCATCTTCATGGTCCGCGACACATCCTACATGTTCGTCACCGGTCCGGACGTGGTCAAGACCGTCACCAACGAGATCGTCACGGCCGAAGAACTGGGCGGCGCCGGTACCCATACGAAAAAATCCTCGGTCGCCGACGCGGCCTATGAAAACGACATCGAGACGCTGGAGCAGGTCCGGCTGCTGTTCGATTTCCTGCCACTGAACAATCGCGAAAAGCCGCCGGTCCGCCCCTTCCACGACGATCCGGCCCGCCTCGAAAACCGGTTGGACACGCTGATCCCCGACAGTTCGGCAAAGCCCTACGACATGAAGGAGCTGATCCACGCGATCGCCGACGAAGGCGATTTCTTCGAGCTTCAGGAAGCCTTTGCCCGCAACATCATCACCGGCTTCATCCGGCTGGAGGGCCAGACCGTCGGCGTCGTCGCCAACCAGCCGATGGTGCTGGCCGGGTGCCTGGATATCGACTCATCGCGAAAAGCCGCCCGCTTCGTCCGCTTCTGCGATGCCTTCTCGATCCCGATCCTGACCCTGGTCGACGTGCCCGGCTTCCTGCCCGGCGTGGCCCAGGAATATGGCGGCGTCATCAAGCACGGCGCCAAGCTCCTGTTCGCCTATAGCCAGGCGACGGTGCCGATGGTGACGCTGATCACCCGCAAGGCCTATGGCGGCGCCTATGACGTCATGGCCTCCAAACATATCGGCGCCGACGTCAACTATGCCTGGCCGACCGCCGAAATCGCCGTGATGGGCGCCAAGGGCGCGACCGAAATCCTCTACCGCTCCGAACTCGGCGACGCCGAAAAGATCGCAGCCCGGACAAAGGAATACGAGGAGCGCTTCGCCAACCCCTTCGTCGCCGCCGAACGCGGTTTTATCGACGAAGTGATCATGCCCCACTCGTCACGCCGCCGCATCGCCCGCGCCTTCGCCTCGCTGCGTGGCAAGCGGCAGGAACAGCCGTGGCGCAAGCACGATACGATTCCGCTATAGCCTTGGCAGTTTCAGGGACTTCGGGTGAATAGGACGAAAGCGTGTCATGTCGGCAAGTATCAGTAAATTTCTGAGTTATGTTCTGCGCCACTCGCCGGAGTGCATTGGGCTTGCGCTGGACAACCAGGGCTGGGCCAACGTGGCGGAGCTGTTGGAAAAGGCGACGATTTCCGGAACATCACTTGATGCAGCGACGTTGCGAGAAGTTGTTGCTGAAAACGAAAAGAAGCGCTTCACGCTATCCGACGACGGCACCCGCATCCGGGCCGCGCAGGGGCATTCGATTTCGGTCGATCTCGGCAGACCCGCAATCACGCCTCCGCAAACATTGTTCCATGGCACGGCGACCCGCTTTTTGCCGCCAATCATGGAAAATGGGCTGTTGCCAGGCAGCCGCCAGCAGGTCCATCTTTCAGCAGATTCCTCCACGGCAAATGCGGTTGGGCAACGGCATGGAAAGCCGGTCGTCCTGCTTGTCGCCGCCGGACGCATGTTTGCAGACGGCCATACATTCTTTCAAGCTGACAATGGCGTCTGGCTGACAGACACTGTACCGGCCATCTACATCACGCTCGACGAAACAAATTTTTCGGCAGATGGTCAGGAGCAGCAATAGGAAATTCCACTCCCGGCTTCCCATATGCCTATGTGCTCTCCTCTCGCGCACATCTCCCACGATCAAGGACCACACCATGACCGAAAAAAACCTCGCCGATAACTTTCCCGCCGGTTACGAAGTTCCGAAAGTCTGGACATGGGACAAGGGCAATGGCGGCGCGTTTGCCAATATCAACCGGCCGATCGCCGGGCCGACGCAGGAGAAGCCGCTGCCGGTCGGAAAACATCCGCTGCAGCTCTATTCGCTGGGCACGCCGAATGGCGTCAAGGTGACGATCATGCTGGAGGAACTGCTCGCAGCAGGTCATACAGGTGCCGAATACGACGCCTGGCTGATCAAGATCGGCGATGGCGACCAGTTCGGCTCGGGTTTTGTCGACGTCAATCCGAACTCGAAGATCCCGGCGCTGATGGACCATGCGCCCAAGGGCGGCGGTGCGCCCCTGCGCGTCTTCGAATCCGCCTCGATCCTGCTCTATCTCGCCGAAAAATTCGGTGCCTTCCTTCCGGCCGACCTGCGCGCCCGCACCGAGACGTTCAACTGGCTGTTCTGGCAGATGGGCTCGGCGCCGTTCCTCGGCGGCGGCTTCGGCCATTTCTACGCCTATGCGCCGATCCACATCAAATACGCCATCGACCGCTATGCCATGGAGGTGAAGCGCCAGCTCGACGTGCTCGACCGGCACCTGGCCGACAACCAGTTCCTGGCCGGTTCCGACTACACCATCGCCGACATGGCCACCTGGCCCTGGTACGGCAATCTGGCGCTCGGCCAGGCCTATGGTGATGCCGGGACGTTCCTCGATGTTGCGAGCTACAAGCACGTCCAGCGCTGGACGACCGAGATCGCCGCCCGCCCGGCGGTCAAGCGCGGCCGCATGGTCAATCGCCTGAGCGGCGATCCCTCAGAACAGCTGCATGAACGCCACGACGCCTCCGACTTCGATACGAAGACGCAGGACAAGATCGCCCCGGCCAGCGCGGCCAAGGCGTAAGGAGACCACGATGGCCAAGCGGCCCGAGATGACAAAACACAGGGGCTTTCCCTCCGGCTTGCCGGGCCACGGCCATCATTTCACCATCCGGCGGGCGAACGAGAAGGGCGTCACACCGCTCAAGGCGCTGCAGCGCCTCGCCCGCCCGAACTCGATCGAACAAAAGGTCGATGCCGCCTTCCTGCATGCCCTCTGGCACCAGTTCGGCACCGAGCCGTTCGAGCGCGGCAATCTCGATGCCGGACGGTTGAACCTTTTGTTCGGCCGCGAAGTCGTGCCGGCCGAGGAGCCGTTCAACGCCACCTCCTATGAAGCGTTGCTGCGGATCGATGAACGGGTTGGGCGCAAGAACTTCCCGGAAGCTTTCGAAGACGTGTTCGAGGTGTGACGCCATGGCCAAGACCCCTGAAATGCCCAAGCATCGCGGCTTTCCGCCCGGCCTGCTCGGAACCCAGTGGCAGTTCACCCTGCGCCGGGCCAATTCCAAGGTCACCCCTTTGACGGCCTGGCCGCGGCAGCGGACCATGGATCAGACGGTGGCGCTGGCCGATATCGGCTTCGTGCAGGCGCTGTGGCAGTATTTCGGCACGACGCCGTTCCAGCGCGGCAATCTGGACGGTGAGCGGCTCTGCCGCCTGTTCGGTCGCGAACTGCTGCCGGCCGAACGCGGCTTCGATCCGGCCTCCTACGAGGCGCTGCTGAAGTTCAACGAGCCCTTGGCCCGCAAGAATTTTCCGCAGGCCTTCGAGGATGAGAAGAAGGACGCGAGCCCGGCGCGCGTCACCAGGAAAACCGCCGAATGAGCGAGCGAGGTCAGCCATCGATGATCCAGAAAATCCTCATCGCCAATCGCGGCGAGATCGCCTGCCGGGTGATCAAGACGGCCCGAAAGATGGGCATCGCCACGGTTGCGGTCTATTCGGATGCGGATGCCGATGCGCTGCATGTGAAGATGGCCGACGAGGCCGTGCATATCGGCCCTTCGCCGTCGAACCAGTCCTATATCGTCATCGACAAAATCCTTGAGGCGATCGAAAAGACCGGCGCCGATGCGGTGCATCCGGGCTATGGCTTCCTGTCGGAAAACGCCGCCTTTGCGCAGGCGCTGGAAAAGGCAGGCATTGTCTTCGTCGGCCCGCCGGTCGGGGCCATCCAGGCGATGGGCGACAAGATCACCTCGAAGAAGCTGGCGGCCGAGGCCGGTGTTTCCACAGTACCCGGCCATATGGGCCTGATTGCCGATGCGGACGAGGCGGTGAAGATCGCCAGCGAGATCGGCTATCCGGTGATGATCAAGGCATCTGCCGGCGGCGGCGGCAAGGGCATGCGCATCGCCTGGAACGACGCGGAGGCGCGCGAGGGTTTCCAGTCGTCGAAAAACGAGGCGAAGAACTCCTTTGGCGACGACCGAATCTTCATCGAGAAATTCGTCACCCAGCCGCGCCACATCGAAATCCAGGTGCTCGGCGACAAACACGGCACGGTGCTCTATCTCGGCGAGCGGGAATGCTCGATCCAGCGGCGCAACCAGAAGGTCATCGAGGAAGCCCCCTCGCCGTTCCTCGACGAAAAAACCCGCCGCGCCATGGGCGAACAGGCTGTCGCACTGTCGAAGGCGGTCGGCTATCACTCGGCCGGGACCGTCGAGTTCATCGTCGATGGCGACCGCAATTTCTACTTCCTTGAAATGAACACCCGTCTGCAGGTCGAGCATCCCGTCACCGAACTGATCACCGGCATCGATCTGGTCGAACAGATGATCCGCGTCGCTTCCGGCGAGAAGCTGTCCTTTGGCCAGGCCGACATCAAGCTCAATGGCTGGGCGATCGAAAGCCGGCTCTATGCCGAGGATCCCTATCGCAACTTCCTGCCGTCGATCGGGCGTCTCTCCCGCTACCGGCCACCCGTGGAAGGCAAGACCTCCGACGGCATCATCGTGCGCAACGATACCGGCGTCTTCGAAGGCGGCGAGATTTCGATGTACTACGACCCGATGGTCGCCAAGCTCTGTACCTGGGCGCCGGACAGATTGACCGCGATCGACGCCATGTCGGCAGCGCTCGACGATTTCGAGGTCGAAGGCATCGGCCACAACCTGCCCTTCCTGTCGGCCGTCATGCAGCACGACAGGTTCCGCTCCGGCAATATCACCACCGCCTTCATCGCCGAGGAATTCCCGGATGGTTTTCACGGGGTCGAACCCGATGCGGCATCGGCACAGAAGCTGGCGGCCGTCGCCACGCTGGTGCATCAGTCGCTGCAGGACCGCGCCGTGCAGATTTCCGGCACGATCGGCAATCATCGCCGGGTGATCGGCAAGGACTGGGTCGTCACCTTTGCCGGCCAGGAGCATGCGGTGACGCTCAACACCTCGGCCGACGGCGCCTATATCCAGTTGCCGGACGGCAGCGTCTTTACCGCAGCCGGCGA
Source organism: Hyphomicrobiales bacterium (assembly GCA_900473045.1). GTDB lineage: Bacteria > Pseudomonadota > Alphaproteobacteria > Rhizobiales > Rhizobiaceae > Pararhizobium. Next base: position 119,071 of record UCKS01000034.1, read on the forward strand.
CTGGACGCCCGGCCGCAGCCACGCCACCTTCAATGTCGATGGCACAACCATGGGCGTGAAGATCGATCTTCTGGGCACCGCCATCCGCCTGCGCTGGCGCGGCATCGATATATCAGCCCATGTGCGCAGCCCGCGTGTCGCCGAGCTTGCCAGGCTGATGCCGAAGAAACTGCCACCGGATACGTCGAAAATGCTGCTCTGCCCGATGCCCGGCGTCATCACCGCCGTCACGGTTGTTCAGGGCGAAACCGTCGAGGCCGGCCAGGCCTTAGCGACGGTGGAAGCGATGAAGATGGAGAATATTTTGCGCGCCGAACGGCGGGGCGTCGTCAAGCGTGTGGCGGTGTCCGCAGGCGTTAGTCTCGCCGTCGATGAGCTGATCATGGAGTTCGAATAGTGCTGTGCCGGGGAAAACTTGAGCCCCTCACCTATAAAATCTAGCACTTAGCTTCGCTAAGTCCTGATTTTATGTCCTCTTCCGCAAGGGAGAGGGAAGCCGCAGCGACGGCGGCGATATATCTCCTCCTTGCGGGAGAGAAAGCAATTTCAACATCTTAGCTTCAGCTAAGTGTTAGAAATTGCAAGTGAGGGGGTCCGCGTTGGAATGGGAAGGGAGAAGGGAGCGCAATTGGAAACCAAAAAATCGACCGATTCTGGCCGCCTGCATTTTCCCCGCCCAAAGCACCCGTGCCATACTCTATCCATCCCGCCATCGGATACGCTGCCAGGCGTGGCAGTCAGGCGGGATCGGCGCTTGGTGCAAGGGGATGACGCAAATCCTTTCATCGGGGGTCTGCGGAAAATGGTCTCCCTCCGGCGACAGGGGAGAAGCGGTGAGGCAACGGATCGTCCTTCCCGCTTCGGATGCCCGAAAGAGCGCGCCGGGCGTGCCTGTGCGGCACACAGGGTGGCAGACGGAATGGTTTCGCCGGGCATGCCGAATGTCCGTCCGATTTCTCTTCTATCGTCCGGGTTGATCCTCGGGTTTAACCCGAGGACGAAGACGGCGACGGGGAATTCGGAGGCACCGGCGGTGGCCGGGTGGAGTGTTGCCGATAAATTGGTTCGGCCGGGCTCCATCGGGTCAGACGAACACCATTCTGGCACGTCACCTCAGAGGGACCCAAGTCGCAGGCAAAAACCGCTGAACGGGGCGCTGAAGGGTGCCATCTCTTCTACTCTCTCGCGGCAGCTTCCAGCGCCCCGTCCGAGTGTCCTGAAAGCAAACCCACGGCGCGGATCGCGCGCGTGGTTGAAGGCGGTTGAGGCAGAGTTCTACCTCCCCCTTGAGGGGGGAGGTCGCCGCAAAGCGGCGGGTGGGGGTGATTGTCAGGGACGCTTGACGCGTCACCCCACCCCGGCACTGCGTGCCGACCCTCCCCCTCAAGGGGAGGGTGTATATCTGATCGACGCAAGGAGACTGAGCCATGTCCGATAACAAAACCCTCGCCGACTGGGCCGCCCTTGCCGAACGCGAGCTCAAATCCTCGCCCGAGACGCTGACCTGGCAGACTCCGGAAGGCATTGCCGTCAAGCCGCTCTATACGCAGGCCGACCTCGAAGCCGCCGGACATCTCGGCTCGCTGCCGGGGCTTGCGCCCTTCACCCGTGGTCCGCGCGCCACCATGTACACCGGCCGCCCCTGGACCATCCGGCAATATGCCGGCTTCTCCACCGCCGAAGCCTCGAATGCCTTTTACCGCAAGGCGCTGGCCAGCGGTCAGCAGGGTGTTTCCGTCGCTTTCGATCTTGCAACCCATCGCGGCTATGACAGCGACCATCCGCGCGTTGTCGGCGATGTCGGCAAGGCCGGTGTGGCGATCGATTCGGTCGAGGACATGAAGATCCTGTTCGACGGCATCCCGCTGGAAAAGATCTCGGTGTCGATGACCATGAACGGCGCCGTCATTCCGATCCTGGCCTCGTTCATTGTCGCCGGTGAGGAACAGGGCGTGCCGCGCGCGCAGCTGTCGGGCACGATCCAGAACGACATCCTCAAGGAGTTCATGGTCCGCAACACCTATATCTATCCGCCGGAACCCTCGATGCGGATCGTTGCCGATATCATCGACTATACCGCCCGCGAGATGCCGAAGTTCAACTCGATCTCGATTTCCGGCTATCACATGCAGGAGGCCGGCGCGACGCTGGTGCAGGAACTGGCCTTCACGCTCGCCGACGGCCGCGAATATGTCCGCGCCGCCATCGCCAAGGGCCTGAGCGTCGACGACTTCGCCGGACGCCTGTCGTTCTTCTTCGCCATCGGCATGAATTTCTTCATGGAAGCCGCCAAGCTGCGCGCCGCCCGCCTGCTCTGGACCCGGATCATGGAAGGCTTTCATCCGAACAAGCAGTCCTCGCTGATGCTCAGGACCCATTGCCAGACATCGGGCGTTTCGCTGCAGGAACAGGACCCCTACAACAACATTATCCGCACCGCCTTCGAGGCGATGTCGGCGGTGCTCGGCGGCACCCAGTCGCTGCACACCAATTCCTTCGACGAGGCCATTGCGCTGCCGACGGAATTCTCCTCGCGCATTGCCCGCAACACCCAACTGATCCTGCAGCACGAAACCGGTGTCACCAAGGTCGTCGATCCCTTGGCCGGCTCCTATTATGTCGAGAGCCTGACCGCCGAGCTTGCCGACAAGGCCTGGGCGCTGATGGAAGAGGTTGAAGCGCTGGGGGGCATGACCAAGGCGGTGGCCGATGGCCTGCCCAAGCGGCTGATCGAACAGGCCGCCACCCGACGCCAGGCCGCCGTCGACAAGGGCGAGGAGATCATTGTCGGCGTCAACAAGTACCGGCTGGAGACCGAGGACGATCTCGACATTCTCGATATCGACAATGCCGCCGTGCGAACCGCCCAGATCAGCCGCATCGAAGAGACGCGCAAACGCCGCGATACAGCCGAAGTGACCGCAGCACTGGAAGCGCTGACTGAGGTCGCCCGCACCGGCGACGGCAATATCCTCGAAGCGGCCGTCACGGCAGCGCGTGCCCGCGCCACCGTCGGCGAAATCTCCGACGCGCTGCGCGTGGTGTTCGGCGATCACACCGCCGTGCCCGAAGTGGTCCACGATATCTACGGTGATGCCTACAGGGACGAGCCGGAACTGGCGACGCTGTCGGCCCGGCTGTCCGATTTTTCGCGCACCACCGGCCGCAAGCCGAAGATCATGGTCGCCAAGCTCGGTCAGGACGGTCACGACCGCGGCGCCAAGATCATCGCTTCGGCCTTTGGCGATATCGGTTTCGACGTTCTGGCCGGCCCGCTGTTCCAGACGCCGGAGGAAGCGGCCGATATGGCTGTCGGTGCCAAGGTGCATGTCATCGGCATGTCGTCGCTGGCCGCCGGCCACAAGACGCTGGCGCCGCAGCTGATCGAGGCGCTGAAGGCCAAGGGCGGCGGTGACGTGATCGTCGTCGTCGGCGGCGTCGTGCCGCGCCAGGATTACCAGTTCCTGCTCGACCATGGCGTCGCCGCCGTGTTCGGCCCCGGCACCAACGTCATGGAGGCCGGACGTGCCGTGCTCGACCTTCTGGAGGGCAAGCTGCGCAACGCGTGAAGCGAGAATTCGCCACAATTAATCATCGCTGAAAAGTTGTGCTTCCGATTTCAAGGAAATGTCGCATTGTGTTCTCGTGCTCGGGTGATTCGCCTCATGTGCCTGCGTCCAGGCCGGATTGAGAGCAGAACGACAACGCTAAATGATTTAGCCGGGGGGCAGCGCAATGCAGAAGCGCGACGACGTCGAAAACTGGGCAGTTTACAGGGCACAACAAATTTTGATGCGCGAGGGCATGGACCTCGCTCTGTCGGCACGCGATTTCGACAGCGGCGCCATCAGAGCCAAGGGCAAGCTTCTCGCCATGGCGATCGCGGCCTCCCTGGTCGAAGCGTCGGCAGCCCGGGCGGATTGACCGGGCAAGCGGAACCTTTCAGAAACCATATCGTTACCCGGCTCCACCGCCGCGTTTCACCCCCCAAATCTGGGAATTGTCAGCGCCTCCCTTGGCTCTAGACTGTTTCTTCAAATCGGGTGTGTTTCGAGCGATAGGGTGAAGCAATGTCGTTTCTGTCGGACATGGCCTTGAACCAGAGTGAAATCGAAGTGGTCTGTGGCGCGCTGGAGGAATGGTGCGAGGAAACCCGCACGGCCCTCGACAGCGACGATGGCCGCGACGTCGCCACCGTGATGCTCGGCCTCTACAAGACCGGCCACGGCACCAAGGACTCGATTCTCGAAGCGATGCGCCGGGTCAACGGCGAGTGATCCCGAGCGACTTGCAGGATGCAAGCCGAGCCTCTACATAAGAGCCATGCAGCGCCGGAACTTCGATGAAATGAACTGTCCCATCGCCCGCACCCTCGACCGGGTGGGCGAATGGTGGAGCATCCTCATCCTGCGCGATGTTTTCTTCGGCCGCACGAAGTTCGATGAATTCCAGAAAAGCACGGGCATCGCGCCGAACATCCTGACCCGCCGGCTGAAATCGCTGGTCGAGGCCGGCCTCCTGGAAAAACGCGCCTATCAGGACCGGCCGGTGCGCTATGAATATCTGCTGACAGACATGGGGCGCGAGATGCAGCCTTTGCTGATCGCGCTATCGATGTTCGGCAACCAGCATTTCGCCGATCGCGGCGTCACCATGCGGTTGACCGATAAGGAAACCGGTGCCGCAGCACAACCGGTCTATATCGACAGCCTGACCGGCAAGCCGATCGATGCCGCAAATTTCTCCCTGAAATCGGTTCACCTGGCCTGAATTTTCCCCACGAGGCTGATGGCCGTGCGATCCCCGGCCGACCGTGTCACCAACGCGATCCGTGTCAGTATGTGTGGTCCAGCGTTTGCGATAATCACCAAAACTGGAAGTGCTGGGAGGGTCCTTCAAATGCCGGATGTCCGCTGGTAGCCGCCCATCTCGCTGTGAGGCGCGGTAGCCAATAACAGCTGGCCGACCGGTGGATTTGGAAAAGCCCCACATTGAAGGGAACAAAAGGCCGCCACGGGAGATTGAGGTGCACCCATTCCCGGTATCGGAGACCTTTCATGGCCAAGACGTCAAAAACGACCTCACCTGCCAATGTCGCGACCATCCACGACCAGAAACTGCACCGTGGAGAAGGCGGAGAGCTTCACCAGATTGCCGAAGACGGTGTGCCCATCTTGACCACGGCCCAGGGTGGCCCTGTTTCTGATGATCAGAATACGCTGCGTGTTGGGCCCCGTGGCCCCACATTGATCGACGATTTCCATTTTCGCGAGAAGATTTTCCACTTCGACCATGAACGCATTCCGGAGCGGGTGGTTCATGCCAGGGGCTATGGCGCACATGGCTTCTTCGAAGCCTACGAGTCCCTGGCCGCTTATACCCGCGCCGATCTGTTCCAGCGCCCCGGCGAGAGGACCCCCGCTTTCGTGCGGTTTTCGACCGTTGCGGGCAGCAAGGGGTCGGCCGACCTTGCCCGGGACGTGCGCGGTTTCGCCGTGAAAATGTATACCAAGGAAGGAAACTGGGATCTGGTTGGCAACAATATTCCCGTGTTTTTCATCCAGGATGCCATCAAGTTCCCCGACCTGATCCACGCTGCAAAACCTGAGCCGGACCGCGCCTTTCCCCAGGCCCAGACGGCGCATGACACGTTCTGGGACTTTATCAGCCTGACACCCGAAAGCATGAACATGGTCATGTGGACCATGTCGGACAGGACCATTCCGCGCTCCTTCCGGTTCATGGAAGGTTTCGGGGTACACACGTTCCGGTTCGTCAATGCCAAGGACGAATCGACCTTCGTAAAATTCCACTGGAAACCCAAGCTGGGGCTGCAGTCGGTGGCGTGGAACGAAGCGGTCAAAATCAACGGTGCGGATCCGGACTTCCATCGGCGCGATCTCTGGCAGGCGATCCAGTCCGGCAATTTTCCGGAATGGGAGCTGCAGGTTCAGCTGTTTGACCAGGCGTTTGCCGACGGTTTCGATTTCGACGTACTCGATCCGACCAAAATCATTCCGGAGGAAATACTACCGCCGCAGCCCGTCGGCCGCCTGGTCCTTGACCGCATGCCCGACAACTTCTTTGCCGAGACCGAGCAGGTCGCCTTTATGACCCAGAACGTACCGCCGGGCATCGACTTCAGCAATGACCCGCTGCTGCAGGGCCGGAATTTTTCCTATCTCGATACACAGCTGAAACGCCTTGGCGGACCGAACTTCACCCACCTGCCGATCAACGCGCCGAAATGTCCCTTCGCGACGTTTCAGCAGGATGGCCATATGGCCATGCGCAATCCGTCCGGCCGCGCCAACTACCAGCCGAATTCGTTTGGCGAAGGTCCAAGGGAGGCGCCCGTTCAAGGCTACCGTCATTTCCCCTCCGAGGAGCAGGGCCCGAAAGTCCGGCTGCGGCCGGAGAGTTTTGCCGATCACTACAGCCAGGCCCGGCAGTTCTTCATCAGCCAAACCCCGCCGGAGCAGCGCCATATCGCCGCCGCTCTGATCTTCGAACTGTCGAAAGTCGAAACGCCCGTTATTCGTGAACGGATGGTCTCCCACCTGATGAATATCGACGAGACGCTTGCGAGCAAGGTCGCCCATGCCCTCGGGCTCAAGTCGATGCCGCAGCCTGCCGATGCCGCCAGGCCGACGCGTCAGGATCTGCAGCCGTCGCCGGCGCTCAGCATCGTCGAGCGTGGCCCGAAGCGGTTCGAAGGACGAAAGCTCGGCATCCTGGCGACCGACGGTGCTGACGTGCAGATTTTCAAGGCGCTGCTCGACAACCTGACCAAGCAGAAGGCGGCGTTCGAGATCATTGCCCCCAAAGTCGGTGGCGTGACTATGTCGGATGGAAGCTGGGTCGAAGCCCACCAGATGATCGACGGCGGCCCGTCCGTGCTTTACGACGCAGTCTGTCTCGTCGTTTCCGCAGAGGGGATCGCAGACCTTCTCAAGGAAGCCGCGTCGCGGGACTTCGTTGCCGATGCGTTTTCACACTGCAAATATATCGGCTATGTGGCCGATGCTCTGCCGCTTTTGGCAAAGGCTGGCATTGACGGCGACCTTGACGAGGGTACGATCGAACTCAAGGACAAGAAAACCGTCACGACGTTTTTCAACGAGGTCGGTAAACTTCGCGTCTGGGACCGCGAGCCGTCCGTCAAGCTCAACTGATCAAAACCTGGGCGGGGTTATCAAAGCCCCGCCCAGGTTTTTCGGTGAAAATTTGTGTCCCATCCATTAGGGTGCCGGAAACGATGCCAGCCGCGTCAAAACGCGGCGATATGAAAATTATCCCGCCCGTTGCGTCAATGGCCGGCTTTTTCCAAACCCGTACAGTTGAGAGCAGAGCACCGGCATTTCGGCACCGAAGACAACGCAATCCTATTGCCGTGTGGCTCCATCCTGGAGATAGCATGCGATCTCGAACGTGTTGTCGGCTCGATGACGCAATTCCGTGGCGATCTGTTCCAGGGCCAGATCCAGGCAATAAACTGTCTGATGTGCGTCGAGAAGTGCAGCACTTTCCTTCGCAAAAACGATCAGACGGGTGATGGCGTGAAACTCCTGAATCTCGTTCTCCGATGAGTCAGGATTGTTCAAAGCAAGGGTGGCATAAGCTGCTGACATGTTCGGCTCCCCAATGATTTGCAGTGATATTAGTCTGAGCCGAGGCAAAGTTCGCGTGACATGGGCGTGACACACCTTAAGATAGATCGCCGGGATGTTTCGCCGTGCAATGGTGTTTCCGCATTTCGTTCCAAAGGGTTGTACGCTGGAACTCCCAGTCCGATTTGCTTGTTGACCGCTGCGCGTCAAGCCGTGACATAACGGCAAGAAGTTCGAGCGCATCCGCGCGCTTTCGATTGACGTGGTGGGTCCGCAAAGCGATTGCGATTGTGTTTCTTCTCCCGTCATCAGGAATGAGTGCGCGCTCGATGAGCGATCGCCATGTCCGGTCCTTGAAAAACATCGATCCGGCCACTGCTTTCAGATGGGTGATTTCGGCTGAAGAGATGATTTGCTTCTCATGAACGAGGTCAAGCGTGGCCGTGACGTTGACCAGAGGTTCGCTTAGCGGCAGCCAGCCAAGCTCGGCGGGGCCGTGGATCTGCGCCACGTCCGAATCGTCGATACGAATGCCTGCACGGTATTCTTCAAAAATACCTCCGACACCCATCATCCCGAACGAATGGCATTCGGCAGCGCGCAACGCACCCATGCTGGCTGCGCCCAGAACTGCGACGCCGGCACTCAGGGCGTAGAGGATTTCCTTATGCCAAACCGACGCCGTATATTCGAAGCCACCGTCAACGATGCCGATGACGGTGGCCCCCTGCTCTACCGCGCAAAAGATGTCACCCTGAACCGCCGGCCCCCGAACGGTGATGCCGGCGGCATAGTCTTTGGCCTGCGGCAATGTCGGCCCGACATGGAGGATTTTCATCCGGCAGCCTCTTCGGCGGGGGCTTGCTGGCCAAAGCTTTGGACGCAGCCAGTTTCCGGATTTTCCAGTTGGGGTGCGGGGATCATTTCCCTGCCTGTTGAGGGATGGGTCCCCCAAGCAGGCTTCCCGGACAGAATATCTGCAGGACCATCGGTTTCACTGAGGAGCGGGGGAGGCAACGCGCTCTGTGTCTGCCACCTGCGTACCGGTCTCATCGGCGCTTGCCAGTGCTTTTGTCAGGGTGATGATGGACTGGCGAACCTGCTTGCTCTTGATGGATGTAAAGGCGCGATTGAGCGAGACGCCGTCCCGCGACACGAGGAACGTACCGATCTCGTCGACCTCCCTGACCAGTCCATCCGGGGTCTGGGGTTCACGGTCCTCGAAGAAATAGCCAATGGGAACGCTGAGGACCACCGCTGCGGCTTGCAGCTTGCTTGCACTGACGCGGTTCGTGCCTTTCTCATACTTCTGGATCTGCTGAAAGGTGATGCCCAGACGCTCGCCCAGCTTCTCCTGGCTCAATCCCAAAACCAGCCGTCGCGACCTCAGGCGATTGCCGACATGAATATCGATTTGATGAGGTTCACTCTTTGCCAAATTCCATTCTCCTGTAATTGCCAAGGCTTCGTCAAACCCTGGCCGTTTGCAGCATGACAATTTTCGATCGAAATGCAACATTTGCCGCTTATTTGCTCCGGCTAAATCAGGAGTAAATGTAAGTACATAGATTGTCCAGATTGGGACAGTCAGGGCCGGCGGCTTGATCGAAACGGCGACGTCCCATCATTTACGCCACTGCCGACGCGTATCGGGACAAGATTTCGCTCTCCTGCAGCGTCGTGAAGCTCGCCGTCGCCTTCCGTGAATGCAGACAGACTTGCACGACGACAGATTTTGATTTAGTGACTTTCATATTGATAGTCTCTAAATGTGAGCCGGGCTTCCTTCCGCCCGCCACCGAGAACACCGATCATGCTTTCAACGACACTCTCCAGACAGCTCGAACAACGGGACATCCATTATGGCTGGATCGTTGCCGCTACCGCTTTCCTCACCATGCTGGTTACAGCCGGAACCATCGGCGCGCCTTCGGTGCTGATCCTGCCTTTGCAGAAAGAGTTCGGCTGGGAAGCAACGGAGATTTCGGCGGCGCTGGCCATGCGCTTCATCCTGTTCGGGCTGATGGCGCCGTTTGCGGCCGCATTGATGAACCGGTTCGGCATGCGTTTGATGGCGCTGATGGCGCTGACCGTCGTGTTCATCGGCATGGGCCTGTCGCTGTTCATGCGCGAGGTCTGGCAGCTGGTCGTGCTGTGGGGTTTCGTCGTCGGCACCGGCACCGGACTGACGGCAATGGTCATGGGCGCAACCGTCGCTACCCGCTGGTTTACCGCCCGGCGCGGCTTGGTCATCGGCCTGTTGACGGCCAGTACCGCCACCGGCCAACTGGTGTTCATGCCGCTGATTGCGGCGCTGACGGAAGCCTATGGCTGGCGTGCGGCCATCCTGTTCATTCTCGCCATGCTGTTCGTCTGTGCCATTGCCATGCTGCTGTTCATGCGCGACAGACCGTCAGACCTCGGGCTGCGCCCTTACGGCCAACTCGTGGACGATCCGCCGCCGGCGGCCTCCCTCAAGACCAATTCGCCGATCGACATTTTGATCGACGCTTCGAAAACGCGGATTTTCTGGGTGCTGTTCCTGTCGTTCTTCGTTTGCGGCGCATCGACCAACGGGCTGATCCAGACGCATTTCGTTTCGCTCTGCGCCGATTACAGCATGACGGCGATCACCGCGACCGGCATTCTCGCCATCATCGGCCTGTTCGATTTCGCCGGCACCGTCGCCTCCGGCTGGCTGTCCGACCGTTACGATAATCGCTGGCTGCTGTTCTGGTATTATGGCCTGCGCGGCCTGTCGCTGCTCTGGCTGCCGTTCACCGGCTTCGAATTCCTCGGCCTGTCGATATTTGCCATTTTCTACGGGCTGGACTGGGTGGCCACCGTTCCACCGACCGTAAAACTCACCGCCCAGCATTTCGGCCGTGAGCGGGCAAACATGGTGTTCGGCTGGGTGTTTACCGGCCACCAGATCGGTGCCGCCTTTGCAGCTTTCGGCGGCGGCTTCATCCGCGACAATTACGCGAGCTATCTGCCCGCGCTGATGATCGCTGGAGCGCTGTGCCTCATGGCGGCACCGCTGGCGCTTTCGGCAGGCACGTCCAAGCTGAAGCCGGCGACCGTCGGTTGACGGCGGTCAATTGACGCTGACGGGCTTGGAGCGCATGCGGGATACCGTTTCGCGCTCCGCCCGCTTGCAACGCATCGGCGGCAGGTTGCGGTCCATCAGGTCCATGTCCTCCAGCACCATGTCGCCCATCTTCTTGAAGGCGCTATCGAGCGCTCCGGCCCGGTGGGCGGAGCGGAGAAAACCCTTGAGGCTGCGGACGGGATGATCCAGCGGCAATGGCTCGTCCGGATAGACGTCGCTTGCCGCAACGATATGGCCGCTGGCGACTGCCGCCATCAGCGCATCGAAATCGACGACGTTGGCGCGGCTGAGCAGGATGAAGGCAGCGCCCGGCCGCATGCTGGCAAAAGCCTGGGCGCCGAGGAAATGCTGGTTCTCGCTGGTGACGGCCGCCACGACGAAGATGAAATCGCTCTGCGTCAGCACATCCTCGAGGCTCGATGGCTTGACGCCATTGTCGATGAGGATCGAGGCCGGCATCCAGGGGTCATAGACGCGGGTATTGGTACGAAAACCGGAGAGCACGCGGTTCAGCGCCTTGCCGAGATCGCCGAAACCGATGATGCCGACATCGGCACCCGACAGCAGCCGCGCCTTCGCATTGCCCTCGCCGCCCCAAAGCTCGCGGCCTTCACGAAAATCCACATCCGCATCGACGATGCCACGGGCGATGTTGAGCGCCATGGCCAGCCCCATCTCGGCCACCGGTTCGGCAAACACCTGGCCCGTCGTCACCACGTGAATGCCGCGGGCAAACAGGACCTCATAGGGCATGTTGTTGATCAGGTTGCTTTCGACATTGAGGACGCAACGCAGCTGCGGCATGCGCGCCAGCGTTTCAGCGCTCAACGGCGGCTGGCCGATGATGTAGCGGACTCCGCCGAGGACCTCGTCGCCTAGCCCTGCGATATTGTCCGGATCGGCTTCGACGATGCGATATTTGGCTTTCAGCTGTTCCAGCGCCACTGGCGTAAAAATCAGATCGAGCGTGCGCGGTTCCGGCGCGCAGATGGCCAAGGGCTGTTGCGTTTCAGGCATGATATCGTCTCCTCGCCGGGCGTGGGAAAGGCCCGGCATTCCTCTTGGCCGAAGTTGTATTGATGATCCGCCAATTTGCAAGGCGGCCGGCCGGGAGGATGGGTCTAATAATCGAGGCCGCGCATGTAGCGGTCGATCGAGCGAGGCGTACCTGGAGACTGGAACACCGGGCCGTCGCCCTGGCGGCAATTGTTGATGGTCCGGTAGCGCGGCGCAAAGGTCGGGTGCCCCTCGCGCTCGACGACGGTCTGTTCGCAGTAGATCCGCTTGGCATCCACCGCTTCTTCCGGTGTCTTGACGCCGGGCAGATCGGTATAGACCTGGGCAAGCTGCACAGGCGCTGTCGAGAGCGGCGCAGCAACAGCCGGGACAGCGGACAGAACCAGGGTGGTGGAGAGGAAAACAGTCTGCAGGGTCAACATCAACGTTCCAACTGGCGCCCGATCAGCGCCATAGGTCTCCCGGGGCGTGAGGAGACGGTATCGCTTCCGGCGAAGTTGCGCTATAGCCCAACGACTTGAACCAAAGCGCGGCACATCGTCCGGCTGATGTGGGGTTTTCCATGGCAAATACAATACGGCTTCACGAAGGCGACATTTCAGTTGAAGACGCCGCCCGCTACAAGGGCGCGATCGCCATCGACACCGAAACGCTCGGCCTCGTTCCGCGCCGTGACCGGCTTTGCCTGGTGCAGCTTTCGCCGGGCGATGGCTCTGCCGACGTGATCCGGATTGCCAAGAGCCAGACGCAGGCGCCGAACCTTACCGCCATGCTGGAAGACCCCACGCGCCAGAAAATTTTCCACTTCGGCCGCTTCGATATCGCCGTGCTGTTCCACACGTTCGGCGTGACCACGACGCCGGTGTTCTGCACCAAGATCGCCTCGCGGCTGACGCGGACCTATACGGACCGGCACGGGCTGAAGGACAATCTGAAGGAACTGCTCGAGGTCGATATTTCCAAGCAGCAGCAGTCCTCCGACTGGGCAGCCGAAAAACTCTCTCAGGCACAACTGGAATACGCCGCGTCCGACGTTCTGCATCTGCATGCGCTGCGCGACAAACTGACGGCACGCCTGATCCGCGATGGCCGCGCCGCCCATGCCGACGCCTGCTTCGCCTTTCTGCCGACCCGTTCCAAGCTTGACCTGATGGGCTGGGAAGACACGGACATATTCGCGCACAGCTGATGCAACCCGTCAAAAAACACCAGACAGGACCCGTCCTTGAACCCATACGGGTGTGGATCCGCCAGCAGCTGAACAGGTTGCCGCCGGCGCTTGCCGAATTCATTTTGTTTGGGCTGAAACAGGCATGGTCATGCCTGTTTGGCGCGCTTGTGCTGTTTCTGATCATCGTGACCAAACTGATCTGGAACGAGGATTGGCTGGTCAATCGCTACGATGCGCTGTTTCTGGCGGCACTGATCATCCAGATCACCTTCCTGCGGCTGAAGATGGAAAGCTGGGAGGAAGCCAAGGTCATCCTGATCTACCACGTCACCGGGACGTGCATGGAGGTCTTCAAGGTCCGGATGGGATCCTGGGTCTATCCGGAGGATGCGCTCTTCCAGATCGCCGGCGTGCCGCTTTTTTCGGGCTTCATGTACGCGTCCGTCGGCAGCTACATGGCGCGTGCCATCCGCATCTTCGACATGCGCTTTACCCACTATCCACACTTCGCACTGACCGCCCTTCTGGCGGCCGCCATCTACATCAATTTCTACAGTCACCACTATATAATCGATATGCGCATCGGGCTTTTTGCGGCCACGCTTCTGCTGTTCGGGAGGGTGCGAATCTATTTTACCGTAGAGCGGAAAGTACGCTGGATGCCGTTGGTGCTGGCAGCTTTCCTCACCAGCATCTTTCTCTGGATTGCCGAGAACATCGGCACGGCCACGGGCATATGGCTTTATCCAGGCCAAACGGAATGGCACATGGTATCGCTGCAGAAACTCGGCTCCTGGTATCTGCTTCTGTATGTCAGTTTCGTTCTGGTGACGATCGTCTGCAAGCCCCAGCCACCGGCGCCAAGATGTTGAGACAGCCAGCTTGGCCTCCTCGCGCAACCTGACTTTTCGCTAATACAACGACCCCGAAAATAGGTTAATCAGACATTAATGGTTGCCGGTTACTGTTAACGACATCCCACGTTGCAGACCGCGCGGAGCAGCCATGATTACGCCCCTTCAGGCCAGTGCCGGAACCGTTACCACCACTCTGATGCAGTCGATGATCGATCAGGCGGAAGAGAAGCGTGCCGAAGACGAAAAGAAGGCGCGCAAGGAAACCAAAGAGGACGATATCCTCAAGGCACGCATTTCGGCAAGCAAGAGCCATGCGGCCCTGAACGACAAGGTCAACGCCCATTTCTTCGGCGCCCTGAAGAGCGACGACAATCCGATGGCGGAGCTCATCTCGCGCTTTCTGAACGTTTTGGGCGTGGCACGCGACGAAGGCGAGTCCGATCTGGATTTCGGCACCCGCGTCGAGGATTCACTGACGCTGGTCTCGATGATCGGCAAGAAGGAAGCCAATCTTCCGATCAGTTCGCCTATTCCCGGTGGGGCGCAGGAGATCACGCTGGCGCGCTTCCGCGTCTCCGTCGATGACATCGATGCGGTGCTGAACGGCACGGCCGAAGAACCGACCGAAATGACCAAGATGGCGGCCCGTTTCGTCACCCGATACGGGCTGACGCAGAAGGAGGACGAAGACGACAAACCCTACAGCAAGCGCATCGGCGAGACGATGGCCAGCGTGCGCAAATCGATGCCTGCCAGCATCGAGGAGCTTGAAACGAAGACCGGCCTGCGGGATCTGGGCCTGACCGCCGCCCAGATGGTGGATGCGATCAAGCACCCCTACGGAAGCCAGGCGAAAATCATCCAGGAAGCCCTCGACGATGCCGCACGCAACGATGGCACGTCGGCAGAGGATACGCAGGTCGCGATCCAGCGGTTGGAGGATGTCGCCGATCCGAAATCCATAGAAGAGCTGAAACTCGAACGGACGCATCAGGCCGACCCCACCCGCGTCGAAAATGCGGAAACGCGCAAGGAGCGCGAAGAGGAAATTCGCAAGCTGGAAGCGGGCGAGAAACTTGAGGACGTCAAAAAGGTTCAGGAGACGATCGAAAAGGTCAACGATGCCATCCTCGGCACACCCGGCCAAACCGATACTCCGGCCGCTGACGGCAAGCCTGCGGCAGAGGTCGTCACATCCGGTGATCTGCTTCTGACTTTGGCCGCGGGCGCCGAAGTGGCGGAGATAGAAGAAGAGGCCGAAAGCACCGCTGCAACCAGCAGCGCGGCTGGCCGGACCGACGCGATCGACACCCAAGCCGGAACGACCGACGCGTCCGAGGAAGCCAAGGACGAGGCCGATGCAGCCGTTCTGCTGGCGCGCGCCGGCCCCGGAGACGCAGCAGCGCCGGTGGGCGAGGATGCGGACGCAAGCGGCATTCTGCCGGTCAGCCTGGATGAAAACGGCATCTACGAAATCCTGAAACGCCAGGCCGAAGGGGCGAAGGCCGCCTGATCAAGACTTGCGCCCGACGATGCGAGATGGGTTATCGCTCTTTCGGCATACCATTATGCTGGGCGGCAACGGCTGTCAGGCAACAGATTTTCGGCGAAAACCTATTTTGCCCGGGCGCGGATTTCCTCAAAGTGCCATTCCCGCAGAAGGTCGCCGTTTTTCCAGACCGTTTCCAGATGATTGTGGCGGTCCTTGAGTTCATCGAGGCGCGCCGCTTCGAGGCCGCCAAGGCCGCTGACAACGGCTTGACGGCCGGCCTTTGACGCCTTGACGTTCATGGTCGCGGGGCGCTTGAAAACGTCATGCCATTTGCCGGTCTCATCGAGACGCGCATTGGTTTTCATTGCGAAGGAATAGGTGTCGCGGTTGACCTTCTGCAACAGGCCGCCGCCCATGCCGAAGGCGATGTTTTCCGCCGAAAAACCAAACGCCTCCAGACGGCCAAGGATCTGGCTGATATCGGCATTGGAAATGCCGTCGCCCTGGATGACCCGGACGGACTTGTCGAGCACCTTGTAACCCTTGCTGTTCAGTGCTGAGCCGAAGTGATAATCGAGCTGCTTGATGACATGCACCGGCGTCTCGATCGGATCGCCGCTGTCGGGCCTGATGACCACCGTGCCGCCGCTCGCCCTGACCTTTTCACGCAACTGCTCGCCCCAGATTTCCGAGACGGCATAATTGATGTCGTAGCTATCCGACACGACGGCAAACATGCCGGCGCCGGCAAAGCGATCGATCATGTTGGAATAGGCTTCCACTTCCCGCTCGACGCCCCAGGCGGTCATCGTCGAATGTTCGGATGCAGGGATCGAGAACCCGGCCATGTCGGCGCCATAGTAGCGCCGGGCATAAAGCACACCGGTCATGGTGTCTGTGCCCATGAAATTGACGAGATGGGCGGCCCCGCCGATGCCCGCCTGCTCCAGTGCACCGACACCCCGCGCGCCAAAATCGTGCAGACGGAACGGCAAGGCGGCGTCCGGGTCGTCGCAGGTTTTCTCAAGGATCGGCCGGATAATGTGCTTGACCTTGCGGGCGTTGCTGGCGACCGATGACGGATACCAGACGGCGCGCAGCAGCGCGGTCTCGATATAGGAGGTCAGCCAGAAACTGTCCGGATCAGTATTGACCACCTGCACCATCGGCACGCCACGGCGCAGCAGCGTTCCCTCCGGCAATGCCTGGATCTCGAGCGGCAAATAGCCGCCGAAATGATCGACAATGCGCATCCAGCCGGCGCGGTTGAACGGCAGGCCATGGGCAAGGACGATTGCTTCGGCCTCATCGACATCAGCCCGTGTGACCGGCTTGCCGAGATATTCCTTCAAAAACATCTGCAGGCCGAAGAACAGCACGTCGGCCTGATCGGGATGTCCCCGCGTCTCGATATAGGCAGAGATGGCCCGCGTGCCCGGCGGATATTGCAGGAAATGGCTGAACTTGTAGCTATCGGTGTTGAGGATCAGGTTGGTCAGGTTCATCGCATTCCCCCCGAAAGCAATTCCATGCCCACCGCACAATGGGCGGCGACGCAGCGTCAAGATGTACGCGAGCGGCGAAAAGGCGGCAAGGGCCAACGGGAGGCTCATCGCCCAGCGTGGCTGCCCGTATGGTTAATATTCTGTCAATCATTCTGCCCTAATATGACGACATACAATGCTCGGCCATCTTGGTTCCGAAGCAGCCGCCGCAGTCTGGTTTGGCCGTGAACGAGCCGTCGGGCATGCGCATGAAGCGCCCACATCCCCTGACATATGCGTGGCGACGTCCGGTCCTTAGCCGGCATACCGCACAAATTTGACCACGGAGCTTCAACTCGAGCTTGACGGAGATTGCGATGCTGATGCCCATTCTCACAGTCAAAACGCCCCTCGCGGTGGCACAGGCGGCCGTCGTCGCTGAAGCCGTCATACCCAAGGAACGGACACTGCCGGTCTCGATGCCGGGGCGGATTTCGGGAAACCAGTCGGATGTGGTTCTCAAAATCCTGGAGACGCTGAACCGGCATCTGCTCGGGAGCGAGCCCTTGCCGAAGGATGCGCTGATCCGCCTGCTCGATACGCTGGCAAAGATCCTGAAATTTCCACCACTGCCGCAGGAGACGCTGCGCGATTTCGGCAAGCGGCTGGCCGTCTTCCTTGAAACACTGCCGCCGGCAGCGCGGGCAGCACTGGAGAAGCAACTGGGGCAGCGCAACCTGGCGATCTCCATCAAAATTCTCGCCGAGGTGCTGAAGATGCCCTCGATCATCGATATGCCGCGCCTGCTGGAGAGGCCCTTCGTGCCGCCGATGATGCCGCGTATCGGTGTCAGCCAGCCCGATGGCAAACCGCTGCCAACGCAGACACAGCCGCAGGCGCAGGCACCCGTGCCGGGCCGGCAGGCGTCCGCGCCCGCCTTGCAAACGATCATGGCCAGCCCCGCCGTCATTGCCGATCCCGGGATGTTGCAGGCCGCACTGAAAAAGGCTTTTGGTGGCGACGAAACGGCGCCAGCCGTCATTGCCTTCGAAGAAAGCCGCAACGAGGACGGGCCAGCGACGACGTTGCGCGCCGAGTTGCCGGCAAAAACCCAGACGGCACGCGGCAATGCGGCGCCGGCCAGCGGGCAACCGCAACAGGCAGCGAAGGCGAGTTCCGACACGATCCCGCTTTTGCGCGCCGCTACGGCCTTTCTCGCTGCCGATCCAGAGGCCCTGTCGCTGATCGCTACCATCGCGTCCGATATGGATGGCCAGCTGAAGGCAGAGCTGGTGGAGGAGCTGGGGCTCGACCTCTCCGAACCAAAGGACGCGCCAACGCAGACGGAGCATACGGCCGGTGCGGACAAGCCCAGAGCCGCCGTCGATGGCGGCGATCTCACCGCGCTGGAACCCGAAACAGACACGCGGGCAAGTGCGGAAACGTCAACTGCCCGACCAGCCGTCGCGCGCAATCTCAACGAAGTTGACGGCTTCAAGGGGCATGATCTCGGCGAATGGGAACTGGAGATCGAACCGCAGGATCAAACTTTCGCCAACGCTGATGACATCCCCGCGCCAATCACCGAGCCAGACGTAGATCGCCCGGAAAAAACCCTTGCCCAAACACTGAAAGCCTTGGTTGAAGCCAGTCTGCCACTGCCCGGCGCAGCCCCGGATACATCCGAGACGCTGTTTTCCATGCTGGCTGGCGATGCCGCGGACATGGACGCCGAAATCCTGTTTGCACAGCTGGAAGCAGCCGACAATCCCGAGATGCCGCCGGACACATCGCTGCTTACCGGCGATATCGGCGATCAGATGGAGATGGCCGGGCTCGAACCCGATATGTGGAGCAGGATGCTCGATGCGCCGGAGGAAAAAGCAGCCGGCCGCCAGGCACTGCTGAATTCCGGAACGATGGAAGAGAACGCGCGCGAGGCCCTGACGCCCCGGCTGCCCGACACGGGCATTATCCGCGACGGCATCCCCTTCGCAATGATCCCCTACCTGCCGGCAAAGACGCAGGAGACGCGAACCGTCGAAGTGGAGGAGGAAGAGCAGCCCACCTTCTCAGGCGACGAGGACGAGGATGATGGCCAGCGCCGGCAAGAGCCCGGCGATCAGGAAGACGACGCCCAAGCCGTGCCACAGACGGTCGTGGCAGACGATGAAGCCGAGACCGGAGACGCCTATGATCTCTACCGCCGCATGGGCGGATACGGCTGAGCCCATTCGCCCGCAGATCCCGTTCGAAACAGGACAAACAAAAAGCCCGCGGAAATCGCTTTCCGCGGGCTTCTTTATTCAGACTGCAGAGGCTTATTCGCCGCCGCGGTTCTTCAGGGCTGCGCCCAGGATGTCGCCGAGCGAAGCGCCACTGTCGGAGGAACCGAACTGTGCGACGGCTTCCTTCTCTTCAGCGATTTCCAGAGCCTTGATCGACAGCATGACCTTGCGGTCCTTCTTGGAGAAGTTGGTGACGCGGGCGTCGACAACCTGACCAACGGAGAAACGCTCCGGACGCTGCTCGTCGCGGTCACGCGACAGATCGGCACGGCGGATGAACGAGGTGAGGTCTTCGTGGTTGACGAGCTTCACTTCGATGCCACCGTCGTTGACGGCCAGAACTTCGCACGAAACAACGGCGTTCTTGCGCAGATCGCCGGATGTAGCGGCGTCGCCGACTGCATCCTTGCCGAGCTGCTTGATGCCGAGCGAGATGCGCTCCTTTTCGACGTCCACATCCAGAACGACGGCCTTTACCATGTCGCCCTTGTTGAACTCTTCGATGACCTGTTCGCCCGGACGGTTCCAGTCGAGGTCGGAGAGATGCACCATGCCGTCAACGTCGCCGTCGAGGCCAATGAACAGGCCGAATTCGGTCTTGTTCTTGACTTCGCCTTCAACTTCCGTGCCAGCCGGATGGCTGTGCGCGAAAGCCTGCCACGGGTTCTCGAGCGTCTGCTTGAGGCCGAGCGAGATGCGGCGCTTGGTCGGGTCGACTTCGAGAACGACAACGTCGACTTCCTGCGTAGTGGACAGGATCTTGCCGGGGTGGACGTTCTTCTTGGTCCAGGACATTTCGGAGATGTGGATCAGGCCTTCGATGCCCGGCTCCAGCTCCACGAATGCACCGTAGTCGGTGATGTTGGTGACGGTACCGGAGATCTTCTTGCCGACCGGGTACTTGGCACCGATGCCATCCCAAGGATCCGACTCGAGCTGCTTCATGCCGAGCGAGATGCGGTGGGTTTCCTGGTTGATGCGGATGATCTGAACCTTGACCTGCTGGCCGATGTTCAGGATTTCCGACGGGTGGTTGACGCGGCGCCATGCCATGTCGGTGACGTGCAGCAGGCCGTCGATGCCGCCGAGGTCAACGAACGCACCGTAATCGGTGATGTTCTTGACGACGCCGTCAACAACCTGGCCTTCTTCGAGGTTCTGGACGATTTCCGAACGCTGTTCAGCGCGCGATTCTTCAAGAACCGTACGGCGCGAGACAACGATGTTGCCGCGACGCTTGTCCATCTTGAGGATTTCGAAGGGCTGCGGGTTGTGCATCAACGGAGTGACGTCGCGGATCGGACGAATGTCGACCTGCGAGCGCGGAAGGAAGGCAACGGCACCATCCAGATCGACGGTGAAACCACCCTTGACCTGGTTGAAGATGACGCCTTCGACGCGTTCGCCGGCTTCGAACTTCACTTCGAGGCGGACCCAGCTCTCTTCGCGGCGAGCCTTTTCGCGCGACAGAACAGCCTCGCCCATCGCATTTTCGATGCGCTCGACGTAAACTTCGACTTCATCGCCGACCTTCAGCGTGCCGTCCTTGGCCTTCGCGCCGAATTCCTTCAGAGCGATGCGGCCTTCGACCTTGAGGCCGACGTCAACGATTGCGACGTCCTTCTCGATGGCCGTTACAATACCCTTGGTGACGTAGCCTTCGGCAAGATCCTGGGTCGCAAAGGATTCCTGCAGCAACGCGGCAAAATCGTCGCGGGTGGGGTTAGCTTGAGACATGAATACTCCTGATGTGCCTTCATGGGGCACAGGCGCCGGGGGTTAGCGTTGACAGGTCCAAAAACCATCCGCTCCAATCATGAAGGAGCAAATCCGGCGCGGGGATGGTGGTTCGGACTATTTCGTTGCAGGTTGGACCGGAAAACCGTGGTTCAGTTTTCCGAACCTGCTGAATGCTTCAAGGCGGCATCGACAAACGTCTTCGCCGTTAAGAATGCGGCCTCTATACTCATTTCGGACGTATCTAGCAAGTGCGCATCGGCCGCCGGGCGCAGCGGGCTGTCGGCCCGTCCCATGTCGCGTTCGTCGCGCTTGATGATATCGGCGAGAACCTCCAGGAAATCAGCAGGAATGCCGTTGCCGACAATCTCGTCAAAGCGGCGGCGGGCGCGGACTTCAGCCGAGGCGGTCACATAGAGTTTGACCGGAGCATCCGGGCAGACGACGGTGCCGATATCACGTCCGTCGAGCACCGTGCCGGGTTCACGCAGCGAAAAGGCGCGCTGCGTCTCGACAAGAGCCTGGCGCACCAGCGGCATGACGGCAATCTTCGAGGCTGCCTCGCCGATCGAATGCGCCGAGAGGATGCTACGGTCGAGCCCGGCAAGCTCGACGTCGCGCGCCATCTGCTCGGCGATCCTCTCGTCGTCCAAAGGCAGGCCGGCATCCAGCAGTGCCTTGGCCGTGGCACGGTAGGTCAGCCCGGTATCGAGATGATAGAAACCGTATTCCTCGGCGATGCGGCGGGACAACGTACCCTTGCCCGCTGCCGCAGGCCCGTCGATGGCGATGATGAAAGTCATTTTTCTACCTGAAACTGGATATGATCGTCGTGGCGCGCGGCCCGGCAACCCTGAAATCTCACAATATCGCTCTCGACGGCAAGCGTTTTTGCGAGATGCACCCGCCCGCTATCCGCGACTTTGAATGCTGCGTAACACCAAGTTGCAGAATGGTCATCCTTTCTTCCAAAGAAAAGCGCAGCGGACGCTTGGGAAAGTTAAGCTTTGACAGACGGGGCCAAGACGATTATGGGGACCGGCTAATTCATTTCATCTTCAACGCCGGTATTCCGGCAGATGCCGGTAATCCCGGCCATTCAAGAGGCTTTGACCGTGGCAAAAGCGGAACTTGGAACAAAACGCGCCGATCCGGAAACGGGCCGTAAATTTTACGACCTGAACAAGGACCCGATCGTTTCTCCCTATACCGGAAAATCCTATCCGCTCTCCTTCTTCGAGGAAACATCCGTTGCCAAGGTAATGGAAAAGGCCGCTGAAGAAGACGAGGTTCAGGAAGTCGATACCGAAAATCCTGAAGTCGAACTGGTCTCGCTCGAGGATGCCGACAGCGAAGCAGCTGGTGGCGACGACATTCCGGATCTGGGCGATGACGACGTCGAAATCGAAGGTGATGACGACGATACATTCCTCGAAGCCGATGAAGACGACGAGGACGGCCTGTCCGACCTGATCGGCGTATCGGACGACGACGACGAGGTCTAAGGTCGAGACCAGATCAACCGGCTGATTAAATACCTATATGCCTCAAACTCTCGACAACGGGAGTTTGAGGCAGCCGGAGACTTAATGATGAGCAAAGCGCCTTTGCGCTCCTGCTTCCGGGCATCATCTGCCCCACCGCTCATGTGCTGCCCGATACCGGCATCCCCTACAGGGAAAGCGGATACAGCCGTCACGCTCCTGACCTAAACGCAAAAGCATCTTGACGCGACCCTGCCTGAGGCATCGCCTCGCCAGGCAGCGTTGGGCGATGACCGCGTCCGGCAAATTCAATAATCCCTTGTGCCGGATGACCCCGTCTCCGGTGGAAACATCGATCGGCCAAAAAGCAAATATTGCATCGCACGCGATCATCAACGGCTTGTTAGCATTTTGTTGACCATAATTCATGCCGGAGGCCGCATTCAGTGCGGTCATTCCAAAGTGTTTGTGTCTATCAACTTGAGGCGAGGTTTGTTGTGTCAGCGTATGTATGGGACCAGAGTTCAGCCGGATATGTCGTCAATCAGGCGGCAGCGCTGTTCTCCGCCATCGTGCGCCGCGCCACGCGGCTGGCCATGACGACGCTCTTTACGCTGATCGCCATCCTCGGATCCGCGGTCACCGCGATGGCGGAGGATCGTGCGCTAAAACTGTATTTCACGCACACGGGCGAAAAAGCCACGATCACCTACAAGCGCAACGGGCGGTTCGATCCGAAGGGAATGGACAAGATCAACCGGTTTCTGCGTGATTGGCGGCGAAACGAACCCGCCCGCATGGATCCCCGCCTGCTTGACCTGGTCTGGGAGGTTTACGACCGCAGCGGCGCAAACGGCTATATCCACATCGTCTCCGCCTACCGGTCCCCGGCAACCAATAACATGTTGCGGTCCCGCTCGCGCAGCACAGGCGTCGCCAAAAACAGCCAGCATACGCTCGGCAAGGCCATGGATTTCTATATTCCCGGCGTCAAACTCGCGACAGTGCGCGCTCTGGCAATGCAGATGCAGGTCGGCGGCGTCGGTTATTACCCCACCTCGGGATCTCCGTTCGTCCACCTCGACGTCGGCAATGTCCGTGCTTGGCCCCGCATGTCACGCAAGGAGCTTGCGCGGATATTCCCGAATGGCCGCACGATGCATCTCGCAGCCGACGGCAGCTCGCTGCCTGGCTATACACAGGCGGTGGCGGACCACAAGAAACGCGTCAGCGCCGCCTCGATCAGGGTCGCCAGCACGGCGCGGCAAGACAATAACGCCAAATCGTCTTCGGAAACGTCGCGTGCGGATGGTGAACAGCGCGGCCTGCTGACGGCGCTTTATTCTGCACCTCGAAGCAAAGCCCTGGATGCCCTGGCCGTGCAGACGGCGCCCGACGGCCGCGTTGAAAAACAGCCATTCATTGATCTTTCCTCATATGCGGCCCCCATACCGGCAATACGGCCGGCCATTCCGACCGGTAGCGCCCCGTCGCCGGATATGATCGAGACGGCTTCGATCGGACCCATCGCGGCACTTCCAGCGATCGAAACACCCATGGCCTTGCAGGGGTCTGCCGGATTCGAGCCGTTCGCGACAGCGCACGCAACCTTGAAGACGCGGATGGCAATAATCGGTTCCCTGCCAATGACAGGATCCTGGAAACGGGGATCGGACTTCGGAGCCATCTCCGGCACGTCGTTGATGACGTGGGCGCTGCATTCTCCCGGCGCTGTCATCGGCATGAGAGCCCCGCGCGTTTCAAGGCAAACGCTGCAGGTGACAGCAGGCGAAATCGTCCCGATCGCCGATGCGAGGCCCTTCAATACCGACCGCTTTGGGAGCGCTCCCGAAGGTTGATCATCCTTGGGCTTTAACCGGATTCAGGGTTCGGTGCGTGCCCCTTGGCAAGGCACACGCCACTCCCGGGATACCGGATCGGTTTCGCTGCGACATATTATACCGCAGTGACTGCAACCGAATGGCCCGATTGCGGCCTGCCTCTAAACCTTACAAAATTCAAACAATTGAGGCCCGCGCCGGATTTTCACCCTTGCTGCGGACGCCAGGCTCCGGGCGCACCGAATAAAAACTCGACCCTTTGTCTTTTTCGGCTTGCCATCCGGAAAAAGCAGAAGTATGAAGCCGCCAACCGACTGAACAAACTGTTCGGACGGCCTTCCCGGAACCGGCTTTGCCGGACCCAAAATGGGGCTATAGCTCAGCTGGGAGAGCGCTTGCATGGCATGCAAGAGGTCAGCGGTTCGATCCCGCTTAGCTCCACCAAACCTTTTCAATATCGGATTTGATCGTTTTCGCATGATGTCGGTTATTCACCAACCGGCTGCGCGATAAAGCTTGTTTTGAACCAGCAAGAGCACGTCCGATGACCGATACACAATTTCAAAAAGGACCTCCGACCTGGCGCATCGTTCTTGCTGCCATATTGGACTTCCTCACTGCGTTTTTTGTATTGGGCTATCTGGTGGCTTCGATTTTTGGCGGAAAGACCGAGGAGGGCTTCAATCTCCAGGGTGGTCGGGCATTCTTGATGTTTGCGCTCGTCATTGCCTATTTCGTGGTCTTCAACAAGTTCCTGGGCGGCACGATCTGGAAACGCATCTTGCGGGCGCAGCGCTGAACGACGGCTGTTATTAACAAGGCGCACCGGCGGCACTCCCCAAGTGAGCCGTGCTCCATTTTAGACAATCTCAATCAATATCCACGCCCATTGACTATGCTTGCCCGAGCCTATCCAACATTGCTTTTATAAGAGTAGGCAATGAGGAGCAGATCATGGATCTCGGCATCAAAGGCAAGAGAGCGCTCGTTCTCGGTGGCAGCAAGGGGCTGGGGCGCGGGATTGCAGAGGCGCTGGTGGCCGAGGGCGCCATTGTCGCCCTGACGGGGCGTGACCAGCAGGCAGCAGCACTGGCGGCTGCGCAGATCGGTGCTTCAGCCGAAGGCCTGGCGCTTGACCTTGCGGACGCCGGCGCCATCGATCCGTTTCTTGACCGGCTTTCCGCCGACTTCGGACCGATCGATATTTTGGTGCTGAACGGTGGCGGACCGCCACCGAGCCTGGCTTCGGAGATTGATCCGGCGTTCTGGCGCGCGCAGTTCGATACGATGGTTCTGGCCGGCATGCGGATCACCAACCGGTTGTTGCCCACCATGCGGCAGAACAGCTGGGGGCGAATCATCGCCGTGGCTTCTACCAGCATCCGCGAGCCCATCCCGGGCCTTACCGCCTCCAATGCGCTGCGCAGCGCCGTTGCCGGCTGGCTGAAAACGCTGGCGGGCGAAGTGGCAGCCGAAGGCGTGACCGTCAACATGCTTCTGCCCGGGCGGCTGGCCACGGACAGGACGCTGAGCTTTGACCGGATGGATGCCGAGAGCGAAGGATTGAGCCTCGAGACCGTCGCGGCACGCAGCCAGTCGGACATTCCGGTCGGCCGTTATGGGACTCCGGCCGAATTCGGCGCGGCGGCGGCGTTTCTGGCCAGCCGTCAGGCAGGCTATATTACCGGTGTCGCCCTACCGATCGACGGGGGCCTTAGCCGGGCAATGTTGTAGCCGCCCTTATCACGCAGCCACGGCATCACCGTCCGCTTCAGGGACGGCCGGCGAGCCGAGGCTCCTATTCGGTGGGTTCGGCCTCGAACCATGAATTGCTGAAGGTCAGGTTGGCCATTGAAACAGCTCTGCCTTTGTCATCGCGGACCACAACGGATACCGCGCCGTTTGGCTGCTCGCCAATTTCGTCCTGGACGACATCCAGCAGAATGCGAGTGACCTCACGGGTGACGCTTGCGCGCGTTGACAGTTCCAGCCCGTCTTCGTCACGGGTTGCGCCGTCGCCGTTGTGCAGATCGAAAAAGTATCGGCTCATCATCTTCGCATCCCCTTGAACGTTCGAAGAATTCGCGGAAATGAAAATAGTTCCTGAAATCAACAGGATTCGTCATTCATGTGTCAATGTTAAATGAGCCCCTGCCGTTTGTGGGATAGGTGGAGAGCCCATCCCTCACATGGCATGCCGCAAATTGATCGATTCCCTCCTTCTCAACCTCCAAAGCCATGATGTGGTGTCGCCTCACGAGATAGCCTTGCTCAGGAACCTGATCTGGCGCGACCGGCGCTTCAAGGTGGACGAGGAGATCGTCGTCGAAGGATCGCGGCCGGGCTACAGCACGCTTTTGATCGACGGCTTTGCGGCGCGCTATAAATTCCTGTCGGGCGGCACCCGCCAGATCACCGCCCTGCACATTGCCGGGGATTTCGTCGATCTGCATGCGTTTCTCCTGAAAACCATGGACCACGGCATTGTGGCGATGTCACCGTGCCATGTGGCGTTCGTCGAGCATGGCGACCTGAAGGCTATCACCGAAACCCAGCCGCATCTCAGCCGCCTGCTTTGGCTGGACACGCTGGTCGACGGCGCCATCCACCGCGAATGGATCGTGGCAATGGGGCGGCGTTCGAAGAAAGCCCATCTCGCGCATCTGGTCTGCGAGCTGTTCATGCGGCTGCAGGTGGTCGGGCGCACGACCGGCTACAATTTCCATTTTCCGCTGACGCAGGTGGAGCTGGCCGATGTGCTGGGCATATCGCTGGTGCACCTCAACAAGACCCTGCAGATCCTGCGCAAGGCTGAGCTTCTGACCTGGATCGGCCAGATGATCACCATTCTCGACTGGACGCGCCTGCAGGAACTGGCGCAGTTCGATCCGACCTATCTCAGCCAGACGGTCGAGCCACGGTAGGGCTTATGCGTCTCCCTACCGATGCGCGGCCCAAGGCACAAACCAGCGCTCCAGCAGGCGCGCCAGGATTTCGAACAGGAACGCAATCGCGGCAATGACGATGATGCCGGCAATCACGATGTCGGTGACGAGGAATTGTGCGGCCGACTGGATCATGAAGCCGAGACCTCGGCTTGCCGCCACCAGTTCGGCTGCCACCAGCGTCGACCAGCCGGCGCCGAGCGCGATGCGGGTGCCCGTCAGGATCGACGGAATGGTGCTGGGCAGGATCACCTGCAGCAGGATTTGTAGCCGCGTCGCGCCAAACGATCTGGCCGCATTGATGAAATCGGCCGGTGCGGATTTGACGCCAGCGGCCGTCGACAAGATGATCGGCGGCAGCATGGCGAGCGAGATCACGGTGATCTTCGAGGCCTCGCCGATGCCGATCCAGATGATGATCAGCGGCAGGTAGGCCAGCGGCGGCAGCGGCCGCAGGAATTCGACGATCGGATCGAGGATGCCCTTGCCGATGCGACTGGTGCCGATAGCAAGGCCAGCGGGAATACCGATGACGATGGCGGCTGCAAGGGCTGCGAAAATGCGCAGCAGGCTGGCGAGCGTATGTTCGGCAAGCGTCGAATCGACGAAGCCATTGACCGCGACGGAATAGATCGCCTTCAGCACGACCAGAGGCGACGGCAAAAAGAGCGGCGATACCAGGCCATAGGCGGAGGCAAGGCTCCAAGCGGTAATGATGACAGCGATTGTTGCCAGCGAGACCGGAAGGGTGCCAAGGCTGCGCTTCGGCTTTTGCGCTTCGATCGCAGCAGGTGCAGCAACGGACGGGGTCGCGGGTGCGATGGCGCCGATATTGATGGTCATGCCGCTTCCTCCTCGCTATCCGCATGAATGAGGCCGTTCAGCCCATCGTGGAGACGCCGGTATTCCGGCGAGTCCTTGATATCCTGCAGGGATTTTCCGCTGAGCAGCTGTCTCCCGAAGTTTGCCGGGATATCGGCGACGATGCGGCCTGGGTTGGGCGCCAGCACGATGACGCGGGTGGCGAGCAGCATGGCCTCCTCGATACTGTGGGTGATCAAAAGCGCTCCTGTCTTGCTGTCCGACCAGACCCTGAGCAGGAACTGCTGCAGGCGGGTGCGGGTCAGCGCATCGAGCGCGCCAAGCGGCTCGTCGAGCAGCAGGAAACGCGGTTCGGAGGCCAGCGCACGGGCGATGCCGACACGCTGGCGCATGCCGCCAGACAGCTCCCAGATATTCTTGGACCCGGCATTTTCGAGGCCGACCTTGGCCAGCAGTTCATCTGCCAGCAGCCGGCGTGCGCCTTTGGCGACCCCCTTGAGCTTCAGCGGAAAGGCGACATTGTCGCGGGCATTGAGCCATGGATAAAGCGCATCGTCCTGGAAGACGACCGCACGATCGGCGGCCGGGCCGGTAATATCGACGCCATCCACCGAGACGCGGCCGGACGTGGGCTTGAGGAAGCCAGCAGCAAGATTGAGAAGGCTGGTCTTGCCGGAGCCGGAGCGGCCGATGACCGCAATGAATTCATCCGAGGCGAGATGCAGCGTCACGCCATCCAGCACCAGCCGCGTCCGGCTGATATCGCGATCGGCAGGAAATGCCAGGGATACGGATTGCAGCGACAGGACACTCATGATCACACCGATGGTTTGCGGCGCCGGATTCCTGCCGGATTCCAGCGCCTGTTTTTTTAAAGGCCAGCCTTGGCGGCTTCGACGACCCAGCGCGACGAGACGTAAGGTGCGTAGTCCGGAAGAACCGCCGGGATCTTGCCCTGTTCCAACAGGAAGGCGGAGGTTTCCGCGACCGCCTTTGCCGTGCCGCCACCGAGCAGATCGGCACCGGCCTGTTCTTCCAGCGTTGGGAAGTGATAGCCCTTCAGGAGAGCCGGAACTTCCTCGACCTTGGCGCCGGTGAGCTTGGCGATCTTTGCCGCTTCCGGCGACGCAGCATTCCAACTGTCCGGATTGGCGCGGTAGGCTGCATAAGCCTTGCCGGTCACCTGAACGAAGCCCGTGACGACGTCCGGATGCTCTTCAGCGAACTTCTTGCTGACGATCCAGGCATCGAAGGTCGGGCCGCCCCATTTTGCGACATCCGCAGAAGTGGCCAGCACGCTACCGGTTTTCTTCAGTTCCGACAGAACCGGGTCCCAGACGTAAGCGCCGTCGATATCGCCGCGCTCCCAGGCGGCTGCGATTTCCGGCGGCCGCAGGTTGAGGATCTCCACCGACTTCGGATCGACCTTCCAGTGCTTCAGCGCCGTCAGCAGGCTGTAATGGGCTGTAGAGACGAAGGGCGTGGCGATCTTCTTGCCGGCAAGATCTTCCGGCTTGTCGATACCCTTGACGGCCAGCGCCTCGGCCTCCGAGATCAGACCGACGACGAAGATCGTCTCGATCGGAATTTCGCGGCTGGCGGCAGCAGCCAGCGGCGAGGAGCCGACATAGCCGATATCGAGCGAGCCGGAAGCGATCGCGGTGATCACATCCGCACCGCTGTCGAACTTCTGCCAGTTGATCTTGGCGCCGGTGACCTTTTCATAGGTCCCGTCGGCCTGCGGCACGCGCGACGGCTCAACGATCGGCTGGTAACCGATATTGACGTTGACGTCGGCGGCGTAGGAAAAATTGCTCTGCGTTGCAAAGGCGAGAACGGCTAAGGTGGCGGTTCCCAAAAGGCGGCGTCGGTTGATTGTCATGTCCCTCTCCCGGCAATGGTTCAATGGCATTCCGCGCCGAAGGCTCCGGTGGAATGATGTTAATCATTGTAAAATTCATAGAATTTATAGAGATAAAAAATTCCTGGATTTGCGATCCTTTCGTAATGCGAATCTAAATTAACGAAGGACTTGGGTCTTTTCGCCGGAATGGTGCACAACAGAGAAAAGCGCGGCCGAAAAACAGAGTAACGGCAGGATCAAAACAATGCAGATTTACGCCTTCGACATGAACTGCGTCGGACATATCAACCATGGTCTGTGGACACATCCGCGCGATCAGTCGACGCGCTATACCGACCTCGACTACTGGACGGATCTGGCTATCACCGCCGAACGCGGCAAGCTCGACGGGCTGTTCCTGGCCGATATTGTCGGCGTTTACGATGTCTACAAAGGCAGCCCGGCCCCAACGATCGAGACTGCAGCGCAGATCCCGGTCAACGATCCGCTGATCCCGATTTCAGCCATGGCGCATGTCACCAAGCATCTCGGCTTCGGCGTCACCGTCAACACCACCTACGAGCCGCCGTTTCTGCTGGCGCGGCGCATGTCGACGCTGGACCATCTCACCAAGGGGCGGATCGGCTGGAATATCGTCACCGGTTATCTCGACAGCGCCGCGCGCAGCATGGGGCTGGAACGGCAACCGGACCATGACGCCCGCTACGATGCGGCGGAAGAATATCTCGAGGTGCTCTACAAGCTCTGGGAAGGCAGTTGGGACGACGACGCGGTGCTGCGCGACAGGACGGGGCGGATATATGCCGATCCCTCCAGGGTGCGGACCGTGAGGCATGACGGGCGCTACCACAGAATGGAAGGCATCCATCTCAGCGAGCCCTCGTTGCAGCGTACGCCGCTGTTGTTTCAGGCCGGCGCCTCGGCAAGGGGGCAGGACTTTGCCGGCAAACATGCGGAATGCGTGTTCATCGCCAGCGCCACGCCACAGGCCGCCAGGCCGATCGTTGAGGGCTTGCGCCGGAAGGCCGAGGAATTCGGACGGGGCCGCGATGCCTTGCGCATCCTCAATCTCCTGACCGTCGTCGTCGGACGGACGGAGAAGGAAGCAAAGGACAAGCTGGAAGATTATCGCCGCCACGCCAGCATCGAAGCGTCGTTGGCGCACTACTCCAGCTCCATCGGCATCGATCTATCCAAATTTGAGCTAGATGAGCCGATCGAACAATTGACCACCAATGCCAACCAGTCGGCGCTGGCGGCAATCACCAAACAGGCGGCCAGGCCCGTGACGGTCCGGCAGATCACCGAGCAGATGCTGCTGGGCAGCCGGATGAAGCCGGTGGTCGGCTCGCCGGAGCAGATTGCCGATCATCTGCAGATGTGGGTGGAGGAGGCAGGCATCGACGGCTTCAATCTGGCCCGTACAGTAGCGCCGGAAAGCCTTGCGGATTTCGTCGATCTGGTCGTGCCGGTGTTGCAGGAACGCGGCCTGTTCAAGGCCGATTATGCCGAGGGTCCGCTGCGGCAGAAACTGTTCGGCGGCGAAAACGGAAGGCTGACCGCCTCCCATCCCGCCGCCGCTTTCAGGCACAGAAGAACTTAGCCGGCTATTTGTGATCCAGCCTGGCGACGAGGCGGTCGCCCAGCCACTGGATGCCGCAGACCAGAATGATCAGCACGATCACCACCGCAATCATCACCGTGGTCTCGAACCGCTGGTAGCCATAGCGGATGGCGAGATCGCCGAGACCGCCGGCACCGATGGCACCGGCCATGGCCGAGGCGCCGACCAGGGTCACCAACGTCACCGTAAAGCCGGAGATGATGCCCGGCAACGCTTCCGGCACCAGCACTTCCCGGATGATCGTCCACCGATTGCCGCCCATGGCGCGCACCGCATCGATCAGGCCGCGATCGACCTCACGCAACGACACTTCGGCAATGCGGGCGTAGTAGGGGGTCGCTGCAATCGCCAGCGGCACGATGGCCGCCCAGGTGCCGAGCGCCGTTCCGACGATCAGCCGCGTCAACGGGATCAGCGCGACGAGCAGGATGATGAACGGCACGGAGCGGAAGCCGTTGACGATGGCGCCGAGCAGGCTGTTCAACCAGGGCTTTTCGGCAATGCCGCCACGGCTGGTGGCAACCAGTGCAAGCCCCAGCGGCAGGCCGGCGACCAGCGAGATGAGGCCGGAGGCACCGGTCATCAGGATGGTTTCCCACAGAGAGCGGAAAAGCAGTTCAAGCATGATTGGCGTCATAACCAAGCACCTCCACCCGCGCACCGCGAGCTTTTAGAAAATTCTGGACCTGTTCCGGCAGTGCTGCGTCGCGTGTCGGAACGGCAATGAAGAACCGCGCCACCGGCTGGTCTTGGATGTGATCGATACCGCCGTGCACTAGGCGGAAGGATTGCGGCAGCGCCTGCGACAGATCGGCAAACAGCGCGCCCTGAGCGGCTGGACCTGCCATGTCGATGCTGAGGATCTGCTCGGTTCCCGCCACGCGCGACAGCCGCGCGGCGATCGTGTCCGGCAGCTGTGGGCGGATGCCGCTGAGCAGGCTCTGGGTGATGGGCGCCTGCGGATCGGCAAACACCGACCAGACCTGGCCCTCCTCGACGATACGGCCGGCGTCGATGACCGCAACCCGGTCGGCGACGCTGCGCACCACTTCCATCTCGTGGGTGATCAACAGAATGGTCAGGCCGAGCTTGCGGTTGATGTCCTTCAGCAGTGCCAGGATCGAGCGGGTGGTTTCAGGATCGAGCGCCGAGGTGGCTTCGTCGGACAAGAGCAATGCAGGCCTTGCGGCGAGTGCGCGGGCAATTCCGACGCGCTGCTTCTGGCCGCCGGAGAGTGACGATGGATAGGCTTTCGCCTTGTCGGAGAGCCCGACGAGGTCCAGCAGTTCGGCAGCGCGCTTCAGTCGCTCCGTCTTGCCGAGACCTTCGATCTTCAATGGCAGGGCGACGTTTTCCTCGACGGTCTTTGCCGACAAAAGATTGAAATGCTGGAAGATCATGCCGATGCGGCGGCGCAGCGGCTGCAGATCCTTTTCGCTCAGACCTGTAATGCTGCGGCCCTCGATATGGATTTCGCCACTATCGGTCTGTTCCAACCCATTCAGGCACCGGATCAGCGTCGACTTGCCGGCACCGCTGCGGCCGATAATGCCGAGAATTTCGCCCTTGCGCACCGTCAGCGACACGCCATCCAGGGCAGGCGTCGTGCCGAAGCGCCGCTTGACGTCCTTCAGCCGGACGACCTCATCGGCCTGTGGCAGCGCCGCGGCCGCAGACGCGGAAACTACAGAATTCATGCCTTGTCCTTCGTTGGGTTTTCGGCGTTTGTTTCGGGCGTCTCTATAACGCCCAAGGCGGCCCTGGCAAATCAATGCCAGAGCCGCCCGGTTTTGAATATGCTCGACGGAGCGCCTATGTCGATCAATAGGCGCTGATGCCGGTGCCCTTGTAGACCTTGTCGAACTCGGCCTTGACGGCGTCGTTCTGGTAGGACGAGACCAGCGTCTTTACCCAGGCTTCGTTCTCGGTACCGGACTTGACGGCAATGAAGTTACGGTAAGGGTTGTTGTCGACCGGTTCCTGGGCGATACGATCTTCTGCCGACAGGCCGCTCTTCAGGGCCCAATCGGTGTTGACAACGGCCGCATCGAGATCTTCGATCGCGCGGCCGACGACGCCGGCGTCGAGTTCCTTGATTTCGACCTTCTTTGGATTTTCAACGATATCGGCGATCGTCGCCAGAATGCCGGTGCCGTCCTTGAGCTTGATGATGCCTTCGTTCTGCAGCACGCGCAGGGCACGGCCCTCGTTCGACGGATCGTTCGGCACGCCGATCACGGCGCCTTCCGGCAGTTCGGCAATGGTCTTGAACTTCTTGGTGTAGAGGCCGATC
Organism: Hyphomicrobiales bacterium; assembly: GCA_900473045.1. GTDB lineage: Bacteria > Pseudomonadota > Alphaproteobacteria > Rhizobiales > Rhizobiaceae > Pararhizobium. Next base: position 152,712 of record UCKS01000034.1, read on the forward strand.
GGCCAGACGCCGGTATAGCCGACATTGACGATGTGGTAGCCGTGCTGCTGGATCTGGTTGTCGAGATAGGGCTGGTGCTGGAAGGCGTTGGCATCGACTTCGCCGCGCTCGAGCGCTTCGTTCGGCTGGGTGTAATCGTTGAAAACGATGGTTTCGATGGTCAGGCCCTGCTTGGCAGCTTCTGCGGTGACGACGCGCCAGACATCTTCGTCCTCGCCGCTGATGATACCAACCTTGATCGACTTGTCTTCGGCAAGGCTTGCGGACGGCGCGGCAAAGCCAGCGATCGCAGCAGCGGAAACGGCAAGAGCGGTCAGGGCCGCGCGGCGCGAAAGAGTGTGAAAGATCGTCTTTTTGGTCATTGTCAGTCCCGTCCTGTCAAATGAGGCGAGCGCCCCGGTGTGGAACGGTTATCGCAAAATCGGATGCACTGGGCGAAGCACGAACGCCTCTTATCGGGTGATGGCCGGGAAAACTCTTGCGGATGTCCGGCTATTTATGGACACAAATTTCCATAAAATCCGTAGACTAATTATTCCGGCAGGTTTTATTGGACGCGGAAGCCAAAAAGGCTTCCAACACAGAAAAATTGCATATCAAATGCGCTGCATGTGACTTCAGGAGAGCAAAATGGCGGAATTAACGACAAAAACCAGGCCGACAGGCGCAACCGCTGTTCTCGGCCGGCACGGCTTTCCGCAAGTGACATCCGCCACCGGCGGCGAAATCCAGATCGTTACCGGTCCGTCGCAACCAGGCTTCAACCCGCTCGACCTGCTCTACGCCTCGCTCTCGGCCTGTCTTGCGATGAGCGCCAGAATTGCCGCCAGCCGAATGGGCCTGCTCGACCAGCTGAGCGAGATTCGCGCCGATGTGAGCGGCGAAAAGGCCAGCGAGGGCCTGTCGCGCGTGGCGAAATTCAACGTCGTCCTGACGATCCGTGGAGACATCCACGCGGAAGCGCGGCATGCGATCGCGCAGGCTGCCGAGGACGAAATCTGCACGGTCAGCAACACGCTTCGTGGTGGAGCAGACTTTTCAATGACCGTTCAGGATTAAAGAGGCCGCGATCTAGTCGTGGTCCATATCATGAAGAGTGCGGCTGATCGGCGCGCCGACGGCGATATCGCTGAACCTCGCTTCGAACCCGCCGCGTTCCGGCGAGCATGCAGTAATCCCGAACTCTGCATCATCCGCTGGGAACGGGCAAAGCCGCGCCATCTGCCACAGCGCGCTCGGGTCGAACCGGAATTGAACGCGCACGGCCGCGTCATGGCGCGTCAGCCTCACGAAAAGCGGTGCGGACGGCGAAATACCCGGCAGCGGGATCACCGACCAGTCCGACACGCCGCGCGTGACGACCACGCTGAAATGCATCAGGCCGTCGGTATATTCTATGCCGCACTTGATCCAGTTGTGCTCGTCCAGCCGCAGCATCAGCCCGGCCTGGTCATAGAGAGTTTCGTAGGCGCCAGTGATTGTCGCAGAGCCGGTGAAATCACCGGTAACCGGACGCAGATAGGCATGACCGCTGTCGCGGTGGAAACCGTAGAAGGTTTCCTGCCAGAAATCCGTTTTCGCATCGGTTTTCAGAGACAGCCCGGAAGCGTCACCGTGCCAGACAGCAGGCTCGTTATGCCAATGGAATATCTCGGCCATGTCTGCTTTCCTTCCGCATATCGGTCGATCGTGGCGGCAATTTAGCCATCTGTGATGGGCTGGCAAGCCCGGTGGGTGGAGTGGCATGTCACAACCGGCATTGGCAAGGCGGGTCTGTTTGACTATGGATTTCGCCACGTGCGCATGTGACGCCGGGCCGCGATGTGCCTGTATGATGACATTCTGGAGTTTGCCATGAAAATCACGATGATCGGTGCCGGTTATGTCGGACTTGTGTCCGGCGTTTGTTTTGCCGATTTCGGCCATGACGTTGTCTGCATCGACAAGGACGCGGGCAAGATCGAGGCGCTGCTGGCCGGCCGCATTCCGATCTTCGAGCCGGGTCTCGAGCAACTCGTAGCCGACAATGTCAAGGACGGGCGGCTGCGGTTCACCACGGACCTCGCCACCAGCGTCTCGCAGAGCGACGTAATCTTCATTGCGGTCGGCACGCCGTCCCGTCGCGGTGATGGCCATGCCGACCTCTCCTATGTCTATGATGCCGCCCGCGAGATTGCCGCGCATGTGACCGGCTTTACCGTGAT
>UCKS01000091.1 GCA_900473045.1 Hyphomicrobiales bacterium
AAGCTCGGCTCGATCGGCATCCGCAACGGCCGGCTCGTTTTCTTCCCCTGTGCGCCGAAGCGCCCATTCCTCGCGAGCCAAGAAAGCCTCTCCCCTGGCCGTCCTCCACTGTCGTTGCGGCCTTTCAGGTGCAAGCCGATCGTCCCCGGTCTGGTCGACAGCCATCGAGGCCGCGGTGGGCGCGGCCCGAACAACAGAAAAGGGAATACGACAATGGCAACCATCGGCTCTTTCACCGCTTCCGGCAACGGCTTCAACGGCACCATCAAGACCCTCAACCTCAACGTCAAGGCAACGGTTCGCGCCGTCGAGCGCACCACCGAAAAGGGTCCGGACTTCCGCATCCTCGCAGGCAATGTCGAATTCGGCGCAGCCTGGAAGAAGACCTCGGCTGAAGGCCGCGACTATCTCTCGGTCAAGCTTGACGACCCGAGCTTTCCGGCTCCGATCTACGCGACCCTGATCGAGGTCGATGGCGAAGAAGACCTCTCCCTCATCTGGTCCCGGCCGAGCCGGGACTGAGGGCAGGGGAGCCCCGTCTAAGGCGGGGCTCCCACTCAAACGAAGAGCGCAGAAGTGGCGGGTCACGCCATTTTCGGTTCGCACGTACCGATGCTTCCAATAGGTCTTGGGAAGCATCTACGTTGAGAGCCGCAGCTGACGCGGTGCTCGCACACAGGACCGCCTGGCGGACAAGAGCGTCGAGCAGAGGGACTAGGTGGGTGTTTCTGGCAGTTTATGCTATACCGCGTTGCGCTGGCTGTATCTCCTTAGCCGGCACTCGAAACAATGACCAAGGCTAATCATGATCGAGAGCGAAACACGCCAGGCGGATTGGCGCCGGGCAAACCCAACCAAATACGATGCCCATCTGGCTGTCCAGAGAGCTCTGAAAGCCGGTCAGCTGGAACGGGAGGCCTGTGAGGTTTGCGGTACCGATGCCGTCGATGCCCATCACGACCATTACGAAAAGCCGCTGCAAGTCCGTTGGCTCTGCCGCCGGCATCACACGCGCCTTCACCATTACGGGGAAGATATGTTTCCCGTAACGTCTCGTGCCGCGGATAGGGAAGCATAGGACTGCGATCCGGCCGCCTATCGTGGTCTCAGTGGCGGGAAGGGGGTCTGAGCGGAATAGCTTGCTTGCCTGGTCGATCACCTTATGCAGCTGTCTCCATCCCGGCAAATTTCGTTCATCGACCCTTTCCTCCACAGCCCTGAGAATCTATCCGGCGCAGGCAACATCGCCAGCAGCCGGGCGCCATCCTTGTCCAGGGGGATCGTTGCCACCAGCAGCCCAGCCTCCTGATAGGCCGAGGCTATACGCTGCCGTTTCTCCGCATCACTGTCGAGGATGACGGTGAGAGTAAATACCAGCGTTTTCGAAAAATGGTCGGTCTCGTTGCTCATAGTGGATCGAACGCCCCTTTGAATTCCGCATCGGCATAATATCTGAGTTTCTGAACCCACGCCGGCCGCTGTCCCTGTCTGAGAAGGATCATCCTGTCTTCCGGTAGTCGCATGATTTCGTCGGCATTGATGAGATCACGCGCCGAGATATGTTCGGAGGACGAATTCTTGCCCTCGCTCCAGGACTTGGTGACGTACTGCGCATCAGTCTTGCCGATCGAGCGGGCGATCACTTCGGCCGTCTCGATATCGTTGACCCCAAAGACCTGAAGCACAGCGGCGTTCGACAGGAACGTGCCGGCACGCTTGCCATAAGTGGCGCGCAATTGATTGATGTCCTGGAGGATCGGCCAGAGCTGGACGCCGTAGCCGGCCATCAGGCCCATGGCGCGTTCGACCGGCGCCAGATGGCCAAGAGCAGCGAACTCGTCGAGCAGATAAAGCACTGGCCGAACAGGGGAGGCGCGATCACGTGCCATGTCGGTGAGGCTTTGGGTAATCAGCAGCCGCAGCCATCTGGAATAGCTTGAGAGCCGATCTGGCGGCAGGACCAGAAACACGGTGATAGTGTCGCGCTTGAGATCTGCGAAGTGGAAATCGGAGCGGCCAAGAACAGCTGTCATGCGTGGACTGTCGAGGAAATGGGTGTGGCGTTGCGCCGCTGACAAAACGCCGGCCGCCTCCCGGTCCGACTTGCCAAGGTGACGATTGGCGGCGCGGGCGATCAGTCCGTTCGCCTCGTCCATGTCCTGCATGCGAGCCAGAAGCGTGGAGAACCGCTCCGGCGCCAGCGTCAGGTATTCCCGCAGCGTTGCGAGGTTACGGCGACCTGGAGATTCCACCACAGCGATCTTGAGAATGAGCCCGGCAATCAACGCCTTGGCCTCTTCATTCCAGTGCGCGTCACCCGCCATACCCGGCTCGTCGAACACCAGAGCGTCGGCGAGCGTGTTGGCATCTTCCGCGACATCGAGACCGTCCGGATCGAGCATGTCGAGCGGATTGAAGGTAGCGGAGGGCTGACCCGTCACCCCGAAGGGATCGAGAAAATGAACCGGCCCGAATTGCTCACGGGCACGGCCAGTGACCCTAGCATTTTCTCCCTTGGGATCGATGCAGATCACCGAGCGTTCGGCGGTCAGCAGATTGGGAATAATGGTGCCGACACCCTTGCCGGTTCGCGTCGGCGCCATAGTCAGCAGATGCGCCGGCCCGTCATAACGCAGCAGCGTGTTTGTCGTCGGATCGCGACCAGCAGGCCGTCATCTGTTGTCGAGAGCTTCTGCAGTTCGTTACCTGTTGCCCAGCGGGCAGAGCCGAACACGGCAGACATCGGAACATCCGTGATGAAGGCCGAGCAAAAGCCAACCACACCGAACACCAGCGGCAAATACTTAGCGACTGCCTGGACGAGTTGGCTGATCTGCCCGGGTTCAAGCCCGCCGGTCAGATGGACGAAAAGGTTGGCCAGCAGCAGCAGCGCCGAACACAATATGCCGACAACAGCGCAAACGACCGAGAGGATGGGAGCCGTAACGATCGACTTCAGGAAACGCGAAAAAGTCATTCCGGGTTGCCGTGGCTGGATCCGTCGGACGATGATACCGGCTGGAGAATATCGCCGAACAGGTCCTTGTCGCCGTCACGGGTGAGGAACCCGGGCAGTTCCTTGCGCAGCCAGTCGCCCAGGCGCCGGGTGAAGTCGGCATCGTTCGAATTCTCCAGTCGATGCAGCACCAGCGCGCCGAGAAGAATTTTACGCCTGGTGTCACGGGCGCGTTCCTGTTTGCCGAGACGAGCGACAAGTGCCTTCTTTCGTTCTTCCAGTTCAGTGATGCGTTGTCCGATCGTCTTGCGGGCCATCGATATCATCCCGATGAAGTGTATGTGGAACCTGTGACGGTTGCTCAGCTGCCCATGGGCGCAAAAGCAGCACGTCAGAATTGCGTATGCCTGAGCCCTACTTTGCTGTTTTCCGAGTGCGTTGAAGCGATCGGACCAGATCGCAAACGCGATTTCTACTCGCAAATTTGGGAGTACGCGCAGCGTCAACACCGTCGTATGAGTGAGCGAAGCGGAGGAATGACAAGGGCGCACTTACGAGTTGCTGCGCAACTCAAGTTCGAAAGGCGCCAAAACGGCCGGAGACCCCGAGGTTTGGCGATCTACCATTGCAGCATGAAGCCGATAGCTCGCAGCGGCGGCCGCAGCGCCGTGGCGGCTGCTGCCTATCGGACTGC
>UCKS01000095.1 GCA_900473045.1 Hyphomicrobiales bacterium
GTAAGCGGTCAGCCGATCACGTCTGATTTGAAGTTCCAAGGCATTAGCGCCTCGATCTCTGATACTGGCCAGCCCTGAGCGATGCGGACCAAGGTCTGGGAGAGCCAGTAGAGCGGATCGACGCCATTCATTTTGGCTGTCTGCAAGAGGGTGGCGACCGTTGCCCAGGTGCGTCCACCACCCTCACTGCCGGCAAATAGACTGTTTTTTCTCGTGATCGTTTGCGGCCTGATGGCACGTTCGACGATATTGGAGTCGATCTCGACCCGCCCGTCAGTCAGAAAGCGTTCCAGCGCCTCGCGCCGGGTGAGTGCGTAGCGGATCGCCTCGGCGGTCTTGGACTTGCCAGAGACCTTGCCCAGTTCCTTTTCCCAAAGATCAAAGAGGCCGGAGACGATGGTTGCAGATTTTTCCTGACGCAGTGTGGAGCGGCTGTCGGCATCCCGACCGCGGGCCTCATCCTCGATCTGCCACAACTCGGTCATCGCGATGATCGTATCCGTTGCAGCCTTCGAGACACCGCTGATGTGAAGGTCGTAAAACTTGCGGCGAAGATGCGCCCAACACCCTGCGAGCTGGATCGTTTCATTGCTGCCGGCTTTGGCACGCGTCTTGGCCAGACTGGTATAGGCCGAGTATCCGTCAACTTGCAGGATGCCGCTGAACCCGGAGAGATGCCGCGCCACGCAATCAGCACCCCTACTATCCTCAAAACGATAGGCAACCATCGGCGGGCTGGCTCCGCCATAGGGTCTATCATCGCGAGCATAAGCCCAAAGCCATGCTTTCGTCGTTTTCCCCGAACCGGGCGCAAGCGTGGGCAAGGTCGTCTCGTCGGCGAAGACCCTTTCTCCCTCCTTGACGCGCTCGAGGATATAATCGGCGCAAATCTGAAGTTCGAAGCCCAGATGCCCCATCCACTGGGCCATCACCGATCGGCTGATCTCGACACCGTCGCGTAGATAGATTGCTTCCTGCCGGTAAAGCGGAAGGCCGTCGGCGTATTTGGAGACGGCGATATAGGCGAGCAGCCGCTCCGTCGGCAGGCCGCTTTCGATGATGTGCGCCGGTGCTAAAGCCTGGAGCACGCCATCGTGGCCGCGGAAGGCGTATTTGGGGCGGCGCGTCACGATGACCCGGAACTTCGGCGGCACGACATCCAGCCGTTCGGAGCGATCCTCACCGATCAGGACCTTTTCCAGTCCCTCGCAGCCGGCCGGGATCTCCGGCTCGATCACTTCCTCGATGCGTTCGAGATGAACGGCAAAACCCTTGCGCGGACGTGGTGCTCGTTTCGGCTTGTCTTTAGCCGCGTGATCAAGCTCGCTCTGGATTGCCGAAAGGCCGGTCTCGACTTCCTCGAAGGCAAAGGACACCTGTTCGTCATTGACGCCAAGGCGCAGCCGCTCGGAACGGGTGCCATGTTGTGTGCGCTGCAGAACCTTCAGGATCGATGTGAGATTGGTGATTCGCTCGTTGGCGCTCTTCTCGACGGCTTCCAGTCGGGCGATCTCAGCTTCGGCGGCGACAAGCCGGGCCTCCTTGACGGCTTGTTCGCGGGCCAGCGCAAGAACCATCGCTTTCAGCGCGTCAACGTCGTCCGGCAGGTCGTGAAGGGGCAAATCCATGGGAAGGATTAGAGCACAAAAACAGCTGTTTTCCCAACCATTACAGCGGCATGATTCATCTTGCCGCAGGCGCTGTCAGCCCGTCAACAAGGGCCGCCTGACCTTGGTCGGGCGGATCTTTTTCCAATCCATTCCGGCCAGCAATGCCATAAGCTGAGAATGGTCCAGACGTATCCGTGCCGCCGATATGCCCGGCCAGCAGAAGCCTTGATCTTCCAAGGTTTTCGAATAGAGGCAGACGCCACTGCCATCCCACCAGACTATACGAATACGATCGGCCCGTTTCGACCGGAAGACGTAAAGCGCGCCATTGAAAGGATCGAGACCGCCATCCCGCACCAGCGCCATCAAGGAGGCGGCTCCCTTGCGGAAGTCGACCGGCTGGCACGACACATAAACCACCACACCCGACGCGATCATGCCTTGCGAACCGCCTGCAGAACCTTCACCAGGTGATCAGTGTCAAAATCGTCGCCGAGGCGCACCACGATATCGCCGATGACGATTTCCACCGCAGAGCTGCTGACAGTTTCAACGCGGGCGAACTTGATCTCCTTGCCCGTTCTCTCCGTCAGGGGCGCAACAACTCCCGATGCCAATGCCTTGCGACGCCACCCGTAAAGCTGCGAGGGATCCAAGCCTTCAGACCGGGCAACCGCCGAGACATTGGCCCCAGGCTGCAGCGTCGCGGCGACGATCCGCGCCTTTTCGTCATCCGACCAATCCCGCGGCTTGCGCCGACGTCGGACGGGTTCTGCCGTCAAAACCTCAAAGGATCGAGGCTGATTCACACTATCATTCATAGGACTCTCCGCATGACTCATGCAGAAAATCGCCGATCAGCAGTCCGAATGATACGTGGGGTGCC